>NZ_SCHL01000003.1 GCF_004099695.1 Methanosarcina sp. MSH10X1 | reverse complement strand
ATCTCTTCCATGATTTTCTCTTTTGTGAGGAAGACGCGTTTGCCGTCTCCCATACGCAAAGCATATTCAGTTGCCATCGATTTTCACTTCCTGACCAGCAGTTCCTTTGCCCTGGCTACAGCTTCGCTGGCATTTTCAGCGTAACAGTCTGCCCCGATCTTGTCAGCCCAGGCCTGGGTTGCAGGAGCTCCGCCTACCATGACCTTTATTCTGTCCCTGAGGCCTTCTTCTTTGAGGAGTTCGATAACGTCCCTCTGGCCCTGAAGAGTGGTGGTCATAAGAGCTGAAAGCCCTATCATATCAGCATCGACTTCCTTTGCCTTCTCGATAAAGTTCCTGACCGGAACATCACGCCCGATGTCGTATACTTCAAAGCCGGCAGACTGGAGCATTGTGGACACGATTGATTTGCCTATATCATGGACATCGCCTTCGACCGTACCGTTTACGATAACTCCCAGTTTCTTTGTCTGAGTTCCTGCAGGCATTTCAGCTTCAAGCAGTTTTACCCCTGCCGTCATCGCATCGGCTGCCATCATCACATGCGGAAGGAAAAGTTTCCCCCTCTCAAAAAGAGCTCCTACCTGGTTCATCCCTGCTGCAAGCCCCTTATCAATTATTTCCGAAGGCTCCATTACTTCTTTTGCCTTATTTACGGCATCAATCACTCTATCCTTTTTACAGGAAACGATCGATTCTGAAAGTTCCTGAAGTAACTCTTCTTTACTTGCCATTTCAACCCCATTTTCCAGATCTTTGTTTTATTTTTAAAAGCCTTTATGAATCTTTATAGCCCTCATAAAATAGAGGGCGTGGTCTTTCCAATTCTAGTTATAGTTAGAAAATTATGCACTGCAGAGCTATGTTTGTCAGGATCTAAGATTTATGCTTGTCAGGATCTAAGCTTTTCAGCTTCAGCATGCATTACTGGATTTAATGATCGAATATTTTCAATCGAGTTATTCCCGAACTACAACTTATATAGCCCCTTACTGCCTGTACAAAACTCTACGTCTGGTTTTCACCCCCTTCTAACCAGATCATGACGTTCTCAAGTGATTCTCTCTACGGGAAAATTCAGTTTTTAAAATCTTCAAGCAAGCCATTCTATTTTAATCCGATTTGAACTGGCAGGACGACGGATTTGATAAAAATTAATATTCTTCTGAAACTCCCCACGTATTATTTTAAATTTATATATTTATTCTTATCTTAGAAACCTTTTTTATGTATTAATTAAAGCTTCCAACCTAAGCAGGTACAATAAAATTTTATTCAGACAGGAATTATCAAGCTTTTTCCGAGGGATACAACTAATCAGGTCAATGTTCCGATCTGGCTTCCTCTCTGTGGGATTCCTGCTGTGTATAAAACCAGAGTGGAATGTATAGTGCCAGCACAATAAAACCGACAAACGTGGATGTCCATCCTATTTCAAGGCTGTTCAGAAATACGATACCTATAAAACAAAGGGGAAGGTTGAAAAATCCGAAAGCTAGCGCAATGAATTTCCAGCCTCCCGGAGCTTTGAAAGGCCTTTCGAATCCCACAAGTTCTGGATCCAATTTTGCTTTCACGTACGCAAACAGGCTGATACCGTTGGCACAAACATATCCTATGGCTGATGCAGCCAGAATTGCTGTAGGAGTCTTAAAGAATATAAGTGCCATATTAAATATCGCTATGACCAGCATTGCGAGAATGGGAGTGCCATGGGAATTTAGTTTCCCGAATATCTTCGGCAGGTTGCCCTCTATTGCCATTGAGTGCATTGCCCTGGCAGACCCAAGAAATGCTGTTTGTATAATCAATATCATAGCCGCAACCAGCATGATAATAGCTGCCAGCGTGCCTATCGGGCCAAAGGCTGCCCGGGCCACAGGAAGCATTGGAGAAATCGGTTCTGCAAGGATCCCTTCAACTCCCAGTGTTCCGGTAACTGCTGCCTGGACCAGGACGTATGAGAAGAAACATATAATGCCACAAGAAAACAGGGCTTTTGGCACGTCGGAATTCGGCTTTTTATACTCGGGACCATAGATAGCTGCCGTTTCCCATGCACATGCACTCCATTGAGCCATTGCAAAAAGTCCCAGCAGAATAAGAATATGATTCAGATCCCATGCCCAGTCTGCCGGGAGCCAGGTGTCTGTTATATTGGCAAGCTCAAAATCTCCAGTAATGAACGGAGCCAGTGTAATTGCAGCAAGTGGAATTAGGGAAACAGCTGCCAGTATATACCCAATAAACGCTCCGGTGGAAAGCCCACGATAACTAACAAGGATAAGAGCAGAAAAGATCACAGCACCCGATATAAGTGATAGATGAAACTCAGTGAATGTTGCAGCAAGTGAAGGGATCAGGCCGTGGAGATAGGTTCCTATAAGGATGGCAAAAATAGCAAGCACGGGATTCCATGCAAACCAGTAGCTCCAGGCACTAAAACCTCCTATGAGTTTCCCTTTGTCATATTTTTTTTTCTCTCTGCTTTTAAACACATTCTGTGCGAAGCCCGGGAGACCCGAAGCCTCAGGAAATGCTGTTGCGAGTTCCCCGTAAGCCAGATTCTGCATGAAACCCTGAAAAACCGATAATCCCCAGATTATAATTGCAAATGACCAGACCCAGTTAGCAAAATATCCGATAGATGGCAGTATCAGCAACGGGACGCCTATAGCAATAGCCAGTCCCTGCTTCCAGTCGATTGTTCTTTCAAGCGTACCGGGCTCACAGACAACTTTGGCACATTGTTCGGCGCGGCTCCGGTCAATACCTTCCCCGGTAGCCTTGCCTGTCTCCCCTGCTTTTTCTTCGTCATTGATAGTTAATTCCCCCATTTACTTACCGGTAATTATCATTGTACCTGTATTCTTATTATTCTATTTTTTCATTTATATTTTAATCCAATAAAATCAAATATAAGACTCTCAGATGAATGATTTGGGCTGCACCTTTAATGTTAAAATTGCCAAAAACAAGACCATTAGTAAGGTATTAAATAGCGATAAAAATAACGTACTCTATCAGGGGCACGTTCTATCAAGGATAATATGGCGATTTAAGGAGTATGAAAAATAGCAGGATAAGTATTACTCGTTAACACCTGTAAAATTGCCTTGAAAATAATTAATGAAAATAAAGTGTCAGTAATAGCTGAAGCAATAGGGTGGCCAGGGAGGCAGCATTCGGGAAGGCGGCACAGCCTGGTAAATCGTTTACAGCGGGCTGGACTAATCAGTCGTTATCCATACCCACGGTTTCTCCTACCGCAAGCATAAGTTCTCCATAAAGCAGTTTTTCAAGGGTCTCGGCTACGTATTTCCTTTGCTGGTATTTCTGGATATCTTCATGCATCCTGAGGTCAGAATCTACCTGGACGCGCAGGAGAGCAAAATGAAAGGCTTTTTCGTTCTTTATCTGCGCGGTATAGAAGGTTTCCAGCAGGTAAGGGAGTTTATGAGGATCTTCTATAGCTTCACTTAAAAGCAACATCTCTTCAGGAATATCCTGGTGATGTGAGGATATATCTTTTTTCCCTGTAATAAGCTGCAGGTTTTTTTCGGAATAGCTTTTCTCGAGGATAATAATTTCGCCAATTATATTTCCCACCTCTTCCCAAAATTAAGTTCAGGTTCATGGAGCGGGTTCCGGGATAAGCTCTCAATAGTCCCGGACTCTCATACTCAAAGAATTACTTTTAAGCAAGGTTCCGTGAGAAGGGAATAAAAAGGCTTCACGCCAGCATTCCCTTCACAATTACATCAATCGCGTCGTCTTCTTCAAGACCGCGAGCCATGAGGGTTTCAACTTCTTTTTTATCCACACACCCGATTGCAGCCTCGTGGGTTACCTTTGCCAGAGGGTTATCAACACGTACAATGGGAACAGCTTCGGCTCTAGCATTGCCCTGGATAACCTCCATACAGTCCACATGCCCTCTGGCTCTCGGGGCATGACCTTCGGTAATCCCCCTGAACTCCGATTCTGCGTTATCGGTAATTGCCAGCCGGCTTTTAATTACGCTTCTGGCATTTTCCCCATTAAGGGATATTTTTTCTAGGATTTTTATTTTGTCATCCTTTTTCCCGTAAACCTTGGTAACCATCTCACAGATAGCGTCTTTTTCGGCATCCACACTGTAGTCGAACTCCAGATACCCTACTCTGCCCGAGATCAGCGAGAAGTTAGTATAGTAACTGCCTCCTTCTTCTATCCTTACATGAGCTTTCGGAATCACCTGAATTCCTCCATGGGGGCCGTGGAAGTGGGTTTCCGTATACTTCAATGAGGCATTTTTCCCTATAAGCATTTGAGCATCCATTCTATGAATAACTTTTACAGCATTAGGGAATGTACAGTGTGCGATAAGCTCAACAGCCGAGTCTTCTTCGGCTACGAAGTTCATCTTTATTTCCTGAAGCCCATCCTCAGGGATAAGCCCGAAGCAGAGGTGGACAGGAAGCGGAATCTTGTACCCTTTTTTAATGGTCATTTTAATGTCCACTCCGTGTTCTGTCTCCTGTCTCTCGAGCACGATTCCTTCTGTCCCGTTCGCATTGAGCACCTTATTCCCGCTTACCACAAGGCTTGCAAGTTCATGCTTATGCAGGACTGCAGCATCTCCCCCGGCTGCCGAATAGGCTGCGTCCATATTTTCGATTTCGCTGGAAAGCGTATTAACGGTTATCTGGGTCATTTTCAGGCCGCCTTTGGTGGAGATACCCTGTTATCGCAGGGTATGCACCTGTTTTTGAAAAATTCGCTGATTTCCAGGGGGTCTCCGCTCCTCAGGATAGACCCTTCACACATCAGGGATGCTTTATCGGAAGCGGCTGCGATTTCCTCCCTGTGTGTAATCACAAGTACCGAGGAACCGTTTTCCTTTAAGGTCCGGATCAGAGCCACGATCTCCTTTAAGGAGACAACATCGATCCCGGAGTCAGGTTCGTCGAGAATAGCAAGTTTCGGTTTCATTGTAATTATGGACGCCAGTTCTATACGCTTCCTTTCGCCTCCGCTGAGCGCCTCACCAACTTCCCGATCCAGGTATTTTTCGGGCTTAAGGTCAACTTTCCTCAGGGCTTCTTTCAGTCCCTCTTCAGTTATGCCTCCATTGGCTTTTGCACCGATTGCCAGGTAATCCCTGACCCTGAGCCCTTCAAAACGGGCAGGCTCCTGCCAGGCAAGGGTAATGCCTTTTCTTGCACGTTCGGTTATTGAAAGCTTCGTAACATCTTCCCCATTAAAAATGAGGCTTCCTTCCTCGTGTTCATAACCCTGGAGTCCCATCAGGGTGTAGGCAAGTGTACTTTTTCCGGCACCGTTTGCACCGATAATGCTGTGAATTTCCCGGTCGCCTACCTCAAGATTGACCCCACGCAAGATTTTCTTCCCATCACGGCTCAGCACCAGGTTTTTTAAAGATAGAATCTACAACACCTCTAGTAAGTTTTTAGTTTTATTCCTGCAGCAAATCCCTGCAGCGCTGCAGATCTTTGACGGTATTTACATTTATTGCTAGTCTGGGATTATCAAGTATCAGATTAAAGTCTTCCTGTTCGTTTCGGATTTGAGAACTGTCCAGAATATTAATTCCGGCAGGTACTATCAGCTTCCCATCCTTATTGAAAACCGTATCCGGCCTGATTCCGGCTCCCTTGCAGGTGTTGATCGGAACATATACCGACAGTGCCGGCTTTCCTTCCTCTCTATATTTCTCAATTACCGAATCGATGAGTTCGGGATTTATCAGGGAAAGGTCTGACATAATAATCATTACAGGGCCAGTTGTTCCTGCGGTTTCTACCGCATAGATCATATCCCCTACGTAGTTTCCGCCAAAAGTCCTGATTACGGGGACTTCTCCTTTGTAGCGCTCCTGAAGCATGATTTCGGTCTTCGGGGTAACAGGTGAGACCGCTACAAAAACCCTGTCTATGCCCTTTGCGGCTCTCAGGGTATCTATTACGTAGGCTATGAGTGGTTTTCCAAGCAATTCAACACACGGCTTTTCTCCCATTCCAAGCCTCTGTCCGAATCCCCCTGCCATTACAATAGCGTCCATTCTAAACCTCCCATATATCCGTTAAATGAAAGTTTGAGGATAACTGCGAGAATAATGAGAGCAGTCACCCTGCCGATTTCGTTTGCAGTACCGATTCCGTCGCCATTCAAACCGCCGAAATGGGCATAGCTCCGGTTAAGGATTACCAGAGCCGAGATACAGGCACCCAGATAAGGCAAAAGTCCTATCCATCCGAAGGGCAGAAAACAAACAATGGCTCCGAATATGAAGCCTATCAGGAAATTTTTTCTTGTTGCTCCGTTTATAGTCATGGCTCCAAGGCCAGGGTAAGCCTGTTTTTCCCGTGGAGGTATTGGCTTCCCGAAGGCAGCGATAGTTAGCATGGATTGCTTTGCGCTGACCTCTGCAATAAACATTGACGCAAACATTAAAACCGGAAGGTCGGGCCCGAAAATAGCCAGACCTCCTTCCTGGACTGACCTTATGGAGCCGTAGAGGGTAAGCAGCAGCAGCATACAAAAGGCTGCTCCTCCTGTCCCAAGGGTTGTATCCTTCAGGGCTTTGAGCTTTTTCTCAATGGACCCATGAGCCATAAAACCGTCCCCGATATCAGTAACTCCATCGAGATGGTTAAAGCCTGTAATATAATATATGAACCCCATAATAAGGGCTGCAAGCACAGGTCCGGGAAATACCACCTGCCCTATATACGCAATCGACCCTATGAGAAGCCCGAGGACAGCTCCCACTACAGGATAGAAATAGATCTTCTTCATGAGCTCATCGATCCCTTCCATGCTGATTCCTACAGGAATCGTAGACAGGAAGCCAAAGCCCGATTTAAAAGCCAGCAAATATGAATTCATTGAATATCGCCTGTTTTTCAATCCTTTCTTTCAAACTCTGCCATACCTCTTGAATACATGCTGGAGGAGACGCCTCCTATAAGGCCCCCGATGACATCATCCATAAAAGGCCCGAGCTTTGCAAGGATTCCGGGCTTCTGTTTGTCATACCTTACAAACTCAAACGCCCCTTTGGAGCCGCTGATATAAGTTGCAATACTGGTGCCAAGCACTTCATCTGCAATTATAAAAGTAAGGTCCTTTTCATAGGCACTTTTGCTGAGATTCGGGAGGGTTCCTGCCCTGCCTTCTCGTTCCAGCAGGATCCCGGAATAGATCAGAAGGCAGAGGTTCGGGTCCGAGAGCGCGTACTTGAGTTCCCTTTTGAACAGAGCGTCGGCTTTCTCCCTGGTTTCAAGCCCAGGATGGGGGATGTACATTTCCAGAGCCGTATCTGTAAGATCCTGAATACTGATGCCTTCTTCAGCCAGGATGTCGAGGATATCGACTGTAGCTTTTCCTTCTACTTTCTCAGGCTGCCCTTTTTTCAGGTCCCTTTCCTCAATATCGGATAACTTCATATGATCACTTCGGGGTTGTTAAAACGGTTATATTAAACTTCGAAAATCTTTAACAACATTACATGGCTTTTCCAGGAGACCTGCTTCCACATGAAGTTCTGGTTATCTAACGGAACTGGCTCCGGCGGCAAAGGAAAAGTCACGGATACAGGTGTATCCCTGCTATCTGGATTACTGCCGCAAAGGCAGCAAGCGAGAAGCCTGATGCAACTGCTATTAGTTGGGATACCCTTTTTATATCTTTTACTTCGGTAGGGGGATATAAGGCCCCAAGTATGTAATTCTCAGGTTTTTCAAGTTTTACTCCGAGCGCTCCAGCAGTAGCTGCCATGGGATAGCCGGAATTGGGGGACGGCGTCTTCATTCCGTCTTCAAGGGCGCTCTTTATGCTATTCAGGGGGGAAATTCTTCCCAGCTTTTTCGGGAGCAGAGCCACTATAAAGGCTGCCGCAAAAATGAATATAACGGAGATCCGGGCAGGAATCCAGTTCAGTACATCATCGGATTTTGCCGAGAAGTATCCGAGTTCCCTGTAAGGTTCGGTTTTGTATCCTACCATGGAATCCAGAGTACTTATAGCTTTAAATGCATATGCAGCCACAAGCCCGAATTCTCCGAACAGGGCATAATAGAAGAGTGGACTCAGGATGCCGTCAACATAGTTCTCGGATACGGACTCAATAACTGCGGAAGACATCTGGGTTCTGCTCAGTTTAGAAGTGTTCCGGCTTACATATATCGGCAGCAGTTCCCGGACTTTATCAAGCCTGTTTGCTTCAAGGTGCCCATAAATCTCCCTTGCAGGGCTGAGCAGGCAGTTAATGGCAAAAGTGGCTTTCAGAAAATAAGCTTCGAGAAGGAGTGCAAGCACCCCTGGAATCCCCGGAAGGGCTGCAATGTAAAGCACGGAGTAACCCAGCAAAGCTGCAAAAAAAATGCAGCATAGAGCCATTGCAACTCCATAGATTTTCCTGTGGGTCTGAGGAGCTGCGTTTTTCAAAACATTGATTAATTTTCCTATCCATACGACCGGATGTACGGCAGCAGGCGGTTCCCCGAAAACTACGTCTATGGCTGCTGCAAGCAGAAGTACGAGAGCAAGGTGCCCGCTGTCCGGCACAATCATAGAATGGGCTCCATAACTTTCTTCCAGGCAACTTTTACAAGTTCGTCCGTGTCTCCTTCCTGCATAAGGCAGTCAAGAATTTTCTGGGCTATTTCCGTATTGTGAACCAGATGGCAGTCAACGCAGCTCCACACCCTGCCGCCTCTTGAGCTCTGGATCCATTTTCCTCCTGTGCGTTCGTTTTCACAGGGATAGAACGGACAGAAGCAGAAGGTACAGTTCTGGCCTTCGAAATGGCAGGGATAGTATTCGCAGGTTTTCCTGCCTCCTATGCCTTCTTCAGAAGCCTTTTCTATCACATTCTTCAGTTCGCTTTTCGCCTGTTCTTTGCCCCACTGGGTAATCACATCCCCGATTGCGGCAATCAGCCTGTCATTTTCTTCTGCGGTCCGGACCGCGACTCTTATATAGTCCTTTCCAAGGCCGTGGAAGGACGAACAGTCCCTTACAAGAACTCCGCGAGCTGCCAGGCGTGCACTTAACTCAGTCGAGTCAAGCATGAACTTACTGATATTGACAAAGATAAAGTTTACATTTACTTCTCCGGCTTTAAAACCCCTTATCCTGTCGAGTTTCGCTTTAAGTTCCTCTCCTTCTTCCCTGATCATCAACCTCGCTTTTTTCAGGTACGGGTTTTCGATTCCGCCTTCAATATTAAGAAGCGCAGTTCCCATAGCATTTGCCACGGTTCCCAGGTTCCAGGAAAGCCTTGCAGTATCCAGGATTTCAGCCACTTCAGGGGAAGCTATCCCGAAGCCCATTCTGATTCCGGGGATTGCAAAGTCCTTTGTAAGGGAACGCATGACAAAAACGTAATTATTGCTTGCTGCCAGGTCGGCAACGCTCTGTGCAGGGTCGGAAAGTTCGATAAAAGCCTCATCCACGAAAAGAAGGGTTTTATGCCGCATGCAGCGTTCGGCAAGGGCTTTGATTTCTTCCCGGGTACGGATTTTTCCTGTGGGGTTATTGGGGTTGCAGATATACAGAATTTTTGCTTTTTCCAGAAGCTCGTCAGGAAGGATTTCAACCTCATCCTGGCTCGGGTATTGCAGTTCTGCTCCCACAATCCGGCACTGCATCTCATATTCTCCGAAAGTGGGCCAGGGGAGAAGGGCTATATCTCCTTTCTCAAGCACACATTCCGCTACAAGTCTGACAATTTCCGTTGAACCGTTGCCCGGAATTATGTTTTCCGGGGTTATTCCGAGCCCTACGAACTTTGCAGCAGCTTCCTTAAACTCAGGGTACCTGTTGTCAGGGTATTCGGCAAGTTTCTTAAAGCCGTTTTTAAGAATTTCATCAAAGTTCAATCCGCTTTCCGGATGTTCAAAAGGGTTTCCCAGGGGATTAAAGTTGGCACTGAAGTCAAGAATTTCGCTTTCAGGAATCCCGTAAGTTTCAGATGTTTCCTGAATTAACCCTCCATGCCTGCAGGGCTTCAGGTCCAGCAGATGCTTCCTTAAAGGTACACTTCTTTGCTCTGACACGTTGATCGCAAATATTTAGTGTGAATCATGTATATTAAGCTGCTTATTATATTATTCAAACTAAACATGCCTTTATTTGCTTTACGATTATTTGATTGCGAAAACTTCTGCTTCTGGAATCCATTCTACTTTATTTTACAGAATAAATATATTAACCTAGCCTTGTTTCTTTATTACTCAGTGCTTTTCTCAATATTCTTTTTCTTGCTGATTTCATATAGTATCGAAAAAGTAAAATAGCTTGCTTTTAACTAGTACAATCCAGAATCATCCAGAATCATCCAGAATCATCCAGAATCATCCAGAATCATCCAGAATCATTCAAGACCATTCAAAACCATTCAAAATCATTCAAGACCATTCAAAACCATTAAAATCGTTCAAAATCGTTCAAAATCATTCAAAATCGTTGAAAAAAGAGTTTATCTTTCATTAGCAAAGAGCATATCTTTCATTAGCAGCATGCCATAAATTAAAAATTTATAAACCCTGATTTGAAATTCAGCAAATCAGGAATATATTTGAGACCATCAGGTGCATTTAAAAATGACAGTCAACAGACCAAGAGGGACCCGGGACTTTTTACCTGCCGATACTGCCCGGAGAAGGTACGTGGAAAGTGTTATGCGAGATGTTGCCCGCAAATGGGGCTACAGTGAGATCATTACGCCCACGTTTGAGCATCTTGACCTTTTCACCCTGAAGTCAGGGGAAGGAATCGTAGGGGAACTCTATAACTTTAAGGATAAAGGCGGCAGGGAAATGACCCTCAGACCCGAGCTTACCGCCCCTGTCATGCGCCTGTACGTGAACGAACTCCAGTCCTTCCCGAAGCCCTTAAAGTTATTCTACTTCGAAAACTGCTTCCGTTATGAGCGCCCCCAGAAAGGTCGTTTCAGGGAATTCTGGCAGTTCGGGATCGAACTTATAGGCAGCGGAAAACCTGATTCCGATGCCGAGGTTATCGCCCTTGCCGACGCCCTGTTAAAAGCCGCAGGCGTGAAAGGCGACATGAAACTCGGAAACCTTGCAGTCATACGCACGCTCCTGAACGGGCTTGAATCCGAGATCGTGAGCAAGGTCATGCGCCTTGTGGACAAGAAAGAGTATGCAGGCCTTGAAGCCCTGCTTGAGGAAATCGGAGCCGAAGAACAGCTTAAATCTGACCTCTTCCACCTGATCAAGCTGGAAGGCAAATATATCCTCCCGGAAGTAATAAAAATCGTCGGAAATATCCCTGAACTGGTAAGCTTTGAGAAAACCCTCCGGCTTCTCGACGCCTACGGGGTAGATTACTCCCTTGACTTCGGGATCGCCCGCGGGCTCGACTACTATACAGGCATGGTTTTTGAAGTCTATGCCGAGGGCCTCGGCGCCCAGAAACAGGTCTGCGGCGGCGGCTCCTACCAGCTTATCCAGCTTTTCGGCGGCGGAGACGTCCCTTCAACCGGCTTCGGAATCGGCTTCGACCGGATTATGGAAATCTGCCCCCTTACCCCGCCTTCCCCAAAAACCCTTGTCCTCATCTCGAAACCTGACGTCCATCTCGAAGCCATAGGCTTTGCAAACGAATTAAGAAAACACGTCCCTGTCCACATAGACCTCATGGAACGCAATTTCAAAGCCCAGCTTTCCTATGCAAACACCATCAACGCCGACTATACGGTCATAGTCGGGGAAAAAGAACTCGAAGCCGGAAAACTTACGCTGAGGGATATGGTCTCAGGAGAACAGGAACTTCTGACGCTGGAAGAGATTATTGAGAAGGTTGCTTAAGAGTCGGGATAAGACAATTCTTTTGAGATTGTCTTAAAACTCGATTAATTTCTACAATTGGATACTGGATATTTGACTTAAAATCGTAGAAATGTTCCAAGCTTCAGGTGTGAATTTATCGCATAGTCAAATACTCTCTAATACCCCAATTGTGGATCAAATTTAGGTTTTACACTATATGTAGTGCCTTTTTGGTACTTACTAATCTCATTTTCAAGAACTGCTCATTCCATCAGCCACTTTCCTATATTCTTTATTTTCTAATTAGAGAAACCTAAAACATAGCAATAAGACTCAAAAATATTGCTAAAACGAATCTTCTAAGTCCGAAATATTATAAAAAAACAATCAAAGAAACAGCAACGTTAAAGATTATTAATTGTAAATGCATACTTCAGAAAACAAGAATTTCAAAGGGTTAATCTTGAGATACTTGACTTTAAAAAATATTGACCTTCAAGGAGCTAACCTTTGAGAGGTTAATCCTCGAAGGGCTAATTTTTAAATGGCTAAACTTGAAGGAACCGACTTTTAGAGATTGGTCTTAAAGCCAAATTCTCAAGAAACTACTTTTAGGGTAACTTATCTTTATTGACAATTCAATGATATATCCTGATACCGTAGATTGCTTTTGCAGGGTCCTTATTATAATGATCACTCAATTTTGATTTTCCGTAAATTGGATCATTGATATAATAAGTCGAACCTGAATAACCTGTGATCACAACGAAATGAGGATTACTATCAGGCTTAACTTGTGCAATAACAGGGTGGCCATTATTAATCTCTGTATTAATTTTATTTAAATCTGCGGGGATGCGTTTGTAATCAATTCGGCTTATAAACTTAACTTTTCCTTTACTTATACCTGGAGCATTCTCCCAAATAACGTCCCCTCCGCTGTATCCATTATTTTGTTTTAACCAAGTGTTCAGATTCTTGGGATCCGTCTGAACTGCATAATACTTGAACACCATTGAAACAGATGTAATTGCACATCCTGCACTTCCTATCGTATTTCCTTTTTGCGAATATCCCAGCTTTTCGGCAGACCATCTGGAGTCCGTTTGTAGATAAAGGGGAACATTAAGCTTTTTTTCTGCCGTTGTAGAAGTATCTACAGTAAATCCATACTTTTGTCCAAGCTTGGTCAAGTCTTTCTGTCCTGGTATTCCGTCACAATATCTTGCCGCGGAACCAAGGGACTCCTGCCATTTCTTATATGCTTTGATAGTAGTGGTACCATAGCTTCCATCATATGCATATTTACTGCTAAGCAATCCTTCTTCAGCCAAAGCGACTTCAACGATCTTCACATCATCAGCTGCCCCTGGAGTTGTTCCACCCTGAGCTCTGGCGGGATCAAGTTTTGCAGCTTGTTGAAGAGCTGACAATGAAACAACTTCGGCTGCGCTTGCTGCCGAAACTGTTAATGATAATACAAAAAGGACTAACAGTCCAGCTGCCATTATTTTCTTGGTTCTTTTGTCAACCATTTTCTTAATTCACCTTTTACTGTCTTTATAGAATCCATAACATTTCTCTATGGGTTCTTCTCTAGTCACAATATTTGTAAGAGAATTGTAATGCTAATCACAGATTCGATGGAGTAACTAACAAAGTCATTATTCGTTCAGATGCAATCACAAAAGCCAATCTCAACCACTGTTGTCAAGATCAACTCTTCAGGAACAAAACTTAGCTAGACTTTGATAATTTTCCATAGTTAACACTAGGTCAGAATCGATACGCAAAGATCTTTTTAAAAAATAGACATTCGTATATTGTTTTCCCTTTAAAAATTCTAAATAGAAATTAATTTTTTAAAGGAAAGTGATTTAAACTTTAGGTATTATAACGAATATTGACTACGTTATACGACGAAGATCTATTCTTTGTCCAGAAGTCTTTAGGCAGGCATCGGGTCCGGCAACCTGATGCCGCTAAACTCTTTTACTCATTTTTGATTTTTTTTCAAATCACCTCAAAAAATGTTTCTGTGAAATAACTATAAAGATCCTTCGGTCTTAAAAAGATAAGAATAAATATATAAACGATTACTTAATTATTCAAATAGTATTTAGGAATTTTTTATGAAATGGTTGATTATAAATAGCTTAATATATGGGCCTTAACCAAAAGATTAAATATCTATTAACGAATATGAAAAATAGAAATAATACTGCGTATTGGATTTCAAAATTCTCCACATGTCTAGTTTTTTTATCTTTACTTCGAGTAAATTCCCTTTGAGGTTCATCTCTCCATTACCTTATAATGCATGCAAACAATCTATAAGGCTTTTAATATTTAAAAAAGATCTATGTAAACCTGTATTTTTTCCAGTTTTTGCATATGGTCGGCCAGAAAGCTTTTATTTCTGTCGTCTATGTAATATCTGACTTGACAAATGACTTCACAAATATAGATAAAATAGCCTATCATTAACCTATATACAGACTCATTCCATTTCTAAAGGCCGCTAAACGTGCGTTATTTATAAAGAATTTATAAAAATTTACTCTCAAAGTTTATATAGAGCCGATACCAGATTTTATAAAGTCTCTGAATAAAATGTAATTTTGGGGATTAATACAGAGTCTATATTTTACCTAAAAATAAGGGGAGTTGTAATGAAAAATCTATTTGATTTAACAGGAAAAGTTGCAATTGTAACAGGGGCTTCTTCTGGGCTTGGAGTGGAGTTTGCAAAAGCCCTGGCAAATCAGGGTACAAATCTTGCTTTAGTCGCACGCCGGGAAGAAAAATTAAAGGAAGTGCAGAAAGAAATAGAAAAACTCGGTGTAACCTGCCGCTATTACGTATGTGATGTAACGCAGACCGATCAAATTAAGAATGCTGTTGAGCAGGTGGAAAAAGACTTCGGTAGAATCGATATCCTTGTAAATAATGCCGGGCTCGGGCTTGTTGATAGTGCCGAAAAAACAACAGATGAAATGTGGCGCCAGATGGTTGATACCAACCTGAACGGGGTTTATTTCTTTGCCCGCGAGGCCGGGAAGGTAATGTTGAAGCAAAAATACGGAAGAATAATTAATATCGGATCGATCCACTCAACCGTGTCAATGAAAGGGTTACCGGTTACAGCTTATTGCGCTACAAAGGGCGGAGTATTAATGCTTACTAAGGCCCTGGCAACTGAATGGGCAAAAGAAGGCATTACGGTTAATGCAATCGGTCCCGGATACTTTGCGCTTGGAATGGCCGAAGGAATTGTCGCTGATCCGGAAATTTCGAAAGTCATTGAATATATGTCTCCGATGGGTCGTGCAGGAAAATCAGGGGAGCTTGATACGACAGTTCTTTACCTGGCATCCGATGCGTCGACATTTACTACAGGTCAAATAATTACAGTTGACGGCGGCTGGACTGCACTTTAACGCAAAAAGCTATTGTTTTCAAATGTATAAAATGTTACAGGATAAAAACTGGAGGATTCTCTTCCAGACATTACTTTATTTACTTTTCTAATATTCTGCCCGAAATTAAGTGATTTTCTAAATACTTTTGGAGACACAGTACATGATTCTTGTATTTTTTAATTGTTAACCTGAACAGTAAAAATTTTTTTATACTAAGGCAGACTAAATTCATTATCTCCGAACTTGGAATTTTTCCGATGTTCGTGATAGGAGGCTAATAAACGGCTAATCACAGTCTACTAGGCTTCTTTGGTCAAGCTTTCTTTTCAAGAAAGGTTGGGAGGCAAATTTACGGCTAATAACAGTCTACTAGGCTTCTTTGGTCAAGCTTTTTTTTCAAGAAAGGTTGGGAGGCAAATTTACGGCTAATCACAGTCTACTGGACTTCTTTGGTCAAGCTTTCTTTTCAAGAAAGGTTGGGAGGCTAATTTACGGCTAATAACAGTCTACTGGACTTCTTTGGTCAAGCTTTCTTTTCAAGAAAGGTTGGGAGGCTAATTTACGGTCAATGAAAATCCTGTTTTGCCTCGTCGGATTGGAACTGACGAATCCGCTGTTACTTCGCTTCCTTTCAGGCTTACAGTTTCAGGCATCCTTTTTGCTGTAATTTTACTTCTCTCCTCCGTTTACCTTTTTGATTTTCTGGAAGAGGCAAAGGAAAATGCAGCTCTGGATGAGATTTCGAGGCTCACGGCTGCTGCCGAACAGCTCTCGCTGCATGGGGAAGGAAGCGAAGTTTCCCTGGATCTCAGACTGCCTGAAGGTGTGAGCGTGGATTTCGGAATTCTGCCCGGCCGGCAGGACAAATGGCCTGAGGATGCTAATGATTACTGTGTCCGTATGGGAGAAAAGGCCACTTTCTATTGTTCGGACGCCTCTTTCTCAAACTCTGGGCTCAACGGGCCTGTATCCCTCAGTTCAGGCAAGCACAGGCTTCTTCTCTCAACGGAACTCGAACCAGGTTCAGGAAGGTTATTCGTGCTTATCTCTGAAAAAGAGGCTCTTAAGAAACTCTGAAATCTGAAGGAGGTCTACTGTGAGGGATTTTACTCGTGACAACTCGGCATGGGCTGATTTTCTAATTTCAAAGGCAGCCCTCATTCTCGCAAGTGCTGTACTTTTTATGGCACTTTTTCATCTGGTAGCTGGCTTTAAGGAACTTGAAACGCAGGAACAGCTCGATTTTCTGGCCCGGGACTTTAAAGCCGCAGTAGACAAAGTCGGATCAGGGAATTCGGAATCGGATTATTCAGGGTCGGATTATCTCAAAGTGGGCGCTCAGCAGGATTTTCAGGATGAGTTTCGCGGCTTATCCCTGGATGAATTTCAGGATAAGTCTCAAGAGTCTTCCTATTGTTTTGAGAATACGGAAATTTTCAGGAACCTGCCTTTTTCGGACGATATATTGGTAAGAGTCTCGGGAGAATATGTCTGTGTTGAAGCTGTATCCGGGGAACGGAGCTTCAGGGCTGTAAGGCCCTTTGCTTTCAGGGTCTTGCCTTTTAACGAATCCGTGCTCCATGAGAAACTCAACACGAAGTTTGGAGCCATGGGTGATGAAGATACTCCTCTTACAGCCGATTATTCAGAAATTGAATTTTTTCTTCAGACGCTGGGAACAGAAGGAGCCGTCCTTAACCCGAATGAGAACATCTCGTTAAAGAAAAAACTTATTTATATAAAGGATGGAGAGGAGGTCGCTGCTTTTGGTTGCGTTCTTGTGTATCAGTGACCGGTTTGAAAATTTGCTTAACGAGCTGTCCCAAAGTCCACTGCTGGCTGTAAACCGATTCAAAAATATCACAAAGCCTGCAAAGAAAACGTGCACGTTACTGTTCAGGGATGAGCGAGGAATGCTTGAACCGCATGCCGATCTGCTCTCCGTAGCCCTTGCAGTAATAGGTTTTATGGTTTTTGCAACCCTGATGTCGCAGACCTATTTCGGATATGAAGACCGTTCGTTTGCCCTGGAAAATTACGAGAGCGCTTCCCTTCTTGCCCAAAGCCTGGCAGACGACCCTATGTTGAGAGCGGGAGGCTCAGGCTTGCTTTCGGCAGCAGCTATTGATACCCTTTCTGGCCCCGCCGGAGCAAGTGAAAGAGCAAGGCTTTTTGCAGCTTTTTCCGGAAATTATCGGTTTCTGGTTGAAATCAAAACAGGGGATGGTCAGTGGAGCTGGCAGATCGTACCTGACAACATCGAACCTGAAGCCTATGCCGGCGGCAAGGAAAAAGTCGCAGCCTCTGTGCCCATTGTTATCAAGCTGAATCCAGCACAATCCGTGCCTGGAATCCTCACGGTGGTGATCTACAAGGCTGCATGGACATGACGAAAAGTAAGTAAAAGACATAATTTCTTAGAGGTCAGGCTGTGGCATGAAAGTAAGAGAAAGTAAGAGAAAGTAAGAGAAAGTAGGAGAAAGTAGAAGGGATCGCATGAAGGAGAGAAAAGCCGGAAAGTCAGTAAACGGGAATCGGAAATCGGGAATCCGAGAACAGAATGAGGTGAGAGATTTAAGGATCGCTGAAAGCCCGGAAGAACCCCGAAGGAAAAAAGGAAATTTGGCTGCGGAGTGCTCAGCTTATTCCACGGTTTTTGACGCCCTCTTTTTGCTTGTTCTGATTTCGCTTGCCAGCATTGTGCTGATGCCTTCCATGCAAGCCGAAAAACAGTATTATGCAGCCGGGTATACCACTTCTTCGGAACTTGATGTTTATCTGCTTGAGTCGTTTCTCTCCTGTAAACTTGAAGATTTCGAATACGGAATCTCTCCTCTTGAAGCTCTTAATATCTCTATACCGCAAAATTCGGTTGTGGAAAATTCTTCTCACGCCCTCTTCGGGAAAGAGCAGAAACACAGGACTTTTGCCGACCTGGTCTCTGAATATCTTTCCCTCTCCCTGACGGTCCGAAATAATGATTCCTCAGTTTTTCTAAATCCTTTTGCTTCTGACTACTCCTCGCAGGATATGGAAGCCATCTCGGCATATCTTGACCAGAAGGCTGCAGGAAGATTTTCTTATCGATTTGAAGCTTACTGGCGCCCCTTAGAAGCTTTTCCTCTGCAAAGTGAACTTATCATAGGAGAAGAACCTCCCGCAAATGCAATCCGACAAAGTACAGAACTTTCCATGCCCCTTTACGCCAGCGCTCCTTCAAAAACTGTCCTGCTTGCCTGTATCAACGACTCCGTGCTTGAAGCTTCTTTTAACTCCTCAGATGAAAACGCCGGTAAGATGCTCTTTGAGGCTTTCAATGCCTCTCTTGACGTGGCAGCCCTTGAAGGAGCAGAGGCGGTCACTGGATTGCTTTTCCCCTCGGATTATTTCGGGTCGGTTTTCGGGGAGGAAACCGAGGAATCTTTCCAGACCATGCTTTATGGAGTATCGGAAGAGCCTGTACAAGGAAAATCCGGAGAAGAGGCTTTTGCAGCTTATTTTTCAGATATCCTCAAAGCCGGATTTCCGGTTGAACCCACAGCTTTCCCCGAAAACGCAGCAACGGCTGATCTTCCTTTACTTCAAGACCTGATAACCGGGCACATAAGAGATCAAATCAGAACCGGACTTGAACAGGAATTTTCAGGTGAGATCAACGAAACAGTTTCTTCCATCCTTGAAGCTGAAAATATTCAGGAAGCCCGGAAATATAGGGACGAGCAAGTTGAATCCCTTCATGGGCAGATAAGTCCTGACGGGGCAAGAATAGTTTTGAGCTTCTGGGATTCTGATTCATAAAGATCAAAGGCATCTTTTCCCAGAGTTTTTCCAGCGCCAAAGAAAGCCCAATACCTCCTCTTCTCAACACAAAGTATATATGTCATGGTGCGTTCTCTAGTGATGTTTTTACCGAGAAATTTACGCTTTTGCAGGAGTTCCTGAAAAGCCACGCAGCAGTTTGCTGTGGCGGATTAAAATCTCCCGATCGATGTATTGGTCCGTTATAGTCGGTAAAGATATAACTTCAGCCCGAAGACTTCTCTTCAGGCATCGATCAATTGATATCAGGAGAAATAATTATGGCAAAAATGCATACCAAAAGAAAAGGTAAGTCCGCATCCACCAGGCCAAACAGAACCGAGCCGCCTGAGTGGTGCAAGATAAGTGCAGACGAAGTTACTACAATCACCCTCGATCTCTGGAAACAGGGTGTCTCCACCGCCGAAATCGGAATGACTTTAAGGGACCGCTACGGAGTTCCTGATGCCAAGCTTATCACAGGCAAGAAAGTCACAGCCATTCTTAAGGAGAACGATGTCGCTCCGAACGTTCCTGAAGACCTTACCAATCTTATTGTAAAGGCTCTGAGACTCAGGAAGCACCTTTCCATTAACAAGAAAGATGTCCACAACAAGCGTTCCCTTAACCTTACTGAATCCAAGATCAGAAGGCTCGTTAAGTACTACAAGCAGGAAAAGGTACTTCCGAGAGACTGGTTCTACAAGCCCGAGACTGCAGAAATGATGATTACCAGGTAAAACCTGGAAATCTTTTTTTCTCTTTTCTGTTTTTCTGTTTTGTTTTTCTGTTTTTCTTTTCTGTCTTTTCCGACAGGCGTTACTTCGCTGGAAAGTCGCACCGAAATTTTAAGACTGCTGGTTTATTTTCTTCCTTTCCCGATTGCTTTTGAAACGATTGCTGACTTTTTCTTGAAGGAATTCCAGTTCTGCCCGATTTTAAAGGTTATTTACGAGTGCCACTTCAGGGCTTTCGGGAACCACGCACCGCATACCTGCAATCTCTCCGATAACTACAGGCAGACCGTATACCTCCTCGATTACCTGAGGCGTAATAACTTCGGCTCCTCCGTGTGCGTGAACCTTTCCTCCCTTCAGGAGAATAAACCGGTCCGCATATCTCAGAGCCTGGTTAAGATCGTGCATGGTCATTACAGCTGCAATCCCGTGCTCAAGGACAATCTGCCTGATAATGGCAAGAATCTCAACCTGATTTCTCAGGTCAAGGCTGCTTGTTGGTTCGTCAAGAAGGAGGACTTTTGGTTCCTGTACGAGTGAACGCGCGATTGCGACTTTCTGGAGTTCGCCCCCGCTCATCTCATCGATATAAGACAGGCGCAGTTTTTCCATGGAAAGCAGCCTGAAGACCGAATCTACTATTCGAAGGTCTTTCTCAGTAATATCCCATTTGATATGTGGGCGTCTTCCGAGCAGGACTGCATCAAAAGCGGTAAGCCTTCCGGTTTCCACACGCTGGGGAACATACCCGATAAGGCGTGCGATTTCCATTGTTCCAAGGTCGAAAAGGTTATTTCCGTCAAGATGAACCGCTCCTCCCTTTGGGTGGAGAATCCTGTTAAGGCATTTTAACAGCGTGGTCTTTCCAACCCCGTTGGGACCAAGGATTGCTACAACTTCCCCTTCCTCGATAGAAAAGGCAATCTCGTGAAGAATTTTACGGTTTCGATACAGGAATTCGAGTTCTTCAACAGCAAGAATCATCGTTTGTACCCCCTGAGAAGTAAGTAAATGAAAGCAGGTGCACCCATGAAGGCAGTAAGTATGGAAACGGGAAGCACGTATGGTGATATTATTAGCCTGGCTGCGGTATCCGATACCAGAAGCAGGATTCCTCCAAGCAGGGTAGAGCCGGGGATCAGGTATTTCTGATCATCGCCTATGACCCTTCGAACCATATGAGGACAGATCAACCCTACAAACCCGATAACCCCAAGAAAAGCAACAATCACTGCCGAGACCAGGGCTGCAACTACCATGCCTATTAACCTTATCTTTTCCACATCGACACCGAGACCTTTTGCGGTCTCATCACCTGCATCTATTGCATTGTAGTTCCAGCAGTTGGCAATGAAGAATAGGATTGCTAGCAGCACAACGCCTGTCATTATTTCAAGTTCCAGCCAGTTAATCCTGCCCACGTCTCCAAAAGTCCAGAATACGACTGCTGCAAGCTGGGTATCGTCAGCAAAATACTGGAGAAACATCGTGCCTGCGGTAAAGAGGGACGAAAGCGCAACTCCTGCAAGCACCATTACCTCGGGCGAAGCTCCCCGAATTTTCGAGATTAGCAGGATCACGCCGGTTGCAAGGAGGCAGAAGAGGAAGGATGCCATCGTTGTCAGGTAGGGATTGTTTATTATGACGGCGTCTGCAACTGTGGACTGTACCTTCCCGGTACCCAGAACTACCACAGACACTGCGGCTCCGAAAGCGCCGGCATTTGAAATTCCAAGCGTAAACGGAGACGCGATCGGATTACGCAGGATAGACTGCATAACAACCCCTGCGACTGAAAGTCCGGCTCCTGCAACTATTGCGGCCAGAGCCTGAGGGAGCCGGATGTTCCAGACAATCCTCCATATGTTTTCATCGGATCTGGTCATGGGTTCTTGACCCAATAGCGTCTGAATTACCTTATAAAGAGGGATTTCCACCGCTCCTACTGAGATTGAGTAAACAAGCATAAAGAAGAGGAGCAGGAGCCCCCCCATGATCCAGAAGTACTTTCTGCGTACATATAAGAGATAATCTTCCGGAACTGCTCCGCTGGCAAAATGCACCTGTTTATACCCTCCATCATAGTGGAATCTGTTTGAATCCAAGGTTGTTGTACTGACCGTTCAGGTCCGTGAATACCGGCTTTCCAACAAAGAAAGTGTATATCTCGTCAGCTTTTGCTTCCGGATCAATGTCTTCAAACCTTTCCGGATAGAGCACTTTTCCTACAAAGTAAGCATTTGCAAGCACGGATTCATAGTTGGTGCTGTAGAAGTTGTAGGGAATTACTCCATAGACTTTGCCATTCTTTGCAGCCGAAAGTCCTGCAAGGGATGCATCATTTTTGAGTTCTCCGATTGCACCTTCATTACCAAGCTGGAGGGTGCCTACGTCAATAAATATATACTCGGGGTCCCAGGCCACAAGTGCTTCTTTGGCAACATCCGCATGCTCTGTACTCACTCCGGCTGCAACGTTATTTGCATTTACCCAGAGGAACGGCGCATAAGTAGGTTCCGTGGAGATTATTCCATGAGCGCCTGACAGACTCACTCCACCAATATAAACGGTTTTTCTTTCGGATTCCGGAATGTCTGCAGTCCTGCTTTCCAGATCATGCATGGTAGCGTCGATATAATCAATTACTTCTTCTGCCCTTTCCTGTTTGCCCACGGCATCGCCCATCATCCTGAGAGAGCTATACATCTCGTCTCTCTGTTTCTCATTGTTCAAAGACCCGTAGGGGAATGAGATCACAGGTATGCCGGTCTTACCCTGAAGGGCGTCGGCATCAGCAGCGGTAGGATCCGAGGCTTGTCCAATTGTACTGCTTTTCAGGATAATCTCGGGGTTAACCTCAATTATCTTCTCAGGGTCATCTTTGCCTTTGGCTTCTCCGATAAGGGGGTAATCTTTAAGCTGGGGATTTGCAATAGCGTAGGGACGGCCCTCTATTTCGTTTTCCTTTTTCTCCATGCTGTCTACGCCTGCAATATAGTCTTCAGCCTGCAGGTACACAAGGTAGCGCAGGCAGCCAGCTCCCGAGCAAACGACCCTTTCCGCATTTCCGGGTATGGTAACTTCCCTGCCGAACCCGTCCGTGATTGTGAGATCTGCTGACTCTGCTACCTCACCGGTATCCACAACTGCTGAAGCTTCTACCTGAACCGGTGCTTCCGAATTATCACTTGAGGCGGAATCTTCCGCGCATCCGGAGGTCATTACCAGAGCAGCAATAAGTAGACCTATTAAAATAATTTTATTTAATTTGTTACTATAATTTAATTTCATGTTACCATCCTCTGTAAATAGAGAGTAAAAGTATTACATATAATTAACTAAATTTACCTGTTTATTGTTTAAGTCTTAACATCATGCATAATTTAGTGATTTATTATGATCTTTAAACCGGAATGAAACTAAACCTGCTGCATAACTCGAACCTGGCTTGCCCCCAATCGCTTGAATTAATAATCTTTGATTGCTTCTGTTTTTGGCGGATTGATGCTTGTAAGTATTAACCCGTAAGCTAATCCGCAAGATTGCTGGTTAAAAATTGGGTAAAAATTCGCTAAATTGCTAGTAAAATTGAATAAAGATCTGCTAATTGCTAGTAAAATTGAATAAAGATCTGCTAATTGCTAGTAAAATTGAATAATATCAGAAAAATAGATGGAAATTAATAGAGATCGGATAGAAATTAAATAATACGTTATTCATAAATCTCTTCCCAAAAGAGTTACGCTAGATAAATAAATTCGCGTTTTTAAGAGATATTTAAATTTCTAAAAGTTTGAACCGGGAGCCGGGACGCTTTCAAAAGTGGATTTCTTAAAGTCCTGTTAAAAAGGTAATCTTCTTGCCTGTTAACCTGAAACCTCAAAGTGAGAAATTCCTTAGTTCAGTATTCAGGTTCCAGTCCCTCGATCCGCGAGAAAGTTTTGTCAAGCTCGGCTTCTTTTTCTACCCTTTGCTTTTTTTCTTTTTCCTGCTGGATTGCTTGGATAGCTACACCGTACAGCTTTTCCATTTCACGGGCTGACTCCAGGGTAAGTACGGACAGAACCTGAGGAAATTCACCGCTGCGCACGATTATTCCCTTAAAGACGTGTCCTATGGCTCCTGAGAGCTTTTCGATTTCACCTGAGATCTCATCTACATTCAGGTACTTACGGTCGCCTCTTATAATGATCATTGCCCGGCTTGCTTCCTCATATATGTCTGTGGAAAAGAGAAGCCCTGACGGAGAGAGGGTATTCTGGATTGCGGTTTTAATGGATGTTTCCCTCTCAGCCCTGTAAAAGCCCATTGTAGCAATCCCTGCTCCCCCGCTCATAACAGATTTAAAGTCCCCAAGGTCCGTAACCATCATCATCTCACTGTCAAGGGCATCGAGCAGGAAAAGAATGCGTTCGGTAATCATGTCATTGATACCGTCGTACGCCTCCTGAATGCTTCCTCCGATATTTTTAAGGTACTGGTTATCTGCAAGGATTATCCCATCGGCTCCGCTCTGTCGGATTTCCCGGATCGAAAAGGCGGTATTTTGCAGATAAAGCGTTCCTTCCTCCCTGAAAGGAAGCACAACGAGACAATAAACAGGATAGTTGTACCGGGCTTTCATTTCTTTTACGAGCAGAGGAGTAAAAGAAGAGCCAGTCCCTCCCGATGCCGAGGTTATCACGAAAGCGATATCAAAATTGCCCCTTTCTTCAATCTGCCGCATTATTCTCTCTTTTTTGTCCTCAAAGACCTGCTTCCCTATATTACGGTTTGCACCTACGCCGTGCAGCTGCTCGATATGGATTCTATCTCTGGCTTTCGTAAATTTCATTTCCTTAAGATCATTAATTGCAGTGTTCAGTGCAAGAGTTTCCACATGGCTCTTGAATTTCTGTCTGGAATAAAACCTTGCAAGCTTACTGCAGCTTTTCCCCCCTCCCAGAGCGTGCCGGTTAATGGAATCAAGAATCCTGTTCCCACATTGCCCGTTTCCTATTACCAGTATATTGAGCAAAAAACTCCTCCATTTCAAGGGTATTTTATACTTTTCCTATCCGGAGTTATTTATCAGCTTTTTCGGTCAAGGTTTCACTCCCCAGGCTTCACCTCGAATGGCTTTTCTCTAATATTCCAACCCAATTATTTAATATCGGTATTCTTTATGCTTTCTATATATATGAACGCCAGCAGCTGCAAGAATAATGGTAGAAATTACAATATACAGCGGATTTTTAATGAGAAAATCGAACTTTCCTTCTTTCACATTGATGCTCAGTGCGGTCGAATTATTGCTCTTTTTCAGGTTTACTGCTTCTATGCCGTTATTATATTCATAAGAAAGTTCGGAACTTATGTTATAAGTGCCAACTTCTTTTGCTTTTAATGTGTACGTGAACTCTTTATCGTTGTTGGGCTCCAGGGTTTCAATGTATACCCTGGGGGTTCCATCTACGGTCTCAATGTCTTCTCCACCTTCCACATACTCAAAGCTTTCCGGAATAAGGATATCAACACGGACAGCCTGCGCAGGGGCATTACCTTTATTTTTCAGGATTATGGTTGAGATTATTTTCTCATTTCTTTGTACGGATAAGCTGTCAACGTTCAGTCTGGCTTCAACATTTGCACGCAATTTATTTCCTTCACTTACGTTTATGGAAGGCGTGTTAGAAGAAGCCTTATAGGTCTGGCCAGCACTGTTGGTGTAACTTGCATTAACAGCTTTGAGCTCGAAGGCGCCTGCATCGGTTGCCTTTAACTTATATATATAGACGAGCGTTTCAGGGACCGATTCCCCATAACCGATTTCAGGAATGGTACCGGAGACTTCATATGTGGTTTCTTCCAGGACAAAATGTTCCTGCTTCGGATCCGCAAACGAAACGTTATGTGCAGTATCATTTCCTGAGTTTTTTGCCTTTACAGTAACGGTTACGCTCTCTCCGAGTTTTATTTTTGATTTATCTGTACTTTTTGTTATCACGACCTCGGGATCGCCTGCAAAAACCGCTTCAGAGCGGCCTTTTTCAAGGAGCTTGTTTGTATAAAGGTCTCCTGTGCTGTAGTTTGACATTGTTATTTCAACCGTAACTACTCCGCCGCTATGTACCGACTTCAGGCGCATCTCGACTTTGCCCTTTTCCTCAAAACTGAAATCTGCATTCTTATTCACACCCAGCAGGCCGTCTGTTACTTCCTTATCCTTCTCATACACATAATATGAAGCCGTATTGGCTTCAGGAAAGATATCAGTGATTTCGATCACGTAATTATTAAGCTGGTATGCCTGCCCGTCCTTAATGTTCCCTTCATACACGGCAGTTTTTGCCGATGCTGCGCTGCCCGATACCAGCAGAATGAAAAACGCAAGTAACAAAGTTATATGAATCCTTTTCAGTTTCACTTCTTTACCCCAAAGACCTGATAAAAAAGCCTGTCTACAGCAGGTTATTACCTGAATGTTTTAGATAAGCTGTTTTAACAGTAATCCTACTCCCTTGACCTTAAATATCTTCAACAAAAGCAGATATAAAGTTTGTGATCTTTTCTTTTTCTTCTCTTTAAAAGAAAAATGTGAGAATGAACTTTTAAACCTGTGAATTCGGTTGCAGAACGAATTCTAACGATAACGGATCCTGTTCCTTACCTATTAATAACATGGATTTTATGATTTTCCTGTCTCTCTTATCTCCGTTTTTATATTTTATATTCCTTCCCATGACTTCCTGAAAAGAACTATCAACTGACTATCTCCAGGCTGAGATCTATCCAGCTTGATTTATGGATAAGAGAACCCATGGATATTACATCCACTCCTGTTTTTGCATAGCTCTCAAGATTTACCTGGGAAATCCCTCCGGATGCTTCTACAATAACGGATTCTCTAAGTCCCTTTCCTTTAAGTATATCCAGCGTTCTCCGGACAATTTCTGGCTGCATGTTGTCCAGCATTATAATATCGGCTCCGAGTTTTGCAGCTAACACGGCGTCTTCTGCAGATTCTACCTCAACTTCTATCTTCCGGGTGAAGCTGGTGCTTTTTGCGGCCTCAATTGCGGCTTCTATTCCCATCAGTTTGACGTGGTTATCTTTAATCATAAGCGAATCTGAAAGGTTGAACCTGTGGGTGTCCCCTCCACCTGCGGCTACAGCCAGTTTTTCGAATTTCCTTATGCCTGGAGTGGTTTTCCTGGTGCAGGCTACCCTTGTAGTCTCCGAGTATCTCCTTACCGTATCAACACAGGCTCTGGTAAGGGTTGCAATCCCGCTAAGGTGGCCCAGGAAATTAAGCGCAAGCCTCTCTGCTCTCAGAATGGATACAGCTCCTCCCTTTAGCCTGAAAATTATCTCGCCTTCTTTTACCCGGTCTCCATCCTTAAGTGTGGTTTCAGCCTGAATCCCAAGATAGGAAAAAATCGATCCGGCTTCTTTAGTTCCGGCAATGATACAGGCTTCTTTAGTAAAAATAATGGCTTCTACAGGTCTGTCCGGGACAATAGTACACGAAACATCATCGTAACCCAGGTCTTCTTCTATAAAGCTTTCAACTTCTTTAATAAACATGTTTTACCCTGCTATGTTATGTTCCCCGAATTTATAAGAGGTACGGTGCCTTTGCTGCCGGATTCCGTATAAACCGTTAAAGAACGGCAGGTTTCTACTAAAGAGGTCTAGCAGAAGATTTAAAGATAGGGAACGGAATACAGTATCCCTGTTCTCGGGCTTATGAAGCCTGTCGCTAGAAATAAGCCTAAAAATAATTTAAACCTAAAGATAATTTCAAATCTATTGACTGTTTCTCAGGAGACTGGAATGCTGAAAATAGGAATTATTGGTTGCGGATTTATTGGTGGACAGATTTGCAGGGCTATTGATACTGGGGCTGTTAATGCGGAGTTGTATGCTCTTTCGGACTCTTCTCATAACAAAGCCCTTGAACTTGCAGCCTCCCTGGAAAGGTGCAGCCCTGGTTATATGGGAATTGAAGAATTACTGCAAAATGTAGATCTTGTTGTAGAAAGTGCCTCTCAGAGTGCTGTCAGATTCATAGTACCCAAGGCTCTGGAAGCCGGATGTGACGTAATGGTGCTCAGTGTAGGCGCGCTTGCAGATGAAGAGCTCCGGAAAAGGCTCTTCAGGCTTGCGGAACAGCACAACTGCAAACTCTATTTCCCCTCAGGTGCAGTTGCCAGTATAGACGGCATTAACTCCGCGTCTGCAGCAGAAATTTCCTCAGTTACCCTCACCACCAGAAAACCGCCTCTGAGCCTCGCAGGAGCTCCTCATATCGAAGCTCTGGGAGTAGAGCTTGAAAAGATCGAGAGAGAAACCCTGCTTTTTGAAGGGACTGCCTCGGAAGCCGTTAAAGCCTTCCCTGCAAATGTAAACGTCGCAGCCACGATAAGCCTTGCAGGCATAGGCTTTGAGCGGACGAGGGTGAAGGTAATCGCCGACCCTTCCCTGACCAGAAACGTGCACGAGATAACCGTAGAAGGCGAATTCGGTAAATTCTTTACCAGAATCGAAAATGTTCCCTCCCCGGAAAACCCGAAAACCAGTTACCTTGCAGCCCTTTCTGCAATCTCAACCCTGAAAAAAATCCTGAACCCGGTCCAGATAGGAACCTGATATGGCAGAAAAGATAAGAAATTAACTTGCCGTCTCACCCGATTTTTAGTCTGGAATGCAATATTCCTCACCCGGGTACATCTGAACAAAAAAAGAAAACTACTCACTCATAAACTAGTCAGCCTGAAGAGGAAAGCTAGCTAACCTAATCCTTAATATTTTTAGACGCATGTTGGGCCGTCCTCCCGGACTGTACTCGGGCGAGACTGGACTCAGGTGGTTCACAAATATTATATAGTGCGGGAGAGTTAAGCTCCTAAGTTCTCAGGAGCAAATGACACGTTTGAAAAAAAGAACACGCTGGATAGGATTTCCGTTGCTGAACTCTTTTTTCGTCTATTTCCCTGTTATTAAATTAAAACTGGATTATTTCAAACTGATCTTCAATCTCAGACCCGGACCTTATTTTCCGGATCTTATTTCAAAAACCAGGTGGTCCAATGCAGCAAGCAGAGCTTATCGAAAGGATCAAAGAACTCAAACTAAAACGAAATGCAGTAATTCTTGCTCATTATTATTCCCGTCCTGAGGTTCAGGATATTGCAGATTTTGTCGGAGACTCTCTCGGCCTGAGCCAGGAGGCTGTCCATCAGACTGCTGATGTTATTGTCTTTTGCGGTGTCCATTTTATGGGAGAAAGCGCTGCAATTCTCTGTCCGGATAAAACTGTCATTTTGCCGGAAGTCGATGCCACCTGCCCTATGGCAGATATGGTGGATATCGAAGGTCTCAGAAAAGAAAAAGAAAAGCATCCTGATGCCCCTGTTGTCTGCTATGTTAACACCTCGGCTGCTATCAAGGCTGAATCTTATATCTGCTGTACGTCTGCAAATGCCGTTGAGGTAGTAAACTCCCTGGAAGCCGGTGAGGTTATCTTTGTGCCAGATAAAAATCTGGCTGCCTACGTTGAAGCCCGGACTGACAAAAAAATTATTCCCTGGGAAGGGCACTGCCCCACTCATCATCAGATCCTTAGAGAAGATGTCCTGAAAATGAAGGAAAAACATCCTGAGGCTAAGTTTATTGCACATCCTGAGTGCCGCCCTGAGGTTCTGAAGCTTGCAGACCATATAGCAAGTACGCGAGGGATGGTAACGTATGCAAAAAACTCCCCCGCAAAGGAGTTTATCATAGGTACGGAATGCGGACTTCTCCACGGCCTCCATAAAGCGGCTCCTGAAAAGAAATACTACTGTATTTCAGAATTTGCCTGCTGCCCGAGCATGAAAATGATCAATCTTGAAAGAGTTCTGATATCCCTTGAAACAATGCAGAACAGAGTGACTGTTCCCTGCGATATCAGGGTGAGGGCAAAAAAAGCGCTTGACCGTATGCTAGCGGTAAAAATCCGATAAGAAGCCAGTGCTTTAAACCTTGCTGTTTTTCATGGTTTACTCAAATTGTTATAACGAGAAAAAAATAATGAGGAGCAGCGAAAATAAAAATCTCACATACTCCATCTGATTTTATTCCTTTCTCAAATCTTTTTCTTTAATACGCAATATCCGGCAATAATCATGAAGAGCGGTAAGGAAATTGCCATAAATACTCTGGCTGTTCCCATAGGATTCTTGATTCTACTATTCTCTCCGGCGTTTCCGTACAGAGCCGCCCTTCCTTCGCTTCCAAAGCTTCTGAGGGTTTCATGTATTTTATTAGCGCCCCTGATCTCTTTTCCATTCCCGGCATACTCCGTTATTGCAAAGAAGGAATAGCCAGGGGTCTCAGCTTCAAAGTAAACGTAACTATCATCTTCTCTGACCTTCTCCGTGTAAAGAGGCTGCCAATCTTCATCATACCTTTGAAGGGTTATAAGGGTCTCATTAATACTCTCATCTTTAATCCACGACTTTTCAACTTTAAACTCTATAAGCCCGTTTCTGATGGAAGTAGGAAGTCCTGCCCCTTTATCTCCTATCCAGATATTTACATGCTTATATACCGTGCCGGAAGGAGATGTCGGGACTAGAGTGGATTGGCTTTTAAGTTCCTCTACAATTGTCGTCGTTCTCCTGAATGTCTTCTTTGGATCAAATTTGATATAAGTAATGCATGTGACATTTTCCACAAAATCAAACTTTACAGGATAACCACTCATAACACTTCGAGTGGCAAGTTCCTTGACGGCGATATTGCTCACGTCCTCGCTGGAAACCAGATTCATTCCCCAACCGCTAGAAGACGAGCTGTCAGAAGAGGACGAATTGTTTGAGGAAGATGAATTTGTAGAAGAGGATAAATTGGTAGAAGAGGATGAACTACCGGAAGAAGAATTGGAACCCTCATTTTGAGTACTGGAACTTCCGGTATCTGAATTCTTACCTGAACTCTGGTTACCTGAGTTCTGGGTATCAGAATTCCCTCCATCTGAAGTTACGGTGTCCGGTTTTTCTGTGCCTGAATTTTCTGTGTCATCCGTATTTGAGTTTCCACTGTTTGAACCGGAATCTCCTGTGTCCGAGCCTGTATTCAAATTCTCGGTGTCTGAGTCTCCATCATCTGATCCGGAACCTGAATCTCCACTATCTGATCCGGAGTCCGGATTCCCACCATCTGAATCGGGGTCTGAATCTCCATCATCTGGTCCGGAACCTGGATTTTCATTATCCTGACCGGCGTCCGAATCCCCTCCGTCTGAGCCGGGATCTGAATCTCCATCATCTGCTCCGGAGCCTGCATCTCCATTATCTTGATCGGAACCCGAATTCCCACCGTCTGAATCGGGATCCGAATCTCCATCATCTGGATCTTCGTTGTCGGAATCTGAGTTCCCACTGTCCGATCCGGCGTCCGAGTCTCCATTCTCTGACCCGGAATCTGAGTTTCCATCATCTGAGCCTGTGTCTGAATCTTCATTCTCTGACCCGGAATCTGAGTTTCCATCGTCTGAACCAGAGTCCGAATCTCCATCATCTGATCCATCATCTGATCCATCATCTGATCCATCATCTGATCCATCATCTGATCCATCATCTGATCCATCATCTGAGCCGGAATCCGAGTCCCCGTTATCAGACGTTAAGTCTCCGGTATCTGAACCTGAATCTCCTGTGTCTGAGTTTGCTGCATCTAGATTTGAGTCTCCGCTATCTAAACTTCCACTATCTCCGGGTTCCTGGTATACAGCAGATGCCATGCCGGAAATCGCTCCAGGAATTATTAGCATTATCACTAATATATAAATCAAAAAACTAAAAAAATCAGTTTTCATTTTTATTGGCCTCCACCCACACATAAGTAAATAGAAGTTTCCGGTACTTTCTTAACTTATTGAACGCTAATTATCTAACTCATAAAGATAAAATTTAAGATCTTGAATAGGTAAATCTTTTCCAATAGATGCCTGATCCAGTACATTTTCTGTTTCTATTAGTATCCTGATTTGCTTAAGATCGAAACAGACTCTATTTAAGCTCCACAGGCATTGCCTGCATTTGCTTTTCTATTGAAACTGGCTAACCCTCAATATATATCAAAGGGGAAAACGGCAAGACATAAAACCCTGTCTTACTTAATATTATCTTTTTGATTAGTATGTTACCTTAAAGTTACTATAAATTTCCTTTGATTCAATATCCGTGCATCCATCTGTGAAGTTTTCTCTTACATCGCACAATTTTAAATAAATACATCGGAGAATTCAATAATTCGAGAGATAGATAATATGGATCTTTCCACTTTCGCGCTAATCGGATTTCTTCCTTCTCGAAGCTGTCTTTCTCCATCATATCGACTCAGGGTTGACAGTAGCTTTATTCTCTGTAGCTTTATTCTCTAATACCAACCTTTACATGGCAACTCTCTGAAAAACTTCGATTTCCTGCGATCCTGAGGCACAATTCGGGTGGAAAAATCCGATACCTTTAATACTTTATAATACTGCTTTCTTCTAATGTCTGCAGGCGTACGCATATACCTGGAAATTATGAGATACGGTAACTGCCTGATGGCGGGTTTTGCAGCCGTAATCGGAACACTGATAGCTTTTAATATCCTGACCTCGGATGCTCCTGGCTCTTATAACCCTGAAGAATTCCCTTTCCTTGCTTCAGGCTTTATATTCCTGGCCGTATTCGCGATTTCAGGCGCAGGAAATACTATTAATGATTATTTTGACATCAGGATAGACTCAATAAATCGCCCTGACAGACCTATTCCTTCAGGCAGGATAAAATTAAAGGAAGCCCTTTATTTCTCTTATTTACTGTTTGCTCTGGGGACGCTTCTGGCTTTCTCAATCAACCCTATTTGCGGGTTTATCGCACTGTTTAATTCCCTGCTGCTTATCTTCTATGCAAAAACTCTCAAAGGAACTCCCCTTTTAGGAAACCTGAGCATAGGTTATCTCACAGGCTCAACCTTTCTATTCGGAGCCTCGATTTTCGGGTTTGAAGGATTAAAAGCCCTTTCCGTACTCTTCCTGCTTGCAGCCCTTGCGATTACTGCCAGAGAAATTGTAAAAGATATTGAAGACGTGGAAGGGGATAAAATGGAAGGAGCAGATACCCTGCCTCTCAGGATAGGAGCGAAAAAAGCAGGCTATATGGCAGCGTTTATTGGATTTGTTGCTGTATTTTTAAGCCCTCTTCCCTACCTCATGTCTATACTTGGTTCACGTTATCTTTATCTTGTTCTTCTGGCAGACCTGGGATTATTTGCAGCCATATACCAGATTCTGGTTCGGAACAATCCTGCGAAATCTTCAAAAATGTTTAAAATCGGTATGTTCTTTGCTCTTATTGCTTTTATTGCCGGGGTATAATCCGTCCCCGGCTAAGCTGATTCAAAACTTTTTTTCTGAAATGGTTTATCAAAAATGCATAAAGTTTTCCCAACTGAGCAGTTCTCAGCAGACAGGGCATTTTCCTGCAACCAGTTCCATTGAAAAAGCCTGTATATTCTCAAGTTCCTTTTCCATTACTTCGGCTGCTTCCTTTTCCACTTCGCTGGCAGACCCTTTCTCCATTATCAACTGAGCAGTTGCAATCTGAGGCTGGTCGATTGGAGTCCCTATCTCACTCAACAGCCAGACATACACTTCGGAAACATCAGGCACTTCTCTATAGATCCTGGCTGCAATCCTGTGGGAAAGAAGGTTGTAAACCTTTCCTATGTGGCTCACAGGATTTTTACCTGCTGCCGCTTCACTGCTAACAGGACGGTTTAAGGGAATTATTCCGTTTACGCGGTTTCCGCGCCCTACCTGCCCGCCGTCTGCGTCTTCTGCAGAAGTGCCGGTTACAGTGGTATAAATTCCCCGTAGCCCTCTGCCCGGAATATCCAGAGTGTTCAGGGAAGCCGTCGGTTTCAGGCACATACAGGCTTCGAACTCAGTCCTTGCCTTCTCTGCAAACCCGGCAGAAAACTCCTCTATCCGCTCATGCAATTCGATCTTTTTCTTGAAATACTCTTCTTCAGATTCAACAAACCTGTCCACTAGCGGCATTGCAACGGTCAGGTGCATATCTTCCCTGTGCCTGAGCCCCATAACTTTTATGTCTTCTCCGGATTCAGGATATTCCTTTTTGAACTTTCTTGAATTCAGGTACCGCTCACACTCAAAAACAAGCCTTTCAGTAGGGCTCAAAGGCGCATATCCGACTGCTGCGGAAGTATCGTTTGCTCCGAGAATCCCCTCTCCCCTGCTAAAGATATCCGTAAGTTCTGCAGAACCTTTTTTTAGTTCTACCTGGTAAATGAGATTCTCAGGATCCACAAAGCGGAGGTTATCCTGAATCCATTGCTGTGCCGTACTGACCGCAAGCTCAGGCACGTCAATTTCTATTCCCTGCGCTTCAAAAGTCGCCCTGTCCCCGATGATAAGCCTCATAGGGCTTAAGATTCTGCCTCCTTGAAACTTTCCTTCCACTTCTCCTGCAACAAGCATGCCTTTGTCGATATTATAGTGCAGGATAGTCCCGAAAGTTTCAAGGTATTTCTGGCTCAGGCTCACTGAAATTTGTTCCATGACAGCATCGCAGATATAGTCCGGATGCCCCAGCCCCTTTCTTTCGACAACCTCAACTCTCTGGCGGTAAACCTCAGACGCTTTTAATTCTTCTATAACTATATTTCTCAAACTCTTACCCCCCAAGTTCCTTAAAGGCACGGTTTCCTTAAGGCAAATTCCATTAAAGGTGTTAATCCCATAGATTGATACCGATTAATGGCACTGTTTCTTACTGAAATTCGAATTTCGGTAACTCAGCCTGAAGCTAACTCCCCTGATTAATTTTTCCAGGCTTTTTGTCTGCCCTGTTCAAGATTTTTATTCTATTAAGTCCCAGTCCTCTTATTATTAAATTATTACTCAGCAACCTTTTTATTTTTATTATTAAGGCATCGAGATAAAGCTATTAAATGAATTCTAATTCTTCCGATGATCCTTTTTTGCTTTTGTTTCCGCCTCCGGGCTCGGGTTCTTTTTCACTTTCCGGAAGATGCCTAAGATATTCTTTCATCATCATCGGAAATGTGTTTGCAGGCACAAAGCGGACTCCAAGCTGCTCCGCCCACTTTTCAATCCCATAATCGCTTGCAATGACTGCAGCGTCAAGCTCCTTGGCAAGGATGAGAACATCAATATCAGGAGCACTATCAAGAATCCCATATCTCAGGGCAGCGCGATACTTGTTCCGGAATTTGCCAATAATCCCCCCGATTACTTCCCTTTCAACCTCTTCCTTATACTCTTTCTTCTTATTTTGCGGATTCTCCATGAAGAGGCATTCAGTAGCTGCCTCCCATATTGCGTCTTCTGCAACTCCCATGCCCCGGTTAATCCTTTCCCGCATGTAAGCAACATATTCATGAAAAATCTGGGAAGTTACATTAACTCTATACCGGTCAGGAGATTTCTTCACAAGCCAGGTGTCTATTTTAGCCATAACCTCCCGGTCACAGCCATTGCGGCTTGCGAATTCATACATCTCTTTATACACTGACGGATAGGGGACGTAACAACTTATCCCGAACTGCAGGCGAGCATCGGCTATCAGGTCAAGAATTGCTTTCATTCCCTCGCAAAGGGAAGCGTAGCCCATAACCTCACGTGTCTGCAGATCCGTTAATGCTGTAGTGTCCAGCACAAATCTCTGCTTAAGCATTTTTTCGAACCCTTTTGAATAATCTTCTTTACCCGTCTTATGTATTGATCAAGGAACAATAAAATTCTTTGTTTTATTCTCTTTATTACCAACTTTTTATTTTTTTTCTGTTTTTATGCATCTTCCTCTTTATTCTATTATTCACCTGGTTTCTGGTCAAAATCAATAACTGTATATAGTTTTAGGTCATATATTTCCATAGGGAAGTTAAAACCAGAGGCTAGAAAGCGGTTTAAAACGCATTTTACTAAGTGTCTTCTAATGTTGTTTCGATCCGAATGCGAAAAGTGTTTCTGAAACAACATCAACATAAATATTATTCTGTTATTCCGTATTGTTTGCTTTTCCAGCTCTGGGCCGATCTTCTCTAAGTTGTTGTGTGTGTCGGGTAATGCCGGCAGGTAAAATACAACTCAATAGTATGAAAGATTGAGCCGGATTGGACAGCTCAAAATAGCCTGATTCGGTATGAGTAAGGGTAATAAACTGAAAATGGGGTATATGATTTGAGTGCAAACACGGAGATATTGAAACCCTGTGTAGGCTCAGCACAGGGCCTGGCGAAAAATCCTCTGAATAAGGGAGGCGACACAATGAAGGAGTATTGTAATATTTGTGGTCGGGAATTGCTGGAAGACGTACTGGTTGTGGATACTAGCCTGGATTTGAAACCAATAAAGTTCAAAGAGGTCCACGGGGATAAGTCCGATCTGATTTGCATTGAGTGTGCGATTGACTCGGTTGAAAATCCACCCTTTGTATGTACGAGATGCGGGCAGCCAATAGAATTCAACGAAAAGTTCTATGTATTCAGGGAGGCAACCACAAAGCCGGGCGGCCCCAAAGTCGACTTTAAAGAAACATGTCTTGACGACAGATACATCTGCAGCACATGTTTTTGCGAAACAATGAATCCTGAGGGCGAAGAAGAGAGAATTTAAACGGGAACCCGTGTGAAACTTAATTTCCTCTCCCTGAATTTTTAATCTATGGGCAAGAATCGGGTGCAATTCTGGGAAAACTGTCCGGAAATTGCGGAACTGGTTTCTCAGTCCTTCCACCAGCTTTTTCTAATTTACTCTAATCCCTTTTTCTTTATTTTTCTTTTCTTTATTTTCCCTTTTTATTTCCCTTTTCTATTTTCATTTTCCTTTTTATTTCCTTTTTCTTTGTTTTTCTTTTCTTTATTTTTTCTTTGTTTTCCCTTTTTATTTCCCTTTTCTATTTTTATTTTTCCCTTTTTATTTTATTTTCCATTTCTATTTTTATTTTTTTTATTTTTCATTTTTTTCTTTATTTTCCTTTACTCCTGTTATCTTCTATTCTTTCTATCCTTTTTATTCCTCTTCCTTACCTATCTGAAATTTCCGGGTTTGAAAAAAGCAGTTCCTCAGGCATATCTTTTATTAGACTTTTCCGTAAAAGTATGAACCTTAATTTTATGAAGCATAAATATTAATCTTATGAAAATAGAGAATATTGATCTAATAAACAGAATCCTGCAGACAGAATCCGATAAAGGAAAGACTGACTTGCCAGGACCGAAATTCTATTAGTTTTATCCTGTCAAATTATCAATAACTTCGGGGGTAATCGATTGAATGGAAGCAATGTGATAGAAATTGGAGATATAAACTGGGGAGAAGTAGTAGAAAGCTCTAAAAAGCCGGTTGTCGTAATGTTCTATAGCTCTACCTGCCCTTACTGCAAAGCTATGGAACCTTATTTTATTAATTATGCAAGAGAATTCAAGAACTCGGCAGTTTTTGGACGCACAAATATCGAAACAAGTCCGTGGACTGCAGAAAGATATGGAGTCCAGGGTACGCCTACGTTTAAGTTCTTCTGTCGCGGAAGACCTGTATGGGAGCAGGTAGGTCAGATCTATCCCTCCATACTGAAAAATGCAGTTGAAGATGTGATTAATTACGGAGAGGAATGTATAAGTAAAAGCACTCCAATCGGTCAGAACATTACGGGATATGCCTGATCTGCAAATCAGCGGTCCGGACTCCTTTTTCCTTTTTCTTTTACCTGGAGGTCTTCTTTCTTACAGGCCCGAACTCATTGAAAGTAACCTTAATTGAAGCGAGGATGATATACTTACTTTTCCGGAAATTCCTCAACTACAATTTTCTAAGGAATCTTTTTACTATGTTTCTTAGAAGAGAAACTTCTCAGAAGAGAAGGTTTATGTATACAGACATGTTCACATAAATCATTTCATATCAGTACTCCAGTTTAAATGTGGACCTGTAACTACTCTTTCAATAATCTCCTAATTTAATTCTGTAACCTTGAGGAATAAAAATGGATTTTGAAACTTCTTCTAAAAATCTTACAACTCCGGTCAGGGGCGCGAAAATAACTGCGGATATGACTGTAGACGAACTTGTAAGGGAATATGGCGGCTGCGCCTTTGGAGCAGGCAGGCTGGCTGAAGCCGTGGATATCTATTATGAGATGCTGGCTTCTGAAAAAACCACGAAATTTTTCGGGCTTGCAGGGGCAATGACTCCTGCAGGCATGAGAAATATTGTCGCAGATTTGATACGTGACGGCCATATCGACGTGCTTGTCACGACAGGGGCGAATATGGTGCATGACACCGTTGAGGCTCTGGGTCTTCACCATTATAAAGGTACAGCCTGTGCAAATGATATCCAGCTCAGGCATGACTGCATCGACAGGATCTATGATGTTTACCTGCCTGACCAGCACTTTACGGACCTTGAGGAATTTCTGCAGGGCATCTACGCCGGGCTTCCGCAGGAAAAGCTCTCTATCCGGCAGGTGCTCACCGAGATAGGGAAAAACCTTGATGACAACTCCTCTATCCTGAAAACCGCAGCAGAGATGGGCGTGCCTGTGTATTGCCCTGCCCTTCAGGATTCAGTAATAGGACTTCAAGCCTGGCTATATAAAGAAGGAAATCCTCTGCATGTGGACGCCTTTGCTGACATGCACGAGTTTATGGAAATCTGCTATGGGGCTGAGAGTGCAGGTGCCCTTCTTCTTGGGGGCGGAGTTCCGAAAAACTACATCCTTCAGTCCATGCTTGTAACTCCCAGGTCCTTTGATTATGCAATCCAGCTGACTATGGACCGTCCTGAGACCGGCGGCCTGAGCGGGGCAACGCTTGATGAAGCCCAATCCTGGGGAAAGGTCGGAGAAAATGCAAAGTCCGTGACCGTGTATGCAGATGCAACTATTACTCTCCCGCTCATGGTTGCTGCTGTGCGTACGCGTCTTTCAAAGAGGTGATTTTATGGAAAGGAAAACCTGTATGATTCTTGCCCTTGACGTTTCCGACAGGGAAGAAGCGCTTGAAATCGCAGAAGCCGTTTCGGAATTCGTGGACGCTATAAAGGTAGGCTATCCTCTGGTCCTGGCTACCGGGCTCGGGATAATCAGGGAACTTGCTGAGTTTGCGCCTGTAATAGCCGATTTCAAGGTTGCCGATATTCCCAACACAAACCGCCTTATCTGCGAGCAGGTCTTTGAAGCAGGAGCCGATGCCGTTATAGTACATGGTTTCACAGGCAGGGACAGTCTTGATGCCTGTATCGAAGTCGCCTCCGAGTACAGGAGAGATGTGTTCGTGGTAAGCGAGATGAGCCATCCGGGTGGAGCCGAATTCCTGCAGCCAGCAGGAGAAGCAATCGCAAGGATGGCGGCTGAAGCAGGAGCATTCGGCCTTGTTGCTCCGGCGACCAGACCGGAAAGAGTAAAGATTATAAGGAAAATTGTCGGAGATAAACTCACCATTATCTCGCCCGGAGTCGGCACCCAGGGAGGAAAGGCATCGGATGTTATTGCCGCAGGCGCAGACTGGGTAATCGTAGGAAGGAGTATCTACAAAGCAGAATCTCCAAAAGAAGCTGCCCGGAAAATTGCTGCCGAAATCGAGGCCGAAATAAGGGGAGAAAACTGAAACCGAAAGCAAATTAAAGACAGATTTCTTTTTAAGGCATATTTGTCTTAATATTTTTTCTGATATCTATTTCTTATATTAACCGCCTATATTGTCTGATATCAATTGGGTGCCTGTGATGAAAAATTGTGCTGATTTCATGATGAGCCCTATGAGTTCTGAGGCACCAAATTTGTTCATTTTTATGCAGATTAAGAGCCGAGGTATACAGGGAAGAAGCAGCTTCCAGATTCTTGAGCTGCCCCGAAAAAAATCAAAACATGTGCCATTATATACCAAAAGTTCATAATATTTGTTAGGGATTCGCTCACCCCATTGCGTCCTGCACGCAAGGACCGGAGAGGGTTTTTTTAATCGTTTACCCTCCCATAACCACCTGTTAATCTCCATTTAAAAACGGAATTTTTTTCAATGTCTGGTATCTAATTCCTGACTTTTGTCCTATCGCTTTCCATCCGTTATTTTGCTGTCACGATTCTATGTAACTATTCGAAGTTTGACAGGTTTTTCTTATATCTCTTTCTTTCCGTCTTTTCTCCTTATCTTTCCTGATATCTCTTTTTTGACCCTACTGCTCAGAAAATGTTTAAAGAAAGTATTTTTAATTTAGCAGGATAAATTACTGGGTTAGGTGAATCGGATATGAGAATAGCAGTCTGCGGGAAAGGAGGAAGCGGAAAAAGTACGATTTCGGCTCTCCTGGCAAAGGAAATGGCAAAAACTAAAAACGTGCTTGTGCTTGACATTGATGAGTCCAATTACGGGCTGCACAGCCAGTTAGGAATGGCAGCTCCACGGGACCTTATGGAGTATTTCGGAGGAAAGAAAGGTTTTAAAGAAAAGCAGAAAACTGCTCCGAAAACCACCCAGTTCTGGGGGCTTGCAGCAAATGGGGGTACTGCGGGGCAGCCGGCACAACAACAGTCCCGGTTTTTTAAGAATAGGTGGAGTTTTTCCGACCTCCCTCCGGAATTTGTTGAAGAAAAGGACGGAGTCAGGCTGATGGCGGTTGGCAAGATCCATAATTATGGGGAGGGATGCGCCTGCCCAATGGGAGTTCTGACCAGGGAGTTTCTTGAAAACCTGGATCTCGGGAAAGACGATATCGTAATCGTGGATACGGAAGCCGGCACCGAGCATTTCGGGCGCGGGGTTGATAAGGACTTTGACCTCATTCTCGTGGTTGTAGACCCTTCCTACGAATCCCTCAGGCTCTCAAAGAAATTCGATGAATTTGGTGCCCAGTGCGGGTGCAAAGTTTATTTTGTGCTTAATAAGGTTGAACCGGATATCAGGGAAGAAATGCTGGCATCGGTGAACTGCGTGAATGTTGTGGCTGAAATCCCCGAAAAAAGAGAGATCTTTAAAGCATCCCTGAAAGGCAAAGAACTTGATTTCGAACTGGATGAAATAAAAAAGCTTGCAGAATTCCTGGGAAGAATGTGAATTTCCGGTAAAATTGAGTTACTCATCCATGAACAGGGCAGTAAGCGAACCTTTTCTGGTTCCGCTACGCCCCTTTTTTATAAGTCCTTTACTGGCGGCGATCCAATCCTGAACACTCCCAGATTTTAGGCCGTTTAAGGCACGGGCTTGACCGCGACCCGGCAGTCTGGCAAGTTCGTTTATGGTTTCTGCTTCTTCCCCCCTGATCACCTGAGGAAGGTGAATGCGCTCGTTTTTTCAGGACCCTTTATATTTTCCGTTTTGTCAAAAGTATAAACTTGATTGCTTCTCATTTTTCCTACCCGTTAACTGATCGCAAAAGAAGGAAACATCAGAGCACTTATCCGAAAGTATATTATTGATCGTGTTATTTCAATAATGCAAAAGTTTACCTGGTTTCGGACGGCAGGTCTAGTTGCCGGACTGTCCTTACTGAACTTCAAATCTCATTGAACTTCAAATCTTAATAAACTTCAAGTTTGCTGGCATTGATCAAGAGGAATGCTTAACCACTGAAGCAAACGAGTAAAAATATATTTAATCTGTTATCTTGACAGAAATTTTCCTGTTTAAGTGCTGGAGACAAGAATTATGACAATGCGTGAGTACATGCTTGGAAACGTGGCAATCGCCCGCGGGCTTCTTGAAGGCGGCGTGCAGGTTATTGCAGGCTATCCCGGAACCCCCTCATCGGAGATTATAGATACGCTTGCGTGCCGGGAAGCCCGTGATTACCATATAGAATGGTCGGTTAATGAAAAGGTTGCAATGGAAGTTGCAGTCGGAGCTGCCTGGGCAGGCGTCCGCTCGGTTGTGACGATGAAACATGTCGGGTTAAACGTTGCAGCCGATCCCTTTATGACGCTTGCGTATGCAGGGACGAAAGGAGGGCTGATTGCAATCGTTGCCGATGACCCGTCCTGCCATTCCTCCCAGAATGAACAGGATACGCGGCGCTATGCCCGGTTTGCCCTTGTGCCCTGTTTTGATCCCTCAACCCCTCAGGAAGCCAAGGATATGCTTCCCTATGCTTTCGAGTTTTCTGAAAAATTTGAAGTCCCTGTAATCTTCAGGCCCACGACCCGGATCTCGCACGGGAAATCGGATATCGAGCTCGGAGAGATCCCGGTGGAAAAACCGGCTCCTCATTTTGAAAAACTTCTGGACCGCTGGGTCATGCTTCCGAAGAACGCCCGCTCACGCCATACCCATCTCCTCTCCATCCAGCAACCTATTGAGGACGCCCTTGCCGAATCTCCCTGGAATTCCCTTGAACTTAAACCCGATGCAAAACTGGGAGTAATAGGTGCAGGCATTGCGGCAGTGTATGCAAAAGAGGCGCTTGTTGAGCTTGGAATTGAAGCTTCTTTCCTTAAGATAGGAACTTACCCGGTTCCAGGACGGCTCATTCTTGAGCTGCTTGAAACCGTGGATGCCGTGCTTGTGTTCGAAGAACTTGAGCCTGTAGTTGAAGAACAGGTAAGGATGATCGCACAGGAAGCAGGGCTTGCGGTCTCGGTGCTCGGGAAAGCTAACGGGTTTGTGCCAAGGGAAGGGGAACTGGACGTAAGTGCTTTCCTTGAAGCTCTTAAGAAAACCTTCGACCTCGAATCAGAACCCGAATCTCCGGGCACGGAACTTGAGCTTGCTCCCCGCCCGCCTGCCCTCTGTGCAGGCTGTTCGCACAGGGCGACCTTCTATTCCATGAAAAAAGTCTTTGGAAAAGACGCGATTTATCCGAGCGATATCGGCTGTTATACCCTGGGGATCCAGAGCGGTACGGTCGAGACCACGCTCTGCATGGGCTCAAGCATCAGTATTGGCTCAGGGCTTTACCATGCAGGGGAAAAGCGCCCGATCTGCTGTTCCATAGGGGATTCGACCTTTTTCCACACAGGCATGAACTCGCTCCTGAACGCGATTGTCAATAAGGCAAATATCACGGTTACAATCCTTGACAACCGCATTACAGCCATGACCGGGCACCAGCCGAATCCGGGCGTCGGGTTTACGGTAACAGGAGAGCCAACCGTCCAGGTCTCGCTCGCCGAACTCTGCAAAGCAATGGGCGCAGGATTTGTTTCCGTTGTCGATCCGTACAGGCTTGAAGAAATCCAGGAAGCTTTTAAAGCCGCAAAGGAATTTGAGGGTACAGCTGTGGTTATTGCCAGGCAGCCCTGCGTGATTTCAGGGAAAAGGGCAGGCATACGCCGGGTCCCATACATTGTTGACCCTGAAAAGTGTGAGGGCTGCAAACAGTGTATAAAGTTCGGCTGCCCTGCAATTGAGTTTGACGAGGAAAACAAATGTGCTGTGATTACGGCTCTCTGCAGCGGGTGCGGGGTCTGCGCCCAGATCTGCAAGTTTGAAGCTATCCAGGAGGTGAAGCGATGAACCAGGCTGAGCAAAAGAAATTCGACCTGCTTATTACGGGAGTAGGAGGGCAGGGAGCAATCCTTGCCTCGGACATTATCGGAAAAGCTGCCGTTGTCGCAGGGCTCCCAATCCGGGCTGCGGAAACCCACGGCATGGCACAGCGCGGAGGTTCGGTTGTAAACCATATCCGGGTCGGGGAAACCTACGGGTCCATGATCCCGAAAAAAGGTGCAGACCTTATGCTTGCCCTTGAGCCGATGGAAGCCGTAAGGTACCTGGATTTCCTGAAGGACGGCGGAGTTATCATAGTAAATACCCAGCCCGTGTTACCTGTAACGGTTACCTCGGGGCAGGTGAAATATCCTGAGGTCCGGGACATTCTTGACGCCCTTTCCGAGAAATACATAGTCAAAGCCTTCAATGCTGATGAGCTGGCGTTTGAGGCAGGGAGCAGGCTTGCAATGAATGTTGTCATGGTAGGGGCAGTCTCAGGCTACCTGCCGATTTCGAAAGAAACCCTGCTTGAGAGCGTTAAAGCCCTTGTACCGCAGAAAACAATCGAAGTGAACCTGAGGGCTTTTGAAGCGGGAAGGCAAAAGGTAGAGGAAAGCTGATAAGTTAAAATACATGCTAAAAGGTAGAAGCCTGCGTTTTACTTCTACTTTCTTTAACTTTTATTTCTACTTTCTTTAACTTTTAATTCTTTTTTCTGGCTTATTTTTAATTCTTTTTCTGGCTTATTCAACTTTAATTTTCTTTAACTTCAGTTTGCTTCTTCTATTGTTTTGCTCCGGACTGCGCTTAACGCGAGCACGAATACGATTACACAGATTTGCGCAAGTAAGAGCCCAAGCAGGTTCGAGAAGGCGTCTGTCACGCTTGCCGTGCGGTAGGGAAGAAATGTCTGGAAGAACTCGTTCAGGATTCCGTATGAGGTGCCGGTAAGTATGGCAAAGACAGCTGAATATTTTTCCAGGGTTTTTCTTCTTGAGCTTAAAAATACGAAATACAGTAAAACCCCAAGCCCGAAGTATATTCCGATGTGTCCCGGATCCAGAGATTGCCTTTCAACAAAGTGCAGGGAACCTACAAGAAATTTCAGGATAATAGAGAGGTGAGCTTCGGTAAGAAGGCTTATTGCTGCTGCACCCAGGGTGTCATCTATGAGATGTTTGAGGTTTCCTATATTTGAGGTGACTGACAGGTAGAAAACAAAGATTGCATACAGGATCGTAGCCGGGACGAAAACTCTGGAACTTTTTACTCTTAACATTTTATCCATGAGGTTTACGACAATACCTGATTTAAAGTATTTGTTTTGAATACTTCTACTAAATATATTTGGTATGTTTTGCTGGTATGTTTTGCTGGTGTGTTTGCGGTATGTTTTGCTGGTGTGTTTGCTGGTATGTTTTGCTGGTGTGTTTGCGGCATGTTTGCGGTATGTTTGTAATATGTGCTGTATTGAGCGCCGCATAAGTCCGGAATTTTATTCCATTTCAAAATAAATACAAACTTTACGAATTCCCACCGTACTATTGTGAAATATTTCGATAACTATATTTATTACTTTTTTTAAAATGGGTGTGCCGGATATGAAAGTTTGCTTCGTATTTGCAAGAACTTTAACTAACGATAAGGACAGTGAAAAATGGTATTTTTTGGTTCAGTCTCAGCATTTGAAAATTTTATGCTCGCCACCAATATCGGGTTTCCCCTGGTTGTGACTGCGGTATTTATGCCTTCTTTTATAAAAGAATTGCATAAGAACGGGATAGTAGCAAAGGACTTCTATAAAAAAGATGTTCCATTCGTAGCCGACCGGGGCGGAATTGCGATCCTGCTCATTGCCATGCTTTCGCTGTCGCTGAACTCGCTTTTTTTCAGGTTCACGCCCACAAATTACGTAGCCATGATTGTGATTGCGCTTTTCGGGCTCTTCGGGGTGCTCGACGACATGATCAACATCGGCAGGGTTTCCAAGCTGCTCATCATGTATTACTGTTCTTATCCCCTTATCCAGTACACGGGCCATACCTCGCTTTCCATTCCCGAAGTCGGTTATATCTATCTCGGGATAATTTACTTCCAGTTCGTTATCCCGACCTACGTGCTGGTTGCCTCAAACCTTGTCAATATGCATTCCGGGTACAACGGGCTTGCCTCCGGGCTGTCCGTAATCGTCCTCCTTTCCCTTATTATAAAATCCGCGCTCGCACACGATGTCCAGAATATAATCTCGATTGCAGCCATTACCGGCGCCACGATCGGGTTTTACATCTACGACCGAAACCCCTCAAAGATTTTCTGGGGCAATGTCGGCTCCCTTACGGTAGGGGCTGCGATAGGAGCCATTATTGTTATCCAGGGGTTTGTCATAAGCGGGTTTGTCATGCTTATCCCGCACACGGTCAACTTTCTGCTGTATGTCTACTGGAAAATCCGAAAATACCCTGTCGCCAAATTCGGAAGGGACAGGGGAGACGGCATTCTCGAAGTCCCGAACCCCCTTACCCTGAAATGGGTTCTGCCTTACTACTACCCCATGACTGAAAAACAGGCAACCTATGCAATGTATGCGCTGACGTCGGTTTTCTGTTTGATAGGGATTTTTATGCCGGGAAGGATGTAATAAGAATAAAGTAGAAGTGAGAAAAAGTCAATATAATTCTTTTACTAGCTGTAATTTAGCTGCATTAGCTTAAAAATATAATTTTCTAATTATATCTTGAGATTTATATATGTTAATCGAGCGCTTCGAGCTCGATTTTTTTATTATGTCAGCCCTATATATCAGTGTTTTATATTAGAAATTTTGGAATTCTTGCTGACACAACCAGATTTTTTTAATCTTAAAAAAATGTTTTTTGATGCAGTTTTATGTAAGGAATTATAAATCGGAACTGAGTTGGAAAACGTAATAAGATATAATAAATGCAAAAAAATTAAAAACGAACGAAAAGAAAAGAGAATGGTTAGTTCCCTTTTCTACGCTGTGAAATGAAAAGCAATCCCAGTATTGCCACAACTGGAACAGCTACTGAAGGGAACTCTGGTATTTCTTGGACCTCCCCTGTAAGAGGATCATATCTTACTAATGAAGGATCATATAGTGAAGACTCAGTTGGGGAAGACCCGGTCAGGGAAGAATCAGCTGATGAAGACTCAGTTGGGGAAGACTCGGTTGTAGAAGGCTCAGTAGTTGAAGATTCAGTTGATACAAAACCAGCTCGTGAAGAACTGGTTGAGGAAGATTCAGTTGCGGAAGAACTAGTTGATAAAGAATCAGTTGATGAAGAGACAGTTGCGGAAGAACTAGTTGATACAAAACTAATTGGGAAAGATTCAGCTGGGGAAGACTCAGTTGGCGAAGGACTGGTTGATGAGGATTCAGTTGGGGAAGAACTAGTTGATACAAAACCGGTTCGTGGTGAACTGGTTGATGGAGAATCGGTTGGGGAAGAAACAATTGGAGATGACTCAATTGATGAAGGACTAGTTGATGAGGATTCAGCTGGCAAAGATTCAGTTGATGAAGGACTGGTTGATGCGGGTTCATTTGGGGAAGAACTAATTGATGAAGACTCAGTTGATGAAGAATCAGTTGATACATAACCAGTTGATGAAGGACTGGTTGATGAAGAGCCGGTTGAGGCAGAAACAATTGGGGAAGGCTCAGTTGACAAAGAATCAATTGATGAGGCTACGACATTGATTTGAACCGCCTGTGTCGCTGTACTGTATGTTGCAGTATCAACGGGTGTAAACACGACCTGCAATGTCTGTGTACCTGTATTGAGTACAGTTCCACTTACTGGAGTATAGGTAAAAGTTCCCGCTGCTGGAGCGTTAGTTACCGGATCTGCTGCCACTGCATTTAACTGAGCACTGTTTAATGCTGTCCCATAGATTATATCAGCAGGTTTATTCCAGGAGATTGCAGGAATTTTAAGAGGCGCTGCCACGACATTGATTTGAACCGCTTTTATTGCTGTACTGTAGTTTTCAGTATCAGTGGGTGTAAACATAACCTGCAATATCTGCGTACCTGTCTTAAGTACGGTCCCATCTGCTGGAGTATAGGCAAAAGTTCCCTCTACCGGGGCGTTAGTTGCTGGATTTGCTGCCACTGCATCTAACTGAGTGTTGCCCAATGGCGTTTTGTAGACTATGTCAGCAGGGTTATTCCAGTTGATTACAGGAGTAGCTTTGAGGACATTGATTTCAACCGTCTGTGTTACTGTGCTGTATTTTGCAGTATCAGCGGGTGTAAACACGACCTGCAATATCTGTGTGCCTGTATTAAGTACGGTTTCACTTACTGGAGCATAGGTAAAAGTTCCCGCTACTGGAGCGTTAGTTACTGGCTCTGTTGCCACTGCGTTTAACTGAGTACTGTTTAATGTTGTCCCATAGATTATATCAACAGGTTTGCTCCAGGTGATTGCAGGAGTTTTAAGAGGCTCTGCCACGACATTGGTTTGAACAGTTTGTGCTGTCGCGTTGTAGTTTCCAGTATCGATTGGCTCTTCGTAAGCTAAAACCGAAGCGGGGAATAGGGAAAACAGAAGCATTAACGTTACAATTATTGTTCTCAATTCAGTCACTCTGCCTTTTTTCTATAACTTTTAATTTGCTGCCTCTTCCATAATCTTGTTCTGAGATATACTTAGTACGAGCACGAATATGATTACAATGATTACACATAATCGCCCAGGGTATTATCTATGAGATGTATGAGGTCCCCTATGTTTGATATTACTGACAGGTAGAAAACAGAGATTGCGTATAGGACCGTTACCGGGGCAATAACTCTGGAATTTTTTACTCTTAACATTTTATCCATAGAGTTTATGACATATACATGATTTAAAGTATTTGTTTGAATATTATCATTTAAATATACTCAATAAGTCCTCATCAGGTTTTTATCATGTTTTAATCCACTATTTTTTATTAAAACCAATTATGGATAACATATTTTCGGAAGATTCCATCCCTCACACAACACAGAACGTAACTTATAAAGTCCAACGTACTATTGCGAAATCTTTCGATAACTATATTAATTACTTTTCTTAAAATTGGTGTGCCACTATGAAGATTTATTTCATTATTTGCAGGAACTTTAAATAACGAGAAAGGAAGTCAAAAATGATCTTCTTTGATTCGGTCTCACCATTTGATTATTTTATGCTTGCCACTAACATATCGCTTCTATTGATGTGACCGCCGTATCCTAGAGGTCCGAATCCGCTTACTTTGAAATGGGTTCTGCCTTACTACTATCCTGTGACTGAAAAGCAGGCTCTGTAGAAACCCTATGGAACAATGATCTTAATTCATTTGAACTGAATGACCTGATATATTTTTTTATTTTCGAAAAACAAAATTTTTTCACTAATCTCAAGTGGAAAGTTAACCACGGAAAACGCGGAATAAAGGAAATAGGGTACGGTTCGTCGATGCTTTCGGTGTATTCCGTGGTTATGGAATAAGTGAAAGTATTTTTGTTAGAGACTTTAGTTTTAGCCTCTTGAAGCTCATTTTGAAAGGTTTTCTACAAAGCTGAAAAGCAGGCAACTTATATGATGTATGTGTTGACTTCGTTTTTCTGCCTTATAGGGATTTTTATGCAGGGGAGGTGTAAAATGATTAAAGGAAGGATGGGAGAGCCAATATAAGGCTTATAATTACTATAATTTAGCTGCATTAACTCAAAATATCTTATTTAAGTGATTTACTTCCTTTATCCCTCCCTTTCGGAAGGACTTTTTTAAACAAAGCTATATCCTCCTGACCAACCCAGCCCGTGTTATAGAGTATCGCTGCGAACATTAGAACCGATACTGCGGACAGGGGAACAATATTTGCATAATCTCTTGATATCAGCATGAAAGCCGAAATTATTCCAACCCCGATTAAAGGAGAGATTATTTCTTTATACAAATTTTCATGGACAAGCTTTCTGTCAATCCAGTAAATCCCATAAACCATCACAAGAAATTCCGTGATCAGGGTTGCAATACTGGCGCCGGTATAGCTATAAAGTGGGATTAAGGCCAGGTTCAGCCCGATATTCAACAGGGCGGCAAACGCTGAGATTTTAGCCATTACATTCTGGTTTCCGCTTGCAATGTATGTGGAACTCAGAAGCTGGTTTACAAACATTACCGAAGTAGCCCAGATCAGCACCTGTAATGCAGCTATTGAGCCGTAGTAATCTGAGCCGTATATTCCAACTATAATATTTTCAGAGAGAAATGTGATCACGGTTGCAAGCAGCAAGCCCGAAGCAAAAAGCAGCTTGAACGACATTGTGTAAATATAATTGAAAGCTGTATTTTTTTCGTGGAAATATTTCGACATTAGCGGATATATCGAGACCATAAGCACCGAAGGAATAAAAGTCAAAGCCTCAGTCAGGCGGTAGGCGGCACTGTAGAGCCCTACATCCGTGTCGTTTGTCAGAAAGGAGAGCATAACCGTGTCGATCCGGAAATATATCATAACAAAGACTGTGGAGACCGCTATTGGCAGGGCTTCTCGCATGATTTGCTTTATCAGGCTGTAGTCAATTCTGAGCCTGGGTTTTACAAACCGCCCGGAAAATCCGGTCATTAAAATATTATGCACAAAGTCCGCCGCTACGGATACGATAATAAATGAGTATAAACTCGCATTATGCCGGGTCAGGTATAAAACCGAGATGAGGAAAAATAATCTGCCGGTTACGCTGAAAAATAAGGAGTAGTCCATCCTCAGTTTTACCTCATAGACTATGCCAAACCCGCTAAGGCTTACTGCCAGCAAGCCGAACGCTGCAAGATACACGGCGTTTTTCGTGGAAGGCGGATAATCTGTAAGGCTTATGATTAAACAGGAAAATGCAAAAGCAAGTACTGCCAGAACGGATTTGACGACTGTAGCGTTTCCTATAAGCTTATCCATTATTTTCTGGTCTTTCGCGGCTTCACGCACCAGAATTTTATGTATTCCCAGATCCGGAATGAAGCTAAAAAAGTAGATAAATGCAAAAGCAAAGGAATATTTCCCAAAGTCAGCAGGACCGAGATAACGGGCAATATACAATAATATAAAAAAGCTGATTATTTTGGATGAAATGCCGTTGATAAGCAAAAAAGCTGAGTTTCTGGCGACTTTTTTAGCTATTTGCATAATTCTCTTAGGGATCTTTATAAAAAAGGTGAATATAACTCAATCGCTTTAAAGCATATTGTTTGTAAATAATTTTTGCCATTTCTCTTTTTCTGGAAAATTATAAGATATATTTATATCAAGTTCTAAAAAAATAAGGTAAGTAATTATAAAAACATTCGGTATTTTCTCCACGTTTTAAATGTAACTCATTTTTTTGTCTATAATTATGGTGGGCACAGAGAAAGTCATTTTATTTTCTCTATCCATTGAAAATACGGAAATTACAAAAAATATTTTCGCGTGTACTTGTAAAATAAGTCTTTTTGGGTAAATTAAATGTCTTTGCTATAAATCAGTCCGCTTGAACGAGCTAAACAAGTAAAGCATATCCCATGTTCCCGAAGCAGAATTTAGGAATTTTATTAATGAGGTTATTTTTTCATTTGAGATAGTGAAAAAATTAAGTAATTAACTTAGTTTTCTTATTTAATTTACTGCTTCTTCGACGGTCTTATTCTGAACTGAACTTAATACTAGCACAAATATAATTACACAGATTTGCGCGAGCACAAGTCCCAGAATGTTTGAGAACGCATCTGCTACACTTGCCGTGCGGTAGGGAAGAAAAGTCTGGAAGAATTCGTTCAGGATGCCATAACTGGTGCCAGTAAAGACGGCAAAAGCAGCCGCATGCTTTTCAAGGATTTTATTTCTGGAGCTTAAAAACATAAAATATAATAAAACTCCAAGCCCGAAGTAAATTCCTATATGTCCCGGGTCCAGAGATTGCCTTTCAACGAAATGCAGGGAACCGACAAGAAACTTCAGGATAATGGACAGGTGGGCTGCTGTAAGAATCTGTATTATTGCTTCACCCAGGGTATTATCCAGAAGATGTTTGATATTTCCTATATTTGATGTTACTGAGAGGTAAAAAACAAAGATTGCGTATAGGATCGTTGCCGGAACAAATATTCTGGAATTTTTTACTCTTAACATTTTATCTATGAGAGTTTATGACAGTACTTGATTTAAAGTATTCGTTTTGGATACTTCTACTAAAATATATTTAACAAGCCATACGTTATGTGAGATTATAATTCCGAGAATGCGATATTAAGATTAATATCATGGAGATGACTGAGGCAGGCAAAGTAATTGAAACTAACCAAACTGTGGATGGCTTAAATTATTATCAGGTAGCTCATTTACGAATTAGGCAAAAATTGTAAAATATTTAGGTAGCTATATGTTATTTTGAATAAGTGTGAGTGGATATGAGAGTTCGTTTTTCTTATAAGGTTTCTATAAATTAGTTCTGACGCAGGTTTTAGCCTGCGTCACATTTTGAATTTTGATTTAATGTGATTACTATGTTTTTGTCTTTTTAATTTTTATTGTATCTTTCACCAAAGTGATCTTCTGTAATGAGAAGGTCGTCTAGATCAACTGTTCCATTCTGGTTTACGTCCCAATCTAGATAAGGTGCTTTTTTAACGATTCCATAGTTCTGGGCAATCAGGTTTATGTCTGTGAAATTCACCGCATAATCTTTATTAACATCCCATCGAGGGTGGTTGTTGCTCTGGAAGTTCCAGACATGGTTGACAACAGTTCCATCTGTACTCAAACCACTAAACTCGACTGTGCTGACGCTCTCATTTACAGTCCATGTGTAATTAAGAGTCCCTTCAGCTACTTTCACCCCATCAACAGTCCATTTTGACCCTGTTAGGCTTCCATCGGTCCAGATTCTGAAGTTTTTCTTTTCCCCAGGTTCAAATGGATTTTCTGTGCTAGGTGCAAAGCCTATTATGTGAGGACCGTTTGATGAGCAATCAGGAATTATTGCTGTGATGGTGTAGGTTGGAATGTTGGGATCTGGACGGTACCATGAAGAATCAGGATCTATTCCTGTTAATAGTACATTTCCAGAAGATGTTGATACGCTTAAATTATGATTGAAATTAGTTGTTGCCCTACCTAGATAAAAAATGTCGGCAATACCACCTGAATCGTTTCTGCTTTGTGTCGGGAGATACATTCTACCCGATTTTATGTTAAAAGATGCTTTATTTTCGGCGTTTCCATCTGTAGAACTATAAATATCTGAGGGACTTACAGTATTTATTGCTGTAATTATACCGTCGAGTGGGTTACCTGATGCATCTTTTACGGCGATATCAAGATAATAATAATTTGTATGATTGTTTACAGTTGCATCTGTATATCTAGAATTCAGGAATCTATTTCTAGTTCCCTGTTGTGCGCTTATCCTATAGAACGATGTATCAATTATAGAAACATTATAAGCACTTTCAGAGTGCCCCGCCCATATTTGGATTTTAGCTTTTGATTCATTTCCTGAATTTCCTATCATGGTAATATTTTTCAGAGAACAATAATCCGCACTTATTGAGAACACAGCGTTTTCCCCGGTTAAGTTAATGTTTTCAAAATAAAGATGATCTACGCCTGTGTCTATAGCTACAGGCCCATCAATACATGTTGTGTTTTTGACTGTTACATTAGTTGTATGTGGGGAAGTAACATACCCAGCCGTAAATATCATTGTATTTGTGTTTTTGTTTGCGGGATTTGTATAATTTGCAGTTGGGGCGGCTACTAATGTAAGATTGTCAAAATATGAATTGAAGACATTATGACAGTCCAAGTTATTATGTCCTGTGTTTCTTACAGTACAGTTATAATAATATCCATAGTTACCGCCTGGACAGAGAGAACTCCATCCTGTATTATCTATATATATATCGTGAACAGTTGTATGATTACAAGAAACAGTTGAAAATCCTTCGCGCCCCGTATTTTGAGCAAGGTAACTGTCTATTTTTTGGATATCTAATCTATAAGCTTCTGTATAATTGCAGTATTGGATATCCATACCATATTTTGTTGTGTTGTGTAAAATCACATCTCGAGCTATACAATTTGTACTGTTTGAAAGGCAAAACGAGTAGCCAGATGAATGAGTAGGTTGATATAAGTCTCGTACAGTAATATTTGATATTGTTACATTACTAGCGTTATAAACTAGGAGATGGCCGTAACAGTTAACATACGTAATATTGTTAATTATTTGATCAGCAATATTATATAACTTTACACTTCCTACATTCTGAAAAATTGTATTGTTTATATGTCCTTTATAAATCTCCATTCCTTTATTATAAACGTTTGTCATTGGAGCGTCAGCGGTGGAGTTCCAACCCGTAAACGTTACATTATCAATAATAAATCCTGCGTTGCTACCTGCGACTGTGCTATATAGATATTTTACGCCCGTTGTATCCATTCTTAACTCATCAACACCCGTCTCAGGAGAAATGTAAAAATTTGAATTATCACATCCTAAGGCTCTTGTTGTATACCATACTCCGTGACTATCGTTGTATATAATCGAGTTCCCGTAGGTCGGATAGAGATAATCATATAATTTCTGCACTGTATAATTGGATTCATTTTTCACTATAATCGATCCAGTATAAATTGAAACCGAAGCGCATGCGCAACTACATAATAAAGTCATTCCAAAAAAAAGAAAAAAAAGTTTAAAGTATTTCATAACTCCCCCTTAATATCCCAACCTTTTTAAATATACATAAGTTAGTTCATGAATAAAAAACTATCTGCATATTTTTAGATATTATTTAACTTTGTTGGCAAACTCAGTATAAAAATAGATAAATAAGAATGAAGATTTAGGATAGTTGACGATAGGTTTCGTGAAAAAGTGGATAGACGTAAGTAAGCTCATTGTAGAGTTGCAACTTTAATTGAATATTTAATTGAAGCTTCTTACTGAAGATTTTTCAGGATAATTAGTATTATATATACTTCGATGATAAAATTGGCAAATAATTTATCAGACGAGAGTATTTTATTTTACAGTAAGTTAAGAAATAAAGGGAATGTTTAAATCGAAACAGGATATAAAGTTTAATAGAACGAATATGAATAAAAAATGTAATATAATAGGAATAACCTCTGGTGGTTTAAAAGGCTTTTCTGGGGTAAACGCTAAACTATTCGCTACCATTTCCAAAGAACATAATTTAATTGATGTAGTTGACAATAGGCTTTCTGGAATATGGAAATATTATAACGCTTTGTACTGTTTTGTAAAAGTCCCTGGTTTTAGAAAATATATTCATCCGATTAATGAAATTTACAATCGAAGCGTGGCATCTTGCAGATTTCGAAACATGTACTATGTACTGAAAAGAACGCAAGCAGCGGAAAAAGCATTGAACTACGTTAAAGAAGACTATAACATTATTCTTCAGACGGGATGGGTTCCTTGCTTATCAAAAAGAAATAACTCTATTAGATGTATCTATACTGACTTTACAATAAAATTGTCTGAAAGAGAAATTCCTCAATGGGCCAAATTTCTAAATATCCATGATCGCAATAGATGGTTTGAAATGGAAAGGCTCTCTTATCAAAATGCAGATGTCGTATTTACACTCAGTAATCACACAAGACAGTCAATTATCTGTGACTATGGAGTTGATGAAAGCAAAGTCGTAACCGTATATGGTGGTGTGGACCTCAGTAACATACCAAACATCGAGAAAAATTATAGTAATATTATATTATTTGTTGGTATAGATTTCGAAAGAAAAGGCGGATTTGTACTTCTAGAAGCGTTTCAAGTTGTGAAGACACAGATGAAAAACGCTAAATTAGTTATAGTTGGATCTAAGCCGGATATCAGTATTGAGGGTGTGGATGTTCGGGGCTTTGTATCTGAGACAGAAAAGTATAAACTTTACAGTGATGCTTCAATATTTGTTATGCCATCTATAGGAGAGCCTTTTGGGCTGGTATTTTTAGAAGCAATGGCATATAAATTACCATGCATAGGAACAACTGCAGGTGCAATGCCTGAGATAATAGTTAATGGGGAAACCGGCTTTTTAGTAGAACCAAACAATCCTGGTCAACTTGCCCAAAAAATCATCTGTTTAATGGAAAACAAAGACTTAATGGAGAAAATGGGGTCTGAAGGAAGAAAACGTGTGGAAAATTTTACATGGGAAAAAGTTGTTGAGAGAATGACTCTCGAGTTTGAGAAAAGAATTTGATCACTGGACAAAGATTAATTCTGTACTTAACTAATAACAGCTTTCTAATTAACATCGTCATCTGATATCTTCAGTTATACACCAGTTTTGTAAATTTTTGAATTAAATATCCTAAAAATATTTAACCGTATTTGGAAGCTTCATGAAATTACCGTTTTTTAAAAATTAAATTTATTATCTACACCCTCATATAATATAATTGTAGAGAAATATTATCTTATCTTGGCATGAATATTGTTTATTGTTGTAAGCTTATCAAGGATATAGTAAGAATTGTAAATCTTATTATGGAAGGTAATTATTTTTTTATCGGAATAATTTTTTTAAATAACGTTATATCGTCCGAGTCTACCCATCCTGTAATGTAGAGTATTCCTGTGAATATTAATATCGATACTACCGTTAAAGGGATAACATCGATGTAATTCCTTGAAACTATCAAGAAAGCAGATACTATACAAATACTAATTGAAGGATAAATAATTTCTTTAAATAGCCCGATTTGGATAATATTTTTGTTGATCCAGTAAACTCCATAAACCATTAAAATAAGCTCGGTAAAGAATGTTGCAACGCCAGCTCCTGTATAACTATAAGAAGGAATCAAAAGCAAATTTAGTCCTATATTTAATACTGCTGCAATAGCTGACATTTTAGCCATAATGTTTTGATTCCCACTTGCGACATATGTAGAGGTTACAAGATAATTTACAAACATGACTGAGGTAGCCCATATCAATACTTGCAATGCGATAATAGAACCATAGTATTCTGATCCATATATTTTGAGTATTATTTCTTCAGAAAAAAATGTCACAACAGTTCCGATCATCAAACCTGATGCAAATAATATTTTGAATGATTTCACATAAATATAACTAAAAGCCTCGTTTTTTTCGTTAAAATACTTTGACATTATAGGATATGTAGAAACCATAAGAATAGAAGGAATAAAAGTTAAAGCTTCAGTTAGCCGATAGGCAGCACTATAAAACCCTACTTCGGTGTCATTTGTTAAGAGAGAAAGCATAACTGTGTCTATTCTGAAATAAATCATAACGAATGCAGAAGAGATAGCTATTGGTAGAGCCTCTAATATAATCTTTTTTATTAAATTATAATCTATTTTGAATTTTGGCGTTAAAAAGTGTTTAGAGGATATAGTCATTAAAGTGTTGTTTATAAATTCTGCTGCTACGGTCACTCCAATAAATAAGTTTAAGCTTGGATTGTGCCAAGCTAGGTATAAAACTGATACAAGAAGAAACAATCTGTCAGTTATGTTAAATAGTAGAGAATAGTCCATTCTCAGTTTAACTTCGTATACTATACCAAATCCTGTGAGACTTGTTGCTAACAGCCCAATAGCTGCAATGAATACGGCGTTTTTTGTCGAAGATGGATAGTCGGTAACGCTTATAGTTAAACAACACAGTAAAAAAGCAACAACTGATAAAACGGATTTAACAATTGTAGCATTGCCTATAAGTTTATCCATTATTGTCTCATCTTTTGCCGCTTCACGTACCAATATTTGATGTATTCCTAAGTCCGGAATAAAGCTAAAAAAATATACAAATGCAAAAGCAAAAGAATATTTTCCAAAATTAGCTGGACCAAGATAATTTGCAATATATAGTAGTATAAAGAAACTAACTACTTTAGTTGCTACCCTACTGATAAGTAAATAACCAGAGTTCTTCAGAATTCTTTTAGCTATAGACATAATTATCTCAACGTAATTTTGAAATAGAGTTCACCAACTTACTTGCAGCAATAAGTTCGCCTTCTGATTCAGCTCTCTGTTCTGCAACATGAATTATTTCATTAATTATCATCATTTAAAAAAAGATCTTGGTATACTTTTATATATTCATTAACAATTCTATCCCATGTATAATGGCTTGCAAATTCTTTTTGTCTTAAAAATATTTTTTTATCATAGTCATTTTTTAATATTTTTGAGATCATACTTGTGATTTCTTCGATAGATGGATTAAACGTATAAAATTCAAATCCACTTTTTCTAACAAAATCATCAATTCCTATTTTATTGGAATATATTACTGGACCATTAACAATGCTAAACGCTTCTAATACGGAAAGGGAAAAACCATCTAATATTGAAGGGTAAACTGCAATATCTGCTATAGATAAGTAAAATTTTATTTCAGTTTGTGAAAGATTTCCTAAAAAAGTAACATCATTTTCTATTTTTAAGTTATTACATAACTTTTCTAAATAGTTTCTTTGTTTACCATTTCCACCAATAAAAAGCTTTATATTCTCATTTGTTACTTTTAAAACATTACTAAATGCTTTTATTAGTAATTCCACTCCCTTTTCTGGGTCAAGTCTTCCATGATAAAACAAGTATTTTGTGTTTTTTTCATTTTTTTTCAGTTTACTGTTGCTATTAGATGACCATGAAGAATCTATACCGTTTGGAATAACAATTATATTTCTAGCCTTGTATTTAGTTACGAAAAGATCTCTTATCATAAAAGAGTTAACAATAATTACATCAGCACTTCTCATTATATATGGTGTTAATATATAATTTGGAACGTATACTAAACTTTTTAAGTCATGATTTTTTAACTTTATCTTAAATTCAGTGCTAGGTTCTCCATGATAATTTATTATTAGTTTTAGTTTGTTTCTTTTGTTTCTATTCAATAATGCTGCTAAATATAGAATAAATTTTCTATTTGGATATACTAAAGGACTCATAGTAAAATGCATTAATAACTTTTCGTCGTAATTTTGAAATAAGTTATTTATTAAGTATATTTTCGTGTTAGGATAAGTATTCTCCACTATATCTAAAAAATTCTTATTTCTCTTTTGAGGAAAAATGGCTATGTTTAAATGTAGGTTTTTGCTGATTAATGCTGAAAACAATTTTCTTGATACCTCTGACGGTGCGCCACTACCTAAAGGATAATAATACACTAAATTTTGCATTTTTACGCCTAATAAAAAATCTCTTTGTTATAAACTGAACTTATACTCATTTCCATATTGACTAAATATCTTATAGATTCCATATATTTACTCTACCGTTACTGAATATCAAATCCTTTTCATCATTAAGCGAACTTGTCAGTTTTGTAGGACTATACGCTTTATCCTCAACAACGTATTTGATGTTATATTTGTTTATCATACTTTTTACTCTTCCATCATTGATTCCAAACTCAGAATTCCAGTTATAATGTCCCCATACGAGTGTACCTGACTTTTGGGAGTATGCTCCGTCAAAATAATAGTCCTTAGACCATGGGGATACCTCTATGGATGTATTCTCTACATCTTCAAGACTGACATAACCATAAATCAGAGACACTATTGGAAGCAGCGGGACAATAATATGTCCATTTGAAACTGCAGCCATTCTTGTGACTTCAGCATTAGTCGTATAAACGTGGCTATTTTCATTTGTATAATATCTAGACCAGACTCCAGCAGCGTTTGTGTATTCCGACATAGTGAAAGAATTTTCTGATGAGCCTGTTCGGAAGTGGGAGTAAAAACTTGAAAACATAGTTAGTGAACAAATTAATAACACTAGTAAAATATTTAGTGCCATCTTCTTATTAATGACTATATTTCTATTTATTGTCATATTTTTAACGGCAATCGCTACATAAAACACCAATATAGGCAGTGTTATGAATTTTCCATAAATTTCATTATAGAACATAGGTATAAAAAATAAAGTGGAGATTAGAATAAAATTTTCATATTTTGTTTTACTGCTCTTTAGACATAGATATACAAACCCTGGTATTACAAAAATTACTATTGGGCCAAGATATCTTGTCGTAGTTATTACTAAATCAATGACTGCTTTATATTTTGATCCTACGATGAATAATTTAGTGAAGAATGGTATAATGAAAAAAAAACAAGTTAATAGTAAGTACAAATAGTTTTGATATTTATATAAATTTGAGTTTTTAAAAGACGAATTTCCTTTTCCTAAAAGTTCTATGGAAATATATACTAATATCAAAGGTGCTGTAAAGTAACAAAAATTGTGTGTAGCTCTTAAAAACGCAAATAGTAAAACTATTAAGCATAATTTTTTCCACGGTGAAGAAAACTTTTTCAGTAAAATAAAAATAAATAATGGAAATAAAACTAAAAATAGACCCCTAGCGCTAGCATTCCATGATGTAAAAGCTAAAACCCCTGCTGATATAGAATAAAAGAGTGACACCAGATATTTAAATGTAAATTCATTGTAGAAGGTACTCGCCATAATATATGCAGTGCCAGCGCTGAGTAAACCTGTAAATAAAGCATATAGATAAATTGTAATTTCCATATCAATTCCGGTTAACTGAGAGATCCCTGATAAACAAAAGGGGACAGCACTTGCATAGGAATATGTATACATACCAATAACTGATAGCCAGTTAATCCACCATCGTGGTTCACCAAACTGAGTTATTGAATTTGCTATTGTATGCAATTGATAAGTATCTCCACCGATTTCGTGTGGAGCAGAAGGAATTCTTATAACTACATTCAATACTATGAGTAATAAACAAAGCAGTACTCTTTTTTGATGATTGGAATTCACATCCATGTTTTACCCACGAGGTTATTTATAATGAGCGTTTTTTGCTATGGCTGAAATTATTTAAATGTCTAGATGCGATTTCTGTAAATTTTTTGTATTTAAAATAATGTTGTACATCTTTATCCGGAATTTTCTTTTTAAGCGATAATGTATCACCCATATATCCATATACATATGCTAGTCCTGCAATACGCGGGGAGGTAAAACTAAAGTTTATCCCTTTTAATATAGCCAATAATGAGTTATATCCAATATAATAATGGCTTTTTCCCAGTGTAACATACCTCTTCCAATCATTGTCTGCTCCTCTAGCATATCTTGTGGAGTGATGCTCTGCAGAACGAAAACGTTTGACTTCCCATCCGTTTAATCTGGCTTTCACGTTTAAAACGCTATCATACGAATAGGAACAGGGGATTCCTCCGCACACTTCAAAGCAATTCTTACTCACTAACATTGCTCCTCCTGATGGGATTTCTACAGTTTTTGGATAGATTAGTTCCCCACTACATTCTATTACGGGTGTTCCAGATGCAACTCCTAGCTTTGAATTTATTTTGAATTCTTTAATTAAGTTTTCAAAATAATCTTTATCTGGCTGTATATCTCCATCAATATTGCCAACATAATCGAAAGAAAGATTTTTTGATTTACATACTTTATATGCAAAATCAAATCCCTCTTGCATTATCTTAGGAAGGTGGAATCCAAGATCCCTTTCTTTTCTTTCACTAGCTGGTTTTATGCATCTTATCCAAGGGTATTTTTTTTCTGCTTCGGATATATACATGTGTGAATTATCTGTACTGTAGTCATTTATTACAACCCACAGAATAGGGCAAATCGTCTGATTTACAATGGAATTTATAAGTGCATTGATATTTTTCTCCTCATTCTTTATCGGAGTTACAAGTATGTAATTTGACGGCATCTTATTCAGTACTCCATAGGAAGTTTTCCCACATTGAATAATGCATCAATAGCTGACATGTTAGGTACAAACCCAGCGTAACACTGAGGGTACTCGGGATGTTTAAAGTTCTGGAATTGTAACTCTATGTCTTTAAATAAGCTCAAATCCATGTAGTCTTTGCCAGCTGGACCTGATAAATATGTATCTCCTCCAACTGCTCTTACAGTATCAATTATTCTCTCTGTCTTTTTTGAAGGTAGATTAAAATCACTCGAAAAAACTATTTTAATTTCAAGATCAAACGCTTTAATTAAAAATTTTATTATTTCTATGTTAAAATTCGCTAATTTATCATGTTTGGACTCGTATATCTTCCTTAAATCGTCCTTGTAAGTCTCAAAGTAAGGTGCATTTTTGTACCAACCCTGGATAATCTCAAAGTGGGCTCTATTCCAGGATCTTTCTCCAATATTTACATCATTTTTGATCATTATTTTATTAATGGGGATCTCCTTTCTTTCTACTGGGACTGTAATCCACTTCCAGCCTTTATACACTCTTATCCTGTTTCGACGCTGAAAGTCTGAATCATTAAACTGTGCGTCATCATGAATAACAAAAATATCTGACTTTAGAACTTTGTCGAAAAATCCTAAGTACGGTAAATGATTTGGTTGATGAATCGCTACAATCATGTAATCCCCTTAATCAGTCCCCTAATATGCTTTCATCCATTCTTATTACTTCAAAAGACTCTGCATATTCATATCCCATGGCCCAGCCCTGAGTTTTAGCCATGTCTATCATTCTCTCAATAAGTTTTTCTCCTCCAAATTTCTCATACTGACTCTTATATGCACGAATAGACTCTATTTTCGTGTCAATTGTTTCAGAGATATCTACGAAAAACTGAGGTCTGTAAGCAAAAATATTCGGACGGTAAGGCAAAGTAGAACCACTTAGCACATTTTTGACCCGTCCCTGCCTGCAGACAGCAAACATAATTTCAGCCGCAGCTTTATGGTCCTGATGAGAATCGAATGGATGATGAGATATGAATATATCCGGCTTTATTTCATCTACAATATTGTCTACCTGCGTGACGATCTCACCGGTAACTCGAAGATTAGTAACAGGATTATCAAAAAATATAGGTTCTTCAGTTCCAAGAATCTCAGCAGCCCTTCTTCCTTCGGTTTGCAGATCTACCCTCGAATGTTCCTTACCGCTCATATCCATATATTTTCCGTTAGTTAATACAAGTAGGTGTACCTTATATCCTCTTTTAGTAAATTTCGCAATCGTGCCTCCTGCTTCAAATTCCATGTCATCAGGATGCGCACTCATTGCAAGTACCTTTTTTGTCAATCTCATCACCAACAGTTTTTTCGTATAAGTAGTTACAATCCTCTTCTCCGTATATAATGAACCCGTTTTTCTTATAGAACTTGATAGCAACAAAATTGAATTTTTTAACTTTTAATGTAATTTTCTCCCCTGAACCAATTCGGTTTTCCAAGGTCCTAATCAAGTTATTTCCTATATTCATTCGCTGATATTCTTTGCAGATTGCTATCCTGTGTATATGGGTATTATTCTCTTTTTTAGAGCATATCATATACCCAACAGCTTTTCCTTCTACGTATGCAGTAAATGATAGTTCCCATTTATCAGGAAGATCTAAGGAAAAGTTGTTTAAACTCCATTTTTCAAGAACACCATCGAGATCATTATCTATGAGTAAAAACTCGTTAAAAGATCTATTTACGTTTAATCGAGTTAATTTCTCAATATGTGAGCGTTTTTTTTCGAATGATCTTATTTTTACTCCTCCCTTCTAGATGATATCTATAACTCATGTATTTTTTTTTAAAGAGCTTATCTCAACTACTTTTTCTTGCTGAAATTATAACCCAAGGGCTTATAAAAGGGAGATATTTTAATCTCAACAAATCTTCTATCATAGCAAAATATGGTATCAAAGAGTTGTTAGAACTACGATTAGCTGGAATCCAGTTAAAACCAAAAGCTTTCTTAGTATCAAATCCTGCTAGTGCCAGCAATCCTTTAAATTTATTATATGTCGTCCAATAAAATTCCGGTCTTTTTCTACGATTTGGATGAAGCATTTTGTAACTTAACCTGTTTAGTATAGTCACAATCAGAATACCCTCTTCTTTAAGCATTTTATGGCAATCTCTTAGAAAATCCTCTTTGTCTGCAATATACTCTATTGTTTCAATGACAAAGATAATATCAAAAGTGCCTGATTTGAACGGAAGTTTTTCCCCATTTCCTCTAATGGTCGGAAGATCACTTTGTTTATTTTTTAATGATGATAGAGCATTAGCGCTGGAGTCTAATACAACCACTTTTCTTCCTTTTAAATGAAGGGGTATAGCAAATCTTCCACTTCCTCCTCCTATATCTAATAATAATGAATTATTTAGGTGCTCTTTTTCTAAAATGAAATTAATAAATTCTTCCTCTTTTTTAGTTAGATATGTACCCATAAGTGTTGAGTTAGCGAAATCCGGATAATACACTTCATTTTCAGATTGCATCCACTTCATTTTCTTTTTCACACCATTAAATTAGCAGTTTACTTTTCCCCGTACTTTTTGGCAATATCTACAATAAACTCAACCGTATCTGCTTTATCTTTTAACATCTTTTCTCGCTTAGACCGCCATATTCCTTTTAAGTTGTCCTGATTTAGTAGAGATACCGCTTTATTTAGTGCATCATTTTTATCAGGAATTGTATATGCCATATCGTATTTTTCTTCAAGTTCATCGAGATATCCTCTTCTGGTGTTAGAAACATATATGGCAGGCACTCCCAGTATAGCACCTTCAGAGGCAGTTTTTGCTCCCTCTCCGATATACATTGTCGCATAGTAGAGAAAATCATGCCATTTGTCAGAAGGTACATTCAGTTTATATTTTTCGAATTTACTTCCAATTTTAACTTCTGAGGTAATAACTACTCTCTGAAACTCTTCGATCTTTTCTATAAATTCGAGTACTTCGCTCTCATTCTTGAACTCAAATCCCTTTGCTGATAGGTCATGGTGCGAGTTCAGAGCTGAAAATCTGATGAGAACGTAGCGATCTTTTTCAAGCCCTAGCTTTTTTATAATACTCTCATCGGGAGTGAAATAGTTGGGGTGTAAATAGGTTAATTCATTGAAGCTATTGAAGCGTGTCTGCTTTTTGCCAAGGTCTCTTTTAAAAAAAGTAGGGGTGCATATCAGGTCGGTAAAGGGTTTACTTAAGTATATCGCAAGTTTAGCGTGCTCAGTATTGGGAAACGCAATATGAGGTTTTCCTAACATTTTGCTGACCTGTGCAGCATAAGGAGTTCCAGCACTGACAAATACATCAGGGGAGAATTTTTTTGCTACTTTATATACAAAATAGTCAGCTCTTGGAAGCCCTAGAGCTTTGTTCAGCATTCCTTTATAGTGTGGGCTAACTTCATAATCTAAACCATAGGTTTTGAGCAACTCAACAGTATTTTCCTTATCTCTTGCGGTTACTTTTGTTGAGTGTCCTTCTTCCTCTAATTTTTTTATGACATTCCTGAATACATTAACATCTGTTGGATGTCCGACATCAAATAAAACCCTCAAACCTGATTCACCCTGCCATTTTTTATTGCGTCTACTATCTGGTCAAGCTCTTTTTTATTGAGCGTATAATAATTAGGAATCGTGAATATCCTGTCTGCAACACTTTCGGTATTTGGACAGTCTCCTTTATATCCGTAATTTGCTCTCGCTATAGCTGGTGTTTTGCTGAATAATTTGGTTGTATCTATTCCTTTTGTTCTCAAAAGCTCGCAGATTCTATCCCTTTCGGGCTCGTTTTTGGCTTGTACTGGAAAAAGGTAATAGTTACAGTAGGTATTTTTAGTTTCAAAGGGTAATTTTAGACCACTATCTTTCAGGTTTTCAAGCAAATATTGAGAATTTTTTCTCTGCTGTTCTACCTTCTCCTGAAAGTCAAGCAGCTTTTTAGTGACAACCTGAAGATCCGTATTTCGAATTTTTGTAGTCTTAAATGAGTATTTGTTCATCAGGTCAACTTTGTCTTCAACCCTGCTCCCGAGTGGCAGAGATACCATTCCGAACCAGGGTCTGTGGTATAATGTGGAGCGTGCACAGGTTTTTACTGTATGTTTGATTTCATCGCTGTCGGAAGGGTCCGGAAGTTTCTGTATTTCTTCTCTAATGTTTGCTGCAAGCTTCGAATCTCTGGTGATTACCATCCCGCCTTCTCCGGCTGAAATATACTTTCCGGTGCGGAAGCTGAAGAAGCCTGCAGTTCCAATCGTTCCTGCCAGCTTTCCTTTATATCGGCTTAAAAGCCCGTGAGCGCAGTCTTCAATAATCGGTTTTTTGCCTGCGATCTTCTTTATCCTGTCCAGATCCGCAGGCCTTCCGAAAGTATGTATTACAATCACGGCTTCAATTTCATCAATCTTCTTTTCCAGATGCTCAGGACTTATTGTATAGTTCTCAGGATCTGTATCAAGAAAGAGCGGTCTGTGGCCAGCGTGGATTATAGCATCAAATACGCTGGGACAGCAATAGAGCGGCACTCCAACGTTTGAGTTCTCTGGCAGGTTCAACGCTTTCAGTATTACATAAAGAGAAGTTCTTCCGCTGTTAGTAAATGCTATTGATGAGCTACAAAAAAGTTCTGTTAAAGGTGTGATATCGGCTTCAGATTTAAGATTTGTCAGAGAGTGCACGAAATCTTTCATATTATAATCTATGTTGAATCGCGGAATCAGCATTGGATCTGGTTTAATGGAACTCATGCTTGTTACTCCCTAAGATTCTTTAATGCTCTCTCTTGCTCTCTTAACGGGATGATTGTTTTTCAGAATCAGATCCCTATGTTAATGTATTTCCCAACCGTTTTGTAAACTTTTAATCCTGACTTCATAACTTCGTCTCTGGCTTTGCTGTGGATCTTTTTGTATCTCCCGAAATTGACTTCCTCGCCGCCAAAGCGTTTTTTGAATTCCCTTACTCCGTAGGGCTTGTCAGGGTGGCCTGCTCCTCCGAAGTCGAAAACCTTTTCCTTTTCGGCGTATTCCGAGAGCATGTGCCAGACAACGGCTTCGTTTACGTAGTTTATTTCCGGCTTTGAGCCTGCGTACCAGTCGTGCACCAGGCCCCTGTACTTTAAAACCACCCTTGAGCCGACAGCCTCGCCGTCCAGGGCCGCAAGGTAGAAGTCCGCCAGGCCAGCCGGTGCGAGTTTTTCATAGGCGTTCTCAAGCAGGGAGATGTCCGCCAGCGGGAGCCTTACGTTTTTATAGGTCTCCTCGACCACTTTATAGCAATCCGCGACTTCGGCTTTCGTTTCGATTTTTCTTATCGTGATCCCGGCTTTTTCCGCTCGGTTAATCCCTTTTTTGCGGGGCTTGTGGATGTCGGCCCAGATCGCTTTTGCGGGGCGGTTGAGATTTATCAGGTAATTCAGGTGGGGCTCGTACTGGTATCCCAGGGATTCCAGTTCGGTTTTCGAGTTTTCGGTGTCCCACATGTTGCGGATCTGGGTGTAGATTGCCCGGCTGTGCAGGAACTTCTCGTAGTAATTTAACAGCTTTTCAAGGGCTTCAAGCCCTTTTCTGCCTTCCGCAAAAAGAGGGCCGCCGTTGATTATTGATCTTGAGGAAATCGATCCCACCAGGCCAGGGGCATCCCTGATTATAACAGCCTGGAGGACTGCAAGTATATCTCCGTTTTCGGAATCCGTAGCTGCGAGGGAAATGGGCTCGTAATTCTTCGTTGCCCTGTACACGTCAGCAAGATAGCTGCTCTGGAAAATGTTTCCATATGGATGGTTATATACAAACTCATCCCACTTTTCCCGGTCAACCGAATCCGTAATTTCAATCATTTTAAAGCCCCGCAGTCATAGCATCTTTTTTCCGGGTCCTGCTCCTGTACCACACGATCCCTGCCTTCCCGACATTCTTTATGTTCTGGAAAACAAGTTCCTTTGCCCAGCCTCCAGGATCCTCGCACCACCGGTTCGGGTGCACGAGCAGGCAGATCCGGGGAAGTTTCTGGCTCTCTACCAGGCGGATTACATCATCCGTAGAAGCAATGTCTTTAACGCCGGCAGCCGCAAGGGCTGTATCTCTGAGATCCGACCCTGAGCATGAATCTGAACCTGAACCTGTACGCTCAATACCTGCATTTACGCCTTGCCTGGCATTTGCTTTTGACCTGCTGTTTGCTTCAGGTCTGTCAATCGTATCCTTGACCCGGATTTTCAGGTCTGCCCAGGTTCTGCCCGTGTCGGTCAGGTAAAAGACTTTGCTGTAATCGATTGAAAAATAGGGCTCTCCTTCTATCCCGAAATCCCTGAAATCGTACTTTTTCCAGAGGTCACGGTTCGACCAGGGCTTGAGAGGGTTTCCGTGCATGCAGGCTGTGCGGATCTCGGTAACGCCTCTGGTAATTAGCCTGAGGTCTTCGAGTTCCCGTTTGAAGATCTCGATTGCTTTTTCCGGGTTCCCGTTCGCTTTGTCCATCACTTCGTAGTGGAAGCCTATTTCGTGCCCCATGTTTGCGATCTGGAGAATGGCTTCGGGCTTGAAGGTCTCTTCCACATGCCTGAAGTAGTAGGTCGACCTGATGCCGTACCTGTATTCGAGTTTTGCCATTTCGAGGTTCCGGTTGACCGCCCGGTCCACGTCATGCCTCAGGATAATGCATTTTTTCGGGGCAGTTTCCAGGAAACCGTGCACTGTACTTACCGCATAGTCCGTGCTTTTGATCGCCTGTAAAAGAGACTCGTATTTTTGTAAGGTAAAATCTCTCACACTCTGCCCCCGTTGTATTATTTTTTACTTTACACCTGTTTTTGCAGGAAATCCGCTTTTTTTAAGCCCTTTTTAAACCCATACACCGGATCGGTTTTTACGGCTGCATCTGCCTCTTTCTGCCGCGTTCCGAACAATCGTTATGCTGCTGTTCTTACTGCATGCCGTAAGCTGCTATTTTCCAGGTTCCGTTCAGTCCTGCCGCCCGCCAGAAAAGTTTAAAACAGGCTCAGGTGCCGTAAATACTCTTCTTTTTGAATTTTATAAATAGCCAATAGTTAAAATTAGTATATTTAGTTTGTGTTTTTGAACTGATAAATATTATAAAAGTTCCCTTTTCAGAGAAACACATGCCTGAACCTTTTTATACAAAATTTTTCCTGGGATTCCGGGCTTGTTTTTTGCGCTCTATGAGGATAAAATTTAAAAGGATTTACCAAAAAAAGATACATAAGTATAAAAAGAGAGTTATTAATGGCGAAAGAAAACAAAAATCTTGTGCTTATTTTGCTTGTGCTCGCAATGTTCACGGGCATGGCAGTTGAAATCAGCGAGGGCTCAACGACTGTAGGAGTTTTGCTATTCCTGGGTTCGGTTTTCCTCCTGACAAGAATCAACTTCAAAAGCCTTGGCGACCTGGACTCGCTGGAGAAATCAAAGGTACGCCTTCTTGCGGGAATTTTCATAGTTTTCGCTGACCTCTACTATAATTTCAGGAGAGGCGGAGAACTCGGGACTCTTGACATAATGACCGTTTTCTTCGGGCTTTCGCTCATAGGCACTCAGCTCCGCAGCTCCGACATCACCCGGGTGTCCGGGTTTGGAATGTACATTTCATCCGTTTTCATAGTGCTGTACCTTATCTTCTATTCCCTGTTCGCATACCTGGACATTGATTTCCTGCATAAGTTCGACCATTACCTTATCCTTCTCCCAACCGTGCGTCTGCTTGGCCTGGCAGGAATCCCTCTTGAGGTGGTCGCCACCGAAACCGTCCGGGTAAGCGGGGTCGAGGAAATGCTTGTAGTTATCGGAGGACCCTGCTCAGGACTCTATTCCATGTTCCTTTTGATCGGAATCGTCTCCGGATACAGCCGGATCGAAAAAATGGAATTCAACAGGACCCTGAAAATGCTCGGGTTCTGCATAGCCATTGCCTACATCTCAAACCTGTTTCGGGTAATTGTCCTTTATCTGACAGCCTACCTGTACGGTCAGGAAGCAATGATGACCGTGCACACCCACATAGGCTGGATCATATTTGCAGGTGTTGCAGCCCTTATAATGTATTTTATAGACCGCAAGAAGTGAGCCGCCCGGATTTCCTTCCGGATTTCGCTGCCCGAGTCCTGCCTCGGGGAAACAGCCCGAATTCCGCTCTGAGACAGAAAAATCTCTGATTTTTTCTTTTAGTGTGTAACTGTAACAGCACGGGTCCGTTTTACCCGCTTCCCTGCTCAAACACTAATCCATACATAAAGAAACCGAGTTTTGCCCAGGAGGATGTAATGAGGAAGACGAAAAAACCGGGCGTCAGCTTTTCTTCATGAAGTGTTTAAAAAGCTGCTTTGGGTTCAAAGAGATTTTTTTGCGGGCTGGTCTCATAGCATTGAGATAGTGGCCTTTCCTGCGGTTTTGCCGGGTGGAGTCCAGATAATATCCTTTTCTTGAGAGGGCGGCGGTGGAGCACATGAGAAGAAGCACGGCTCCGATATACAGACCTGCAATTATTCCATTAAGCAGGAAATTGAAGTCTTTTATGGCAAAGGTTATCAGGACTATAATCCCGAAGAGGAGTGATATGTAAGAGATAAAGCTCGTTGCCATGGCAAGTTTCCAGCTCCTTAAATCGAAGAAGCTCGGAACTCTGGAATATTTGCTGCCTGGAATTTCTTTTTCAGGCTGGTTTGAATTCTTCAGGATCTGCATGATCCGGTCTTTAATGTCCGGGTGTGTATCAAACAGTGATATAAAAACGGACAGGTATCCTCTTATCTGCTGGGTATGGGTACTGAACAGGTGAAAATGCCCCGGATTGAACTTGCCTGTAACCGGCTGGAGAGGAATATAATTTTCAAGGAACTCAAGCGTTTTTATCAGGGCTTGCGGGTTTCCGGTAAGTTTCACGGCTGTTCTGTCGGCTTCAAACTCCCGTTTTTCAGGGTCTGTCAGGTGTATTATAACTGCTGCAGGAGGAGCTGCAAGGGCTGTTGCCATAAATTTGAAAAACCTCGGAGCCGGGTCTTCAGGCTGCCCGAAACCCGAAAGCATGGAGCCCCACATTGCAAGGTCCGGGAAGGACATTACCAGCCCTGCCAGAAACGCTGTAATGGTGTTCAGGTACACGTCCCCGTTTTTTATATGGCCTATTTCGTGCGCAAGCAGGGCTTCCATTTCCACGCCGTCGAACATCTCAAGCATCGCCGTTGAAACCGTAATAAAGGATTTGCTTCCGCTTACCACGGTAAAAATTGCAGGGACCTCCGACTCAAAACTCAGCATCTCAGGCGTCTTAATTCCTGCCTTCGCCGAAAGCTCTTCAAGTGTCGAATATAATAGAGTTCTCTCATTTCGTTGAATCTTCTGTGCACCGTACCATTTGAGAATCCACCTGCTGCCCCTGAAATATATGTAACTGAACAGTAGAGTTATCAGGAAAGATAAACCCAGTATGACCAGGACGTTTTTAGTTAACGCCTCTAAAATAAAGGCAAGGACTGAAGGAAATTCAGTAGACCCGGATGCTCCAAACGTACCCATTTTTCTATCCCCAGCAATCATCTGGTTTTTCAAAATAATCTATAATTCTATCAACAATCTGTGTGCAGTTTCGTAATTTCTTTTGTTGCCTGTGCTATAACACTGAGCCCAGGAAAGTAAATAATTTACGAATCAAAATTCCCTGGAAGTTCTCTTTCCAAAATTTCACGATCCTGTCTCTTGAACCTTTCTGGAGATGACAATTTTCTACTTTTTCGGGATGTATTGCGTATTGGATGTATCGCGTATTAAGCCTCAAGCAGTCAAAAGTCTGGCTCCTGCCAATTTCTACATAAACCAGGGTTTTCTAAAAAATTCTTTTTATATAAAATATACTCTTCGCATAAAATTCTTCCCTAACCGTTTTTTTTCAGTCCTTTCCCGGAATAATTCTATTATTATTCAAAACAATTATATCTCTTAATGAATTACCTCAGTACAGGATGCCATACTTCAAAAAATGTGTTTATGTAGATGATTTACTTGCGATAACTTTTTTCTCGTGTCTCGCAGCAGTCTTTGTACTTATAGAACCCTTCAACGAAACTTTTTTCAAAATCCCCCTGGCTCTGTCTCTCTTTTTCTTTATTCCCGGTTATGCTTTCATATCCGCGCTTTTTCCGGGAAAGAAGGAAATCAGCGGGATAGAGCGTTTTACGTTAAGTGTGGGCTTCAGCCTCATTCTTACGGTTTTTGACGGATTTTTAATAAGCCTTCTTCCTTCAGGCTACCGCCCGATCCCGATTGTTGTATCCATTGTCGGAATAACGGCATTCTTCAGCATAATTGCGCTTTTTACGCGAAAGCTTCTGGATGAGGATGAGCAGTTCTCGTTTTCAATCCGGGAATTCATACGAAGTCTCAAATCCGATGCTTCTGAGGAAGGTAGCGAAGCTGCCGATTCCGGCGAATCTGAAAATGAAGAACCGCTTCCTGCCGAACAGAGGCGTTTTCACAGGTCGCGAAGCAAGGTTAAAGCAAAGGGCTTAAGGTATAAGCAGCCCGAAACCGGGGTCAAAATAAAGCCTTTGCCTCCGCAGATTGAAAAGGCACTTATAATTGCCCTTATAGGCTCGATAATCATTTCAAGCGGAATGCTTGCATATGCCAAGATGACCCGGGAAAAAGAGACTTTTACCATGCTTTATCTCCTCGGGCCGGATGGAAAAGCCGAGGGCTATCCTGAAGAGAGCCTGCTCTATGTCCCTATCAATGCCACGGTCGGCATCGAAAACCATGAGCTCAGGGATGTAGTCTATGTCCTCCAGATGAGACTTGACGGGGAAGTTATCAAGGAACTGAATGTTCCCTTAACGAACGGGGAAGCCTGGCAGAAGAATCTTACATATACACGCCAGGAATTGAAGAATGGCAAATCCAAACTTGAGTTTGCGCTGTTTAAGCAAAAACCGGATTATTTCCCTTACCGGTCTGTTCATCTTTATATAGAAAACAATAACAGCTTCAATCATCTGAACGATGAGAACTACAGTATAGTTCCCTCCCTAGAGAACGGAGAGATGGAATCTTCAACAGGCTGGAACTTTACTTCGAACGCCGATGAAATTACAGGTTCCTATGTGAGCGGTTTGGGAGTAAACTCTTCCTCTGCGTATGGGATGAACAATTCCTATAATGGAACCCTTTTCGATTCTCCCGAGCAGTCAGGCGAGATCTCCCAGCGCATAAAATGTGATGAAGAAACCATAACCGTGCTGTCAGCATATGTAAAGGACGACTTTAATTCAAGTTCCAGTGGGGCGGGCGCTCAGGTGAAATATCTTACTGTTAACGGAGAGATTGTCTGGACTGACGGGATAAGCGAATACGAAGACTGGCAGCACATTGAGGTTCCGGTTTCCCTGCATGCGGGTGATAATGTGCTGGCATTCGGCTTGAACCAGACCTCAGGAGAACTGGCACCTGTACAGGTACTCTGGGACAGTATTTCCTTCAAGCCCCTTTCCGAACTTTCCGTGTATGTTTCGAATTCCAATACGGTCGAAACAACCCCTCCGGAATCAAGCGTAGAGGAACTTCCGGCTTTCACTAACCAGGACAGCTTTACGGTCTCCTGGAACGGAACGGATGACAACTCAGGAATTGCTTACTATTCCATTGACTCAAGTACGGACGGGGTTAACTGGGAGCCCTGGATTTCAAGGACTACTGACACCTCGTCGGTTTTTGCCGGAGAGCATGACCAGACCTACTATTTCCGTTCAAGAGCAATGGATAATGCAGGCAATGAAGAACCTGCACACCCCGCGCCGGATACAAAAACCAGAGTCTACACCGGCACTCCCGTAGCCACATTGGACATCTCTCCCAATCCGTGTAAAGGCGCCACAAACATTACTGTTACCTATCCCGTGCCTCTCAGTTCAGTCGTGTGCCGGGTTACCAGGGACGGTTTTAAGCCGGAAACCGGTGAACTGACCTCAACGGACGGGATCACCTGGACAGGCGGTTACATAACAAGGTATGGAAATTACTTCATCGTGGAAGCGATATGCACGGATATCTACGGGAATACGGTACCGGTAATGGGTGAGATTTATGTTGACAATTCCCTGCCCGACTTCGAAATTGAAGCGAACCCGCATAGCATTGATACCGGAGACCTGGAGATCAGGGTTACTCCTTCAACCGCATTGAAAAAGGAGCCTTCGGTATCAATATCCGCTAATGAACAGGTTAATGTCACCTATCTGTCGTACTCGGACGGTGACTATTATTACACAGCGGATATAAAATCCGAAATAGACGAAGGAGATCACAAAATCTCAGTAACGGGTACTGATCTGAACTCTGAAAAAGTAGAAGGGAATATTACATTCGTAGTTGACCATCCTGCTTGATCCCGGCAGGCGCGGTCAACCCTGCCAGCTGCATTTAACTTTTAACAGCAGACTGGAAGAATTTGAAGATAGTATTTTGGGTGCAGGATATTTAGGTACGGATATTGAGGTACAGGAATTGAGGTACAGGATATTGAGGTACAGATATTGAGGTACAGGATATTGAGGTACAGATATTGAGGTACAGGATATTGAGGTACAGGATATTGAGGTACAGGATTTTTTCCTGTACTTCTTCCCGTTAATTCTTTGTTTTTAATTCTCTTATCATACTCTGATTTTTTGCTTTATTTCCGGCTTTGGGCTTCCTTATTTTGCATTCTATTCCGCATTTTTTGTTCTTTCTTTAATATTCTGCCTTCTGTGCTCTTCTCATCTTCTATTTCTTTACAATCCATTGACTTTCTCAGTATCTAAATTTATAAATTAGGTATTTTAAAAATAACCTGGTTAACTGACTATAAATTGTTAATGTGATATCTGGTAGCTTTTGAAATATTAACCTAATATTTGCTTTATCATGTTAGAAAGTTATAGGAATAAGGGTAATATTATAAACATCTATTCGATTAAGAATGTAACACTTTATGATTCATAACTCAAAAAAGAAGCTGCTAAAAAATCCTTAATTAGAATACTCATATATAAACAATATATAAGCTATGGCTTAAAAGAAGGCTTCATTACGAGCTTTTCTCAATACTGGCGTTCAAGTTTTTGTTTTTATCCATTTTTATTTATATTGTTGAATTAATGAAGGATTATCTTATATTATATATTTAGCTTGCACATCCTTATATATTTCTTGATAGATATATCCTATGACATTATAAAATGCTTAATTTCAAGATTGGCCGTGGCCCATTAACTTGTTGTTCTTCTGAATGCTTTTCGCTCCCCCGGAAAGTCTGCTTCCCTGACTTGCATATGTACAGAACCTGGATGTACAGTATGTAAGAAATGAGAAACAGACGTGAGTGATCTAATCAGTACTCAGAAAAAAAGCTCTTTTAGTGGTCTCCCCCGAAATTAAGCGTTCATATAGGTCGAGTTTAATTAACTTCCCAGACAGTGGAGTAAAAATATCTGGAAAGTAGGGGTATAGATTATGAGAAAAATGTTAATATCAATAGTGAGCGGTTTATTAATACTTTGTATGGCCGGATCAGCAGCGGCAAGTCCTTGTAATGTAGATTTCAGTAAGTATTCTTTCAATATTGCATCGGGTACAGATGAGGCGACCGTATACATTAATAACTATGCCGTTGCCGGTGATCGAACAATTTCTGTAACAACTAGCGATCCATCTATTGAAGCACAGATTGGTGGAATGAGTGAATGGGCTAGCGGAACTAACATGAAAAGTCTTAACTACGTTATAAGCGGCACCTCTTCCGGTGGTATTATCAAAGACGCGAATAATGAAGTTGTAGAGAAGACCTTTACTCTACGTGTTAGACATGCAGCCAATATGCCATTAAAAGCCGGTACAGTAACAGTATATGATAATGAAGGAACTGTTTACAAATCAACTACTGTTTCAGATTCCCAACAAGGAAGCGTAGCGATTGACAGCGGGTCAGCATCTGGATCCGCAAACATTCCTGAGTTTCCAACTGTTGCCGCCCCCATTGCAGGCATAATTGGACTCCTTTTCGTATTCGGACGCAGGAAAGAAGGGCTGTGATATTTTCCAACCTTTCTTTTTTATTTTTTAACTTTTAACTCCTGATTCACTTTTGATTTCTTATCCGCTTACTACATTTTTATGTGTAAAACTTCTCACATTAAGCAGTAAATAAAAAATAATTTCTTTTATAACCTCTAAAGATATCAGATTTCTCTCGTGTTAGAATCTATATTTGTCTTTCTAAGCTTAAGAGCTGTATGAGCTTTCTGGCTGCCTGTTTTCAGTACTATTTATCAGAAATTATGATTCTTGATACTATTTACCCTTTTGAGCATACTACTTACAGGCGGAGAAATAAATCAATAGACCTACTTGAACAAAAATAGAATGTGCCGCTGATTAGAAAAACCATCCTTTATTAAATGTATTATTTAGCACGTTATTGAGGAGTTCTTTTGTTCTTGCCTCGGATAAAACGCATGATTAAGTTTAGCAAAGAAACAAATGCCACAGTTTAACGTCAAAAAGCGGTGATGTCTGATGGATTATATAAAGAAAGTTTGTCCGGCTTGCGGGAGTGAATTTATCGTCCTGAAAAACAGGGAGGGGAAAGCTGTTTACTGTACCCTGCACTGTCTTTCAAAATCTCAGGCTGATTCGGGTAGAAATATAGTTTCTCCTTTAATGCCTGCATAATCCTGCTGGATTCCAACAGCGGATCAGGCTTATAATCTCATACGCAGGTGACCGGGATTTAAAGTACGAAAGAAATCTGAACAAAATCTGAACAAAATCTGATCAATAATCCGAAAATCCGGAGTAATGACTAAATTAACAAAACCTATCCGGTTTCAAATGTACCCAGTAACTGGTTATGTATAATATACACTTACACACCTATGTATAATTCTGCTTACAGGCAGATACTCACAGACCGGTTGTATAACGCATTCTCAAGCCGGCCTGTGGGTTCCTGCTTGTTTATAAGTAGGACTCGTATTCCTTCGATTGTAATTCCATGCCTCAATGTTCAGATCGGGGAAATACGAGTTCGGACTCTTTAATTTATTTACTTATTTCTCTTCTGAGGTCGATTCTTCTTTTGTAATTATCTTCTCGCCTGCAAAGGCTTTATATATTAGATGTGCTATTTAAAGGCAAAGTACATCAGAGATGGAAATTTCAGGTATTTAGTGCTTGAAATTATCTAATCAGATCAATGTGATGCTTAATGCTAACTTTCCCGGAAGTTTCCGGGAGATGGGTTTTCTGCCGTGCTTTACGGAAGATTTCCTGCATTGAAGATAAATCCAGTGAGAAAAGTCGGATCAACATGAGTGTCAAAGGGCCAATGCTTTGAAACGCCCGCTTTCGGCGTCGTAACGGCGCCTAAAATCGCACGAAACTGTTCAGGTTTTCGATGAGTCGCGGTTGCAGTCACTGACTAATGAAGTTTCAAATCAGGGAACTGAATTCAAAATCAGGTTACCGAATACTGAAGTTTCAAATCAGGCTACGAATGTTTCAAATCAGGGCCGGATGCCTGGATTTGGGTCTGCCAGGATCGTAAATCGGTCCTTTAAGAGTATGCTCCTGCTAGACAAGCTGGGAAGAGGATCGGATATTTGCAGATACCTGAAGGAATTAGGGTACCGGGAGCAATAGAGCTCTGGTCTGCTCGAGGCATAACTGCCAGGCAGGTCTGAAAGACGTCCCTCCCCACCTGGTAGCGTTCGGGGAATCCAGTGCATTTCTCTTTTGCCACTCATGTTGAGCCGACCGGAGGGGCTGGTATTTCAACTGAAATTTACGGAGTAGAAATATGGCAAGCATACACCGACCAAAACGAGGTTCCCTCGCATTCAGTCCGCGCAAGAGGGCAAAGAGCCACATTCCACGGTTCAGATCCTGGCCGGAAGCCACAGGTGAACCAAGGCTACAGAGTTTTGCAGGGTACAAGGTGGGCATGACCCACGTGATCATGATTGATGACATAAAGAACAGCCTTACCCAGGGTATGGAAGTCTCTGTACCTGTAACTGTCATCGAAACTCCTGCAATAAGGGTCGCAGCCTTCCGGGCTTACGCAGAAGACAGCACCGGAGAAAAGGCAATCGCTGAGGTATGGGCAGCAGACCTTGATCCTGAACTCAAGCGCAGGATCCCTGTACCGGCAGCCGGGAACATGGCTGAAGCCCTTGGGAATATCGGAAAAATGATCGAAGAAGGCAAGGTAAGCGATATCAGGGCAGTTACCTACACCCTGCCAAAGAGCCTTACCGGGGTTCCCAAAAAGACGCCCGACGTCATGGAATCCGGAATTAGTGCCAGAGATCTCAACACCAAATTCGAGTACGCAAAGTCAATCCTCGGCACCCTTGTAAGCGTTACCGACGTTTTCAAAACCGGGATACTTGTCGACACAGCCGCTATTACCATCGGAAAAGGTACTCAGGGTCCTGTCAAGCGCTGGGGCATTCAGCTTATGAAGAACAAGCACTCCAGACAGGGCAGCCTGAGGCAGATTGGTACTCTTGGTCCATGGCATCCAGCCCATGTTTCCTGGAGAGTTCCTCAGATGGGTCAGATGGGATACCACCAGAGAACCGAATTCAACAAGCGTATCCTTAAAATCGGATCCGATGGGGAAGAAGTCACTCCTGAAGGCGGTTTCATCAATTACGGCCTTGTCCGTGGAGACTATGTGCTCATTAAAGGCAGCGTACCCGGACCGTCAAAGAGACTTATCAGACTCAGAGATCCGATCAGGGCAAAGAAAGCCGACCTTGGCGAACCGAACATCCTTCACATAAGCAGGGAATCCAAGCAGGGGTGAACAGAATGGCTACAGCAAAAACAATAGACCTTACAGGAAAGGTTATAAGGGAAATCGAACTTCCCGACGTGTTTGATGTGGACTACCGCCCTGACCTGATCAAAAAGGCAGTGCTTGCGGCACAGGCAAACAGGCTTCAGCCTTACGGTCCCCGTCTCTACGCGGGAATGGACACCTCTGCAAGATCCTGGGGTTCAGGACGAGGTGTTGCCCAGATTCCAAGGCTCGCAAACAGCAGCAAAGCTGCAAGAGTTCCGCACGCAAGAGGCGGAAGAAGAGCTCACCCGCCAAAACCGGAAGCTGACAGGAGCGAGAAAGTTAACAACAAGGAACGCCGCTATGCAATTCGTTCTGCAATCGCAGCAACCAGGGACCCAACTCTCGTAAGCCTGAGAGGCCATATCTTTGAAGCCGAGCTTCCGATCGTTACGGAAAACGCTCTCGAAGACCTGGATAAGACCAAGCAGGTAATAGAATTCCTGCAGGCTATCGGAGTCTACGACGACGTGCTCAGAGCAAAATACGGAAGACACATCAGGGCCGGCCGCGGAAAGCTCAGAGGCAGGAAATACAAGCACAAAAAGAGTATCCTTATTGTTGCAGGGGAAAATGCCCCTCTCGTGAAGGCTGCAAGAAACCTCTCAGGGGTAGACGTTGCAACAGTAGATTCACTCAATGCCGAGCTGCTCGCACCTGGCACTCACGCAGGCCGCCTTACTATCTGGACAGAATCCGCAGTTGAGAAACTGGAGGGTGCATTCCAATGAGTTCCATTAATTATCCTTTTGTTACTGAAAAAGCGATGATGCTGCTTGACGAAAACAAGCTCCAGTTTATCGTGGATACCAGGTCAAACAAAAAGCAGATCGTAGAAGATGTCGAGAAAATGTACGGGTTCAAAGTCAAGTCCATAAGGACCATGACTACCATGAAGGGCACCAAAAAAGCAGTCCTGACATTTGAAGATCCCGAATCGGCACATGAAATTGCAACCCGGATAGGACTAATGTGAGGTGTGATGTATGGGTAAAAGATTAATATCACAGAACAGGGGTAGAGGTACTCCAACCTACAGAGCTCCTTCTCATAAGTACAAGGCAGAACTGAAACACCCTCGTGTTGATGAAAATACTTCGATCCAGGGGAAAGTCATTGATATCGAGCACGATCCTGCTCGCTCAGCCCCGATTGCAAAAATTGCCTTTGAAAACGGGGAAGAGCTTCTCCTGCTGGCCTCCGAAGGAGTTGCAGTAGGGAATACAATCGAGTGCGGAGACGATGCAGATGTCAGGCCGGGAAACATAGTTCCTATCGGAAACGTGCCTGAAGGTTTCTTTATCTGCAATATCGAGTCAAAGCCGAATGACGGCGGCAAATTCGTGCGCTCGTCCGGAGTATATGCAACTGTCGTAACCCATGAGCCTAACAGAACTGCAGTGGCAATGCCTTCTGGTAGCATTAAATGGCTTAATCCGAAGTGCAGGGCAGTTGTCGGTATTGTTGCAGGCGGAGGCCGTGTGGACAGGCCATGGCTCAAAGCCGGGAAAAAATACCACAAACTGAAAACAAGAGCTGCAAAGTATCCCAGGGTTTCAGGTGTTGCCATGAACCCGCGTGACCACCCGTTCGGTGGAGGTGCCTGGAAGCACCCGGGCAAGCCCACGACGGTTAGCAGAAACGCTCCGCCCGGAAGAAAGGTCGGATTGATTGCAGCTAGAAGGACCGGAATGAAGCGCTGATGAGGGGTATTCGTTATGGCTAAAAAAGTATCATCAAGATTACCAAAGAGAAAAGGTGAGTATACCTACCGCGGGAAAACCGTCTCAGAACTTCAGGAATTGAGTCTTGAAGAGTTTGCAGAGCTCCTGCCTTCGAGAGAGCGCAGGAGCATCAAACGCGGGTTCACGGACGGACAGAAAAAAGTCCTGCATGAGTTCAAGGAAGGAAAGAAGGTCAGAACTCACCACAGAGACATGATCATCCTTCCGGAAATGATCGGACAGACTATAGAAATCCACAACGGGAAAGCCTTCATAAGTGTGGACCTTCAACCTGAGATGATCGGGCACCGCTTTGGGGAATTCGCACCCACAAGATCAAGAGTTTCACACGGCAGTGCCGGTGTGGGAGCAACCCGTTCAAGCAAGTTCGTGCCGCTGAAATGAGGTGAGAGGGATGGCAAAAATTGATTATTCAGTTAAGGGAAACCCTGAGACAACCTCTAAGGCTATGGGTTCTGAACTTCATATTTCCCCTAAAAAGTCCCGTGAAGTCTGCTGCAAAATTAAGGGCATGAAGGTCGCTGAAGCAAGAAAGTTTTTAGAAGACGTAATTGCTTTGAAAAAGGCTGTACCCTTCAAAAGGCACCATGACGGAACAGGACACCGAAAAGGTCCTATGGCTGCAGGCAGGTACCCTGTCAATGCTTCGAAAGAGATCCTCAAGGTCTTGAAGAATGCAGAAAGCAATGCCGAATATAAGGGTCTTGAGCCAGCAAATATGTTCATTTCCCATGCAGCAATTCAGCGGGGAAGGACAATTCACGGGTTCATGCCAAGGGCCAGAGGAAGGGCCACTCCCAAAGACACAGACACCGTAAATATTGAGATGATTCTTTCCGAGGTGCGCTAAATGGCAATAGAGAGAAAATTCGTCAATGATGGGTATGTCAAAGCCTCCATGGACGAGTACTTCGCAGAGCAGCTGAACAGAGCTGGATACGGCGGCATGGAGCTTAACAGGACCCCAATGGGCACCCAGATTATTATCTACTCCGAGAAGCCTGGAATGGTAATCGGGAAAGCCGGGAAGGTCATCAGAAAGCTTACCAGGGATGTAGCAACCAAGTACAACCTCGAAAATCCGCAGATTGACGCTCAGGAAGTCAGGAAACCTGAACTTAACGCTCAGATGATGGCATCCAGACTTGCAGCTTCAATTGAGAGAGGCTGGTACTTCAGAAAAGCCGGACACAACACCCTTCGGGCAGTCATGAATGCAGGTGCACTTGGCTGCGAAGTTGTTATTTCCGGCAAACTCACAGGCGCCAGGTCAAGAGTTGAAAAATTTATTGACGGGCACGTAAAGCATTCCGGACATCCTGTAGAAGAGGTCGTAGACGAAGGGTTTGCAGTAGCAGTTAAAAAGCTTGGAACCCTTGGCTGTAAAGTCAGGATCATTCAGCCGGACATTGTCCTGCCTGACTCATACAGGATTAAGGAATTGAACGAGATTGTAGTTGAACCGGTTGAAAAGCCTGCCGAAAAGCTGGCTGAAAAACCCGCTGAAAAACCCGCTGAAGCCCCTAAAAAGGAAGGCGCGGCAAAACCCCGTCCTGCAGCAGCACCTGCAAAACCTGTAGAAGTAGCTGAAGTCGCAGAACCTGAAGAAGCCGAGGAAGAGCCCCAGGCTGAGACCGCAGAAGAAGAAGAGGCTGAGGTCATTCAGGTCGAAGGTTCCGAAGAACTCAGAAGGCAGGTCAATGGAGTCTGGCAGCACAAGCACGAAAGCTACGACTACTGGCATCCCATGGCACGGGTTCACAAGGAGGCTAAGGAATAATGGCAATTCTCAGAACCAGCGAAATCCGGACCATGACGGTCGAGGAGCGGGCTGACGAACTTGAGACCCTGAATAATGAACTGGTCAGGGAACGCGCCCTTACCTCCGCAGGCGGAGCTCCTGATAACCCGGGAAGAATCGGGGAAATCAGGAGAACGATTGCCCGGATAAAGACAATTCAGCACGAGCTAAATGATATCTAAAGTGGAAATTCTGCCTTCGACCCTTATCTTCCATGAACTGATAGGGCTCGAAATTCAGGTGATTCGTTCCACTAATCCAGCATTGACAGGAATCCGCGGCAGGGTAATCGATGAGACGAAAAATATGCTGATCGTAGAAAACTCAAAGTCGCGGGAACTGAAGATTCCAAAGGCGGATTCGGAATTTCTCTTCCGGATCCCTGCCGAGCTCTCAGAAAAAGGCCGCAGATCCGATACATTCGTTAAAATTCAGGGAAACCTGCTGCTCTCACAACCCGAAAATCGGATCAAGAACATCAAAAAGTTACGCAAATGGGGCTAAACTCATGGCAAGAGATATTGGATTAAACATACCGGCGCCATCAGAAGAATGTGATGATTCATACTGTCCCTTCCACGGCACACTCCCAGTAAGAGGTCAAATCCTTGTGGGCACCGTGGTCAGCAGCAAGATGGACAATACGGTAGTTATTGAAAGGCAATACATGAAAATGGTGCCGAAATACCAGAGATACGAGAAGAGACGCTCGAAGGTTCACGCACACAACCCGCCCTGCATTTCAGCAAAAGTCGGGGATATCGTCACAATAGCGGAATGCAGGCGTATAAGCAAGACCAAATCCTTTGTGGTAGTTAAAGCGGAGGTGCCTAAATGAAAGGCATACGCTCCAGCATCCCAAGGGCTCTTAATGCAGGCGCCAAAGTTCCCTGTGTGGACAACACCGGAGCCAAGGTCGTTGAGATTATCTCTGTCAAGAAGTACAGAGGAGTCAAGAACAGAATGCCCTGCGCAGGTATTGGGGACATGTGTGTCGTCTCGGTAAAGAAGGGCACTCCTGAAATGAGGAAACAGATTCTCCTTGCAGTAGTGGTTCGCCAGAAACAGGAGTTCCGCCGCCCGGACGGGCTGCATGTGTCCTTTGAGGACAATGCCATGGTAATTACGGACGAAGACGGAATTCCCAAAGGCACGGACATAAAGGGTCCTGTAGCAAGAGAAGTAGCTGAAAGGTTCCCCAAGATCGGGACCACAGCATCTATTATTGTCTGAGGTGGCGAACATGGTATCCAAACAGCCAAGAAAGCAGAGAAAAGCAAGATACAATGCGCCTCTGCATATCAGACAGAAATTCATGGGTGCAAGGCTCAGTGAAGCGCTCTCCAAGGAATATGGCACAAGAAGTGCTGCAGTTGTCGCGGGCGATACCGTGAAGGTCATGCGCGGAGACTTTAAGGGTACTGAAGGAAAGGTCCAGACCGTTTCTCTTCAGGACGGCAAGATTGCTGTGGACGGAGTTATTTCCACCAAGGTGGACGGTACCGAAGTCCCAAGACCTATCTACCCCTCCAATGTTATGATCACAAAGCTGGAACTGAAGGACGGGCGCAGAGCATCAAGCATTAAGAAGTGAGGCAGGTGATTTTGTGACACACCAGAAAAGATTATCAATCCCAAAAAGCTGGAAGGCCGGGAAAAAAGGTTATAAATGGGTCTCCACAACCCACCCGGGGCCTCACAGCCAGGCACGCAGTCTTCCGCTCGGAATCATAATTCGCGACATTCTCAAGCTCGTAAACAACAGCAGGGAGGGTAAGAGGATTCTTTCGGAAGGCAAGGTTCTTGTAGACGGCATTCCGAGAAAAGACCTCAGGTTCCCTGTCGGGCTTTTTGACGTAATTACACTCCCGCTCATAAACGAAACATACAGAATGCTCCAGGATGAAAAGGGGCGCCTGACCCTTCACAAGTTGAGCGAGACAAACGTCAACAAACTGTGCAGGATTAACAACAAGACTTCCCTCAAAGGAGGAAAGGTGCAGCTTAACCTGAACGATGGGACCAATATTCTTGGCTCCAACGAGTACGGCACAAAAGACTCTCTGATTCTTTCCGTGCCTGACAAGCAGGTAGTAAAGCACCTTCAGTTCAAGGTCGGCAACCTGGCAATGGTTGTAGGCGGCCAGCACTCCGGAGAAATCGGAACGATTAAGGAAATCAAGGAAGTTCAGAGTTCCAGACACAACACAGTTGCGATTTCCGGGGAAACCGATTTCGAAACGATTGAAGATTACGTAATCGTCATTGGCGAGGACAAGCCTGAGATTCGGCTCGGTGGTGAGGTAATTGAGTAATTCTATGCGCACGCCGGTTGTTGAGAAGGTAATTGTCCACATGGGTGTTGGAGAAAGTGGCCAGCATCTCGTAAACGCCGAAGAGATCCTCAGGTCTATTACAGGACAGGAAGTTGTCAGGTGCTTTGCCAAGAGGACTCTTCCGGCTTTTGCGATAAAGAAGAACGAACCCATAGGCTGCAAAGTTACTCTTAGAGGCCAGAAAGCCCAGCAGTTCCTTGAGATAGCTCTGAATATCGTTGAGAAAACCCTGGTCCGGTCCCAGTTTGACTCCCTTGGAAATGTCTCTTTCGGAGTTGAAGAACACACTGATTTTCCGGGTATGAGATATGACCCTAACATCGGGGTTTTCGGGATGGACATAACAGTTGTGATTAAGCGCCCTGGAGAGAGAATCTGCAAGAGAAGGATCGCAACCAGGAAGATCCCGACTAACCACAGGGTTACAGTCGAGGACGCAGTTGCTTTCCTTAACGAAAGCTATGGCGTGGAGGTCATGTAAATGGCAGAGACTATAGATAAGTCCGGAAGAGGAGTAAACGTATGCAAGCGATGCGGTAGAAGGCAGGGTCTTGTCCGCAAATACGATATTTACCTCTGCAGGCACTGTTTCAGGGAGATTGCCCACGAGATGGGTTTTGAGAAGTATTCGTAAGGTGATTAAAATGGTATTACTTGATCCTCTTGCAAACGCCCTTACCACAATTAAAAATGCCGAAGTTATAGGGAAGAGCTCCTGTGTTATCAGGCCTGCTTCCAAGAATATCGGCAATGTGCTGAAGGTTATGCAAGATCTCGGATACATTGGAGAATTCGAGTTTATCGATGACGGAAAAGCCGGAGTCTACAATGTTACCCTTGTGGGAAGAATCAACAAATGCGGTGCAATCAAGCCGCGGTATTCCGTGGGAACTGGCAGCTTTGAACGCTGGGAAAAGCAGTTCTTGCCGGCAAAGAACTTTGGTGCCCTTATAGTAACTACTTCAAGCGGAGTCATGTCCCAGTACGATGCCCGTGAGAAGAAGATTGGCGGGCAGCTTCTTGCTTATGTGTACTGAGCTGGAGGGAACAGGAAATGGTTAAGGAAATTGCAAGAACAATAGAGATTCCTGAAGGAGTTTCCGTCTCTTTATCTCAGGATGTGTTTACAGCAAGGGGCCCTATGGGGACTGTAGAAAGAAAGTTATGGTACCCCGGAATCAAGATCGAAGTCAGGGAAGGCGAAGTAGTGGTGGATGCAGAATCCTCCAGGAAAGAACAGAAAGCCATGGTAGGGACTTTTACTTCCCATATCAAAAACCTGATCACAGGCGTAAATGAAGGCTTTGAGTGTAAGATGACTATCTTGTACGCTCACTTCCCAATGCAGGTAAAAGTTGATGGTAAGATCTTCGTAATCGGAAACTTCCTTGGAGAAAAGAAGCCAAGACTTGCAAAAATTCTTGGTGAGACAAAGGTTAAGGTAAGCGGAAATGAGGTAATTATTTCCGGAATCAACAAGGAAGACGTCGGGCAGACTGCCGCAAACATTGAACAGAAGACCAAAATCAAGAGATTCGACCCGAGGATTTTCCAGGATGGAATCTACATCGTGCAGAAAGCCTGAGGTGATTATGATGGCAGAAGAATTAAAATCAGAAGGTACTCTTGATATGGACCCCGAGTCCAGGCGATTATTCAATGTGAGAAAGGTCCAGAAGGGAAAGAAACCCCAGTTCAAGAGAGCAGCTTATCATAAATTTAAGAGGCTTGACAGCAACTGGAGGCGTCCCAGAGGTACTCAGGGCAAACAGCGCAGAAAGTATATTTCAAAAGGTGCGCTTGCCCAGGTAGGGTATGGAAGCCCTGCCGCAGTAAAAGGCCTGCACCCCTCCGGTTACTCGGATGTACTTATTTCCAGCGCTGCTGAGCTTGAACTTGTTGATCCCTCTTATGAGGCTATCAGAATAGCATCGACAGTAGGCGCAAGAAAGAAAGCTCTTATCATCACAAAAGCCGAAGAACTCGGAATTAAAGTGCTGAACCCTGGAAGGAGTGAATAAAAATGTCAGATCTGGCCAATCAGAGAAAGTTAGCCTCTAAAGTTCTCGAATGCGGGCTTGACAGGGTATGGCTAAATCCGGAAGCCTCCGAAGAGATCGCGTCGGCAATTACCAGGGAAGATATCCGTGGGCTCATCGAGAAAGGCACTATTAAGGCCAAGCCGGTAAAAGGAGTCAGCAGAGGCCGAGCCAGAGCTCTTGCCGCCAAACGTAAGTATGGACACTGCAAGGGTCACGGTTCGAGAAAAGGTAAGAAAGGAGCCCGTACTCCGAAGAAGGAACTGTGGATCAAAAAGATCCGGGCTCTTAGAAGAAGACTCAAGGAACTGCGTGCAGATGGCTCACTTGACAAGTCCGTGTACTGCAGACTTTACAGGAAAGCAAAAGGCGGAGAATACAGAAGCGTTTCCCACCTGAATTCCCACCTTGGGTCCGAAAAACTATTAAAGAAATAACCTGGAGGAGCTAAATATGGCAACAGGACCAAGATATAAGGTTCCTTTTAGAAGAAGAAGAGAAGGACGCACTAATTACCACCTGCGGCTCAAGTTACTGCTCTCAAGGCAGGACCGTGTTGTCGTCAGGAAGAGTGCAAGAAATGTTCAGATCCAGTTAATAGCTCCGACCCCCGAAGGGGATATAACTTATTCCTCAGCCGTTTCGAGTGAGCTTGCCAAGTACGGTTACACAGGGGCTACCGGAAATACAACGGCTGCATATCTTACAGGGCTCCTTTTCGGACTGAAAAGCTTGAAAAAGGGGCATGAGGGAGGCATTCTGGATATAGGACTTCAGGCTTCCTCTGCAGGCTCCAGAGTCTATGCTGCTCTTAAAGGCATTGTAGACTCGGGCTTCGAGATCCCCTGCAGCCCTGAAGTTTTCCCTTCGGATGAAAGAATCCGGGGAGAGCACATTGCTGAATACAGAGAAGAGAGCTCAGATCTGCCAGAGCAGTTTGAAGCAACCAAAGAGAAAATCTTTGCTGAATTTAGTTAAGGTGATTAAATGGCATTCGATCAAGATTGGGTTCCGAAAACCAGGCTTGGAAAATTAGTCGTAGAAGGACAGGTTGCTTCCATGGAAGAAGCAATTAAATCAGGCCTGCCTATCAGGGAACCCCAGATAATTGATATGCTGCTTCCTGACCTGGAAGATGAGGTGCTCGATATCAACATGGTCCAGAGGATGACTGACTCAGGACGCCGTGTAAAATTCAGAGCAACCGTAATCGTAGGGAACAGAAACGGCTATGTAGGACTCGGGCAGGCAAAGGACGTGCAGGTAGGGCCTGCTATCCGCAAGGCAATTGATGCTGCAAAGCTCGATATCACCTATATCCGCAGAGGCTGCGGATCCTGGGAATGTGCCTGCGGACTGCCTCACACTGTTCCTTATGAAGTTACAGGAAAGGCAGGCAGTGTAAGCGTGACTCTTATCCCGGCTCCAAGAGGTCTTGGAATCGCTGCAGGGAATACTGCAACCAAGGTGCTGGAAAAAGCCGGTATCAAGGATGTATGGACAAAGACCTTCGGAACTACCCGGTCTACCCTCAACTTCGCAAAGGCAACCTTTGATGCCCTTAACCAGGTCAATGTTATGAGGCTGCCAGTGAACTGTAAGGAGGAAGCCTGAGATGTATGCTGTTGTAAGGTTGAGAGGCCAGGTTAATGTCCGGTATACCATTGAAGATACCATGAAGATGCTCCGCCTGCACAAAGTCAACCACTGTGTGCTTGTGCCAGAGAATCCTCATTTCAAAGGTATGGTTCAGAAGGTAAAGGACTACGTTGCCTACGGGAAAGTTGATGCAAAAACTCTCGCAGAGATCCTCGAAAACCGTGGAAGGCTCGAAGGCGATACCCGCCTGACCGAGGAATACATCCGGGAAAACACAGCCTATGACTCAATTCAGGCTTTTGCAGAAGCTGTAATCAAAGGGGAAACTACCCTTAAGGCGGTACCCAAACTGAAGCCTGTTTTCAGGCTTCACCCTCCAAGAAAAGGGCATTCCGGGATTAAAAGGACCGTACAGCAGGGCGGCGAACTCGGAAATCACGGCGAGAATATTAATGCGCTCCTGCACAAAATGAGATAAGGTGGTTGGAATGGATACAAAGAAGTTCAGAGGATCCAGGACCTGCGGAGGCGGAACTCACAAAAACAGGCGTGGAGCTGGAAACCGCGGAGGCCGTGGAAAATCCGGTGCCGGTAAACACCACTTCGTAAGAGCTATCTTAAGGGGATACAGCTACGGAAAGCATGGTTTTAAGCGCCCTGCTGAGATTTCCAGAGATGTCTCCATAGTAAATGTGGGAGAACTTGACGAGCTTGCTCCTTATCTTGCTGATGAAGGGCTTGCAGAAGTCAAGGACGGAGCATACCATATTAACCTTGAGAACCTCGGAATCGAAAAAGTGCTCGGAAGCGGACGTGTTACGAAGAATCTTGTGGTTACTTCGGAAGAATTCTCCGCATCTGCCCGCGAAAAAATTGCGAATGCCGGCGGAAGTTGCATCGATGCCGAATAAGTAGTGTCACTCTGACATTACTTATTTCAATTCTTTTGGTAACTTTTTCATATTAGATGTACTATATTACCAATGTCTTACGGTAAAATGTAATCTAATATTTCAAACATTTATAAATAAATTATATTTTAATGGTGTAATCGATGACTCTCAGGGATACGTTAGAACCGTTTTTTAACAAGTTACCTGCAGTAGCAAGTCCGGAAAAACACGTCCATTTTAAGGATAAGCTCTGGTGGACTCTGGGAGTCCTTATGCTGTACTTTGCTCTGGCAAATGTACCGCTTTTTGGGATGTCCCAGGATTCGGTTGACCTTTTTGAATCTTACCGTGCCTTTTTTGCAGGCGCGTCTGGATCTCTTATTCTTCTAGGTATCGGGCCTATTGTCACGGCTTCGATTGTCCTGCAGCTTCTTGTTGGAGCAGATATTATTAAATTGGACCTGTCGGACCCCAGAGACCAGGCATTCTTCCAGGGAGCCCAAAAGTTCCTTGTGTTTGTCATGATCCTGCTCGAGGCTCTGCCGCAGCTACTTGGTGGGTATATCCAGCCTGATCCAGGGCTTGCTTCTGTTCTTGGTGTAGGCCTGGGAGTAATCACCTTCCTGCTCCTTATCCAGATCTTCATTGGAGGCGTACTGATTCTTTTCATGGATGAAGTGGTTTCCAAGTGGGGTATAGGCTCAGGAGTCGGGCTTTTCATTGTTGCGGGAATCTCCCAGCAGATTGTTACAGGTATCTTCAACTGGCAACCTGATGAAACAGGACTTCCACTAGGTCTGATTCCTAAATGGGTTTATATCGCCCAGAATGTCGGGGCAGACTACCTCTTCTCAGGTGAGGGTTTGATGTTCATCCTGATCAGAGGAGGAATTCTGGCACTGCTGAGCACAGTTGCTATCTTCCTGCTTGTGGTGTATGTGGAGAGTACGAGGATTGAAATCCCTCTCGCGCACAGTGCAGTAAGGGGAGCAAGGGGTCGATTCCCTGTCAAGCTTATATACGCCTCAGTGCTGCCGATGATCCTTGTCCGGGCCCTTCAGGCTAATATCCAGATGATAGGAATTATTCTCTCCAGCCGGGGGATTAATTTCCTTGGTGAGTTCAGTGGGTCAACGCCGCTTAACGGGATCATGTATTACCTTGCTCCCATAAACAGCCCTTACGACTGGGTTCCGTCTCTCGTGCGGGAGTCCTTTGCAAGTTATGGAGTTGCCGCGCCTGCTATCTGGCAGATTGGACTTCATGTTTTCATGGATGCGGTTATGCTTATCGGAGGCGGGATTATCTTTGCTCTCTTCTGGATAGAAACCACAGGCATGGGTGCAAAGCCTACAGCCCAGAAGATCTATAATTCCGGAATGCAGATTCCTGGTTTCAGGCGGAATATCGGCAGTATTGAAAAGGTCATGCAGCGTTATATTCCGAAAGTAACCGTTATAGGTGGAGCTTTCATAGGGGTTCTCACACTGGTTGCAAGCTTGCTGGGTACCATTGGAAGTGCTGGCGGTACAGGTTTGCTGCTTACTGTGAGTATTGTATACAGGCTCTACGAGGATATCGCGTCTGAACAAATGATGGAAATGCACCCGATGATCCGTTCCTTCTTCGGGGAGCAGTAAGGATTCATTTCGGGCTGCGAAAAGGGCAAGAAGGAATCAAATCTAAGTGTAGCTTAAAAGGCTTTAAATCGAATCCAGTAACATAAACTAGCAACGTAAACAAACTAAAGGATACAGACACAGGGATCTTCGAATGAATATAATAATCTTCGGGCCCCCAGGTGCAGGAAAAGGCACCCAGGCCAAAAAAATGGTTGATTTCTACGGAATCCCGCAGATCTCCACAGGGGATATCCTGCGGGCGAATGTCAGGGAAGGGACCGAACTTGGGCTTGCAGCCAAGGCATATATGGACAAAGGAGAACTTGTTCCCGATGAGGTGCTTATAGGGATTATCAAGAACCGCCTGAAGGAACCGGACTGTGAAAAGGGCTTTATCCTTGACGGATATCCGAGAACTATACCCCAGGCTGATGCTCTTGCAACCATCCTTGACGAGATCGAGAAGCCCATAGATGTTGTCCTCAATCTTGAAGTGCCTGACGAAGAACTTGTCGAGAGGATAAGCGGCCGCCTGATGTGTAATAACTGCGGTGCGAGCTACCACAGAACTTTTAACCCGCCGAAAAAGGAGGGTGTATGTGATGTTTGCGGCGGTGAACTTTTCCAGCGTGCCGACGACAGAGAAGAAGCTGTCCAGAATCGCCTCAATGTTTATAAAAGGCAGACTCAGCCCCTTATTGACTATTATGCAAAACAGGGTATTCTGGTATCTCTTGACGGCACTAAAAACATAGATGAAGTTTTCGAAGATATAAAGGCGATCCTTGCGAAGTTTGCCTGAAAACTTCATTATTTTTTCTTTTAATTTTATTAAGTTTCTGGATTTTCGATATTTTCTTTCACTCAGCTTGTCTAATAAAAAGCCTCTGCTTCTTTCTCTTCTATTTGATTCAAACAATTAATATTTAAATAATATGCGGCTGTTTATGTCAACAAGAACTATACGACGGAGAAGCTGGGTTAATATGACTGAAAACTCAATCGAAGAACTGGTTAACTGGGTTATCAGTGTTGACCGCCGTTTGATTCTTATGGATTCCATGAAAAGGCATACTTTTGTCCGGGCTTCGGATATTGCCCATGAAGCAAGCCGATCCACACAGAATATCAGCCACGCTTTAAAGGAGCTTGAGAGTAGAGGCTTGATCCAGTGTTTAACTCCTGACAAAACGACCTGGAAAAAATATACCCTGACAGATGAAGGAAAAAAAGTTCTGGAAAAACTGGAAGGTAAATATCTTTAATACCTGGGTTACCTGAATCAGGGAATTGCTGGGGAATCCCTAATTACTGGGAACAATAGTCGAATATTAATCGAAAATGAGCAGAATATCTCGATCTGGATATTAACCGACGTATGAACATCCTGTCAATCAAGTATTACCTCGAAGTATAAATTTACTCTATCAATCAAGTATTACCTCGAAGTATAAACATACTCTATCAACCAAATACTAACCCGAAGTATGAATGAATCTGAAGTATGAATGGAATTTGTAAATAAAAATATTAACCGGAAATGTTCTCAAAAAAATTAAACCGGAAACTTTTTAATCAGGGCTTTCAGGGCTTTGAAGCTCGTCGTTTCCTCTTTCCTGCAACAGGCATCGAGGCAGGGCTTTGCCCTCAAATTGTATATCTTGATACCCTTTTACCAGCTCAAGATTTGCTCTGACAACAGATTTTTTAAACTCTGCAAGGTCAGTTGTAATATCATCAAGTACGCCTGTTATTTTCTGGTCTGTGATGACGGCTCCATCAGGTACCATCTTATGCGGAAGAATTTCGACTCCGCGGACGACCGCCCTGTGAAGAACCGCGGTATCTTCTCCCAGGCTGCAGTCGAATACTACGGCTCCGAATCCGATAAAACAGTTTTTTCCTATCTGACAGGGCCCATGTACAATACATCCGTGAGCAAGAGAGGTTCTGTTACCTATCTTCACTTCTGAATTGGAAAGGGAATGAATTATTACATTGTCCTGAATATTACAGCCGCTCTGGATAACAATTGAAGATCCGGGTTCATCTGCCCTGATTACAGCGTTTGGCCCGACAAATACATTTTCCTCGATAGTTACATCTCCGATTATGAGCGCAGTATCGAATATCCAGGCTTTGCTGCTTACTTTCGGGAACTGCCCACCGGGGTTTGGAAGTTGCATTTTTCAAATTCCTCCTGATACTCCGCAGTATGAGCCCTAACTCCGGCTCTACATACGTTATGTATGGTTATGATAACTTATGAGAACCTATTTAAATATACTTTCTCATTTTTCCACCCACAAACTTTTCACAACCCTTTTACAAAAAAAAGGTGGTCGCAAGCCTTTTACAAAAAATCCTTGACCGCAAGCCTTTTCAAAAAAGGCTTGAGCGAAAACTTTTTCAAAAAAAGTTTTATCAAAAACTATGCTTTATCGAAAATAACGTAGCGGCGTGATCGATCGGCGAAACGCAAGCCTTTTTTGAAAAGGCTTGAGCGAAAAAATCCCCACGTAACGGCGTGATAAACCGGCGCAACGGTTTCGGGTCAACGGTTTCAACGCAAGCCTTTTCAGAAAAGGCTTGAGCAAAAACGCATGCTTTATCTAAACCAACATAACCGGAGCGTGATCGACCGGCGCAACGGTCGCGGGTCAACCGAATTTCATCGAATAGTATAACTTATATATACATCGACACTTATTTACCAGAACAACCTTCGTTATCATTTAATGCCAGCTCCGTAGTCGAGCTGATTTATCAGAACTTTACAATACTCTAAGCTTATCAAGCTTTTATCTATCGGAATTTTCTACATTCTAAAATCTCAGAATAATTATTGAACCTGAATGGTGAGGACGACTTGGTTTCAGAGACATTAAAAACTCAAATAGATCGGTTCCTGCTGGCTCTCGGTTTTTCCCTTATGATAGGGATTATGGTTCTTGGAGAGGGTTTCAGGAACGCTGTAGGGGAAGCCGTCGGGACCTTAATGAATCCCGTACTTGCTCTGGTCGGACAGGAGAATTTCCATCTAATTCTTCTGGTAATGGCGGCTATTACTGCAATTTATGCATCCCTTATCCAGAAATATACAATTGACTGGGAACTCATGAGGAATACCCAGGAACGCATGAAGGTTTTCCAGAAGGAATTCAGGGAGGCGCAGCTATCTCAGAATACCTATATGCTGAAAAAACTTGAAGACCAGCGTAAGGAGATGATGGAAGACCAGATGAAGATGTCCAAGCAGCAGTTCAAGCCAATGGCTTACATCAGTATCATTTCGCTTCCTCTCTTTATGTGGGCTTATTTTTTCATCAGCGGGCACGGGAATGCTACTATGGTTTTTCCTTTCTGGGGTGAACAGTTGCTTACTTCTCAGGCTTTTTGGCCTTTCCAGCACTGGATATACTGGTACTTTATTTCATCTCTCGGAGTTAGCCAGCTTGTCAGAAAGGCGCTGAATATCGGTGGGGTCTGATGCGGATAGCTGTTAGCGGGCTTCCGGGGAGTGGAACGACAACAATTTCGAGGCTACTTGCGGAATATTATGAACTTGAATTGATCTCCTCGGGTGAGGTTTTCAGAAGGATTGCAAAGGAAAAGGGAATGAGCCTGGCAGAATTCGGAGCTATGGCTGAAAAAGACCCTTCAATTGACCTGGCTATTGATAAGAATCAAAGGGCTGTTATTAACAGTCAGGAGAATCTGATCCTTGAGAGCAGGCTTGCAGGCCATATGGCTAAAGATGTCCCGAATGTGCTCAAAATCTGGATAAAAGCCCCATTACCTATCAGGGTAAAACGTATCCTGAGGCGGGAGAAATCAATGTCTTTTGATGAAGAGCTTGAAAAAACAATCGAGAGGGAAAAATCCGAAGCTCTCCGTTATATGAGTTACTACAATATCGATATTGGTGACCTCTCGATTTATGACATTGTTATTGATTCGGATAAGTGGAACCAGTACCAGATTCTTGACATTCTCAGGGTCGCTATTGATTCCCTTGTAGGGCCGGAATAATTCCAGAAAGTCATCTCAAAGGCTGGATTTTTATACAAAGCGTAGAGTTTTATTTGCCGGAACCTGATATACAGGATACCGTCCCGATTACATCTATACATCCAATTCAGGAGTTTTTGAAAAACTATGTCATCTGCCGGCAAATTGCCATCCGAAGCCGAGAGGGTTCTGGTCCGGAAGACTGGTGCCTGGACGAATCCCTCCTACGGCACTTATCCGGAAAAGCGACCTATCCTCGAGTATATTGAGAAAGGGGTTGTAAATATTGATAAACCCAAGGGACCTACAAGCCATGAAGTTGCAGCCTGGGTAAAGGGTATTCTTGGCGTGAGTACGGCAGGGCATGCAGGCTCTCTTGATCCCAAAGTTACGGGGCTTTTGCCAGCATTACTCGGAAAGGCTACAAAGGCTGTCCCTGCTCTGCGCCTTTCGGGAAAGGAATATGTCTGCCTTTTGAAACTTCATAAGGAAATGCCTCAAAAATCGATAAGGCAAGTCTGTGAAGAATTTACAGGCCCTATATACCAGATGCCTCCTATCAAATCGGCTGTCAAGCGAGTTATCAGGATAAGGACGATTTATTACCTTGAAATGCTTGAGATTGAAGGCAGTTCGGTACTCTTCCGCGTAGGCTGTGAAGCCGGTACTTACATCAGGAAACTCTGCCACGATATAGGGCTTGCCCTGGGTTGCGGTGGGCACATGCAGGAACTCAGGAGGACGAAAGCAGGCCCTTTTACCGAGGAAACGCTTGTCACGCTTCAGGATGTGAAAGATGCTTATGTGTTCTGGAAGGAAGACGGGGATGAATCCGAACTCAGGCGGGTAATCATGCCAATGGAAACGGCTGTAGCTCACCTTCCCAAGATTATCCTGAGGGACAGCGCGGTAGATGCAGTCTGTTCCGGGGCTGCTCTGGCAGTTCCGGGCATTACAAGCCTGGACGCAAATCTTGAGAAAGGGGATCTTACAGCTCTGTTTACCCTTAAAGGTGAACTTATCGCCCTTGCAAAAGCTGAAATGAATACGGAAGAGATCCTTAAAGCTTCTTCCGGGATTGCAGCGAGCTTGATCCGGGTTATGATGGAAGCCGGGACCTATCCCAAAGGTTGGACTAAAAAAGAGGATAATGTTATACCTTAACCTCTGAAACTCTTTTTTAAATACCTTTGCTTAGAATAAAGTTTATATATCACTATTCCGTTATGGTATAAGTCGTGCCACAAGCCTTTTCAAAAAAGGTTGAGCGAAAACTTCAAAATTGAGACGGCATAATCAACCGGCACAACGGTTGTGCTTAACCAAAGTCCAGATAATTTCTGTCATAAGTGCCGAGGTAGTCTAGTGGTAGGGCGCAAGCCTGGAAAGCTTGTGGGGCTTAGCCCCTCGGGAGTTCGAATCTCCCCCTCGGCGTCAGACTCTTTCTAATTCACGTTCGTAAGTTCGTAAGTATTTTCTTATTATCCTTCAATACTTTCTACGGACATTGCCTGCAAGGGTTTCCTTTTACTCCGCCAGAAGCATATTCAGTAACAAACCCGATGCAGATATCCTTATATACTGGTAATTGCATGTAAATGAACTCATCAGTATATGCTGTAAAGAAGCTCCTTTAGAGAGCTGCTCCTGACTTTTTCGCGTATTCTTTAAGGGTATTCGATCAGGGGCTACAGGATGCTGTATGCATTCCCCTGGAGGGAGTATATGGTAGAAGAAAAGAATAATGAAGAATTAAGGCATCTTGTTCGGATTATGAATACCGACTTGCAGGGGGCAAAACCCGTAGAATATGCCCTTACAGGTCTCCCGGGAATAGGGAGGCGCACCGCTATCCTTATTGCAAAGGGCGCAGGGGTAGACCCAACTGCTACACTTGGATACCTGCCAGATGAAGAAGTGGCAAAACTCGACAGCGCAATCGGGAAGTTTGAGGAGATTGTTCCTTCCTGGATGTTGAACAGGCAGAAAGACCTGGCAACAGGACAGGACAAGCACCTGCTGGGAACGGATATCTTACTGACTTTCAGGGAAGATATTAACAACCTGAAGAAGGTCCGTGCCTACAGAGGTCTCAGGCACGAAAGGGGCCTTAAGGTCAGAGGACAGAGAACAAAATCCACAGGCCGCCGCGGATCAACCGTCGGTGTCAGCAGGAAGAAGTGATTTTCCGGTTGAGGTGATTGAAAATGGCATATCCAGGTAAACAAAGTAAAAGTTTCGAAACCCCTAAGCACCCCTGGCAGGAAGCCAGGATGGCATCCGAAGTCCAGCTCATAAAGGCATACGGCCTTAGAAATAAGAGAGAAGTCTGGAAAGCAGCCAGTATGCTCAGGATGTACAGGACCGAAGCCAGGAAATTACTCGCAAGCGCTGCAAACTCTCAGGAAGGAGGACTTGAGGGACATCAGAAGACTCAGTCCGAAGAAATTCTTTCAAAGCTTATCCGCTATGGTATAATCAAACCGGATGCAGATGTTGACGACATCCTCTCCTTGAAAACTGAAAATATCCTTGAAAGGAGACTCCAGACCCAGGTTCTCCGTCTCGGGCTTGCCAGGACCGTCATTCAGGCACGCCAGTTTATCACTCACGGGCACATCGCAGTAAACGGCAGAAAGGCTACCATTCCGGGAATGCTTATCTCAAAGGAAGATGAGATGCATATCGGGTACTATGGGACTTCTCCGCTTGTTAGTGAGTCTCACCCTGAGAGGCCTGTGCAGGTGGCATCTTTCCTTGCAGACAGCACAACTACTTTGAAGGCAGTCGCAGAAGCAAAGCAGGCTAAAGAGAGACCTCCTGAAAGAGGCGGCGGAAGGAAAAGGAGAGGAGGGAGGAGATAACCATGGCAGACATGAAATGGGCCGTAGCTCACATCAAATCTTCATTTAACAACACAATTATTACTGTAACTGATATCACAGGGGCTGAAACCATTGCAAAGTCCTCAGGTGGTATGGTTGTAAAAGCTGCAAGAGATGAAAGCTCTCCATATACTGCCATGCAGATGGCAGGCCAGCTTGCTGACCAGCTAAGGGATAAGGGCATCAATGGCATCCACATAAGGGTAAGAGCCCCAGGTGGAAACAAGCAGAGAAGCCCGGGTCCTGGCGCTCAGGCTGCAATCAGGGCTTTTGCAAGAGCAGGAATCCGGATTGGCAGGATCGAAGACGTCACTCCTGTCCCGCACGACGGCACTCGCCCGAAAGGCGGAAGGCGTGTATAAGAGAATTTTTCAGGGAATTCTTTTAAAATTCTCTTTTTTTGAATGCATTAAAATATAAGGGAAATTAAGGTATATGACGATGGAAGTAGACATTCTGGAGTTATCGGACAGATCTGCAAAATTCGTGCTATCAAAAGTTAGTACCTCTTTTGCCAACGGCATTCGGCGTGCCATGATCGCAGATGTACCAACACTTGCGATCGAGTATGTGAACCTTTATGACAACACCTCGGTACTCTATGATGAGCAGCTGGCTTTACGTCTGTCCTTAATCCCGATTGTAACGGATGCGGAGACGTATGTGCCACAGGCAGAATGCGATGTCTGCGGCGGAGAAGGCTGTCCTGCCTGTGAGGTTTCCTTAACCCTCAGTGCAGAAGGACCGGGCACGGTTTATTCGAGAGATCTGATCTCATCTGATCCGAAGATACAGCCTGCTGACCCTACCATACCTATTGTCGAGCTGAAAAAGGGGCAGAAACTTGTGCTTGAGGCTGTAGCTCATATGGGTTACGGCAGGGATAGCGTTAAATGGCAGGCAGGAGTCGCTTGCGGCTACAAGAATGTACCTGTTATAAACATTCAAAATTGTGACGCATGCGGACACTGTGCAGCCGAATGTCCTAAAGGCATTATACGGTTCGAAGAATCAGGGGCTAAAGTTTCAGAGGAAGATATCCTCAAATGCTCGCTTTGCAGACTCTGCGAGCAGGTCTGTGATATTCATGCGATAAAAGTCGACTTCGATGAAAACGCTTTTGTGTTTACAATGGAGTCCGATGGTTCTTATACAGCCAGAGATCTTGCAATTAATGCGGCAAATGTGATCAAAGGCAAAGCCGAAGAAATTTTGAGCATTCTGGACCAGTTCTGAGCCGAAGCTCGGACACGGGCCCAAACCTAATTTTTTTCTGAGGCACCGTAGAGCCCTGAACATTTCAATACATAGTTATATCTATGGACTTTTTACCTCTGATTTATTACCTTTTCTATGCATGTTCTGCGGCTGAGTAACATCGGGGCTGTTTGTCTTAATGGCGTTCTTTTAAAATTTTCTTTTCCTGACTCATGTGACTCGAAATGTTTATATATTATCCACGATATTGTGGGGGAGTGCAAGGCGTAAAGCGCGCCGGATTATCAAAATGAAACCGCTCTGAAACAGGATTAAAACGAGATGCGAGGGTTGCCCAGCCAGGTCAAAGGCGCTAGGTTGAGGGCCTAGTCTTGTAGGAGTTCGTGGGTTCGAATCCCATCCCTCGCACCAAATTTCTTAATCTGTTCGCTTAAAAATCTATTGACTTTAAAAACTTCAATTTTCGTACATTTCTATACGTCCTTTTTGTAAAGAATTTTCACGATTCTTTATCTGTAAATGTCGCTATGCGAGGGTTGCCCAGCCAGGTCAAAGGCGCTAGGTTGAGGGCCTAGTCTCGTAGGAGTTCGTGCGTTCGAATCGCACCTCTCGCATCAAATCTTCTATTCTTTCAATTTAAAACTTTTAACTTATATACCTATTTTTAAAACTTCCCGGATGCTCTTTTTAATTTAAGCGGGGCTCTCGGTTTGGACAATTCAGTTAGAAGCCTTAGATTATAAGAAAAGGGCTGCAGAAAAAAGTATGTATCGGGATACTTTTATAACTAAAAGTAGATAAAAGTAGAAAAATAGAATTAGTTTTATAAATATATGTATATATTAAATAAATTTGCAAGCTTGTTTAGCACAAGTATTAAGACAAGAACTTTTCACTTTTACAGATGTGGTAGAAGGGTATGAGAAGTAACAAGTAGGAGCTCTGTTATTGATTTTATAGGGGAGCCCCTGGGAACAGACTTCTGCCAATTCTACTGGACAAAAGCAAATTTGATGGATTTACCAGTTCCTTTTTTCAAAGTAAATATGGTGGACAACGAGCTGTGCATATTGCCACATTCAAATCCGCCGGAAGCAAGAGAAGCTTTTAGATGGGCTGTCCCTGATCTTGATATTAATCTGGAGTGGGATGTCGCCGAGAGCAAGCGTGCGGAGGATGAATCCGGAAGCGTGTTGAAAAACTCCGTGCAGCAAGCGTGGAGTTGGCTCACTTCAATTGCGCATGGCAGCAGGGAAGTGTGGATAATTGAGTTGAAAGAGGAAACGAACAAACTCTGCAATAAGCTCGGTGAGCCTTTTCTTTGTTGCATCAAAACAGCTTTCAGTAATACGAAGTCCGGATAAAGAGATGTAATGGGCTTAAAATTTTTTACGTCAAACTCTTTTTTGCTTAAAGACAATTTTTGATATAATTAATTTAAAGTAATTTATGTCATTAGTATATTCTGGAGTTGGGGAACAGGAAATAAGGGGTATCATCTATCAATAAAGAATTGCCTGGAGGTCTCTGGTCCTTCTTCGGATCAATATGCTTGGGGGAGCATAATTTGAAGAGACTGTATTGGGGGATACAGTAAACGGATGCAGCGTCTCCGGGCTTCTCTATTAGTTTTTATGATCAGTGGGGCTATTGCCCGGGCATAACGAAAAATACTGAAATTCGCTAACTGGCTGATTTTCTCCTTTGATAAAGAAAATGTACTTCGTTCAATATCTTTTTTCAAAAAGTATCTTTTAGTATTACATTGCAAATATATAATCTTGGGAGATATTGGTTTTAGGAATTAGCGCGGGTTAAAGAAAATCAATGCAGGTTTAAAAGCCAGTGAATTTAGCTGGGTATGGGATTAAGTAACTAATTTTTGATAAGTAAATTATCGGGTCCTGGTGTTATGGCTGAGGCAGATAAAGATCGTGAACTCATGCAGTCCGAGAGAAACCCCTTGCATGAAGAGGAATTTCCCGGATCATGGATAAATGAGGAAAGACAAACTAATCTGGAAGTTATTGAGATCATCGGGTCTCTAATGCAGGATGAGGAATTCTCATTAGAAGATGAGAGTAGCCTTACCATTAATAAAATATTGTCTTTTCTTAACAAAGAAATCGATGAAAATCGAAACTTTACCGAAGCGCTGCTTATCAAAGGCACAGTCCTCTATAAAACCGGCAAATATAACGGTGCAATAGAAGCTTTTGACCGTGCTCTGGAAACTATACCGGAAGAAACTGATGGAAACTTGTCCCTCTGGACAAAAAATGATAGTATAAATTATAAATATGCGTTGAAGTTTAAGGCGCTTGCCCTGTTCAAGCTCGGAAGATATAAAAAGGGACTGGATGCACTTAACGAGATCCTGGCAGTCTATCCGGATGACCTGGAGATTCAGGAATATAAAAATATAATATCTGTACTTGAAGATGAGAGGTTAATCAAAGAGTTGAATAATCTTCCATATATTTATCCAAATGTGTCAGACAATCGGGAGCGTAAAAGTAGACCGGTTTATGATCCTGATAGGTATGTGAGAGCGCTGGAAGAACTTGATAAAGGTCTTGAAATTAATCCGCAAGATGCGGAGATCTGGAGATACCGGGGCTCTGCCCTTTATATGCTTGGTAGGTATGAAGAAGCACTGGAAGCTTTTGATAAGTCCCTGGAAATTAACCCTAAAAATGAAACTGTCTGGAGCTTTAGAGGTTCTACTCTTTATATGCTCGATAGGCCTGAAAAAGCATTAAAAGCATTTGATAAGGTGTTGCAAAAGAATCCGAATAAATTTGAGGCATGGTTTAACAAGGGGTCTATTCTCTTTGAACTCAGAAGATACAAACAGGCACTTTCTGTAGTAGAAAATGCCTTAAGAATTAACGCTAAAGACACAGATGCTTCAAATCTCAGGGATTCTATTCTTTGCAAACTTGACAGAGGTGAAGAATCAATTACCTGACCAGGACGAGGAACCAGTTACCTGACCAGCACAAGGAATTAATATTTCTTAAATAAAGTCCAAATCGACTCTGACAATATTTGAGTTCTAAATTCAGGAATCCTATTCTTTTTCTAATTTTATGTGCTGTTTGTTGTACTGTTTGTTTATTATACTGTTTAAGGGAAAATTCGAGGGAATATTTGCCCCTCAAAACTCAGGATATGAGCTGATCCAGGCCGAAATCGCAGTTTTTTTCTTTTTGTTTCTGATCTTTTTATTTTTGATCTTTTCGTTTCTTGTCTTTTTTCTTTTGATACTGTTTCACTCTAAACAAGAATTATCTGCTCTGAAGCCTGGTTCTGCATTCGTTGATTACATCATCTGGACTGGAATACTCTTTGTCCGGACAGGCTTCAAGAGCCCTTATTATTACGTCGCGGATGTGAAGATTCCTGGCATCGTTGACAAGCTCCTGCTTCGATGCAGGATATTTCCTGGTATGGAAAGCCTCTACAGCCCTTTGAAAGCTTTCGAATTCATCGACGACATCGTCAGAACTGGAGTATTCGCGGTCTGGAATATTCTCAAGAGTTTGCATTGTGTCGCCACTAATATTTTGCCTTCTGGCTTCGCCGATTACTTGTTTCCTGGTTGCAGGATATTTCACATTTCCTAAAATACTCTGAACCTCGGTAACACTTGCTTGCATAACTTTTCTCTCCCACGTTTGATCCTGTTTTCTCATGTGTCCCTCGCTGGTATCAGGTGTTATTTTCTCCTGAACTGCTAAGTTCATCTTCCGGTTTTGAAGCTAAATTTATACTCATCGCCTTGCCCGATTTAATTGCCCACCCTTCATACATTATTACTCTAATATAATAAAAAGAATTCAAACCAAATCTTTACTAAAAGAGAACTCTTCAGGCTGAACTTCGAATTTTATCAATGTTTAAAAACTTCCTGGCTGAGGATTGACGCACATATTTTGCATTTTGAAGGAAGTTCAATATTTAAAAAAAGTTATCCTGAAATGGGTGCATGCATTCCAGGATGTATGTATTTTACCTTTGCCAGTGAGTTTCTTCCATGTCAATAGCCGCAAAAATCTGTACGAGGGGGTGCCTTTTTATAGCTCTCATCAAATCTTCCGGGGTATACTCCATACCATATTCGTAACACGAAAAAAGTCCCATATGATACAGGATTACATCCCGTTCTGTGCGTGTAAGTCTCATGTATTTCTTAATTCTTTCAATGGAAAGAATCGAGTGTTTATTATTCGCAGGATGTCCTTCTAACGTCTTATAGTTACCATAATCCCCAATGTATAACCCTTCCTTGCAGACGTCATGACATAAAGCAATGATTATTAGAGAATCTTCAGGAAGCTGTTCTTTCCTCTTCAGGCGGGAGTTTGATAATTTCAGGGGCTCCAATAAGTTTAAACAATGTTCTGCGAGTCCGCCAGGATAGTCCCTGTGATATTTTGTACTTGCAGGTGCAACAAAGAAATCCGACTTTTCAAGATACTGAATATAATCTCTAATTCCTTCTCTTCCTATCTCCTTCAAAAGCTCGATAATATAGGTCTCGTTGGCAAAAACTTCACCCTCAGTTAACATTCCAACCCCTTCAAGTGCCGAAATATAGAGATTTTACACTCTTATTTTCAGATCAAAGATATTATTTGTTAATAACTGAGAATATATTTAGACTTTAGAGCATACATAAATATAATAGAATAAATTTTCCTTAAATTTAATAATTATAGAAAGCTAAGGAAAATATACAGAAGGGGAACAGGTTTGTTCTAAGATTATCTGGATAAATTTATTCAGGTCTCGTTCATTAATTAACTACCTGTCCTTTATCTTAGTTTCTTTTTTAATGGGTTGCCTTATGAAGGTTTTGAGTTTCTCCGGCTTTTAACTGAGAGAGCACCTTTTCAGATTTCCTTCACCAATTATTACTTTCTACCTGACTTTTATGTCTCAGCATTCTATTAAATCGCCCGGTCTCCATTAAATCAGATACTTATCTAAGCAAATCCTCAAACAAGTTAATGCCCGGATGAATTTAAACATACACATAAATCAGGTTTCCGGACAACATAGGCAACTGCGCAGTACAGGGGGAAATCTGTAGTAGATCAACCGATTAAAAAGCAGGAAATGTGAAATGATTAACTGCTGCAGTAGCAGACAGGATATCCTGTATGACCTTCTAAACTTCCGGCTGGTATCCGAAAGTTTATAGTTTCTCTCAAATACGATTATTTAGAAAACTTTAAGCATCGAAGATACATATTTTTAATTGCTGTTTAACGTGCTGTCCCTGAAAAATTGGGATTAAACGGTATCCTGGGCTGAGTCCGGAAAGATATATCTGCATTTTTACAAATATCCTTTTATTGTAGTCGTGAAAAGTCTAAGCCCATGTAACGAGGTGAACTTCCCACTTATCGTACGGAGGAGTTAGAATCATGCGTGATGCGAAACTGATGAGAGTGCTTGCAGAATATCTCGCAAAATGTACAGAAATCCATGCAAGGAATGAACCGATACCCCCGGAAACTCTGGAAAGGTTTATGATTGATATCGTAAGCTGCCTGGAGGTTGGCGGCATAGGTGATGTAGGAAAAGAGCTGGTTCCGCTTAAAAAAGCACGCGCAACTATCAGACTTGCAAGACGTGAATTTGAGTGGCAATGCGATAATATAGATCATCCCGAAGACTGGGAAACCTGCCTGAGGAATGCAGTTTCCGGAAACGTATAATTTTTTAATTCTCCATGAAGCCCGCAGAATCGCAGGGAATGTTCAGGTTTTACCTCCTCCAAAACGAGGAGTGAATTTCCACATGGGAAATAGAGAAAAATAAGTGAACCAGAAATAAGGAAAAATTGTTTCCGGTATTTCTCACTTCTATGAGGTCATACATTCTTTCCTGGGTTTCGCTGTTCTTTCTTTTTACCATTCTGTAAGGCAAGTTATGCAGTTTAAGTCATAGTTCTCGGTTTACGAATATCAGCATTTTATAATAGCTTATTTCTCCATTTTTCTCCATTTTATAATAGCTTATTTTTCCGGCTCCTGCAGTAATTCGCTTCCTCAGAGCTTTTTCTTGCTTTTCATTTCCTCACTGTATTCCCTGACAAACTCCACATATTCCGCAGCATTTTCCGCTATGGTTTCAATTTCGGATTTCTCGACTTCCCTCTTTACCTTCCCTGGAATTCCAATTATCAGGCTGTTTTCAGGAAACTTCTTTCCTTCGGGGACCAGTGCATTTGCACCTACTATGGAATTTTTTCCTATTTCTGCCCCGTTCAGTACTGTAGAATTCATTCCTATAAGCACATTGCTTTCTATTTTACACCCATGCAGTACAGCTCCGTGTCCCACACTTACCTCATTCCCGATCTGAACCCCGTTTTCAGGGTCTGCATGAATTACCACATTATCCTGAATACTTGTCCGGTTCCCGATTTTTATCCTGTTCCTGTCTCCCCGAAGAACGGCGTTAAACCATATACTTGAGAAATCCCCTATCTCAACATCCCCTATTATGTCTGCAGAATCCGCGATGAAAGCCGTTTCTGAGATTTTCGGGCTTTTACCTTTAAAGTCCATTATCATAAATTTTCTCCTTCTTCCCATATCTTTTATTTACTTTCTGCATTACGTCCTGTAAGGTCTTCAAAATACCGCTTTAACGGTCTTCATATACCAGTATAATGTTATTTGATACCTTTTAATCCAAAAAGCCTGCTCTGTAAGAAGGTGAGCAGAATTAAAACAACCAGAAAGATAAGACAATACTTGATTAAAATCAAAAATAAAAATCGGCACAAAAATTAAAAAGAAAAGAAAGTTTAAGGAAAAGTAAAATCAACAGGAAGTATTAATGTAATTTCTTTTTTAACACACTCTGGGAATAGGGTCTCCTGCAGGCACATCGACATAACGCATGCCTCCAAAGCGGTTTTTCAGGACTACTTCTCCTTTGTTATCTGAAGTAACTTCTCCTATAACGGCTGCGTCCCTGCCGTAAGGATGCTCTCTTAAGATTGAAAGCACTTCTTCTTCAAAGCCGGGTCTGACACCGATAACTGCCTTTCCTTCGTTTGCAACCTCAAGGGGGTCAAGGCCCAGCATCTCACACGCTGCAGAAACAGCTGGCTTGAAAGGAATCCAGTCTTCTTCTATAAGGATGCCTGTTCCGGATTTTGCTGCCATCTCATTCAGGGCGTTCGCAAGCCCCCCGCGTGTTGGGTCTTTCATTGCCGTGATGACGGGCTCCCCATCAGGGGTTCTGAGTCTCAGGAGCGGTTCTATTAGTTTCCAGAGCGGGGCTGAATCCGAGACCAGGTCGGTATCAAAGTCAAAACCTTCCCTGTGAGCCATAAGCGAAATTCCGTGATCGCCAATAGTGCCTGTAACAAGGATCTTATTTCCCGCCTGAAGCCCTGAATCCCTGACAGGGCTATCCGTAATCCCAAGGCCTGCAGTGTTCAGGATAATCGAATCAAGCGCAGTTTTTTCCACGGTTTTTGTATCGCCTGTTATTATGGGCACGCCAACCTCTGCAGCCGTTTTGTCCATTGTCTTGATTATTTCCTCAAATTCCTTGAGTGGAAAGCCTTCAGGAACTACGACCGCACAGGTGAGAGCAAGGGGTTTTGCTCCCATAACCGTAAGGTCGTTAATAGTGCCTGCAACTGCAAGCCTTCCTATATTCGTATTAGGGAAAAAAGCAGGCGTTATTACATGACTGTCAGTGGTCAGTACGAGCTCGCATCCGGCATCAAAGCCCTCAAGCCTGACCGTGGAGCCGTCATCAAGGCACTCAAGCCCGATCGAGCCTGCGCTTTTATTGTGAAAATTTTTAAGAATTATTTCTCCGATCAGTGCCTGCATGACCTCTCCGCCTGCACCGTGTTCAAGAGAAATGGTATTGGGTTTCATATGAGTCTCCTTTTTTTCTCTTTTTAAACCCTCTGGATCTTCTCAACCTGTCGCTACTTTTTACAATTTACTTTTACTTTTTTCAGCCTGGTTCTTATCTTAACTCTCTTTAACCAGCCTTACTTCTTCTGAGCTTCTTTAACTCCAAGCTCGATAAAGCCAATCCAGGTCTCCAGGCTCTCCCAGTCATGCTTCGAGGTCAGGATAACCGGTACTTTCGGGTTTAAGGAAAGGATATCTTCTCGCATTTTCTCAGCATCGACATCGACTGCGTGTGCAATGTCAACTTTGTTTATTATCGCAAGTTCCGCTGTCTTGAAAATCATTGGGTGCTTCAGGATAATGTCGTCTCCCTCGGTCACGCTCACGATTACAACCCTCAGATGTTCTCCCAGTTTGAAGTCTACAGGGCATATCAGGTTGCCTACGTTCTCAATTAGCAGGAGATCCGTATTATTGAGGTCGATTTCATCCAGGGCTTTCTCCACCAGTCTTGCATCCAGGTGGCACTCTTTTCCGGTATTAACAGGGATAGTAGGGACATCAAGTTTCCTGAAACGGGAAGAATCCATCTCTGCGATTACGTCCCCTGCAACCACAGCTATTCTATACTTTTCTTTGAGGTGCCTGATTGCCTCCTCAATAAGCGTGGTCTTTCCTGAGCCGATGGCTCCCATAACGTTTACTGAAAAAACCTTGTGTTTGTCAAGTTTCTTTCTGTTTTTTTCAGCAATTTTGTCATTTGCTTTGTAAACGTCGTGTCCCATATGGATTACATGCATTAACATAAATATCACTTGGGGAATTACTTATTATTACTATCTGCGGTTTGATCTTCTTCCGTTTCTATTTCAATACTTTTGATTACCAGTTCTCTGCCGCCTGTAATATTGGCCTGTTTTCCACAGATAGGGCAATCCATCGCTGCCACATAAGCAAGAAGTTCACTTGTAAGTGTATCGCTCTCACGTATCTGTTTTTCGTCTATCTCTCCCTCATACCCGCACTCGCACTCAAGGGAAGGAGCTACCATTTCTACAACAAAATCGGCATTTTCTGCAATGCTTCCCTCGGCAAGAGTATTGAAGCAGAAGCTGAGCTGTTCAGGATTTGTATGAGCCAGCCTTCCCATTTGAAGCGTTACTTTCTTAACTTCAGTGGCTCTGTTGGCTTTGGCAGTATTAATTACCTGATCAAAAATTTCACAGGCTATAGAAAATTCATGCAAGCTTGCCGCCTCCTTCTCTGGAGTATCTGAACCAGTTGTAGCACATGCCTTCCTGGCTGACCATACATGGGCCTGCAGGACTTTTTGGGGTGCAGTCCTTCCCGAAGTTCGGGCATTGAGAAGGTTTTGCTTTTCCTGTAAGGATAGCTGCACAGATACAGCGTTTTTTATCTTTTCTTCCTGCTTTCTTTCGGACTTCCTCAAGGGCAGAAGCATATAGACCTTCGTGCTTCTTTGCTGCGTCTTTTTCCTCAAATTCCTTCCTGAGTGCAAGCCCCGAGCTTTCGATTCTTCCTATGCCTCTCCACTCCGAATCCGAAGTTTCGAACACCGTTTCCATTATTTTCAGGGCAATCTGGTTTCCTTCAGGCTTTACGGCTCTCGGGTAACCGTTATCCACTGCTGATCTGCCTTCGTCTACCTGCGCCTGCAGAAGGCTTATACCCAGGAGGATATCTGCCGCCTCAAATCCGCTAACAACGACAGGGAAACCCTTTTCGGCAAGCGGTTCAAAAGGTTTCGTGCCTATTATGGTTGCCACATGCCCTGGAGCTATAAAAGCATCAACATTTGAATCCCTGGCGAGGAGTTCAATCGCAGGAGGGGTTTGTTTCTGGGAGGCCAGCAGGCTGAAGTTCTCAGGCGTTTTTCTTAAGAGGGCAGCCGCATTTGCAGGAACTGTGGTTTCAAAACCTATTCCGAAAAATACTACTTCGAGATCCGGTTTTTTCTCTGCAAGGGCAATCGCATCGTCAATGCTGTAGACCATTCTCACGTTTGCCCCTTCAGACTTTGCATCCAGCAAACTTTCGGCTGAACCGGGAACCCGCATCATATCCCCAAAGGTGACAACAGTCACTCCACTTTTCGCAAGGGCGATTGCAAGATTTACATCCTCTTCAGGAGTAACACAGACAGGACATCCGGGACCGCTTATTACCTCTATATTTTCTGGAAGGACACTCCTTAACCCGTATTTTGCTATGGTCCGCTCGTGCGTTCCGCAGACATGCATTATGCGTAGTGGTATTTTGGAGCCCCTGATTTTTTCCAGTAGTCTTTTTTCAAATTCAGGAATATCCGGCTTTGAAGAAGAATTCCCGTTTTCCATTTTTATCAGCGTCCGTTTTTCAGGGGGATTCACTTTCCAAGGTGTCGATCTCTTCAAGCCCTGCGATCTGTTTGAGAAGGCGCATTGTCTCTTCACTTTCTTCTTCGGAGATTTCCGCAATCGCGTATCCTACATGGACAAGGACATGCTTTCCCATTACGGATTCACTGGCACCTCCCAGAAGATCCATGTTTACGTCTCTGCGTACTCCGCCCATATCTACAGTTGCAGTGTTTTCATTTACGATAGACACTATTTTTCCAGGAATAGCTATACACATGTTACCTCGAAATGTTTTCTTTTAAAATTCTGTTAATTATAATGGTAATTATTTGTTTTCCTAATATAAATTCCTGTATTAAGATATTTGCAAGAATTATTTTACAAGAGATATATATTTGTAAGGTATATATATCTACAGGTCTCAACCGGGCAAAAAATCTATCCAGTCTATTTTCTTAACTGGTTAAACAACCTTTTTCGCTTACTGTTTTTAATTTACATTGTGCTGCTTTTAATCGCTCGTTCTTCTTTTCTCGACTTGCCGCAAATAGAAGAATAGAGGTTTCATAAACAGGAACCGAATTCTACGTTTTGAATCAGTATATTGTCGAAAATTGTTTTTTAAAATTCTATGGTTCTATTTTATATTCTTTTTGTTTTCTTATTTCACTTGTATTATTTAATAATGTTTTTTTCGCGATCTTGAACTTGCTTTAGAGGTTTTTTGGAAATGGTTCCGGAATTGCTCTATCTATTTATGAACCCTGAAAGTTTTAAATTGTATGAATAACTGTAACTTGTGTGAAGAATTGTAACTTAAGTGTTACTTCTTCTACAGCTTCATGGAAAAAATAGATTTTTTAGTACTTTCTGGTTTCCATCTTCCTTAACAGCTCTCTTCAGAGCATTACAGTTAAAGTTTATAGGGGGTGTCCAGAGTTATGACCTCTCCATCCTTTATCACGGATAGAATAATCCTGTTTCCAGAAACATAAAACAGGACCATTAGAGACGCTACGATTTAATGTGACGAAATTTCAGTCCCGGTTGAGAAGGCTTAATTAATGAAATGTTCCCTGCGAATGAAGTGACTTCTATTTTTCTTTTCAAAATTCTCTGTATTTACTCAATTTTTATGCATTTTGTTATAATACAGGCAAATTTCTAAATATGAATTATTACTTCACCGGCTGCTTTTAACTCTTGAGATTTAGTTTATTTTTTTAATTCTTTTTCTTCTTCGGAATGCTTTAATTCCTCATATATGTACAATGTTGTCACTCTTCGTACATTTGATTGTTTATTTATTTAGAAAGCTCGATATATTTGTCACCGAATCATAAACTTACAATGCAGCCAATTAATATAATTATCGTATCGTGTAAAAAACCTTAAATACTATTCACACATTGAAAACATTAGTGGTAAATTTATGTATATATTTATATAATTACGGTGGATAATTATTCAAAATTTTCTTCGTATGTATAATTTGGGTAAAATTAAGATGTGGTAGAGATGAGTACTGGAATAAAAAATCTTGTCCGTACACTGGACGGTGTGGACTTTTTAAAAATGGACCGCCGCACTTTCATGAAAGCAGTAGGTATAATGGGAGCATCTGCGTTCCTCGGCACCTACAAGACTGACATTGTAAAGGCGCTTGAATTTGCAGAGACAAAGGTTCTTTGGATCCACGGCTCCGAATGCACTGGCTGTTCCGAATCTGTCTTAAATGCAGGCAATCCTGACCTTGTACAGGCACTCGAAAAGCTCAATGTTAACCTTGCCTTCCATGAGACTCTTTGTGCACAGCAGGGAATCTGGAATGATGGTAAGCTCGTAAACACCTCCGAGCTTAACTCCGAAATCCTCCAAGAAGAAATTTACGAAGAAGGCGGGTATATCCTGGTCGTTGAAGGCGCAATCCCGAACGGTCCTGATGGTTCAGGACGCTATCTGGTGATTGGAAACAAAACTTTCAAGGATACGCTTGGAGAAGCTGCAAAGAACGCAGCTGCTATCGTTGCAGTCGGCACATGTGCTTGCTATGGAGGAATAACCTCTGCAGATAGCGATGTTGCCAAGGATACGGACTACAGAGGAGTAGCCTTCGCAAAGACCGACAAATCAAAAGGTATGCTGCAGGAGTTAAACATCGATAAGCCAGTAATTAATATCCCTGGTTGCCCTGCTCACCCTGACTGGGTTCTTCTGACCCTGGGTGCAGTGATTCTCGGAAAGATCAAAGTACCTGACGATCTTCCGGCCCTTCTTGACGACTATAACAGGCCAAAGGTCTTCTATCCCCCGGACCACACAGTGCATGAAAATTGCCCACGCCGCGGATACTATGACCGTGGAGAATTCGATGAACAGGTAGGCGGAGAAAAGTGCCTGTGGAAACTAGGCTGTAAAGCTCCTTATGCCCACGCAGACTGTGGAATTCGCAGATGGAATGGCTCAGTAAGCATGTGTACTCAGGCAGGAGGACCATGCATTAACTGCGTAGATCCCGGATGGCCAGACACCTCAAGACCGCTGTATGTTGAACGTGAAGATATAGGAGTCGCTGGAGCAAACATTGATACAGTAGCCAAGGTTGCTGTCGGTGCAGCTGCAGTTGCTGCAGGTGTACATGCTGTAAGGAGAATGAAAGGAGAGTGAGTGAAAAATGGTAAACGTTACAGTTGATCCCCTAACCAGAATTGAAGGCCACCAGCGCATATCCACTGAAGTAGATGCTAACGGTGTTATTACCGATGCTCAGTCATCGTCCCTTATATTCAGGGGTTTTGAGCGCATCCTGCAAAAGCAGGACCCGAGAGATGCAGCTTTTCTAACCCAGAGAATTTGTGGTGTTTGTCCCCTTTCTCATGGATTGACAGCCACAAATGCTCTTGACGACCTGTACGGTGTCGCTGAGCACGTTCCTAAAGATGCTCTTGTAATGAGGAACATCTTTCAGGGACTGAACATGATTGCAAGCCATGCGACCCATATCTATGTGCTCTTTGGCCCTGACCTTGCAAACCCGGCGTACAGAAATGTCCTTACTACACTGGGAGATACCGGAAACTCGGTCTGGAAAGAGATGGTTGGAAGGTTTGCCCCGATCAGCTACAAGATGGACGGCGCGGCTGTACCTGCGGGAAGTTCCTACCTTGCAGCACTTCCTGAAAAGAAGCGTCTTCAGGAGGCTATTGCACTTATTGGCGGTAGAATGCCCGGTCCTTCATCCCTTTATCCAGGTGGATATACCTACCCGGCTAATGTTGCAGATATAACCAAACTTTCCACTTATTATCTGGAGGTCATGGACTTCGTATCCAGCCATACTCTGAAGGTTCCATTCGATACCTGGATCGAAAATACCTACAAGGCAAGCTCTCCCCAAAAAGCAGTAAGCTTTGTTACTGAACACCTCCAGGGGCTTGTCGACAAATCAGTGGCTTCAAATGATTTCTCCAAAGAAGCAGGTTGGGGAGATGTGGAATTCTATGCAGCTTTCGGTTCCGAACTCGTAGGAGAAACTCTGCTCGGTCTTCCAGCAAGCCTTAAACATGATACAATCGGTGGGTACAAAGATCCCTCAAAGATCTGCTTCGTTGCATACGGCGGATATTACAAGCCCAAAGACGGATACGACCCGAGGAGCCCGGAAGGAGATCGTATTTTCACCTCAGGTGTAGTATCAGGAAACCTCGAATATCTGAAATTTGATCCGGACAAGATTACGGAGAGTACTGCTCACTCCTTCTACAAGAACAGTGCCGATGACTTCGCACCAGCAGAAGGCGAAACCGTTCCGTTTACGGACCCAGAGAAAATCGTATTCACCGGAGGTTCGGATAGCCAGTACAGCTGGGACAAAGCTCCCAGATACGATGGAATTCCGGGTGAAGTCGGACCCCTTGCACGTATGCTTGCAATTAAAGAGCCACTGGTAACCGGTCTTGCTCTGGCTTTCAATGAGAAAGGATACTCTGCAGCTAATGTTTACACCAGAATGCTGGCTCGTATGCAGGAAACCGCAATTCTCGCATATGAACTGCTTAACTGGGTGACAGTTGACTATGAGCCCGGGGGTAAGATTTCCGTGCCTGTAGACCTTAATGCAGCTAAGAACAACAAGGGAATGGGCCTATGGGAAGCACCTCGTGGAGCTCTCGGTCACTGGATCTCTGCCGGCGGCGACGGAAAGGTCACCAACTATCAGTGTGTAGTTCCGGGTACCTGGTTAATGTCCCCAAGAGACAGCAATGGCGTTCCTGGCCCGCTCGAACAGTCTCTCATTGGTTCAAAAATCAACCCGGTCGGAGATGTCGATTATACCAATCCAGTTGGTATCTACCATATGGGTAGGTCCTACGATCCTTGCATTTCATGTGCAGTCCACACCATTGACCTGACTGGGAAACGCGCTCCAAATACTCTAAGAATACTCTAAGTATAGTACAGGGAGATGACCCACAATGAAATCTAACAACAACCGGTCAATGGTTGTTGAGCGCTATACCGTAACTGACAGGATAGCTCACACTGTCCATGCCGTTGCGATGATAGTGCTCATCGTTACCGGGCTAAAGATCTATACCGGATGGGACTTTATGAGTTTCCATTCTGCCCGTGCCCTTCACATGATAATGGTTCCGTTCCTGCTTGCAGTGAACTGGATCCTTATCCCGTATAACATTTTTTCCGAAGGTCACGGGGTTTTTGGAAAAATTTCACACTTTACGGACCATTACATTTTTGGTCCAAAAGATGCAACTCGTCTGGGCGGTATAATTAAAAACTTCTTCAGGAAGGGCAGGTATCCTGCATTTTCCATCTATGATGAAGAAAAAGGCCACTACGAGACCAAACTTCATCCTGTAATGAAGGTCCTGATTGTGCTTGAAGGTACAGCTATCTTCCTGATTGCAGTTTCAGGCATTGTGCTGTACAAACTTGACTGGTCAGTCCTCGGCCTGCCAATAGGGTCATGGATTCTCTCGATTGGAGGCTTGATTGCGCCTTTATTCGATTTGACTGCTATCCAGTTCTACAGGATCCTTCACCTGCTGATGACCTACTGGTTTGTCTTTGAACTTGTGGTGCATGTTGGTATTCTGGAGTTTGATCCTCATGTCTGGAAGTACTACAAAGCTATCTTCCTGACAGGAAAAGAAGACCTCTCAGACACTCACTATTCAGAGTTTGTTGAGAAATATTCAAGGTTTGATGCTAATAAGAAGGAACACAAGCACTGAAAACTGAGAGTCGCTAAGTAAAAATCTAAACTGGAAAAGGTAATATAGGCATACTCGAAAAACCTGTACGCCTTTTAATTAAGTGAGAATATGTCTATATTACATGCTCCAGTCCGCATCCTGGGATGCGGAAGCCCTTTAATGGGAAACGATGGTGTCGGCCTCAAAATTATCGAGGCTCTTCACAAATCCGAACTCAAAGACCTCAAAAACCTCGATATCGAGGATGCAGGGGTCTGCGGGCTTGATCTTTTAAACCTGATCGAAGGTGCCAGGAAGGTCATTATAGTGGATGCAATTCTGGCAAACAGCCCTCCGGGTTCCGTACACCGTATAGAAGGGAAAGACTTACTCGGAGGTATTGAATTTCACCCTCTTACTTCGATACATGACCTTACAATTACCGATGTATTGAAAATTGGGGAACAGATTCAGCAGCTCCCGGAAGTCGTGGTTATAGGAATTGAAATCGGCTCTCCCGCCAATCAGGTTACACAGGAAATAAGTCCAGAGGTCCTTAAAGGCGTGGACAGGGCTATAAAGCTTATCAGGGAAGAGGTTTTTTCCTCACTCTAATCCTATTTGTCAATTCGCTTTGATTTCGGTTTCGTTCCATTTTTTCCCTGCTTTTACCTGCGTCTCCTTATTATTATTCCCTTCCTGTCTCTATCTTTAATTCCTATTTTCCTCCTGATTTCTGGCTCGTTCCTGTCCCTTTTTAGTTTCACTTTACCTCAGATTTGCTAATTAATCAATTTCGAGCCTTTGCTTGAGAAAGCTATATCTTAAAAAAGGTCCATTTCAATAGAATATATTTAAATTAATTTATACCTCGGGGTGGGAGAATTTCAAAGTTTTTTAATCGAATAATACCTGGGATACTATCTTTTATAGCAATTCTCTATGCAGCGGCACTTATTGCTTCGTGTACATCAATTACCCGGAGGGCTCTTCAAACTGAAGTTATCATCTACTCATCTGCCGCCAGGGTATGGAAAGAGCTTACCGATTTCAGAGCATATCCCCAATGGAATCCGTTTATTCGTAAGGTAACCGGGGTTGTCGGCGAGGGCGAGCGATTAAAGATTCAGATGCATGCAGGAAACCGTACTATGACATTTCGGCCGGTCATTCTTGCAATTAAGCCCGAGAGAGAGCTGCGCTGGCTTGGACACCTTTTGATTCCCGGAATATTCGATGGTGAGCACAGTTTTGTAATCGAGCCTCTTGGCGAAGGTCGGGTGCGTCTGGTTCAGAGCGAAACCTTCAACGGTCTTCTGGTGCAATTTTCGGGCCCTCTGCTTGACGATACTGAGCGAAGCTTCAATCTGATGAATCTGGCACTTAAAGAACGCGTTGAGCAAGCAAGTTGAGCTAACTCTGATATCCTGCCGGTCGGAAATCTGTAAAAAAGGCTGTATATGATTCCAGAAAAGGAGCGAGTTAAGTTTCTGTCTTTTAAGGCAAAGTTCAAAAGAGTCTTCAGTCTAAGGAAAATTTTGTAATCGGGAGTCCGGAACCCAAAAAATCCGATTACTTAAATCAATACAGCTTTGGATTTCAATCCTTATTCCTGTTTAATCGGTTAATACAATCTCTTCTTCCCTCTACGGATTATTCGGATTCTCCCGGCACCCAGTTGCTATAGAGTTTCCACTCGATTAAAGAGTCCTCCTTATCGGTTTCAATATAAAACCTCCAGATAAATGGTTCACCTACTGCGGAAAATTCCAAATCCACAAGGGTGTCAGGTAGAAGCACGGATTCTCTAGTTTCCCCTGTATTTGTTTTTATCCGGACGCCTGATTCAGTGGCATTGAGGTTTCTCACTTCAAGACGTACTGATTTACCAGCCTCCGCTTCAAAAGAAGAATTATTCCCACGCCAGGTTCCTGCAGTATGGAATTTGCGTCCCAGACTATCAACCGTATGGGGTAGTCGGGTTACAGGTGGAGTTATGGGTTTGGTTACCCGAGCCGGGGTTTGTTCGAGCGGAACTGCCTGCGTCGCCATAATTGGAGGTTCTGCTACCGGGGCTGCCGGTGCTTCAGGAGGTTGAGGTATTTGAACTGGTGGTGCTCCTACTCGCGGAGCCCGGGGCGCACGTACTGGCGGGACTTCAGGTGCCCTTACAGGCTCAACCGGAGATGCCCTTGGTGTTCGAACCGGGGATTCCGGGAATAAAGGACTCGGAACATCCGATATCTCTGGTTCAGTTGATGGTAAAACCTCAGGTGCGCCCGCGACAAATTCTTTATCCAGACTTCCTATTGTATCTGGCCCTACTATACCGTCAACCTTCAGTCCGCGTGCTTCCTGGTAGCTTCTCACTGCCAGTTCGGTTTCCCCATCAAAGGTACCACTGGCTCCAGCTCCGGGCACAGGAATACCCAGAAATATCAGAGCCTGCTGGATTTTCCTTACCGCAGAGCCGCTATCCCCTCTCTGGAGAACTCTTTCATTGTCATAACAAGCCTCCAGAATCTCATCGCCTGCAAATCTCGGCGATCTTAAGTCGTGACCATCCCCAATAGTCATATTCTATCCCCCATATTTTGCGGCACATTTCTTCCCTTAAATATGCAGCATTGTTACTAAATGTTACTAACCTTAAAATTTCGATAAATAAACTAGTGGTATTAAAATATATAAGTTTTTAGAAATATTATATTTATTTTAAGTGTATTCTGATGGGTCTTCATCTGAATTTTCATTTTTTATTTTAAAAGCTGGAATCTTTAAGGAACCGGATCTGAACAAATCCTGCTGCTGAGACACAAAAAGCTTTCCTGCAAGGTGGGTTCTTGAAGTTGTGATAGTCTTTAATATATTGGACTCCTTTTTTTATATGTCTTTATATAAAATTATCTGCGATGGGGGAAAATGGAACGAATAATGACGGCTTACTTGAAAAGTTTAAAAATCTTGACTTCATGAAAATGGACCGGCGGACTTTTATAAAGGCTGTGGGGGCACTGGGAGCTTCGCTATTTCTGCAGACGTACAAAAGCGATATCGCAAAAGCCGTTAACGGGCTGCCTGAGACCAAGGTACTCTGGCTTCACGGGGTAATGGATTCGGGATGCAGCATCTCAATGCTGGACGGAGAAAATCCCGATATACTGGAATTTCTCCAGCTTTTTAACCTCAACCTGCTCTATCACGAAGTGCTGATGATGCAGCAGGGCATCTTCGTAGATGGGCAACTTGCAAATACGAGTGACCTCAACTCTGAAATTCTGCTGGAAGAAATTCTGGAACATGAAAGAGGCTATGTACTTATCGCGGAAGGCGCAATCGCAAATGGGCCTCATGGTTCTGGAAAATACATGGTCCTCGGAGGAAAGATTTACAGGGATATTTTTGAGATAGCTGCGAGAAACGCCTCAGTAATTGTTGCAATAGGTCAGTGTGCAACTCACAGTGGAGTAAATGCCGCTGAAAGTGAGATAGATGAACTTATGGACCACCGTGGGGTTGCTTTTACCCTGGAAGACTCATCAAAGGGAATTGTAGACCTGCTCGGGATAGACACTCCCGTTATTAACGTTAACGGTTGCCCTGCCCATCCAGACTGGGTATTTTTAACTGTAGGAGCGATCGCCCTGGGAAAAATCAGAGTGCCTGACGATTTACCTGAAGTGCTGGACAGGTGGCATCGTCCGAAGGTTTTCTATCCCCCAGACCACACCGTGCATGAAAACTGTCCGCGGCGTGGATTTTACGACCGCGGAGAGTTTGAAACGACAGTAGGCGGACCCAAATGTCTCTGGAAACTCGGATGCAAGGGACCTTATTCACATGCCGACTGTGCCACACGCCGCTGGAACGGCCATGTTAACTTCTGTCCGCAGGCAGGCTCTCCTTGTATAGGTTGCGTACAGCCAGGTTTTCCGGACAGCACCAGACCCTTCTATGTGGAGATTGAAGATGCCGGGCTTGCAGATACCAATCTTGACACCGTGGCAGGAGTAGCAATAGCAGGAGGGCTTATTGCTGCAGGTGCCCACGCCTTAAGAAGGACGGTTTTGAAAAAGCCGGAGGAAAAGGAAGGCATTACTGAAGAAGGCACATCAGAGAGAGCTGGAGGTGAAAAATAATGGTAGAGGTAACAGTAGATCCTCTTTCAAGAATTGAAGGGCATTACAGAGTCAATACTGAGGTCAGTGAGGATGGTGTGATCACTGATGCCCAGAGCAGCGGTCTGGTTTTCAGGGGTTTTGAGAGGTCGCTTCAAAACCATGACCCCAGGGATGCAGCCCTTTTTACCATGAGAATCTGTGGGGTCTGTCCGGTTTGCCACAGTATAGCTGCAGCAAATGCTCTGGATGACCTTTTCGGGGTCGCGGACCAGGTTCCCAAAGATGCCCTTGTTATGCGGAATATACATCAGGCAATGAATTTCATAGCCAGTCATGCAGCGCATATTTACATACTCTGGGGTCCGGACCTTGCAAACCCGGCCTATCGTGATATCCTCACACAATACGGGGATGTGGGAAATGCCGTATGGGGTGAGTTATCCGGACGTTTTATGCCTCTTGTAAACCAGGATAGAGGTACACGTTATCCTGCCGGATCTTCTTATGTTGCTGCCCTCAGGGAGTTCCGCCGCCTCCACGAAGGTATTGCTCTTATTGCAGGCAAAATGCCTCATTCCGTCCTGCAGCATGTCGGAGGAGTGGTTTATTCTCCAACTGTTGCAGATATTCAGAAACTTATCTCGTATGTTTCACAGACTTCAAAATTCGTTGAGAACTTTACGCTTGGGGTTCCTCCCGAGACCTGGATTGAAAATACCTACAGGGCTTCCTCTCCGGAAAGTGCTGTGAATTTTGTCATTGAACGCCTGCAAGAGCTTCTGGATGATTCTCTTACAAGCAATGATTTTTCACACGCTTCAGGCTGGGGAGATGTACCTCTTTTTACGGCTTTCGGTTCTGAGCTGGTTGGAGAGACGCTGTTAGGCTTACCGGTTAGTCTGAAGCTGGACCGTTCGGGAGGCTATAATAATCCTGACCAGATTGGTTTTCTTTCATACGGGGTCTTTTTCAAGCCTGAGAACGGGGACGGGTATGATCCAGCAAGCCCGGCAGACGAAAAAGTCATTCCCTCAGGCTATATGAACGGGAGTTTACAGCTTGAAAGCTTTGACCACACGAAGATCTCGGAAAATATCACTCACGCGTTCTATATTGATGAAGAAGCAGACCGTCCTCCCTGGAATGGGGTCACAAATCCTGAGGAAGACCCTGATGAAATTGATTATACAAGGGGTTCGGAAAGCCGCTACACCTGGGTAAAAGCTCCTCATTATGACGGAATTCCCTGTGAGGTAGGTCCCCTTGCCCGTCTTCTGGTTATGCGAGAACCTCTTGTTACGGGACTTGCGAGAGCTTTTGAAGAAAATGGCTACTCTCCTGCAAATAACTATACCCGCATGCTTGCAAGGATGCAGGAGATTCTGGTAGTAATTCCCGAGTTGTTAAAGTGGCTCAGACAGGACCTCGAAGCAGGCGGAAAGGTTGCGGTGCACACTGAACTTTCCATGGCAAGAGATTCCGAAGGAATGGGACTGTGGGAAGCCCCGCGTGGAGCTCTGGGACACTGGGTAGCTACAAACTCGGATTCAATGACAACCCTGTACCAGGCCGTAGTTCCAAGCACCTGGAATCTTGCTCCGCGGAACGGACAGGGAATCCCAAGTCCTGTTGAGCAGGCACTTATAGGGACAAAGATCTCGGCTGCCGAAAATGCCCTTGGAGTAGACTATTCAAACCCTCTCGGAATCATGCATACGGCACGTTCTTATGATCCCTGCCTTGCATGTGCGATCCATACCATTGATAAAACCGGAAAGCACCCGGATCGTATTTTCAGGGTGGTTTAAAAGGAGGCTGGAATATGGTACGATCGGCTGAAAGACCTGCTTCCAGAAGAAAGATAGTTGAACGCTATACGTGGCTTGAGAGGGTCACTCATCTGGTGCATCTCGTCTCCATGTTTGTCCTTCTTATTACCGGATTTAAAATATATTTTATGTGGGGTTTTATGTCCTTCGAAGCAGCCAGAGCCTGGCATATGATTGCAGTACCTTTTTTCCTGGTTTCAAACTGGCTTCTGGTCCCCTATAACATATTTTCTTGCAAAGGAGAGAAATGCAGCGTCAGACACCGTATAGAGCATTTCAAAGAATCCTATATGTTTGGAAAAGACGATGCAGAACGCCTCATCGGTACAATAAAAAATTTCTTTGGAAGGGGCAGGTATCCGGCTTATACGATCTATGACGAGCGTGAGGAGCACTATGTCACGAAACTTCATCCTGCGATGAAAATCCTTCTCGTTTTCGAAAGCCTGGCAATTCTCCTTGTAGCAGTTACCGGAATTGTGCTTTACAGTCTTACCTGGGCTCCGCTTGGAATCCCGATCTCACAGTGGATTTTGTCTGTATTCTGGTTTATCGCATCTCCATTTAATATGAATGCTTTAGCATTAATCCGCATACTGCATCTGCTTGCAGCCTACTGGTTTGTCCTTGAGCTTATAATTCATGTGGGAATCATTGAATTTGATCCGGACGCCTGGAAGTATCATAAGGCAATCTTCTGGTCCGGAGATGAAGACCTTTCAGACAGGCACTTTGTCAAAGTAATTGAAGAGGGCGATCAAAAAATAACAACGGGAGAACGCTGACGCTAAACTTCAGCAGTACAAATATTTGGATGTATATAGATTTACAAATGATTATATACTGTCCATTCATATTTATATATGGGAATCAGGATGTATGAACTGGCAACGGTTCGGACAAAAGTTGGCCAGATCATCCTCAATCTCTTGATTCTTTCTTCAGTAGCAGTGCTATGGTTAATTGTGATTGAGGTTGTTCTCAAATGTTTGGTAATTGAGGGCCTTTTTTGAGAATTCTCGGCTCTTTTTTTATTCCCTTATATTTCCTATTTTTCAGATATTTCCATCCAGAAAGAAAGCCTTCGTTTTATTAACCTGCTGTCTGACGGGTCTCTATTTTCTTGAACTTCTCCTGCAACCGAAATCCTTATTGTAGAGCCCGCGCTATGGCAGGACTATGGAAATGCAAAGGGAAATCCAGATAATCTGCGGGAATATAAATATTTCAAGCCTTTCTGACTTTCTCAAGTCAGTAAATTCGGTAGCTTCCGAGAATGAGGTCATTATCCAGGGCTTGAACGCAGACCTGATCGCAGGTGAAGGACACCTTCATTTTGCAGTGGGAAAGGCTCTCCGGGCAGTTGCTGCGGGCAGAAACATAGCAAAAGATCCCGGAATTGAGATCATGCGTTATGCCTCCGGAGAAAGGCAGATTGAGAGAAGCTTCTCGATAGGGCTGCGTGAAGGAGAAAATAATGCAGTCTTTGTACTGCTCGGAAAAATGGATAATCTGGTTCTGGCTCTCTCTGCAATCCGAAAACTCATTATAGAAAAGCCCTGTTCCGAACTCCTTGCTTATTCGGATTCCAAAAGGCAGGAAATCCTTTCCCTGTTTGGCATTACGGATGCCGAAATCGAAGCCTCAGGGGAAGAACATATTCCCGAACTCGTAATTGAAAGGGTGGCGCTGGCAGATTTCGTAAAGTAAAATCTTATTTCAAGCTGCGTCCGCAGTATCTTATTTTTCACTTACATTCTCTTCAAACCAGTCCATGAGGGAGAAAGCCAGGCTTCCTGAACTTTCAAAAAAGCATTCCTGTCCGTATATCTCTTTCTCGGATTGGATATATTTTCCTGAAACAAGCTCGTGCCCCGAATCCCTGATAAGGTTTCCTACCCACTGCCTGTTTGCCTCGGGATGAAACTGCAGCCCTAGAACGTTTCCATTGTAGATAAATCCCTGATTCGGGCAGGCCTCACTTTCAAAAAGTCTCATTGCGCATGCCGGAATTTCGAAAGTGTCCCCGTGCCACATAAAGCCGGTAAATTCCTGGGACATACAGGCTGGAAGTTTCGGGTTTTTTACCTTGCCAGGATTTTTCCCTTCCACGGACCGTACCGTATGCCATCCTATTTCTTTATAAGGATTTTTCCTGACTTTTCCGCCCAGCACGTCTGCAATCATCTGTGCCCCAAAACAGCTTCCGAGCACTGGTTTGCCGGTTTCTATCACTTTTTTAACAAATTCCTTTTCAGGCTTCAGCCAGGAGTATTCCTCTTCATGGTAAACGCTCATAGTGCCGCCCATTATCAGGAGCAGATCAAACTCCTCCGTATTGGGAAAAAGCGGAGCTTTGCAGGGCAGGGTTTTCGTAAGCCTGTGGCCTTTTCTGGTTATCCACGTCCCTATGTTTCCGAGGGTCTCGTTTTTCAGGTGTTGAAGACAGTGAATTCTCACGTGCTTTTCCCCTTTAAATAATATAGTAAGACTCCATTTTCAACCATGTTTAAAGCTTTTTTTCAGGTCAGGCGTTAAATTAATTCTTTAATAATTTTCTCAGGTTTTTGGCAGCTCAAACCCGGCTTTCCTGTGCTTTAAAGCCAGGATTTTTCAGCCATTTTTTTATACTTCCTATCTGTATGCTTTATTTCAAAGCCTGCGTGAAGGTCTTCCACTTACAGGACTTTCTTTGAAGAATGCTTATAACATAAATACCTGATTCCGGTTCGGCCAATAGATTCTTTAATATAGTATTGAGTTAAGAGATCACATAAACATACAGAGTCTGATGGCGTAAAAGAATTCCGTTATCAGGAAGCAGATCATCGCAAGCAGAAAATGGGAGTTGATTATTATACCTCATCCGAAAACCGTAGAAGAAATGATCGATTGTGCGGGGCCTATTGAGTGTGAGTTATTGCCCAGACTTATTCAGGTAACCGAAGCTGCTGCCATTGCCGCGGCCTACCAGATGGGACGTGGAAATAAGAGTTTTGCCGATCAGGTAGCAGTCGCCTCTATGCGAAGAATGCTGAACAAGCTTGATATGAAAGGTATAATCAAGATAGGGGAAGGAGAAAGGGACGAAGCTCCCATGCTTTACATCGGGGAGCGGGTAGGCACAGGAAAAAGAGACCTGGAAGTCGATATTGCGGTAGATCCCCTCGAAGGAACGAACCTTACGGCAGACGGCAGCCCCGGATCGGTTGCAGTCATGGCAATGGCGGAAAGGGGGGGAATTTTCCACGGCCCTGATATTTACATGGACAAAATTGTTGTCGGGCCTGATGTAGTACAATATGAAAAAGAACATCCCGGTGAAAGAATTGATCTGGATGCTCCTGTCAGGCACAACCTTGAGATAGTCGCCAAGGCTCTCGAAAGAAGTGTTGAAGAGCTCGTTGTTGTAATTCTTGACCGGCCAAGGCATGCCCAGAAAATAACCGAGATCCGGGAAGCAGGCGCCCGCGTAAAGCTGATAGGCGACGGAGACCTCATGCCCGGAGTTTCAACCGCGATTCGCGGGTCAGGCGTTCATATGGTAATGGGTGCAGGCGGCTCAGGCGAAGCTGTGCTTACAGCTGCTGCAATCAAAATCCTTGGCGGAAAGATTCTGGCAAGGCTTGTGCTTCCCACGGTTGCAAACGGAAAAACTCAGGATAAGATCGATAAGGAAATCGAGGAAAAAATGCCAAGGCTGGAAAAAATGGGAATTACTCCTGAGAGCTTCAGTGATATCCTTGATACCGACAAGCTTGTACCCGGGAATGACGTGATTTTTTCGGCAACGGCTGTAACTCCAGGTCATTTTCTGCGGGAAGTCCGCCTGTTCGGCAGTGGAGATGCAAGGGTGCACACGATTTCTATGGGTGCGTCCGGAGCTGTGAGGTTTACGGACAGTATTTATATAAAGGATAAGCAGGACACTCCTCTTTACATGTAATCCTTTATCTTTTTCTTTTTCGTTCTTTTTTAAAAAACATTTTGAAGAAATATAAAATTAAAAAACATAGGATTTAGAGTTAGAGTATGAAGGTCTATCTTGAAAGTTTTGGCTGTTCGGCAAGCCAGGCATCAGCTGAGATAATGAAGGCAAGTATTGAAAGGCTCGGACACAAACTGCTGGGTCCGGAGGCTGCCGACCAGGCAGAGGTCTATATCTGCAACTCCTGCACAGTAAAATACACCACGGAACAAAAGATCCTCCATAAACTCCGCAGGATGGGTGAGCGAGGTGCACAGGTAATTGTATCCGGGTGCATGCCCGAGGTGCAGCTTGAGGATATTCTTCACGCAAATCCCGAAGCCCATATTCTGGGGGTAAATGCGGTTTCCCGGCTTGGTGAGCTCCTTTCCTCGCTTGAGCAGAGAAAAACAAAGTGTCTGTCCGGAGAGGCACGCCTTGAGTTCCGGACTTCCGAGCCTGTTGGCTTCCTCAATGTTCCTCGCGAGCGCTCCAATCCGAATATTCATATCTGCCAGATTTCCCAGGGCTGTAATTTTGCCTGCTCTTACTGCATTGTAAAGCATGCAAGAGGTAAATTGCGCTCTTTTCCGCCGGATGAGATAGTTGAGGATATCCGGGCGGCTGTTGCAGACGGGTGCAGGGAAATCTGGCTGACTTCCCAGGATGACAGCCAGTATGGTATGGATACGGGTGTCAAACTTCCTGAACTCTTGCGCATGATTTCGGAGATTCCCGGTGACTTCAAAGTGAGGATCGGAATGATGAACCCCTTCTCTGTCCTTCCTATTCTTGATGATCTTGTAGATGCATTTGATTCCGACAAGATCTTCAAACTTCTCCACCTCCCGATTCAGTCTGCTTCCCACCCGGTTCTGAGGAAAATGAACCGCCTGCATAAAATGGACGCTGTGGACACTATTATCCGGAAATTCCGTGAGCGTTTCGAAGATCTCTCTCTCTTCACCGACATAATTGTTGGTTTTTGCGATGAAACCGATGAGGACTTCAGAGAAACTGTCGAATGGGTACAGAAATACCGCCCCGAAAAGGTTAACATATCAAGATACTCTCCCCGCCCGCACACGAAAGCTTTTTCTTTCCGTAATCTTGACTCCCGGATTTCTGTTAAACGTTCACACGATTTACATAAAGTTTGCGAGCAGGTCAAGCTTAAGTCGAAGCAGGCGATGATAGGCTGGAAAGGCCGGGCCTTTGTCTCGAAATATACGGAAATAGGGGATGTTCTAACCCGTACGGATTCCTATCGCCCTGTTGTGATAAGCGGCTCAAATCTAAAACCCGGTCAGTATGCTGATGTGGAAATCGTTGCTGCAAAACCCGGATATTTCCTCGGAAAGCTGGTTGGGGATTGATCGGCTTCCGAAACATAAGGATTCGATGAAGGACTGGATACAGGTCTATAAATATAATTTCTATCCTGGCAGTTTAAGGTCTTTCAGGAAACTCTTCCTGAGATCTCTACCGAAAGAGTTTGTTTTTGAATCAAAACTTAAAACCCAGGGCTGAGAACTTTAGCTTCTGCGCTGGCAGGATACAAAACCAGTTCCAGTAGCGAAACTCTTCATGGTTTTGTTCCTGGATTTGATAGTTTTATTTTTTTAATATCCTGTTTTTAAAAGAGAATCGAAGATTTCGGACTTATTCTTTACTTTTTTGTCAGGGAATTATATGCAATCTCGAATAAATGCAATAATTTTCTGCCCAAAAGGAAATATATAAATACTTTCACTCATATGAGAGAAAATAGACTTTCAGAACTCTCGGATATAAATGGTCGCAAGAAAATAGGAGGAGTAAGAAGAATGAAGATTTGCGTAACAGCCAGTAGTGAAGGTCTCGACTCCGAAGTGGACCCCAGGTTTGGGAGATGCAGTTACTTTATAATTTATGACCCCGAGACCGGATCTGTAGAATCCATATCAAATGTAAATGCAGCAGCTTCCGGCGGCGCCGGTATCAAAGCAGCCGAGGTTGTTGCGAATGCAGGGGTCGGTGTACTCTTAACAGGCGGTGCAGGTCCCAACGCTTTTTCGATTTTCGCAGAACTCGGTATTGATGTTCAGGTTGGGGCAAAGGGTACGGTTGGGGAGGCTATCAGGCAGTATGAGGCTGGAGAACTTCAATCAATCCGCAGTCCCAACAGCACTCCGGGTTTTGGTATGAGAAAAGGAGACGGTAAGGGAAAAGGAATGAAGGGGGGTGGCATGGGAAGGGGAATGGGCAGAGGCATGTAAGTGCCAGTCCTGGCAAAGTTAGCAAAACCGAATCTAATAGACACGTTCCTCCATGTATGAAAAACGGCATAATTTTTTTGCATCTTCATAATCTGATAGTTGTATAATATTGAGAATAAAAAACAGTGCAATAATAACACCACTGATTGATAAGGATAATAAGAAATGCAGGTGATTCTATGAAAGTAAGTATTCCTACAAGAGATGAAAATGGTCTGGAAGGAATTGTTGAGCCGCACTTTGGAAAAGCTCCCACCTACACCATAATAGATACGGAAACCGATCAGGTCACAGTAATTCCCAATATCAGCGAGCATATGGAAGGTGCCGGACTTCCTCCTGAATACCTTAACCAGAATGGAGTTGATATCATGCTCTGTGGCGGGCTCGGGTTCAAAGCTGTTTGTATGTTTGAATCCTACGGAATTAAGGTTTTTGTAGGCGCTGGCGGCACAGTAAGGGATGCGTTTGAAGCCTGGAAAACAGGAAAGCTTCAGAATGCAACTGATGAGAATTCCTGTTCCGAGCATGGGCATGAGGAGCATCACCACTGAGATGCGAGTACGGCTTCCAGAGAGTGCCGGAAATGCTTTAATTTTCTGCAACTTCAGTATTCTATACTACGGGATAAACCGAGAATTCGTCTTTAAACGGTCTTCAAATGATTGTACAGGAGAACTTAAAACTCGGGGTTAAAGCATCCAGAAACGCGACTCTGGCGCTTGCATTCCTTGCTTTTCTTAAAGGGGCTGTGGGTATTTACTCCGGGAGTACGGTTTTGCTTGCGGATGCTGTCCATACTGGACTGGATATTTTTGCCTCTCTGGCAGTCTGGGTCGGACTCAAGATAAGCCTTAAAAGCGGCGGAAAACATTTCCCTTACGGCTATTACAAAGCAGAAAACATTGTAGCTCTCTTTGTATCCCTATTAATCCTGTTTTCTGGCTTTGAGCTGCTGAAAGAGGGCTTTACAGGCGTAGATACCACCTCCGAATTTGAATTTCAGGGACTTGCCCTTGCAACAGCCGTCTTTTCCGTGCTTATGATCTATGGGCTTTCAATATACAAACGAAATGCAGGAATCAGGATCAACTCTCAGGCCCTGATAACTGACGCAAGGCATTCTTATACGGATGTTTTTTCTTCCCTTGTTGTGGTTGTGGCAGTGCTGGGCTCCATGCTGGGGTTTTCGAAACTTGACAGCCTCGGCGTTATCGTAATTTCTCTTTTGATCTTCAAGATGGGGATCGAAAGTGCCAGAGATGCCGTGCTTACCCTGATGGATGCCTGGCTTGATGAAGAGGAAAGCGAGAGGATCAGAAAAAACATATACAATATCCCTGGCTTGATAGAGCTTGAGGACCTGAAACTCCGAAAGTCCGGACTTGTGGTTTTTGGGGAAGCCACAGTTGAGGTGGAAGGCGAAACCGACCTGCAAAGAGTTGAGTTGCTTTCGGAGGATATCAAAACGGCTGTTAAAAAAGAAGTGGAAAACCTGGAACATATTGTTGTCAATGTGAAGCCAGTACGCAGGAAGAACTTAAAGCTAGCTCTACCTGTTCTCGAAAGAGGCGGGTTTCAAGCGAAGCTTTCGGAGCACATCGGAAAAGCCCCTTATTTTCTCCTTATAGAGCTTGAAGAAGGCAGGGCGGGAGATTGGAAAATTCTCGAAAATCTGTTTTCCAATTCCGAGAAAAAAAGAGGCGTAAAAGCTGTGGACTTGGTCATCAGGGAAAAGGCAAATGCTATTGCGGTAAAAACGGTTGCCGAGGGTCCCTTCTACATGCTCCGGGATAATTTTATAAAAATTCTGCGAATCCCTGAAGGGGCAGCTACTGTCAGAGATGTCCTTGACAGGTTTCAGGATCTTGAAGAAATCACAGCTCCTATGGAATAAATGGAGACCGAATATGAAGATTGTAATTGCAAGCGGGAAAGGGGGGACAGGAAAGACCACGGTTTCCTTAAATCTCGCCCTTGCCCTCTCCGATGTACAGCTTTTTGACTGTGATGTGGAAGAACCTAATTGTAATCTCTTCCTTGGCTTTGACCTTGAGAAAGTAGAAGATGTTGTTTGCCCGGTGCCTGTAATCAATCAGGAAAAATGCAGCATTTGCAGGCAGTGTTCGGACTTTTGCCGTTATAACGCCCTGGCTGCACTTCCTGGCAGAATTCTATTTTTCCCTTCTCTCTGCCACGGGTGCGGGGGATGCACAGTTCTCTGTCCGGAAAATGCAATTCGGGAAGTTCAGAGGCCCCTTGGAGTGATAGAGAAGGCAAAAGGAGAAAGTTACCCGGAGTTTTACAGGGGGCTTTTGAATATCGGGGAAACTATGACATCGGCTGTTATCAAAAGACTCAAGAAATACATCGATGACAGGAAAATTGCAATTCTCGATGCTCCCCCAGGGACTGCCTGTCCGGTTATCGCCTCTGTAGAAGGCATGAGTTACTGCGTGCTTGTGACGGAATCAACTCCTTTCGGTCTCCATGACCTCAGGCTTGCAGTAGATGTTGTAAGGACGATTAAGATTCCTTTTGGGGTTATCATTAACCGGTATGGGTTAGGTGACTCAAGAGTTGAGGAATACTGTAATGCCGAAGGGATCCCGGTTCTCCTCAAGATTCCAAACGACCGCAAAATTGCAGAACTCTATTCTCAGGGCATTCCCTTTGTTCGAGAAATGCCGGAATGGAGAGAGAAGTTTCTCGGCGTGTCCGAGGCAATAAAACTCCAGCTTGCGGTTAAGGAGGAACTAACAATATGATACAGCTTACTGTAATCAGTGGGAAGGGCGGGACTGGAAAGACAACCCTTACGGCAGCTTTTGCCTCGCTTGCTGAAAACGCAGTTATTGCAGATTGCGATGTGGATGCAGCTGACATGCACCTTATTCTGGAACCCGGAATTCTCAAAAAAGAAGACTATTTTGGCCTTGAGGTCTCCAGGATTGACCCGGAACTCTGTATCGGATGCGGGAAATGCAGAGAATTTTGCAGGTATGGGGCAGTAAACGAAAATTTCGAAGTTGATCCTTACAGATGCGAGGGCTGTGCAGTCTGCACCATTGTTTGTTCCGAAGGGGCGGTTTACATGGGAAAAAGAGTCTCAGGTCAGGTTTTTTATTCTGAAACCCGTTTTGGACCAATGGCTCACGCACGGCTGGGTATCGGGGAAGAGGCAAGCGGAAAACTTGTAAGCGCCGTCCGAAGCAATGCAAAGAAACTTGCAGAACAATACCATAAGGGTCTAATTATTATCGATGGGCCTCCAGGCACAGGCTGCTCAGCTATTGCAGCTATTACAGGGGCAGACCTGGTTCTGGTGATAGTCGAACCAACGGTCTCAGGAATCCATGATCTCAAAAGAGTCCTTGAGCTCGCTGCACATTTCATGATCCCGACCCTTGTCTGCATCAACAAATATGATATAAACAAAGAAAATACCCGCCTGATTGAAAAATTCTGCACCGAGGCTGGTATTCCGGTACTTGGCAGGCTTCCGTATAATGATATCGCAACAAAAGCAATGCTTCACAAACAAACCGTGATAGAGTATGCTGACAACAATGATTACGCAAACGAGAATGAGTTTGCAAATCAGGTCAGGATAATCTGGGCAAGTATAGAAGAGATACTTGCGGATGTTCAGGATAAGCAGGACGGGCCTGAGCCCCTTAAAATGAAGAATTTATAATTTCTGGTAAATCCGGATACGAATTATTATTTCTGAAATCCTGGAGATATTTTCCGGAAATGTCCGTCATTACGCTGATATGGAAAATTATTCCTGCAAAGTCTGGCTGTTTCTGTGGAAAACTTATCAATCAGGCCTCCGGACTTTAACTCCTTTTTCTGATTGAGCGCTTTTGAAATTATACATTTTTATTTTTTGAAATACTCAATTCAGTTTGAAAATTCCAGATTTTTTTTCGCGGGTCATGCATTTATATAATAGCATTTGTATATAAACTTTAGGTATAATATTGTGTAATTTAAGTAAAATGACCCGTAAATCCGGTTATGATAACCGTGAATTTAAGTAAATTAACTGTAATTTGAATATTTGAATAGGAGTATCTAGAATCTGAATGTGGAATAACTACCTTTACTGTAGTTTTGATAAAAGGGTTCTTGCCCATATTCCTTTGATTTAAAGTGATTTACTGCATATGAGGGGGGTTTAAGTACTGAAAGATATTTCTGTCGGAACATGTGTACATCTGCTTTCCCGGATGGATAACGAGGCTCTTAATGAGTTCTGGGGAGAAGTCTCTACAGGAAATTATCCGATAATTGATTTCGAGGGTAATCTGGGTTATTCGCTTTTGAGCCAGGAAGGCCTGTTGTTTATAAGGAATGATTTTACGGCTCCGACTTATGAACATTTTGAGCTGGTCTTCGGAGACCTTTTCCTTCCGGATACGGTCCAGGAACTTCTTTTTAGCGACAGGACGCTGCTTCTTATGGTCTACAGAAAGGGAATGCAGAACTTCCTGTTATCCGAAATTCGTACGGACGTCAAGTTCATGCTTGACCTTCCTCACGGGGAATACTTCTTTTTTGCATTTATTCTTGATGCGGGGGCAGAATCTCTCTTAGAATCCAGAATTTATACCATAGGCTTTCCTTCCAGGAAACATTCGAATGATCCCGAGCTTGAGACCTTCTATCTCAACCACCCTGCTGATACCTGGGAATTCGTCGACCCTTCCCCTGTGGACATTAAACGCGGAGGACCTTACTACATTAATTTGATTATGATAAATATTGAGGAAATCCCGGACTGTTCCATGCTCTTTTCCGAACTTCTGCGGGAAGACGAGTCGACTCCTTCTCTTTGAAGCGGAAAACACCACAATTACACTTTTGCCTCTTCTTTTCTATTTTTTCCTTTTTATCGCTTCTTTTCCATTTGTTTTTTCTTTTTCTTCCTTCTTTATACCTGAAAACGGCAGTAACTTCTCAAAGATGGCTGAATGTAAAATATAATTTAGTTCTATTATTTGAAAGATAAACTCAGTTCACAAATATCTTATTCTTTTAAAGCGCAATAGAGTATAAAGCGATATTCCGGCTTATCTCAAAACTTCTTTTACCTCTCTAAGCCATTAGCGGAGGCGAATATAAAAAACAGGCTTACAACACGCCTACTCCACTGAATTAATTCAATTGTTAAATAAATTCAGGTAAACATGATAGATAAACCGTCTATAGATGAAGATACGACAAAAGAAGGTGTGAAAAACGAAGTTGCGACAGACAAAGAGAGCTTTGCACTCGAGGAATACAAAAGCCTGAGAGGAGAGATCCTGGATAAAATGGAAAAGGACTTTAGAACTCTCAGTCTCGGGGTTGGCGGGATCACTGTTATTTTAGGCTTTGTTTTTCAGTATGAGATCTATGAATTATTTTACATCTTGCCGCTTCTCATAGCTGCAAACGCTTATCGTTACAAGGCGGAAACGGCTTCTATCCTGAACGCCGGTGAGTATATTTGCAGGCTTGAAAATTCGATTTACAGGTAAAACAGCCGCCTCAGCAAATGCGATACTGATAAGGTCTTTGGAGATCTTGGCTGGGAGAATTATCTGCGAAGGGAAGGAAAGAGGAAAATCTATAAACCGCACATGTATACCGCCGATGCCATTTTTGGTAGCCTGTACCTTTTATGCTTAATCGAGTCCTGGGGTAGAAATTTTCAACCGCACCCATACATTACTGTTTTTTCTACGATTTTGTTTTTAATTATAGGTTTTTTCTGGGTACATCTGACATTTCTTGAGTGGAAAATCAGGAATGATAAATAGAAAGTCTCTCTTTCGAACCCGATGGCTTTCTATCAGGCGTTTTAATTTTTAATATATATTCCGTAAAGCTAATGTCTTTTCCATTTTAGTATTGACTATTGTAAGAAGCAATGTTCTCTGGACATTCCCACAGTCGGGTTTTCAGGATTTCCTTCATTTCAATGCCTTCCAGGATCTCAAAAGCTAAATTTGCCACAAATTCGTTTTCTGAGTCAAGTAGAGCCTGCAGGCGTACTTCGTCCTCTTTAGCACAAACTCTTTTGAGAGCTCCTGCTGCTTCGGCTTTTACAAAGCGGTTCCAGTCATAAAGGGTGTTTATGAGAGGCTCGATGGCACTCTTCGCTTTTATCCTTCCGAGTGCTTTTGCGGCAGCCAGCCGCGTGAAGTCATCCGGATCCTCAAGAGCAGCAATAAGTTGATCCACTGCATTTCCGGCTTTAATCCGGCCGAGAGCTTCGGCTGCCCCCGACCTTCCTTCATTGTTTCTATCCATCAGCGCGTCAATAAGGGGCTCTATAGCTTTTCGGGACTTTATTTTTCCAAGGGCTTTTGCAGCTTCCTCTCTCACGGAGCCGTTGTTATCCAGAACCAGAACTTCTATAAGGGGCTGAAGGGCTTCTTTTGATCTTATCCTGCCCAGGGTTGCGGCTGCAAACCGGCGCACAGTTGCGTCTCTGGATTTGAGGGCATTAACCAGTTGGGAAACTGCACTTTCGCAGTCAAAAAGCCCAAGGGACTCGGCTGCAAGTCTCCTGACCTCACCATCTTCATTATCAAGAGCGCTGATAAGGGACTCAAATGCTCTTTCGAGCCTGCTTTCAGATAAATTTCTCAGGGCTTTTGCGGCTTCCCTCCGCACAAGCTTATCTTCGTCTTTAAGCGCGTTATCAATGAAATCAAAGACTTTATCCGATATCCAGTCAGGCACCCCATCGGGATTTATCTGTCCCAGGGCTCTTACTGCCCCCTGCCTTGTAAAACTATCTCCGTACTTAAAAACACGGATAAGCGGTTCAAGGACTTTCTCAGATTGGAGCTGCCCGAGTGCACTTGCAGCTTCCCTCCGGACAAAACGGTTTTCATCCCCCAGTGCAAAAAGAAGCGGTACGATGGCTTTGCGGACCTTGAGCGCGCCCAGGGCTTTTGCAGCTTCCAGCCGTACTAAATGGCTTTGATCGTGGAGTTTATTTATAAGGGTTTTAGCAGCTGTCTCAGCCTTTATCTCTCCGAGGGATTCAGCGGCTGTCTTTCTTACAAACTCATCTTCATCCGAGAGCGCGGAAACCAGAGGATCAAGTGTTCTTTCCGAGCCTACCATACCCAGCCCCTTTGCGGCCTCCCTTCGAACAAAGCGACTTTTATCTCCGAGCATATTGACGAATGTGCCTGACGTTTTGTCCGATCTTATTTCCCCGAGCGCCTTTGTAGCAATCCAGCGTACAAATTCGTCATCGTCCTCCAGAGCATTTATGAACAGTTCAACAGCCTTTTCCGATTTCATCTGACCCAGAGCTTCGGCGGCTCCTAACCGGACAAGCCGGTCTTCTTCCTTAAACGCTTCTATAAGAGCTTCTGCCGCTTTTCTGGAATTTGTCCTGCCAAGAGCCCCTATAGCCCCAATACGGACGAAATCGTCACTGGCTCCAAGTGCAGAAACAAGGATTTCCAGGGCTTTCTCAGATCCTATCTGCATCAAAGCTTCGGCGGCTTCCAGACGAACAGCCCGGTTCTTATCCGCAAATGCGTTCCTGAGAATCTCGATAGCTCTCTCGGACCCTATTATCCCGAGAGACTTTACAGCCTCTATCCTCACAGAGTAGTCTTCGTCTCCAACTGCGGTCTCAAGAGGAGCAAGTGCCATCTCGGACCTTGTTTCTCCAAGCACTTTTGCGGTCTCTCTTTTTACCCCTACATCCTTATCCCCAAGTGCTCCTAAATTGGCTCTGATTCCGCAGGTTCCCAGCCTCCCCAGGCTCTGGACAGCCCTTACTTTCTCTACGGTGTATTTACTATCAAGGTTCCTGGCAAGTAAGGCACACAATTTTCCCTTTGTCTCAGTGCTGGCTCTCGCAGCACATTTTGAAGCTAAATGCAAATTCCCACTTGAAACGATTGAATTTACGAACTCTTCTCCTGATTCTACTAACTCCGAGGTAAGCACTATTACATTTTCCCATCTCGGGTGCCTGAAAGCCTTTGAGATATCCATTCCGCTTTCAAAGTATGTTTTAAGCTTTAAAGCCGCAAAATATTCCTGAAAGGACCGGTTTATTCCAAGCCTTACCTCAGATCTCTTTCTTATAAGGAGCCCGAGCCCCAAGCAGGCCTGAAGGAACCTTGTGGCTCTTGTTTTTCCGGATCTGCTGCATTCCGTGTATTCTTTTGCCACCTCAAGGGCATAACTGTACTTACATGAAACCTTGTTCCTGCACTGGAGCCTGAAAGATAGGTTCATAAGAATATTTTCTATGTCCGTCTTTCCAGTATTCAGTTCCTGAGGATCTATTCTTCCGCGAGGTATTCTTTCAGAGCCTGCCCTTTCATAATCTATTTTCACAGGTAGTCGGCTTCGAGACCTGAAAAATTCCTCTCTTACCCTGCAGCCCTTAAAAAGCTCTGAAATGAATGCCTGGTAGATTTCTGCCCGGCTTGAGGGGATAGAATCGTCAAGGGTAAAGTATTGAATATCTTCAGCTTTTTCTCTCAACCCCATGTGAGCCATTGAAATTTTGATCCAGATATAGAGCAGTAGAGAGTTTCGAAGGATTGGTTTTAAATGAATCTCGTTTAAACACCTGGCTGTTAAAAGCTTTGCCTGTCGCTTATTAGGGACATTCTTTGCTATAAACAGTTTGATTTTTTCATCGGTCAATTTTTCAAGTTCGGAAAGTGCAAATGTACCTTTTAAGCCATCAAGAGGGTCGGGTCTCGAGGCAACAACGTATCTGCAGTCTTCATACTCGGAAATAAAATCCGAGACCTCATCAAAAGGGGAAAAGTTATCAGAAGGTGTGAGCAGGTCAAGCCCGTCCAGCAGCAGCAGGGCTTTTCCTTCGAGCAATTTCTTAAATTCTGCCTCAGAAATGCCTTTTTCCGTTACTTTTGCTTTCAGGTAATTATAAAAAGAGCCTTTAGCATAGGAATCGAGTGCCACATAAATTGGAACACATCCTTCTTTTTGTACAAGGTATTGCCTGGCATATACAGTACTCAGCCACTTAAGAGTGCTTGTCTTTCCCGAACCTGCTTCCCCGTAAATTATCAGGTGCCTTTCTTTTTCCACAATTTGAGAAATTTCGAAGTCGTAGGCGAGGGTAACTCTTTCTTCGAAAAGCCTGCGCGTGATTGGCAATATCTCTCTGGCAGATAGTTCTGCATAGTTACAGATTTTATCCCTGTTTTCCAGTATTACATTTTTCAGGTACTTTTCCAGATTTCCATTTAAGCCGCTTTCAATTACAGGTACAGACATAAGGCCCCCACAATTCATAAATAGTATTACCTATCCCGGTTCTATTCTTTTGTCAGGGGACCTTTTTTATGTTTACTGTTTTCAGCATGTATCCGTGAGCTTCCTGATGATAGAATATGCGTGCTAAGCGTAATAAAGACTAAGCATCCGGCATGGGCGCATCGAGAAATCTTGTAACCAGGGAAGCAAGTTCGGGGGAGGAGAGTAAGTTATAGTGTGTCGTTCCCGGCAGAATGGTTAACCACGCAGTCGGCCTGAGAGAGTCGTCGAGACCTGCGTCCTGCTTGCCGCCCCCGAGCAGTGCGAAGAACTCCGCCATATGTGTCGTACGGACAGCGTCCGCATCCGCGAAGGCGAGCATTATAGGCGCCCTGATCGTTGCCACATCTCTCGACCAGTTGTAGTCCTGCCTGAGCAGATCCTTCAGTTTAGTGAAGAGCACCTCCCACTCAATATCGGGATAGAGCTGGTAGAGTGGAGTCTGCTTCATAGATTGTGCGGCTTCGGGACCCATATGCGCCATACCCTCAAGGACTTCGGGATACCATCCATCCCTGCTGAAGGGTGCCGAGATGACCACAAGTTTGCGAATCGTCTCAGGGTGCCGGATGGCAGTCTGCAGTGCTACGCCTGCGCCGAGCGAATATCCCAGGAGGTCGGCTTTCCCGATTCCAAGAAACTTAATCAGCGCTGCGATATCATCAGCCATTAGCTCGAAGCTTAATGGCCGGTCGATATCTTCAGTCCGTCCGTGAGCCTGCAAATGAACTGTAACAACCCGGGTGTTTTCGGCAAGTTTCGGCAGGATGGGACCGAACATCTCACTCGCGCCGACGCCGCCGTGGAGTAAAATAAGCGGTCTGCCCGTGCCGTGAATTTCATAGTACATGTTTAAACCATTCAACGGTGCAGCACTGCTCTTTGCGCTTTTTCCAGAATGAGTGTGCACAATTTCTCTGTCCTGGTTGGCAGGGGCAGTATAACCCGGATGTGCAGTGAAATCTTCAACTTTAGTTAGCTTCACCTCCATCAGGGGCAGCCAGTTTAAACCGTTATCTGAATGCTCCCAACTGGCTGTTATGGTGTTGCCGTCATCACTAAATGTAACTTTTGAACGTTCTGATCCCCCTAAAAATGTCCAGATGCCGTCGCGTACACTTGCCTGGTATGTGCCTGAGTTTCCCTGGTTGTCGAAGTAGTGCATGGGATAGGTCTGGCTCAGGGCATCATAGCCGATTATCTCAATAGTTTTTATCTCCTCATCGCCTATTTGAACATCTGCGCGGTGGAGCAGGAAAAATCGACCTGGCAGCCACTCGTAGGTATCCGTTCCAGTTATCCTGAGAGCCGGGCTGGAAGAGGTCGCCCAGGTATGTCCTTCCGTAATCCATCTGCCAACAAAAATATCCAGTCGCTTGAGTGCGGAATCTGGCGCCCTTGACTGTTGTATCTCGCTCTCTGTCACGATTATTTCCCCTCTGATTCTGATTGTATGGTTCTCCGGCTCTGAAACAGACCCTCTCAGCCGAAGCCGTATTGTCTTCGATTTCCCGCTTAACCGAATCTTCTTATCCGCTTTCGAGCTCTTACTTCAGGCTTTCGGCTAGCTTATCAAGGGACTCGTTCCAGCCGGCTTCGGCCTGCTCCCGCATCTCTCCTTCAGGCATTCCGGAATGCTTTAAAGTCAGCTTTGTACTGCTGTCGTACTCCTCAAATGTCACGGTCACCAGTAACTCCAGCGGAAAATCCGGACTCATCCCGTAGTCTGTCGCAGGAACCACGTTTCCTTCTGCATCTGCGAAGGAATCGGTCATAACTAGCCGCTCCGGCATAAGAATCTCACGATAAGTACCCGTACTCCAGAAATCTTTGCCTTCGGGACTGCGCATGGAATAAAGATATCTGCCTCCGACACGGAGATCTATCTGGCATACAGGTGTCGTGAAACCTTTTGGTCCCAACCATTTTTTCATGCGCTCGGGATCAGTCCATTCCTCCCATAAACGTTCTCTCGGTGCGTCGAAAATCCTTGTAATGACAAGTTCCTGTTTCTCAGCATTTGTTGTAGTTTCACTTTTTGCCTTGTTTTCCATCCATTAACCCCTCTTGCTTTTGATAGTTTCAATTAGTTCTGGTCAGTTTTCCTTTGGTAAGTTTTCCTATATGCAATCCTGGCTTGTCTTCCCCACTGAGTCGTATCCGTCTCCGATAATTCAAATATCTCTGACCTTCTCCCCCTGGTAAATCCCAATGTGCCGGACCCCATTATTATATTACAGCATCCTGCAAAAAAGCTACTGCTAAAAGAAGGGATTTCAGGCATCTAACGTTAAAAGTTTAAATATCTGTCACAGCCCACCGGGGAGCCCGATTCCGGCTGGAATAGGACTGACCTCGAAGATCTGCTGTCACCTTTCCTGCAAAAAAGTAAATTTCAGCTTTTGGGCTGAATTGTGGACAAAATTTGTTAACAACTTTTTAGTTTTATTTGGTTTAAATGTTTTATTTTTTTGCGATAAGCTCAAGGACATCGCATAACTTTTTTGCGGTCTCAAGCACAGTCTGCATTCCAGTGCTGTCCTCTTCTACAGGATTGCAGGCGATTCCGCCGAAGTGGGCATTGTCCCCGGTAATTATCATCCCATGAATGTGCATCCAGTCATGGATTGACTGAATTGTCTTTTCCTGCCCTCCGTTTCTTGAACCTCCCACTGAGAGAGCTGCTCCGACTTTATTCTTAAGTGCCAGATCTTTACGGCGCAGGAGAACGCTGCGGTCAAAAAGGGCTTTGAGCTGGGCAGGGTAATTCCCCATATACACCGGGGAAGCCACGATTATACCGTCCGAACCTCTCATCTTCTCATAAATCTCTTCCATATCATCTTCAATTATACATGAATCATTTTCTCTGCACGCCCCACAAGCTTTGCAGGGGCTGACTTCGGAAACGGATATAAAAACCGTCTCGGTCTCAAAACCTCTTCCCCTTGCAAGTTCAAGGGCTGCTTCGATCATTTTTTCACAATTCTGGCCCTTTCGCGGGCTGCCTGAAATTCCAAGTATCCTCATTGAAATCATTCCGGAATTCTTTTATATTAATTTATCATTTATATTCAGTAATATTGTCTTAAGTTTGCATGTCTACTATAAAATTATCCCGATTGTTATTTATCTCATGGAAATAACTTTGTATCTAAAAATCTGCTGGTAGTCTAAATATATATCTTTCATTTTTATATATATTACTACGCATTTTACGTAAATTTATATATCAAGACCCAGCTAACTTAAGCTACTCTAATTATATAGGAGGTTGGTTGATTGGTAACATTTTTAGAAAAAATCAGTGAAAGAGCAAAGGTACTTAACAAGACAATCGCTTTACCTGAAACCGAAGATATAAGAACTCTCCAGGCAGCTGCCAAGACCCTCGAAAGAGGTATTGCAAACGTTGTCCTTGTCGGTAAGGAAGAAGATATTAAAGCACTTGCAGGAGATCTTGACCTCTCAAAAGCAAAGATTGTAAACCCTGAAACTTATGAGAGAAAAGATGAATATGTTCAGGCTTTCTATGAGCTGAGAAAACATAAAGGTGTTACACTCGAAAGTGCAGCCGAAATTATGAAAGATTATGTTTACTTCGCTGTTATGATGGCCAAACTCAATGAAGTCGACGGAGTAGTATCAGGTGCTGTTCACTCCTCTTCAGACACGCTTAGACCGGCTGTCCAGATCGTCAAGACTGCTCCCGGTTCAGCGCTTGCATCTGCCTTTTTCATTATTGCCGTGCCTGACTGCGAATATGGGTCCAATGGAACATTCCTCTTCGCTGACTCGGGTATGGTCGAAATGCCCAGCCCCGAAGAAGTTGCACACATTGCTGTGAGTTCTGCAAAAACCTTTGAACTGCTGGTTCAGGACGTGCCGAAAGTTGCAATGCTTTCTTACTCCACCAAGGGAAGCGCAAAGAGCCCCCTGACCGCCGCGACAATCGCTGCCACAAAGCGTGCACAGGAACTTGCCCCTGATGTAGCAATAGACGGTGAACTGCAGGTAGACGCAGCAATTGTTCCCAAAGTTGCAGCTTCAAAGGCACCGGGAAGCCCTGTTGCAGGCCAGGCCAATGTCTTTATCTTCCCTGACCTTAACGCCGGAAACATCGCATATAAGATTGCCCAGAGACTTGCCAAGGCGGAAGCTTACGGTCCTATCACTCAGGGACTTGCCAAGCCGATTAATGATCTGTCCAGAGGCTGCAGCGACGAAGATATTGTCGGTGCCGTTGCAATTACCTGCGTCCAAGCCGCAGCACAGGATAACAAATAATCTCAGACATTTTTATAATTACGAACATTTTAGGAAGCTTTTTATTAACTCCACACATAAAATGTTCTATCATAAAAAAAGATGTAAATCAAAAGCAATGTATGAACTGGGGTTTACATATGAAGGTATTGGTAATAAATGCAGGAAGCTCGTCCCTGAAATATCAGCTAATTGATATGAGCAATGAATCCCCCCTTGCAGTGGGGCTTTGCGAAAGAATAGGTATCGACAACTCCATCATTACTCAGAAGAGGTTTGATGGCAAAAAGCTGGAAAAACAGACTGACCTCCCTACCCACAAGATCGCTCTCGAAGAGGTAGTCAAAGCTCTTACTGACTCGGAATTTGGTGTCATTAAGGATATGACAGAAATCAACGCAGTCGGGCATAGGGTTGTCCACGGTGGCGAAAAGTTCACAGCTTCAGCTTTAATTGATGAAGGTGTAGAGAAGGCTATTAAAGATTGCTTTGAACTGGCTCCTCTCCACAACCCTCCAAACATGATGGGAATCGAGGCATGTGCCGAGATTATGCCTGGAACGCCAATGGTTGCTGTTTTTGACACAGCATTCCACCAGACAATACCCAAATACGCTTTCATGTATGCTCTGCCATACAGCCTGTACGAGAAACACGGGGTCAGGAAATATGGTTTCCACGGCACTTCTCACATGTACGTTACCAAAAGGGCTGCCGCCATGCTGGGAAAACCACTAGAAGAAACAAAGATTATTACCTGCCACCTTGGAAACGGTTCAAGCATTACGGCTGTTAAAGGCGGAAAATCCGTTGAAACCACAATGGGCTTTACCCCGCTTGAAGGGGTCTGCATGGGTACCAGATGCGGTTCCATTGATCCTGCAGTCGTTCCTTTCGTTATGGAGAAGGAAGGCCTGTCAAGCAGGGAAATTGACACCCTGATGAACAAGAAGTCCGGTGTACTGGGTGTTTCCGGAATCAGCAATGATTTCAGGGACCTGGACGAAGCAGCGTCCCACGGCAATGAAAAAGCAGAGCTTGCCCTTGAAATCTTTGCATACAAGATTAAGAAGGTAATAGGTGAGTACACAGCCGTGCTCGATGGTGTGGATGCAATAGTCTTTACCGCAGGCATTGGAGAAAACAGCGCAAGCATCAGGAAGAGAATCCTTTCCGGTCTTGAAGGCTTTGGCATAAAGATTGATGAGGAAAAGAACAAGATCAGAGGCCAGGAAGTCGATATCAGCACTCCGGATTCGAAGATAAAAGTCCTTGTTATCCCAACCAATGAAGAACTTAGCATTGCAAGAGATACAAAGGAAATTGTTGAGACCGAAGCTAAACTGCGCAGCTCAGTACCTGTCTGATAGTAAAGGAGATCTCTCCTTTACCTTTTTCTGTTTTTAATTTAAACAATCTCCTCGGTTTAGAAGCCTGAATAATATTTCCTATTGAAACAAAATTTTTATTAAATTTCATTTCTGCTATTTTTTCTTCTGTCTTCTGCTATTTTGCCGTATTTTAAAGAGTTATCTCCTTAGTTTTTCAGGGCTCAATATCATCACACATTAATACCCTTACAGAGTTTATCACAAAATTAATACCCTTAAGGAATAACTGTCCTCAGGCTATAATATGATCATGGAGCAGGCAGGTATCGTCCCTCATCTACCCGGACAGGATCAGGTTCCGGCAGCAAGGATCTTTGAGGCTGCCAGAGCAGAAAACCGATATGTACTGGGCCTTGAAGCTTTTGATATTCTGAGAGCTTGCGGCATTCCTGTAGTAAAGACAGCATTTGCAAAAACTGCAGAGGAAGCTGTAAATGCCGCAGAAGAGATAGGCTATCCCCTTGTAATGAAGGTTGTTTCTCCGCAGATCTCCCATAAGTCCGATATTGGAGGAATCAAACTCTCCCTGCAAAACGCTGCCGAAGTGAAGGCTACCTTCCTGGATATGATGGAAAGCATCTCAAAGAAAATGCCGGACGCATCCCTTGAAGGCGTCCAGTTGCAGCCAATGCTCTCAGGGGGCAGGGAGGTAATTCTCGGAATGGTCCGCGACCCCACTTTCGGACCTGTGCTGATGTTCGGGCTCGGCGGGGTATATGTAGAAATTCTCAAAGACGTCAGGTTTGCAATCGCCCCGGTTGACGAAAGAGAAGCCCGAGAGCTTATTACTGGAATTAAAACCTATCCGCTTCTTGCCGGAGTCAGGGGGGCAAAGCCTTCGGATATCAACGCGCTTGTTGATGTAATCCTCAGGGTTTCAAAATTTGTTTGCGACTTTCCGGCGATTGAGGAATTCGAGATCAATCCCTTAATGGTTTTTGAAGAAGGAAAAGGTGCTCTTGCTGTGGATATGAGACTGGTTTTGAAACACTGAATCAAACCTGCAGCTTAAAATTGCCTTTTCCGGAAAAATCCTTATTCTCTACCCGATTTATTCTCCGAAAGCCTTAAAATACCCGGTGTCCCACCGGTCAATTCTGGTTAGTTTTATTTTTAGCTTAAGCTTTATTCTCAATTTAATCTTCAATCAGTTCAATAGCATCTTCCGGGCAGGCATCCACGCAGTATTCGCACTCTATGCAATTTTCCGGGCGGGCTACAACTGCCCTTTTTACCCGGTCGATTTCCTCTACATCAAAAACTTCTGCAGGACAAACTTCATAACAGGCAAGAGCTCCGGTACATTTTTTATAATCGATTACTGGGTGCATTTCTTCCTCCGTCTGATCCATTACTTTCCCATATAACCATTTCCTTTCCATATTATCCATTTTCCAGATTGGAAAGCTCAATCCATATTGCTAATAATACTAACTTATGGCGATTTGTTAATCCGGTTTCTTACTGGATTTCAACATTTACAGTTTCTGAGGACTCCATGTAAGGCACTATCACTACGAGTTTCCCCTCACAGTATCTAGCGACCGCTTTTTGAGGGACAACCGGGCAGCAGAATGCATAAGTTCCTGCGTATTCAACCCCTGTTTCTTCTCTTTTTGCTCTTATGAAAAAGCCTTCCTCGACCATCTTTAATTCGATATTCTCTTTCTTCACTCCAGGCAGATTAATTTGAATCTCCATATTTCCCTTGTCATCAGAACATGAAAGTATATCAGGTGTCATTTTTACCATTGCCATACTACCTCTCCCAAAGAATCTTCTTCCGGTTAATTATAGAATAATCAGATGTTATTTGTATATTCGGGAATCTGGCATCAGGCGTTAAGGCATCTGCATTCCAGGCATTTATTATGATACTGGCTATTGATACTGGATGTTTCAATCATTATATATCCATATTGAGCTCTTCACTACCGGATTTCTCGATGCCGGATGCTTTGATTTCAGATGCTCTGATCGTTTTATTTGAATCCTTATCCCTTACCGCCATACAACCCCAATAATAGAGTAAGGATCTCGATATTTATAATTTATGAATCGATATATTACTCATAAACTCCATGAGTAAAATTGAGAAACGTAGCCAGGGTGACAAAACTTGATTCAAGGACCTTCCAGGTGAGGGATTATGAATTGGTTATTCCTGGTCTGGTAAGTTTTTATTACTGTTTTGCAGGGTCGTGGCTATTATCCGGAACTTTTAGCTCCATAAGTCTCTGTTTTTGTCAATGAAAGCACGCTGAACTTCTTTCTTCGAAGCTGTGTAAATGAGGGCTGCAGGATGATAGAATTTCAGGATAGTTCGTCCTTCTTGCTCGACAGGTACTCCCCATTCGAGTTTTCTTCCGGGACAAAAAGACTTTTCGGCTGTATTGCCAAGAAGAATTATAATTTTCGGGTTAAGCAGGATTATCTGGGAAAGGAGAAAAGGCTTGCAGCACTCGATCTCGTTTGTCCTGGGCTTTCGGTTTTCCGGAGGATGGCACTTGACCGTGTTTGTTACCATCCAATCCTCTGCGGAAAGTCCCATATACTCAACCATCCTGTCAAACTTTTTTCCTGCCCTTCCGTAGAACGGGATTCCGGTTTCATTTTCATTTTTTCCGGGGGCTTCCCCTATGAAGAAAACTTTCGGGTTACATGACCCTCTTCCTATAACTCTCCTGATTGCACTTTTATGGAGCGGGCAGCGTGTACATTTAATTATTTCCCTTCCAACAGTTGTATACCCTGCCTCCACCATCATTCTGATCCTTTCCTCAAAATCTCTACGGTTATCTTTTTCGTATGACATCTGGATCTACCCATTAAATTATTTTATTCCGTAACTCGATAGATTCTTAAATTATATAGCTCCTTTCTGCTACTGGCTTTTATACAGAATGCGTAATCCATCTCATGAGATCTGGATACAAACAAACTTATTTATGGAAAAAATCCCATGACAAAGATAACCACTATTTAATGAAAAGAAATTCTTTAAAATTATCTTTAAATTTTATTCTTCAATATATATAAAATCTTATTCACAAAGGTGCGCTGAGGGTATGACTTCTAGAAACTTTCTTACAATTGACGATTTTGACACATACGGAAAGACAATTCTTGTAAGGGTTGACCTTAACTCTCCTATGGATCCACAGGGTAATATTCTGGATGATATGCGGATCCGAAGCCATATTGCCACCTTGAAGGATCTCGAGGATGCAAAAGTTGTTTTGCTTGCGCACCAGAGCAGGCCCGGGAAAAAGGACTTTACTACAATGAAGCCTCATGCCCAGTTGATGTCTAAATACCTGGGCAAACAGGTTCTTTATGTGGACGATATTTTTGGAACTTACGCAAAGACCAGGATTGCTTCGATGGAAAATGGGGATGTCATTCTGCTTGAAAACGTAAGGTTTTATTCCGAAGAAAGCCTCGAAAGAACTCCGGCAGAACAGGCAAGAACGTTTCCTGTTACAAAACTGGCACCCTTTGTGGATATTTTCCTCAATGACGCTTTTGCCGTATCTCACAGGTCCCATCTTTCCGTAGTCGGATTCACTGAGGTTCTTCCTACCGGAGCCGGAAGAGTCATGGAACGGGAGCTCGTATCCCTTGACCGGGGAGTCAAAGGAGGAGAAAGGCCAACAATATTCGTGCTCGGGGGAGCGAAAGTGGATGACTCGCTCCGGGTGGCGGAAAATGTGCTTGTAAAAGGAGGAGCTGACCGGGTACTCCTAACCGGAGTGGTAGCAAATGTGGCACTTGCGGCATCCGGTGTAGATATCGGGAAGGTAAACCTGGACTTTATCAAATCCCAGGGCTATGAAGATCAGATCGAAAAAGCAAAAGGTCTGCTTGAGAAATTCAATGATAAAATCGGTCTTCCCAGGGATGTGGCTTTGAACGATAATAAGAAACGGATTGAAGTGCCTGTATCGGAGCTTAATTCCGATTCTCTCCCTATAAATGATATCGGGCTTGAATCTATCGTAAACTTCACAAGCGAAATCGAAAGTGCAAAAACCGTTGTCTTAAACGGCCCGGCAGGGGTTTCCGAAATTGATGATTTTGCCCTTGGAACGCACGAGATTATAAGAGCTGCCACCAGGTCTGAGTTCTCGATTATTGGCGGTGGGCATATTTCGGCAGAAGTCGATCATCTCGGGCTTGCACACCGTTTCTCTCATATCAGCACAGGTGGAGGGGCATTGATTGATTATCTATCCGGGGAAAAGCTTCCGGGTGTTGAGGCTCTGAGGACTGCAGCTAAAAGATATCAGGAAGCTAAGAAACTTTAATTGTCCTGCTTCCTGTAAGTCACCGCATCAGCAATAATAACTCTTCTATTCGGCAGTAATCTTCTGTCGAATCTTTTAACTTTACTCTTAAAAATCATTTCTTCTCTTTCTCCTCTGGTTCCTATACGCGAGGGTCAGGAGTCTACTTTGACCAGCTCCTACAGACATACTGTTATACTGCTTCCACGTACATATTATCATAATAACCGGTAGCTGATACACAGCCGGCACTTGCGGCAATACTGGTAATGCCGGTAATGTTTGCAGGTTAATGCTGGTTAAGATTTACATGCCGTTGTATCAAAATAAAAGACGAGGTGTTGGTTCATACATGCTTACTGATATCGAAGGCAGGGCTGCGGTAAAACTTGCAAGGAAAACTATCGAGTCGTTCCTATCCGAAGAAAGGCTTCCAGAGCCTCAGGAACTGGATTTTGAGCTTTCGCCGGTTTTCGGGGAGAAAAGGGGAGTTTTTGTCACGCTTACGAAAGATGGGCTCCTGAGGGGTTGTATAGGGCATCCGTTTCCGGATTCCACGCTTCAGGATGCAATTATGGATTCCGCAATTTCTGCGGCAACTCGCGACCCGCGCTTTCCGCCGGTTGGAGAAGACGAAATTGATAGTATAGTTGTCGAAGTAACGATTCTTACCCAGCCTGAGAAAATTAATGCTCCTCCGGAAGAGCTTCCTGAGCGTGTAGAAATCGGGAAGCATGGGCTGATCGTCAGGCAGGGTTACTGTCAGGGACTGCTGCTTCCTCAGGTTGCTCCCGAACACGATATGGACTCTATCGAGTTTCTGGGCCATACCTGCCTGAAAGCCGGTCTTTCGCCTGACGCCTGGCTTAAAGGAGCCGAAGTTTCCTGTTTCGAAGGGCAGATTTTCAAGGAAAAAGAACCAAAGGGCGAGGTTATCGAGGAAAATTTGCATTGAAACCGGATTTTAACTGTTATTATTTGTTATGGCCTGACAGCTATAGAAGGCGCAGATTGAAAAAGAAGCTCTAAAAAAGAGTGCGGGTTATTGAATGGGAGAATAACCCGGCTTCTCTCAATAATTTACGGTTTATAGGAAAGTATTATTCAAAGTTTAGAGGTCACAAAGATTAACCTTTATAGATTAACCTTTATTTTTTTCTTTTGCTTCGTATGATCAGCGATAATTGAGCAGTGAAATTTAAATCGGATTTAAGCAGTTGCCTTCTTTCAGGCAGACCTCTGATTTTTCTTATTATTTTTATGCTAATACATATTTTGGATAGTTATTATTCTTATAATTCTTATAACCTTTATAATATTTATAATTCTTATAATCTTTATAACCCTTATAAATTTTATACCCTTTATAATTTTTATACCCTTTATAATTTTTATATTCCTTCTAATCCTTGCAATGCAAACTGGAAAAACTCTGGTTACCTGTCTCATCCCAAACTGATACAAAATATTTATATTGTTTAAAAGTATCTGTTTTTTATAATGTTAGCAGATTTCCTGAGGGTTCTCTGGCCGAGCCTTTCCAAAAGCAAGTTTGTTCTTAATTATTAAGAGCTTACAGAGTTGCTTCGATATTCATGAATCTAGCTGCTTTTTCAAATACAGGTTTTGAGGAGAAAATTTTGACCTTTTGGATTGGATTTAATCTTAGTAGTAAAAAAAGCAGATCTGACGATATACTATCCAAGTTACAGATTACAACAGTTAATACTGTAAACCTAGCCTGGTAGGCCAGCCAACATCAGTATCTTTCTGGTTAATATGCTTATAAAGGAGATAAATAGATGAAAAATCGAAAGCTGATGCTCTCTTTCCTGATGTGTCTTTCTATACTTATAAACATCCCTACTGTCTTATGTACATCCCCCGCGCCAATTGTCTATATTGCGGGAGATGGTAGTGGTGATTTTAATTGCAGTGGAATAAATGATCAAATACAGATTAATCAAGCCCTTCAGTTCGTAGCTGAAAACCCTGATTATACGACTGTCCACCTTAAAGGACCATTTACGTACACTGTTAGTGATACGCTTTTAACCGGTAACGATACCATTCTTGAAGGAGATTCCACTGCTGTGATCAAACTGGCTGATCATGCTGGCTGGGCGAAGCAAAAACCCTTAATTACACAGATGGACAGCGTCGGACAGAATATTACTATTAAGGGCTTTACAATTGACGGAAACCGGGAAGGAAATACTGACGTTACCAGCGGAAGCGATTACTACGACCTCATTAGCTTGATCAATTGTAAGAATATCAATATACATGAGATGTATCTAACTAACAATCACGGAAACGGTCTGAAAGCTAAAACCTGTTCTAATATAAGTTTCCATGATAACGAGGCATATTTACTCGGACACGACGTTTTATACGCACTCAACAGCCTGCATGTAGAGGCTTACAATAACAAAATAACCTGCCGGACAAACAGCGGGCTAAGGGTTTACAACACTAACAACGTGAGTTTCTACAACAACGATATTACATCGAAAGGCTTCGGGGGTTCAGGAATTGAAATTCAGAAATACAATGATCCTGCAATTGAAATGAATGATATTGAAATCCACAATAATACGATATACAGGACTGCACTTGCTGGAATCTGGATTTTCGGTTCAGGTTCTTATTCCCCTTCATCAGCAAATGTGTCGGTCCACCATAATCAGATTTATGACACCGGAACGAACTCCAGCAATAACAAAATAGGAGGAATCGTATCCGATGGTTTTAATGTCCTTGTTGAAAACAACGTGATTGACGGAGCCTATGGGGCTGGCATTGCACAGAAGAATGTGTATTATTCTGAAACTCTGAATGGCCTGGGATATGTTGTTACAGCAAGAAATAACATTATAACAAACACTCGACGCTCATCGGATGGAATGAATGCAACTGGGGTATCCAATTTCCTTACAGGGACCCACTCTTTTGTTCTGGATAATAATTGTTTCTATAACAACTCCGGCGGCGACTATTGGAATGTAGACCCATCGACTACGGATATACAGGCAGATCCCCTGTATGCCGACAGAGACAGACATGATTACCGGTTAAAGTCAAAAGCCGGGCGGTGGAGCGGGAGTGCCTGGGTAAGTGACAGCATGAACTCCCCATGCATTGACACTGGATATCTTTTCTCAGACTATTTTAACGAACCGGAACCCAACGGAAATAGAATTAACATAGGTCCGGACGGAAATACGGTTTATGCCTCAAAATCAGAAGCTTATGCGCCAGCACCTATTCTTCCTGTAGCGAATTTTAATGCAAGTCCGATAGAGGGTTATGCTCCACTGACTGTTCAGTTTTACGACAGCTCTGAAAACGCAACTGAATGGTACTGGGACTTTGGAGACAAATCAAACTCAACTGAGCAGAATCCAATGCATACTTACTTTGCAGCAGGAAACTACACTGTTAACTTAACAGTAAGCAATGAAAATAGAAAAGCTTCAACGTCAGCTACTGTAACTGTTTTGATACCAGTACTTCCTGTTGCAAATTTCAGCTCCAATATCAGTGAAGGTTCTGCTCCTCTTACGGTTCAGTTTAGTGACAGTTCAGAGAATGCAATCTCATTGAGCTGGGACTTTAACAGTGATGGAATCAGTGACTCTAACGTAACTAATCCAGTTTATGAGTTCACAACTTCGGGAACCCATACCGTTAACCTGATAGCAAGCAATGAGAATGGTACGAATTCGACGTCAGCCTCAATTAATGTTTCAGATAGATCCGTACTTCCTGTAGCGAATTTCAGTACCAATGTTAGTGAAGGTTACGCTCCTTTAATTGTCCAGTTTAACGATCTGTCAGAGGGTGCAGATACAATAAACTGGGACTTTAACGGTGACGGAATCACTGATTATAATGAAACTGATCCAGTTTATGAGTTCACAACTCCAGGAACCCATACAGTTAATCTGACTGCAATCAATGAAGACGGTACAGATTCAGCATCAGCTATAGTAACTGTCTTAAAACTGGAATCGCCAGTTGCAAACTTCACTGCAAATGAGACAGTAGGTTATGCTCCCCTCAATGTCCAATTTAATGACAGTTCTGAAAATGCAACTTCACTGAGCTGGGACTTTAACGGTGACGGAATCATTGATTCTAACGAAACTAATCCAGTTCATGTGTTTACAACTCCTGGAAATTATACCGTCAATTTGACTGCAAGCAATGACTATGGTAAGAATTCAAAGTTGAGTACAATCAATGTTACTAAGAAAGATATCCAGTGGGAATTCTCCCCTCAGGAACCTTTTTGCGGGGACGTCCTTATTATAAACGGGAATGCTGTTCCGGAAGAGAAAATCGACATATCTGCAGCTTTTGAAAAAACCGTTCCTTCCACCAGAGGGAAGTTTGAATATATTCTTGAGGATGTGACAATTCCCGAGGGTCTGGGTAATGCTTTTACGGTTGAAGCCAGGGGAGTCAACAACCTGAACGTGAGGGTAAAAATGACTCTCTGGGTGACAAAAAGCTCAGAAGCTTCAGGGGATACTGCAATCATATCTCAAACAAATATCCCTGCAGGAACTTATACGATAAAAATCGACGGAAATGCGAGAGAAGGGGTTTCAGAGGTTAATCTGAAGATTAAAGCTCTTCAGGCTATAAAAGCTGACTCAAACGGAGTTTTCACCTGCTCCTATAATACGACACCTGTTCCTCCCGGAAACTTCGAGGTAAAGGCAGGAGATCTCGCGAAACAGTTAACCCTTAAACTAAGGGAAACCGGGGAGCCTGCATTAATACTTCCTGTAGCGGATTTCAGCAGCAATGTAGGTGAGGGTTATGCACCCCTTTCTGTCCAGTTTACCGACCGGTCTGGAAATGCAGATACAATAAACTGGGACTTCAGTAATGACGGGATTGCTGATTCTACAGAAAGAAACCCGGTTCATGTGTATACGGATCCGGGAACCTATTCTGTTAATCTGACAGCAGGCAACAAAAACGGTACAGATTCAAAATTAGCTACAATAGCTGTTTTGGAGAAACAAGCCATATCAGTACCTCCTGTTGCGAATTTCAATACCAATATTAGTAAGGGTTACGCTCCACTCTCAGTCCATTTTACGGACTATTCGGAGCATGCAGTTTCATGGAGCTGGGATTTCGATAATGACGGACATGTTGACTCTTCATATCAGAACCCGGTTTATTCGTACGCAGTTCCGGGAATCTATAAGGCTAAGCTCACTGTCGCCAATGCAGACGGTGAAAGTTCAAAGACTGCCACAATAAAAGTTCTGGAACCGGGAGAGCCGATTCTTCCTGAAGCAAACTTCAGCAGTAATGTCAGTCAGGGTTATGCTCCTCTCTCAGTTCAGTTTACGGACTATTCGGAACATGCAGTTTCATGGAGCTGGGACTTTGATAATGACGGAGAGGCTGACTCAACGTTAAAAGATCCGGGCTATGTGTACTTAACTCCGGGGATTTATACAGTTAAGCTAACCGTTACCGGCAAAGACGGTACGGATTCAATGTCTGCTACTGTAAAGGTTTTAGAGCGGTTCAGTACAGTGCCTCCTGTTGCAAATTTCAACAGCAGTGTCAGTCAGGGTTATGCGCCCCTTACTGTTCAGTTTACCGATTCTTCGGAAAATGCGGCTGGGGTAACATGGGACTTTAATGGCGACGAGACAGTCGACTCTACTTCCCGAACGCCGGTTTATGTGTACACTGTTCCGGGAACCTTCAGGGTTAATCTGACTGCATTCAGTGAAGACGGCAGTACAGCAACAAAGACTGCTTCAATCACTGTGCTTGAAAGAAGCAGTTCCAGCGGCGGCAGCAGTAACGGTGGAAGCGGTTCCAATGGTGGCAGCTGCGCAGGCGGGTCCCCTGAGCCTGCAAAAAACGTTGAAATAAAGGAACTTTCCAGGGCCTTCATTACAGGCGGAAAGCCTGTGAGGTTCGATTTCACAAAGAATGCCACTTCGATTCTATCTATCGCTTTTGATTCCAAAAAGACATCCGGCAAGACAACAACCATTGTTGAGGTACTGAAAGACAGATCTACGCTTACGTCTGATACTCCCGAAGATGAGGTGTACGGTTACCTCAACATCTGGGTTGGAAACAGTGCGCGTGGAATTGAAAGTAATCTCGAAAACGCGGTTATACATTTCAGGGTTGAAAAATCCTGGATAGAGGAGAATGATATTGACCAGGCTTCAATCGTCCTGAACAGGTACAATGATAGTAAGTGGAACCCATTGTCAACCGGCCTGTCAGGGGAAGATGACAGATACCTGTACTTCACAGCCGAAACCCCTGGGTTCTCTCCTTTTGCAATAACCGGTAAAACAAAAGCATCACTAACTGAAATACAGTCTGAATCCGGCACAGAGGTTCCTGAGCAAAATAATGAAAATAAAGGAGCAAATGTCGAATATACCTCTGATCAGAAAGAAAGCACAGGAATACCCGGCTTTGAGATAATTTACGGTATAACCGGTCTACTCGCTGTGCATCTGTACAGGAAAAAACAGAAGTGAAATAGAAGATTAGAGTGAAAATTTCAATGCAGAAAAACTAAAGGTGCAGGTCCGATACCTTCACCTTATTTTTTAGTTTTTCCGTATCTTTTTATACTTAATTCCGGCTGGCACTGAGGTATTTTGTGAATTTTCCAGGCTTTCTCTTCTCCAGCTCCTAACTTCCGGAATGGTAATGTGTCAATTGCTTTGAATAATTCCGTTTTTCGGGTGGGTTCTGTTGTCCGCGTCCAGATTTTCCGAATTCTGTAAGCCAGGCGGGGAATGCCCGAATAAAAAAGATACACGAGAGGACTTTTATTTTTCAGCCCGGGAAGCCTGTAAGCTTCAGAGCCCGGTTTCTGAGCCTGTCTTCAGACTTCTCAAGTTTCAGATCCTCAGTGCCATTTTACCGGTTTGAATCTTTTTTCCGGTTATTACTCAATCTGAATCCTTTTTCCGGTTATTACTCAATCTGAATCTTTTTTCCGGTTACGGATTTTGTTTTCGGCAGTGTGACGGTTAAGACCCCGTTTCTGAGCTGCGCGGTTGCCCCTTCTTCGGTTACGCCGTCCGGAAGAGGAATCTCACGGTAGTAGCGCATGAAAGACCGCTCTTTTCTCAGGTAACCTTCTTTTTCGGTCTCCTCTTCTTTTCCTTTGCCTGCACTGACTACGAGGATATTATCCCTGAGATTGAGCTCAACGTTTTCCCTGTCAACCCCCGGAAGGTCAGTTGTCACAACTACCTTATTGTCCTCTTCCGCAACATCGGTTAGCGGGGAAAGAGTCCCGGTTCCGAACCGGCTTTCCAGAACAGGGAAATTCCTGAACATCTGTTCCATATAATCCTGCATTTTCCTGATCTCGTCAAACGGGTCCCAGCTGTATATATCACGGTCTGTTCTCTTTGCTGGCAGTTTCATATACAGATTCCTCCTTATCCGATTACAGGACTTCCTGATTTCAAGCTTCCCGATTCCAGTTTTCCCTGATCGTCGGGCTTGCTTTTTTCGGTTTTCCTGCTTTTACCTGGTTTTATAGTGGTCTGTGATCTGTAAATCTGGCACTGGTCCAGAACACTATTCTCCTTCTCCTCAGAGCACTGCCTGAAAGGCAAGGAAAGTAGTGTGAGAGTTCAGGACTCTCATACTCTTCCGGAGGAGGAAGTAATCCGTTTTTTACAGGCGGTACAGGTTCCGCCTTAGGTCTATCCGCAGGTTATTTATACTGTAACTTATGGTCAGCAGCACAGTCTATATTTTATAGCTCTGTATGGTGGTTATTGCTGCTCAGTTACTATCTTATAGTTAGGGGTAACAATATTTAAATTTTTCGCTCGCTTAGCGTTTAACTTTTATAACCGCTGGTATATTGTCAGGAAAATTACAGGATTTCCAGCCAAAAAGAGTTCTGAAGCCGATTGAAATGGCTAAAATATTTTATAAATTCCCCTGGAGATTCGACAAGTGGAGTAAAGTCTGTACAGAAGAGGTAAAGCTAGCAATTTAAGCCTGGAAACTTATGCTGCTGAAACTCCCACATCCCTGCAAAGAAGCTCAGCCTGCTTGAGTATATTTTCAGCAGCTAATTTTTGTTTGTCTGGAGGATATCCGTACTTTTTCAGGAGCCGTTTTACGCTGACCTTTATCTTCGCCTGAATATTTTTCCGGAGAGTCCAGTCAACGCCTGCGTTTTGCCTTATAATCTTAACAAGTTCCGCTGCCATGAGTCTTAATGTTTCATTGCCCAGGATTTCCAGAGCACTTTCATTGTCAGCAAGAGCGTCATAAAAAGCAATTTCTTCATCACTCAGGCCCAGTCCTTCGCCTCTTTTGTCAGCTTCACTTATCTTCCTTGCCAGCTCAAGGAGTTCTTCTATAACCTGCAAGGTGTCAATGCCCCGGCTTTTATATTCATTTATTGCCCGCTCAAGCATTTCGGCAAAAGACCTGCCCTGAATCAAATTTTTACGGGATCTTGTTTTTATCTCATCGTAAAGCAACTTTTTCAGAACTTCATAAGCAAGATTCTTTTGAGGCAGATCCCGGACTTCAGCGAGGAACTCCTCTGAAAGGATTGAGATCTCCGGCTTCTTTACTCCAACCACATCAAAGATATCTATTATCTCCTCGGTTGCAATTGATTTTGAGACAAGTTCTTTTATTGCCGAGTTCATCTCATACTTTGATTTTGCATGTCTTCTTTCCAGTTTTACAAGAATTGCTCTTACAGCCTGGAAATATGCAAGTTCGTCCCTGATCCGCTCAGCTTCAGGATGCGGCACTGAAAGAGCAAAGGCTTTGGAGAGCTCGGTCACATGCTGAATGAGACGTTTCTTTTCCTGGGTTCTTTCATCCTCAGTACGGCCGTGTGAGAGGATAAAATCCGCTCCCTCCCTGACAATCGTAAGTTTCTCTTTTGGGGAAGCAGAGAATACTCGCATGTAATCAAAGCCGTAGAAAAGGTTCTGTACAATTTCGTACTTTTCGAGCATTAATGCAATAGCTTTTTCCTTATAGTCTGCAGGGTTGCCCCGGCCTCCGTTTCGAGTGTAATTTGCCATAGCAGATTTCAGGTCGTAGAGGAGGCCCACATAATCAACGATAAGCCCTCCCGGCTTATCCCTGAAAACACGGTTTACACGAGCTATTGCCTGCATTAGATTGTGCCCCTGAAGCCACTTCAGGAAATACATGGTGTGCAGGCAGGGGGCGTCAAAACCGGTAAGCCACATATCGCAGACAATAACAAGTTTCAGGGGATCATCCGGGTCCTGCATCCTGTCCCGAATCTTCATCCTGCGGCCTTTATTCCGAATATGAGGCTGTAACATCTCGTCATCAGCCGCACTGCCGGTCATAATCACTTTTATCTGGCCTTTCAGGTCGTCATTGTCATGCCATTCCGGGCGAAGGGCTGTGATTTCATTATATAAGTCGACGCAGGTCTGCCTGGTCATGCAGACGATCATGCCTTTCCCTTCCATAGCTTTTTCAAGCCTTTCCTCAAAATGGAAGACAATATCAGCTGCCAGCTTTCTAAGGTTATCCTTACTTCCGACCACGGCTTCGAGTCGAGACCAGCGAGACTTGAGTTTTTCTGCTTCGTATGAGTCCCAATCTCCGGTTATCTTAGAGAAATCAGTATCCAGCGTTTCCCTTGCTTCTTTGACCAGATCGAGCTTTGAAAGGCGGCTTTCATAGAAGATCTTTACAGTTACTCCATCATTTACAGCCTGCTCAATATCATAAACATCGATATAATCCCCGAAAACCGCAGGCGTGCTCCTGTCATTGAGTTCAATGGGCGTACCGGTAAATCCGATGAACGAAGCATTCGGGAGTGCATCCCGCATGTGTTTCGCAAAGCCGTAGGAAATCTCTGCAATCTTTTCGCCTTCTACTTCCCTTTCCCTGAATTTTGCATCAAAGCCGTACTGGCTGCGGTGGGCTTCGTCAGCGATCACGACAATGTTTCTCCTTTCGGATAGGATCGGGAACCTGTCTTCTTCATCTTCGGGAGAGAATTTCTGAATTGTCGTAAATACAATCCCTCCTGAAGCGACTGAAAGAAGTTCCCTGAGACGAGCCCTGGTTTCAGCCTGAACAGGCTGCTGGCGCAGGATTTCGCTGCATCGGGCAAAGTTATCAAAGAGCTGCCCGTCAAGGTCGTTTCTGTCCGTAAGCACTACAATTGTCGGATTATCGAGTTCAAGCGCAAGCTTCCCGGTATAAAACACCATTGAAAGGCTTTTCCCTGAGCCCTGCGTATGCCAGACAACCCCGCACTTCCTGTCCCCGCCAGGCATGCAGGCAAATTTTGTTTTCTCTACCGCCCTGTTAACTGCATGGTACTGGTGGTAGCGGGCAAGTTTTTTGATAACCTTTCCCCGGTCGTCCTCAAAGACGATAAAATGCCTGATGAGGTCAAGAAGGATTTCCTGACTGCACATCCCCCTTAGAAGCACCTCCATAGGCGGGATCTTAAAATCTGCGGCTTTTTCTCCGTCAATTGTCTTCCAGGGCACGAACCATTCCCTGTTGTTTGAAGTGAGTGTCCCTACCCTTGCGTCCTGCCCGTCACTTATCAGCAGGAAAGCATTATACCGGAAAAGCCCTGGAATCTCTTTTTTGTAAGTCCGGAGCTGCTTGTAGGCGTCCCAGATAATTTCGTCATCTGCAAACCCGTTTTCTTCGTCCGGCCGCTTTAACTCAACAACAACAAGCGGCAGCCCGTTAACATAAAGTATAATATCCGGCCGCCTGTTGTTCCCATCTTCTGCAATGGTGAACTGGTTGACTGCAAGAAATTCGTTTTCCGCAGGTTCCGCAAAGTCAAAAAGCCAGACCTTATCATAAACGGTTTCCCCGTCCCTGCCCTGATACTCCACATCAACCCCGTTTACCAGCATATTGTGAAAAGCCCGGTTGTTATGTACGAGATCCTGGCTTTCTTCCCGCAGCACCTTTTTTATTGCCTCTTCCCTTGCCCCTGCCGGGATTTTGGGATTCAGTTTGTCAATAGCAGCCCTGAACCGGCGCGGTAGAATCACGGTTCCGAAGTTTTCCCTTCCCGCACCATCCGCTCCCGGCGCAATGTCCGGACCGTAAAGGTAACCGTAGCCAAGTTCTGAAAGGATGTCAAGAGCTGCTTCTTCAACTTCGGATTCGGGAATAAAGGTGGGAATGGGTATTTCTCCTCTCTTTTTTTGCCTGCTTACTTTTTTGTCCGTTTTGCCTGCTTGCTTTTTTGTCCGTTTTGCCTGCTTGCTTTTTTGTCCGTTTTGCCTGCTTGCTTTCTTGCCCGTTTTGCTGCTTGCTTTTTTGTTCGTGTTGTCCGGTTTTGCTCTTATGGGGAAGGCTTATGTTTAATGTTTAAATTAGAGTTTCCCGCATTAAAACAAGAGTCTAAAAATCAAAAGTGTGTATCCCGGTAAATTTATTTAAGCATAGCTATTTTGTTATCAATTATATTTTTCCTGACAGCCTGTTAAGGAACAACTCTGCCATAAAGTAGACTAGGTGGCACCTCAATGCAAATGTATAAATATTCTAATTCATTACATTACTCGGGGGTATTATTATGGCGGAAGCATTGAGACTATCACCGGTAATTAGCGCATTTCCTGACGACAAATACGAAAACCTTGAAATTGAAGTAATTCTTCCCGGAGTGGAAAAGAAAGACATTTCTTTTAAACTCACCAGTGACAGCTTTTTTGTAAGCGGTAAAAAAGAGGGAGTTACATATCTGGACAGCTATCCAACCGGCTGCCCGGTTGTCCCGGAAAAAGCCGTTGCCAAATATTTAAACGGTATACTTAGAGTCACTGTACCTTATCAGATGCCTCTAGAAAAATTAGTTGACGTGAAAATCGAGTAAAACCGGGTAATCTGCATAGCAAATTTCTCTAAAGGAAAAGCAGTAAACGAAAGTCGGGAATCAGAGTTTGCAAAACATCAGTATATCACTTTTTTCAGATTATATAATTCCCGATCTTCACACTTTTTATAACTTCTCAGGGTAAACCTTATTCGCTGTCCGGCGTCGTTCTTGTCACGCTCGACGAAGGAGAGCGGTCATTCCGAAACAGAGAAGAAAAAGAATAAAGTGCGGAGCTAAACCTCGCCCTCAACTTATTTAAGTCTGAACACGAATTTTCCCTGACATGAGTTTGGGAAGGAGGGAATCACGAATTTCAGCAATTCTTTTTGTTTCTAATCCATTATGGAATATTTTCTCATAAACAGAATCTGCAATTTCATCGAATTTACTCATTATATTCTTAGGTGGCAAAATTATTTTTATGGATCTGAAAGAAGTTTTATTAATTTCAAGAAATGTACTACCACCAGCCAAATTCTCAATTTCTTCCATATTATTTTTAACCGCATTTAATAGATAATAATTGGAAACTCTGTCATTACAAACCATAGAAATAAAACCCTGATTAGTAGAAATTGGAACTTTTGTGATGGCAAAATAACCCAAAGTTGCCCTGCTTGTCATCAGAATAGACCCTACTGGAAGCAACTTGGCAGAGCTATTCTGAAGTCCCCTTTCTGTGATTTTCCTTGAAGTGTAAAAAATAACCGGTGAATTAAGAGATGTCATATCAGTAGGTGTTGCCCAAAAAACATCTCCTCCTTCCCAGTAAGAAGGTTCGCTGGTTTTCGGAGTTCCTCCTCCAAAGGTCTCGCAAATGTCGCTAATCCGCTTAACTTCCCACCCTTCCGGTATCTCCCCCAATTCCGAATCTACCATCCTGCCGCCGCTTGATTTGTAAGGGTTTCCATTCTCATCCGGGAACTCGAACTCGATGAACCATCGTTTGAAGAGGGTTTGGGCGATTTGTTCTAAGGTGGAGTTCATCTGGCGGTTGAGGTCGATTTTCTGATCTATAAGAAAAAGAGTATTTCCAATACTCTGTTGTTCCTCAAGTGGAGGTATTATCATGTGGCATCTTTTAAATTGTCTGTGAGTTAGATCTGACTGGACACTACTTGCTAAACATCCATTGACAAAGTTTTGAACGTATTTACTTTTTAGGAAATAAAAAAGAAAATACCGATCTATTTGTCCTGGATTTGTTATTATTTTAAAGCAGTTATTATGTAAAACGCCAACTAAGTTTGTATATACCAGCCCAACTTGGCCAGTTCTGGTAAAGATTATATCTTCTTTAGATGTGACATATTTTATTGGAGGGTCAACAATATACTCTGAAAAGTTGTTAGTACCCATATCTGTAATTTTTAATAGGGGGTGACTGTTATCTAAAAATTCACTTTTACGTTGAGACTTAGCTATTTGCAGCCCTTGTCTAAACTCTGCAATTTCACCAATCTCTTTTAAATCCCAATCTTCAGGAATCATCCCAATCTCAGTTTCTTTGAATTTTGTTTCAGAGGCCAATTGCTTTTCCCCATCTCATTTTATTGTTTTTACGGATTCCTTGCTTAAAAAGTATAAATCATAGTGGATCTTTTTGCTTGATTTAGCATACTTGCTTTAATTCAATTATTTCTTCTATTGTGGTTTCCGGAAAAGACCGCTCGCTTGGCGAGCGGGCAAGACGCGCGAAAGACGGCTATTATGGCTCCTCTGTGTTTGATTTGCCAGATCTCGTTTCCGGCTATTCCATTTATTTCTTGCCAACAAAAATTTATATGATTTCTGCCGGGATTTTCCCGAAAAATCAATCTAATTTATCTATCAGGTTGAGGAACTTAGCTCTTAATGCTTCTCTGGTAGAATCCGAAAGTTCATCGAGTTTATCCAGGGTTTCCAGAGCTTTTTCGAAGTAGGATCTAGCAAGGAAGGGGTCTTTTTCGATATAGATTCCTCCCATGTAAACATACAGGTAGAGGAAGTCATCATATCTTTCAGTAAGTTTTTCGTAAAGGTCCTGAATTTTATCAAATTCGCCTCTTTCGGACAGGTCTGAGATATAGAGACCTACGAGTTCATAGAATTCAGGGCCGTTTTCCAGCAGGAAATCAAATTTTTCGTCCTCTGGCAGTGAGAGGAATTTTGTTTCCATTTCGGCTACCAGCTCTTCCTCAGTTAGTTCATCTGTGCCCTCTGCTCCGTAGCTTTCTACAAATTCGAAATAATCTTCCTCATCTCCTTTCATAAGCATGAGGTCTGCATGTTTGCTGGACAGGCCCATCCTGGCAGCGAACTTTCTAACGCTATTTTCGTACTCTTCACTCTCTTTTCCGGTAAAAAGCCCCATAACATAGGCTGCCCACTTCAGGTACGCCTGTTCGTCTTCCATCCATGACCTGTTGTCGATAACCTCCAGAACGTAGTCGATTGCCAGTTTGAACTCGTGATGGCTTATCGGTTCCTCTTCAAGAAGTTCTATCAGGTCTTCAATTATTTCTATCTCAAGATCCTGCTTAAAAAAAGAGATCTCTTTATCGTAGTTCTTTTTGATGTTATTTAATGCTGCTACTGCGTCTTTGTCCCTTATTTTCAGGTCATTTTCATAAAAATACCTTGCAATCGAATATTCAATAGTTCCCAGATAAACACTGTATTCGTACTCATTTCCTTGCAGGCTTTTGATTTCCTTTATTTCCGGAGTATCGGGTTTAAGATATCGGGAAAGCGAATCATCTCCCCCTTCAGTAAATTTGTTCCCAGTATCAGGACTCATGGTATGCCCTCCGCTTATCTGCAATTTTATTTTTTTCTTAATATTCATTGTAGCAGCACGTGTTTAAACTTAGTTTTTAAGCTTCGTTTGCAAGTCCAGTTTTATACTTTCCGTGGAAACCTCTCATAGCTCAAGGGTTTCAGATTCTACTGACCTTAGATTAGATTTCATACCCTAGCCCTGCCAGATTTCCCTTAATCTTCTTCTCCAGCTCCTCTGACTTCCTGAACTGTACCGAGAGTTCTGCGGTCAATCTTTCCATCTTCTCTTCAAATTCCTCATCGTCATCTTCGGTCTCCTCAAAACCCACATAACGGCCAGGCGTCAGGATAAAATCGTGCTTCTTGATTTCATCAAGAGGAGCAGCCTTACAGAAGCCGGGAATATCTTCATATTCTCCGCGATTGGTTTTTTCCCCGCGCCAGGCGTGGTAGGTATCGGAAATCCTCCGGATTTCTTCGTCGGTTAGTTCGCGATGGGTACGGTCCCGCAAAACTCCCATGTTCCGGGCGTCAATGAAAAGAACTTCGCCGCGCCGGTCGCGAAAGCCGCTGTTCTGTTTGTCGCGGGCGAGGAACCAGAGGCAGGCTGGAATTCCCGTATTGTAGAAAAGCTGGCCCGGAAGTGCGATCATACAGTCCACGAGGTCAGCTTCAATGATATTTCTCCGGATTTCGCCTTCTCCGGAGGTGTTTGAGGACATGGAGCCGTTCGCAAGGACAAATCCGGCGATCCCGGTAGGAGAGAGATGATGAATGTAGTGCTGAACCCAGGCGAAGTTGGCATTACCTTTTGGCGGGACCCCGAATTTCCAGCGGGCGTCTTCGGCAAGAAGTTCGCCTTTCCAGTCCGAATCGTTAAAAGGAGGATTTGAAAGGATAAAATCAGCCTTCAAGTCTTTGTGCAGGTCGTTATGGAAAGAGTCTCCCCATTTGATCCCGTCGTTATCTATACCCCGGATTGCAAGGTTCATCTTGCAGAGGCGCCAGGTGGTCTGGTTTGACTCCTGGCCGAAAATGGAGATATTTTCAAGGCGGCCGTCGTGAGCTTCAATGAATTTCTCGCTCTGGACAAACATTCCGCCCGAACCGCAGCAGGGGTCGTAAATTCGGCCGCGATAAGGCTCAATCATCTCGACAAGAACTCGGACTATGCTTCTCGGGGTATAGAACTGGCCGCCGCGCTTGCCCTCCGCATCTGCAAACATCCCGAGGAAATACTCATAAACCCGGCCGAGTACGTCTTTACTCCGGCTCTCCTTATCGCCAAGGCCGATTGTGCCTACAAGGTCAATCAGTTCACCAAGACGCTGCTTGTCAAGCCCCTCCCGTGCATAGTTTTTTGGGAGCACTCCTTTCAGGGTATTATTGTCCCGCTCGATTGCGGTCATGGCATCGTCTACGATTTTCCCGATAGTGGGCTGCTTTGCACTTCTTTCCAGATGGTTCCAGCGGGCTTCAGGAGGGACCCAGAAAACATTCTCTGCAAGATATTCTTCCGGATCTTCCGGATCAGCCCCGTCCACAACTTCAGCAAGAAGTTCGTCGTGCATCTCCTCAAAAGCATCCGAGATGTATTTCAGGAAAATGAGGCCGAGTACTACATGTTTGTACTCTGCTGCATCCATATTGTTTCGGAGTTTGTCTGCTGCCTGCCAGAGTTTTTCTTCAAAACCTAAATTTGCACCATTTCCATTTGAGCCTGCTGTGTTTTTTGCCATAGATTCTCAACACTTAAATGATAACTCAGGATAGTAGGTATACTGTGATAAAATTGTTGATTTAAGTGCTGATCGCTATTTCTCTCTTATAGCAGATTTCACTAAGGATATGAACTTTCAATAAAGTCAGTAGATCCTGTATTCCTTATCTGGGCTGCTGTACTGTATTATGAAGTATTAATTCGCCAAAACCGGGCCTTGCAGATTAGAATAAACTCAAATTCTTTCCCATTCCATCAAAACCTGCATGCAGCCTGTATATTCATCGATTTCTTCACCGGCTGCAACAAACCCGCACTTCTCATAAAAATGAAGGGCACGCTCGTTTTCCCTGTAGACTTTGAGGCAGAGCCTTCCCTTCAGGGTCTTCGCGTATTCGAGGAGAGTCCTGCCAATCCCCCTGCCCTGCATCTCCGGCGCAACGAAAAGAGCGCAGACTTTCTCCCCAACAAGGGAAATGAATCCTGCGGGTTGCCCGTGCTCCTCAAAAATAAAGTTTTCGGCAAGTGGGAGGTATGTTTCCTTCATCGCATTCTTCTGTGAAGCCCAGAAGGAAGCCGGGACGAAGGAATGGGCTGTAACGGAAGCCTCATACCAGATTTTTACCATTGCTTCTAAATCGTTTTTTCCGTAACTCCGGATCAATTTATCGACTTTCCTTTTTAATTTCCTTTTCTAAGGTTGTTTTATTTACATAAAATAAAAGCATATCCTCGTAAGCCCGGTTTTAAAATATGAAGGGTTTGACTGAGCCTGATTGAGCCTATAAACTTCCGGTGGGGGGAACTTTATACAAAAAGTTAAGGCAAGAGCAAGCTATATATAGAAAAAAAATATTCTAAAAAACGCCAGACCGAAAAAGCTTCGGCCTGAAAAGGGGCTTTCATCAGGAAGGGTCCGAATTAAAAAGGAAATGTCGGGAAAAATTTCTATTATTTCACTCCATTGACTCGATTTGGCGGATCAAGTCTGTGGTATATCTTTCGGAGAACTCCACATGTGGACTGAATGGTACGATCTTTACCAGTTTCCCATATCTGGACACGTACATGTCAGGCCCATGTGAAGTTTTCACTTTTCTAAAAGTGTATCCGTTCACAAAGGTCACTATTTTAACCTCCAGTAGTTATTATGTCAGGCATTCTATATTAAAATTTTTTTACTTAATAATCGTTATAAATTCGGGCTTCTGTTCCCGAATCGAACCCCTAACTTATCTCATTTGAGATATAATTATATAATAATAAAAAAAGAAAATTATAAAGAATTTTGAAAGGCACAGGTCATTATTAAAACCCGTTACGAAAGCTCGCTACACACAATTCTTTAACAAGAACTCTTAAGGATAACTTCCTGACAGAAGCCTGTTAACAAAAGCTCGTTAATGCTCTCTACCTGGCATTTTTCTCGAATCGTATTCTCTGGCGGCTCTATTTCAGAGTAAGCTCTGGTGAATAAAAATAGTTCAGGATCATAGTTTTTCAAACTAAAAGTGCTGAGAACAAAAAATAGTTCTGGACTGACAAGCTCAGAGCCGGAAATATTAGAGCCGTTCAGGAGTTACCGGTATTTTTCCAATATTTTTAACAGCTCTTCTTCATCCCTTGCAAGTGCATCTATAGCCATTTCTATCATCAGGTTAACAATCCCATCCGAGAGAGCCCGAAAATCAGTCCGAAGTCCTATAACAGGCTTTCCTTTTGCACAAGCGTAGCCTATCTCCCAGGCGGTTCCTGAGTCCACGTCCACTCCGTCGAGGACTGCAACTACAAGGTCTGAGTCGTCCACGCCCCGCACACATTTCTTGAAAATCGACTCCTGATTCTGTTTCTCACGCTCGTCTGTGGTCTCCTCTGCGTCTTCCTGGGGCAAAAAAACCAAAAATCCTTTGAGCAGCAAATCCTTCAGTTTACGGTTATATTCGAGCTCTGCATGGCTGAAAAGGGGTCCTGCAAGGTAAATTTTCTTTTTTCCGTTCATATTTTTTTCGTCCTGCCACTTCAGAAGGTATGTATAACAAATTTTCTTATAGTAACAGAAGCTCCAAAAGTAGAATAATTTATCTATAGTGTTTTCCTTTCCGGCGCTAGAGACTTTAGTCTCCTCTGTGTGGAATACGCTTATATATCTAAAAACTCAAGTTTTACTGATTAAAAATTAAAAATATGATTCGCTTTATAGAAAACTGCAAATCACAGGCTCAGAGAATCAGGCTTCCTGATAATTGGGGTCAGTTACGGTTGACGAGCTCCCTTGACCCTCAGCGACTTCTTGACGGAAACTACGAGCCGGGAAAAGTAAACTCCTGATTCTTAATGGGAGCGTGCTGCCAGCAATGGCTTAGGGAACAGAGCAAATCCTCCAATCCTGTTTCCATGAACAAATTTAATTATTTGTATTGATATTACACAGGCAGTGACACTTATGATCAAGGCTGGAATAATCGGAGCTTCAGGATACACAGGAGGAGAACTCCTGCGCTTGCTAGTCAATCATCCCAATATAAAGCTGGAGCTGGCAACTTCCAGAAGCCTTGCCGGGAAGCCCGTAACGGGCACTCACAGACATCTTCAAGGTTTCCTGGACCTCAGGTATGAAAATCCTGATTCTGAAGATATCAGGGAACGCTGCGACGTTGTCTTTCTGGGAGTACCTCACGGAACTGGCATGAACTATGTACCTGAGCTGCTTGACGGCCATACCAAGGTTATTGACCTTAGCGCGGACTACAGGCTCGAAACTTCGGAATTTGAAAAGATTTACGGCTTAAAGCATACCGACCCCAGAGATGCCGTTTATGGGCTTGTGGAGCTCCATCCCGAAGCTGGAAAAGAGAATTTCGTGGCAAATCCCGGATGTTTTCCTACAGGCGCAATCCTTGCAGCAGCCCCTCTTGCGGCAGCTGGACTTATTGATATTGCGGTTTTTGACTCCAAGACCGGAATTTCAGGAGCTGGCATCTCGCCTACTGAAACCTCACATTACCCTAACCTTGCGGAAAATATCGTCCCATACAAACTTACAGCCCACAGGCACCGGGCTGAAATTGTCCAGGAACTGACTGCTCTGGACGGAAAACTCAGGAATATCAGTTTCACACCCCATGTAATTCCCTCTATCAGGGGGATCTTTACAACTGCTCACCTCTTTACAAAGGAACCTCTCTCCACGGACGATTTAAAGACAATTTATCAAGGATTTTATAGGGATAGGCCGTTTATAAGATTCCCTTCAGGAGTTCCTTCCCTTGCCTCAGTCAGGGGTTCTAACTTCTGCGATATAAGTTTTGAAGCGGATAAGGAAAATAACAGGGTTGTGGTGCTCTCGGCAATTGATAACCTTGTGAAAGGTGCATCAGGACAGGCTATCCAGAATATGAACCTGATGTTCGGCCTGGACGAGACACGGGGGCTCTGGCTGCCTGCAGCGGCTCCGTAAATAAAGCCCAAGCAAGAAAATATAACTGGTAACGGATTTAAGTAAATAATGGAATTTGTCTCAAGGGGTATAGTCAGATGAAGGTAAAAGATGTCATGAACCCGAACCTTATTTTCTGCAAGCCTGAAGATTCAGTCCGGGAAGCGGCAAAAATTTTGAAGGAAAACAATATCAGCGGAGCTCCTGTCCTTAAAGGCGAAAAGCTTGTGGGAATAGTAACCGAGGCGGATCTTCTGAAACTGCTGATAATTCCTGAAAAAGGGGAACTCTGGCTTCCAAGCCCCTTTGAGGTTATCGAGGTTCCTATCAGGGAACTTCTCGGCTGGGAGGAAACAAAGAAGATGCTTTCTGATGTGGGTTCCACAAAGATAGAAGAGATCATGACAAAGGATGTGCACATAATTTCTTCCGAGGCATCAGTAGAAGAAGCTTCCGAGCATATGATAAGGCACAGGATTAACAGGCTTCCTGTAACTGAAGATAGCCGCGTGGTAGGAATTGTTACGCGCGGCGATATTATTAAAGGTCTTGCAAAGCTCTGAGGGAGAAGGAGAGTCTTTCATGAAGCAAATAGAAGGTGGAATCTGTGCAGTGAGGGGTGTATCCGCAAACGGGATCAAGAATGGAAAAATGGGGGTGGCTGTCATCCATGCGGAGGGTCCTGCAGCAGGTGTCTTTACAAAGAATAAGGTAATCGCAGCCCCGGTTACCCTGAGTAAAGGAGTAATCGAAACACAGCACCGTCTTTCAGCTATAATTGCAAATAGCGGTAATGCTAACGCCTTTACAGGTGATGACGGCTTTCTGGATGCTATGGAAATGGCAACCGTGCTTGCCCAAAAACTTAACCTTAAGCCTGATACGGTTGCAGTTGCGTCAACAGGAGTAATCGGCAGAAGACTTAACGTCTCCCTGATCAGTGAACGCCTTCCTGAAGTCCTTGAGGGATTGGGCAGTTCTCCGGAATGCAGCCGTAAAGCTGCAAAAGCGATCATGACCACGGATAGGGTTGTAAAAGAAGTGGCTATTGAGATGGACTGCGGGATCAGGATAGGGGCAATTGCTAAAGGCTCGGGAATGATCGAGCCCAATATGGGAACAATGCTCTGTTTTGCATATACTGATGCAAAAGTGCCTGCCGACGTTCTGGATGCTGCTCTCAGAATAGCCGTGGATAAGACTTTTAATATGGTCGTCGTGGACGGGGATACCAGCACGAACGATATGGTACTTCTTACCTCAACCTGTAAGTCCGGGGTCAAGCCCTGCATGGATTGCCTGGATGATTTTGAGGAGGGTCTGATTTACGTATTTACAGAGCTTGCAAAGAAAATGGCGAGAGATGGCGAAGGCGCTACAAAACTCATCGAAGCGAGGGTAGTCGGCGCAAAAACATACGAAGATGCTAAACTTGCTGCAAAAGCAATTGTACGTTCTCCGCTGGTCAAATCCGCAATTTTCGGAAAAGACCCTAACTGGGGAAGGGTTGTAGCCGCTGCAGGATATTCTGGTGCTGAGCTTGAGCAGGAAATTCTTTCCCTTTCGTTTTCAGGTGGAGGAGCGGAGGTCGAACTTGTAAAGTCCGGGGAGATTTCCAGTTCTTCCGATCTCGACCTTCTGAAAAAGATTATGGCAAATGAAGAAATTGTCATTACGCTTGATCTCAATATGGGAAATGAGCAGGCGACTGCATGGGGTTGCGACCTTACCTACGACTATGTCAAAATCAATGCTGAATACACGACTTGATACAATGTCAAAAATCTGAAAGGAAATAGAGGAAATATTAATAAGATTACTTACACGCAGGATCACTTATAAGTGAAACAATTTCGAGAAAAAGAACCGGGTTTCCCCTATTCCTGAAAATTATTTTTGGTTCAGATAAGTATCTCCAGGGGGTTTATTAAGTGGATATACAAGAATGGGAACAGCGCCATACCGACGCTTTTTACAATGTCAAAAAGTCCCTTCCTTATCTGGAAGGTATGTTTGTAGCTTACAACAGCAATATCGATGCTATAAAACACCTTACGGATGAAGACCTGTGCAGGCTTATGGAGCTTTTTGACGAGGTTGACATTCAGAAAAGAGTTGAAACTTATCCGAGGGAAATAAATGAGCCCCTGGATTTCATGGCTCGCCTGCTGATTTCCATGCGAGAGGGAAAAGCCGCTGAAATCCCTACCCATACGTCAGATATTCATGAGTGGTTAAAAGCTCACCTGGGTTTTGACTATGCGCGCATGGGCGGCCAGGCAGGAATAATTTCGAACCTTCTTGCCCGCCTCGAGCTAAAAAAAGTGGTTGCATATATTCCCTGGCTTTCTGAAGAACAGGCAGACTATTTTGCAGCTTCTGACAATCTTCTGCATCCTAAATTAGAAGACGGAAAGGTTGTGCTCAAACCTCCTAAGGAAGCCTTCAAACCCGGAATCGAGTCAAAAGTCAACTGGATCTTTGAGTATTCCAGAGGTCTGGAAGTAACCTGTAACGGGAACAATTTCACGGTGCCAAGAGATAACCGCCTGATAATTTCCTCACGCCCGAAATGGATTCGTCTGGACATGGACAGGGAAATCTATGAGCAGCTTGAATCGCTCTACCCGATTGACGGGGCGATGCTTTCAGGTTATCAGATGATAAAAGAGGAATATGAGGATGGGTCTACGTATAAAGACTATGTTTCGCATTCCGTGAAAGTTATCGAGAAACTCAAGGCTTTAAATCCCGAACTCCGCATCCATGTGGAGCTTACATCCATCCAGAACCGGGTTATAAGAAAGGCCATCCTGACTGAGATCGTTGCCAGACATGTCCATTCCCTGGGCCTTGATACTGTGGAGGTGGCAAATGCCCTGAACGTCCTGGGGCATGAAGAACTCTCTTATTCCGTGATAAGAAAAGAGGAGAACGGGATAACCTCGCTTTATCATGGAGCTGTTCAGCTTTTAAAAGACCTGTCGCTTGAAAGGGTTCACGTGCATTCTCTCGGGTTTTACATCTGTATCCTTGCAAAAGGTCATCCTCTTACACTTAAAGAACACAGGGACGCCCTGCTCTTTTCCTCAACCCTTGCCGGGGCTAAAGCCCTCACGGGAGATATTGAAAATCTTGACGAGGCAGCCGCAGGGCTGGAAGTTCCGGTTTCAGGTAAAGGCATTGAAGACCTGGAAAACTTCAAGCTTTACTGTGTAGGGAAGAGGCTCTGCACTCCTGAGGAATTCGAGTTCGGATATCTTTACGGGGCAGATCATAATGCGGTTATCATTCCTTCCAAAGTTGTCGAGAAACCGAAATCTACGGTGGGAATAGGGGATACTATCTCAGCAGGAGCTTTTGCAGCCATGCTTGCAACAATGAAGCAGAAGTAGGCAGGAAAATAAATTCCCTTTATTTAATCCGAAACCTCCCATTCCGGACACAGGAACTGGTTAGATGAATGTACTTTGTGGCTATAATGTTAATATAGACTCGGTATACCGGATCAGCGGAACCGAGATTTCGGAACTTCTGGACACTTTCCAGGCGGCTGAGATCCTTGAGAAAATCGAGAATCCCCCGGGAATAATAATCTCGGAGTCGGATTTTGTTGCAGGGCTTGCCTATTGCATGAAAGAGGGGAGCGGAGCCGAATGGCTTGTTTTTGAGAAATCCGTTTTTGAGTTTCTTAAAAGCCGGTATTTTGGAAAATCCATCGTAAGGATGGGAGGAAACGCCGGAATAATGGCAAATGCCCTTTCCCAGCTGGGCGCGTCCAGGGTAGTTCCTAACGTTGCAGTGCCTTCAAAAACCCAGATTTCCCTCTTCTCAAAAAAAGCAGTCTACCTTCCGGAAGCTTCCAATTCTTTCAAGAGAGACGGCGGGACGACACCTGAAGAAAATAATAGCAACCTTTCCAGCAGCCAAGAACCTATACATTTCGTATTTGATTTTTCAGAGGGTGAGGTTTTTTCCCTGTACGGGACTGAGGTAAAGGTTCCGAGGGAAAACCGCTTCATAGCGACCTGCGATCACCTGAATCTGAGGCTCTTTGTCAGCCCTGCATTTGAGCAGTATGCACTTCAACACGCCTGCGAGTTTGATGGTGTACTCATATCGGGTTTTCATCTCCTTATTGAAACCTATCCGGACGGCAGTACCTATAAAACAATTCTTGATAATACCCTCTCCCGGCTCAGGAACTGGAAAGCCAGGAATGATAAGCTCAGGATTCACCTGGAGTTCGGGCACTTCGCAAGCAAAGAAATTGCAAATTCAGTCTTTCTACGTTTTGCAAAACTTTCCGATAGCCTCGGAATGAATGAAGATGAACTTGCAATATTTTACAACTTACACGGAGTGCCCGGAGAAGGGCTCCACAATATGGAAGCTGAAGCCATAGCCGATGCAGCGTTCAGGCTGGCTTCGCGGAATGGGCTTAAGAAAATTTTTATTCACACCAGGGAATTTGTGCTGACCGTATTTAAACCGAATTTTACTTCTAATTCCGAACCGGATTCCGAAAATCCTGTTAATGTCCGGACCTCGGGAGAAGTGGATAATCCTGAAAATCCTGAAAATCCTGAAAGTCCGGCTTTGCAGAGGGAAGCCGGAGAAAAACTTGAAGCTCTTGATTTCGGAGTCAGGTGTGCAGCCGCGTATGCGGCTTCAGGCCGGCTTGAAGGGCGGGAATTCGTGGAAGAAGAAGCCTCGAAACTTCAGGAAAGTGCATTCGGAAGAGAGCAGCTTGAAGCCTTCCTTAAAGCTTTCAATGGAAAAACCCTCGGACAGGGGGCTTATGCTTTCAGGAAGGGCTATGTCTTCTGCATACTCCCCACTCTGCTTTCCCGATATCCTGTAACCACTGTCGGGCTCGGGGATACATTAGCCGCAGGAATTTTCCTCAGGGGGCTTGAGCTGGATGTACAGACTTAAACCCCAGCTTTTTGATCTCAATTATACACTCGACTGCGGGCAGGTTTTCCGCTGGGAGCGTAACGGGGACTGGTGGACAGGAGTTGTCGGAAACCATGTCATCCGGCTTTCGCAGGACAATGGACATCTGATTGTCGATTCAAACCTTCCGCCTGAGTTTTTTTCCCGCTATTTCCGCATGGACGACAACCTGCCTTCAATCTACCAGAGCATAAATCGAGACCTGCTTATCGACAGGGCTATCCGCAAGTACCGGGGCTTGCGGCTCATCCGGCAGGACCCCTGGGAGTGCCTGATTTCCTATATGCTAGCAACCGCCTCAAGCATCCCTACAATCCAGAAACGGATCTGCCTGCTCAGCCAGACTTTCGGGCAGGAAATCGAACCCAACTATTTCAGCTTTCCAGAGCCTGAAACCCTTGCAAATGCCAATCCCGCCGAACTTGACAAATGCAAACTGGGCTTCAGGACCCAGAACATAAAAGCTGCAGCCGAAGAAGTGGCTTCCGGCGAGCTTGACCTTGACGTCCTTTTCCGCCTGGAATACCGGTACGCGCGGGAACGCCTCATGAGGCTCCGCGGAATCGGGGAAAAAGTTGCCGACTGCGTGCTCCTATTCGCTTTCGAGAAAATGGAAGCCTTCCCCGTAGACACCCACATCAGGCAGATAATCCAGCACTACCATATCGACGATAATTTCTTTGAAAACTGCACGAACCTGAGCCGAATGGGAGACTGGGGAAGGGAATACTTCGGGCAATATTGCGGGTATGCACAGCAGTATTTATATTATCAGAAAAGGGTTGAGGGGTTTGTAGGTCTTTATTGAGTTTTGTTTTTTGACGATTATATTCAGGATTTTAAAGTAGAAGCAGAAAAGACAGAGTTCAAGTCAGCTTATCAAGAAAACTCCACATATTTTTCTGGATCAAATAATCTCTAACTTTACCAGCTAAACCTGAGGGCATCTTGGATAATTTGTCTATCTTTTTCCCCATTATCTTCTGGAGGTCCTCTTTCAGTTCAGGATATGAAATATCCTGTAAAGGTATGGTCAAAGTGTATTCAACTCCTCCCCATTGAGAAATAGGACCAACATGTATAATGAGTTCTTCACTGATTCCAGGTTTAAGGGAGATTGTTATTTCCTCAAGTTTGTCGCTGACCTTATCAACTTTTTCTCCGATATCCTGTAATTTTTGTTCCAGACAAGAATTGATAATAAGTGTGATTATGGAACTTAACATATTGTATTGCTTTGACACATCTTTCTGCTCAGGAATTTGTTTAATTCTGTCAAGAAGGAAATTATTTTGAGGATTATGTGGAGTATTTGCTTCTAAAGTAAAAACTAAGTTCTCCACATTAAAAGTCATTTCTTCTTGATTGCCGATTTCCCATGTTTGGATTTCTCTATTAATGGTGCACGCAATTTCTTCTGCATCAGTCCCTTTCGATTCATTGCACGCAATCCTTGCTTTCCTTTGAATCTCTTCGAGAAGTTCTTTTAGATTTCTGTCAAGAATAGGCAGCCCTTTTCTCATTGCTATTGTTGCAAAAGGTGCTGTTTCTTCAGTATCTCTCATTAGTTCTACTGCACGATCACAGTATTTTTTATAAAATTTAAGCTCATCTTTTTTTGCCTCTAAATTCAGGTTTTCTGAATTCTGGACTTCTTTTAATGCATTTGCAAGGTTTTCAACAGCTTCGAAGAGCAGTTCTTTACTTTTAGAACCTCTAACGGCTTCTTTAGCTTCTGCTAGGTATTTCCCCACTTCTTCTTGTGCTTCCTGCCTTTTGAAAATTATTGTGTGGAAAGAACGGTAAAAGGGAAGACAAAATTGAGATGGACTACCCCATTTATCCTCCTGTGCTGCGATTTCAAAAAACTCAATTGCTTCTTCTAATTCTCTCTTGTAATCTTCTTCTTTTTCTGCTTGGGAAGCCTTGAATATTGAAATTTCCCCAAGAGAATGATTTGCGTAGGCCTTAACACCCGTATCTTGATCGTTAGTTAGTCTATGTAATTCATTCCATGCCTGCTGTTTATCTGGTATATGGTAAAATATAGAACCAATGGCAGAGGCTGCTCTAAGTCTTACACCACGATCTTTGTCATTGGCCAGGCTCTGCAAGTCATTCCAAGCTTGTTCTTTACTCGATAATTGGGAAAAAACCAAACCAAGAGTATAGGTAGCTCCCCTCTTCACCCTACTATTTCCGTCAGTGATCAGTCTATGTAAATCATTCCAAGCTTGTTGTTTATCTGGTAACTGAGAAAAAACTGCACCTAGAGAGTAGGCAGTTCCCTGCCTCAAATCACTATCTTGATCATTGGTCAATCGATGTAATTCATTCCATGCCTGTTGTTTATCTGTTATTTGAGAAAATACCGAATCAAGGGCAGAAATTGCATTCCGCTTCACATGAATGTTCCGATCAGCTGCCAGTCTAATGAAGTCATTCCAAGCCTTTTGTTTATCAGGCAGTCGTGAAAACTTATACATTAGCTGCTTTAATGCCTCAATACGTTCTTTCGGATCATCGCTAAGGCATTTATTATGAATTTTCTCTTGGTTTATCAACTGCCTAACACCACAAGTTTCAATAAGATTAACCGTTAAAATGGTTTTTTTATTTTAGGGGCAAAAAAGTTTTTTAAAAATAACTTTCACGGAAAAGTCTCACTTTATTCAATCAAACAGCTAATTGAATACATTCTTTATCCCATAGCAAATTCTTTTTACATCCATCCCCTCAAAAAAACCCTGAAATCAGTATCCTTTAACCTGCAAATCCCTGCATCCTCTATAATCTCAAAACCTTCACTCACGCTCTGGCATACGCTTTTCCCAAGTGAGCAGGTCATGAGCCGATCCTCTAAAAGCCCTTTTGCAGTCGGGTATTTGCGCCGGATTTCAAAGACGTATTTTCCGTTTTCGATATAGCCTCCGAAGACGCCGTCAGCTGCCTCCTGGTACTTTTCCTTGAACTTTTCGGCGTGGGTTTTGACCCAGACGGGGGGGCCGACGTGCTTTTTCACGTTGGGGAGGGTGCCGGAGATCAGTTCCAGAAGGACTGCGGTTTCGGATTTGCCTGACCAGATCCCGGTTTTTATAACTGTAAAATCATATTCTTTCAGAAGGGCGGCTGCGGCTTGCTCCATTTTATAGAGCTGGGGGTAGAGCACGTCTTCTACTACATCGGGGGTTTTGAAGACGATTGCAAGCTGGGTGCTCTTCCGGGCTTCAAGGCTTGCCAGGATTTCTCTATCCTTCAGGGGGAGAGAAGTAGCTGGGAAGAAGAAGCTGAGCTCAGGGCTTTTCAGGAATTCCCGGCAGTGGTCTATGAACATGCAGAATTTGTCAAGGGAAAGGGCTGCTGCTACGTTCCGCCTGGGGTCGGTAGGGTCGACCATTACAAGCGGTTCGATGTGCTCGATTTCCGCGTGTCGCATTATGTCGATTTTCTGACCGGGCTTCCAGGAACAGGCTGCACGGACAGTATTTTCAAAGAAGCCGTAGTGAATTATAAGGAGTTCGGTCAGGTAGCCTGAAAAGCCCTGGGTCTTCAATTCCGAGCCGTAGACCCCGCCTCCGCGCATAAACTGTTTCAGGAGCAGGACCTCGTCTTCACGCCCTTTTACGCGGGGCTTGACAAAATCGTTATGAAAAGGTGTCCTGTCAACTGCGGATTTGATCCTGGAAGCCGAAGCGACCCTGAAGCAGGGCACAAGATCCACATCAAAGCCTTTGTAAATGATATTCAGGTAAGGGTGTTCAGCATGGCGATCTTCGGCATGTTCGGCATGTTTTGCCACTTCCCTGGCAATTGCCATGCCCAGGGTTTCGAGTTCCGTTCTGGCTGTCTCTTCGGGAAAACTTATAAAGACATCAATATCGTGCGTGCCTGAAAGCCAGGTGCCTCTGGCAGCAGAGCCTACCATCTTCACAAGCACGTCCGGGATGCCAAGCCTCTCGGCTGCTGCTTCTACCTGCGAGACAAGTTCCTTCTGGATCGCCAGAAGCTTTTCTCTCTCAACCGCTGTGGGTTTTATTCTCTCAAGGACTGCCAATTTTAATTCTTCGGGAATGACTGTATACGTTTCCATGCCAGGGACGGCTCCATATTTTACTCGGTCTTACAATGCAGAATAAATCTGAGTTACGCTGATTTCCTGCTTATAAGTGTCAGAAATCCCCTCCTCAAACTTATAACTTGTGGAGTCACAAATATTTTCAAAAAATAGCTTGATCGCAAGCCTTTTCAAAAAATCCTTGACCGCAAGCCTTTTCAAAAAAGGCTTGAGCGAAAACTTTTTCAAAAAAAGTTTGATCAAAAACTAATGATTTATCTAAACCAACATAACCGGAGCGTGATAAACCGGCGCAACGGTTTCGGCGCAACGGTCGCGGTTCAACGCCCGGATCTTAAAAGGGACAACTAAAAAGATTTAGCAACAAGACTACAAATTTTTTCGAGGGGGAGATTCCTGTCTGTTGCATACTCTCAAGCTAATTTATGAATGTCTACGTCCGAAATATGATTTTCCACTCTCCGTCCTTTCCTGAGTCTTAACAAGCCTGGTTGTAATAAAGGTATTTTCCGGTTTTATTTTTCTTTCATCCTGAAACTTACAATATATGGATCTGCTATGTTATCAAAAATCCGTTTTAAAGGGGCTCTAACATTTTTATGGCATAAAACTCCTTCTTTTAGAACCTTCAATTTTTTTATTACTTGATTTCCCAAAAAAAATTTATCCAATATCCAAAAATTTTTTATTTCATGCCCGAGATATTAGAAAATGGATATAGTTGAATACCTTTGATATAACTCAGATAGGCGGGGTATCTGGACTAAGGACATATTCCGGACGTTGAGGAAACTATTTTTTTCCTGCTTTTTTCTTTCGGAAACCTGAAAACTGCACTCCCGCCTCTTAAAACATAGAGGAGGCCTTATTTGGGGATTAAAAACTACATGAAGATTTTATGCTTATTTCTGGTGCTCGGGCTGCTGCCTGTAAATGCGGCTGCTCAGGTTTCGGATTCGACAGGCAACCGTATCTGGGACGAAAATACAAACCAGAACCTTACCTACACCTGGACGCCTCAAACCTATTCGGGCTTTTATTATGATCTGGACACCGGAGAAGGCTCCGAGAATCTGACAGTCCAGCTTAGTGAGGGCAGCCGGTCAATTGAAGAGAACAACCTGCGGTATGAAACAGTACCCATACAAACGGCTTTTGAGTATACTGATTGGGGTTCTTATGAAGTTATCGGGTTTATGGCTGAGCGCTACTTTGCAGGATACAATGAAAACTCAAGCTTTGCAGATGACGAGATCAGCGTTATCTCGGACGGGCAGCTTTCAAAGGTTCTGACCGATAACGATGATAGGAGATCGCTATATACGGGCTCTTCTCTCATTCTTGAGGAAGGGTATTCCCTGAACATAGTTGAGGTTGATATAAACGGAGATACCGTCTGGGTACAGCTTGAAAAGGACGGCAACATAATTGATGACGCTTTCCTCTCCTCCAATAATGACTATGTGTACACGGCCGACCTCGAGGATGCTGAAGATGTGCCGCTGATTGCAGTCCATTTCGACCAGATTTTCAGCGGTAGAGAGACCAATGCAGTTTTTGTGGAAGGGATTTTCCAGATATCGGACCAGTACGTGCAAATCCAGAACGGGGATGAATTCGGAGAAATGGAGGTAAGTTCTACTTCTAGCTCGGGCATAAGAATGAGGAATAGCGATTCTATCTCGCTTGGCAGGGGCGACACTATCGATATCATGGGTAAGCTGAGTTTTGTAGTTGCTGATGCCAGTGAGCTTCGTTTTGCTCCTATAGTCGAAACCTCCGAGCCCGGAACCTATGAGTTAAGGGGAACCGTACACGATGATAGGTTTGATACCACGGTATGGACGCCTTTTAACTTCGAAGGTTTCTATTATAATATCGACGAAAATGTCTCAACTGAAAGCCTTGTTATTGAAGAGCTCGATGGCAGGACAATTGATGATGAAGCCCTCGTGTATTCTACAAGGCCGGCACGTGTTGAATTCGAGCATAATGACTGGGGGAGCTATGAGGTTGTCGGCTTCATGGCAGAACAGTATTTTGCAGGATATCCTGAAGACACTCTTGGCAACTCGAATGGTGTAAGTGTGCTTTCGGACAATGTCCTTTCAAAAGTCCTTATTGATGATGACGATAAAAAGTCCCTTTTCACAGGCTCCTCTCTAGCCCTTGAGAATGGCTACTCTCTCAGGGCAGCCGAGGTCGATGTTAACGGGGAAAGAATACTCTTTGAGCTTTACAGGAACGGAGAACAGCTGGATTCGGGAATAATTCCCTCAAACGGAGACTATGTGTATGAAGCCGATATCGGAGGCGCTGAAGATGTCCCGGTCATTGCAGTCCATGTAAGTACGGTCTTCCGTTCCCGCGAGACAGATGCCGTATTTGTGGAGGGCATCTTCCAGATCTCGGACGATTATATAGAAATTTCCGAGGGAGATCTTTTCGGTGAGATGGAGATCAGCTCAATTTCCGATTCCGGCATTACAATGAGAAACGAGGACTCAATCTCCCTTTCAAGAGATGATGTTGTTGACCTGATGGGCAATGTCAAATTCAGGGTTGCCGATGCTTCAGTCCTGCGCTTTTATCCCTTTGTTGAAATCGAAACCGGGGAAGGCGAACAACTGAATATCGAAATGCCTGATGTCCTTGAGGTAGGAAGACAGGCTAATATCACGGTAACCGCGAGAAATGTTTCTGTCGGCGACGTTGAAGTCTTTGTTGGAAACAACAGCATAGGCACTACCGGCGATGACGGTAACCTGACTTTCACACCGAGCAGCGAAGGCAGCTTCACTGTAACTGCAAGCCGGGAAGGTTATGTTTCCGGAAGTAAGAGTATTGATGTTGTTTCGGAAGGGGTCCTGAAGCTTCTGGTTGCAGTCTCGCCTGAAACTGTACGGGAAGGAGACCAGATCAGCATAACGGTTACCGATTCCGTAGAAAACCAGCCTGTTGCCGGGGCGGATATATTCTTCGGCGGACAGAGAATTGACGAAAAGACTAACGCAAACGGTACCGTGTCACATTGGGTTACTGCTCCGGGCACATATACGGTAAATGCTACAAAAGAAGGTTATGAAGAAGGGGAAACCGTAATTGAGGTGATAGAAAACGTAGCGGAGTTTACTTTCTCGAACCTCACAATAGAACCTGCTTCAATTGAGGCAGGAACTGCGGTAAGCATAAGAGCGGATGCCACGAATACCGGAAATGCGGCAGGAGAATCCAGAGTGGATTTACTGGTTAATAACGAACCGGTTGATTCCGAAAATATAAGCCTTGGTCCGGGTGAGAGCACCGCAGTCGAATTCTCACATACCGAGGACGAGCCAGGAACATATACAGTTGAGGTAGGGGGTCTGAGTGAAAGTTATGAGGTAACTGAAGAAGCTCCCTTCTTCAGCGGGATGGCCACACTTGGAGTACTCGCCGCAGCATTTGTTATCCTCCGGAAAAGGAGAAACTGATTCAAAACTGATATGCGCTTCTGGCTCTGGTGTTAAAGCGTACTGGCTCATACCAGAACATGAAAAAAGGGCTTTAATACAGTTTCAGTGCCTGTACGGCGCATGAGCTGGAATCCCAATTCGGGACTTCCGGCTCTCCAATTCTTTTTTACGTCACTTTGCCGTTATTCTGTCGCTATCCTGACTGAACTTCCTCTTTGCTTTAACCAGCAATTTCTACCGGTATCTCGTGCGATTATTGCCTGAGACGACAGCTTAAAATACCGTACTACGATTGTTGAGTATAATGCTTGAAGCCCTTACTTCCTTTCTTGCCGATTACGGCTATCTTAATCTCTTTGTCCTGAGCTTTCTGGCTTCCACGGTTTTGCCTTTAGGGTCGGAAGCGCTGATAATAGCTCTCATTTACCAGGGTTTCAATCCTTATTCTGTTGTTATGGTGGCGACGTTGGGCAATTTTCTCGGGTCCTGCACAACATACTATCTCGGGCTAAAAGGGCGTCCGGTACTTGAAAAATACCTTTCTCCCTCTCCTGAGCAGCTTGAGAAAAGTGAAAGGCTCTTTAATAGATATGGCGTTTACACCCTGCTTTTCACCTGGGTTCCAGGCATAGGAGATGTAATTACCATGGCTGCCGGGCTTATGCAGCTCCCTTTCCGTTATTTTTCGGTTCTGGTTTTCCTTGGAAAGTTCGGGCGTTATTTTGCAGTTGCGTATCTGACAGCTTTTTTTAGTGGTTAATTTAAGCTTCTCAAGATAAGTTGAATAAATTGTCTTTTAATTTAGCCAATTCACATAATTTACTCAAATTTTTCCTGACGTTTAGTTTCTTTTTCTGTTATTACTTACATTTCTGAACGATCTTTCCAAAATTATTTTTTGTACGGAAAAAATAGATATATTTATGTAATACAAAGTACAATAGTAAGTTACTAAAGCAAATTTAGTTGATCTACATTGCTTTAATTTGTTTTTTTCTTGCCCGTCTTCCAGGGTTTTAAAACGGAAACTGTATTTGATTATAACCTCCATTTTTCTATTTTTTTCCCTTTTCTTTTTTCTTCCCTTTTTATCGATTCTACACAATTTAGCTTTTCATATTTGGGTGTAGCCTGTCCTTTAAATAGTAATATTTAGTTTCCCTGTAAATTCCGGTTTCTTCCAGATGTTAAATCCGTTTGATTGCCTTTTTTATAATATTATTATATATTGGATATAATTATCTGCCTGGTTTATGCCCAGTATTGATTCAAGTTTACTTGTTCTACTCTATACTTCCTTCATTCTAAGAATATTATTACCTTTTAATTAATTTGATTCGCTCTCACGCACTCGCTTCTGCCTCACCGTAACCTTTATCTATAAATGAACTCAATTTAACTTGCCTTAAGCCCACTAATGTTTACTTGATATCCCCATGGTGATCCTATGCATATAATGGAAGGTTTTTTAGACACCCCCTGGTGGCAGTTATGGTTTGCAGTATCCATACCGGTGATACTGTACGGGATTTATAAAATGAACAGGCTGGTAAGTGAAAAACGTGAAATACTGCCTCTCCTGGCTGTTGCAGGTGCATTTATTTTCGTGCTCTCTGCCCTCAAATTGCCTTCTGTTAGCGGAAGTTGCTCTCACCCGACCGGGACCGGGATTGCAGCAATCATGTTCGGGCCGGCGATTTCTGCAGTGCTCGGGACAATAGTGCTTCTGTACCAGGCTCTTTTCCTTGCCCACGGCGGGCTGACAACCCTTGGAGCAAATGTATTTTCCATGGGTATAGCAGGCCCTCTGGCAGCATATATTGTTTACAAAGCAGGAATGAAAGCCAGAATTAATTTTTATTTCGTTGTCTTCCTTGCTACAGCTATTGGAGACTGGGTAACTTATGGTGTAACTTCCACACAGCTTGCTCTTGCTTATCCTCAGGGAGGAATCCTTACCTTTGAAGGATTTCTGGCTCAGCTTAAGGTGTTCGGGGCTATCTTTGGGCTAACGCAGCTGCCTCTGGCAATTATGGAAGGCGCGGTCAGTGCTCTGCTCTTCAAGTATGTGGTTAATGTCAAGAGTGATATTCTTGTAGAAATGAAAGTAATTGAAGCTGCAGTTGTTAGAAAACTTAGAGGGAGCTCCGCATGAGCAAAAAACTGGAAATCATTGTGCTTGCCATAGTCCTGATTTTTGCAATCCAGTTTATCTACATGTCTTCGACAACAGATGCAGAATATATGGGAGCTGACGGGCAGGCTGAAGACGCAATAAAAGAAGCTACCGGCGGAACTTATGAGCCTGTAGCAGAACCCCTCTGGGAGCCTCCAAGCAGCGAAATCGAAAGCCTCCTCTTTGGGCTTCAGGCTGCTATAGGTGCAGGTGTCCTGGGATATTTCCTCGGGTATTACAGGGCCAAAAAGAGATACGAAAACGACCTTGCCCGCAAAGGAATAAACAAGTCCGAAGGGGATAGCCAGTCCCTGTAACCTCTTTTTATTCTTTCTCTATGTTTCCTTCTTCTCAGGTAGGAAGGTTTTTATCTTTTGCCTTTTATTTTTAACCTTTAATTTTCAGGTTTCATCTACCTTTCTGCGGGTTTTCAATATGACCAATATCCTTGACGACTATGCCCTTATGAGCCCTCTCAGGCACCGAAACAACTGGCTGAAACTGGCAATAGTGCTATTCGGTTTGCTTGCAGGAGTCTCTTCGAGGTCTCCTATCCCTCCTTTTTTCATAGCTTTCTGCATGAGCTTTGCAACCGTTACTTTTGGCAAAGCTCCCCTTTCGCTTTATGTAAAACTTCTGCTGGCTCCCCTGAGTTTTGCGGCTGTCGGGGTTTTTATAATAGCCTTTTTTTCAGGCTCGGGACCTGAAATTCTGTCTTTCGAACTCCTGGGTTATCCTCTCGATGTAAGGGCAGATGGGTTTGAGCTTGCGCTGCTGGTACTTGCGAGATCAGTAAGCGGGATGTGCTGCCTTTACTTCCTGGCGCTGACAACCCCGATGATCGAGCTCTTTGCGGTACTTAAAGCTTCCAGGCTTCCAGAGTCCTTTATAGAGCTCTCCATGTTGATTTACCGCTACATCTTCGTCTTCCTTGACATGGCTCTCTCCATAAGGTATGCCCAGACCGTAAGGCTGGGATACTCGAGTTTCAGGCGGTCTATCCGCTCCCTGGGCATGCTTGGGAGCACCCTTTTCGTCCGCTCCTGGGAACAGGGAGACAAACTCTTCCTTGCCATGAATTCAAGATGTTATGATGGGAAAATGGCACTTTTCGAAGTGCACAGGCCTGTAGGGGCACCTGAACTGCTCCTTACTTCAGCCTATTTTCTCCTGACTCTCGCACTTCTTTATCTAACAAAAAACGCATCTATTGTCTGAGGTAAAAGTTTATGATTATTCTTGAGACCAGGGGCCTTAAGTACGCTTATCCTGACGGAACCGTGGCTGTTCAGGATCTGAATATTGAAATCATGAAAGGAAAGAAAATTGCCTTTGTAGGGCAGAACGGCTCCGGTAAGTCCACCCTTTTCCTGCTTCTTAACGGGACCCTTAAGCCGAGCCAGGGGGAAGTTCTTTTCCACGGCGTTCCTTTGGAGTACGATTCAAAATCCCTCCGTGAAATCCGGAGATCTATAGGGATAGTCTTTCAGAATTCCGATGACCAGATTTTTGCGCCCACGGTATTCCAGGATGTAGCTTTCGGGCCTTCAAATCTCGGTTATTCGAAAGAGAGGGTCGATACTTGCGTTCAGCTTGCCCTTGAGCAGGTTGGACTTTCACGGATTAAGGACAAGCCCCCCCACCATCTCAGCGGAGGGCAGAAAAAAAGGGTTGCAATTGCCGGAATTATGGCAATGGAACCCGAAGTGATTATCCTTGATGAGCCGCTCTCGAATCTCGATCCTGTAGGGGCAGACGAAATAATGGATCTGATCAATGAATTTAACCACTTCGGGAGCACTATCATTATCTCAACGCATGATGTGGACCTGGCATACCGATGGTCTGACTATGTGTTCCTCCTGTCGAACAGCAAGATCATAGGCCAGGGCACGCCGGCAGAGGTTTTCAAAGATCCCGAACTTCTTAAAAAAGCCGGGCTCAGACAGCCCACCACCCTTGAAATTTACCATGAAATCGAGAGAAGAGGGCTTGCGTACGGTAGAAATTCCCCCAAAACCATACCTGAGCTTGTCAATACCTTAAAACCTCTTGACCTGATGTGGGTTGAAGTTCCCCCTGGCGTAAGAGAGGGGGATAACCTGAACCTTGGGGTCATGTACGGGGAATATGCAACCCAGTCGCCTTACGAGGCAATTAACGCCACTGTGCTGCATATTCATTCGGACGGAAGGGCTATTGTTGAGTTAAAACGTAAAGGAATTAAAGCCGGAGGAGTCCTGCTTTATGACACTGACAGCTATTCCCTGCCTGAAATAAAGCAAATCATTAAGGAAGGGGAAATTGTCTTTGTCGGGGCTATGGGCAAGAAAAGTAAAATCCTTGCCGAGCAGGACGGAGTCCGATTGGACGTTACCTCAGGCGTTATAGACAAATCCATCCTGATGGCGCTCTGCGGAAAACGCTGCCTTATCCTTACAGCCGGCGGGATGGTGGACCATGCCCTTAAAAGGATAAAGGAATACGTGGAAAAAAGCGGGATAGAATTTACGGTCGGAGTTGTTAACAGGGAAGAAGGTTGCCCCTGGCTCGAAGAGAGTGGGAACAGCCCTGAAACGCTAAAGATATAATCTCTCCTCCTTTTTCCTTTTTTCCCCTTTTCTTAGCTTTCACTACAGCTCTTTTGAGTATATTAAAATCGAGGGTATAATCTGAAAATTCATTTATTTTTTATACAAGATAGCAAGGTTAGGGAATAGATTCATAATCTCTTAGCTCTAACACTATTTACGAGAGCAAATCGCTGGATCATCCGGAAGCCTGGAGTTTTCATTCCGGGAAAATGATCTGTCGTTTATAAAGCTCTGTTACAGTGGGGAGGTTTGACAAAGATGCATCATAAAATGCCCGATGTGCCGGATAATCTATACATCCCATCTAAGCTGCTAGCGATAATAGGCGCTCTTAACTGGGGTTTTGTAGGTTTACTGAACTTTGATCTGGTAGCGGCTATATTTGGAAAGAGATCTTTTATCTCGCGGCTGATCTACACTTTTGTTGGCCTGGCTGGAGTCTACCTGTTAATAAAATACAAGGCAAAATTAGCTATGAAAAAGCACGGGGAAGCAGCAGAGGGCGAAAAACGCTATAGTGGTAAGCAATATAGCTGGAGTGGGATTCAATAAGATAGGGAAATTGCTTTTCCTTCCTGATTTTCCCGGAATCTTTCCTTGAATACCTTGAATAATGTTTTGAATAATATGTGCTTGCAACACCAAGTACATATTAAGTTTTTAGTAAGTAAGCTTTTTAGTAAGCTTTTCAAAGAGTTTAAGTAATAAGTAAGAAATACTAAGTAAGAAATACTTTTTTTCATCCTGATCTTGAGCCCCCAGGCAGATTTTATAACTAGATCATGGAATTAAAATTATATCCTGTCGTAAAGTTCCCTCAGCATAAGTGCATCCTGTTCAAGAACAGGGCTTTCAAGTATTACGCTCCCTCTGGTTCTGAATTCCTTTAAGGCTTGCATAAGGTCGGGGTAATTGAAATCCGATTCCTTGAGATTCAAATGCTTTTTTTCCCCATTCAGGCCATATTCCACTCCTGCGACGTGCATGTGCATATTTGAAAGCCCTTCTTTTCCAAGGCTTTCCTCGATCTGGGAGAGAATTTCCGTAAATTCGGGATGGGAATTTTCCTTTCCTTCTCGTGCGTGCAGGTGGCAGAAATCAAGGCAGGGCATAACTCCTTCAATCTCTGCACTAAGAGCAAGCACTTCTTCAAGTGTTCCAAACTGAGTGCGCTTGCCCATCGTCTCAGGGCGCAGGATTGCAGGGATTCCTTCTTCCCTGAGCTGTCCGGTAATCGCTTTCAGGGCTTTCGAAACGCTTTCAAAGGTATGCTTTTTGCTGCTTTTCTGATAGAAACCTGCGTGTAGCACAATAGATTCGGCCCCGCAAAGGCTGCCTATCCTTGCAGCCTGGTAGATCCTCTCAAGGCTTGCCTTTAATTTTTCTTCATCATAGGAATTCAGGTTGATATAGTACGGGGCATGGACGCTCAGGGCTACTTCTTCTTTCTTTGCAGTTTCCAGGACGTTTTTTGCCCCTTTTTCACCCATGCGTACGCCCTGGACGAATTCAAGTTCCATACAGTCAAGGCCAAGTTCCCTGATCCTCTTGATGCCTGAGATGCTGCTTGTTCCTTTTGTGCTTCTCGGAATTCCCCCGGTCCCGAAAAATAGATGTTTTGGAGGCATTTTCAGCTGTCCTTTCAGAAAACTCCCACGAAGTCCTTTAGCTGCTTTGCTCTCTCAGGAGACAATTTTTCGGCAACTACTGTAGCCAGCTCTTCAAAATCCTCGTCCAGAGACTGAACGTCTTCCTTTCCTTCCAGAGCAAGCCCTACCAGGTAATCAAGCTCATCAGGGCTCAGCTTCTCCAGCCTTTTCCTGAAATCTTCCGACGATTCGGCGAACTTGTGTGAGACCGGGCGCAGAATAAAGGGAAACTGATGCCCTGCTTCCCTGGATGTCAATCTTCCTCCGGCTTCAGGAGCAAGCTTGTTAAATATCTCAATATCCTTTCGTGTAAATTCTCTGGGCATACTATCACTTATGGTTCCGTCCCATTTATAACTGCTTAGATACAGATAATGCAGGAGTGGGACTGTTTATTTCTCGCTTTTTTTCAATCAAAGCGTGGATCAAACGAGCGTTTGCAATCAAACCCGCGAGCGTTTGTGATCAAGCTTTCGCCCGCTTGAGGTTGAACTATCAGTGCTTGATGTCTTTTTTCAGCCTGCCGTGCCTGTCAATCTCCCCTTCTGCAATCCTTGTAGAAGAAATCGGGATTCCGTCTTCAGCCATTACATATTCGACATATACGATTTCCAGAGGTTTCTTTCCTTTCTCTTCCCTGACGAGGTTAATTTTAAGGGCAACCGGATAGGTCTCAGGAGAGACGGTGATAAAGTCAAAATCCTCTTCGAGTGTAGGGCCATAGGGGTCATTAAGCTTTGTAATCTCATACCTGTCATCCGGAAATCCCATAGCTTTTATGAACTGCAGCAGCCGGTTCCTCCTTTTTTCATAATTATCTACGCTGTGGTTTTTACTCAGCATCTCGTCCGAGGTAAGACCTATGTGGACTTTTCCATCCTCTGCGATTTCAAATGCTTTTTTAATCAGTTTGGCGTGCCCGTCATGAAAATACTGAAACGTACCGCCGACTGCGACCTTTGGCATGATGGGTGATAATCTACCAAGTAAAAAGAAGTTTTTGGTTTTTCTCCGCTTTTCAGGGAATTTTCGTATTTTTTTCCTTTATCTCTCTTTCTTTTCACTTTCTTTTCGCTTTCTTCCATTCTTTTTTTGAATGTGAGTGTCAGAAAAAACCTTCCCGGTTTATCCCCTTTTTGCGGGGTTCCCCGGCAATAAAACCGCGTTTTACAGGCACTTTAGAATACTTTCACCCAGCCTCCTCTAGTTATATATACCTGCAAAACTATTGTGGAGCAACTGTTATGCACCTTATACAAACATGTGCATCTTAGGAGAATTAGTAATGAGCGAAATAGCACTCGAAGAGCTGCCCGGAGTTGGCCCTGCAACCGCAGAAAAACTCAAAGAAGCCGGATTTAATACCATTGAAGCAGTGGCTGTTGCCTCTCCTTCTGAACTTGCAACTACAGCCGAAATCGGGGAATCGACGGCTGCAAAAATCATTAATGCTGCAAGACAAGCTGCTGATATTGGGGGCTTTGAAACCGGAGATGTCGTGCTTGAAAGGCGGAAACTTGTAGGCAAGCTGACCACCGGTTGTACGGAATTTGATGAAATGATGGGCGGGGGCGTAGAAACCCAGGCAATTACCGAACTGTACGGAGAATTCGGTTCCGGAAAGACCCAGCTGGCTCACCAGCTTGCAGTCAATGTCCAGATGGACAGGGAGCAAGGAGGGCTTAATGGTTCGGTTATCATCATAGATACTGAAAACACTTTCAGGCCTGAGAGAATTGCCCAGATGGTAAAAGGGCTTTCCGAAAAATACGGCATGGGTCTTGACCCGGAAGAGTTCCTCCAGAATATCCATGTCGCCAGGGCATACAATTCCAATCACCAGATGCTTCTTGTTGAGTCTGCAACAGACCTGGCAAACGAGCTCAAGGAAATGGGCAAACCTGTTAAGTTGCTGATTGTTGACTCGCTTATGGCTCACTTCAGGGCTGAGTACGTAGGAAGAGGAACCCTTGCTGACAGGCAGCAGAAGCTAAACAAGCACATGCATGCCCTGCTCCGTTTCGGGGACCTGTTCAATGCCTGCGTGGTCGTAACAAATCAGGTCATGGCAAAACCCGATGCTTTCTTCGGCGACCCCACCAGACCTGTCGGAGGACACGTTGTGGGACACACTGCAACCTTCAGGCTTTACCTGAGGAAATCCAAAGGCGATAAAAGGATAATACGCCTTGTGGACTCTCCCAACCTGCCCGAAGGAGAAGCTGTTATCGCAGTCACCACTGACGGACTCACAGACCAGTGAGATTTAGAAACCTCAGGCAGTAAGATTAAGAAGCAAACAACGTTGAAATAAACATACCAGAAGTAAACGGTAAACCGTAGAGATGTTCAAAAGCGGGTAGGTAAATCTTTTATCTACCCATCCCCAATCTTTTTTGATGAAATTCAAAGCTATTGTTGCTGATATTGACGGGACAATCACCTGCGAGAAAAGGGAACTTCATCTGGGGGCCGTTGAAAAAATCCGCACACTTAAACTTCCCTTCGTGCTTGCTACAGGAAACATTCTCTGCTACGCAAGGACAACATCAAGGCTTATCGGCCTGGAGGGTGCTGTGATTGCAGAAAACGGGGGAGCTATAACTGTCCGCTACGACCTGAAAGGCACTTATGAGGAAAGCCTTGAGGAATGCGAAAAAGCCTTTGCTTTTCTTTCCCGGCATTTCAAGCTCACCAAGCTTGACCCTCTCTACCGGAGAACTGAGATTGCCCTGAGAAGGGATTTTAACCTCCAGAAAGCCAGAACTCTGCTTGAAACCCAGCCCTTTGACGTTGAGCTCATTGATACCAAATACGCTATCCATCTCAAAAGCAGGAAAATCAACAAAGGTATAGGCCTTAAGAAACTGGCAAGCCTTATGGGCTTAAAACCCGGGGATTTCGTAGCCCTCGGAGACTCTGCAAACGATGTTGAAATGTTCGAAGTCTCTGGCTTTGGAATTTCTGTCGGAAACGGCGACGAAAAAATAAAGGAAGCTGCAGATTATATAACAGAAGCCACTTATGGCGACGGAGCCATCGAAGCCTTCGAATTTCTTGAGGGAAAAGGCTGGATTTAAGATTTCTCAGCCAGATAAATCTTTCAACCCGAGTTCCCACTGTGCCCATAATTCTTCCATGTTACTACTTTTCTTTAATACCTGAACTACAGTCGGATTGGGCTCCATGAAGATTACGGGATTATCTTCTTCCCCAAGCTCTTTGCGGACCGGCTTTGCAATCTTTTCTTCATATATCGAAAACTGAGCATCAATTCCTGGCTTATTGCCTCTGGCATCCAGTCTTATCCATTTGTTTAAATCTTTTAAATATACAGCGTTTAAGCCGTGCAGGAACTTCTTATTAATGTCACGGCTTGAAGAAAGTTTTTGATAACAGAATCCGGCAGGTATCCCGAAAAACCTCAGCATGGCTGCAAACAGGTGAGCTTTAGCACAGCATATCCCGTGACCGAACTCCAGAACCTCCGATGCCGTACAGGTAACCTCCTGTGCGTTTATATCGCCTGAATGGTGAATCTCATCCCGGACAAACTCATAAACCTTCTAAGTAAGACAAATTTCGTCTTCAGTGCCTCTCTGCAGTTCAAGACACTTCTCAATAATCAGCCTGTGGTCATAGTTTATGACCTCACTCTTTTTGAGGTAGTCCTGAAGATTGTTGCTTTCGGTATGCATTTTACTCATCTGCCAGTGAACACTACAAATCTTCTTATTAAATTTAACTTTAATGCGAAATCTCTTTTTATTGACTCACATATATAAATGTGGATAAACCGTAATTCAAAACATTTATTTAACTGAGAATTTTCGTTAGTTTTATCTTAAAAATTTACTAATTTACAATTATATATTGTTACTAAACTAGAAAAATATGTTAATATTTAACACATTTTTATAGAAAAATGCTAACATTTAAATAGTATCATCATTATATTCATACTGACGAAAGAAGTTAAGCTTCTTTCAAGAGACTTTAAAAAGTATCCATTTCCTGCTTTGCAGGAAAATATCGTAAACGCTATGGATAATGATTCCGGGAATGGCATCAGGCAGAATATGAAAAGTCTACGGAAAAGGAGAATACAAACGCCCCAAATGCCGCCAGGGAATTTGAGAGGGAATAGACAAAGTAAAGGGGAAATATTATGGAAAATGAGACTAAAAGCGGATTTATTACCGAACTTCCTATGGAAGCCCAGAAGATATTACAAAGTATGGATTTTCCTGTAAAAAGGAACGAGATTATTGCCCAGGCAAAGAAGAGCGGAGCAATCCCTGACATCCTTCGGGAATTCGGCCTGCTTCCGGACAAGCAATACAATAGCGCTGAGGAGGTCGCCGGGGAACTTCACATTGTTTATATGGGAGTTCCTTCCTGAAAACGTAAATTAACTTTTCTCATTCAGCCCAATACCCCGCAGCAAGCTGCCGGGGTGGAAATCTTTTTTCTTTCTTAAATTTTTTTCTTTCTTATAATACCCTCTAAGATAAGCTCTTTGATTATCCTTAATACTTTACAGGGAATTGATCGTTTATACCTCATTAATTCCCTTATTTTTCGCTACTAAAAGATCCTTTACATGGATCTGGTTGGAAAAATTCAAGCTATCTGTTTGGACTTCCACGCATACCAGACAATCAACGCCGAAGCCACAACTGCTGAAAGCGTCATTAGTGCCCCGCCCCAGTATGCGGACTGTACCGCATCAACTACGCCAACTAACCAGATAACAGCAAAAATTGCACCTACAATGATATTTACCCGGCGATTCATCAAATCTTTCAGGATGAGGGACAGGAAAGCCATCAACATCGGAACCAGCATTAAGATTGCAAAGAACAGTATAAGTTCAGGCACTATTTTCTGACCTTCTGCTTCTCCCGCCATTAGATTTGCTATTATACCAGGCTCCATAAGCAACAGTATCTGATGAACCAGAAAGGCAATCGATGCAAAGAGCCAGAGCACGGAAATCTTTATCTTCCAATCTTCCAAAACCTTATGCCTCCTGAGATGTCACTAAACCATACCATTTACAATTGGATAGCGGGGAATATTAAATCTAATGATTAAGTTACTATCCTGATTGTATGAATTCATTTTAAGACAAGCTCTAGTCTGTACCTACCAGAATTTTGCTCAAGAATCGACGGCATAAAGCAGGAAAATTCGCTGACCGACAACCAATGAACAAGGCAACCGTTTCAAATCATTAATCCTCTTGTAATCACTAAGTAAGAAATAAGAATTTTCCCAGATTTTTTAAAAATTGAAAGAAATGTCTAGTTTTCAGCAAAAAGCTCCACGTCTTCACTTCTTTTTAAATAGATAAGAGAGACTTAACGCTAAAATTGCCAGTACAATCAAGTTTACTGCTAGTGATAAGTATGCTAAAACATGCAAATGTGCACCTATTAATGTGAAATATGCAGGAAAGCTGTTAACGAGGATTAAGCACAAAAGTAAAAGGCTGCTGCAGAATAAGTTAATCCGCAAAGCATTGTACCTGTGTTTGTTAATCGATTCTTTCTTTATTACATTATCTTCATTCTTTCGTATCACAAAGTAATAAATTACTAAAAGTCCTGCTGACAATTGATACCAGACTGGCAGTAAACTCATGAGACCGTTCTGGTTAAAAAGTTCCGGGTTTCTCAAGTAAGTTTCAGTGCTGGCAATGAGAAAATTGATTATGATAGTAAAGAAAATAATTTCACTTATTCGGGAAGAAATGTTTTCATTTATTCGGGAAGAAATGTTTTCATTTATTCTGAAAGACATGAGGTAAAGTAAGCTATTCAATATTTATATTTTTTTAAAACTATTTTTCAATAAAGCATATAAAGTTCAGGTTAAACTTATGTAAAGTTCAGGTTAAACTTATGTAAAGTTCAGGTTAAACTTATGTAAAGTTCAGATTAAACTTATTTATTATTCTTTATAAAAGCAAAACTAAACTATTCTTTATAACGGCAAACCCAAACTATCCAGCCTTTTTACAAATTCCTTATTCTTCAGCTCTCCGAATGCGTTTCCCACCAAATGCATGAATGGTTCTCGTTCCGGCAATACATTTTCCCCACTGTTCTATCCCTTTCGGAATGAATAATTCGTTCCCCGGAGTAAGAACAAACTCCTCGCCGTTTAAGACTGCCGTGTACTGCCCGCTGACACAAACCATGTATTCATCGAATTCATGCGCATGTTTCCTGGAAACCCTGTCGGAATAACAGGTCCAGAAAGCCATCTGGCTGCCGTCTGCACCTTCAAAAAAATAACCGTCAATATCCTCAGTATTTTGCTCCTTACTGCTGATATGATTCATTTTATTCTTCATAAACTCAGGAAAATCTTCCACGTCCGGACACCTTCTGCAAAAATAAAAATTGAGTCTTAAAATCTCCTCTCGATTTCTTAGCTATTATTGAAACCAGATTAAAGTAATTTACGCCTTTTGATTCCCTCATTTCAATATCCCTGCGAGCATAATCGTTATCGCACTTCGCCATAAGGGGAAAACAACTCATTAAGAATCTGTATTTCCTGCTCACAAGTTAAGACAACATAAAGCAGTAAATAACAAAAACCTCGTAGTATTTACTGATATTGATTCTGTATTTAACATAAACGCAGGTTTATATTGACCAAAAAACAATTTAGCATCAACAGGGTTTTCAATATACTTATAACTCCATCAGACATCAAACTATTGAGGTAAACAAATGCCTGCAAGAAAAGTAAAGAATGATAATAAAGAAAAAGAATTAATGGAAAAACTGGAATCAATAGAAGAAAAAAGAGGAGATACAGCAGAACAAATAGACATAGAAGAGGAACCCGATGAGAGTAAAAGGCCTAAATAAACAGCATATTAAGGACAAATGTTTTTATTTAATGTTCTTAATGAGTTGAATCCATTCATATTTATATATCTTTTTTGAATTGAATCAATACAGAAAGAAATGGATAGCGATTTTTTCGGATTATATAATTTATAGGATTCTGGACTGATCATAGATACCTTAAATCCTGTCGGAATAACATGTCCAGAAAGCCGTCTGGCTGTCGCCTGCACCTTCGTAAAACCGCCGTCAATATCCTCATGCTCCTTACTGCTGATTTGATTCCTTTTATTTTTCATAAGCTAAGGAAAATCCTCCACGCCCGGACAACCTGCAAAAAATAAAAATTGAGTCTTAAAATTTCTTCACGATTTAGTAGCTATTATTGAAACCAGATTATAGTAATTTCCACCTTCGGCTTCCATCATTCCTATATCCCTGCGTGCGTAGTCGTTGTCGCAGGAAAGCCAGTCCTGCCAGGCATCTTCAAGACAGTTTAGCTCTTTGCACTCCTGAATACTTACTGAATCAGATTTTTTCCACAAATCGTACCACCAGTCGCGTGAGTGTAGAGTCAAACTCATATCCTCAATCCAGTATGGCTGTAATTCTGCCGGAACTCCGTCTGTAAATTCCTTTTTCAGTCCCGGGACTGCAACTGCTATTTGCCCTCCTTTCTTTACAGGCGGAGCAAAATGGTCTGTCAGATAATTTTCCTCGATCCCGAAATAGTGATAGGCATCCACACATATGGCGAGATCAAAATACTCATTGGCAAACGGCAGGTCATGCGCCTCGGCATGTATTGGGATTATTTTATCTTCCAGTCCCATCGACCTGATTCTTTCATAATTTTCCGTTGCACTGATCCATAGGTCGGTTGCAAAAACCGTAACATCATATTCTTTTGCCAGGAAAATTGAAGTGAGTGCCCGCCCGCAGCCCAGATCAAGTATCCGCATACCTTTCTCAATTTTTAAAGACTCTGCCATCTCCTCAAGAATTTTTATCGAATTTGGGCCCATCATATTTTCTTTAAGAAAATCAGTACCATACTTACTGCTTTTTTTAAGCGCCAACCTTACCACCTTTGATTTATTTCTGTTTCTTACTACTCTATACAGTCTGGCTTTATAATTGCCATGGGTATGTCATCGATTGTAAATGTTACACACATTTATCTAGATTTCACTTTTAAGAGAAAAACAAATAGAATTTTCTCCACAGGAGCGATTTAAGAAAAAAGATATACCTAAAACCAATCACGCTGGATGAGCAGAGTGAGCTACGAACTCTGCACTTTTGAAGCAACATCAGGGTGATATAAGAAGAGTTCCTCCGGGCTGAAATAAATACAGGATAAAAAGAGACACACAGGATAAAAAGAGATATACAGTATAAAAAGAGACAAAATATGAGAGGAGAGAAACTCCCTCTCTTCGTTTTAATTCGTCTTTGCTTTCATCTTGTCAATTATTATGTAGTCTTTTATGGCACTTACGGAATCGAAAGGAATGAGGATAAAGTTGTCCGCTTTCCTGTATCTGGAAGTGTCAAAATTCGGATTAGGGGTAATCATCATGTCAATAATGTTTCCTCCCCTGATCTCGACTACAACATTGCTCAGCGTTCCTATCTCGGTTCCGTCGGTAGCCATTACCTGCTTGTTAAAGAGGTTCCTTGCAAATTCCTTCGACATTTTTATCGTATCTCCGTCGCAGCGTGTTATGAGAGTTATGGGTAAAGCTGGATTTTTCATTTCAAATATTTTATTCCATTTGAAACCAGGTTCTTTAAAACTTTTTCCTTTTAAAAGTTGTTCCTTTAAAGCATTACCCGTTCAAACTCTTACCTGTACCCGATATAACCGGCTGTTTCTGTGAGTTTCTGGCCTCCCCTGAACTGCGCCTCGATCTTTTCGTAGAACTGAGCAATATTCTCCGTAATTGTTGGTTTTACCTTCTTGAGAGCTTCCCTGAAGTGCCGCATTTCCACGTTTTCGACATCGAAGTTCTCCCTGAGAGCAATCATCACGGCTTCCCTGCATACGGACTCGATATCAGCTCCCACGTACCCCTCAGTTATATCGGCAAGTGTCTCAAGATCCACATCCTCAGCGAGGGGCATGTCATTTGTATGGATCCTGAAGATTTTGAGCCTGCCTTTCCTGTCAGGAGAACCCAGGTACACCAGCCGGTCAAAACGTCCGGGTCGCAGGATTGCAGGATCTAGCAGGTTAGGGCGGTTAGTTGCGGCAATTACCACCACGTCCCTGAGGGATTCAAGCCCATCCATTTCGGTCAGGAGCTGGTTGAGCACTCTCTCGGAAGTGCGGCTATCCGTAGACTCCATTCCTGGCATAGAGGCAACCGAATCGATCTCGTCAAAGAAAATCACACATGGAGCGACCTGCCGGGCTTTTTTGAAGGTTTCTCGGATAGCTTTTTCCGATTCCCCAAGCCACTTGGAGAACATTTCAGGACCTTTGACGCTTATAAAGTTAGCATTGGACTCCCTGGAAACCGCCTGGGCTATCAGTGTCTTTCCAGTTCCTGGCGGGCCGTAAAGCAGAATCCCCCTTGGAGCCTTTATACCCATCCTGGCGAATTTCTCCGGGCTTTTAATAGGCCACTCCACAGCCTCAATAATGGACTGCTTTGCTTCATCCAGCCCTCCCACATCATCCCAGGTAACTGTAGGCATTTCCACAAAAATCTCTCTGAGAGCTGAGGGTTCGGCTTCCATCAGGGCATCCTCAAAGTTTCTCCTGGTTACAATGATTTTTTCCAGCCTTTCAGGTGGAATTGCTTCCTTTTCGAGGTCAAGGTCAGGCAGATTTTCCCTCAGGCACCGCATGGCAGCTTCCTGCACGAGAGCCAGCAGGTCAGCGCCTACAAAACCCTGAGTCCGTTCAGCCAGATACATGAGGTACTTATCCGTCTTTTCCTTTCTCTCCCTTTCCAGGGCAGCCTCATCAACCCCAAGTTCGGCTTCTCCGCCTTCCTCGGTGCCTGAGTGCCCCTCTATGGGCATACCTCTTGTATGGATCTGCAGGATCTCGTACCTGTCCTTGGTATCAGGCACACCTATATGGATTTCTCTGTCAAAGCGGCCTGGCCTCCTGAGTGCCGGATCAATGGCGTCCACACGATTGGTGGCGCCTATAACCACAACCTGGCCTCTCTCCACCATCCCGTCAAGCAGGGTCAGAAGCTGGGCTACCACACGCCTTTCCACTTCCCCTGTAACGTTTTCCCTTTTCGGGGCAATGGAATCGATTTCATCAATGAAAATAACCGATGGCGCGTCCTGGGTTGCCTCTTCGAAAATCTTCCTTAGCCTTTCTTCGCTTTCTCCATAGAACTTTCCTACAATTTCAGGGCCTGCAATGTAATGGAAACTTGCTCCTGACTCATTAGCCACGGCTTTTGCGATCAGGGTTTTTCCGGTTCCGGGCGGGCCATAGAGGATAACTCCTTTCGGAGGCTCGATATTAAGGTGCCCGAAAAGCTCAGGATGCTTCATGGGCAGCTCTATCATTTCCCGGACGCGCATGATCTCATCCCCAAGCCCTCCTATGTCTTCATAGGTGGTTACGCCCCGGGTTGCTTTTTCGTACCCCTGTACCGGCTTTTTGCGAAGCTCGATAAGCGTTGCTTCCGTGATAAGGACAATTGTGTTTGAAGGTTCGGTCTCAACCGCAACCAGAGGGATTACCTGGCTTGTAGTCAGGGACTCTGTCATTGGCTGTGACATCGAATTTATTATAGGAATAATGTCTCCCCTGAAAACCGGCCTTTTTAGGATATGCCGTTTTATGATCTCATTTGCATGTTCCCCGAACTGAAGTTCAGGCCCCCCCTGCATCATACTTTCCGGAAGCGCAAGAATAAGTTTCTTCGCCTCCGGGGCTTCAACCTTTTTAATCGTTACCTTCTCTCCTATGGAAACACCTGCATTTTGCCGGATGAAGTTGTCAATTCTCACAAGTCCCTGATCCCAATCCTGCCTGTCGGCTCTCCATACCTTTGCCGTGGTCTTTTTCTTCCCCCTGATTTCCACGATATCGCCTGGCGAGAGCTGAAGTTTCAGCAAGGTTGTAGGGTCAAGTCGGATAATTCCTCTTCCAAGGTCGATAGGATATGCCTTTTCAACCTTCAACTGTATTTCTTCCATAGATCATCCCGAAAATAGTTGTCTTTTTGATTGTAACCTTTATTCAATAATCACATAAAATAAACGGATACCGGATTTTTTAGATTCTTCCGGTCTACGTATTGCGGAACTACCTGTTTTCTATATTAGATGTCTTTTTATTTCAATGCCTTTGATAAGGGAAATTTTTGTCCCGGAGGGTTTGTTGCGGAACAACCTGGATTTTGAATTTTCTATCCAGTCTTCCTATCCTAATACACCCCCTTTTATGCCTGTACCCTATCCGGACAATGATTTTGTCGGTTAGAGGTACATTTGATAATCAGTTATTTATATTATATTGCCCGGGATATATTACTCCCTATATCTTCCATTTCTTAAATAAGTTTACCCTATCCACGTTTTCCTCTGAGGATTTATATATTTAAAGCTTCTGTGTATAAAATTATTTAATTCTCTTAATTAGCCACTTAAACCCCATATCTTTCAAATCTGCCATTGTTAAGATCTTGAGCTATCAGGAGCGTGAGTTCTCAGGATCTTGAATCCTTTCGAATTATGTGCCTGACGAATACCCGGGAATTGACAGCATGAACCTTGAAATCGCACAGAACAGAATTATTGATTTTATCCGTAACGAGACTCTTAAAGCAGGTGTGAACGGAGCCGTTGTAGGTATCAGTGGGGGAATAGATTCAGCCCTTGCCGCAACGTTTGCCGTAAAAGCTCTGGGAAATGATAAAGTGCTCGGAATCCATATGCCCGAGCCCGGCCTTACTCCTGCCGAAGACAGCGAAGATGCAAAGGCTCTTGCAAGCTGGCTGGATATTGAGTTTCGGACTATTGACATTTCAGGAATTATTTCGGCTTTCACGGCTGCAGCCGCTGGCAGTGAATCCGCAGACCGACTCTCAATGGGTAACCTGAAAGCAAGGATCAGGATGTCCCTTCTCTACTTCCATGCAAACCGGATGAATCGTCTGGTCATAGGAACCGGCAACAAAACTGAGATCTTGCTTGGCTATTTCACGAAATATGGCGATGGCGGCGTTGATCTCGAACCCATAGGCGGGCTTTATAAAACCGAAGTCTGGGAGCTCTCCCGCAGGTTTGGGGTTCCTGATTCCCTTATCACCAAAAAACCCTCAGCAGGGCTCTGGGCAGGCCAGACCGATGAAGCCGAGCTCGGAATTTCCTACGTAAAAGTAGATCAGGTACTCAAAATGCTTGAGCAGAATGAAGATCCCGAAATCATCCTGAGCACGCTCGAAATCTCTCCAGAACAACTGAATTCAGTAATGAGCCGTATTGAAAGAAGCGAGCATAAAAGAAAAACCCCCCCGCAGCCCTTTTAAAATGGCTTGCCCGCAAGCCTTTTACAAAAATCCTTGCCCGCAAGCCTTTTACAAAAAGGCTTGAGCGAAAACTTTTTCAAAAAAAGTTTTATCAAAAACTATGCTTTATCGAAAACGTCACAATCGGCGTGATAAACCGGCGCAACGGTTTCAACGCAAGCCTTTTCAAAAAAGGCTTGAGCGAAAACTTTTTTTGAAAAAGTTTTATCAAAAACTCATGATTTATCTATACTGGTGTAACCGGAGCGTGATCGACCGGCGCAACGCAAGCCTTTTACAAAAAGGCTTGAGCGAAAACTTTTTCAAAAAAAGTTTTATCAAAAACTAATTATTTATCTAAACCAACATAACCGGAGCGTGATAAACCGGCGCAACGGTTTCGGGTCAACGGTTCTTCTTAGCGGGCAGGGTGAATATTTAAGTCCGATTTTTGTTCCCTGACCAGGGGTTTTGCGAGATGTCGGCGGGCGCAGGGCGGGACTTCGTATAGTCCTGTGGTAAGGTCTCTTTTGACTTCACAGGTAAGCTTTGAGGCGGCATGGGTTCCACATTTTTTACAGCGGAAGCCCTGAACCTGGCCTGAGGATTTCATGTGTTTTCCACAGTTAGGGCACTCCGGGTTTTCTTCTTTATAGAGGGAAGCAATCGCTTTTACCTCGATTTTTTCGATGTTGAGAGTTCCGGAACTGACACTTCCCGACAATGCAACCCTATCTCCGGGCCTGAGCTTTCTTATAAGCAGCCGGAAATTCTTTGTAGGTTCAAAGGCTGCGCAGTCGATTTCATTTCCTTCCTTATCCCGGATTGGAAAGATAACATGCCCACCGGAAATAGTTCTCGGAGTTCCCGAAACTACGCCTTCGAGCCTGTAAGAATGCATATCCTGAATGTATGCGATACTCGATACGGAAAGCAGGTGCATGTCAGTGCCCTGGTTTGTCCTGTATACGGCAAAACGTTCCACAGGCTCAGCTCTGATCAGGGCTGCGGCTTCGGTAACTATTGCAGGGTTTTCTCCCCTGATCCCGAAAAGCACGGGGTCGGCTGAGTGAGGTACGCAGACAACAAGCCTGTTTTTGATGTCCACGGTATCCCAGGTTCCAGGATACGTCTTCCTGTCGGCTTCGAAGAAGCTTTCCTTTTCGACCTCTCGTGGCGTTCCCCAGCTTTCTTTTTGCCTGTATGCCAGGTGTTCGAAAGTGTGATCCCATGTTTCGAGGTTCAACATGGCCCCGCAGGCAGCAAGGGCGCCTATAAGGCCCCTTCCGTTTTTAAAGCCTTTTGAGGAAATCCCGAATTCCAAAATAAGGTTTTTTGCCTCTTTTATTTCGATCACATCCCTTATGGCTTTCTCCAGAAAGCTCTTCAGGACAGGGCTGAGTCTTTCGTAATCTTTTTCCAGAATAAAGACCGTGCCGGGATTGGTTTTTTCGCACTCCATGTGCGCAAGTTCTTCTATTCTGGATACTACATGAGCCCTTATCTTCTCCGGACAGTCAGTCCTGATCTTCAGGGCTACTGCAGCATTTCCTCTTGTTTTGTATGGGATGGTCGGATTCAGGCGTATAAGGAGCGGGAGGGTCTCCACGGTTCCATAAGCCTGAAGTTCGTCCAGCAGCAGAGCTCCGAGATATGTCGTGCACATTCCGTCGTTTGAGTCAGTATCATCAATTCCTATAATCATTTTTTTTCGGTTCCATTTCGCCTTTTAGTTTTCCAGATGCGTTTCCGATAAATACGGTTTTCGCTATTCTCCGGCGTATTTCTATATTATCAGGTTTCTCAAAAGTAAAGGAAAATATATATAGATGATCAAACAGAGATTGATACCGGAATGACAAAAGAAGTTCTCATACGTCAAATAATTGATGTATTGGCACGTGCAGGTTTTGCACTTTCCGATCGCTGTAATATTCGTCCGAGGAGTTTTGACGTTGCCGCACGGAAAGGCGAAACACTATTACTTTGCAAGGTTTTATTTAATATTGACGGCCTGAACGAAGAAACCGCCAGGGAGATGAAGTACCTGGCCGAATATCTTGGAGGCTCTGCTATTGTAGTGGGGGCAAAGACCAGAGACCAGATGCTTGAGGACAGCGTTGTTTACATGCGCTACGATATCCTTGCCCTGAACGTGCAGACCCTCCATGACTATTTTATTGAAAATGTTCCTCCCCTGGTTTCAGCAGCTCCAGGCGGGCTGTATGTTTCCATAGAAGGAGATCTACTGAAAAAAGCCAGGATGGATCAGTCAATGTCTCTTGGCACCCTTGCTGGTATGGTAGGGGTTTCAAGGAGAACTATCAGCAAGTACGAAGAAGAGGGCATGGACGCATCAATAGATGTCGTGCTTCATCTGGAGGATATTTTCGGAGTGGAGCTTGCAAGGCCAATTAATATCCTGAAATCCTGCGGAAGCAGAAAGCCCCGGAAGAAGATGGAAGCCAGAGCCGAAGGTCAGGAAAAATCCTTCATGCTTTTGCCGGAAGACCTTATCCTTAATACTATTTCCATGCTCGGATACGATGTTCTACCTACTGCGCAGGCTCCTTTCAAAGCCATTTCACGGGACAAATCCACAGTTATCCTTACGGGAGTCAGCGAATTCAATACGACCGTAATTAAAAGAGCTCATCTGATGAGCAGTATTTCCTGCGTTACCGAGACCCAGTCCGTATTCATTATCAACGGGCGCTCCAAAATAAAATCCGTAGAAAATACGGTCCTGATCGAGAAAAAAGAACTTGACAGGATAAGCGATTCAGAGGAACTCCTTGACTTTATAGAGGAACGCAAGGACAATCACGAAGGGGCGTAACACAAGCCTTTTCAAAAAAGGCTTGAGCGAAAACCTTTTGAGAAAAAGTTTTATCGCAAACTTTTTTAAAAAAGTTTGATCAAAAATGCATGCTTTATCGAAAAAGGCTTGACGGCGTGATCAACCGGCGCAACGGTTGTGCTTGAGTGAAAACCTTTTGATAAAAAGTTTTATCGCAAACTTTTTTAAAAAAGTTTGATCAAAAATGCATGCTTTATCGAAAAAGGCTTGACGGCGTGATCAACCGGCGCAACGGTTGTGCTTGAGCGAAAACCTTTTGAGAAAAAGTTTTATCGAAAACAACGTAACACGATTTTTTAGAAGAGTTGTGACGCAACTGTGACTACTGCAAGGATCTTAAATTATAGGATGCCCGGATATTTTTCCGGTTAAATGCTCTTGCCCTGACAATTTTCCGGGCTCTTCATTTTAGCCTGGTTCTGTTTAACAAATTTCCGGTTTTTCTTTATGGTATCGGGCAGAAACCGGCTGGTTATTTAGGGCATAGTTCCAAAAACCTAATATAGCACTGTTTCAATCTAAAAGCTTCGATGACGGTAAAGATTGCAGTGCTGGTTTCTGGAAGGGGTTCGAATCTCCAGGCGATTATGGACAGCATTGAGAAGGGTTACATAAAGAATGCGGCAATTAATGTAGTTATTTCCAATAAGGCAAATGCCTATGCACTCGAACGTGCAGGGAATTACGGAATAAGCACGGTTTTCCTTGACCCGGAAGAATATGACCGGGCTGAGTATGATAAGGCGATTCTGGATATTCTTAACCGGTACGATACGGACCTTCTTCTGCTTGCAGGTTATTTCCGGCTTTTGGGAAACGAAATAATTGAGGTCTACAGGAACAGAATTATGAATATTCATCCTTCTCTTCTTCCGGCTTTTAAAGGACTTCACGCCCAGAAACAGGCCTTTGAGTACGGGGTAAAGGTTGCCGGTTGTACAGTGCACTTTGTAGATGAAGGTCTGGATTCAGGGCCGATAATCCTCCAGAGGTGCGTACCTGTGCTTCCCGAAGATACGGAAGAGGCTCTTACTGCCAGAATTCTGGAACAGGAACACGTTATATATCCTGAAGCAGTCAGGCTCTTTACCGAGGGTAAACTTAAAATTGAGGGCAGAAATGTAGTAACCCGGACTTAAGCAGACGTTTAAAAATAATACAAAACCGGAACAGATTTTACCGGGTAACAACTTCATTAATCCCTGATAATTATAAATAATTCAAACTTATAGGTATCCCACGAAATCTCACAGCCAGAAGGGCTTTCCAGGTTTCGAAATTTCCTATCTTCAAGATATTCAGGAGTTTTTTGCCGGAAGTTCTGAAATTTCAGTATGAAAAATCCACCCATCAGGAAGGTTTAGAGCCTGTTTGATTACACTCCCGCTTATCCGGCGGTTCTCACCGCTGAATGCCCCTGCCTCTTGAGAGCTTTCCAGGCTGTCAGGCAGCTCCTGCATATATGCGCACGTTAGCGTTAAACAACCCATCAATCCAAGCCACAAAAAATCTTGATTTTGAACAATTTTAAGTGAACAGGTGACAGTAATGTCTTATATTGAAAAAATTGATCCGGAATTGTCCGAGGCTATCAAGAACGAAGCCGAGCGCCAGGAATTTAAATTGAACCTTATCGCATCCGAAAATTATGCGAGCAAAGCCGTTATGGAAGCTCAGGGTTCCATTCTGACCAACAAGTATGCTGAAGGATATTCCGGCAAGCGATACTACGGCGGCTGCGATTTCGTAGACGTTGCTGAAGACCTTGCAATTGCCAGGGCAAAGGAAATTTTTAACGCAAATTATGTAAACGTCCAGCCTCACTCGGGTTCAGGGGCGAACATGGCTGTATATTTCTCGGTTTTGCGGCCAGGAGATACCATTATGTCCATGGACCTCTCGCACGGCGGACATCTTTCCCACGGCAGCCCGGTAAGTTTTTCCGGAAAGCTCTATAATATTGTGCCTTACGGGGTCAGTAAAGAGACTGAAATACTGGACTATTCCGCACTTCTGGAGCAGGCAAAGGAATGCAAACCTCAAATGATTGTTTGCGGAGCCTCAGCTTATCCTCGTGAAATCGATTTCAAACAATTCCGTGAGATTGCTGACGAGGTCGGAGCATATCTGCTTGCTGACATTGCCCACATTGCAGGACTTGTAGTTGCAGGTGTGCACCAGAGCCCTGTGCCTTACGCAGACTTCGTCACCAGCACAACCCACAAGACGCTGCGGGGCCCGAGAGGCGGAATGATTATTTCAAAGACAGAAGAACTTGCTGCCGGTGTAAACAAGGCGGTTTTCCCTGGCATTCAGGGCGGTCCTCTCATGCATATCATAGCCGGAAAGGCCGTAGCTTTTAAAGAAGCCATGAGTGCGGAATTCAAGCAGGACCAGATGCAGACCGTAAAGAACGCGAAAACCCTCTGCAAATGCCTGAAAGAAAAGGGCTTTGATATCGTGTCTGGCGGCACGGACAACCATCTTATGCTTGTCAACCTCAATAACATGAATATAACAGGTAAAGACGCAGAAGCCGCCATGAGCAAAGCCGGAATTATTGCAAATAAAAACACGGTACCCTTTGAGACCCGCAGCCCATTTGTCACGAGCGGAGTAAGGCTCGGAACCCCAGCCTGTACCACAAGGGGTATGAAGGAAAAGGAAATGGAATTAATTGCCGACTATATTGAGATCGCGATCAAGAATGCAGATAACGATAATCTCCTGTCGGAAACAAGTGGCAAGGTCAGGGAACTCTGTTCAAGGTTCCCGGTCTATTGCTAATTGAAGAGGTTGGGGTGCTTTTACCAATGTCAACTGAAGGCTATGAATCAAAGATCATAGACGGGAAAGTTCTTGCAAAGCAAATTGAAGACGAGGTGGAGTCAGGAGTTGAAGCCCTGGAAAGCGGCCGCGGAATCACGCCTGGGCTTGCAACCGTTCTTGTAGGCGACGACCCTGCTTCCAGAATGTACGTCCGCCTGAAACATAGAGCCTGTGAACGTGTTGGCATCCGGGCAGAAGACCACTTCCTGCCGACAGAGACCACTCAGGAGGAACTTCTCTCCGTGATCGACAGTCTTAACGGAAATAAAGATGTGCACGCAATCCTGCTCCAGCTTCCGCTTCCGAAACACCTTCTTCCTCAGGAAGCAATGGAAGCTATAGCCCCTGAGAAAGATGCGGACGGTTTTCATCCATACAATATGGGAAAGCTGATGATAGGGGACGAAGGGCTCGTTCCCTGCACTCCGCATGGGATTATCCGGGCGCTTGAAGAATATAATGTGCCTGTCAAAGGCAAAAACGTAGTTATTGTCGGGCACAGCAATGTTGTTGGAAAACCCATGGCAGCAATGTTCCTTAACCGGAACGCAACCGTTTCAGTCTGTCACGTATTTACCGATGACCTTAAAAAATATACTCTCGGCGCAGATATCCTGGTGGTTGCAGCTGGAGTGAAACACCTTCTCAAAGCCGATATGGTAAAGGAAGGGGCAGTAATCTTTGACGTGGGCATTACCCAGGAAAAAGATGGCGTGTACGGAGACGTAGATTTCGAAAATGTGGTTAAGAAGGCTGCCCTGATTACACCTGTCCCTGGCGGGGTGGGTCCTGTAACCGTTGCCATGCTGATGAAGCATGTACTTAGATGTGCAGAAAAGAATTTTTGAAGCTTTTTTATTAAGGCCTTTTTACCAGGCCTTTTATTAAGGCTTTTTTACCAGGCTTTTTAATCTTCTTTTTTATCGTGATAGCATTTTTTAGATTTCCGTGACATTCGTATAGCTATTAAGTAAACTTTGTGACACCGGATATCACATTAAAGCACTGTGTTGTCAGGTTTTAAAGCATCAGAAGCAGGTTAAGGTGCCGGATTGTAAGGTTAAGGTATGGGACTATCAGTTCGTATACTTCTTATCTTGCCCATTTCACATTAAAGCAAGCAAAGTTGTCTTTCCCAATTGTGCCAGATCAGGAAATCCGACCCTGTTTCCTCCTTCTTGCCGGTTTACGATAACAGCAGTTGGTTTTTATAGATAATTCCTTAATTAATGTACGATATTGCTTTCCCAATTGTATCAGACTAATTCCACACATCAATATTTTTATGTATTATTGAAGCTTATTTAACTACAGTAACAGTTTCCTGCCCGTAATACTCGAAATGATCTTTTGAGTTTAATTCTATGGATTTAATACTATAAAATGTTCGGCCGGTAGAATGAGGTCCAATGTAAATTTTGAAACGTGTTCAGCCCTTTCTTAAACAGGTCTTAATCAAATCTACCTGATAAATTCAGCTGATATGTATTAATTAATATATGATTACAGTGATTATTCACTTAAGCCTTATAATTCTCCATCAATTAAATTCCCCCTATCCGGAAATTTCTGGTGACGGAATAAAAAACACTTTCATAGAATCTCCCGGAAAACGAAATAAATTACACCTCTGCGATGAGTGTCGTATTGTTAAAATATATGGCAATTGAAAAATCCCTGTGAATCCGGCTTCCGTCAATGCCTGTTTACAAGTGTATATTAAGTGTCTGCTGGTGTTAATTCATTTAAAACCCATAAATCTGGTTGTCAAAAATGGTTGTTGATACTGATATCTGCGGTATGAAATTAGGAGACCAGTACCCCTCACATGTAATGGGTATTATTAACCTGAGCCCGGAATCATTTTACGAAAGCTCGGTTATAAGTCCGGACTCTGCGCTTGATATAGCTCTGAAAATGGTTGAGGATGGAGCAACTTTTCTTGATCTTGGAGCCCGTTCAACCTGGCGCTTCTCCGAACCTATAAGCAGGAAAGAAGAACTCAAACGTCTTTTACCAGTGCTCGAAGCTCTTGAAGGTAATGTGGATGCCGTGATCTCGGTGGACACCATGTTTTCCGAAATCGCGGAAGAAGCTCTTAAAAACGGAGCTCAGCTGATTAATGACGTTTCCGGGTTTACGGCAGACCCCGGAATGATTAAGGTGGTAGCAGACTACGGATGTCCTGCTGTTGTCATGGCCTCAAACAAGGTTCCGGGTGATCCTCTCGGAATGGATGCCATTATCGGATCGCTTGACTCCATAATACAGGCTGCTGAAGCAGGCGGTATAAATCCGAAAAATCTTATACTTGACCCTGCAATAGGCAGATGGACGGAAGAAAAACTTCCCATCTATGACTTCGAAACCCTCGACGATTTCGAACGTCTTAAAATTTTTGAAAAACCTTTGCTAGCGGCCCTCTCAAGAAAATCTTTCATAGGAGATGTACTTGGAAAACCTGCTACTGAAAGGCTCTACGGCAGTCTGGCTGCAGCAGCTATTGCAGTTTACAAAGGTGCTCATATTATCCGTACGCATGATGTGCTTCAGACCTCCGATGTTGTAAAGCTTTCAGGTGCTCTCAGGAGCCGGCCAAGTGTAGTAAAAGAAGGCAGGTATGAGGTCTCTGTAGTTGAAGTAAAGTCTCCACAGGACGCAGCCATTGTAATGCGGAAACTTGGGGTAACCAGGACCGGTTCACAGGTGATGCAGGACAAAAGCGTTCATCTTATGCTGAAAATCTCTAACCTTACAACCACCGAGGCTTTGATAATAAAGCAAGAAATGCTCGCTCGGGGAGGGGATGCAGCCCTGACAAGAGATGCGGTTTCCCATGAAACAGAGGCGACTGATGTGCTCGTAATGGGCACTCTGCTTCAGCTTGGGCGCCTTGCCAGGAAACTTGAAGGGCAGGCGCGTTCTCTTCCGCTTATTGCCGAAATGATTCGTGAATGTATTGCAAACCGGAGCGATCTGGAATATCGATATTTGAGGTAATTATGATTATAACTTCAGCAAAACCCCTTGAGGAAATCCTGGCTCTGTTAAAGGACGAGGACTATATCTTCGTAATCGGATGCAATGTCTGCGCTGCAAAACTGAAGACCGGTGGAGAACCCGAGGTGCTTGAGATGTGCAGACGGCTTGAGGAAAACGGAAAGCATGTAGTGGGCTGGGCTCTCCCCACCGCAGCCTGCAGCGTCCGGTCTTTTGACGCCCTGGTCCAGAAGAATGAAAAGATCAGAGAGGCGCGCTGCATCCTGGTTATGGGCTGTGGTAGTGGAATCTCAACGGTTGCAAGTGTAACGGAGGTGCCTGTATTAGGTTCAAATGATACTCTCTCTCTGGGAGGCTCAAGTGAAGGTAAGCTGCTCTCAGATCAGTGTGTAATGTGTGGAAAATGCACAATTGGTGAATTCGGGGGTCTCTGCCCCAAAGCCCAGTGTCCAAAAAGTCTTCTGAATGGACCTTGTGGAGGATCTATTGACGGGATGTGTGAAGTCAATAGAGAGAACGACTGTGTGTGGACTCTGATTTATAACAGACTGAATAAAATCAACAGGCTTGATCTTCTTTACACGGTTCATGCCCCACAGGAGCATGGAATTAAGTAACTCTTTTTAACTCTTTTAATTTACATAATTTACCTCTTTTTTTCATTTAATAATTAACTCGATTTCCACCCAGTTCGAATAACTAACTTCCATTTTTTATTCATTACTTTTAATAAGGTTGAAAACTCTCTCCAGGCCGTTTTTTATATACGGAAATTCTGCGAACTGAGATTAAAAACCCTAAAACCCTTTGTCCTGGATCTTAACGGTAAAGAGATAAAGGCGGTTTGAGAATCCCATTCTTCTTATCCTTAAATAAAGGCCGGTCTTATTTTAAACCTGCTGAGTTAGTCAAAGTTGCTAATCCCCTGAATCTGATTCTGTTCCATACAGGCTAAAACCGGCTGGTGCTAAAGAGCCGCAGGTTAATCTGCTAGCCCGAAAGAAGCTTGATCCTGGTCTGAAGAATAGTCTGAAGAATATTATCTTAAACTGAAGAAAGACTAACTCTGGTTTAGATATGATTAATTTTGATCTTGAAAACAATTTAAATTAACATAATGCCGGGAACCGTCCTGAGGCATAATTACCCGAAGGACGGTTGAGTGAGGCTATGTGAGGGAGCCGTTGACGGAATCAGTCAGGGGCTGACCGGAACAAAGCTAGAGGAACAATTACATTATTTTTCTCCTCAGCACTTAAAATTAGTCAAGAAATCTGGTGTTCCTTACGTTGTCGTGCTCCTGAGGAGCATGGTTTAAATAATTTCATTCCTAATATTCTTATTCAATGCTTTTTAATTTTCGTGAAAAACTGAATTCCAGCAAATTTCTGGTTACTGCTGAAGTCTCCCCTCCCAAGGGCACAAGGTTTTCAGCCCCCCTGGAAGATGCTCGTCAGCTCAAAGGCATTGCAGATGCTCTAAATGTTACAGACAATCAGTGCTCGATTATGCACATGAGTTCTCTGGCTTTTAGCAAGCTTCTGCTTGACGAAGGGCATGAGCCTATTATGCAGCTTACCTGCAGGGATAGGAACAGGATCGGGCTTCAGTCAGATCTTCTGGGAGCATATGCTCTGGGTATCCGGAATATCTGCTTGATGACAGGGGATTTTCCTTCTTGTGGGGATCACCCTGGTTCAAAGCCCGTATACGATCTCGATTCCGTGCAGTTTCTTCAACTTGTCCGAAAGCTAGATTCAGGCATAGATTTCGCAGGAAACAGGCTGGACGGAGGGACTTCTTTTTGTGCAGGGGCGGTCTCTGGCATAGATCCCGAGAAAACAATCCAGCTCATAAAGCTTGAAAAGAAAGTCAGGTGCGGAGCTGACTTTATTCAGACTCAGGCTGTCTATGATGTGGGCATGTTCGAAGAGTTTATGGAGGCTACCAGCCACCTTGAAGTACCTGTTATTGCCGGGCTGATTCCCCTCAAATCCCTGGGCATGGCAGAATTCATGAACAAAAATATTTCGGGAATTAATGTGCCTGAGGAGATTATGCTCCGCATAAAAGACGCACCTGACCCGGTGGAAGAAGGCCTTTCCATAGCTTCGGAGACTATAAAAGAGCTTATTAAACTCTCAAGAGGAGTCCACATCATGCCTGTAGGTTCGCATAAGAATACTCCAAAACTGCTTTCTCTGGCTGGACTTTCCGGAAAATAATTACTGTGGGGGGTTTAAATAGGCTCTGCACCGGAAGAATCTTTTTTCCACTTTTTCAGCGGTAGAGTTCTGTATTACCCTGTGTCCCGTGCCTGAGTCTTTTATTCTCCCTGAGCATTTTATTTGCTGATCGCCTCGCATCTTTTTTAAAGCCTTTGGATACCTTTATCAATATCCTGCAGTATTTTACGCTTTGATTTCGCATCTATTTTTGATTCAGCAAAACAGGCAAATTATTAGCTTCTAAAGGCAATAGAATATGAGTTCAGAAAACACTTCCATCCAGATGTTCGGGATAAAGACCCCTGTAATCCGGGAAGGGGACGATGTGGTACAGATTTTAGAAACGGCTCTGGAGGAATCAGGTCTTGTCCCGGTTGACGGGGATATTTTCGTGCTTGCCGAATCAGCGGTCGGCACGGCAGAAAAAAGAGTCGTCAGGCTTACAAGTGTCACTCCCGGCAAAAGGGCAAAGGAGCTTGGGGAACGGTATGGTATTGATCCCAGGGAAATGGAACTCATACTTCAGGAGTGCGATGAGATTTTCGGGGGCGTGCCCGGAGCTGCTCTTACAATTACAAAAGGTGTTCTGGCTCCCAATGCAGGCATTGATGCTTCCAATGCACCTGAAGGCCATGTAATCCTGCTTCCGGAAGACCCTCGAAAAAGTTCCGACAATATCCGGCACAGGCTTGAGCAGCGTTACTCATGCAGGCTTGGGGTAATCATCGGAGATAGCAGGACGCAGCCTCTCAGGCTTGGCTGTTCGGGGATCGCGCTTGGAGTCTCAGGCTTTGTGCCTGTGGAAGATGCCCGGGGGTCTAATGATATCTATGGGAGACCTCTGCGTATTACGTATAAGGCTGTAGCAGATAACCTTGTCTCGGCTGCCGAACTTCTTATGGGAGAAGCCGGGGAAAGAGTGCCCTGCGTGCTGGTCCGTGGCGCTCCTGTAAGTATGGTGAATGAGTCTCCGGATATGCCAACGATCTCTATGGAGGGTTGTATGTATTTCGGCAACGTAATTCGGGGCAGGACCGGAAACAAATATACGGGGAAAAATGAATAATTCCTTAGTTCAGTTGAATTCAGTGAGGCTTTCTCTTAGAATATGTTTACAGTAAAACCCGCTAGCTTGAGATAAGCGTTATATATTCTCGAAGATAATATATACAATTATTAAGTCCCGACCCTGTATTTGGTAAATCCAGCTTTCAGGTCGCTTATCATCAGGATTGGGTTTCCGGCAGCTTTATCGTACAGGCCTTACAGCCAGCATATGTATGATTCTTCTGTAAGCTTCCCGGAGTGGATTAAACAAAAAAGAAAGTCTCAGACGTTTCAAAATATACAGGTGATTTTATGAAACCGATGTTATTGGACTTTTCCGCAACATGGTGTGGACCTTGCAGGATGCAAAAACCGATTCTTGAAGAGCTCGAGAAAAAGTACGGGGATAAAGTTGAGTTCAAAGTTGTCGATGTGGATGAAAACCAGGAGATGGCATCCAAATACGGCATACACGCTGTCCCCACCCTGATCATTGAGAAAGACGGGACTGAAGTAAAACGCTTCATGGGGGTAACTCAGGGCAGTATACTGGCATCGGAGCTCGATAGGCTCCTCTGACCTTCAGTTCTTCTGACAAAGACCGCCCGGGGGACTCCAGAACCCGGGTTAATCTTTGCCTGCTTTTTAAGCTTTCTTATAGCTCATGCGACTGAAAATTTAAGTGAAAATATATCTCCAGATCTGACTATTTCTTTACGAGCTTTTATTTGCTTATGGGTAAATCCTATTTCCTTTGTAGCAAGTTTATTTCTTTTTCAGTGATCTTTATTTCTTTCACAGATGAGCCTTATTTTTTTTCAGATAAATTTCATTTCTTTTTCAGATAAATTTCATTTCTTTTATGTGAAACGTTTAGGTAGCTCCTTTCTGTGCTCCACTGCCCACTGCGGGCCATTTTTAACAAACTTATCCGTAACCGAATTTCCCTCATTAAGACTGAAAATGTCTTGCTGAGGCTACCTGGTGAAAAGATATGATATCTTCATAAGAACAATAATAATTATATCAGTTACTAAGAAAAAATTCTATAAGTAGCAATGGTGAAAAGGGAATCAAAATAGAAAACGATTCGTAATAATTGCATGCGCTCCATTTTCCTTTTCTGTGTTGGAGGATCTAAAAAATATTTTGCGGATAGAAAATCGAGAATACTATCTAAATAATGTTAGTTGAATGAGATAAATATTTATAGTCAGTATGTCCTACTTATATCAATGTAAAAACGTAAAAAAATTTACAGTGGGAAGAGAAAAACATGAAAATCCGAGTGGTTAGTTCCAGAGAAGAAATCTTTACACTTAACCCTAATGAGCGTGTTGTTCACCTGGCTTTCAGGCCGTCGAACAAGGATGTTTTGGGACTGGTTGAGACCTGCCCGAGACTTGAGGTAATTCAGTTACCCAAATCTTATATGGCCACAGTTTCAAAATCCATAGAAATGTTCCTTCAGATGCAGAGAATCCAGCTCATCGAAGGTGATGTATGGGGTCACAGAAAAGATATAAACGAATATTACACCATTCCGTCCTCGGTTACTGAAAAAATAAAGGAGATGAGGTCAGAAGGCAGATCCACTGAGGATATTGAAGCAAGGGTCTCAAGGGAAAGCAAGCTTAATCCCGAACTGGTTGCTTATATCATCACCAAGGAAGCCTCTGCCTGATCCGGGCAGGGTAAGGATGCTATCGGATGCTTTACTGGGGATCGACCGTAAAGATGTCGAAGCTTTCGCGCTTTTGCGGTCCGATCTCCGGCTTAATTTTTTTTGGAAAAGGCTGATTTCAGGAGGAAGTAAAAAACATTAAAGCATAACTGAGGTTTACTTTTCAAGATCTCGAGACTTTTTCTTATTTATTAAGTTCTTTTACGCTCTTTTTAAAAAGGCTTGCATCCGGGGAATAACTGATCTCCCGTGGTTTTGAATTTCTCAGGTATTGATTTTATTTTAGAGATTCCGGCTCTATTTGAAACAAGTCTGATCTGGCTTCAATGCTAATTTCATATTTTTATGTCTCAAGATGTATACGAATCTACAGCTTTTCCCTAAGCTTAAATATCTTAAGTATTATTTCCTCAAGGATTTACGTGATTTCTAAAAAACTTATTGATCTTGGTGTGCTGGCGCTCAGGCAGCGCAACTCTCGCGGGACTTTTAAACCGCATATTTCCATCCGGTTCAGGGACTGTGCCGGGGACTTGCGCACCTTTTCCGTTGACACTACCCGCACGCCTGGAAAGCATCTCCAGCCCGATGCCTATCTCATTACCCATGCCCATTCCGACCATCACGGAAAATCGGCTATGCTCTCTCCCAATGCCGTCTGTTCGGAAAAAACCGCAGTGGCGCTTGAAATCCGGCATGACAGGAAATACGCGGGCAGCACGTTCAGGCTTGGGAATGAAATCGATATCGAAGGAACAAAAGTAAAGACTTTCCCCACGGAACATACGGTAGGAGCAACGGCTTTTTACTGGGAAAACGACGTAGGTACAAGGATTCTGGTTACAGGGGATATCAAAGATGCAGACGGGCTTCCTCCCTGTGACGTCCTTATTACTGAGGCTAACTATGGAGACCCGGCCGATCCCTCATGCCATTTTGCAGATGATCTCGAAGGCATGAAATCTGCGCTTTTTCAAAACGGGCCGGTTGCCTTCGGAGCATACGAATTCGGGAAAGCCCAGCGCGCAGTTGAACTTATAAGAGGCTTTGGATACGACGGGGCGATCCGCATGGAGGCCAGGACAAGAGCTCTTACCCGCAGCATGCTTGAGAATGCCGGGGAACTGGCAGGGCTTGACTCCGGAGAGGAAGACGCAGTTTTCGTAGTCGCTCCCTGGGACCTTGACAAGCTTCCCTGGAATATGAAAAAGTATGTGCTCAGTTGCCGCATGGATTATCCCTATCCCACAATCCGGATAAGCGACCATCTTGATGCCTGCGGGCTTGAAAACATGGTCAGGAAACTTTCGCCCGAAGTTACGCTTGTCTATCACCCTGGAGGGCATAGGCCTTCAAAGTTTTCAAAACATTTAAATTCAATAGGAATCGATTCGATATCCATAGATCAGATCGGTAATGTTTTAAGCAATGGATTTATTTAAAGCTGTGAAATCCAGTTTTTAAATCTCATAATTTGATCTCAATTATCTGCTTTCAACAATTTATTTCGTTATCCGATCCATTTATTTATTCAAAATAGTTCAGTTGTGAGAATCTTATTTCAATAATTTAATTCTAATAATTTAAATATAATGATCTTAATCTGATAGCACGGATCTGCGAGTTCAGATCTTAATATTCAGGTCTAATTTTAACTGAGATTAGATCCTGACTACGATTACATCCCGGGAATGTTAATTGCCGTTCAGGAGAGTATACAGCTTGAGTAAGCAAACCCCCAAGTCAAAGTCCAGAAAAGAACCCGCAAAAATTACACAGGCTGCTGCAGAAGGGCCTGTCGCAAAGGTTGAGACTCCGGAAAAGAAGAGCTTTATTAAGGAAAGGACACCTGAAGAAAAGCAAAAGGAGCACAGGGACGGAATTGTAAAAACAATAGTAGCGGGAGTACTTGGCACAATCGCAGGAATTTTATGTTTCCGCCTCTACGGAACCGGAGAAGACAGGCTCTGGTATGCCATAATTATGATCGTTATTGGGGTTACGTACTACCTACAGAAACTCATCTACCCTCAACTCAAGATCAACACAAAGGAATTCAAATTCAAGGACTGGTTTTACGTAGAGTTCGTAATTCTTGATTTCTTCCTTGTTGTCTGGACTCTCCTGCTGAATTAAAATCTTCTTTAAATCTTCTTTCCTGAACTGCAAAAGGCTTTCCTGAAATTGAAAGCCTTTTATACAGGTTTCTTTACTACAGAGCTTTTTGTTACAGATTTTTCTATTTGATTTACAAAATTCCTGTGAGATTGGTTTCTCCTGTAAGATTGATTTGCCCGTTCACTTTGCCAAATCCGCCTGTTTACTCAATTAAACTCCGGGGCGATTCCACGCCCGCAATCGTCCAACGGTTCATATACCAGAGCAGGTATTTCATAACCGAAACTGCTGTATATGTACAATAAATTTTTCAATAGGGTACCTTTACATTATTATATTGCCCTGCCGTGATAATTGCTCTCTACTATAGCAAATATCAATATTGTCACGCGCCTCTCTTGAAAATTTCAGCAGGTACGTATTCCATCTTATCTGATAAATCAAGGAAAAAATCAAGGAAAAAACGTAATTTTCGGGGACTATTATGAGAATAGCTATACTTAATAAAGATAGATGTCAGCCCAGACGGTGCAGCAAAGAGTGCGAGAAGTACTGCCCGAGGGTTCGGACAGGGGACGAGACGATTGTTTTTGAGGACGGCGGAAAACCCGTCGTTTCCGAGGAACTCTGTGTAGGCTGCGGGATTTGCGTTAACAAATGCCCTTTTAAAGCTATTATGATTATAGGGCTTCCTGAAGCTCTGAAGGAGCCGACTCACAGGTATGGACCGAACGGTTTTGCCCTTTTCGGGCTGCCTGTGCCCAGGACAGGAAAAGTAACAGGAATTCTCGGCCCTAACGGGATAGGAAAAAGTACCTCCGTTCAAATTCTTTCAGGAGCTTTAATCCCGAACTTCGGACAGGAAAAAGGCGATTGGGATACTGTGCTTGAGCACTACGCCGGAAGCGCGCTTTACGACTATTTCAAGGCTGTAGCGGACGGAAAGGTCCGGGTTTCCCAGAAGCCCCAGTATGTGGACCTGATACCTAAGGCTTTCAAAGGAAAAACCTCCGAACTGCTTGGAAAAACCGATGAGAGGGGAATTCTTGATGAGCTTATTGATTACCTTGACCTGAGAGGAGTAATCGACAGGAAAATCTCGGAGTTGAGCGGTGGGGAATTGCAGCGTGTGGCAATCGCAGCATGTGCAGCCAGGGATACCCAGTTCTACTTCTTTGACGAAATCAGTCCTTATCTCGACATCTACCAGAGGATTAATGTTGCCCGCCTGATCCAGAAGATTTCAAAGGACAGGGCTGTACTTGTGGTAGAACACGACCTTGCAATCCTTGATATGCTTACAGATGTAATCCATATTGCTTATGGAGAGCCTGCAGCTTTTGGTGTGGTCACTCTTCCGAAGAGTGTACGTGTTGGGATCAACCAGTATCTTAAAGGTTACCTCCCCGAGGAAAACATAAGGATCCGGCCTGAAGCCATTAAATTTGAAGTCCACCCTCCAAGAGAAGACTACCAGTTAAGATCAATGGTTACTTTTAACGGTTTTTCAAAGAAATTCGGGGACGGCTTCTCCCTGAAAGCCACAGGCGGCAGCCTTCGGGAAGGCGAAGTGCTCGGAATAGTGGGCCCGAACGGAATAGGAAAGTCTACCTTCGTAAAAATCCTTGCCGGGGAAATCAAGCCTGATGAGGGTGACCCAGGCATAGATGTCAAGATTTCTTACAAGCCTCAGTACATTAAAGCCGATACTCCGGTTAGCGTACAGGACTTCCTGCGTGGGATCTCAAAGCAGTTCGGGACAAGTTACTACGAGGTCGAGATTTCGAATCCGCTCCAGCTTGAAAAGATCTATGACAGCCTGCTTACGGATCTAAGTGGCGGAGAACTGCAAAGGGTAGCAATTGCAGCCTGCCTTTCTCAGGAAGCCGACCTCTATATTCTGGACGAGCCCAGTGCCCACCTGGATGTGGAACAGCGTTCCATGGTCACAAAAGTCATTAACCGCTTTGCTGAAAGTAATCAGAAAACAGCCCTTGTTGTAGACCATGATATCTACATGGTAGATATGTTGAGCCAGCGCCTAATGGTTTTCGAAGGCAAACCCTCGATATACGGTGAAGCGCATGGCCCGTTCAGCATGGAAGCCGGCATGAACAGATTCCTGAAAAACCTGGGCATAACCTTCCGCCGGGACGAGGAAACAAGGCGTCCGCGTGTGAATAATCTTGGCTCAAGGCTTGACAGGGAACAGAAGGAGAGTGGAAATTACTATTATTCGGCTGGTAATTAAATTCTCCAGACCATTAAATCAGTTAGACTAACATTAATATTATGTCAGTTTGAAAAGTTCCTGAATCTGGTTCCCTTAACCGGGAACCCGGAACTTTGCAGAGTCTTTTGCATATGTTTTGAAGAGATTGTGCAGAAAATATTTTTTCGTTAATGAGAGCAATTTAAAAATAGTATTTTATCCAATGTGTGAGTTGCTGGTTTTCAATGAATATAGAAAGTCTCGATCTGCCCGACGAAGTAAAACGGTTTTATCTCGACTCCGGGATTCTGGAACTTTACCCCCCTCAGGCTGAAGCCGTTGAAAAAGGGCTGCTTGAAGGAAGAAACTTGCTTGCTGCAATCCCAACGGCTTCGGGAAAGACTCTCCTTGCCGAGCTTGCGATGCTGAAGTCCATCATGGCAGGAGGAAAGGCGCTTTATATCGTGCCTCTCAGAGCTCTCGCTTCCGAGAAATTCAGGCGATTTCGGGAATTTTCGGAGCTCGGTATAAGAGTTGGAATCTCTACGGGAGACTACGACCTGCGGGATGAAGGACTGGGGGTAAATGATATTATTGTTGCGACATCGGAAAAAACCGATTCCCTGCTCAGGAACGAGACTGCCTGGATGCAGGAAATTTCAGTAGTTGTAGCAGATGAGGTGCATCTTATTGATTCTGCGGACAGGGGGCCCACGCTTGAGGTTACCCTTGCAAAGCTCCGGAGAATGAACCCTTCCTGCCAGATTCTGGCGCTGTCTGCAACTGTCGGGAACGCCGATGAACTTGCAGCCTGGCTGGAAGCTGAACTTGTAGTAAGTGAATGGAGACCTACCGAACTTCGGGAAGGAGTATTCTTTAATGGTACATTCTACTGCAAGGATTGGGAAAAGCCTGTTGAGAAGTCTACAAAAGATGAAGCTGTAAATCTTGCACTGGATACCCTCAGAAAAGGCGGACAGTGCCTGGTTTTCGAAAGCAGCAGGAAAAACTGCATGGCTTTTGCGAAAAAAGCAGCTTCCTCCGTTAAAAAGACGCTTTCTGTAGAGGACAGAGAGGTTCTGGCAGGAATTGCGGATGAAATCCTTGAAAACAGTGAAACCGATATTTCAATGAACCTTGCAGCCTGCGTCCGCTCAGGAACGGCTTTTCATCATGCCGGGCTTACCACACCTCTAAGAGAGCTTGTTGAGGATGGGTTCAGGGCTGGAAAAATAAAGCTGATTTCAAGCACTCCAACTCTTGCAGCCGGGCTCAACCTGCCTGCGCGGCGGGTAATTATCAGGAGTTATCGGCGCTATTCCTCGGAAAGCGGAATGCAGCCTATTCCTGTGCTCGAGTACAAGCAGATGGCAGGCAGGGCAGGAAGGCCGAGGCTTGACCCTTACGGAGAGGCTGTACTTGTTGCAAAATCAAATGAGGAATTTCTATTTCTTTTTGAGAACTATATCGAAGCCGGTGCCGAAGATATCTGGTCCAAGCTCGGAACCGAAAATGCCCTCCGAACCCATGTGCTTTCTACGATTTCCAATGGCTTTGCAAGGACAAAAGAAGAATTAATGGATTTTCTGGAGGCAACATTCTTCGCTTTCCAGTACTCGAACTTCGGGCTTTCTACGGTTGTGGATGAGTGCCTGAACTTCCTGCGCCAGGAGGAAATGCTTGAGAAAACCGATGCCCTTATTTCTACAGGCTTCGGAAAACTTGTCTCAAGACTCTATATCGATCCACTGTCAGCCTCCCGCATTGCAAAGGGTCTTAAAGAAGCGGAAACCCTCACGGAGCTCACTCTGCTGCACCTTATTTGCAGTACGCCTGATATGCGCCTGCTCTATATGCGGAATCAGGATTATCAGGACATTAACGATTATGTAATGGCTCACGCCGGTGAATTCGTAAAGGTGCCCAGCCCTTTCAATATTACGGAATATGAATGGTTCCTGGGAGAGGTTAAGACTTCTCTGCTTCTGGTTGACTGGATCCATGAGAAATCCGAAAATGAAATTTGCTCAAAATTCGGCACAGGAGAGGGGGATATTCATGCAATTGCGGATATTGCGGAATGGATAATACATGTCACTGCCCAGCTTGCCAGGCTCCTTGGTCTCAAGGGGGCAAAAGAAGCCGCAGAACTTGAGAAGAGGATCCGCTACGGGGCAGCCCCGGAACTTATGGACCTGCTCGATATCAGAGGCATAGGGCGCGTGAGAGCAAGGAGACTTTACGAGGCAGGCTTCAGGTCTTCAGCAGAACTTGCAGGGGCAGATCCTGCAAAAGTCGCCACTCTTCTTGGGCCGAAGATCGCAGAAAGGATTTTTAAGCAGATAGGCGTCACAGAAGCAGTTAATGAAATTGTTGAGCCCGAACCTTCTGAGAAAAGTCCTTCCGCTGGGCAAAAAACAATCAGTGATTATTAATTCTACCTGCCTCATTCCTTTTATCTCCTGATAATTCAGGTCTTTTTTAAGGTCTTCTCTGCTTTGTTAACCGGCTCAAGAAGGGATAAAATATTAAATGAGGGCAGGGATTTAATGGGATTGGATTATCAGGTTAACAGGTTTATATTAAGTTTTCAGGTTTCAGGTTTTATAAGGTCCTGTCAGGTTATTTCAGAGATGGTCACGATGTTATTCAAAAAGTTATCTGATGTTTCGGAAGCTGAAATGCAGAAATTGCTCTCCCGGGGATCCGGGCTTGAGGATGTAGCGAAAACCGTTTCAGCCGTGCTTTCGGATGTGCGTGCTGAAGGCGATGCCGCACTCAGGAAATATACGGCTAAATTCGATAAAGTCGAACTTGAAAATTTTGGGGTCAGTGAGGAGGAGTTCGAAAAGGCCCTTTCCGATATAAGTCCCGAACTTCTGGATCACCTTAAATCCGCAGCCTCAAACATAAAGGCTTTCCACGAAGCTCAGCTCCCTGAAGCTACCTGGTTCATGGAACTCAGGCCGGGAATTGTGCTGGGCCAAAAAGCAACACCTCTGGAAAGCGTGGGTGCGTATGCTCCGGGAGGGCGGGCTTCCTATCCCTCAACCGTGCTCATGACTGTAATCCCCGCCAGGGTTGCAGGAGTGGAGCAGGTAATTGTATGTACGCCCCCAAGGCAGGACGGTTCCATACACCCGCTTACGCTTGCTGCCGCAAAGGTTGCAGGAGCCGATAAAGTCTTCAAACTCGGCGGCGTGCAGGCTATTGGGGCATTGGCTTATGGGACCGAAACGGTTCCAAAGGTGGACAAAATTGTAGGGCCTGGAAATGTTTTTGTCACATCTGCAAAAATGCAGATCAGGAACGTTGCAGAGATTGATTTCCCTGCGGGCCCAAGCGAAGTGCTCATTATTGCAGATGAGTCGGCAGATCCTGTTATGGCTGCGTCGGATATTATAGCGCAGGCTGAACATGATCCAAGTGCAGTCTCGATACTCGTCACGTGTTCGGATACGCTGGCAGAAGCTGTAAAAAAAGAAGTGCTTGTTCAGGCTGAACAGGCTGCAAGAAGCAGCATTGTAAAAGCTTCTCTAGAAAATGCCGCAATTCTCACGGCAGACTCCCTGGAACAGTGTATCGGTTTCAGCAATAAGTTTGCGCCCGAACACCTTGAGATTATGGTCTCGGACCCGGATTCCGTACTGAACAGAATTAAAAATGCAGGATCGATTTTTATAGGAAATTATTCTCCTGTCCCAGTCGGGGATTACGCCTCAGGAACCAATCACGTGCTTCCTACTGCCGGATACGCCAGAGTGTATTCGGGTTTGAATATCAACCACTTTATCAAGTACTCGAGTATCCAGAAAATCAGCAAGAGTGGGCTTGAAAGTCTGAAAGAAACTATAATCGCATTAGCCGAGGAGGAGGGTTTACAGGCACATGCTGATGCTATTAGAACTCGCTTTGGGTACAAACCCTGTAAATAATATTTCTGCTAATCGATATGTATATAAAATGTAAATGCGTAAACAAAATTTGATTTTTAAATAAATGAAAATTTAATTCTTAAAAAGAGAGTGGGGATGCGTATGAAAATCAGAGTAGTTAGTTCACGGGAGGAAATTCCTACCCTGAATCCGAATGAGAAGGTTATTCACCTTGCTTTTAGACCATCTAACAGGGATGTATTCATGCTTGCGGAAACATGTCCGAAAATTGAAGCGATACAGCTTCCTAAATCTTACAGAAGGACTGTTTCCAAGTCAATAGAGATGTTCCTGGAGATGCAGAAGATAAATCTTCTGGAAGGAGACGTATGGGGGCACAGGAAGGACATAAACGAATATTATAATGTATCTCAGAATGTTCTGGAAAAGATTCAGGAATTAAAAGCCGACCGCTTTACCAATGAGGTCATTGCCGAAAAGCTTTCGCGGGAAAGCAAATTAAACTCGGACATGATCCTTTATATCCTGAGCAAGAAAATCGTGGATTAATCCGTAAATTCTTTCGCCATCCCTCCGGGATACGCCTTTATGCCATTTTCAGGTTGTGTCCTGTGAAGGATGGCGAACAGGAATAAACGGACCGGCCTCAGAACAGGAATAAAATGGATTTATCTTCTAACAGGAATAAACAGGAATAAAATGGATTTATCTTCTAACAGGAATAAACAGGAATAAAATGGATTTATCTTCGACAGGAATAAACAGGAACAGTATCTTTAAAAAGGTCCTGGAAGTTTTCTAAAAGCTTTTCCTTAAGATACGAATCCTTCTTTCAGGATGGAGTTCCGCTGGAACTTCCATCTAATGTATACTTTTCTTAACCTTTTCTGGATTTGCAGTACTGGATCAATTATTTAGCTTTTGTTAGATGTAGGACCTTTATATGCTCTTCTACTGTGCATAAATAATAAAGAACCTTTACAAAACAATAAAGAATTTTACAAAACCCTCTTTTTATATTTAGTAAGACCGGTAAAATTAATTTATAAACATTTAAGGTTTAAATGTATTGTTTTTTCTTAGTTGTTTTATTTTTGCTTTCCTATATGCCTTTTTTTCAAGTATTCTAAAACTAACGGGAGAAAGCCAACGAGTATACATAGGAAAATTATTTAAATAAAGTCGTGTAACTTATTTTATTGATTCTTTAATTAAGTTTTGGGTCGGGGGATCTGTATGAAAATAAGAGTTGTCAGTTCAAGAAATGAAATTCTGTCACTGAATCCGAATGAGAAGGTTGTACATCTCGCATTCAGACCGTCAAATAAAGATGTTTTCCTGCTTGTTGAGACCTGTCCGAAATTGGAGGTGATTCAGCTTCCTAAATCATATAGAAGGACAATTTCAAGAGCTATAGAGATGTTTCTGGAAATGCAAAAGGTTCAACTCCTTGAAGGGGATGTATGGGGGCACAGGAAAGATATTAACGAGTACTATACTATTCCTCCTTCCTTGATTTCAAAAATAAGAAGTATGAAGGCTGAAGGGACTTCAGTTGAGAAGATTGCTGAGAAGGTAGCGCAGGAGAGCAAGCTCAATCCTATGATGGTTTCTTACATTCTGAGCAAGAGAGATCCGGAGTAGAGCCACCCGAGTTCCGCTTCGGATTACGAAAAATCGGAGAATCTCTGGGGTCGCCATGTGATCGCAGCAGTACGGGATCAGTTTAGTTTTTATTGACGTTTTCTTCTTTACTCAGTGTCCAGAGATTCCCGGTTTTATGAATGGATGCTTTAAAAGCATCCTGCTTGAATCCTGCACAATTTTAGTTCTTTTTCCGGCTGTTTCAGGTGAGTTCTTTGTTGAAATATTTATCGTAGGAACTCATGTCGAAATGCCCGTGTCCGCTCAGGTTGAAGAGTATAGTTTTTTCTTCCCCGGTTTGTTTGCATTTGAGGGCTTCGTCAATTGCACAGCGGATGGCATGGGAAGATTCCGGAGCAGGAACTATGCCTTCGGTCCGTGCGAATTGCACACCTGCATCAAATACCGGATACTGATCATATGAAACAGCTTCAATAAACCCTTCAGCGCAGAGTTTACTTATGATTGGGGAGTCCCCGTGATAGCGGAGGCCGCCTGCATGAATGGCAGGTGGCACATGCTTGTGACCCAGGGTATACATTTTCAAAAGTGGGGTCATCTCTGCAGTATCTCCGTAGTCGTACCTGTATTCCCCTTCGGTCAGGGTCGGGCATGCCGAGGGCTCAACTGCAATTACTCTTGTATTGCCCTTTCCTTCCAGCCTATCTTTAATAAACTCAAGGGAGATTCCTGCAAGATTGCTTCCTCCCCCGCAGCAGCCTATAACTATATCAGGATAGGTTTCAACCTTCTCAAGCTGTTTTTTGCTTTCAGTCCCGATTATTGTCTGGTGGAGTATGACATGGTTAAGCACGCTTCCGAGAGAGTATTTCGTATTATCGTGCGCGATTGCATCCTCTACGGCTTCACTGATTGCTATTCCCAGGCTTCCCGGGGTTTCCGGCTGTTCTTTAAGAATTTTTCTCCCAAACTCCGTGTCCGGGCTGGGTGAGGGAACAACATTTCCTCCCCAGACTGTCATCAGGGATTTTCGGTAAGGTTTCTGGTAATAACTGGAACGGACCATATAAACTTTGCAATCGAGGTCAAAGTAGTTGCAGGCAAGAGATAATGCACTTCCCCACTGCCCTGCCCCGGTCTCGGTTGTCATTCTCTCGGTTCCTTCTTTCATGTTATAGTAAGCCTGGGCGATTGAGGTGTTCGTCTTATGGCTGCCTGCTGGACTTACCCCTTCATATTTATAGTATATTTTCGCAGGGGTTTTGAGAACTTTTTCCAGCCTGTGAGCCCTGTAGAGTGGACTGGGTCTCCAGAGTTTGTATATCTCGAGTATCTCCTCAGGGATATCGATAAACCGTTCTTCGCTCATTTCCTGCTTGATAAGCGCTTTTGCGAATATCGGCTCAAGAGCTTCTGGACTTATAGGCTCCCAGGTTCTGGGGTCAAGAGGCGGTTCGATAGGAGAAGATAAGTCTGAAAGGACATTATACCACTGTCCGGGCATTTCGTTCTCGTCAAGGATTATCTTGGTCTGTTCCATAGGTTTTCTCCTTCATTCGTTTATGCACAAAATCGCACCTCGATGTATATAAGTGTTACTTATCTTACACTTCAGGCATTCGAATCCCATCTATGTACTTTCAAGAAAACAGGATGACCTCAGGAAAACTGCTTATCAAAAATAGGAATGGAAAACGGAAAACAGTTAGATGGAGAAAACCGGAGAGGAAATAAGTGGTTAAAACCAGGGATAGAAAAAAGGGAAAGCAGCCAGAACCAGAACAGGATTTAAATATCCTTATTCGTCTCCGGGAGCTTCATTCAGTTTCAGGATGTCCGCTCACTTGTCTGAAGCAACTGATTTCCAGCCTGATTCTTACCGTATCTTTTCAGCAAGCTCTACAGCAAGCGTTGCCACTTCAACCGCACCTGCGCCGAGCAGGTATATCATTGGTTCTTTTCCGGAGCCGCTTTTATCATATATGATTTTTGGCACGCCTCCATATTTTCTAATTGCTTCGGCTGTGCCCCAGTCCATAGTACCTGTGTTTTCCGGTTCTTCAGCCCTGTCAAAGAAAGAAATCCCAAGCTTCATTTCCCTGCTGGCTGCAAGAACCTTTTCGGAGTATCTCACGTTGATTGCCGCCTTTATTTCAGGCTTATAGCGAAGGGCAGAAAGAATAATCCCTGCTACATGCCTGCTGGCTCCGAAATCTACACAACCTACCGGAACTGTCCGGCCTCGTTTTCTAACTATCCTACCTTCGACTGCCGCAACATCCTGGTAATTGTCAGCTTCGGGAATAGCCATTGCTAAGTTGCAGCCTACTTCAGGAATGAGTTCTGGAAAATCAGGGCTGTCCTCAAGGATTGAAACCGCCTCTTTTAATTCCCTTAAGACCAGGTAGCGCTCTTTTTTCTCCAGAATTACTCCAAGCTGGTTTACAGGGCTTACTCCCCTGCCCGCAGGACGGCTCTTAAGGATCGCCTGCTTAACGAATTCCTTTGCTTTCCTTGCAGCCCCTTCCAGACTCTCTCCGGTGGCTAAGAAGGCGGTCAATGCCGCAGAATAAGTGCAGCCCGACCCATGTGTTCCCCCTTTAACGAAAGTGCCCCGAACACGGGTAAAAGTGTCAGAAGCTGCTTCATAAAGCAGGTCTGTGGCATCCAGGTGCCCTCCCGTAACAATAACAGCCTCTACCCCGAGATCCGCAATTTTCCTTGCTGCTCTTTCCGCATCTTCGGAGGTTTTGACCGCTATTCCGGCAAGTGCGCCTGCTTCGGATGCATTGGGCGTGGTAACCCTGCAGAAGGGCAGCAATTCTTCGGTAAGGACAGAGAGGGCTTCTTTTCGCAGCAGGTCACCTCCTGCCTCCGCAGCCATAACAGGATCCACTACGAGGAAAAGTCCATGCTTCCTGACCTCTTTTGCAACCTCTCTTATAATCTCCGATGAGGCAAGCATGCCGGTCTTTGCCCACCTGACTTCCATATCGGAACAGACAGCCTCGATCTGGCTGGCGACCGCTTCAGGAGCAAGGTCGAAGGTCTCCAGAACACCTGTAGTATTCTGGGCAGTAACCGATGTAATGGCACAGGTTCCGTGCACTCCAAGGGCTGCAAAGGTTTTCAAATCCGCAGCAATTCCGGCTCCTCCTCCTGAGTCCGAGCCTGCAATAGTCATAACAACCGGGGTTTTTACTGCTAGGTGTTTTTCTGTCATATGTTTCTCTCTTTTATCAGATCGTTTTCATGAACTTTTTTCTGGCAATGAGCTTAACTAATTTAATATTGTGCCCTCAAAGAAAATTTTTTAAAGTTTTGATGAGATTGTTTATAAAAAATATTGTAAGTATCTTTGCGTAGTGCTTTAGTTTTCTCCCTGAAGGGGTTTTGAAGAGAATTTTCTGTTACCTCGGGGTTTTTTTGAGGAGAATTCTCTCTGATTTAAGTATTTTTGAAGAAAATCTCGTTCGGATAAGGATATTTTTTATATGAAAACTTAAAAAATGATATATTGCTTCGATACATTTATATATTGTATTTGCGACTTTGATGCAAATAAGCAAATTTAAGCGCGGCGATCAGTTTAAATCTGGATTAACTATTTATATTGATATAGATAATGACTTGATTTATAATGTTTTAAGGGGATTGTAAGGATGGCAAACCGACCTCTGGATATTTTGAACAACGCACTGGATACACCTGTAATCGTTAGATTGAAAGGCGCACGCGAGTTTAGAGGCGAGCTGAAAGGATACGATATTCACATGAACCTCGTGCTTGACAATGCTGAAGAGCTGAGAGACGGAGAAGTCGTAAGCAAGTTCAGCAGTGTAGTTATTCGCGGTGATAATGTAGTATACGTATCTCCGTAATCTATATCAAGCCCTTCATCTATTATCGTTAAACCTCGGTGAGTAACAGGACTTATTGTGACTGGCCGCAGAGAGTGAATTCAGAAAAACATAACCGCTTCAGATTACGAATATTGCTCTAACAAATTAATTTTTATCAGGAGATTTAGGAATGAGTAAAGGTACGGCATCAATGGGAAAAAGGCAGAAACGCACGCACGCCAAATGCAGGCGCTGCGGCAGTGTTTCTTTAAACGTGCATACAAAACAGTGTACTTCATGCGGCTTTGGAAAAACATCTCGCATGAGAACCTACAAGTGGCAGGCAAAGTGCAAGTATTGACCCTGTCTGTTCCACTTTTTCTATTTTTTACCTGCACCGGAGGTCAAAATTGAAAGAAGAGTGCGGCGTTGCAGGCATAATTCTACCAGGCGACAGGCCCCAATCCAATTCTGTTGCATTCAAGCTGTATTACGCCCTGTATGCCCTCCAGCATAGAGGACAGGAATCCACTGGCATAATGGTCTATGACGGTACGTCCCCTCATTCCATAAAAGGCATGGGTCTTGTTCCTGATGTGTATAACAAGGATTCCCTGGGACGTCTGATCGGTAACATAGGAGTAGGGCATGTCCGCTACTCAACTACCGGAGGATCAAAAATCGAAAACTGTCAGCCCTTTGTCCTGAATTTCAAGGGCGGGACAGTAGCAATTGCCCATAACGGAAACCTGGTTAATGCCAAGACCCTTAAGGACGAACTGGAGTGCGAAGGACGCATTTTTATCAGCGATTCCGATACCGAGGTCATTGGTCATCTTCTCGTAAAAGAACTGATAAGACACGGGCCTGTAGAATCAATCAGGAACGTCATGCGTAAGCTTGTCGGCTCTTTCTCCCTGGTAATCCACATCGACGGCAATCTATATGCCGTGCGGGATCCTTTCGGATTCAAACCTCTCTGTTTCGGGGAAGTCGATGGTGGATACGGAATTTTCTCTGAAAGTGTAGCCATTGATACTCTCAATGGCACCCTTATAAGGGATGTGAGGCCAGGCGAGGTAATGGTCTTTACGGGTGACGGCTTTGAGAGCCACCAGGTCGGATGCGAACCCCATCCTGCACACTGCGTGTTTGAGTTTATTTACTTTGCAAGGCCCGATTCCGTGATTGACGGAAAGCTTGTCTATAAGGTACGGGAAAACATAGGGCGTGAACTCGCCAGAGAACATCAGGTTGACGCAGACATTGTTTCTCCTGTTCCGGACTCCGGGATTACGTCGGCAATCGGCTATGCCAGGGAATCAGGCATCAAATATCTGGAAGGCCTGATGAAGAACCGTTATATCGGACGAACATTTATCCTGCCTGGCCAGGAACTGCGTGAAACCGCAGTAAGGCTCAAAATGAATGCCATCCACGATAACGTTAAAGGCAAACGTGTGGTTCTGGTTGACGACAGTATTGTCCGGGGTACAACCTCCAGGCGGATTATAGATATGGTCCGCAGGTCAGGCGCGTCAGAAGTTCATGCAAGGGTGGGAAGTCCTGCAATTATTGCTCCCTGCTACCTGGGTATAGATATGGCTACCAGGCAGGAACTTATCGCTTCTTATAAGACCATTAAAGAGGTCGAAAGCCTGATTAACGCAGATTCCCTCGGATACCTGAGTATTGACGGGCTCATGCGGGCTCTGGAATGCGATAAGAACGACATGTGCATTGGCTGCCTCACAGGTGAGTACCCGGTGGAAATCCCTGGAGAAAACTGCAGAAGGAAGCAGATGCGCCTGGACGATTTTAACAACTCGGAAGATTCCCGAATAGCTCCAGGCAATTCGTAAGGAACTTCCCTCACTATTCTTTCATTATTTTTGATCCTTGCTGTATTAAGCCCTTAAAAGCGTAATATTTACGGTCCTGAATCTTGGCCCGTCCATTTCTGCAAAAAAAATTCTCTGCCAGGTTCCAAGCTCAAGCTTTCCTCCCGAAACAGGCAGCGCCTCGCTTGCTCCAAGCAGTACAGCCCTGAGGTGGGAATCGGCATTGTTATCTATGCGGTCATGGCTGTATCCCGCGCCTGCGGGCACCAGCTTGTTTAAAAGATTCAGGATATCTTCTTTTAGCCCTCTTTCATTCTCGTTTATTATTATGCCCGCGGTAGTATGCTGCGTGCTGATAAGGCATATGCCTTCAGATATTTCGCTCTTTCTTATTTCTTCCTGGATTTCTGAAGTAATGTCTATAAGTTCAACGCGCATGGAAGTCTCAATTTTAAGTTTCACTATCTTTCCCTCTGAAACTTTCAGGTTTCATTCTGAGTTTTCTCTCAATTCTGTTATGGTTAAGCAGGCTCTTTTACCTGTGCATAATAAATAGTTGTTTAAATGAACTAAAAACCGCTGTTTGCAGTTTAAAAGAAAGAAAAGCTTTATTCCAGTAAAAAGTCAGGTCCGGGTGAACTCAAAAAGGAGGGGTTCAGTAACGATAGTGGGTATTGCCAGATCGGGTCTCGATTAAAGAAAGTTCCCCGGGATCGGGTATAATAGAGGCGGTAAGCCTGAGGGTAGTTCTCCGTTCCGGTTACAAAAGGCGGATTAGCCCGCCTGCCAGAATTAGATCATTAACCCTCACACCCTACTATAATTTATATTGCTTTATCTTTTTTTACTATGCAAGAAGATAAAGACTAAACATACAATCCCGCTAATTATACTGAATCCCGGAGCGTTTTTGTTTTCTTCGGGAATTTTGTTTTCAACCGTGCTTGCATTACTTCCTGCAGTACCGTTAGTAGCGGTTTTAGCAGGCTCTGCAGCCATTGTATTGCGTTCATCTTCTGCACAGGTTATTGCGAAGGAAGAATAACCGGGCACGTTTGCTGTAAAATGCAAAAACTGATAATCTTCACCTGTAAGTTTCACTGGCAGCTTCACCCATTCTTCTTTCCTGTCATCATACTTATTCAACACAACAGATGACCTGTTTATATTATTCTCATGTACCCATGAGGTATTGACTTTAAAATTTACAGATGCATTTTCAATGCTTTTTGAGTTGCCATAACCGCCATTTCCGAGCCAGATATTGAATGACCTGTAGACTATACCTTCAGGAAGCCCGGGAATCAGGCTTGATTTATTTTTCAGTTCCTCTACTATTGTAGTGGTTTTTCCGGCGGTTTTTGTTGATCGGAAAGTTATTGATTCAATACAGGTTTCGTTCTTTATAAAATTAAAACTTACATCCTTTCCATTGGGAATAAAGATCTGTGAGATCTCTTTTACCCGGACGTTCTTCGCAGGCTCGGGAGATCCGCCACTGCCGCCTCCACCGCCAGAACTGTGATGTCTGCCGCCGCCACTGCTGCTATCGCCACTGCTGCTGCTTCCACTGCTACTGTCGCTGGAACCGCTTTCCTCCATCACATTTATTGTACTAATTTTTGAGGCAATTTCGGTTCCATTGCTCACCATCAGGTTGACATTATAGTTTCCTGCTGAGTAATAGGTATGCGCTGGATTTCGGTCGGTTGAACTTTCTCCGTCTCCGAAATCCCAGTTCCAGGCTGTTGCGTTTCGGGATAGGTCCGTAAACTGAACCGAAAGGGGAGCATAGCCGAAGGCAGGATCTGCATTAAAGTCTGCTAAAAGAACAATTTTTTCCTGGCTCTGTGTTCCCCGCACAGGTTCTGCCTGCACACCTTCTTGACTCCGCTCTGCCTGTACAACTATATTTAAAGTTTTTGAGCTCGAGCCACTTTCATTGTTTGCGGTCAGGACAACGATATAGTTTCCTTCTGAAAGATAATTGTGCGCTGGATTCTGTTCGGTTGAAGCACTTCCATCTCCAAAGTCCCAGGCCCAGGAAGTTGCACCTGTACTGCTGTCGGTAAATGCTACTTCCAGTGGTGCTTTTCCAGAGGTAGGGGATACAGAGAATGCAGCGACTGGCAGCTTTGGACCGCTATTATTGGCATTTGGACCGCTATTATTGGCAATTACAGGTTCTTCCTTTGTACTCGTTTTATCTCCGTCAGTGATCCACTTTGCATAATACGGCATTCCGTCCTTATACACACCGCTAACACTTTCTATGGCAACTGTTTTCGTATCAAAAGACGTGTCTATGAACTGTTCATTTCCGATGTATATTCCCACATGGCTTACAAGCCAGTAGGTTCTGTTGTTTTTTGTGATGTCTTTTTTCCAGAAGATTATATCTCCCGGGGTAGGAGAAGTTGTATTAACATAATTCGAATTCTTTTTCATATTGGGTACAGTTTGGAACACTATGTCGCTGGCTCCGGCCTGTTTGTAAATTTCAAATACCAGGTGAGAGCAGTCAATGCCCGATCTGTTGCTGCCGCCATGTACGGATTTGACCCCAAGCCAGCTTTTTGCGGCTTCTACTACTGTGGTTTCTGATGTTCCTGAAGGAGCTGCTGATACAAGGGGTATGAATGCTATCAGGCTAGCTACGAGAAGTATGGCTATCAGTTTTTGTCTTTTTGTCTTCATTTCCACTCAATATCCATGTTTTTACTATCTAGTTACACTGTCCACACTTTATCATAATTAAAATAATATATTGAGCCAGTTGCATTTTTAAAAGCGTATCTGGTTTTGAGTGCTGGTACTTTATAGAGCCCAGCTACGTATGCAAAATTGAATATATTGGCTTTGCGCTTATGACCATCTCACATTATTTATTTAAAATCTTCCTCATCAAGAGTCTGGATTCGAATTCATGAATCTGGCTTTCTTATAATATCGATGGCAGCGTTTTGTTCTGAAATACAGTTATTCCCGGCAGCGCAGAGGGTCAAGAGCAGTGTTCTTCCAGGTGGGGATGGAGCTGAACCTTCCATTTTAAAATCAACTTTCCTGGCGCCGGAGAACAGAAACGGGATGGAATTCTATGCTATGGAAATCCTGTTTGAGAATACTGCTATTTCTTTAAATTGAGCGGATATCCCGAAGCATACCCTATCCTATTGGCTTTCCAAAGACTCGGTTTGTAGACAACAAATTAAAAGCAAAGGCGTTTAATGCTTTTTGATTGGAAAAAAAGTTCGTTTATTAATGCAGTTTATCTGGCAATCTCTTCAGGCTGGGTGGCTTTATACAACCAAGTTTTATAAATAAGTTTAAAATAAGATAAAAATTCTGAATGAGACCCGGTTTTCATTTTTAACCGAGAGCAGAATTTTATTTCCTGGATTTATGCCTTCCAGGAAAACACTCCCAAAAGCTAAGATTTATACGCTTTAAGGTGCAGACTCCAGTTTCATAGCGTTTGTCTTTTGATTGCCTGTGGAATTAAGTTCTTTTAAGGTCTCATTCAGGGAAAAAAGGAATTCAGCTTTGAGCCTTTCGGTCAGCCTTTCAGGGTCTATGCTTCTAAAACAGGCTGGAGTTCCTTTTTTGACTTCCACATACCCTTTTTTTGCCATCCTTTCCAGCACAGAATAAATTTTTGGCCTGGGCACATGGGTAAATTCATGTATTTCCCGGGCAGTAGCTTCATTCAAGCTAAGGAGTCCGACGTAGATTTTTGCCTCATTTTCCGTAAACCCCAGTTTCTTGAGTTTGCCTATGAGTTTGGTATGCATTGCAGGCCTCCGGCACGATTTTTTACTCAGGCGGTTTCATCAAGCTTCTTCAGTAGTGCAAGCATTGTTCTCAGGCTTTCCTGATATGCAAGAATATCATCCTCACCAAGCCTTCTGAGAATCTCGGAAACACTTTTTCCAAGTTCTCTCATGAACCATTCCCTGTAAGCTTTCCCCTCTTCCGTGAGAGAAATAAGCGTTTTTCTCCGGTCCTCGGGGTCTCCTTTCCTGCAGACAAGCCCCTCTCTTTCCAGGGCATCGATCATGCTTGTGAGGCTTCCCTTCTGAAGATCAAGGCACTTTCCCAGGGTTGTAGGCATAATATTATCTATTGCCCCGATGATCATAATTGCTCGATTCTGGTTTTTATTCAGGTTATGCGGGCTATTTCCGGTTTGGTGAAAAATTCTGGCAAAGTTTTTATGAAACAGATGAACCATTTCAAACTGAAGTTTTACTGTTTCGGTTATGCTTTCTTCCTTCATTAGTATCACAGTCAGGGTTTTTTCCAGTCTGGATTAAGATGATGAATTGAAAGGAATTCTAATGAATCTTTAAATCCAGAACTCACATGAAGAGTCCTGAGCATAGTTGTTTCAATTTCATCTTCAGAATAGTATTGTTCAGTATCTTATTATTCAATTATCTAATTGTTTGATTTCTTACTAGATATCTAAATTCTATTTATATTTTATGATTCGGGTTCGGTACTTTCAATAAAATCAGTGATTCTTTAATTCTTATCCGCTCTCATCAGACAGTTCAGGTAGGTCTGTGCCCATGCAAAAGTAAACATTGAACCAATCACAGTACCCGCAACAAGCCCCCACCAGACGCCGGGAAGTCCCCAGCCGAATCCGAATGCAAAAAGTGAGGCAAAGAGGGGGGTCATAACAAGGCTTCGCAAAAGCGTAGCTATAAGAGCGCTTGTGCCTTTTCCTGCGCCCTGGAAGAAAGAAGCGGAGAGCATCCCGAAGGCAACTGCGGGATAGAATACTGTCATTATTTTAAGAAGTTTTGTCAGCTCAGGTGCGATTCGGGCGGCATCCTCAGTCTGTGTAAAGATTGCGGCGATTTCCGGAGCAAAAATGAACACAAGAGCCGCAATTGCGGCTTCTACCAGAAAACCGATTTTAACTGCATAAAGAAAGGCATTTCGGGCTTTTTTAAAGTTCTTTTCCCCGAAAGCAGCTCCGCCAATTGAGACCATGGATATTGAAATTCCTATCAGGGGTGTAACGGCTATGCCTGTTACTCTCCAGGCTGTGGCATAGACCGCAACTCCGTCCGTACTGTTAACAGTAGCAATTATAACATTCATTATAAGTGCGGTCAGCGCCAGGGCGAATTGCTCAACCGAGGAGGGTATTCCTACCCTGAAAATATCCTTTACTATCGCCCTGTCGAATTTGAAGGAACTGAACCTGAAAGCTACATAAGTATCTTTTTTGATGAAGAACCAGTAGAACATCAGCAATCCGGAACTGGCGTAAGCGACGACTGTTGCCAGGGCGGCTCCTGAAATCCCGAACCCCAGGGTATATATAAAAATCGGATCGAGTATCACATTTAAGCCTGAGCCAAGAATCATTGACTGCATAGCTCTTTTTGAATCCCCTTCACTTCTCAGGATAGAATTTGCCACATTCGTAAAGAAGAATACAAAACTCCCTGCAAAAAACACCCTGGCATACTCCACTCCGAGTTCTGTCGTTTCTCCGGCGCCACTATACATAAAAAGATCTTCCACGAAAGCAAGTCCGAGCGCGGTAAGTGCAACTGTCAGGGTAAGCATTATCACTAAGGTATGCAGGGCAACGTTGTCCACGCCTGCCTTATCTCGGGCTCCGATCCGCCTGGAAATCGCAGATCCCCCGCCAACTCCCAGCCCGCTTGTAAGCGCCATCTGGATCAGAAAAAAGGGAAACGCAAATCCGACAGCAGCCAGCGCATCAGCTCCAAGCCCTGCAACCCAGAAGGTATCGGTAAGGCTGTATATGGTCTGTACTGACATGGCGACTATGATGGGAACTGAGAGTTTGACAACGGCTTTCCTGGGATCTCCGAGGAGAATATTCACTCCTTCTGTTGTTTTCTGAAGGATTCCTTCTTTTTCGCCCCTGATTTCCCCTGAGTATTCTTCCGTTCCTTGGCTTCCGGTTAATGGCTTCCTGCTCATTTTTTCCCGCCGTTTTTCCCGCTATCTCTAAACTTCAGTCCCTTTGTCTGTTCTTTTCTGGTTTCTTCTGTCTTTAATATTTCCTTACTATTTCCTCACTTACCGGATTTTTTCACTTTTTACCCGGATTGAATACAGTGAAGGAAATATCTACGGGTAAATACATATTTATCCGTACGGTTTAGGATACGGATAAATAAAAAAACAGAATTAGTTGATTGGAAATCGACTTAACATACAGAATAATAATCTCCAGCATAATGAAATATACGCAATATTTATTCTATCATACACAATATTTATTCTATCATACGCAATATTTATTCTATCATACGCAATATTTATTCTATCATACGCAATATTTATTCTATCGGATTAAGTAATAAAGTTTGCAGAAATTCAAATTAATATTTATAATCTAAGTAAAAAAATAATAATTTCATAACGAGTCAAAAGTTATATAAATCTTCTTTGTTTTTCTACTCTTTTTAAACGTGAAAATTGCAACTTATAGCCTCATGTTTACACGTTTATGATCTTTTGTTAAAAACAGATTTATCCAAATGAATCACAAAACACAGAGAATATAATATGTCTGGTAACCATAATTTCAGGGGAGTAATCAACTCTATGGGGCTTGTTTTTGGAGATATCGGGACAAGTCCTATATATACCCTGACAGTTATTTTCCTCCTAACAAGACCTACAGAAGCCCACGTAATAGGGGTTTTGTCCTTAATTATCTGGACACTTATCATACTTGTGACCATGGAATATGCCTGGCTTGCCATGAGCCTGGGTAAAAAAGGTGAGGGAGGAACGATCGTCTTAAAAGAACTGCTTCTCCCGCTTCTTAAATCGGGTAGAAGTGTGGCTTTTGTCACTTTGTTAGCGTATATAGGGACATCTTTTCTTATGGGAGACGGAGTGATTACACCTGCCATAAGTATATTGAGCGCGGTCGAAGGACTGCGGATTATTCCCGAGTTTGAAGATATAGGACAGGGCGTTATTGTGCTTATTGCCGGCGCAATTGCAATAGCACTTTTTTCAATTCAGAGTAAAGGAATAGAAAAGATTACATGGGTCTTTGGGCCTATAATGGTTTTATGGTTTGCAGTTATTGCATTTTCAGGCATTGCTTCGATTTTTTATACCCCGGCTGTGCTTAAAGCCATTAATCCTTATTATGCTATCAGTTTTCTCCTGGATAACGGGATTACGGGATTTTTTGTGTTATCGGAAGTAATCCTGTGTGCTACAGGGGGTGAGGCATTATATGCCGATATGGGTCACCTGGGGAGAGAGCCTATTTTGAAAGCCTGGAGATTCGTGTTCATAGCACTGTTATTGAATTATCTCGGGCAGGGTGCATTTCTTATCCGGAATCCGGATTCCAGAAATGTGTTATTCGAGATGGTAAATCAGCAGGCACACCTGATATATATCCCATTCCTTATCCTGAGCATTATAGCTACAATTATCGCTTCTCAGGCTATGATAAGCGGCATGTTCTCCATAGTATATCAGGGAATAACTACCCGGGTAATGCCAATGCTAAAAATTGATTATACCTCCGGGGTACTTAAGTCACAGATATATATAAGTGCAGTAAACTGGATGCTTTTAATCGCTGTATTATTTATGATGCTTTTGTTTAAAGAATCGAGCAACCTTGCGGCTGCATATGGACTGGCAGTTACGGGAACTATGTCGATAACAGGTATACTGATGACCTCGATATTTTATTACAGAAAGCATATGACCAAAGCCGCGATTTCGCTATTTATAACATTTATCGACATAGTGTTCCTTCTCTCAAACAGCTACAAAATCCCACATGGAGGCTACTGGTCCATTATTATAGCACTCTTTATCTTCTCCCTCATAATTATATACACATCAGGACAGAAGAGACTCTATTCACTGATGAAGCTCATGAAGGCTGAGGATTTTCTTGAGAAATATAATCGTCTATATGTCACTCAAAACAAAATTAAAGGGACTGCACTTTTCTTTACACGGGATATAACCAGAGTTCCTCAATATATTTCCCATGTAATGTTTAAAAATAACATTATTTACGAAAATAATATTTTTATTTCAATTATTAAGTCTGACAGTCCTTTTGGAGTAGAAAGCTCGTTTACGGCAGAACCGGCAAAAGGATTAAAAGTTTTTGAAATAAGAGCAGGATATATGGAAATCGTTGACGTCGAACAGATTCTGAAAGACCAGGGCATTTATGAAAAAACAATTTTCTACGGAGTAGAAGATATATTTACCAGTAATATAGTCTGGAGAATCTTTTCCGTAATTAAGAAGTTGTCACCCTCGTTTGTTCAGTTTTACAGGCTCCCTACTGACGAACTGCATGGAGTTATGACAAGGTTTGAGATGTAAAAACGGAAAGGTACGCTTCGGTCTTAATCCGGTCTTTAGCCCTGAACTAAGGACAAAGGCTGACAATGAGGTATTTGAGCATTAATTGAAAACCATAGGTTTGTGGTAGTTATGGTTTTCAATTTATTCTTGTGAGAAAAGTCCGCTTTTTCCCTTTTCTTCTTTCTTTTTTCTCTTTTCCTCTTTCTTTTTTCTCTTTTCCTCTTTCTTTTTTCTCTTTTCCTCTTTCTTTTTTCTCTTTTCCTCTTTCTTTTTTCCTTTTTTCTATCATGATTGTTCTTTCTTTTTATGAATCTCATTGTTCCTGTAATGTTCTACTTCTTATTTCGTTGAAGTGTAAAATCAATCAATAAGGAAAATATATTCTACTTCTTACTTCGTTGAAGTATAAAATCAATCAGTAAGGAAAAGAATTAATCTGGTCTTAAAATTAAAAAAGATGATGCAAGTTGGTATACTATCTAAAGATTTCCCATCAATTAGATAAGATCTCTGAATATACTATATAACCGGAGTTGTTCAGATAAAATAAAGACATCTCAGGCGATCCATAAACTAAATCTGTTATATGAAACAATTATTCATAACAATATATATGTTTTAAGCTAACACATCCTATTTTATTAATATCCGGATTTTGGGTTCTTGCTTTTTTGTACCAATCAATTGTACAATAATGATAGTTGATACGTACATATCTGTATGGTATCGGCAAATAAAGTAAATAATCTATACTTATGGATACTACTTCCGACTATGGACTTTAATAATAGTTAGTCTGTTTGAATAAATAGCCCGCTCTGGATAACTACTCAGGTCTGGGCGTCAGTCCGCTTTGAGTAATTATCCAAAAAACTCAAAATTCAGGTGTATATAACTGGATAAAATGGAGGGATTTGATTGAATAAGCAGTATTTACCATATCTTGCTGCAATTCTCTTTGCTTTTCTCATAATCGCACCAGGTGTTGCAGCAGCCAAGGATATTACGTACACGAATGTCGGTGTTAATGATACTAAGAAAATGATCGAAGAGGATAGTGTCTTCATTCTTGATGTACGTACCCCTGATGAATTCCATGCAGCGCATATCAAAGGAGCGGTATTGATACCGGTAGCGAGCCTTAAGAACCCACCCGGAGAGCCAGTTTTGCCGTATGAGGAACTGCTGGCAAATCGAACGAATGATCAGTTATTACCCAAATGTAATGCAAAGATACTTGTCTATTGCAAGACCGGAACCCGAAGTGTCAACGCAAGCAAAATTCTGGTAAATGCTGGCTACAAGAACGTTAATAATATGGAGGACGGGATCAAAGCCTGGATAGATGCAGGATATCCGGTTGAAAGCAGTTTCGTTGATGAGCTTGACTGTGTAGATAAACCAGTCAAAACCGCTCTCAATGCGAAAATCAGCAACATACTCTGTTATCTTGAAAAAGGAAACGATGCTAAAGCTATAGAGAAAATTGGCACTTTTAATGATTTCGTTAATGAAACGAAAGCTGAGGGCAGGCTGGATTCTGCTCAAGCCGATTACCTGATCCATGAATCCACAGTCCATCTTAAAGACCTTATCTGATTTAGAATTCATGCAGTTGCCTGTTCTACAGGCAACTTTCAATTTTATGCTCTCACAATAACAAAGCCTGCCTTCTAAAAATAACTTTAACAACCTTTTCTTGCAGGACGGATTAAATTTACAGACTTTCCGCTTTTTACGGAATCTGAGGCAAATGTGCTTTTTTCAGGCACATTGATCTCATATTCTGAAAGATAGCTTATGTAATTTTTAACGCAATTTAATTACTTTGTATATCCAGCGTGTTTATTATCTTCAGCGATTTATTGTTTTAACGTCTTTTTAAGATAAATACGGCAATGAATATGAATGCCAGGCTCGCCAGTGTGAATCCTGGCAGGCTTTCTTCCACAGTGAGGGGTTTTGCTTCCACCTGTATGGGGAGGTCGAGCGTATTATCCTCTGCATTCCCAATATCGTCGCCGAAATAATAGACTACTCTGCCTTTGACATTAAAGTCTCCAGGCTGGTTGGTTTCAATCCTTACTTCAATATCTCTGCCCTGTCCGGGATCCAGCTCATATGTTGTCGTATACTGGCCTGCGCCCGACTGGACAAACTCCGAGGAAGAAACACTCATTCCTGAAGGAGGGATAATAATGACCTGAACATGCATGGCAGGTTTTGTGATAAGATTAACGGCTGAAAGCCTAAGCAGAATATCTTCTCCGGAAACAACCCGGGTCTTTTCACCGTGGAGACTGACACTCGCAGAGGTTGGTACAGGCTTTGAATTTTCGTTTGATCCTGAGTTTTCTGGGACTGCTTCCTGCGCAGGTTCAGACTGTACGTAATTGTTCTCGATCTTAGTATACTCTGAGCGTTCTATGTGGTATGAGTTTCCTCTATGATATGAAGATTCGCTTTCGGTATCCTCTGAGACCTGTGCTTCTCCTGATGTTTGCGTTCCTGTCTCTTCAGGCATTTCCGCATCCCACGAAGAATGGGTTTCCGTGTTCTCTGAAGCCACAGTTTCATTATTCTCTGAATTTATTCCGCTTTCTTCAGCGGATTCCACTTCAGCATTTTCCGGGAGATTTGCTCCGTTTTCTTCAGAGGGTTCCACTTCAGGATTTTCCGGGGAACTTACTTCGGTTTCTTTAGCAGGTTCTACTCCCGCATCTTCAGAGGTTTGTGTATCTTCGCCTTCGAAAGGCTGTACGCCTGTGTCTTCGGTCTCATCGTTTTCTAAGGTTTGTGTGTCTGTATCTTCTGAGGGTTGTAACTCCTCTCCGGAATTCTGTGCTTCCTCCTCTGGAGACTGCATTTCTTCTTTTGAGAGCTTCGTTTTGTTCTCGTAAGAATCTGCCGAAGCTTCTGACGCATATACACACGAAATGTTGCTTACAAGGAAACAACCGATTAAGAGACAAATTATTAGAGTTTTTAAAATAGCCCTCTCAGACATTCTACCACCTTTTTTGGGCTGCCATCTGTAAACATCCGGTCAACTTTAAGTGAAAGGTTTTCCCAGATTGGGGATGACTTTCTGTAACTTTTTGAAATAATAAAAAGCAGGAAAAATGTATTTATTTTTTCCTGAAATTGCGTTTAAAACTCTCTTTTAACCTGAATTATTTCCTCTTAGCAGCATAAACTCCTAACAGGCCTATAGCAGCGATCAGTAATCCGAACCCTGGCGCACTAAACGAGCCTTCTCCTTCGGCTTTTACTCCTCCGTTATCCTCAGAGCCGGGGTTTTCGGGGCCGGTTTCCTCAAGGTTTGGAGCTTCTCCGGGATTTCTGGATGCCTGCTCAACTACAAAGGGATGGCTGAGCGAAATCGGGTTGTAATCATCCTTATTATCTCCAGGCCAGTACAGACCGCTGAAGTGTACTGTAGAGCTGCCTACTTTCTCTCCTTTAATGTTAATGTAGATTGTCCGGGCGCTTCCCGGGGGCACGGAAAATACTCCATAGACCGTACCTGCGGCACCAGTCTGAGCAAAGCCCTGTCCGTAAACGTGAATTCCAGCGGGTACGCTGATCCTTGCGTCTACGTTCAGAGTTACTTCATTGAGGGATGGGTTATCAATATAAAGTTCAACAAGACCATCTTCGTTTTCGGTTATAACATCATTAACCGGCCTCAAAACGACTGTAGGGCCAACCCTGAACTTCTGTTCAGCTACGGGAACGGTTGCGATGGGTTCTGCTGTAGTATTGCTTACATTGGTAAGGCACGTCTCGTTCACGGATACTGAATTATTGATGGACTTATTTACGGATTGATTGGCAGATTTATTTACGGATTGATTGGTGGATTCATTGGTTTTTAATATCTTTGATGCCGTATCACTCGCTATTGGGCTATTATCGGTCGCACCTGCAACCGCGCTGGATAATATAGCCCCAAGAATAAAGATCGACATCAATAGTGTGGGCAAATATTTTTTCAACTTTTATACCTCCTTTTAGGGGTATTAAATTACCTGTACAATAGTTTTTTGAAAAATGTTTTTTCAAAATTCTTAATATTGATTTCTACCAAGCAGGTTCAATTCAAATCAATATTTTCCAGCAGGTATTGAACATTTTGGTTTAATTCACTTTCGCCCTTTTTGATAATATCCTGAAAATTCTACTAACAGTAACAATAGTTTTAAAGGAGGGTTGAGCTAATAGGGCAATATTGCTTCCCGAGCCTGATTCTCCTGTGTTTGAATCGTACTTTTTGTATCCGGCTAGCGGTTTGAATATACCTTTTTATTCCTCTCAATATTTGAATTACACATTATCATGCTGGGCAGTTAACATCCTGATAGAATTTATCCCAAATCTCAAGTCACAATTCCTGTCTGTATAATATTATATGCTAATACCACGTAATATTTTCAAGACCCAGGGTGCAAAACGAGGAATTGAATGACTTTATCCGGCCTTCATCGGATTGGCTTCATGGCGCCCGTTGATGTCACTATCAGGTACAAGCCTGACTATTCTGAGTTAATACTGGCTCAGGTACAGGAATTTAGCATCATCTCCGGATATATCGAAAACACGACATATAATGGCAGTAGCATGGCTGCCCTGATGCAGATAACCAGTCTGAATGGCATATCGTGGCTGCCCTGATGCAGATAACCAGTCTGGCTTTAACCTGACCTGACAGGAATCCTCCTCTTCAATGCAAGCCTTTTCAAAAAATAGCTTGACCGCAAGCCTTTTCAAAAAAGGCTTGAGCGAAAACTTTTTGGAAAAAAGTTTTATCAAAAACGCATGCTTTATCGAAACCGGTGTAACCGGGGCGTGATCGACCGGCGCAACGGTCGAGGCGCAACGGTCGCGGAACAATAGTTTTGGTCCGGAAATTGAATGAATTAACCGTGAATTAGTTTGGGAAGGCAGCGGGTACATACCCACAGGCTTTGCATGTTGTGCCTGAGGGGGAGAAGGTAGCTGGTATCTTCGCCGGCCCCGCAGGAGAAGCACTGGATAGAGATGTCCTTTTGTCTGGGCTGGGCTTCTGCTTTTTCACGGTTAAACTCGACGGTATATCTTTCTTCGACCGAGAGGGCGCCTTCAGGACAGACCCCGAGACAGAAGCCCATGCCGTCACAGAGTTCTTCGGATACGACCTTTGCTTTTCCATTAATGATTTTAATAGCACCTTCGGCACAGGGTGCGACACATTTTCCGCAGCCCGTACATTTTTTCTCGTCAATTTTTACTATCATTCGTTTTACCATTAAACTGACCCCCTTCAGGATTTTTGTGTAAAAATATTTTGTTTATATTGTATGGCGAAATCCCAAACTCAGATGTCGCTCAATGACAGTTTAATCCTAAGATCCGGCAAGTAGCCTTCCCTGTATAGCATTTTCTTGTAATCGTTTATTAGTTTGCACATCTTACGAGTATAACCTATAAAGTCTATACCTGTTTCTCCTCTAGACAGCAGTTTTTCAGCTCTTTCCAGAAGCTCCGGGTAAATAAGTACCATTTCTTCTTTGGTATGCAGGAGCAGGGCTGAGAAATCCCTGTGAATACTCATGCTTCTCTGGAGCAGTTCCGCATCCAGAGTGTTTTCAGAAAGATAGTCCCTGAATTTCGTATAAGCATAAAAATTTGCAATATTGTGGTTTAAAGAATTTAGAATTGAATACAGGATATTGCCCGTGTTTGGAAGGGGAATGTCCCTGAGTTCGAGGTCTGCGCCCTCGTAGTTCTCATCCTCTTCGATTTTCCGGTCCCGAGTTACATCATGGCTCATTTTATCGACCTGGCATATTTTCGAATTATATGTGTAAATTCGTTTTTAATATCATAAATTTTCATCAAAATTCTATTCATTTCATTAAAATTTATTCTCGCAGATATATTCTTTAAAAGCTATATCTGCGAAAAGCTTCACAGGTGAAAACCCGGTCTCTATCTCGCAACCATTTTCAATTACGAGAGAGCCAGGGCACAGAATAGCGCTTCTATCTTTACTCCCCGTGCCTGGTGCCCTGATAAGCGGGTACGTATTGCTGAAAATGCTTGTGTGAACTTATTTAAGCGATTAACAGGTTAAAATTAATTTTCAGTGGTGAGTGCCTTCTACAATCTCTATGCCCGCGTCCCTGATTGTCTTTCGGATACTATCCAGATTGGGGCATTTCGGGTAGCTGTCTTCCAGAAGCATGCAGGAACTGAGATGCACAGCATCCAGCCCATGCTTTTTCAGGGCTTTAACCAGCCGGTAGACTCTCCTTCCCGAGCAACCCCCACACGTGAAGAATGCAATCATCTGCGTATCCATCCCATACCCCTCAAAGCTGGATTTTCTTTCGTTGAAGGCTTTGAAGCAGCCCACGCCAGGGCAGGTCTCCGAGACCAGGTCACAGCGAACAACGGCTATCTTTTCAGGCTTTGTTTTTCCAGTCACGTTTGTACAACCCTATCGGCTCTTACAGCAGGCGTGTAGACTCGGTTTGCCTTGGAGCTTTAACAACGAGCACCCTGAAAATCCCATCTCTGGGATTCAAAAGGCGGTGAGGAATTTTTGCAGGACTTTCTATCAACATATCCCGGCTGACTTCCTGCGTCTCATCCCCGATCTCAACAACCCCCTTTCCTTCAAGCACGTAAAAAAATACGTCTACAGGAGTGATATGTTTCTTTAAAGCTTCCCCGGATTTGAGTTCTATGTGTACTGCCTGGGCATGTTCGGTATCGTAGAGCGTCCGGACGCTCACATTGTGAGGGTTCGGCTTTTCAGGTGAGGATTTCATCTCAATAACTTTCATTTATTTTCCCCTTTGACCATAATTTGTTTATCTTCCGGCACTGAGCCGGGATAGCCTGTATCAGAAATTTCCAGGCTAACCTTGATTCCTTCATTACTTTTCGATTGTTCTTTCTCCCTGTACATTCCATTCTGACATTCGTCCCATATATGCCTGATCAGTACAAACTTTTCCATTACTTCAGGAACTGACTGCTAACCGGTATAAATTTTAACCCCTGAGACCCCGGGTAAAATCAGGGGTTAGGGGCACTCACAGAATGAACTTTTTAAAGGCAGCAGCCCAGGCTTTCTAAACACTGTATGAAACGATTTAAGAACTGTATGTACGAGTCCAGGTTTACCCGGTTTTACAGGTCTACCCGGGTTTTGAAGCTCTCAAGTCCCATATCTTCAATGAATCTTCCAAGTCTCTTTTTCGTGCCGGAATTTTTATAGAAATTAATGATTCTATCGATTGCCTCAAGCACTTCTTCTTCGGATAACTCTTTTGCGACAACCTCGGCAAGTCTTGGAGTCGCCGCCGCAGAACCTCCGACCATTAAGGTATACCCTCTGGCAGTGCCCATTACCCCTATATCTTTGATAGCAGGTTCAGCGCAGGAATTAGGACAGCCGGAAACCGCCATTTTTAATTTGGAAGGCATGGGCATCCCGTGGTACTTCTCATCCAGTTTGAGACCCAGACTTACTGCATCCTGTTTTCCCTGCTTGCAGAAGGTCGTTCCCGGACAGAACTTTACGCTTCTTACGCAAAGCCCTATAGCTGCGCCGGGCTTAATGTCAAGCTCAGCCCACACATTATCAAGGTCTTCCTCTTTCAGGCCCACGATTGCAATTCTCTGGGCAGAAGTCATCTTGAGGGCAGCAGCCCCGTACTTTTCCGCAACTTCAGCGATCTTCATGAGGGTTTTCGGGTCCACAATTCCTCCGGGGAGGTGAGGAGCTATTGCATAGGTTTCACGGTCTCTCTGAACGATTGCACCTTTTTCCGGTAAGTTGTCTTTCATAGCTGATCTCTCCAAACTCGCTGGACTTTTCCAGTATACTTCATACAGATTTTATAAAATAAAATTTATAATAGTATCCTTTTGATACCAGTATATAAGAGATACTAATTTATATATTAGACAGTTTCTATGTTTATACTATGAAAGACTGCACAGTCTACAAGACCATGAATATCATTGGTAAAAGATGGACAATCCATATCCTTCTGGAACTGCACAAAGGGGAAAAGAAGGAAAAACGATTTAACGAACTCAAAAGAAAACTCGGCTACATAACTCCGAAAATCCTCTCAGAGAGGCTGACAGAGCTGGAAACGGAAGGTTTGATTGGAAAGAAGGTTGATGACTCGACAAACCCCCCGAAATCCGAATATTACCTGACCGAGAGCGGGATGGATTTCGTGAAAATAATACAGGCGATCAAACGCTGGGGATTAAAATGGAAATTCGAGAACGAGGAATGTGAAAGGGCAGTTTGTATGTACTGTGACCGCTGAGCGCACCTGCGGAGGAAAAATTCGGTTTATTCAAGAAATAAAAGGCAGAGTAAAGGGAATTTCCGTGCTTTGAGTCTCTTCCGGCTCAAGGCGGGTAATCCTGTAATGAGTTATTCCCTATCTTCTGGCACCTTCCATACTTTCTCTATTTCCGAGGATTATGAAGCCGAAATTTATTAAGTGTAGATATTTAAGCTCAGAACTGTAATCTGGATATGATCTGCAGATTACTCGGATGGGCATAAATGATCACTGAAGGACATATTGGTTTTTTCTTCAAGCCTGAAAGCATAGCTCTGATAGGAGCATCGCCAAATCCCGAAAAACTTTCTTACACTATCCTGGACAGCCTTTTGAGAATGGGGTTTCAGGGAAAGATATATCCCGTAAATCCGGGCTACCAGGAGATCAGGGGGCTTAAATGTTATCCAGGCCTGGATGAAATAAAGAACAGAGTCGATATAGCAGTTTTTGCAGTGCCAGCACCTGCTGTTCTTGAAATCCTCAACGGCTCTGTGGAGAACGTAAAAGGAGCGATAATTATCAGTTCCGGATTTCGGGAAATCGGACCCGAAGGAAAGGAACTGGAAATCCGTCTGAAAGAAATTTTAAACGAGAAAGGGATAAGGGCTATGGGCCCTAACTGCCTTGGGATCTACGATACGATTACAAAAGTGGACACCTTTTTTATAACCAGCGGTAAGGTCGAAAGGCCTGCCAGAAACGGGGTTTCGGTACTTACCCAGAGCGGGTCCTTTGCCGCTATGATTATGGACGAACTGGCTAACGAGGGGGCAGGGGTTGCAAGGGTAGTAAGCTACGGAAATAAAGTGGATGTGGACGAGAGCGACTGCCTTGAGTTCCTGGCAGGTGACGACGCAACAAAAGCCGTCGCCCTTTACATAGAGTCTGTGGGAAACGGACGCCGGTTCATTGCCGCTGCTTCCGGATGTGTACAAAAAAAGCCTGTCATAGCTCTCAAAGTCGGAAAGCGGGAACCAGGTGCAAGAGCGGCCAGTTCACATACGGGGGCTGTCAGCGGGAGATATGAAGCTTATGAAGCCGCTTTCAGGAAAGCAGGTGTAATAGAAGTTGCAAGTTATGAAGAATTAAAAGATGCCTGCAAAGTCCTGAACAGGTATCCGCTGGCTCAAGGAAAGAGAATTCTCATTATAACTGACGGAGGCGGAATAGGAATTTCCATCGCCGATGCCTGTGAAGAAGCAGGGCTCAGGGCTCCGGAAATAGCCAGCCGGACCGTAGAAAAGCTCAAAAAGAAACTTCCGGCTTTTGCTTCCGTAAAAAATCCTGTAGACCTGACAGGCAGTGTAAGAAATGAGCATTATATTGCTGCCCTTCAGGAGGCTTTCGGAGAAGGCTATGATCTTGCAATCGTCAGCCTGCTCTGGGGCCCGCCCCTTCTTACCCCGGACGTTGCGGAAAAGATCCGGGACTTTGCAGACAGCTGCGGAAAGCCGGTTCTTATCTGTTCTCCGGGAGGAAAATTCAGCCGGGAAATGGCTTCAGCTTTTACAGCCGCCGGGATGCCGGTCTTTTTTACCCCGGATAGCGTGGTCAGGGCGGCAGCAGTTCTGTGCGGAGGAAAAAATAAGCCGGAATCCAATTTAAGGTGAAAAAGAATCCTGGACAGCCGGAGACTTAAATGGTTTAGAGAAATTATAGATTATATGAAGGTTATACAAACCCGGGAGCCGAAGAAAAGATTGACCAGCGCCTGTATTTCATGGCTTGCTTAATTCTTTTTACAGCAAGCTGGACTGCAGCTTCCCTTGGCAGGATACCTTTCGTTTTTGCAGTTTCCAGCACCTGAGCCGTATTGTTTCTCACCTTCTCTTCAATTGACCCGAAAGCTGCGCACTGGGTAGCTCCCTGATACTCCGATGCCGCACAGATTACACCGCCTGCGTTTGCGATAAAGTCCGGAACGTAAAGAACACCCGCCTCATAGAGAATTTTTTCCGCTCCTTCTGTGATCGGAATGTTTGCTCCCTCAATAACCAGTTTAGTATTCAGAAGATGGACATTGCTCTCGTTGATTATATCTGGACGGGCTGCCGGGATCCATATGTCGCAGGGAATGGAGATAACTGCATTACTGTCGAGCTTTCTTCCCTCCGGATAGTCAAGCACATTTTTTCCTTCGTTCTTTAGCCTTATCAGAGTATCCGTGTCAATCCCGTCGGGATTGTAGACTGCACCCCGGGAATCAGCAACTCCTACAAGAACAGCTCCCTTCTTAGTGAGGAAACGAGCAGCATGTTTCCCAACTGCCCCAAAGCCCTGAACAACAATGCGAGCTCCATTCAGCTTAAAATTACAGTACTGCAAAGCCACTTCGGTAGCCTGTGCAAGTCCCCAGCCTGTAGCCCCGACTTCATCAAGAGGAATTCCCCCAACCTCACAGGGAAGACCTACCACCCTTCCGATTTCATCTTTTATGCAGGCCATGCAGAACTCATCCGTTCCCATATCAGGGGCGAAAATGTACTCCTTCATGTATCGGAGAGAACTGGCAAGGGCTCGAAGCATCTGTATTTTCTTTTCCCGAGGCATTCGCGGGTCACCGTACATAACAAGCTTCCCGCCCCCGTAAGGAAGGTCTGCAGCTGCATTCCTGAGGGTCATAGCTCTTGCCAGCCTGAAACATTCCTCGGTACTTACATCCAGAGCTATCCGAACCCCTCCGAGAGCAGGACCCCGCGCAATATTGTCTACTACAAGAACCGCTTTCAGGTCAACTGACGGTTCGTAAATATGGATGATCTTAAATGGCCCAAGCTCATCTGCAAATCTGAACATATCCTCCATTTAATCTTATCCCCTGGATTTATCAGTATTATTCTGAACTTCATTTATGTATAATTATCATTTCAATACTCTATACATCATTTCAATGCTCTATACATCATTTCAATGCTCTATACATCATTTCAATGTTCTATACTGGATTATACAACTTGAAACGACTTACGTTCTCTGCCTGCATAACGAAAGGCACAACTCTTTTTATAAGTTGATACCCCTGGGATTAAAGATTCCTGTAATTCTTCATATGAGCGGTAAGATAAATATATTTTATAGAATCCAGATTATATATCCTATAGTTTTACGTTAAGTAATACAGCTTCCGATAGTAGTTCATGACTCATTTTCAGGGCAAATGTTTCAATAGCTAGATAAAATAACGTGATATTGATAATACCAGACATGTTTTTCTAGATAGACTTCAAAGAGATGTAATCATTTTTCACCTTCATCTAATTGCAAATATACATCAGTGAAGTGGGGAAGACAAAGCAAAGAGGGTTACTCGGAATGGAAATGGCATTTAATAAACCGAAGTTTTCCTGCACAGAATATTTTTCGGATAAAAAAAATGGAGGCCACAGGTATCCTATAGAGGAATTTCTTTACAAAGAGGCTAAAGAGAAACTTTTTCACTTAAGCGGAGGGAAATCTCTGCTTGATTTTGGGTGTGGTGCGGGAGAGCTTCTGATATATTACGTGCCAAATTATGAGAGAGTAGTAGGCGTAGATTTCTCAAGTTCGATGCTTTTTGAAGCGGAAAAGAAGATCTGGGAACAAAATTATAAAAATGTAGATTTAATCCTTGCCGATGACAAAACAATGTGGAAAAGATTAAATTCATCGTTTGACCGGATTACGGCAACGGCAGTGGTTCAGTACCTGATGCCCGAACAGATAGATGCTTTTATCCGTAATGCCTCAGGTTATCTGAATGATGGAGGAAAGATAGCCTTTTTTGATATAATCGATCCCAGGCTTTATTCTTTGTGGAGAATGGGGTGGTTCTCACAGAACTTCAAACTCCGGAATACCTTGCCTAAAATTGGTTTCGTGTGTTTAACGCAACTGTCGGTGATCCTGAGAAACCGTCCCAGGGATATAATCGGGGACGCCCACAGTCCGTACCTGATTGGAAAAATTGCCAGGAACAATGGTTTTACTATGGAATATATAAAATCAATGTACTACGAGTACCGATATCATGCAATATTATCGAAGATCTCGTAATATTTTCCCGGATCGTGACCACAGTACGAAACCTTTCTCAAATTATAACCGCATATCAGGTACCTTTATCATGACCTGATATCAGATATCTTTATTATAACCTGAGATTTAAGGAGAAGATAAGTTTATTGTTTATAATCTTATTACAGATTCCTTTCGGGAAAGAGAAGATTATGAGATCCTGCAAATGAAAATCGAATCTGAGGGTTTGAGCCCGGCATCGACTTAAAAACTTGAAAGACCTTTCACCGAAGGGAAGACTTTTATCCTGATCTTCATCTTTATTTTTCGTGCATCCTGACCAATTTTTTATGAGAGGCTTTTAATAAACTTGGAAATGCCGGAAACTTTTGCACGATGAGCTACTTAATCATTGATTTGTTACTATTTTTTATACTGATTCAAAAGGTATATATATTATCCACGGTATTTAGTTAGAAATCGAACAATACGAATTTGAAAAATTAAGTAATCAAGCCCGAACATCCGGTTACTTACATTAAAGAGTGGGGAAAAACGTCATTTTAATTATGTTCTCCAACCCTGATCACGTCCTCAATGTGCTTCAGGAATTCTGTGAGAGTTTTACGGGGCTTTTGAGGGTTATAGTGAAAAAACTGCACAAAGACGCAGGCATTGAGTCATACCGTTGCAGCGCATTAAAGTATGAATATGTGTGCCAGGAATGAATGGAAGAAGGATTGTTAAAGGGCTGTCGGTCCTCAGGATATCTGCCAGTAATCGGAATATAAAGGGCAGAAGATTACAGGCAATGGACTGCAAATTTGAAGAATTGTTTTTAGTGAGTCATTAAGGAAGATGTAATAAATGAAACGTAAGCAAAATAAAAATAAAACTTCTGCCGGGCATACAGGGAAAAAAGAGACAACTGGTGTAAAAACACTACAGGGAGACCCTAAAAAAGCTATAGTGAAGCTGTCAATCCCGATGGTTATCGCCATGTCCGTGCAGACAATATACAGCCTGGTTGATACTTACTGGGTTTCCGGGCTTGGAGCCGACGCCCTTGCAGCAATGGGTTTCGTGTTCCCTTTTTTCTTCATCAGCATGGCTTTATCCAACGGGATAGGTATAGGTGGAGGGTCTGCAATCTCCCGTATGATAGGAGCAAAAGATAAAGCCGGTGCAGACAATGTAGCTGTGCATACCATAATCATAATTACGCTGCTCTCGATTGTATTTACAATTCCGTTTTATATCTTTGCCCCTCAACTCTTCGCCCTAGCAGGAGCTGGAAAAACTACAGGACTTGCAGTTGGATACGCCAGGGCTATTTTCCTTGGAAGCATTGTAATCTTCTTTTCCAATGCCGCCAATGCGATTCTCCGAAGCGAAGGGGACTCGAAGCGAGCGATGCAGGCTATGATTGCTGGAGGAGTCCTGAATGTCATTCTGGATCCGATATTCATTTATACCCTGGATATGGGAATTGAAGGAGCAGCCTGGGCAACTGTATTATCTATAGGGATATCTAGCCTTATGATGGCAAACTGGCTGTTCTTCAGGAAGGATACCTATGTAGCTTTCGATTTCAAGGATTTCCACTTTGAAAAAGGCATTGTAAAAGAGATCTTCGGTGTTGCGCTTCCGGCTTCAGCCCAGCAGCTATCCATGTCTCTGTCAATGCTATTCATAAACTACATTATTGTGCTTGTAAGCAGTACAGACGGAGTTGCAGTTTATTCAACTGGATGGAGAATCGCGACAATTGCAATGGCTCCCCTGATGGGAATATCAACTGCCGTTATTTCCGTGAGCGGAGCCGCAATAGGAGCCCATGATTACATAAAGGCAAAGATTGCTCTTTCCTACTCAACAAAGATCGGAGTCTTTATAGAGTGTGTAGCCGGAGCTTTCATATTTGCCTTTGCCATGCCTATCGCGTCCATATTCACACAATCGGAAGGGGGAGCCCATATAACCGCCGATCTTGCCCATTTCCTTCGTGTGATGTCTATCTTCTATCCCACAGTTGCACTTGGTCTATTTTCCTCTTCCTTTTTCCAGGGCGCAGGAAAAGGCGTGAATTCTTTAATTGCAACCCTCCTAAGAACTATTGTCTTTACCCCGTTCTTTGCAGCGCTCCTGGCCTTCACCTTTGATATGGGGCAGGTCGGAGCCTGGTGGGGAATAGTCATAGGCAACGGAATAGGCTCACTATTGATGTATCTCTGGGCAAAATACTTCCTGAGAGCCCTTTTAAAAACCGAGCCCTTAACAAGAGTAGAGGGAATCTTAGCCTCAAGCAGGCAGGACTCTTCTCTCTAACCTTTTCTGATCTGAATAAACCGTTGACCCGAAACCGTTGACCCGAAACCGTTGCGCCGAAACCGTTGCGCCGGTTTATCACGCTCCGGTTACACCGGTTTCGATAAATCAGAGTTTTCGATAAAACCTTTTCTCAACAGGTTTTCGCTCAAGCCTTTTTTGAAAAGGCTTGCGTTTCGCCGGTTTATCACGCTCCGGTTACACCGGTTTCGATAAATCAGGATTTTCGCTCAAGCCTTTTTTGAAAAGGCTTGCGGTCAAGCTATTTTTTGAAAAGGCTTGCGGTCAAGCTATTTTTTGAAAAGGCTTGCGGTTCTGCTGCTTACTCTGATGTTGCATAGATTTCTTCCATAGTGTGCAGCCACCTGTGGAACTCTTCATGTTTGCCAGGGCCTATTATTTGGGTTTCCACAGTTTCAAAGTGTTCGAGCAAATCTTTCTGTGCAACTTCCGGGAGGTAGGTATCAGCCAACGGGAAAAGCTTATTGTCTTCTTTTTCGACATGAGCGGTCAGAAGTTGAATGTAAGCTCTCGAACTCTCAATTATGGTCGGCAGCTTTCTATCGCCTTCTTTTCCCAGAAGTGCATTTTCTATTCTGTTTACATGCTGTCTTCCCTGTTCGTGCTCTTTCTTGAGTGAGCCTACTAACTCTTCTGAGCCTGAAATTCCTGCTTTTTCCATCTCCGGAAAAAGGTAAGCCTCCTCCTTTGTATGGTGGCATCTGTCAACGAATACTCTCATGAATTCTATAAGCCCGTCAAGGTGTTCTTGCCTGACATTTTTCCCGGCTTCTAGATTTGTGCATATGCCATCAAGAATTCTCAGCATCAGTTTAACAGCTCTGTGCTCCTCTCTTAAGTCATCCGTCGGTTTCGTCTTACTCCCCCGTATATTCGAAAATAACTTTATCTCTCTCGCTTAATAACTATGATAATCTTATCCGGATAAACCTGTGAGGGTTTACCCGATGCAGTTTCACTATCCGGGCACTAATAGAGTTGTCCGTCAATAATACTGTATATACCAAGTTAATATCATCCCAGAATTTATAATAAAACCATTATATTTTTATTTTTCAAGTTGCATATATCTCCATTTCTGTATATTATTGAATTTCAACTCCCTATACTGATCAAATTTCCAGGACACCTGACCAAAATCAATCCTGTTGACCAGGCACGGGAAAAATACCTAGCTGCTGCATTAGTCCAAGAAGATTAACCTCGCCCCATAACTCAGCAATCTTACCATCTTTAATGCGGAAAATCTCTATGCCAGTCATGGTTACCGGCTTTCCTGTAGCCGGTAAATTCATGAAATTGCCTTTATGTACACCTCGAGCTGTAAAACGGGCAACCACCTTATCACCTTCAGCAACCATGTCCTCAATTGTAACATTGAGATGCTCGAAGGCTGCCCTGCATGTGGTAATCACTTCATTTATTCCTTCAATCCCCGAAGATGCAGGCAGAGGTACATGCATTGAAAAATCAGGTGACAGCAATTCATCAGCAGCATTTATATTTCCCTTAGAAGGTCCTTCTTCGAAGAATCGGCAAACTATTGCTTTGTTCTCTTCTGTATACATATTTTTACTCATCTCTTTTTCTTATAAAAAGGTATATTGACTATTTCAAATTTAGTGTAAGAATTATGCTCTCATTAAATAAATAAATAAATAAATAAATAAACAAATAAATAAATAAATAAATAAATAAATAAATAATTAAATTTTGAGAAGAAATATCAAAAAGCATTTCGAGTTATGGAAAATAAAGATTTCCGGATTAAATTTTATTTTTAGGAATGTTTTTAAGTTCTTAATTGTTGAGTTACACATGCAAAAGAAAAGGCTTCTTCAGGATATCGGGCTGACGGCTTATGAGGCAGCTGCATATCTTTCTCTCTTAAAATTCGGGGTCTGTGGGGCAAATATTATCTGCAGGGATGCTGACGTGCCCTATGGTAAGATCTATACAGTGCTCGAGTCTCTGGCAGGAAAGGGTTTTATAGAAGTCCAGGTTTCAAGGCCTAAAAAATTCAGGGCAATTGATCCTGAAATGGCTTTAAGTTCCTTCTTTGAGAGGCGAAAAGTCGAGATCGAAAGAGAAATTTCTGTCCTGGAAAACTCTGTCAGGGAGGCAAAACAGATTCTGAAAAATGTGCCGATTCAAAAGCAAAAAGACGAAATTTTCTGGACGACTGCTGTAACTGAGTCTGAAATCAGGAAGTTTGCGATTTCTGTATATGGGGAGGTAAAACAATCGGTGTGTTTAATTCCTCCTACCTTTGCAATGCCCATCGTTTCAAGCTTGCTGCCTGAAATCTTAAAAGCCATTGACCGGGGCATCAAAATCAGGCTGCTAATATCTCCCCGCTTTACAGCACTTTCCTCCTTGCTTTCAAGGCAGGGAGAAGAAAAGTTTGATAAATTCAAAAAAGGCATGGAAATAAGGCTTGCCGAGAGCTTTAACTCCTGTTTCGGTATCATTGATGAGAATGTCGTGGTGCTGTTTCAGCTTCATCCCCACGACAGTGACCGCATCCTTTCGGTCGTAAAAATCTGGGACACAGGGCTTGCAAAAAATCTGGGTAAGGAATTCGAACTCCTCTGGAACGGGGGAGTAGAGTTTGATCTTGAAAAATTGTCAAAAGACGAGTTCAGCAGCTTCAGGAATAGATAAATAACATACATACAGATACAATATTACCATATAATTAATAGCCGATTAATTGCCATGGGGGTTAACAAATATGGAAGAACATGGGAAAGGATGTTGTGGGGGAGGACGCCGGGAAGAACACAAGGATTTAGAACACGAAGAGTTACTGGAAAGTATGAGTAGCAAGCTGGGTTTTACGCCGCACATTCTTGAAATCCTTGGAGAACTTGACAGTGAGTCACTTAAAAAATATAACCGGTGCGATAAAAAGTTACTCTCGGACGGCGCCCTGCCTGCAAAAACTAAAATCCTTGTAGCACTTGCGGTCGTTGCATCCAAGCAGTGTGAAAGGTGCACGGTTGTGCAGATGCAGAGTGCACTCAAGAACGGGGCAACCAAAGAGGAAATAATGGAGCTTATGGATGTTATATTCATAACCTCAGGAGCGCCTGCAGTCGCAGCTTGCAGGGATGCATTAAAGCTGCTGAAATAAAACTTGATCTTTCGCTTACAAAGATTTCTTAAATGCCTGTAAACCCGGGTACTGGCTTTTAAGGAGTAGACTATGACAAAATTTGTAAAATTCTCTACTTCATTTTTTTACTAAAAATTATTATTACCGTTGCAAAGGCAATTGTAGCCTCGGTTCTGGAATCAATTAGTTATTCTGTATTTAAGATCTTTTCTGCTGGAATTTAGTGTATAGCCCTGCTTTTTTGCGAAACTTGTTCGAGAATCATAAACATAATTCACAGTTTGGGTAAACATGAAGTTTCAAAAATATTTATGTTCATCCTGCTTCCGGTAAGTACATTTATTTACGATATATCTTTCTGATGCCATTTTTCCTATCTAACGAAAAATGGACCGATCATACTTCAAAGAGATTCGGGATTTCGTCACTTATATACAGGTCTGGTTTCGTTGGCTTCCACTTGCACTCTTACAGGATAGCAGAGATATGTTAAATGTTTTTGATAGAGGACATGGAGAACTAACAAGCTCATGGATAACCCGGATTTGAATGCCAGTAAGAAGCCGTATTATCTTAATAGACAATTCTCCAGGGACTTCAGTGAATTTGCTCTGACTTATTATATCAACGAGATGGCGGCAGCAAAAACGTTATCTCTTCAGTTGTTAAGATCGAAACCTTTTTTCAACCAGGAAGAGCGACCCTATCATTGAGTCACCTGAGAAGCTTGAGATTTTCAGTTTAACCACTTTTTCATATAAATCCAGAGGGTTACATGTAGCTCAACTAAGTATAGATTATAACGAACTTATTCGATGTTTGAGAGATAAAAAAGACCTTAAACAAGTTCCTGATAAAAATGTCACGATTGCTTTCCAGGAGGCGAATCGGAAGGGATTGGAAATCGATGTTCAAGTTTTAAGCCCCCTTTCAGAGGAACTTTTGAATATGTGTGATGTAAGCCGCACTGTTAACGATATTGTTTCCCAATCTTCCTCCCTGAAAGCACAGATAGATGGAATCCCATCTGGAAAAGTATGTTATTTTGGATTAAGCCGACTTTTTGAGCAGGGATTAATTGAAGTTTCATCTCAATCAATTATTAAGATGGATTCCAATGCTGGCAGTGTCCTGCAGTCAGGTTCTTAAATTGTAATACTTAACCAAACTCACACTTAACTTCCCCTGAATTCTCGATAAAATCACATATATAAAATTGAATTACATTAATAGTATGGGAGTGAAGAAACTTTTCGTCTGGCTTATACTGGGAGTTCTTGGGGGAATACTGCTTTTTTCAAACTGGATTCCCCAGAGTACGGGAGTTATGGCTCAGGAATATGAGCCAGCAAATGAGCCCGTAAGTAATACAACTGCAATTAATACAAGTGCAGTCATTGAAACCGTAATCAGGCCACCGGGGGTCGCAGAAAATCGGGTCTCAGATATTTCTGGAAATTTAACCTCAGAAGCTGGTGGCGGGGTTGTGGAAAATTCTGAAGTTACGGTTTATGAACAGGGAATCGCCCTTGTGAAGGAAAGACGGGAGATCAGGCTGCAAAACGGGATAAATCAGGTTGCGTACACGGATATTCCTTCCGGGATCGACCCCACTTCCGTTATCATTGAGGACCCGGAGAATGAGGATACTGTTATACTTGAGCAGAACTATGAATACGACGTTTTGAACAGTTCGAGTTTGCTTGAGAAATATCTTGGCAGGGAGGTCAATGTAACTGACAGGAACGGTGAGATGTACACCGGTATACTGTTGAGCCATGCAGGCAACAGCGTTGTCCTGAGTACCGAAGCAGGAGAAGTTGTGGTACTTGAAGATTTCTCAAAAGCCGAGCTTGCAGATTCGTCGGGGCTTTCGGTAAGACCTGCTCTCATCTGGCAGATCTATTCTCCTGTATCCGGGACCCGGGAGCTTACAATCTCCTACCTGACGAGCGGTATGAACTGGGAAGCGGCTTATGTCCTTATTAGTAATGCGGAGAACACCGAAGCAGATATTCGGGGCTGGGCCAGTATTGACAACAGGGCAGGGCTGACTTACGAAAATGCAGTCCTGAGGCTTGTCTCGGGTCAGATTAACCGTGTCTCGCAGCCAATAACTCCTGTTATGGAAGAAAAAGCCGTGGCTGATGAAACTGTGTCGCAAGCGCCTTTTGTAGAAGAGCCATTTTTTGAGTATCATTTTTATACTCTTGAAAACCCGGTAACTCTGGAAAACAACCAGGCAAAGCAGATTTCCCTGCTGTCTGCCGATTCCGTGCCTGTAGAAAAGAAACTAATCTATGATATTTCTGTGAGCGAGAAAATCCTGGCTTACCTTACTCTTCAAAACACAAACGAAAGCGGGCTTGGAATGCCTCTTCCGGCAGGAGTCGTTAGAATTTACAGTGATAATGCTTCAGGAGGGCTTCAGTTCATCGGGGAAGACAGGATAAGACATACTCCTGAAAGCGGGGAGTTAAGAGTTACTGTAGGTTCGGCCTTTGATCTGACAGCCAGGCGGAACGAAACCAATTACCAGCGCATTAGTGACAACGTAGAGCGGGTCACCTATCAGATTGAACTTAATAACAGTAAATCTGAGGATCAGGCTGTCACGGTTGTGGAACACCTGTACGGAGAATGGGAAATTCTGGAAAGCTCGGACAGTTATGAAGAAATTGACGCCTTTACCGTCGAATTCAGAGTAACGGTGCCAGCCAGAGGCACGAAGCTCGTCTCTTACACCGTAGAGCGCCGTTTCTGAGAATATACTTCATTTCTGAGGATATATCCGGCGATAAAAAGGACGTTCGGCGGTAAAAAGGATATCCGGCGATAAAAGGGGGGCAAAATTTGTAGAGATGCTGGCGGAGAATGCGTCTGAATTGACGGCCTCCGGCAGTTTCCTCAAAATTTGCATTGAGGGAAAAAGGATATTCTGAAATAAAGAAGTGAAAAAGAAGTTTGCAAGACCGGGTACAGAGGGTTTCTGTAACCTGTCTTTTTTCTCGTTTATCCTTCGAGTACGATCTCGATATTGATATCTTTGGGAACCTGAATTCTCATGAGCTGGCGAAGTGCCCTTTCATCGGCTGCAATATCGATGAGACGCTTGTGTACGCGCATCTCCCAGTGGTCCCAGGTTGCAGTTCCATCACCACTTGGGCTTTTTCTTGTTGGAACTACAAGTTTCTTTGTGGGAAGCGGAACAGGTCCTGAAATATTAACTCCTGTCCTTTCCGCAATAGATTTTACCTGATTGCAGACTCCGTCCAGATCTTTGGGACTGATGCCTGACAGTCTTATTCTAGCTTTCTGCATACCTTTTTTCTCCTTAAAAAATGAAAAGGAGAGTGTTATTTCTGTTTAACACTCATGCACATGCCGGCTGCAATGGTCATACCCATATCACGGATAGCGAACCTGCCGAGCTGTGGAATTTCTTTTACGGGCTCGATAACCATCGGCTTTGTCGGTTTGATGGTAACGATTGCTGCATCTCCTGCTTTGAGGAAGGTCGGGTTTTCTTCCTTTGTCTGCCCGGTCTTCGGGTCCAGCTTCTTGTTAAGGGCAATCAGCTGGCATGCGATCTGGGAGGTGTGGGAGTGGAACACAGGAGTGTATCCTGCAGTAATTGCGGAGGGGTGCTGGAGAACGACAATCTGTCCGACGAACTCGTCAGCGACCTTTGGTGGGTTGTCAACGTGGCCACAAACGTCTCCTCTGCGGACATCGTTCTTGCCGATACCACGGACGTTCCAGCCGATGTTGTCTCCGGGGACTGCCTGCGGAATTTCTTCGTGGTGCATCTCAATGGACTTAACTTCACCGGTTGCTCCGCCTGGCATGAAGACTACCTTGTCACCCTTCTTCATGACACCGGTTTCAACTCTGCCTACAGGTACAGTTCCGATACCGGAGATGGTGTATGCATCTTCGACAGGGATCCTGAGTGGAAGAGTGGATGGCTTTTCTGGCTGTTTCAGGTTGTTGAGTGCATCCATCATGGATGTGCCCTTGTACCAGGAAGTCTTGTCACTGAGTTTGACGATGTTGTCACCGTAGAATGCAGAGGTTGGGATGAAGGGGATTTCGCTAGGCTTGAACCCGATCATTTTAAGAATGCCGGATACCTGTTCCACTACTTCCTTGTACCTGGCTTCGCTGTAGTCTACTGCATCCATTTTGTTGACTGCGACAATAAGCTGGTTGATACCGAGGGTTCTGGAAAGGAAAATGTGTTCCTTGGTCTGGGCCATTACACCATCAGGAGCTGCAACGACAAGGACAGCTGCGTCAGCCTGGGAGGCACCTGTGATCATGTTTTTAACGAAGTCACGGTGACCAGGACAGTCTACGACTGTGAAGTAGTATTTGTCGGTGTCGAATCTCTTGTGAGCGATATCAATTGTAATACCTCTTTCACGCTCTTCCTTAAGAGAGTCCATAACCCATGCGAAGGCGAAGGATTCCTTACCTTTCTGCTTTGCTTCTTCTCTGAACTTGTCAATGATGTGTGGAGGTACAGCTCCTGCATCATACATTAAGCGTCCTACGAATGTTGATTTTCCATGGTCAATGTGACCAATCACTGCTAAATTCATGTGTGGTTTTTCTGCTGCCATATTATAATTCTCCTGTAATTCGGATGAGTTTCATTCGTATATCAAATATTTACTATATTAATATTAGGGCGGATCTCAATATTGATTCACTCAATTCTATATTCTTGTGTCCGATCAGTATTGTCAGTTTCCTTTTCCGGACTCTTTCGTGAACCGCCACTCTGTGAATTCCAGTGGCCTGGACGTTTTCCCCAATATAGGCATACCTTGTCTTAAAGCTTTCCGATTGGCCGTATCTCCGAACCGATAGGGATTCTCTTCCCTTCCAGATCAGTCGGGTACTTTTTTTCTTCCTGCCTGAAGACAGGTATAACCTTAAAAATATTAAGGAGAAGCGGAAAATTCCGCTTACATTGAAAGGTAGTCAGAAGCTTTGGGCAGTTCTTTCTTCAGGCCCTTCCTTTCTCTGATCTGGCCAACAATTTCGTTCTGGATGCTGGTCGGCACAATGTCAAAGCCTCCGAATTCAGTGCTCCACATTGCACGTCCTTCGGTTGCAGATCTGATCTCGCCGGCGAATCCGAACATTTCAGCAACAGGCACTCTTGCCTCGATAATTGCCAGGTCTCCTTCCGTAGTCATGTTAAGAATAATTCCACGGCGGCCCTGAAGTTCCTTTGTTGCACCACCCATTAAAAGCTGTGGCACCTGGACGAAAACCTTCTGGTAAGGCTCGAGCAGGGTGTCATCTGCCATAAGCATACCTGCCTGAATAGCCTGCCTTGAAGCAGGAATGACCTGAGCCGGACCTCTGTGGATTGCGTCTTCGTGAAGCTTGGCATCTACGAGCACGCATTTCAAATTTGCCACAGGCTCCCTTGTGAGCGGGCCTGCACGCATAACTTCTTCAAATCCGTCAAGCACGAGTTCCATTGTCTCATTCAGGTACTGGATACCCTTGGTCACATCAATGAAGATATTGGAATTGAAGATCCCGACAATGCCTTTTGCTTCGTCTTTTTCCATCCCGAGCTCGATGAGCTTCTGCCTGCGTTCAAGTTCGGGCATGTTCATGCTGACATCGCCTGCCTTGATAGCGCTGACAATTTCAAGGTCAAGAGGCTCCACAAAAATATAGAACCTGTTGTGCCTGTTCGGGGACTTTCCTTCTACAGGTTCGATCTTCTTCTTAATGGTTTCCCTGTAAACGACAATTGGCTTGCTCGTGGTGATTTCCACGTTCTTGTCCCTTTGAATCCTGTGGGCAATAACCTCAAGGTGAAGTTCTCCCATGCCTGCCATAAGGTGTTCCCCGGTTTCCTCGTCAAGAGTGATCTGAAGGGTCGGGTCTTCCTTTGCGACCTGTCTGAGCACTTCAATCAGTTTGGGCAGGTCTTTGGTGTGCTTGGCTTCTACAGCCACAGTCACCACAGGTTCGCTTACGTGCCTTATGCTTTCAAAAGGCGTCATGCCGTCAAGAGTTGTTACGGTGGAACCCACGATTGCTTCTTTCAGACCTGTAACCGCGGCAATGTTTCCTGCAGGAATCTTTTCCACTTCAAGCCTCTCAGGGCCCATGAAGATACCTACCTGCTGGACTCTGCTCTTCTTTGCAGTGCCTGAAGTGTAGACTTCCATACCACGGGAAAATGAACCGCTGAACAGCCTTCCTGTTGCAACTTCTCCTGCATGCGGATCAACGGAAATGTCAGTTACCATGAACGCAAGATCTCCGTCCGGATTTGCATGGGTCATGGACTCTCCGATTTCAGATTTCGCATCTCCGTGCCATATAACAGGTACCCTTCCCTTCTGGGCGTCAAGTGGGTTTGGCAGGAAGTGAATAACCATGTCAAGAACAGCTTCGTGCAGCGGGCACTTTTCTGCCAGAGTCTTCATATCTCCGGCTTTACAGTAATTGTATACATCATTAAAAGAGATCCCGGTTTTCTTCATCATGGGCACACTGATTGCCCAGTTATAAAGGGCTGACCCGAAAGCAACAGTTCCGGCTGCAGCATCTACTCTCCAGCCTGCCTTGTATTTTTCAGGGTTCATGTTCTTGATGAGCTTGTTCACGTGATCAATGACTTTCCCAAGACGGACCTGCATTTCCTGGGCATCGACCTGCAGCTCATTGATCAGCCTGTCTACTTTGTTAACGAAAAGTACGGGTCTGACGTGTTCTCTGAGAGCCTGCCTCAGTACGGTTTCAGTCTGGGGCATAGTACCTTCGACTGCATCCACGACCACGACTGCCCCGTCCACAGCTCTCATGGCACGGGTAACGTCCCCACCGAAGTCAACGTGTCCCGGGGTGTCAATCAGGTTGATAAGGTAATCTTCATTATCAAAACTGTGAACCATTGAAACGTTAGAGGCGTCAATTGTGATACCTCTTGCCTGTTCTTCTTCATCGGAGTCCATGAATAACTGTCGGCCTGCAAGTTCCTTTGAAATCATGCCGGCACCGGCTAACAGGTTGTCCGATAATGTAGTTTTTCCGTGGTCAATGTGCGCAACGATCCCGATATTTCTGATTTTTGTCGGCTCATTCATGAGCGTCGTTACGCGCTCGACCATCTTCTTTCTTCGTCCCATGCTAATACCTTTTTAGTCAAATGTAATTTGTCATATAATGAATTATTAAATCGGGCAACCCGCAGAAGCGATTAGCGTGCTGCCTTTGCAACTCTTTCCTTTGCATCCTTCCTGTTAATAGAGAAGGCTTTTGTATCACGGTTTGCAGCGCCTATTAATTCGGTTGCCAGACATTCTGCAACAGAGCGCTTGGATTTGAAGGCTGCGTTACTGGTTCCCATACTGATGTAGCGCAGAGCTGTGTCCACACGCCTCTGGGGTGCGGTATCCACTGCCTTTGGCACGGAAATTCCACCGTACTTCAGCCTTACTACTTCTTCCCTGGGGCCTGCGTTGGCAATAGCATCCACAAGCACCTGGATTGGGTTCTGCTGAGTCTTCCTGTTCACGATGTCGAAGGCCTCTTCAACTGCGCGGAGGGTGGTCTGCTTCTTTCCCGTGTTTACTTCGTTTCTCATCAGGTTGTTTGCCAGACGTTCTACAATGGAAATCTCGGATTTGTTAAACTGCTGCCTGGCATGCTTTCCGCTGCTGTGTGGAACAATAACAGGAGTAAGGCTGACATAGCGCTTAATTCCGAGGTCTCTGACGTCCACCTCAGTCGGGTCCCATTTACCGAATATTTTGTACAAGAAAAATCATCTCCTGGGTTTTTCCATTCTGCCGATGACCAGCTCGTTCAGGGACACGTTGTTTACGGCAATCACTTTGAAGCGTACGCCCGGAATATCACCCATAGCACCACCCATGCGGCCTCCAATCCTTTCTACGGTCACTTCATCGTGTTCATCGATGAAATTCACTGCACCGTCCCCTGGACAGAAAGCAGTTACCTGACGACCGTTTTTGATGAGCTGGATTCTCACGCATTTGCGGATAGCTGAGTTTGGCTGCTTGGCTTCAACTCCTACTTTTTCTAATACAATACCCCGACCCTGCGGTGCACCACCTAACGGATCGGCTTTCACGTTCAGCCCAAGAACACGCCTGCCGTAGTATGAATCTTTCCAGCGGGCATCTTTCCTGTTTTGTTTTAGGATATTAGCTGCATATTTTCCTTTAGCCATTTTAATTTCTCCAAGTTAAAAATTGATCTCAGTTTTCTGGAGGCATACTGGATGCCAGATATCTTTCAACGCCGGATTAATGGATCAACGTAAATTAAGGTAGATTACTGCAGGATCACATCTTCTATATTATGATGGCGACGGGCAAGCATCTTTACTTTTTCAATGTTTTTCCCGTTGCGGCCTATGGCAAGCCCCTTCTCTTTATTGGGTACCTCTACATAAGCTAATCGCTTGCCATTTTTGTTTATGATGTTTACCGAACTCACGGACACGGGTCCGAAGGCGTTCTTCAGGAAGGTGACAGGGTCATCTGAATATTCCACAAGTTCTATGGGTTTGTCGAGGGCTTTTTTAACGCGGTTTATATTCTCCCCATTTTTGCCTATAGCAAGTCCCATATCACCCTGTTTTACGACATATACGAGCCTCTCCTCTTCAGAGATACAGTCGAGAATTTTGGCCCGTGTCATATTTTCAAATAACGCAATGTACTGGATGCTTTCTGCAGTAAGTCTTATTTCACCCAAGACGTTGCCAACTCCTTTATCAAACTGTAGCTGCCAGGATATCGGATTCTCCTACATCGAGAATTGCCATGGCTGCAATCGTAAAAGGCTTACCGCATACTGGGCCGAGCTCTACACTTGTGCCTTCGTATTCCAGAACAGGGACATTTGTTGCCTGAACTTTCTTTTTAATATCTTCTGGGCAGTTTGATGCCAGGACTACCATTTTTGCAGAGCCTTCTGCAGCTGCATCTATGGTTCGGTTGGCTCCAATAATTACTTTTCCTGTTTTCACAGCCTTGATAAGAGATTTATCAACATTGATCTTCATTTTCATCAACTCTGTCTCAAATGAGCTCGTCTACTCGATCTCTTTCTTAATAAAGATTTTCCAAGCTCGGTGAATATATGGTACTCTAAATACCTGATGCCTTATATTTATTTTCTGGTTATGAGTCCCGCGGACTCAAGTTTCTGCAGCAGGATTTTTTGAGCTTAATAAAGGTAATGTATACCTGATCTGGACTGGTGTTCTATCAGGCTACACATTTAAATAATTATAGGTTGAGACTCAGGTTTTTGCCCTGAAACCTCATTCTTCCTCGGCTTTGATTTCCTCTTTTCTTCGACTTATAAGGTGTACGTCCCCGGTACCCATGCGGATCGGCTGGCCGACAATAATATTTTCCGTGACACCCTGAAGCTGGTCCACATCCCCGCGCATACCTGCATCAAGAAGGTGATTGACCGTAACTTCGAAAGCCGCACGGGCAAATACACTTGCCTTCTCGCCTGAAATTCCATGCCTTCCGATCTGTTTTACTTCTCCGTCGCAGGTCATGAGATCGGCTACAAGCATAATATGCCGGATATCCACGGTAAGACCCTGTTCACGCAGGGTATCGGTTGCTTCCTTGATAAGCGCATTTCTTGCAGCTTCTACCCCGAGGACTTCATAAATTTCGTTGATATTATTCGTGCTTGTTCTTGTCCTGTCCACACCTTCGAACTGAAGTACCTCACGCAGGGCCGAACCTTCGGTGTAGAGGGTATATTCTTCCCCTTCCTTCCTGACCACTACACGCTTGATCCCTTCTATACCCTTCAGGGTGACGTTATGGATGCTTTTTGCAAGCTGGAGAAGTTCCCTGTAAGAAGGCTCTCCCGGGGCAATGATAATCTGGTTATCTATGTTCGGGGAAATGGTAACCATTACGTTCAGTTCTTCATTGAACTTTTCCTTTACCTGGTCTATAGTAATGTTCCTGCTTTCCATTGCTTTTTCATGCAGGTCTATTATCAACTGCATCTGGGAAAGGTCAGTTGTCACGTCAGCAATATGATCGATTTTGGTTGCCTCAATTTCCCAGGCAAGAGCCCTTGTTTTCTCCCTGTTGTAAGCGTAATCTTCAGGATCTTCCTTGGAAAGGGCAATTGTCATCATAGGAGTGCTCGGGATTTTCCGGGCATCTACGATTTCGATAAGACGGGGCAGACCGAGAGTAACGTTAATCTCAGCCACACCAGCGTAGTGGAAGGTACGCATCGTCATCTGGGTACCCGGCTCTCCTATTGACTGGGCTGCAATCACACCGGCAGCATCACAGGGCTCAATGCATGAAATCTGATATTCTTCCATTACCTTTTCTATAATCTCCTCCATTTCCTTTTTGCTTACTCCGGCCTGGATGACGTCTTCCCTGAGCGCATTAAGGATATTTGTAGGAATAGGCAGGTCTTTTATCATGCTATCGATTGTAGCTTCACTGATACTCATCAAGCCACCTCTTTGTTTACTACCGAGCGGACAATCCTGTGGATTGTATCGGGTTTGCTGAAATCACTTTTTGTGGGGTTGATCCCATCTTCTCCGAACTTAAACTGCACGAGCACGCCTCTTGTATCCCGGACTGTAAGGTCATACTGAACCTCCAGGTCCTGAAGAGCGTTAACAAGCCTCCTCTGCAGGTACCCTGACTGCGACGTCCTGACCGCAGTGTCCACAAGACCTTCCCTACCACCGATTGCGTGGAAGAAATACTCTGTCGGGTTGAGCCCGCTCTTGTAGCTTGCCTTAACGAACCCGTGAGCGTCCGAACCAAGGTCTCCCTCTTCGAAGTGGGGCAGTGTCCTGCCTGCATATCCTCTGCGGATGCGCTCACCACGCACAGCCTGCTGTCCGACACAGGCTGCCATCTGAGTAAGGTTCAGGATAGAACCTCTGGCTCCTGAGCGGGCCATGATAACCGCAGGGTTCTCAAGCCCCATGTGGCTGTCTGCTATGTTACCGGTCTCGTCCCTGGCTTTTCCGAGCTTCTGCATGATGCTCATTTCAATTGTCTCATCAAGGGTTCTTCCAGGAAGGGGTTCAAGCTCCTTGTTCTGGTAAGATTTAATGAGATTCTGCACGGCATCCTCAGCTTTGCCGAGAACTTCATTGATCTGGATCCTGGCTTCTTTCGGAATGTCTTCGTCAGCTATTCCGAAACTCAGGCCTGTACGCATGATAGACCGAATTGCAAGCATCGTCATGTTGTCCACAAAACGGGATCCGGCTTCGGGACCAATTTCTTTGATAATACGGTCCTGGATCTTTCCCTTGAATGCTCCGATGGCTGCCTCGTCTATGGTACCTGCAATAAGCTCTCCGTCCCGTATCACCACATAGGCATCGTTCGGGCATTCTTCCTTCTTACAGGTGTCACAGTGTGAGCAGACCTGGGCTGCGAACTGCGTATTCAAGTTTTTGGGTAGGATCTGGCTGAAAATCTGCTTACCTGTCCAGTAGGGCTTTCCATTAGAATCATACCCTGCAGGCGTGGGCAGGCTTCGGGCACTGCTCTTTCGGAGAATATCGTAAGCGTCGTGAGCGGGGATCTGATTCTCAAAACGTGTCAGCAGGAAAAGCCCTGAAATATGGTCGTGAATCCCGCCTATAATGGGACCTCCGAAACGCGGGGAGAGAATATTTTCCTGAACCTGCATGAGGATCTTTGCCTCAGCTCTGGACTCCTCGGTTTGTAAGGCGTGCATGTTCATTTCATCCCCGTCAAAGTCAGCGTTATACGGAGGACATACTGCAGGGTTCAGCCTGAATGTTTTATTCGGGAGCACCTTTACGGAATGAGCCATAATGCTCATCTTGTGCAGAGAGGGCTGCCTGTTAAAGAGAACGATATCCCCATCCTTCAACTGTCGTTCAACTACCCATCCGAACTCCAGTTTTTCGGCAAGGTCCTCTTTATTCATATTGGTAACTTTTATACGCCTGCCGTCAGAACGCAGTACATAGTTTGCTCCGGGGTGTATATCCTCGCCATTGCGTACATAAATCTTGAGCTGCTCTATGTTCCTGGGTGTTACCACAGCGGGCATTGTCAGGGTCCGGGCAATAGGCATAGGAACCCCTACCTCATTAATGCTCAGGTTCGGGTCCGGGGAGATTACGGTACGGGCAGAGAAATTAACACGTTTACCTGATAAACTTCCTCTGAAACGCCCTTCCTTACCCTTCAAACGCTGAGAAAGAGTTTTTAAGGGTCTTCCTGACCTGTGCCTTGCAGGAGGTATTCCCGAAACGGAGTTGTCAAAGAAGGTTGTAACGTGATACTGAAGAAGCTCCCAGAGGTCCTCAATAATAAGCTGAGGGGCACCCGCTTCCCTGTTTTCCTGGAAACGCTGGTTAATCCTGATGATATCAACAAGCTTGTGGGTAAGGTCATCCTCACTGCGCTGCCCGGACTCAAGGGTAATCGAAGGGCGGACCGTGACAGGAGGTACGGGCAGGACTGTAAGAATCATCCACTCAGGCCTTGCATTCTTGGGGTCCATCCCGATAACCCGGATATCCTCATCAGGAACATTTTCGAAACGGTCTCTTATCTCGGTAGGGGTCAATTTCTCCCCGTTTTCAAGATATTCGCTGGGCTTTTCGAATTTAATTTCGAGCTGTTCCTCATTACAGTAAGGACAGGTCTTTATTTTGCTGGCTTCCTTATATGCCTCGTTAATCAGGTCGTCGGGCATATGTCCGATTTCCTCAATGCCTGTAAGCTGATCCAGAAAATGCTGTTTCTGTGCAGGTTCAAGCAGGATCCTGCTGCATTTCCTGCAGGTCGCCCTGAGGAGTTTTCGGATTACTTTGTTGAAACCTACGTGGACTACCGGGGCAACAAGTTCGATGTGCCCGAAGTGTCCCGGACATTCGCCTGCTCTACCTGAGCAGGTTTTGCAGCGAAGCCCGGGGTCAATAACCCCGAGTTTTGTGTCCATAAGCCCCATGTCAATCGGAAACCCGTCATCATCATAAGTGTCAGCCGTGATGATGGGTGTTGCACTCATTTTACGGATCTCTTTCGGGGACATTAAGCCGAATTTGATAGAAGCAATTCTTTTCGGAATAGGAGGTACGTTTGCCATATTTACCTCACCTCATACCGCATCTTCAAGATTTAGCCTGGGTGCGACTCCCAGGGATTTGATTTCGTCCAGCAAGAGCTTGAATGCGTAACTCATCTCCACAGGATATATATCCGTGTCAGCCCCGCAGGCAGAGCAGAAAGAGACATTCCGCTGCTTGTCAAACGTTGCAATCATTCCGCAGTGAGAACAGACAAGTTCTACGACTTTGTCCGACTCGTCGAGCAGCCTCTCTTTCAATGACATGGCAGCTCCGTGCCCTACCAGCACATCACGCTCCATTTCTCCGAACCTGAGACCACCTTCTCTGGCACGTCCTTCGGTTGGCTGGCGGGTAAGCACCTGTACAGGCCCACGTGATCTTGCATGCATCTTGGAAGTGACCATGTGGTGCAGTTTCTGGTAGAGAATGACCCCAATAAAGACATCTGCCGGAATCATCCTGCCCGTTGCTCCGTCATAGAAAACCTCTTTTCCCGTATGGGCAAACCCGTGCTTTTTAAGGGCTTCCCTGAGGTCCTCTTCATTTTCCCCGGAGAAAGCTGTTGCATTAACTCTTCGACCTTCCATTGAACCGACTTTCCCGCCAATCATTTCCAGAACATGTCCTACAGTCATACGGGAAGGAATTGCGTGCGGGTTAATCATCAGGTCCGGAGTCAGGCCGGATTCCGTAAAAGGCATATCTGCAATCGGAACTTTAAGACCTATAACTCCTTTCTGCCCGTGCCTTGAAGCGAATTTGTCGCCTATGTCGGGAATCCTTTCGTCTCTTACCTTTACCTTGGCAAGCCTGGTCCCGTTAATGGATTCAGTCAGAATAACCGTGTCAACAATTCCGGTTTCGTTTGACCGCATGGTGACTGAGCTTTCTCTTCTCTGCTCGACTGCAATCCCGAAGTCTGAGGGCTCTTCAAGGAACCTTGGAGGGCTGGTTTTTCCTATCAGTACATCGTTAGGTCCGACCGGGGTTTCGGGATTTACAAGCCCGTCGGTATCCAGGTTAGCGTAAGCTTCTGCACTGCGGGCTCCGCGGTACTCAGAGTCGGGAATCTCGAACTTATCTTCCTGCCCGCCCGGATACCTTCTTTCTTCACCTTCAAAAGTCCTGAGAAAGTGGCTTCTCCCGAGACCTCTGTCGATTGAGCCTCTGTTGAAAATCAGGGCGTCTTCAATGTTGTACCCTTCATAGGACAGGACTGCAACGACAAAGTTCTGGCCTGCGGGCCTGTCATCAAAACCTATTGCTTCCGAGGTTCTGGTCCTGGTAAGCGCCCTCTGAGGATAGTGAAGGACATGGGCACGGGTATCAGGTCTGAGTTTCTGGTTTGCGGTTGCAACTCCGATACACTGCTTTATCATGGCTGCACCCATGGTGTTACGCGGAGATGCATTATGTTCCGGATAAGGCACCATTCCCGTGGAAATTCCCAGAATAAGTTCTGGATCGATCTCCATGTGTGTGTGCCTGGGACCAATATCAGCCTCGTAAAGTGCGATGTAGGCGTTTTCCTCTTCCTCAGCGTCGAGGTATTCTACACAGCCTTCTTTTACCAGGTCGTCAAAATTGATTTCTTTGTTCTTTATTTTCTCTACGTGCTCAGGAGTTACCTTAAGAGCTCCGTTCTCTACAACCAGAAGGGGTCTTCTTGCTCTGCCCATATCGGAGTTTATAATTACTTCCCTGGTGCTATCGTTAAGAGCGACATTTACCTGTCTGGATATGAACCCCTGCCTCCTCATTTTTCTAAGCTCGTCTACAAGCTCCGCAGGGTTGTCATGGGTTCCGACAAGCTCCCCGTTTATGAATACTTTTGCTTTAGTCATATAATCTCGACCCCTCAATCTCCGAACATTGATCCGGAATCGTCCATATCTGAATAATCGTAGAACTCATCGTCTTTGTATTTGGTTTCAACTTCCGTGGTCTCTTCAAACTCTTCAACAATCTCTTCCCCGAATTCATCAAGTAAGGTTTCTTTCAGCTTGGCAGGAAGTTCAGGCACCTTTACAACCACACGCTCGACGTTCAGGTCATGGAGTATTTTCTTCATGCCGTCTGTCTCTTCTATTCCTGTGGAAAGCTCAACCATCTCGGCAAAATTTTTCACCAGGCCACAGTTCGGGCCTTCAGGGGTTTCTGAAGGACAGAGCCTTCCCCACTGGGTTGCGTGCAGGTCTCTTGCCTCGAAGTGAGGCTGGGCACGGGAAAGCGGAGAAATTACACGGCGCAGGTGGGAGAGTGTGGAGATATAGTCGTTCCTATCCAGAAGCTGGGATACACCTGTTCTTCCACCAACCCAGTTTCCGGTTGCCAGCGGGTGTTGCAGGCGGTCAGTTAACACGTCTGCCCTGACTATCGTGGCAACGTTCAGTTCCCTGTTCCTCATGTTTGCACGCTCGAGCTGGTATTTTATATCTCTTGCAAGCCTGTTGAAAGATACCCTGAAGAGGTCTTCCATCAGGTCGCCTGCGAGTTTCAGCCTTTTGTTTGCATAGTGGTCTTTGTCGTCTTCCGAACGCTTGCCAAGAGCCAGCTCGAAGCAGGATTCAGCCATTCTTGCCAGGAAGTGAGCCTTGGAGACCCTGTCCCTCATGTCGTTTCCAAGGTGGGGGAACAGGTACCTGTCAATGACATAGTTTGCTCTTTTTATCTGGTATTCCTTAGCCTGACCTGCAGCAACCCTTGCCCCGATTTTCTCGATTGCTTCTTCCTGGGTCTCAACCTCGGCTTCTTCCAGGTTTTCCAGCATGAACTTGATAATTTCGGGATCACTTGAAACTGCATTTACTATATCTTCGTCAGTTACAATCCCGAGAGCTCTCATAAGGGTAATGAAGAATACTCTGCCTGAGATCGAAGGGAAAGAAACTTCAAGCAGGGACTTTCTCCCTCTTTCTACGATTACGAGAGCCCTGTATCCGCGTTTCTGGGAGAAAACCTTTGCAACCTCTATGGTATCGCCGTACCTCTCCCCATACTCTACAAGAATTTTATTAGGAGCAAGGTCTTCAAGGGTCATAACCACCCTTTCAGTACCGCCGATAATGAAATATCCCCCCGGGTCAAGAGGATCTTCCCCATAGCGGACTTTTTCGGTTTCACTGAGCCCCGGAAGATTACAGATCTTGGATTTGACCATGATAGGAAGCTGACCGATTTTTGCTTCCATTACGTCAGACTCAACTCCTTCTTTCACCACGCTCATTTCAAGGTAGAGAGGGCCTGAGTACGAAAGGTTCCTGAGCCTTGCTTCGTTGGGATAGAGTTTTTCGATTGCCCCGTCTGCTTCCTTTACCACAGGATGTTCTACCCGGATCTTGCCGAGTTTCAGGTAGGTATCCTCGATATCGGTTTCTATTATTCTCTGTTCATCTATGATTTTTTGCAGCCCGTAATCTATAAACTTGTTAAATGAGTCTATATGGTGCTGCACTATCTTGTCCCGCGTAAAATAAGCCTGCGCTAGTGTACTGGTTTCTACTACGATGATAGCACCCTCTTTGCTTTGTTAAAATGAAAACCAAAAAATTGTGATCTTCAGATCGATGTGCAGTTGTTGAATTTTTCCGTACGATGGTGCATGGAATTCAAAAAGACATTCCTGAAAAACATGATCATGCAAGCGGTTTACTCCCCTCCGCTTACTCGATCACAAGTCTGTAATACTCTGCCTCCCCTGCAGTTTGACTCTTTCTTGTGATTTTCACTACGTCTCCGATAACAGCTCCTATTTCTTTACTAACAGGATCCTGCACTTTGATTTTCGGAAGTTGTTCCTTTTCAATAGAATACTTGCTTAAAACAGACTTTAACTCGCCCTCAGACATTATTTCATGTTTAGGGACCGACTCATGGTCGAGCAGGCTGAATTTTGTCAAATCCTTTCCTCCAAAAATAAAGTATTAAAAAAACTTGGCTAAACTTTCCCGCGAATGGCCTTTCCGCCGGGTATAATAAAGAATATGGCGGGCCCGTAGGGATTTGAACCCTAGGCCGACTGGTTAAAAGCCAGTCGCTCTGCCTGACTGAGCTACGGGCCCAGTTACTTTTTCGACATCTTTACTTCTTTACACAACGGTGTTTTTTCATGGCACCCTGCTGCCCCGCTGCATCAGGGAGCACCTCTTACACCGGTGCAACCCTCTAATTATAGCTATTCTATAAATAGTTTATGGTAAGATGATTTTTTCTCCCCGGTTTTCTGTGAATTTAAGCTAAATTTCTTTCTTACGTGCAGGATTTTTCGGGATTTTGCCCCGATTTTGCCGGAAAGCTATATGTACGAGGATTTTCACTTTTTTAAAAGTAAGGCCAAAAACTAATTTGTTTCTCCATATATCCGGGTAAACGGAGACTTTTGCCCCGATTCTGAATAACGTCCCGATTTCCCGTCAGTCACCCTCTCCAAAAATGAAGTAATAATTAATCCGGAATCCCATATAATCCATACCTGACCTATTCTGGTAGAGCACGTAATTGATAGATCACTTAATCGATAAAACACCTTGTCTATAGATCACTCTATTTATCTTGATAGATCACTCTATTTGTCTTGATGGTTACTTGTTGGATGTACCACTTATCTATTGATAGGTCACTTGATCGATGATCTTTTGATGAAAGCCAGTTTAAAAATTAAAGTTTTCTGTAGCAAAGCTTTCTGTAGCCTCAAAGAGTTCCTGAAACGCTTTTACTGATCTTCCTCAACTGTAAGTTCTATAACAAATTCAGTTCCGGACTCCCTGTTCAATTCGAGTATTCCGTCTAACTGGTCTACAAGGATCGTCACCAGTTGTATTCCAAGCGTGTCGGAATCTTCTATACTGACACTCTCAGGTATACCTGCTCCGTTGTCCGAGACGGTCAGGGTATAACAGTTGTTTTTGCACTCTTCGTTTTTTCCTCCGGTCTTGCCATTGACGGATTTTCCGTTTCCTCCACTGGAGAGCTTGATCCGGATCTCTCCGGTACTCTCACCTGGAAATGCGTGTTTGAGAGAGTTTGATACAAGCTCGTTAACAATCATCCCCAGCGGGACTGCGGTATCCATATTAAAAAAAATATTTTCCTCGATTTCCAGAAGCAGGTGGACTCCGGAAGCTCCGACGCTATAACACCTGAAAAGCTCCTCGGTAAGCTTTTGCAGGTATGCTCCGAAGTTAAGCGTACTGACTTCTCTTGACCCGTACAGTTCTTCGTGAATCAGGGCCATAGAAATAACCCGATTCTGACTGTCCCGGAAGGCTGCAAGGACTTTTGAAGTGTTATAGCTGTCATTGCCAGCGAATTTTTCAGCCTGGAGGTCGAGCAGGGATGAAATTACCTGCAGATTATTTTTTATTCTGTGATGAATTTCTTTTTTCCGGGCTTCTTCGATCTTTTTCAGGACATTTTCAGCCTTTTTTCTCTCTGTGATATCCTTCATTATCCCAAGGACTTTGTTTGTGAGATAATTCCCCTTCTGAAGACAAACTCCATGATCTTCTATATGGATATATTCTCCGTCCTTCCTTCTAAAGCGATATTCCAGATGAAAATTTCTCTTATTTTCAATGTCTTTTATGTTCTGGCTGCAGTCTATTATTTTCTGATCCCAGACTTTCCTCTGGTCATCAGGATGAACATTATTTGCCCATAGCTTGATGCCGGTATTCAGCAATTCTTCCTGAGCATATCCCGTAACTTTCTCTATGTCACCTGCCCAGTAAATCTTATTTTCCTCAGTATCGTACTCGTAAATGAGCTGACCTGTCTGCTCCGTAACGATCCTGTACCTTTCCTCACTTTTCTGAAGTTTTTCTTCAGCCTTTTTACTTTCCGTTATATCTCTGGCAATAACCGAGATAGCTATAAGCTCTCCGGAGACATCGAAGATCGGAGAAAGGGTCATTGACACATCTATTATCCTGCCGTCTTTTCTTAACCGTGAAGTCTCATACTGGCGAATTTTCTTTCCCCGCTTAATCAGTTCAATTAATTCTTTCGGTTCCTGGACCAGTGAGAATGGTATCAGGAGTGCTGCGGGCTTGCCCAGGATTTCCTCAGCCGGATACCCATATACATGCTCTGCCCCTTTATTCCAGCTTGTAATAATACCATCAAGAGATTTTGTTATAATAGCATCATTTGACGACTCCACGATATTCGCCAGATTCTGGACCTTCTCCTCGGCTTTTTTGCGCTCAATGGAATACTGGATAGAACGTTTCAATAACCTGCCGTCTACCTGCCCTTTGACCAGATAGTCCTGGGCGCCCTTCTTTACAGAATCGATTCCTATTCTTTCATCATTTATCCCGGTCAGGATTATAATGGGAATTCGTGAATTCCTTGCATGGATTCCTAGAAAAGTATCGATGCCATCGCTGTCTGGCAGTCCCAGATCAGATAATATTACATCAAACGTACTCTCCTTAAGAAGGTTTAAACCTTCACTAAGGGTCTCAACGTTTCTAAGTTCATATAGAAAATCGGCAAACTCTTCAAGCATCTCTTCAATCAGACCTGCATCTCCGGGATTGTCCTCAAAAAGCAGGATTTTGATCTTTTCATCCATTTCAGGCCGTCCTATCCGGATTATTCTGGTGTTATTTCGATGGTAATTTGACAATCTCAAGCCAGAAACTTTCTATGGATTTAACTACTTTTATAAACTGATCGAAGTCAACAGGTTTGGTGATGTAGGCATTGGCATGAAGATTATAAGATTTCAGTATGTCTTCTTCGGCTTTGGAAGTCGTTAAGACCACAACAGGTATATTTTTAAGTTCATCATCGCCTTTCACTTCCTCAAGAACTTCGCGACCGTCTTTTTTTGGCAAATTCAAGTCCAGAAGTATTATATCCGGACGCGGGACGCCTGAAAATTGCCCTTCGCCGCGTAAAAAGGCGATTGCTTCTTCTCCGTCCTCTACAATATGAAGAATGTTCCCGATTTTCGCATCTTCAAAAACTTCTTCAATTAAACCTATATCGCCTTTACTGTCCTCTACTAAAAGGATCTCTATGGATCTGGCTGGTATGTGAGTTCTCATTTTTATGTCCTTCCTGGCTATAAATAAAATTTTCAGTTCTTCCAAAGTTAGTTATCGAATCTGAACCGGATATTTAAAAATTAAATTTTTACTTTAAAGTCTCTGGAATTTCCGCAGGGACTAATGGCAAAGTGAAATAGAAAACCGAACCGTTACCCAATTCGGATTCTACCCAGATACGCCCTCCGTGTCTTTCTATGATCTTTTTACAAATTGAAAGTCCGATGCCTGTTCCTGGATAATCTTCCTTTTTGTGAAGCCTTTTAAAAACCTCAAAAATTCTCTGAGAAAATTTGGGATCAATTCCAATTCCGTTATCCCGTACTGAGAATAGCCATTTATCTGCCTTTTTCTTTGCAGAAATCTCTATTTCCGGGACTTTCTCACTGCGGAATTTTATCGCATTGCTGATAAGGTTCTGGAACACCTGTGCAAGCTGCATGGAATCAGCCATTACCACGGGCAGAGTACCATAAGATACGCTGGCTTCATTTTCTTTTATAGATATTTCTAAATCAAAAACTACCTGATCCAGAAGAGATTTGCAATCCGTAGGCTCGAATTCTCTGGCTTTGGTGGTTACTCTCGAAAACTCTAAGAGATCATTTATCAGGTTTTGCATGCGGGAAGCCCCGTCCACAGCAAAATAGATGTATTTATCAGCCTTATCGTCAAGTTCTCCCTGATATTTTCTCTGTAAGAGCTGCAGGTAGCTTGCTATCATTCTTAAGGGCTCCTGCAAGTCGTGGGATGACACGTAAGCAAATTGCTCCAGTTCGGCATTTGAGCGAGCAAGTTCATCTAATTTCAGATTTAGCATTTTTTCTGCCTTTTTCCGCTCAGTAATATCACGTGCTGCAGCAAAAATCCCTATAACCTCACCATATTCATTCCTGTAAATCGATGCGTTATACAGAACCGGTGTAACATATCCATCCCTGTGATGGATTTCAAGCTCATAATCCAGTACCAATCCTTCCCTGAACACCTGTTGATAACCCTCTCTGGCTTTTTCGGGCTCGGTAAAATAGTCCGAAAAGTCCGTTCCTATCAACTCGTTCCTGGAATGCCCCGTAAC
>NZ_SCHL01000039.1 GCF_004099695.1 Methanosarcina sp. MSH10X1 | reverse complement strand
TTCGTCAACCCAGCGGATATCGCCCGATTTTGTGAGAATCCGGTATTCCGAGGTATAATCCGAACAGCCGGCTTCGACGTGCATCTTAAGTTCGGCAGCCATCCTTTCCACATCTTCGGGATACACGATGTCTTTATAGAGAATCCTGTTTGAGGTAAAATCTTCAACCCGGTAATCCAGCCTGGCAATATTCTCCGAAACGAATTCGATTGGCCAGCCCTCCTCGTATTTCCACAAAAAGACGATTACAGGGCTGTTATTAATTACCAGTTCCAGCTCCTCTTTACGCCGGTTAGACTGCTCAAGTTCGGCTGCGTAGTCGGTAAGAGCCTGTTCGGTTTCCTTTCGCTCGGTTGTTGCCCTGTCAAGGAAACATCTGGCGTCTTCTATTCCTTCCGTAAGCAGCTTGAAATCCCCCTTCCCGTGTACACGGATCTGCCGCTTAAAATTATTTTGCTGGAATGCGGTAAGGACTGTATTTGAATCGTCAATTATCCGGTTCAGGTTTCCGGAGAATTTATCAAGTGTATCCCCGAGCTCCCTGAATTCTCCCTGCATATCCACGCAAACCCGCTCTTTCAGTTCCCCCTGAGAAAGCGCATTGGTTACCCTCATTGTCTCGCGGATAGGAACAATAACGGCATTAAGAATCTCATTCAAGCCGACTGGAATCTCACGGAAATCAATATCTACATTCGTATCTGCCCTTACGCCAAGTTCACCCCTGACAGCGTCACTGGCAATCGTTTTGAAATCCCCAACAATTTTATCTATAGAGCCCGTAACGGATCTGGCAATCATATATGCAAGGGCAGCCATGAACAGGATTGAAATTGCAGAAATAACAAGAAGCCTGTTCCTGAGATTGGAAACGCCTGCAAGCATTTCCTCTTTCGGGATTACAAGCATAAAAGCGAATTTACCTGTCTCAACAGGTTCATAGAACATTACCACTTTTTTACCTGTTGTCGGGTCTACTGACTCCAGATGTCCCCCTATTCCTCTCCGTATATCGGATGCGGCTTTCCGGATTTCCTCTCCTTCAAAATCGTAGAGGTTTTTCTTTCCTATCCACTCCTTATGCGCAGGATGGGAAAGCAGAATTCCGGTATTGCTTACCATGAAAGCATATCCCGTATCAAAAGCCCGAACCTTGCTTACCGCCTCATCCAGATACTCAAGAGAGATATCAACCCCTCCTACTCCGGAAAATTCCCCATCTTTAAAAATAGGGGAAACATAACTTACCATAAAAACCCCCTCATAAAAGTAAGGTTCCGTTAGCACGTCACTTTTCATCTCCTTCGGGAGCTGGTAGTAATCCGCCCGGTCATAGTGCAGCAGAGGCTCAATCGTGATGTTTCCGTTTATCCTGTTACAGTAAGGGATAAACCTGCCGGTTGTATCGTGGGCAGGGGCATTCGTGTATTCCGCATCTCTTCCATCAAAAGCCCCGGGCTCAAAAGCGACATAGGTTCCGAGAAGCTCAGGATTTTTGAGAAGCTGGTTTTCAAGAATTTTGAGTACCTCCTCCCTATCGGCTTCGCTGTAAGCTCCCATAGTTCCGGAGATCGTTCTTGCAATAGCCTGATTGGCTTTCATATCCCCATCAAATTTATTTGCATAACTGGAAGCCATCTCAATCGACTGCTCATAAGCGAGCTTTTCCTCCTGCGCCGTAACCGTAGAAATTATAATAGCTGTCGAAACTGTGAGGATAAGAAAAACCCCAAGCACGATGTAAAGAATCAGTCTGGTCCTCAGCGGAGTATCGTCGAGCATCGCTAAACCTCATTTCCAGCCAGATCAGGTTATTTTGCTTAGAATAAAAAGGAATTAAAAGGAATTAGAAGGAATTAAATTTCAACCGTAACAACATATTGAATTTTATAAAATCATATTCAATACAAACAACTTATTGTAAAAATAACAGGTTATCTAAACATTTTATATTATTATAAATATTTTATATTATTATAAATATTTTATATTATTATAAATATTTTATATTATGATAAATATTTTAGATTATTATAAATATTTTATATTATTATAAATATTTTATATTATGATAAACATAATAAGTTATTATAGACATTTTATATTATGATAAAAATAAACATGCAGTTTCCGGACAGGATAAATTATTTCCAGTAACCACATGTTTTCAAATCTCTTTTTACATCTGTAAAACACATTAGATTGCGGATTCGCCCGGGAGAGAATTCTCCTTATCTAAAGCTGCCCTGTTTTCATTCTGGGAATAATACCACAGAGGCAGATAGAGAGTAAGCACAACAAAACCTACGATTGTTGAAGTCCAGCCTACCTCAAGGCTGTTAAGGTATACTATTCCGATCAGGCAGAGAGGCAGGTTAAAGAGCCCGAAAAGAAAGGCTACATATTGCCAGCCTCCGGGAGCTTTGAACGGCCTTTCTAGTTTTGAGAATTTCGGGTCACTTTTTGCCTTGACATATGCGAGCAGACTTATCCCGTTAGCGCAGACATAACCAATTGCCGATGCTGCTACTATAGCTGCGGGGGTTCCAAGGCAGATGAAACCCATGTTCAGGAGGGCAATGACGATCATTGCGTTGACAGGAGTTCCGTGACTATTCATTTTTCCAAAGAATCCCGGCAGATTTCCTTCTTCAGCCATGGAGTACATAGCCCTTGAAGCTCCGAGAAAGGCTGTCTGGATGATAAGAATCATTGCCGCGATCAGCATGAAGATGGTGAGAGACCCGCCTATGGGACCAAGAGTCATCTGAGCTATAGGCAGCATGGGAGAGAACGGTTCAGCCAGGATTCCTTCAATCCCAAGAGCTCCGGTACAGGCTGCCTGGACAAGAATAAATGTCACAAGGCAAATAGCACCACAAATAAAGAGGGCTTTTGGGACATCGGATTTTGGCTGTTTATATTCTGGCCCGTAAATTGCTGCGGTTTCCCAGGCGCAGGCACTCCATTGAGCCATTGCGAAAAGCCCCAGCAGAACCAGGATATGCTCTATGTCCCAGCTCCAGTCTGTGGGAAGCCAGGCTCCGGTAATATTGCTAAGCTCAAAGTGCCCGGTTGCAAAGGGAGCCAGGGAGATAATGATGAGTGGGGCAAGTGAAAGCACGGCAAGAATGTACCCGAGGGATGCCCCGCCCGAGAGCCCGCGATAATTGACAAGAATAAGAAGCACGAATACAACTGCGCCGGACGCGAGATAAATAGCAAGGTCAGGCACGCCTGCGAATGCAGGAATCAGGCCTTTTAGATAACTTCCGATCAAAATTGAATAGATTGCAAGGACCGGATTCCAGGCAAACCAGTAGCTCCAGGCGCTGAAGCCTCCAAGCAGCTTACTGCGGTCATACCGGATGGTTGCGTCCCGGCTCGTAAAAACGCTCTGGGCGTATCCGGGAAGCCCGGAGGCTTTCGGGAACATTGTGGCAAGTTCTCCGTAGGCAAAATTTTGCATGAAACCCTGAAAGACCGATAATGCCCAGATAATAATTGCAAAAGCCCAGACATAGTTTGCGAAATATCCTATGGACGGCAGGATCAGCACAGGAACCCCCAGGGCAATTGCAAGCCCCTGTTTCCAGTCGATTGTTCGCTGAAGCCCCCCGTTTTCATTGTTTTCGTCGCTCATTTTCAAGCACACTCCTGTATTACTTTTTAACAACAACTGACGATTCACACAGCTCTTGCAGCACGAATTGACTCATAAAAGCCTGCAAACGGAGAAAGCGGAGAAATCCTGGAGAAATCTTATCTATTTCCAGGGATATTGTCAAGAAATTTTTCACGGAACATTTCCGTGAAAAATTTTCCGGAAATATCTCATGAAACACCCTGGAATAACTTATGGGAGATCTTCACCCGCTCTTCCTTGCTTTGCAGTTATTTCGAAGTTTTTTTTATGCTATCTGTCTTCTGAAGGTGTTGCAGGAGTTTATCTTTATATCGAGCAGTTTTTCGATATTCATCTTTGCAGCAATA
>NZ_SCHL01000038.1 GCF_004099695.1 Methanosarcina sp. MSH10X1 | reverse complement strand
TTATTATTTTGGAGGCCAGTTCTTCTCCATCCAGCCTGGGAGCCTTCCGGAGTCCATTGGACCAACCATAACTCTTACACCGAGTTTGTCCTCAAGGTCACCCTGTAGACGGGCAGCAAGACCCGGAATAACTACACTGTTGTGGGTGACATCCTTGTGGATGTCAAAGCCTGACTTATCGAAGGAGTCCTTTACTTTGTCAGCACTCAGCTGGCCACCGGCAGCGGCTGCTTCTACACCAATACCATCGGTGTTAACTGCAAGCAGCCAGCAGTTGATGCCGTTTGAGGCAAGGTCGCTCTCTACGGTGTAGTAGGTAAGAGCAAAGTTTGTTGTGAAGAGAACCGGGGAGTTCTCGTCTGGAGTTCCTACCTTATACATCTTCGAGTCAACAGCAACAGGAGACCTCGGGTCGGTGTAGATTGTCTCGGCCAGGTGCACTTCAGGCATGGTGGCATATGGATCCATGCTGTGGAGAAGCATAATGTCTCCGTACCTGATGGTAAAGACCGAGGCAAGAACTGTTTCCCAGTAGGAGGCACTGACAGGGTCTGAAATTCCAGCCATCCAGGCAGTAAGCGGCATAGCCATGATCGGATATGCGATCTCGGTGTCGCCCATAATGCCTGCTCTCCGGATCTTCAGGAAGTTCGTAAAGGTGTCTTTCAGGCCTTTGCCGCTCGGGTAGGTTCCCGGGTCAAGAACAATGTCCTTAATACCTGCTTCTGCAAAGGTCTTTGCGAGAGTTTTGAGGCCATCAAGGTCATTGAAAGCTGAGACTACTACAGGCACCTTATATTCAAGAGCCAGTTCTCCGACTTCTTTCCAGTTGTCTTTGTTTGCGGCATAGAGCAGAGGGTTCTTGTCCTTTGCAACCTCAAGTCCTGCCTTCAGGACTGCAGGGTTAAAGGAACAGAGAACTACGGGCAGTTCTGTGTTTTCTACAACTTTCTTGACAGCCGCTGCAAACTTTGCAGGGTCATTGGATGCTGCTCTTATTGCCACACCGTCTAGAAGCAGGTTGCGTCCTACGTAGAACTTCTTGTAATCACTGATCTTCTTAACTCTTTCAACAAGGGCAGCTTCGTCCATGTTGTCTGCAACATCGAAGAACATCTTTGTCTTGTTGAAGAAGGTCAGCTTGTGACGATAAAGCACATCGTCGCCACCAATGTTGGCTGCTCTGTCGCCGACTCCAATAGTAACCTGGCGAATTTCAGGAGCAAGGAGCCTGTCGAGTTCTGCAAGTTTCTTTGCAAACTTCTTCTCTTTTACTAAGGGGGGACAATCTGCTGTCTTGCCTGATCTGTCGATCAGCTTGGAGGCAAATGCCATACAGGTAGGCTCACCACATTCTCCACAGTTGGTCTGTGGAAGGTATTTGTAAGCTTCTAATGGGCTGTTTATTTTCATGTTTTACACCCCCGATCCTATCCAGTTAGCAAGGTCAACGGGTTCTGCCTCAACTGTACCGAAGAGGGTCTGAGTGATATGCTTCAGGACAGCAACCGAAGTTGGGTGCATCATCATGAAGAGGTCGTTTCCTGCAATGGCAAGAGAAAGACCTGTGACAATCTCCCAGATAGGTCCTCTGTATTCTCTGGGACCCCAGTCCGAGTCTTCCTTAAGTGGAGAGCTAACCATCCAGGATTCACGGGCACCCCATGCGTTTGTGGTACCTGAGGACATTGGGAAGGTCAGTTCCTCATCACCCATAAGGGCTGCGAGTCTGATACGTTCCATGTTGGTGTAAGCATAGTCAAGACCATACCCAAGAGCCGCAGTTGTCGGGTCCATAATGATCCTGTCTCTGGGCACATTGCACTGCTTCATGAGCTTCCTGTTTAATTCCTTCTGGGCGTTCATGTCCAGCTGTGTCCAGGAAAGCACGTCATGGTCGTATTTTAATGCGGCTTCTGCAATTGCAGCATAGTCCAGGTTCAGACTGGCAGATGCAAGGAGGCAGCGTTCACCCTCTGCAACTTCTGCTGCTCTGGCAAGAACCTCCGGATCCTTCTGTGGGTTCCCGGAACCACCAATTGCGATTGGCACGTCTACAGCCTGAAGAACCTCTTCAACTGTCTTGGCTGCCTCTTTGGGAGAGGTATCCTTAACGAGCGGGTCAGTTGAAATCAGGTGGATAGTAATCATATCAGCGTTGAATTTGTCAACGTTCTTCTTTGCCCATTCTCCTGGGCTGTCCATGACTTCATCGTAATTTTCTTTAACAGCTTTTGCAAGTCCGATTCTCATGTCGAACACGTCAATTGTGACCTGGTTCCTGTTCGGCATTGGAGCATCAGGGAAGAACGGAAGGGCTTTTTCGCCACCTACCAGAACTCTCTTGCCACGGCTTCCGCCGTCTGCAGAAGTGTTGCCTATTGGGACTTCCTGAATCTGGGTTGTCCATTCTTCTATGTTTGAAAAGTCAAACTTGGAAGGAATGAGATCTTTAAGTTTCGGGGCTGCAAGAGCAGGGGAAACTGCAGGAGCTGCGGAGGCACCAGTAGCTGGGGCACCGATGCCTACAGGGACACCGAACATGCTGGCAAGTCTTCCGAAGTGCTGTGCAAGTACTGCACTTTCCTGTCCGAGGAGAGCAGCAAGCATCGGGTCAAAGCCGCCACCAAGTCCACTGAGGTCAAGCTCAATGTCTCCTTCTATAGTTACACCTTCAAGGGCCAGTACTTCTACATCCTTGAACATGTCTGTCATTTCTGATAATTTAACTTTCTTTGCCATGTAAACCTCACCTTTTACGTAAGTTTTCCGTTTTGATGAGTGACTGTATAAATAAAGGTATAATGCAAATTACTTCCGGATTCTTCCCTTAATGGAAAGAAGGATTGAAGCAGAAGTAAATCCTGCTCCATTATTCAACATAATTTTGAGTGCCGTTTTAAGCCCTTAAAACGGGCAAGGGGATCCTTTTCTATTTCCGGCACGGTTTTCTGCAATATTACCGGTTAAAAGAAAACCGGGATTAGTATCCCAGTTTTTGTACAATGCTTTCGATTTCTACTGCAGCAACCGAGTCATCCGGAATCTCAAAGAGAGGTATGCCTTTTATGTCCATTTCCTCGATTTTTGGATCGAGAGGGATCATACCTATCATGTTAAGTTTCAGGTCTCCTGCCAGTTTGACAAGCTCTTCGCGGTTGGCATCTGTAACCTTGTTTGCAATAACGTGAATTTTACCAACATTTGAGTCCAGTTCATTCACGAGTTCATGAATTCTTTCCGCAGTCCTGAATCCTCTTCGAGAGGCGTCTGTTACGACAATAAGATCATCTATGTCGCGGATAATTTTCCGGCTGAAATGCTCAAGCCCGGCCTCTGCATCAATGACAACCACATCGTAATTTACGATCAATTTGTCCATAATGCCCCGGAGGAGGTTGTTTACATAACAGTAGCAGCCTGAACCTTCGGGTCGACCCATGACCAGGAGATCATAGCCCGACATTTCTTCAATGATCTCATATACTTTGCTTTTAAGTATCGATTCTTTATTCATATCGGGATTGTCAGGCCTCGGTTTTGTGATCTCAGCCTGTAAATACTCCTTTGCATCCCCGATTGTTTTTACGTTCTCACAGCCAAGGGTCTCAGGCAGGTTAGTATCTGCATCTGCATCTACTGCCAGCAGGAACTTACCTTTTTTGGAAAGGGAGCGGATCAGAAGAGCCGCTACCGCTGTTTTACCAGTCCCACCTTTTCCAGTTATTGCAATTACTTTTGTCACAGAATACCTCATTGGATTGTTTTTCGTTTTAGGCTATTGCCTGTCGTCACTCAATTATTTTTGTTACTTCTTCTCGCTGAGAATGACTCTCTCAATGGATATCTTTGCCTTCTTGAAGGTGATCTTTATTCCACCAGCCTTACCAGCAGACATCATTGGCATTGAAGCCATTGCAGGCATCTGGAAACCGGCCGAAGGCATCATCATTGGAGCTGCTGCCACAGCTACTTCCTCTGCTTCTTCCTCTTCCTCTTCTTCCTCTTCCTCTTCTTCTGCAGCTGCCCAGTTTGCAACTACCGGGTGGTTCTTCTCCTGCAGGAAGGCTTTCAGGGAGTCAATGTCAGTTGCATCCTTCTCGGTTGCAATCTTGTCCTTTATGTCAGCAGGTATGGTTTCGTCAATTTTCTCTTTCAGCATTGAAGGGAGCCAGACAACTCTGTTCCATCCGCCGTCAGCCTGGATGAACTTCGGGGAGTAGAAATAGTTGACACCAATACCCAGGAAACCTACGATCTGCTTTCCACCACCGGTCTGACCTGCCATTGTCGAGAACCCAATACCGTTAGGTGCCATTCCCTGGTATTCTCTGTTAACCCAGCCGATACCGTCAACTTCAGGGATGTAGAACCCTACTACTTCAAAGCAGCCGCATGATGTGTGCGGGGCGTCAAAGAATGAGTGGAGTTTAATCTTGTCAAACTCGCCTGCGGAGAGCTTCTTGGCAATGTCGTTTACTCCGGTGTACTCACCGGTGTTGGCATCGAGGAGTTCGCCCTTGTCGATTGAGAACTGTGGACCTTCTGGGTCTACTTTTGCTGCTGCGCGGCCGTCGAACCAGTTGATTGCGCCACAGAGGGAAACTCTGTCAGGGGAAACCACACAGACATTTGTGGGAGCAAAGGACTGGCAGAGGGTGCATCCGTAAAAGACATCCACATCTTCGTCGTGCAGGTCTTTTGTCCTTGCATCTCTTGCCTTGAAAATCTCTTTTGCTTCTACCATCTGCTTTTCAACTTCAGCCTGTTCGGTGTAGAATGTCACCTGCATCTTCTCAATGAAGGGGAGCTCGGTCTTGAAGAGCATCATGACTGCTTTTCCGAATGGCTCGAATGAGTCCATCTTTCCAGCTGTGTCCTTGGAAACTCTCATCCAGACATCATACCTCTGGTTCAGGTGCATAATGCCCTGGCAGTAGTTTATGAAGTCGTGAACACGCCTTTCGACAACAGATTCTAGATCAGCCTCTACAAGTTCTCCTCCAATGTTGAAGATCATTGCCCAGGGGTAGGTCTTGCCTTCTTCCATATCCTTCAGATCTGGACCTACAATTGTTACCTTGTCATCTTCGATCTCATCCATGGGCTTTGCACGGACAAGTTCCAGACCCAGGGACTTCGGGCCACCTAGTTCTACAAACATTCCTTCCTTTCTTACTCTTTCTCCTTCAAACATTGGGGAAATCTCAAATGGGAATTCTGCCATTATATTTCGCCTCCTAAAT
>NZ_SCHL01000037.1 GCF_004099695.1 Methanosarcina sp. MSH10X1 | reverse complement strand
ATGCTTTATCGAAACCGGCAAAGCGGCGTGATAAACCGGCGCAACGCAAGCCTTTTCAAAAAAGGCTTGAGCGAAAATCCCCACGTAACGGCGTGATCAACCGGCGCAACGGTTGTGCTTGAGCGAAAACCTTTTGAGAAAAGGTTTTATCGCAAACTTTTTCAAAAAAAGTTTGATCAAAAACGCATGCTTTATCGAAACCGGTGTAACCGGGGCGGGCTCAAGCGACGCCACTCTTGCGGGTCAGCGACTTCAGGATATATATTTTATAATAGAAAACCCATTTAGATCCAATGAAAAAAGCTGTAAAGATGGCTCTGGCTCTTCTTATAATTGCGGTCCTGACTGTGTTAATTGTCTATGCCACACTCCCTTTTCTGAACTATATTTTCGGAGCCCTCATCCTTTTCACCATATTCCGTTCTCTTTATCATTTTCTCGTAAGAAGACTCAGGATTCGGAAGCAAATCGCAGCCGTACTGGTGATAATAGTTTCAATTTTCGTTGTGTTGATCCCTCTTTACTTCCTTTTGAGTGTGATTGTCAGTGAAATCCAGCAGCTTTTACTTAATCAGGCATCCATTATCGCATCTATTGAATCCGGAGCTGTTTCTGTCACTCATCTTCTCTCAAGGTTTAATATTCCTGCAGATATATTCCAGACTAAAATAGAAGATAAAGCAATGGAACTGGCTTCACAGGCTGTTAATTACACAAGCCTGTTCATTCTGGGCTCAATCCAGAGCCTGAGTCATCAGTCCGTTGGTATATTGATAATGTACTTTCTGATTTACTATCTCTTTACCGGAGAAGATTCGGATTTTATGCGCCAGATCTCGGTTGCAGTCCCTTTCAATGAAGAAAATACAGCTACTCTTCTGAATGAATTCCGGAGGATTGTCCGCACGACTCTTACGGCCAGCGGGGCAGTTGCTCTTGCCCAGGGTGGAGTCCTGACTATCGTATTCCTGATCTTCGATGTTCAGGGAGCTTTTCTCTGGGGCGCGATTGCAGCCATTCTATCTTTTTTGCCTCTTGTAGGAGCAGCTTTTGTCTGGATTCCTGCAACTATTGTGCAGCTCTTCCAGGCGGACTATACGGCAGCGATCGCTATACTTGCAGCCGGGCTCTTTATAAGCGTGCTTGACAATTTCCTGAGACCCATTGTCCAGAATACCGTTGGAAAAATTCATCCATTTCTGTCCCTGCTCGGGATTGTAATAGGGGTGTCCCTCTTCGGGCTGATAGGAATCGTTATAGGTCCCCTTCTGCTTTCTTACTTCATTCTAACTGTACAGATGTTTTCCAGAGAGTACCTGTCTTGAAAAGGATAGATTTATAGATTTAAACTGAAATTTCAATCTCGTTCCAGTTTATTATCGGCATTCTGATCATGTACTTTCTTCTTTATTACCTTTTGACAGAAGAAGACTCGGATTTTATGCAGGGTATCTTTGTGTCAATCCCTTTCAAGCGAGAGAATACAATTGTCCTCTTCAATGAGTTCAGGAATATTGTCCGGACTACCATCATTGCCAGTGGTGCCATTGCTGTCATCGAAGGCGGGATAACCAGACGTTTTCTGAAGAGTACGCTTCCTGCTGCACTATCACCTCTTACTATCATAAAAGATCAACAGAGCCGCTTTCTCCAACAAATATTCCTCCGAGAAGAACTTTTATTCCTGCAAACATAGAGAAACATATGCAGATTGATATACTGGGGTGTGAGTCTTTAGGAGCAAGATCCCTTGCCTGCGTTGTAAAGACAGATGATAGTACGATTCTGATCGATCCCGGAGTTGCGCTTGCACGCCTGCGTTCAGGCCTGCTTCCCCACCCGGTAGAGGTTGCTGCTGCTTTCAGGATAAGAGAAAAGGTGCTTTCTGCGTTTGGAGAAGCTACAGATATTGTTATCAGCCATTTTCACGGGGACCATATGCCAATGAGGGCTGAAGATCCTTACCAGTTGCCAATGGCAGCCCTCCCTTCCCGTGACGGGATAAATTTCTGGTGCAAAGGTCCGGAGAAAATTTCCGGTCTCTCTTCAAAGAGGAGGCATGAACTCTCGGATTTCCTGGGTTTTCCTCTTCCGGCTTCGGAAGGCAGGAAGTCCGGTAGCATGGAATTCTCTTCTCCTGTTCCGCACGGAGCCAGGGAAAAGGGCTTTGGAACTGTAATGATGACCCGGATCCGTGAAGGAGACGAGGTTTTTGTCCATAGTTCGGATATCCAGCTTCTCAACAGGGAAGCCGTCCTAAAAATACTAGCATGGGAACCCACAATTGTTTTTGCCTCAGGTCCCCCTCTCTATCTTTCATACCGCGTGCCTGAAGCAGGAAAAGAAGCCTCTGAGAATGCTCTCCTTCTGTCCAGGCATGCGGATACTCTGATTCTGGACCATCATCTGCTCAGGTCTTTTGAAGGGTACGACTGGTTAAAAGAGCTGGCAGAAAAGGCCGCAAGCCGGGTTCTCTGTGGTGCAGAGTTTATGGGAAAAGCCCCTGAACTTCTTGAAGCTCAGAGGAAAGCCCTGTATGAAAAAAAACCCGTGCCTTCAGGCTGGCATGAGGCTTATGCCGGGGGTAAGGCAGGTTTTGAGGAATATCTCTGACAGGCAGGCTCTTGAGCGCCACGGCTTATCCTCTCAGGGCGCCTGGGTGTAATTGTCTATATTAATAATCTGTTCGGAATGCTGTTCATAATAATCATAAAGCTCTTTTCCCCAGGCCAGAGCGCCTGGCTCAAAACAGATTACATACTTCCGGTCAAAAACCGTACTTTTCGGAAATAGTGCCATTGCCATAAAATTATCGGCTGCAACGATCGCCGGAGTCCTTTCACAGTCCTTACAGACAAAGAGTTTTGCGTTTTCCCTTTTGAAATACTGCTCGGTCTGCTCCCTGTAATCTTCAACCCACCTTTTCAGGACGGATTCCGGGAGAATAAGCGATATCTGTATTCCCTTTTCGGCAATTTCCAGGTAAAAGGAAGGAAAAAGAGGGTGGAAATACGGAACTGCAGCCTCCAGCTTTTTTGCCATCCGGGCGTTTTTAACATATTCCGGAATCATCTCAAACATGTGGTCTATTTGAGGTTCGATTATAGTGCAGTGCCCAAGCTCGTAAATTCTTCGGAGGAGAAAAGCTGGAATCTCGCTCATTTCGCGGTCTGCCCAGTAATCCGCATTTTCTTCGAGAACAGAAAGCGTATCCACAAGCGGTTTCATTTTTTCAGCTATGACTTTGCCTATCTCGCTGAGTTTATATACGTTTTTTTCCTGAACTACCAGGTTCTGTTCTTTGAGCTTTTTTACCTGCGGCTGGACTGCAGTAGCACTGGCACTGAGGGCTTTTTTTATTGTTTCGATGTCCTTTGGCCCTTCAAGCAGAAGAAGCAGTACGTTCTTTCTTTTTTCTGAAAGAAGGATCAGGTCGAGTAGAGTGTTTTCCATATCATGCACCTTGATCAGCTGCCCGCAGGCTGTAATTATCGAAGTTCCTCTAATCCGGGAAAGCTTCACAATAAAGGAAGCTCCATATCGGAAACTGAGTATACCTATGTATTTATAAAAACTTGAAAATTAATAGTTAATATATTTTTCTCTCCAACCTATAGGCACCGTGTATTTTCGTGAGCTTCTGTTTCCCCATAAGTACTTTTTCCCTGAGGAAATCTCAATTCAGAAACTCAATTTCAAAATGCATATTTCATTTAATAAACTTCTACCAGCCATTGCCTCAGGGCTTAAAACAATTTGCCGGCTGCTTTCTGTAGCAGCTTCTATAAAGAATTCTACTGGTATAACAGGTTTATCAAAACAGGTTATTTCCTGGATTTCTCAGTACAAAATGAGCAATAAAGAGATTGCGTCAGCCTTCTGGTAAAAACGATAGTTTTACTGAAGGCTACAGAACTTCCTGTTCCCCGGAACCGGGTTTTTACTTCTTTTTCTGACTTACGGGCGCATAAGCCCATTCCTTAATCTGTCAGCGGAGCTTTTCCCGAAAGAGGTTCGCTTATTCTCTCAAACTCCTTATAAGCGAACCTTTCCCGGTATGTAACCCTCTTCAGTTTTGTGGTGAACAATTTGTCCTTATACCCTTTTTCATACCTTTTCCATATCTTTCCGTATTACCCAGCAGTTTTTGTTTCCGGCTTCACACTTAAGGCATTTCGGAGAGGCACAGATTCCACAGTTATAACAAAATCTGCAAGTACTTTTTAATCCTCTCAAACATAAATAATTATTTGTTAAGGAAGTAATAAAGCTAGCAGCAGGTCTAAAAGTTAAGGTATGATGTTTTTTGATATTGATTTTCCCATAAATTGTGTTTATTAAACTTAAAAAAAATATTTATTGAACTGCATCCCAATTGAGACTGGTGTATTATAACGTACAGGAAATAACTAAACTCGCTTAAACCCTGGCATGCGGGCTTCACGACCTTTTAACCTGCCGGGTTATGTCCTCTATTATGCCCTGAAAATGCGTAACTTCCCCTTCCTCGTTACGCTGGATAAATGTTTTTTCGTCAACCCAGCGGACCTCAGCGGTTTGAGTAAGGATCCGGTACTGGCGGTTGAACTCCTTTCCCCCTTCTTCACAGTTCTCCTCCAGTTCGAGTTCTACAAGGAGCAGGTCTTCGGGATGCACAATTTTCCCGTAAAGAACTCTTCCGGAAATAAAATCCTCCGGAAGGTATCCAAACTGCCTAACATTCTCGGATACATACAGGGTGGGCCAGTATTTTTCAGCTTTCCAGAGAAATACTACCATAGGACTGTTATTAATTACGGTTTCGAGAGCTTTCTGCCGCTCAAGCAGGGCTTTTTGCTTTTCCATGAGGGCTTTCTGGCTTTCAAGTGCGTCCCTCAATGCTTTTTCATTTTTGATTTCCTGTGTAATATCCCTGACAATCCCCTGAAAATTGGCTACATTCCCGTTCTCATCGCGGTGAATAAAGTTTTTCTCTTCTACCCAGCGGACTTCCCCCTTCCCGGTAAGAACCCTGTACCGATGTACAAAGCTTTCTTTTCCGGTTTCGCAGCATTGCTTAAGTTCCTTTCCAACCCGGTCTACATCCTCGGAGTGAACAATATCTGCATACATTATCCTGCCAGTCAGGAAATCTTCTGCGCTGTAATCAAGCTGGGTCACATTTTCTGAAACGTATTTTGCAGGCCACTTTTCATCAGGAGTCCAGAGGAAAACCATAAAAGGACTGTTATTAATCACGGTTTCGAGAATTTGCTGTCTCTCCAGTGCTTCACCAAGAATCAGTTCGTCGCTTTCAGCTAGTTGATTGAATCCCATACCTATTACCTCTCCAAAAACCCTTCCGGATTCAAAATCCTTTAACCGCCTCAGGTAAAATGCACTTTTTAAATCCTTAAGCAATATATAATATATTTTAACACCTTATAAATAATGGCGTTTGTGCACAGGAGGAATATTCCTGGGTTCCAGGCTCGCAGCAGAAAATAAAACAGGTATCGGGGAAAGTAACAGATCCGGAGAGGAAACATCTGATCTCATACAGCAGGCCAGGGAAGAATATGGAAGGTATTTTGGAATCTGCGGCTCGTACCATCACCTTAAAGCCTGCATCTGCAAAAGCTGTCCCTCCTTTTCCGGAGGTGCAGGAATGTTCTGCTCGCGGAGTAATTGTCCTGGACAGGATAAAAAACAGGGCTGCCTCTGTGAGACCTGCGAGCTTTACAGGAAATTCCGGCTTGAAGGGAAGTATTTCTGTATAAAGGCCAAAAAACCGGAGTCTTCCGAAGAAAAGCCTGAGCAGCCTGAGACTTTCTCCTGAAGGTCTTATTAAGGCAGCTGAAGTTTCCTTTTTATTGGTGGCACTTGAGATTTCTTTCTCTACCTTATTTGAAGTTTTTAATTTGAAATTTTTAACTGGTCAAACCTGAATTCTAATTTATACGAGTCCAATTGAAAATTTTAATGTGCTCAAAAAAACTCATAACCTGAGCGCAGCCAATTGAACCGGTCATAACGCACTGGCTTTTCAAATGCATATGCTGCGTTCCAGTTCCTGCCTTTTTTGAAAAAACTCCATGGTTTAGGCTAAATAATTCCGGACCTATAAAATTATATCCGATAGAAATTCCGGATTTCGTTTTTCTCTTCAGGCACTGGAGAGATTATGACATTTATCGAGGTATAAAAATGGCAACTAAAGAAGAACTTATTCAGGAGCTTTCCGATGCAGTCACCTCCTGTAAGAAAGATACGGTACTCGCTGCCGTCAAAAAAGCAAAAGAAGTTATGGAACCTGCAGAAATTATTGACAAAGGGCTTTCCGCAGGCATGAATCAGGTAGGAATTCTTTTTGAGAGGGGGAAACTTTTCCTGCCCCACGTGATGATGGCAGCCGATGCGATGACTGCAGGGGTAAAACTGCTTGAAGCTGAAATGCCTGCAGGAACTCAGACAAAGAAACTGGGGGTTATCGTAAACGGTACTGTCGAAGGCGACGTCCACGATATAGGCAAATCTATTGTTTCAACCATGCTCCAGTCTGCAGGGTTTGAGGTTTATGACATCGGGCGTGATGTTCCGGTCAGGAACTTTATCGAGAAGGCAAAGGAAGTCAATGCTGACATGATAGGGCTTTCAGCTCTTATGACCACTACTCTTCAGGGCCAGAGGGACGTTATCGAACTCCTCAAAGAAGAAGGCCTCAGGGACAGAATAAAGGTCATGGTAGGCGGAGCTCCTGCAACCCAGGCCTGGGCTGACAAGATCGGTGCAGACTGTTACGCTGAAAATGCAAGTGAAGCTGTTGCAAAGGCAAAAGAGCTGCTGCTCTGAACCTCAATTATCTATCAATTATCTATCGATTCCGCCTAAATTAAACCTATCTGAAGGATGGAGGATAAAAAATGGCAACTGAATATGCTTTGCGTATGGGAGACGGCAAACGCGTCTTCCTCACAAAAGAGAAAATCATGGAAGAGAT
>NZ_SCHL01000036.1 GCF_004099695.1 Methanosarcina sp. MSH10X1 | reverse complement strand
TAAGAGTTATGGTTGGTCCAATGGACTCCGGAAGGCTCCCAGGCTGGATGGAGAAGAACTGGCCTCCAAAATAATAAGCAATCATTAATAAAATGTGAATATGAAGATTCCGTGTCAAAAGACACGGAATAAAGTTTTTTGCAACTCTAACAAAGCCCAATTGTCAAGTTTACTTTCCGAATATGTTCCAATCGAAAAAAGTGATATAAAATCGATTTTTTTGCCGTGATGAACACAGATTTACCTTATTTTTACACCTAAATAGCTCCATGGCTGAGTCACAAAAAAGAAATCATACGGGGATGAAAATCATCCCATCCCCTTGTTCAGCGTAGATAATGCGAACAATCGTTTTCGATAATGAAAAAGAGAGTTTCAGGTGTAAGGTCCACAACGCCTTCTTGACGTCGAAGCTTTTGCGTTCCTCAACTGTCTTCCGGTTTTTATCGATTTTCTCTTTCAAAAACTTCATGACAAGCGTCTGATTAGGTTCATGAAAATGCAATCAGACTTCAATCAGACTTCAATCAGACTTCAATCAGACTTCAATCAGACTTCAATCATACTTAATACCTGAAACCAATAATGAAAACATCAACCACGCACTGATGGAGTCTTGTTTTTGATTTTTATTTTAATGTCACCTTTTTTTGCATCACTTGAAAGCCCACTGTTTTCTTCAAACCATCTACAGTACTCCTCGGGGCATTGAGTTTGTGGGCATTCATGTATATACGCCAGGACATCATTCATTTTTGCAGTAGCTAATGACACAGAAGTATCTGCGCTTCCGTAATAAATACGGATTTCATCGTCCACCACAACCCACCCGCAGGGGAAAACAACATCGTTTACATCTCCGCTGCGTTCATAAAGCTCGCGAGGTCCAAAAACCCATCCTTCTGACCTGTGGAGCACTTTTCTGGGATCTTCAAGATCAAGAAGAGCCAGCCCAAGCCTGTAGCTTGCTTTAGAAGTTGTCTGGCGTACTCCATGGTACATAATTAGCCATCCATCAGGTGTACGTAGTGGCTGTGGAGATAATCCGATTTTTCGGGCATCCCACCATCCGCCTTCTCGAGCATATAGAAGAACTTCGTGTTCTCCCCAATATTTCATATCCGGAGAAAAGGATATCCAGATATTTGCCTTCGCACCCGCCATACCAGATACAGGCCTGTGCAGCATTGCCCATTTGCCTTTAAATCTTACAGGAAAGACAGCAGCATCTTTATTTTCAGGCGGTAGGGTAGCACCTACCCGATCAAAATTACGGAAATCTTTGGTATACGCAAGTGCCGGTAAAGGACCCGAGTCAGAAAAAGCCGTATACGCTACAGCCCATTTCCCCATCTCATCTATGTAAGTTATACGTGGGTCTTCAATGCCGTATATTTCTTCAGGGAAATTCACAGGGTCTGGCATAAAGGTTGGCTCCGGATCAATTTCCCAGCCGTCAATCCCATTCTCACTCCTGGCTACTGTAAAGTGAGAAAAGCCCCGGTGGTCTTCGACACGCACAATTAATAAAGTTGTCCCGTTAACTATAGCGGCTGCAGGGTTAAATACCGAGTGAGCTCGATATGGCCAATCATCAACGGTAAGTATAGGGTTTTTAATACTCCTCTGGAATAGCTCTCCATAGTCTTTCCACATCATATCTACCTCATTCTGCCTGGGTTATTGATAGCGGCTCTTTTTCTTTTGCAGAACATGTCACTTACTTCGGGCTGGATGCTGTACTGAAGGACTTATCCGGGCTCTGTAGAAATCTTCAGAATAAAAAAGCTCCAATTATTGAACTGAATGACATTATATAATTATTTCTATATTTTCAGCCTAATGAAGCTAACTGAAAACTTCCTCCACGCCCGCATGCTCGCGAAGTGAGCAGATATCGGGCGGTTACTGGCAAAAAAAGGACAGAACCTAAAAAGACAACCGTGAAATAATGCATAGACTTTATCATAAATGTCTGTGTACAAAAATAAATTAAGTTTCAACCTCTCTAAAACTAATGTGGTATAAAGCAAATTTTGCAAAAATCAAGCACACTACCTGACTGGACAGTTTCTACGCTAATATAAAATAGAATCGCAGCAAATATTTGAAGAAAAGCATGTAAAAACTAGACATGGATGTAAAAACTAGACATGGAGTAGACCATGAGACAATTTCTCGTAGTTATAACAAAAGAAGATGACTTCTTTATTGCCAGATGTCCTGAGCTCAATGTGACTTCTCAGGGTGAGACCCTTGAGGAAGCCGAAGAGAATATTAAAGAAGCTATAGAACTGTACATTGAGAGTTTCGGTACTGAGGGCCTTCCGCAACAAGTTTCTAAACCTTATCTGACGCTTGTGGAAGTAGCCAATGTTTAAATTACCAGTTATCTCCGGAAAAGAACTTGTAAATGCATTGGAGAAGGCTGGATTTGTTGTTGTGAGGCAAAAGGGAAGCCATGTATCACTTCAAAAGATGACCAGAGAAGGAACTTACAGAACAGTTGCTCCTTTACATACAGGACTTGCCAAGGGAACACTTCTTGATATTCTTCATCAAATTGGCTTAAGCAAAGAAGAATTACTAGATTTACTCTAAACGTTAGCTTCTTTTTTGTCAGTGACCGCTTGAATCTACTCAAGAGGTGAGCATTCGAGCATTTAGGAAGTTTTAGATGATTTCAACTCTCCATGTTTTTATACTAAATTACTCTGAATTGAAATTCTACCACTTTTTGGATAGGCTCTAAGTTGCGATAGCCCGATGGATAAGTTACAGAAATAAAATAATGATTTGGGGATGAGAACCAATCCCATCCCTTTACTCGCCATAAATAACGCGAACAATTTTCGATGATGCAAAAAAGAGTTTCAGGCGTAGGGGTTCCGCAGCGCCTTGTTGACGCCGAAGCTCTTACGCTCCTCAACCGTCTTCCTGTTTTTATCGATCTTTTCCTTTGCAAGCTTTGTGACAAGATCGAGACCGGGCTTGACGTCTTCAATGGGTTTTGTCTCGAACATGCCCGCAGCGACCGCTTTGGACCAGATTTCGTTCCCCTTCTTGGTGCGAATGAAAACCGTGGACCAGCCGTCAGGGCTTCCGACCGAGCCGGTTGAAATGTCGGCGAGATTGGAGACATAGTCGAGGCAGACGTGGCAGCCGGGCTGCTCGTATTTGTGGGTTGCCTTGATGGGCAGGCTAGATACGTTTCCGCGGTTAGTGTAGACCCAGAACTTGCCTTTTCCGATATCCATCCTCTTCACGGAGCTGAGGCTCTGCGCCGCATGATCCTCGACAATGGTTTGCAGGGACTTGTATGGGAAGTTCTCCATACAGAAAAGCCCGACTGTGAAGGCGACTTTGTCCGGGACATCCCGCATGTTGATTGGATAGAGCTGAGCCTTCCTGACTGCCTGCATCTGGCAGCAGACGCCGGTGACGCCTACCTTGTCGAGGCCGAAGGACCGGGTTGCTTCTTTGAGCCAGGAGATCTGGGGGCTGATGCTGTATTTTGTCCCTCGTGCCTTGAGAATGTCCTCACGGCTCATCGCGACGAGAGGTTTGGGCTCCCAGGGTCGATCACCTTCTCCTGCCACAATGGTTCCGTCAATGATTCCCTGCTCGAGGGCATAGACCATAAGAGTGGTGGCGATACCGCCGTCCTGCGCTTTCTGGAGGATTTCCTTGTCCGTGCTTCTTGCCGAGACACATGTTATGTATTTGCCGAGATATGGATCTTCAATCATCTCTCTCACCTCATTTAAGTGCTCCAGCAATTATCTCGCTGATGCTCTCGAATTCCTCCATCACGTCGAAGTTGAAGAACGACCTCGGGCAGGCGCCGTAACAGGAGCCGCACTTGATGCAGAGGTCACGCTCGCCCTGCGGCTTCCCGAACTCAAGGGAAATCGCCCGCACAGGGCAGGATGCAGCGCAGGTGCCGCAGCCCATGCAGAGGCCCTGGTTGATCACGTCAGTCATCAGGTCGCAGAAACATCCTGAAGTGCCGCGCTTCGCAAGGTCCATAAGGGGCTTTAAGTACTTGCCTGCAAGAGCCTTCTGATCCTCATTTCCTTCCAGGAGCAGGTACGCCATGATAGCAACGTTCCTTATGAGCTCCGGGCTTGGGGGACATCCGGGAATATAGAGATCCACGTCGATGAGATCCCCGATGGGGAGGAAGGACTCGTGCTGGGGCTGGTTGTGCTGCCCGCCGCGGCTGAAGCGGGTGATGTTCCCATAGCTCGAGCAGGAGCCGAGGGCCACCACGATCTTGGACTTTTTCCGCGTCTCCTTAATCTCCTCCACCGATTCATGGTCCTGGATGCAGACCGATCCTTCGACGAGCGCAACATCCATCTCCGGGATATGCCGGACGTCAGCGAGCGTGAGGCTGTAGACGAGGTCAGCATAGTCGTCCAGGATCTTGATGAGTCCCAAGTTATTATCGGCCACAGACACAAGGCAGCCTGTACAGCCGCTCAAGTGTACATGCCCGAGTTTTATCTTATTTGCCACTGGTTTTGTCTCCTTTGTAGCTTCTACTTTTTCTCCGTTTCAACCTGAACAGGCTTGAATTCCCTGCCCATGGTTTTCTTGATGGAGTTAAGCAGTTCTATAGTTCACCCTGATTTCCTTCAATATCTCTGATACAGCTTCTGGAATGGCTCTCTGTACCTCGTCTGTAATCCCGATGACCATCTCCGGGTCAGATACATACTTCTTCTGGCATGCAAGGACCCGGATCCGGATATCGTCCTTGATGACCTGAAGCGGTTCGGTCAGATCCCAGGAGTGAGCGTCACGGTAGCTCCCCACAGGAAGCTCATCAACGGAGAGCCATCTGAGCTCGCCGGGTTCCCCCCTGAAATCCGCAATGTCCACGATGATAAGAGTCTTCGTGGACTCGGGATTGAGGAGGGTAAAGATGAAATGAGGACCCCCGAGCCCCGCGTCAACTACCGTGACATTTTCGGGAAGCTCGAGTTCCTTGAGACGCTCCACAACTGCGGGCCCGAACCCATCGTCCGCAAAAAGCGGGTTGCCGCAGCCTGCCACCACGATCTCGGAGTACAGCGTTTCCATTTCCTTCACCACTGCATGAGCTTCCGGGCGACTACTTCGTCCTCCTCGTTCACCACAATCATGTGGGTTGCACACGAAACGCATGGGTCATAAGCCCGAACGACCATCTCGGCTATCTGCCAGGGTGCTCCCGTCAGAGCGCGGCTGCAGGTCGGGAAGTTCCAGGTGGTGGGCACAAGCATCTCATACCACAGCACCTTCCCATCCTTTACCCGTGCAAGGTGGACATCGGTTCCACGTGGAGCCTCGTTTGCAGCCCAGCCCATGGAACCGTCTCCCTGGGGGATATAATCTGCCAGGACCTTGCCCGAGGTATTCAGGGAATCAAGGCACTTGAGGATGGTGTAGCAGCAGTCAGGATATTCCATCTGCCTGGCTATGTGCTGTGCGAAGGTGCCCTTCTCGTCGAAGTTTTTGAAAGTAGCAAGTCTTGCCCTCGGGCCGACCTCAACTGGCTGACCGTCGTAGGTAGGGACAGCGTTGCAGGCTTCCATCTGGGGATTGGCTTTGGTGCCGACTTTCGTAGTACCGCCTACTGGATAGCTCGGGTCCTCAAGATCGATGGTTACCTCACCCATGTACCAGTCCCATGGCCGGGTCTCTTTCCACCGGGCGAAGTCCCATGTAGGGTTCTCGTCAAGACTGGATGAGCCGTACATCGGGGATGTAGCCATGACTCCCTGGTTGTGGTACCCAAGAGTTTTGGGAATCGGGATTTGTTTGCCAGCTACGTCGATATACTCCAGGCTCTGCATATTTCTAATGACCTCGAGCATGAACTCCATCTGCTCGTGGGCAAGGACAAGACCTTCCTTTGCCAGGTCAGCCATCTTCTGCTTTGCCAGAGGGCTCACGTTGCGGTACATTCCGCCGATCCTCGGGTTTGAGGGGTGGATTGCCTCGCCGCCTGCGATGGCTCCAATAGTCTGTCCAATCTCGCGAATACGGATTATCCTCGCTGCGATGCTCCTGAAAGGCTCCTCCTTGGCGAATACGTTGAACTTCGTCTCCGTTCCCGGGACGTAAAAGTCCGGGAGGATCAGGATGTTGTGCAGGGCGATGCTGTGGAGGCGGTTCGCGGCATGGAGAATAGTCCTCAGGAGCTTTGCATCCGTGGGGACCTCGCAGCCAATCGAAGCCTCCATGGCCTCGATGCTTGCCAAAGTGTGGGCGATGGGACAGATACCGCAGACCCGAGAAGCAATCTTCGGGACCTGCTCCATCGTCTTACCTATGGCGAGTTTCTCTATACCCCTGACAGGGGTGATGGAGAGCCAATCTCCTCGCTCGATAATACCCTCGTCATTCACCTTCAGGGTGAGCTTGGAGTGACCTTCATGTCTCGTGGTTGGAGAGATTTCTACAACTTTCGTCAATGATATGCCTCGTTTTCGATTCGGTGTTATTCAGGCTGTGCTGTTGTTAAGGCACTCTCTGTGTGATTATTCAAAGATAGTTACCCGTACATAAAGTACATTAATCCCATACTTTCTCCAGCGAGTAGTACCTCAGTATATTAATATTTAACTTCCAATGAAAAAGAGTCGAAAACGCAATATTACATAAATCCTTCCCTCTATAGAGAAAGCCAGCAGAATTAGAAATGCATATATTCATTTTATAAGTTTATTTTTATATTATTTTTGGCAATTTTTATGATAAGAAGATTCCTGAAACCATCAAAAACACAACTAATAAATATAAGCGAAATTACTTAGTGTGGTTCATCAATTGATGAGAAGATCATTAAAGCGCAAGAAGTTAAGAAATGTTGGGAGTTATGCGACGTCTTACATTCGGGAAAAGTCCCTACCGATAAGTTTATGTTAAATTCAAATTTCTGTGAGAAATATAGGCTTTTCTAAAAACGACTTTCATAAAAATTTAAATGTATAAAGGAAAGTGTATAAAGGAAATAGATTATTATATCTAAAAAAATAAAACCGATGAGTTTTGGAAAGCAATCAAACTCATATATAATTTATATAAAACAAACTGTGAAAAAGTTAGTAACGAAAAAGCCTGAAAACTTGCCTGTATGAATTTATCATACTCTCCAAACCATGAGAACTTCGATTCCATCTTCAGTTACAAAACCGTTTTCCAGGCTGAGCCCTGTGGCAATGGCATATTGAGAAGCCGCTGTGATCCATGCAACAGATATCAAAACTGCAGGAAACAAGCCTTAAAAGTAGAGAAGTAGCAACATTTATCCTTAAAAGACTATTTCAGTATATCATTAGGATGGGAAAAATGCTTGCAGTAGCCATATCTCCTTTTTAAACCATTACTGACAATTTCCACTTTGAGCTAAGACAATACAAGAGTTTGGATTATATAAAAATTTACACATATGAAATGTGTCATTAAATTATATAAGAGAATAATTAAAGAGACCTGTTTTAGGCCAGGTTAGATAGCTATGTTTATCCTGGAATGTTGCGATTAAAAGTATTGTATAATTGGTCTTGTCACTATTAAAAACTTGACAAAAAGCAAAAAGTATTTTAAATTGTGACACACATCAATATTATCATTTTTTTGGTGTGTTATCGTGACAACTTGGGACTCTGAAAACTCAAATATGGAAAATAATTCGATTTCCGCGGAAAAAGAATATATTGTTGAACCCTGGACAGACACTCCTAGTTCCTGCGCAGATAATTTAATTTCTCCAGAGCCACTCTGTTTCCAGAAATCAATCAATTATATAAAAAAAAGGCAGTCCAAAATTCATGAAGTGAAAGTAGACTCTGGAGCAAATTATCTTGAAGTAGACTTGAACTGGGGAGATAAAAATGATAAGTTGAGACTGATTACCTACACTCCTTCAGGAAGCAAGCTTGAAACTAACCGTGATAACGCTGATGGACGCATAAATGGTAGGATACACGTCAATATACTTCCATCTAAAGGAGACATGCAGCAGGGTACCTGGCAGTTCAAGATATACGGAGAAGACGTCAGCGGAAAAGAAGGTTACTCATTCAATGTCTATCAGCATTAAGCTTCAAAAAAAGCTTATAGCCTGCTTACTATTTTTTATTTTAATAATAACAGCCGGGGCTACAGAATATACTGTAGAGCCGGCTCCAAGTGATCAATCCGGAGCCTCGATTAGCGGAGAAAAGGTGATAAAGCTAGAAGATATGGTTATACCCTACTGGCAGTTTCTGTTATGGCTGGCCGCAGTGCATATCTCAACGGCAGCTGACTTACTGTACCCTAAAAGACTAGTTTTGACAATAGGCGGATATCGGATTGTAAAGCCTGGAAATGTACTTGACAACTCCAGCCGTTTTAGAGTCTATGGATATATAAAAACCAAACCAGGAGCATATATTGGTGAAATCGTAGAAAAATTAGGCTTAAACAGGGAAACAGTAAAATATCATATAAAAACCCTTGAAGCTCAGAACAAAATCGAAGCCTACAAAAAAGGCGGGAAAACAAGATTCTTTGAAAACAATTTTGCTTATGACAATGAAGAAATGAAAGTTATTTCTGCTCTTCAAAACGTAACGAATCAAAGAATAATTTCAGAAATACTTGCTGGAAATTGTAATACAAATATATCTCTTGCACGTGAACTTGGAGTTTCAAGGGCTACAGTCAGCTGGTATATGAAGAATCTTAGAGAAGCTGATCTTATAATGGAAACAAACGAGGGAAGAAAAACAATTTACAGAATAAGTCATGTGCATAAACTCCTTGTTGAGAAGTATATTAAGTGTTTACAGGATTCCTACAGTAACGAGTGTATGTAAATTTATGCTCGCATGTATATTTGACTTCAGGCTGATTTTTCTGTAAAAACTACATGGAACTCAGAAGAAGCCCGCTTTTTAATAAGTCGTTTAAGAATTTTAAAAAACGTAGATATAAATAAAAAATTAGCTTTGCAGCTGGAAACTTCAGACAAAACCTTTTTTCTGCCCGGATCATAAAGATTTTTCCGGCTCTTCCGTAGAGATCTTTCTGGAAAAATTGCTATTTTCTTTTCTGGCTGGTTCTGTGGAGGCCCCTTATCTATGGGAATTCCGAATGAGGGAGAGGATATTATGATTATGGCACGTGGGAAGATAGAGGAGTCAAATCTCTGCACAAGTGAAAGCAATGAATTCTGTTTTTTGCGATGAAGAAAGGATACATAGCAAGTCGGGATTCACGAAACCTCTGGTATTCTGCTATTGATTTTAATCATCTATTTTGTGGCACTGATTAAGTCGCTAATTGTTAGAGACTATGGTCATAAGTGATATAAGAAAATGTAAAAGTTGTAATGTTTGGAATTCAGCTGTTGCAAGCAGCTATTAAAATCCAAGGTTAAAAAATAGTTAAAAGTAAGTGCGTTCCAAAATTCAAGTTAACAAAAAATAAAGGTTGATAGAATTATGAAAGGACAAATAAAAAGAGTATTAGCTATTTTATTACTATGGGAGCGCAGAGGGTCACGAATACCCCGTCCTTCAGGTCGGGGATGAAGTGAACCCTCGCCTCTTC
>NZ_SCHL01000035.1 GCF_004099695.1 Methanosarcina sp. MSH10X1 | reverse complement strand
TCAACCAGCTGGCAGTGTCTCATAGCCTCATCTACCCTGTTAATCCCTTCCGGAATTTCTCCTCCTTTAGGAATCAGTTTTACTGCAACAGGAGAAGTCGTGAGTTTAAGGCACTCTACCATTTCCTGCCCATATTTGTTTATCTCTTTTATATCCATATTCTCAACTCGGGTTTTGAAACTTTTATTCCTTCTGAGATAGTAATGTTATTTCAACATTTATTAAGTGTTTTTAAGAGCCTTGATATAAGCATTCCCGAGTTTGTATGTATACAGGCAATTTTCCACAGTACATCCATGATCTTCAATTTCTCTTCCGTATTGCGGATCTTTCCAAAGGAAATAAAGGGGTTATTGGGAAATTCACTCAAGTTTATCAAAGATAATTTCCATCTTTCCCATTTTTCGGGCAAGATTCTTCGAAATCATATCATTTTCAAGCCAGCAGGCATTCATTACCGCTGCCGGGACTAAACAGGTAGGTGTAAGTGGGGCTTCAGCCATCTTCTGGCCAATTACGGTTCCGGGGCCCCCCATGAGGTCTTTCATCTCCATATCAAAATGTGTGCCCCATTTCCTTAATTTCTCGCATGTAGTCTTAATATGTACGTGAGTATTCTTCCCTTCTTTTGTGGCAATTATTTTTGTTGTGTGTCCGCATATTGTGTTCAGTGAGATTTCAGTAACCATCATTTTCTCTCCTGATAATCGTTATTTTTCTCGCCTGAAAGCCGTATCCCTTTTTTGGGCATCAATTACTTAATGTAGAAATCAATGTTTCAGTATTAACCTGTACAATTATTTATTTACTTTATTTTTATATAATTTTAATCCTATTCCCCTTTTCTTTACGTTTATTCATAACTTACTTTCGACTTACTCTGGTTTCTATGCTTAAGATCCTGCAATCTTTGTTTATATGTCCTTTATCTTCTTTTACAGAGGCAGTACTTCCATTCAGGCAGGGCACAAAAATTGAATTTTTCTCTGGCTACCTGATCGCAAAGTTCTTATACGATTCTATTTGTATTGAATAGTCCATAGCAAATATGCTAGTTAAGTACTCCTGTTAATACAATTAATATATAATCAGAGCAATTACGCTACTGACAGGTATGCTTTTGCCCTGACACGATCACCATATCAGGATTACAGTATATTTACAATCGGAAAGTACAGAAATTATCATCAAGGATAAACATTGATTATAACTCCAATATATTATGAGGTTTTAATATGAGATGGCAAGGTAGCTCCAGAAGAAAAGTGACCGGTGGGAAAATTATTGCTGCCCGCGGGAAGCGCAAGTTTGAAATGGGCCGCGAATCTGCGGAGACCCGTATAAGTGAAATAAAGAGGAAGAATGTCCACACAATGGGTGGCAACAGGAAGGTAAGACTTCTCCAGTGCAATGTTGCAAACATAACCAATCCCAAAGACGGAAAGACCGCCCCGGCGCCCATTGAGACTGTTATCGACAATGCTGCAAACAAGCACTATACCAGGCGTAACATTCTGACAAAAGGCTCTGTAATAAGGACTCCTCTTGGAACTGCAAGAGTTACAAGCAGACCAGGGCAGGATGGAGTCGTAAACGCTGTATTAATTGAATAAATTTCTGTAAGATTTTCCCCTTAAACGGGGGTCCCTTATCAAATTCCTTACCTTTGTGCCGGTGACCGACATGGATGAAAAAATTCGACATATACTGGAAATCCTTGAAAACGATGCCCGAACGAGTCCGGAGGAAATCGCATCCCTTACAGATATGTCTGCACAGGAGGTTTCCCAGACGATCGCAAAACTTGAAGAAACGGGAGTTATCCGGCACTATAAGACCATAGTTGATTGGGACCTGGTCGGGGAAAACTACGTTTATGCCGTGATTGAGCTGAAGGTTACTCTCGAGCGCAATCAGGGCTATCAGGCAATTGCAGAAAGAATCTACAAGTTCCCGGAAGTCAGATCAGTCAGGCTCTTATCCGGGAATTATGATATATCCCTTACCGTCCGGGGGAAATCGATGAAGGATGTGGCTTTTTTCGTTGCAGAGAAAATTGCAACCCTTGATCAGGTACAGAGCACATCAACCCACTTCGTACTGAAAACCTATAAAGAAGATGGGGTTATCCTGCATGAACCTGAGACGATTACAAGGCTACCAGTATCGTTCTAATACGATCTGGCTTAAAGCCTGATTTCCCTTTCGATTTCACGTTTACAGTACTCATACAGTTTTTTATAGGGGTGTTTTGCTTGAGACCTCCATGCGATCCTTCTAAGTTTGTTGCCGACGCTGTGAAAAATATTCCACCTTCAGGAATACGCCGTTTTTTTGATCTGGTTTCCGGACTTGAGGATATAGTCTCCCTTGGTGTAGGAGAGCCTGACTTTATTACTCCGTGGCACATCCGTGAAATGTGTATCCATTCTCTGGAAAAAGGGCAAACCTCATATACCTCAAATTACGGGCTTCCGGACCTCAGAGACGAACTCACCAGAACTTATTACAGTCGCTATGGTCTGGACTATGATCCTTCGTCCGAGATACTCATCACAACAGGTGTGAGCGAAGCTCTGGATATAGCAGTAAGGACAGTGGTCAATCCCGGAGATGAGGTTATTATAGTCCAGCCCTCTTATGTGGCATATGTACCTTCTGTCGTTCTTGCAGGAGGCAAGCCTGTTATTGTTTCCACACACAGGGATGACGATTTCAGCCTGACTGCAGAAGCACTCAAACCTGCGATCACAAACAAGACAAAGGCAATTATTCTAAACTTCCCTAACAATCCTACGGGAGCTATCATGACACAGGAAGATCTTGAGGGTATTGCCGACCTTGTTGTGGAAAATGATCTGTTTGTTATCTCGGACGAAGTTTACGAGTGCCTGACCTATGGAAGCAAGCATGTCCCATTCTCTTCCCTTGAAGGAATGAAAGAGCGGACTGTTATGCTCAACGGATTCTCCAAAGCCTATGCAATGACAGGGCTCAGGCTCGGCTTTGCAATGGGTTCGCCTGAGATTATACATTCTATGATGATGATTCACCAGTATTCGATGCTTTGCGCCCCAATAACCGCCCAGATAGGGGCAATCGAAGCTTTACGCAACGGTAAAGATGAAATGGAACGGATGGTCAGGGAATATGATCGACGCAGGCACTTTATTGTAAGGGGCTTTAACAGGATAGGGCTTGATTGCTGCAACCCCAGAGGAGCATTTTACGCTTTCCCCTATATAGGAAATACCGGGCTCTCTTCCTCCGAGTTTGCAGAACGCCTTCTGGACGAAAAGAAAGTTGTTACAATTCCAGGAGATGTCTTTGGAGAAGCAGGTGAAGGGTTCCTGCGCTGCGCCTATGCTGCATCTATAGATGACATCAGAAAAGCCCTGGATAGAATGGGAGACTTTGTGGACGGCCTGAAGCTGTGAGTTCTGCCGATTTTCCCGAATCTCCTTTTAAAACTTTTATTACTCTAATTAAAACTAATTTCTACTCAAATTTAACCTGATTTTTACTCTAATTAAAACTGATTTCTACTCAAATTTAACCTGATTTTTACTCTAATTAAAACTAATTTCTACTCTAATAAACCTAATTTCTACTTTAGTAAACCTAATTTTTATTCTAATTAAACCTTAATTTATTCCATTTTCCCCATCATAAGCTCGTTTTTGTCTGATCAGGTTTTAGTTAGGAAATTTCTTCAAAACCATAACTTCTATGGCTGCCGAATTAGTTAATTATATATATAATTTCCAGGCTCAATTAGCTTGACGTTTATGAAACCCATTATTCCTGAGGATGAGCGTTCCAGAGAACCTCTTGATACTGATAGGGTAATTTACCACCCGGACATGATAAGAGCCAATGAATGGGTCCTGAGCGAGTATGAAGCCCCATACAGGGAACTCTGTATTTTCGTGCCCTGTGCCAAAAGGAAACCCTATCATGAAAGCCCTTCCCATAAAAAGTTCGACAGGGTGATTTTTGGGATTGCAAAACCTGAGGATGTACACATAGTAACCTTCGGAACCTGCGGGATTACGCCGAGGGAGCTTGATACCGAGTATCCTTTCATGCATTACAGTTTCATGATGGGCAAATGTAATGTCACAAAGATCAAACGTGATTTTATAAAAATGGAGAGCGAAAGGCTCGCGGCTTACCTTGATAAAACAAGAAATAACTACAAGCACAGGATAGCTTACTGTATCGGAGATTTCCGGACTGCAATGGAAAAAGCCGTGGAAATGGTTGATATAGAGGTTGTTATCGTTCCAAGGGAATCAACTATCCAGAAAATGATCCAGCCAGATAAACCCTTCATTTATAACAGCCTCTCCTCAAGAGAGTACCTTCAGGATCTCTCGGACGCAGTTACCGATGCTCTTAACCTGCCAAAAAGAAAAGTCGGACTTAAGGAAGATCTCTCGGTCGACGACACGGACTGGTATGTCCTTTAAGATTTAGCATCCTCCTTATCTTTTAAATATAAAGCTTGTAGTTTTTTCCTTCGATAATACACAATTTATGGTTATTTCCACTAAAAGTATAGTTAAAGAAAATATTTCCGAGTAGAATCCCCTTTATGTCTATGCAGGGTTTCTTTAGAGTACGATTTTTTAGTCAGTTTCATATATTTTCAGTTTAAAATATTTTTCTCTTCTTGATCTCAAAGCTCTGCACTCTTTCTCATTTATTTGCTAGCTGAGACGTATCTGGATCTGGTTTCAGTACTGATGCTCCCCGAATTATTTACTGTTAAACTAACAGTATAATTTCCTGATTTATTGTATGTATATACAGGATTCTTTTCTATTGAGGTATTACCATCTCCAAAAGCCCATGTCCATGCAGCTGGCGATCCGTTGCTGTTGTCAGTAAAACTGACATTAAGCGGAGCAAGTCCTGAGGTCGGAAATGCGGAAAAAGCCGCGATAAGGGAGTTTGAAACAGCAATATATCCCGTTTTTGTCAATGCGTTACTACCGTTTGCATTGCTCGCTGTCAATGTGACCGGATATAAGCCTGATTTATTGTATGTATGTGCAGGATTCCTCTCTGTTGAATTGCCTCCGTCTCCAAAAGTCCACCTCCATGCAGCTGGCGACCCTGTGCTCTGGTCAGTAAAACTAACCTTAAGCGGTACACTACCTGAAACAGGGGATGCGGAAAAGCCGGCAGCAGGAATATCCAGGACACTTGAGACCGCAATATAACTGGACTTTGTCAATGCATTACTGCCGTTTGAATTGCCTGCTGTCAATGAAACAGAATAAAGTCCTGGTTTATTGTATATGTATACAGGATTTCTTTCTGTTGAGTTATTTCCGTCTCCAAAAGTCCATCTCCATGAAGCTGGAAATCCTGTGCTCTGGTCAGTAAAACTAACAGTAAGCGGGGCTTTTCCTGAAGCCGGCGATGCAGAAAAGGCAGCAAAAGGTCCAGCTAAAGTACTCGAAACAGCAATATAGCCAGTCTTTGTCAGTGCGTTACTGCCGTTTGCATTACTTGCTGTCAGTGTAACATTGTATCGTCCTTGTTTATTGTATATGTGTACAGGATTCTTCTCTGTTGAAGTATTCCCATCCCCGAAAGACCACTTCCATGCAGTTGGCGCTCCTGTGCTCCGGTCAGTAAAATGAACAGTAAGAGGCATACTTCCTGAAGTAGGGGATGCCGAGAATCTGGAAACCGGACCATCTAAAACACTTGAGACAACAATATAACCGGATTTTGTCAATGCATTACTGCCGTTTGCATTACTCGTTGTCAATGTAATAGGGTATCTTCCCGATTTATTGTATGTATGTACAGGATTCTTTTCCGTTGAATATGTTCCATCTCCGAAAGTCCATTTCCTTGACGTTGGTGACCCTGTGCTCTGGTCCGTAAAACTGACAGTAAGAGGCATACTCCCTGTAGCTGGAGTTGCTAAAAAGGCGGTGACAGGGACAATATAACCGGGGTCCGATATCACAGTACCGCCTTCAGAACTCACATTTATGTAACTGGATTTTGTCAACGCATTATTTCCGTTCGCGTTACCTGCTGTCAATCTAACATTGTATTGTCCTGATTCGGTGTATGTGTACACAGGATTTTCTTCTGTTGAATTATTTCCGTCTCCGAAAGACCACTTCAATAGAGTTGGCGCCCCTGTGCTCTTGTCAGTAAAACTAACCGTAAGCGGCGCTTTTCCTGAAGCAGGGGATGCGGAGAAGCCAGTAACAGGAATATCATCCCGAGCGCCTGAGACCGCAATATATCCCGTTTTTGTCAACGCATTACTGCCATTTGCATTACTTACTGCCAGTGTAACATTGTATAATCCCGACTTATTATACATATGAACAGGATTTTTATCTGTTGAGGTATTTCCATCCCCGAAAGACCACTTCCATAAAGTTGGCGTCCCTATGCTCTTGTCAGTGAAACTAACCGTAAGCGGCTCTTTTCCTGAAGTAGGAGAAGCAGAAAATCTGGATACAGGACCATCTAAAACACTTGAGACCGCGATATAGCTTGATTTTGTTAACGTATTACTGCCTTTTTCATTACTGGCTGTCAATCTAACCGAGTAAAGCCCTGATTTATTGTATGTGTGTACAGCATTTTTATCAATTGAATTATTTCCGTCTCCGAAAGACCATTTCCATGAGGTTGGAGCTCCTTTGCTCTGTCCTGTGAAATCAACGGTAAGCGGCTCTTTTCCTGAAGCGGGTGACGCGGAAAAACCAGTGACAGGGCTATCTAAAACATTTGAAACAATAATATAACCGGTTTTTGCTAACGTATTACTGCCATCTGCGTTACTTACCGTTAATGTAACAGGATATAATCCTGCTTTGCTGTATGTATGTTCGGGATTCTTCCCGGTTGAGTACGTGCCGTCTCCGAAAGTCCATTTCCTTGAAGTGGGCGACCCTGTGCTCTGGTCGGTAAAGCTAACTGCAAGCGGTGCTTTTCCTGAAACCGGAGTCGCAGAAAAAGCAGCAACAGGAGCTTCATATCCGTTTGAGACCATGATATAACCGGATTTCGTTACTGCATTGATCTTCCCGGTTTCATTTAGTGTCAATGTAATTGAATATTTTCCGGGTTTTTTATACACGTGCAGGGGGTTCTTTTCCGTTGAATAAGTTCCGTCTCCAAAAGTCCAGTTCCAGGCAGCGGGCGAGCCTGTACTCTGGTCAGTAAAACTAACAGTAAGTGGCGCTTTTCCTGTAGTTGGGGATGCAGAAAATACGGGGTATGCCAGAGCAGTTACTGTGGCAGATCCGGAGTCAGTACCGTTTTTATTATTTACTTTAAGCGTTACTTTGTAATCCCCTGCTATAGGGTAATTATGTGCTGGATTCTGTTGTGTTGAACCGGACCCATCTCCAAAGTCCCAGTTCCACCCGTCTGCATTCTTCGAAAGATCCGTAAACTGGACAGAAAGCGGAGCATACCCTGATATCAGATTGCTGCTGAAATTTGCAAAAGGCAGCATGGGTTGTGCTGGAGGGGGAGTTATGAACTGACCGAGTGCAATAGGGCTGAAACCTGTGTTTACCGTGGCTGTAACCCTGTTTGTAGCTGTGTCAATTATAGAGACCGTTTTTCCAAGATCATTGTCTTTGCCGAAGTTTGCCACATATACCTTTGTTCCATCCGGGCTTACTGCAATTCCGTAGGGGCTTTTTCCGACTCTTACAGTACTTATAACAGTTTTTGTTGCGGTGTCAATTACGGAGACATCGTTACTGCCTTCATTTGCCAAATATACCTTTGCTCCATCCGGGCTAATTGCAACTCCCATAGGCCATTCTCCTGCAGGCACGGTAGCTGTAACAGTATCCGAACTCGTATTAATTACAGAAACAGAATTACTTTCACAGTTCGCCACATATACTTTTGTTCCCTCCCTGTTAACGGTAATCCCAGAGGGGCCAAGTCCAACTTTCACAGCCGCTGTAACCTTATTTGTGGCTGTGTCAATTACGGAAATATTGTCGCTGTAACGGTTCGTTACATATACTTTTGTCCCGTCAGGTGTAATTGCAACCCCTAAGGGGTTAGCTCCTGCAGGCATCGTAGCTGTAACAGTGTTTGTAGCTGTATCAATTAAAGAGACACCGTTTATATCACGATCTGCCACAAACAATTTTTTTCCATCCGGTGTAACTGCAACTCCGCAGGGGCCGTATTTATAGCCTATATCCACGGTTGCTGTAACCTCGTTTCTGGCGGTATCAATTACAGAGACAGTACCACGCCCCTCGTAGTTGACGTTAGCCACGTATATCCTTGTTCCATCCGGGCTTACTGCTACCCCCATAGGTTTTTTTCCTACAGGCACCGTGGCTGTAACAGCATCCGAGCTCGTGTTAATTACAGAAACAGTGTTGCTGTTGAAGTTCGTGATGTATGCATATGAAGGCGCAGGAGTACCTTTTGGCACAACATTTACCGTAGCAAGCTTTGAATCTGTACCATTTGAATTACTTACTTCCAGGGTAACGGTATAGATTCCTGCGGCAGAATAGACATGTGTGGGATTCTGCTTTGTTGAACCGGATCCATCTCCAAAGTCCCATTTCCATTCTATCGCATTCTCCGAGCGATCTGTAAACTGCACAGGTACTGAAAGAAAAACATAATCCGATGTGATATTACTGCTGAAGTTCGCCACAGGATAAACTGGTTGTACCGGGATAGAACCAATAAACTGGCCTGAAGCACAGGGGCTCTTTCCTACAGGCACCGTGGCTGTAACCGTGCCGGTCTCAGTGTCAATTACAGAGACAGAGTTATAATGGTTAATCACCACGTATACTTTTTTTCCGTTCGGGGTGACTGCAACTCCCATAGGACTGGAGCCTACGGGTATCGTGGCTGTAACTTTATTTGTAGAAGTGTCAATTACAGAAACAGTGCTGAAAGGTTCAGCGTTAATGGTGACATATACCTTTGTTCCCTGCGGGTTGACTGTAACTCCGGAAGGAATTCCCCCGAACTCTATTGTATTTGTAACACTTCCTGTTGCCGTGTCAATTACAGAGATGCTCCCACTACCGGAGTTCGCCACGTACACCTTTTTTCCGTCTGGTGTGATCACAATTTCCTCAGGGCTTCTTCCTACGGATACTGTGTTTACAACACTCTGTGTGGCAGTATCAATTATAGAGATAGTTTTATCCCCGTAATTTGTTACATATATCTTTTTTCCATCCGATTTTACAGCCACTCCCACAGGATTTCTTCCTGTATTTACTGTATTTTCAACGTTATTTGAGACGGTATTAATTACAGAAATAGTGTTACTGCCTTTGTTCGCTACATATACCTTTTTTCCATTCGGGCTGGTTGCGATTCCCTCAGGAGAACTTCCTGCAGGCACCGTGGCTATAACGGTATTTGTTGCCGTGTCAATTACGGAGACATCGTTGCTATTAGCGTTTGACACGTATACCCTTGTTCCGTTCGGATTAATTGCAACTCCCACAGGATCGGAGCCTACAGATATCGTAGCCTTAACTTTATTTGTTGTCGTATCAATTACAGAGACATTGTTACTTTCTTCATTTGTAACGTATGCAAATTGTGAGGCACCTGCAATACTCACCAGCATTAGAAAAGCAAGTGCCATTATCCCCAGAGCTTTAATGAAGATCTGTCCCCTACATGTTTTGTTAAATTTCATCCCTTTCATTTTAGACCCCTCAATATGTCGCAAACAGGTGCAACTATAAAAATGAACAGGTAAAGAAGATTTCACAGAACTGTGTAGAATAATTGTAAATTAAAATATAATAGTCTTTCTTCTATTAACAAAGATAGTAACAGTAAATTCTTTACCGTCAAAATTAAATTTTCGGACTGTCAGAACCTTAAGATTTTCGGCAGGGACTACCATACTTACAGATCAGGCTAGAGAAAAAGAAATATATTGTAAGCACAGTCAACCGCACCTGAAACAGGATTAATTCCACTCTGAGAATTAATTCAACAAAACACTCTAAAATTGTAGAAAGACCTCGATTTCATATTATTCTTCTTAACCGGGTTTGCTTTTTCTTTCCCACTGAAGCTTCAGAACTTTGAAACGAAGATCTGGCCTGCCAGAGGGCTACTATCGCCAGGATCAGGATCAAAACCATCCACATGATATCGGCTGCCGGTGTGAAAGAATTCGTCCAGTAAGCGTTATAGGCTTCCATAGCAGCTGCAGTTTGTACCCTCTCTTCCCTCCTTCTCTTCATACATATCTGAGGCAGGCATCCGAACCCCGAACCCTTCCGAAATCGGTAATTACGTACTTGTGCACAAGGAAATCTTTTTTGTAGATTCCTCCTTCATCGATTTTCTGCTCCACATCCTTCAGCATCCCTCCTGAAGCCAGTTCTATGATATCGAAATTGATGCTGCCCCTGCCCTGATAAGCGGGAAAGATTTATACCAGCAGACATAACAGAAACCAAATGTAAGACCTGCAAAAACCAGGATCAATATCGTTAAAGGCTCGAAGACCTGGAATGCAAATGAATACATCGGGAAGCCAAGGATTGCCAGGATCGGCACTATAATAATCCACCAGATTATATTTTCTCCAAAGAAGCGAAGAGTGAGCCCTGCATCCGGTTCTGCAATGTCAAGCCCTTTACCTGCAATTGCACTTTCAATACCCCAGCCGGTAGCAGCCATCAAACCTCCGAGGTATCCTATCCAGGGGACATTTCCTGCAGCAAGCTCGGTTATAACTCCACCGCCAAAGGTTGCGATTCCACCGACAATAATAATTATAATTCCGGTTGCTGCCCTCTTGCTGATCTTTCCTCCATACCATTAATAAGCAAGTATCGAACCTATTACAGGATAGGGAAGGGCTGTGACGGCTGCGAATGCTCCCCCAATAAAGCCCATTGCCATAAAAGAACCGAGAATTACTATGGGTCCGCCGAAGATTGAGGCAAGGAAGAACCATTTGGAACAGGGATGGAATTCCTTTAGTGTCCGTCCCAGTTCTCCGAATTTCCCAAGCACGCCATTCCAGAGCATGAGAGCCAGTATAACTGTAAGTGCATTAAATGCGGTAATAAGGGCCGCTGTTACAACAAGGGACACTGCATCTCCGCTCGTCCCGGCGATGGTGTTATTCATTTCATCGAACGGGTTGAGTACCCAGACAACAGTGCCAGGCAGATACCAGATGCCTCAGAAAACAGCACAAAAAAGTGTCCACATATACCCTTTACTGATTTTTCGTTTGCTTTCCTGCGCTTTTAAAGCTTTCAGATCCATGCCAACTCCTTCTTTTATTGGAGTTTTTGGCAGGTGTGCCGGGGATCAGGTCTGTATAACCTGCCAGTGATTCCCGGACTGCCTGCTATTTCAGGAATCAGACCTTGAGGGCTGCTTTTATTTTGCTGACGGCATCATTGGCACTTTCACCGTAGATGTCAGCACCGATCTTATCTGCCCAGTCCTGAGTAACAGGAGCGCCTCCGACCATGGTTTTTACCTGGTCGCGGATACCTGCTTCCTTCAACTGTTCTTCGATCTGGATCTGGTTTACCATTGTGGTTGTCATAAGTGCGGAGGATGCAACAACCTGAGGTTTGATTTCCTTTGCTTTTTCTACAAAGGTCTTAATCGAAACATCTCTTCCGAGGTCCACAACCTTGAAACCTGCAATGTTGAGCATAGAAGCAACAATGTCCTTGCCGATGGAGTGGATATCGCCTTCAATGGTTCCGATAACAACAGTTCCGAGGCTCTTTGTCTCGGACTTGCGCTTCTCCATTTCCGGCGTGATAACTTCTATACCTGCACTCATAGCCTCTGCAGCTGCAATCACGTGGGGCAGGAAAAGAGCTCCCTGTTCAAACTTTTCTCCTACCTCCTGCATGCCTGCAGTATATCCATTTTCAATAAGCTCTACAGGGTCAATTCCTGCAGCAAGGGCTTCCTCTGCGACTTCTGCAGCCATTTCTTCATCGAACTCGGTAATTGCTTCTTTTGCTTTTGCAATGATTTCTTCTTTGCTTGCCATTTTTACTCCTCCTTGATCTTAGCTCTCTTTGAAGGCCTTATCAGCCCTGTCCACGACAGCCTGCATATCTTTAAGGATGTCTGCGTCGATGGGTTTTACCTGGTGATTCTTAAGAACGTCCACCACTTTTTCATGTGCAGCTGCTGCAAGGTCTTTTGAGCCTGCAGCTGCCCAGTCCCCGAACATGCGCCTGTCAATAAGCATCGGGCTGGAAGGATAGTCTATAAGCTGCCTGGTCTGCTTCAGGGCGAGGAAATTGTTTCCAATGCCTACTTTCTGGATGGATTCAACGGAAAGAGTTTCTTCTGAAACCGGAACTCCCTGCATTGCCTTCTTGACCATATTAATAATGTCATTGTCAATCACCAGCTGCTCCATTGAGAAGGTCATTCCGAGCTCAAGCATTCCGGCTCCGTAAATGGTGTTTGCGCCTGCAAGCGCCGGGAAGAGACAGGTTATTGTTTTTTCGTGTCCTGCCTGGTCGTCCGGGATCTTGGCATCAGACTAGGTGCCTGCCACATAGGAGGGCAGGCCATAGAACTGGGCAAGTTTTGCGACAGAAGCGCTTATCAGGCCGAGTTCGGGAGATCCGACAGGAGCAGTACCTTTCTTCAGGTCGAAGGTAGTTGTGGAACTTCCATACCACACCTTGCTTCCTGGAACAGTTAACTGGGCAAGCACAATTCCGGAAAGGACTTCAGCGTTGTGGGTCACAAGAGTTCCTGCAAGATATACAGGAGAAGATCCACCTGACATTGCCATACTGAGCACATTAACCGGGATTCCAAAGCGTGCACCCTTAATAATGACCTGGCAGGCGTTGACGCTGAGTTCGAGCGGGCTGGTCGGGCAGAGCAACATTGAGAAAATGGGTTTTTTCCTTGCTTCCTCTTCGTCGCCGCCATAGTATGCCTTTACGATGTCCCAGTAGTAATCTACATGTTCTCCGACAGGGTCGATGTGGTGATAGTGTTTTGCGGTATTTTCTATAGGGGTAAGAGTTTCATGGACATCCTGTGCACCTTTCCCGGCCCAGTCCCTGGCAGACACCGGAAGGGAGAAATAGTCAATATTCTCAGCCCAGTCACAGAGCTTTGCAACGTCTGCGATGTCCTGCTCTACCGAGTCTACAGTGACATACTTCCCATCCTGGTACCGACACATCTTCACTCCTGTACCGAAACAGGTCCAGTGCACCTTACCTCCGGACTCCTGGACAGTATTGTTCTTTTTGTCACGGCCCCAGAGGACGAATCTGGAGGGTGCGAGCTGAAGAGCTTTCCTTACTAAATATTCAGGGATTTTTACAACGCTGGTCTTTTCATCAACTTCGCAGCCATTTTCTTTGAAGATCTGCCTTGCTTCGGGGTCAGAAACCTGAACACCAGGGTTCATCAGAACTTCCATGGTTGCATAGTGAATTGCCTTGAGTTCGTCAGTGGTAAAAAGGTTTAACTCTACGCCATTCAGTGCGTTAAATCCAGCAACTGCATTATTTTTTGCCATTTCCTCTCTCCTTATTCTTGAGTTTCTTCAATTTGCTTTAGTTCACTTTTATCACATTGGGGAAAGCCTGCATTTTTCTAAGGCATGATTTCACGGAAATGTGGGCAGGAATAGATTTTCTGGAATAGGTAGAGAACTTCTTCAAGAGTTTTTGATAAAACTTATTGGTTCAGGCTACGCCTCAAAAAGAAAAATTTGGTGCCCCCACATTCCTTAAGAACCTATACATATCTACGAGTCCTTTTTCCATAACTCTAAATGTTAGCCATTTCTCCCTTTTGCAGTTATAAGGAAAAGGTGCGCGGTTTTCAGTAAAATCCCACGCCTTCCCTGACTAAGTCCCCGCTGCTTTAATATCCCCATCTTTTATAATATTATTATATCTGACAGCATCAGTTATAATTTCTTGATAGCTTCCTCTAATTTTTGATAAAACTTTTTTTACCTTCCTATCTGTCTTCTGAAGGTGTTGCAGGAGTTTATCTTTATATCGAGCAGTTTTTCGATATTCATCTTTGCAGCAATA
>NZ_SCHL01000034.1 GCF_004099695.1 Methanosarcina sp. MSH10X1 | reverse complement strand
AGTGACTTTGATACCAATGCCCGAATCCAGGCTGCGGTCTTAAGACCTTTATCTGACGGAATAGTTGTGCTTGACGCCCCCTACGAAGAAATGGGTCTTCTGGGGCCTGGAGACAGCATCAGGCTGACCTTCAATGTTAAGGTTGCAGAGGAGGCTGCAGAAGAAACTCACAACCTTGAACTTGCAATCGAGGGCAACTCCTTTGATTACAATAGCAGAAAGAATATCCCTCTCAAGGTCGATTCCTCGAATATAAGAGTGATTCCTTCAAAAGAGCTCCAGATAGTAAATGGTGAATCTACCCTTGAGTTCGATGTGGCAAATACCCACCCTAACGAATTCAATTCGGTAAGCATAAAACCAGAAGCCGAAGGTGTGAGATTCTACCCTGCAGAATATTTTGTAGGGCCAATGAATCCAGATGAACTCTTTACTATTGAATTCGATGCGGTAGCAGACAATTCATCAGACGCCCGAAAGGATACCTCCGAGCCTGTGAACCTGACACTTTCAGCAAGTTACAGCAACGGGATAAATAAACACGAAAATATAGTAAGCAACCTGTACATCCAGTCCATTGAAGAAACCAATGGAGGCAGTTCAAGCCTGGTTATCCAGGGCTTACTACTCGCTGTCATTGCCGTTGCAGGTATGCTAATTTACAGAAAGAGGAAACAGGGTAAAAAATGAGTATTTCCGGGATAAAGATTCCTGGAACCAATCTTCAAAAGGTTTGAAGGCAGCGTAACTCGGGCAGGTCTCTTAAAAGGGTAGGGACCTGGCCAAATTGTGCCCTTCCTTTAAAATTATATCTGGATGAAATGTATAAAACTAATGTCAATCTTAGTTTAGCTTCTATTTTCAAATTTCCCCTTTATGATCCATAGGAAGTGTAATGATAAATATACTGCCTTTTTCAACCTCGGACTCAACCCATATCTTTCCTCCATGAAGATCTATGAAGTTTTTAGCAATATATAGTCCGAGACCGGCTCCACCATATCCTCTGGCTGTGGAAGAATCGGCTTGAATGAAAGGCATAAATATTCTTTCATGATCCTTTTTTGACAATCCTATCCCGCTATCTGAAACCTTAATCTCCAGCATTCCTGCTTTCTTGCTAGCGTTTACAGTGACCCTTCCTTTTTGAGGAGTAAATTTTATAGCATTGTTCATCAGATTATACAGGGTTTGTCTCAACTTTGTCCTGTCAGCCCGGACATTTTCAAGGGAGGCATCAACCTTTACTTCTACAGTAATCTTCTTGTTTGAAGCAAGTGAGAGAAGACTCATCCTCACCTCTCCTATAAGGCTGGCAATATCTACATCTTCATAATTAAGGTTTCTTTCACCGGCTTCAAGCCTTGAGATATCGAGCAGATTGTTGACAATCTCCAGAAGGTTTTTCCCGCTTATAAGGATATTATTTACATACTTTGACTGCCTTGTATTCAGGGATCCGAAAGCCCCCTCCAGCAGCAGATCGGAGAAACCTATAACAGAGTTCAGTGGAGTCCTAAGTTCATGGCTCATATTTATTATTAACCCGTTCTTGGTCCGGTTTGCGGCTTCAATATCCTTTTCTGCTTTGAGAAAAATATTTTCCAGCTCTATTTTCCCTTCCAGATTTCTCAAAAGCTTCCATTCTCCTTTTCTCTTTGCAAATACGTCATTTTCTTCCATCAGTCCAAGCAATGCTTTACCTGAAAGTTCTTCAAGAGGGAGGGTACAGAGCAGTGTGAATCTTTTATTATTTTCGAAAACTACAGTCTCGATAGTCTCTTCACATGTCTCAAGGCAGGAATTAAGGAAATCCCCGGCATTTTTAAAATCAAAGTTTGTTCTAAATCCTGAGAATCCTCCCGAAAGGGTTTTCCTATATCCCTTCTCTGCAAGTTCTCTTACTACTGGCGCAAGAGAAGTAAGATTTTCCGGGAACGGATTAACAGGTAGAATTTCCAATTGAGAGGATTCGAGATAGTGCTCGACATCCAATCCTTCCTTTTTAAGTTCACATTTTGCCTCATCAGCCGTCAGCTTATCGGGGGAAATCCATAAGCAATATTCTCCCCCTTCAATTCCTTCCTTAAAATAGGTAACAAGTAGTTCTGTCAATTCTTCGGCATCCTTATATACAGCAGAGATCTGGTGTCTCTGCGGAGCGTCTGAAAAAAATCCGGGGCTTCCAACATTATTTTTTCTCAAAATCTTTCCCCCTCCGTATTTTAAGTGCGTTTCTATATTATGCAACAGGGCTTAATGGGGTATGAGACAGACACTAAGAAGTATAAACTTCAATATTAACTAATTCAGGCAACTTTGTGTATTAAACCGTTTAAAAATTAAGGGCAATATAATTCTCTTTTCAGACTTATAACATTTGCACATACTTCTCATTTTTCCTATGTATATTACTAGCATATATAAGAAATATCCTGGTTCATACTGTTCTTTTAAAAGTAATTTATTATATATTTGATGACTAATATTTACTTGAGTTTTGGGAACTATACGGGACATTAGTTATTTTTACACTATTCACAGACGTAGTCTGTCTATACTCACGTATCTGATAATTGAAAAGCTCTGCTTAATGGAGTTTGAAACATAATTACGGCGTCAGGAGTAGGGATTGGAGGGTTCTATGTTAAGTATAACGCAAGCTATCAAAATCTCTCTCGGGAGCATAAGAAGTGCGAAACTCCGTTCAGCCCTGACAACGCTTGGAATTATCATAGGAATTGCCGCAGTGGTTGCAAATATCTCGCTTGGGGGAAGTTTCAAGGTTCTTTTTGAAGAAGAAATCAATGCTCAGGGTTCCAATTTTATCATCGTATATAGCCAGGAACCTAATATTTTTTACACTAACGAACTGGAAATTATAAAACAAACTGCTGGAATCAGTAGAGTCTCTCCTGTAAAACAACAATCCGGTGAAGTCACTTATTTCTCAGAAACTAAAAATATTGAGATTGCCGGGGTGACGGCAGACTACCAGGATACGGCAAATATCAGCATGGAAGAAGGTAGTTTCGTAAGTGATCAGGATACCTTTTCTGCGGCAATAGGGTATGAAGTCGCTAACGAAAAATTCAACAGGAATATTTCAACCCGCAGCACTATCGATATAACTTTCCGCCTTGAGGGCGATAGGACCGTAACAAAAAGCTTCAAGGTAAAAGGTATTATTAAAAGGTCCGATGTCGCAGTTGTCGGAGGCGGCAGTATTGACCGGGATGTATCAATTTTCATTCCGGTTTCCACAATTAACCAGTTACTCGAAGAAGATGATTATGGATATTTTTTCGCAATGTCTGACAGCCCGGATAATCTGGAACAGGTCTCGGATGAGATGGATAAGCGGCTTGCCCGGAATTTTGGGGTCTCTTCAAGAGACCTTGATGATGAGGATGCAAAACCCTACCGGATTCTCAACCAGGCGGATATACTTGAGCAAACAAACCGGCTAGCTGATGCCCTGAGGAACTTCCTTGTCGCCGTTGCCCTGATTTCCCTGCTGGTTGGCTCAATAGGAATAATGAATATTATGCTTGTTACGGTAACGGAACGCACACGAGAAATAGGAATCATGAGGGCACTTGGCTTTTCAAGTAATGATATCCTTATGCTGTTCGTTATCGAATCTATTATTATCAGTCTTTTTGGAGGGCTTCTAGGACTGGGGGTTGGGATAGGAGGAACCTATGTTGTTACAATGGCTCTTGAACTCCCCTTCCTGTATCCTTATTATATCTTTGAAATAGGGGTTCTCGTTGCTGTCATCGTTGGAGTTGCCGCAGGAGTCTATCCAGCAAGTAAGGCAGCAAAACTAGTCCCTGTAGATGCCTTGAGGTATGAATAAAAAGGATTTCTTCTTAGATCTTACCTTTCTTCGGTCTTATCTTAATCCGATTTTATCTCTGAGTGACCCCATATAGGGCTCTTTTCCTCTTATCACATTTCTGTATACGAATTTCTCTGAGTATTTCTCCCCTGAATAATTATAACCTAATTTATATATTGGTAAAAACCGGAATACTAATGATGTATCCTGAGAATAACTTTAAAAATATAACTTCTGTTGTGTTTTGCCGGAAGACCTCTATATAACTTAAGCCGAAATCAGGATTGACCTGCGCAGCTTTAAGGAGGACTGAATATGGAAACTGGAGAGAAAAGGGCAATTGGAGCCAGGAACTTTCTTTATCCTATGCCCACTACCCTCGTAGGGGCTCATGTAAGCGGAAAACCGAATTACCTGACAGTCGCTTTTTGCGGAATCGTACAGGCAAGTCCTCCTATGATCGCGGTAACCCTGGGGAAAATGCACTATACAAATGAGGGGATAAGAGAAAACCAGTGCTTCAGTGTAAATATTCCCTCGAGGCATATGGTTGAAGTTACGGACTACTGCGGTATAGTTTCCGGAAAGAAAACCGACAAATCCGAAATTTTCGAAACCTTCTACGGAAGACTCGAAAAGGCTCCAATGATCCGGGAATGTCCTGTAAACCTTGAGTGCAAGCTTATAGATACCCTGGATCTCGGAGGCGCAAGCGAGATATTTATAGGAGAGATTATTGAGAGTTATGCAGAGGAACGGTATCTCTGCAATGAGATTCCTGACATCGAAAAGATCGAGCCTATAGTCTTTTCAATGTATGATAACAATTACTGGGGAATAGGAGAGCATCTTGGCAAGGCCTGGTCTGCCGGGAAGAAGTTCGGTGAGGGCAATAACGAAAAAAGAGCTGAAAACAATGAACTGAAGGAAAATAAATCTCAATGCAGGTGTAGTCTTAGGGAAGTCAACAAAAACAAATAACTTTAGAATTGACCTTTTACCTGAAAGACATTCGGATTCTTTTTTCAGCTTAGAAGTTCTTTATTTTACGGGGAAAGGGGGACTATGAAGTGAAAATAACAGTATTCAGCGGGAGTCATAAGGGTGGGGAAGGAAACACTCTGATCATGGTTGAAGAATTCCTGAAAGGAGCAGAAGAAGCCGGAGCAGAAACTGAAAACATTTTCCTGATTGAAAAAAACATTGGATACTGCAGAGGAAAATTTGAGTGCTGGCTCAAAACTCCTGGAATATGTACGATCCGGGATGATATGGATGACTTGCTTCCAGAATTTATGGCTTCGGATATTGCAGTATTCGCATGTCCGATTTATTTCGATAATGTTCCGGCTGTTATGAAAAACTTCGTAGATAGGCTTGCTCCTGTTCTTTTGCCTCATTTTGAGGAGGACGAAATGGGTGAGTACAGGCACGCAAAACGCTATGAAAAGTTTCCGAGAATTGCTGTGATCTCAAACGCAGGCCTGCCCGGTCAGATAAATTTTGAGGTTACAAGCCTTTTTTTCAGGAGGCTTGCAAGGACCCTCCACACTGAACTCGTTGCCGAGATTTACAGAGGAGAAGGGGAAATTTTCAGGGGCAAAAGCAATATCATGCTAAAACCGCTCCTGGGGAAGTACAGGAAATTGCTCAGAGCTGCAGGAAAAGAACTTGTTGAAAATCAGAAGCTCTCGGAAAAAACAATCAGGGAGCTCGAAAAACCTATTGTGCCTTCAAGCCTGTACATAAAGTTCGGGAATGAAGAATGGGATCGGCTATGCGAGGAAAATAAGCCCCATTGAGAAAGATTGCAAAAAAGCATAAAAACGTTTCAAGCGGTATAATTCCCGAAACAAATAAAGAAAGGAACCGATCGGATAAACCCGAGCCTTCCTGTTGTTAACTGAAGAGGAGGAAAAAGAACTTTTTTTCCTCCTGAAATCATTTAGTTGCCTCTTATTAACCGATGCAGTTTCCTACGGAACCACTTGGCACTCTTTAATTAGTCTCAGAACTGCCTTCCACAAGGTCTTGCAGGCTGTGTTCCATGTAAGGGGCATTGCTCCTGTTGATGAGTTCCTGGCAGACATCAGCCGGCTTTCCGTCGATTGCAAGGGCTCCGTTTTCAATCAGTATAGCTCTGTGAGCAACTTCCCGGACAAAATCCATATGGTGACTCACAAGCACGATAGTCGTGCCAAAGCGTTCATTGATTCTTTTTAAGGAGTTTGTGACGTCCCTGAGGGTTACAGGATCAAGGTCTCCGAAGGGCTCGTCAAGCATGAGAAACTCGGGAGATGTTGCAAGGCTCAAGGCAATGAAAGCACGGACATGCTCGCCTCCGCTGATCTGGTAGGGTGTTTTGTCAAGAACCTCAATTGGCAGGTCAAGGGCTTCAAAGACTGGCCTTGCATATGCATCGACATCAGTTACCGGGATTGCCGGGAAGAGTTCGGAATAAATGGTATCGCTCAGATGTAACTCCCCCAGTGCATTTACTTTTTCCTCTTCGGGCATATCAGGCAGGCGGTATATTGTATCAAGGGTCTCGTCCGAAAGTCCCATCTCCCTGGCTTTATTCCTTGCATATTCGATTGAACCCAGTTTTTTCATGCTTAGTCTGAATCTGATCTGGTCCCTGACCGTAGAGTTAACGGACATGGAAAACTCCTGATTCATGATGCTCATAATCCGCCGGAGTTCCATACGCTTCTCGCTATACTCGGTGACATCTACCCATTCCCCGTTGCAGAGGTACTCTACAGTCCCTCCTTTCGACTTGATGAGCCCTTCCATAAGTTTCATAAGAGTTGTTTTTCCAGCTCCCGAGGAGCCGATGAGAGCAAGAATTTCCCCCCTGTAAACATCAAGAGAAAAGTCTTTTATATTAAGGACTTCCCCCATCCGGATAAGAGCGTAGCGTTTTGAGAGTTCCCTAACTTTGATGCAGACCTCTCTATTCTCAGGCTCTGCAAGTTCTTCCCTCGGTTTCATATCCCTGAGGAAATTTTTAAGCACCCAGGAAGGTTTTCCATCGGCTACAATTTTCCCGTCCTCAAGAAAGATCACCCTGTCAGCAAGATATGCATGAATTTCCGGGAGATGCGAGACTACTATAATCGGGATATTCAATTTCTTTTTGAGGCTTTTTATTACATCAAGGACTTCCTGCTTCGTGTCCGGCCCGGTCATTGTAACGGGCTCATCGAGCAGAAGGAGCTTTGGCTTTGCAGCAAGCTGCCTTGCCATTAAGACCCTCTGCTTCTCTCCCCCGCTCAGAAGATTGGTAGAATGGAGGGCTTTATGTTCCAGGCCTACGAGTTTCATGTACTCCATTGCTTCTTCAAAGAGCTCATCGTAATCATTGGTCATATTGTGCGGAAGATGTTCAATCTGGGGGAGGGCTTCATGCCCTGCTCGAAGGTAGTTTAGCTTTCTTATAATATTTTCAATCGCAGGCCCGTTCCAGAGCCCGAAATTCCGCTGGAGGTGTATTGCGCTTACGCTTTTTAAAAATTTTTCTCCTTCAATCCCTGAATCCGGAGTTATAATTTCTCCATCGACTTCCACGGTCCCCTGCTGAAAGGGCTCCACTCCCCGGATGATGCGCAGCAGTGTTGATTTCCCGCTTCCGCTTCGACCTGTAATCCCGAGAATTTCTCCATCCTCCACCGTGAGGTCGATATTGTCCAGCACTCTTATCTTTTCGGAACGTACCTCATAATCTTTAACCAGGTTGGAAACTCTGAGCATAATCATACCTCTTAGTGTAAATCGCAAGTATACGCCGGACCCGAACTATTATTATGGAATTTTACCAGTAAGATGCCGTAATTTGTCTCTTTTTGCTGCATTCTTCGAATCCTTTTGCGTCAGTATAACTTATATTAAAATAGGAGTCAAATATTACCTTATAACTATTTATTACAATCGGCTGCTGTAATTCAAGCCCCTACAGTATAAAAATCTATTTCGAATACTCAAAATCTTTCAGGGCTCATATATCAAACTTACAGCTGAAAGAAGGTCTTTCCGGCTTTAAAGTCTTATTAAATGTTTTTTAACCTTTTTTGGTTTTAGTGGATCTACTACCAAATAATCGGACTTTCATTCCTGTTAAGCCGTTAAAGAAAGCTTCCGCTCCGGAAAGAGTTTTCTAAAAAATATATATTTTTAATGAAGTTAAATAAGTTTTTTTAAAAGCAGGCAGCACATCCTGAATCTCTCTTTTCAGGCTTCATCTTTTTATAGCTGATACGAGTTCAGCCACTTTTGCAGTTACATCCTTTACTTCTTCAACAACGGTGCCGGTAACTATCATATCCGCACCTGCAGAAGCACAGAGTTCTGCTGTTTTCGGATCTCTGATCCCGCCGCCAACTATGAGTTTATTCTTCCCGAGCACCTGCTTGACAGCTCCTATCATCTCAGGACTGACAGGCGTATCGGCTCCGGAACCTGCTTCAAGGTAGGTGTAATGCATGCCAAGATATTTTCCTGCAAGGGCATATACCGCGGCAATTTCAGGCTTCTTCCTGGGAATAAGTTTTGCGTCTCCTACCCAGCCAACCGTTCCTCCGGGTTCGACAATAATATATGCCATGGAGATGGGCTCGATCTGGCTTTTGTATACAAGCGGAGCTCCAAGCACCTGGTTTGTGATCAGATACCCTATGTCTCTTGAGTTCAGAAGGCTCATGAAAAATACGGCGTCTGCATATCTGCTGAGCCCGGCTGAACTTCCAGGGAAAAGGATGGTCGGAACATCTACCTTTTCTTTTATCTTTATGACGGTTTCATCAAGCAGGGTACCCGATGCTCCTGTTGAGCCCCCTATCATAATGGCATCGGTGCCTCCCTTAACTGCTGCAAGGGCGATTTCAGCGGCTCGTTCAGGCGTCTGGGAAGCGGGATCGATAAGAGTAAGATGAACTTTTCCTTCCTGATCAATGATTTTCTGGAGGTGTGCTTCCACCTGCAAAAAAGATCATGCTCCCTTGGATTCCTTGGACTTAACCCGAAGAGCGCTGTAGCCGCATTTTCTGCAGCGGGTTGCTCTTACTGCATTTCTGGCATTGCACTTCATGCAAATCTTCTTATTTAATAATCTTTCTTCTGCTTCTGGAAAACGAGCCATTTTTTGTCACCTGCTATTATTTTTCAATATTGATAAGGTATATAGCCCGCTTAATGGATGTTAAGGGATATAACGTTTTTCATTAAAAAAGCCCGCATTTTATTGAGTTTGCAACCCTTTTTTCTTTTACTTTTAGCATACTCGCCATTTTTCCTGCTTTGCCGACTCAAAGTTTATTTATTGGTTACGTTGTTTATTCCCTGCCTGTATGTTTAAGCCAGGACTGAAGCTGTAATTATAGTCAACACTGGACTGTAATAAAGTTAACATTGAAATTGAATTACTGAGACTCAATTAAAGCTAAATTCTTGATTTAAACTAAAGTAATCAATCATAAGCAAAAATATTTAGTTTAATCTGAGACTGTCAAATTCGAAATATAACTACCTATTAATTTAATTCCCTCAGGATTAATTAATTCCTTATCTTACGAATGGTGATTGATGTGGCGATTCATCCTATAGACTACCGGTATGGTACAGCAGAAATGAAATATGTATGGAGCCAGGAGAACAGACTTGCCAAGATCCTGCAGACCGAAGCTGCCCTTGCCCGCGCCGAGGCGGATATGGGTTTGATCCCCGCAGAAGCGGCTGAAATCATATCTCAGAGTATCTCTTCTGTAAAAGCCGAGAGGGTTGACGAAATTGAAGCCGAGATCCACCATGACATGATGGCTGTGGTCGTTGCGATTTCCGAACAGTGCAGAGATGACGCAGGAAAATGGGTACATTTCGGAGCCACCTCAAACGACATCCTGGATACGGCAACAGCTCTCCAGATCAAGGATGCAATCGATATTATGGAAGATAAGCTCAAAGTTCTGCTCAGGATTCTGGTTAACCAGGCCGAGGCCCACAAGCAGACAGTCTGTTGCGGAAGAACTCATGGACAGATCGGAGTTCCAACAACATACGGACTGCGTTTTGCCATCTGGGCATCGGAAATTTCAAGGCATCTGGATCGTCTCAATCAACTCGCTCCGAGAGCGACTGTAGGCCAGATGACCGGAGCAGTTGGAACCCAGGCTGCCTTTGGAAAGGCCGGAATTCTCATTCAGAAACTTTCCATGCAGCACCTTGGTATCGGGGCTGTGGACGTCTCCAACCAGATAATTCAGCGGGATAGGCATGCCGAATTTGTAATGTGGATGGCAAATACGGTAACGACCCTGGATAAGATCGGCATAGAAATCAGGACTCTTCAGCGCAGTGAGATTGCCGAGATCGAAGAAAGTTTTGGTAAAAAGCAGGTAGGCTCATCTACCATGCCTCATAAACGCAATCCTATTAAGTCCGAGCAGATATGCGGGCTTGCAAGGATTGTAAGGGCTATGGTCGAGCCCGAACTTCTTAACAATACCTTATGGGATGAAAGGGATCTGACCAACTCTTCTTCCGAGAGGATAGTTTTCCCTGAAGCCTGCGTACTTACGGACCACATCCTCAAGCTCGGGATAAGCGTGATTGAAAACCTCAGGTTTTATCCTGAAAATATCCGGAGGAATCTGGAACTGCTCAGGGGCCTCAATATGGGTGAGGCTGTAATGATAGAGCTTGCAAAGAGAGGAGTAGGCAGGCAGGAAGCCCACGAGCTTGTGCGGACTGCGGCAATGAAAGCCCATGATACTGGACAGCACTTCAAAAATGTGCTTCTGGAAACACCTGAGGTTGCAAGATATCTAACTGCCATGGATATTGAAAATCTTGTAAATCCCGATAAATACATAGGGACTGCAGTGGAGCAGGTTGAAGTACTTGTTACAAAGCTCCGTGAGGTTTATTCTCTCTAACTTTTTTATTCCTTCTATTCTTTTTCTTTCTAATTTTTATTTTTTAATTTTTTTTACCAGAGGATCAAGCAGAAGGTTATACTTTAATAACAGTTTTTGCTAAAACAGGGACGCTGCAAGCGGCTTCTCTATTTATTCGTTCAATTTTCCGAAGCCGCCTGACCGGAGATCTTAAGCACTCTTTTTATTCCTGCAACTGCTGTTCAAAAACCTCGAGATTCTTCCAGCTAAATTTTTCCGGGGGGCAGGCTCGTATGCACTTCTGGCAATGGGCTCCTTCACACAGGTCGGTACTTATCATCACCCTGTTTTCTTCGTCAATTGATATGGCACCAGTCGGACAGACTTTAATACATTTTTTGCACTCTGGGCAATCAACAACCATAGTCATGTAGGTTCCGACCCTCTCAAGTACATGAAGCCCTTCTTCCCCAAGAACCGGAATATCTCTCTCAACACGCTTCTCGATACTGGGATTTTCTATGGGGTCGCCGAGCGCGGGAAGTTCCTTCTTTTTGAGATATTTCTTAAACATTTTAAAAGGCATACCCTCTTCCCAGTATGCAAGCTCGAGAACATAAGTATCACGAAATTCCGGGGCGGTAGCAAACATTATGTGTGTACCTATTATCTGACTTGCAATCTCCTGAAGTTCCCATAATCTCTCTTCCGAAAGCAAGATTTCGCGGGCCACTGCGAGTGAAGTATTTCCAAGCTGGCAGATTTTTGCTGTCGAGTACGGGATTAACCCCACTTTCTGGGCTTTTGCCGCATCCATATAGGTGCCGGCAGCGCCTGCCATATAAGCCATGTCGATATCTGTCATTTCAATGCCTGCAGCCGAACAGAGCGTAATATGCCCTGCACGAATGGCACCTATGGCTTTTCCGGCTTCTGCGAGGTCTTTCTCTGAAAAGTCTATCCGGTTTTGCAAATGAATGAGCCCGTCCGGGGTCTTAATTTTTGGGAGCTGTATAAGGCCGCTTCCCATCCCTTTCTCTATCAGGGCTATAACTCCGGTACCTGTAATTCCTTTAGCTTTGATCTGGCCCTGATCAAGGATTTCTCCGGTTGCCGGATCGACAAGATCTCCGGGGACAGATTTCATTTCTTCGCTCAGGACATAATTCCTTAACGCTCCATCCTCGAATTCGATGTCCGAGATAGAATACGGAGAAGCAAGTTTTCCATGCTTTATCTGCTGCCCTTCAAGAGCCGGGCCGGCAGCTGCAGACCCTGTATAAATTATATCTTTCACTTTAAGGGCCATTTCTGCATTTGTGCCGTAGTCCGTTGCAATTGAAATTTCATCACTATCAAGCATTCCGGATTTTACTATCAGGGCAAGGGCATCGGCTCCTACTTCGTGCTTTATCGCAGGAGGGACTACAACTTCACAATCATATTCATCAAGCCCGGAGATTTCGCTGCTATGTATTATTCTTGCGCTCCTGTCCTGCTCCTGTATATTGTATTTCTGTTTCTTACGTTCTCCCGCATAAGCCAGGTCTTCAATGTTTATCCCCTGAAATATGGATAGCTGGATTGGATTCCCACAGATTGAAAGCCTTTCAAGTTCTTCGCTCTTCACATCAAGAGTCTGGAACAGGATCTTCACCGCATTTATGGAAAGCCCGTGTGCAAGCTCCTGCCCGTAATGAATTCCGAAGTCCATGTGATCCATCACGTTCGCTCCGGGAAGAGGGTTCCTCAAAGTTATCACTGTTCTTCGGATCTCTTCTGTATCCAGATCGATTTTCTGAGCTCGATACCCGCTTGTTCCAAGGTCAATTGCAACTCCGTATCTCATAGAACTCCCCCTTTATCTCCCTATTTTGCCGGGTATTTTAATTTGCTATACAAGCCGTTTGAGTTTTATTTTATATATTATTTTGAAAAATAACATATAAATAAATAAGGGGATTTATTCTTTCTCTTATATTTTAAGATCCCCCGAATTTCACTTTGCGGCTGTTTCCGATTTTTTTGAAAAAATAGTTCCCTTCCTTTTTTGTTTTTTAAAGATAGATTGGACATTCCAATCCCATAACTATAAAACAGATATCGGGAGAAATATAAATGGCATATCTTTATATATCACAAGTGACTTTGTATAGCTGATGAGCTAGTCCGGGTAGCCCGGCGTTACCTGTAACCCGAAATCGCCGATACGCGGGGGACGAAGCCAAAGGGAGATGCGTCGAAGGGATTCCAGCCTGGAACCTCAACGGAGAAGCCCCGTCCTGCTTGGATGGTGCAGGTATGCGGGTTTGCTGGAGAGCAGGTCTTCATACCCTAACTGCGGAAACCGGTCGAGGCCCGGAAGGGAGCAGACTCACCGTGGGCAACTGTCGCTTGCGGGGCTGCGGGGTGGAGGAGAGGGTCCAGCCTACTGTGGTCTCCAAGATGCAGCAACCTGAGGCGTGCTCATCACTTCACACACAAGGTAATTTAGTTTTATAGCACAAATGTTATATCTCTTGTAAATAGTCTGCATGAAACCTTTTCCCCTGGAAAAGATTAAATACATGAACTGCGTTTAAGGGGACGCGCTTCTTAAAGTCCTTTGTGACGAGATAGCCAAGCCCGGTATGGCGCGGGATTGCTAATCCCGTGATGCTCCGCATCCCGGGGGTTCGAGTCCCCCTCTCGTCGTTTTCTTTTTTCAAGGTTTTATTCACATGGAGCTTATCCCAAAAGCCATTTAATTTTCACTCATTAACAATTTTGGCAATCATTTTCAAGATCGAGAACCCGATAGATAATTCGGGATATAGGATTTGCTTCTCAAATCCTTAGTTTTAGGATGAGCTCATAATCAAGTTGCAGTTTCCGGGAATAGTTTTAACTTCGGGTTCAGTAATTCCCTCTTCAAATTTCATAACTAAGCCACCTACTTGCAATTCCTGGACGAGTGTTTCAGTCTCAACTGACATTTCTGACTCAACGTGTGTTGGTGTAAACAGTACCAGGGATACAACGGAAATTAGAAAAACAATAAAAAAGCAATAAACGGCTCTGTAGAAATCCTCTAAGTTCTATTTTTACCCAAAAATATATAAAAATAAAATTGTAAAAATGCTCCTTATTTTTTGTCCCCACAAAAAACGAAGGAGCAATTGTTATTGTCATCAAATAAGTATATTAAATTTATCGATCTCAGTCTTAAAACGGTTCAGTCTTGCAGACTGAACCTTTACTCCTGTAAATATTCTAAACGCGTCTATACTAAACATCAGCTTCTTGTTCTTGTTTTACTGAAGGAGTATATAAGTACAGACTACCATGATTTTGTAGAACTTATTGACCTTATGAGTAATAAAAAAGAAAAACTTGATCTTATAAGGTTCCTCATTACACTACTCTTCAAAAGTTTGTATCCAGGATCCCTTCCTCATTGTTTAACCTAATTTTGTCAAAAACTCTAAAACTATTTTATTCACACGGAGAAAATGCTTCTATTACAGCAATTGACGCAACTGGATTTACGAGTTCATATGC
>NZ_SCHL01000033.1 GCF_004099695.1 Methanosarcina sp. MSH10X1 | reverse complement strand
ACTACCAGAACAACCGGGCGGGCGGCCCGAAGCATACCCCATCCTTTAGGGTGGGGTGGCCGCCCGCAATTTGATTTTTGTACCTTCCTTTTTTAACCTTAAAGTCTCATAGTGCTGGATTCTTTCTCCATGTTTAATCTTTTCAGAAAAGTGTTTTATTTGTCCTTTCAGATCATCTGGCTCAAGCATTGATATGTTTTTTCCCAGAACCTCTTCAGCCGGATAGCCATAGACCTTTTCTGCTCCCTTATTCCAGCTAGTAATAGTACCGTCAAGAGACTTGGTTATAATTGCATCTTCTGAAGATTCCACAGCATTTGCCAGGATCTGAATCTTCTCTTCTGCTTTTTTACGCTCGGTGATATCACGTGCTGCAGCAAAAACCCCTATAACTGTACCGGTTTCGTTTTTGTAAACTGAAGCATTGTACAAAACAGGAGTTATGTGTCCATCCTTATGTTGAATCTCCAGAGGATAATTCCAGACTGTGCCATCTGTGAAGACCTTCTGATAACCTTCATGGGCTTTCTCAGGCTCGGTAAAGTAATCGGAAAAATCCGTTCCGATCAACTCATCTCTTAAATATCCGGTAACCTGCTCTGTAGCACCATTCACATCCGTAATCTTACCGTCATGTCCAATAGTTACCAGAGGATCCAGACTGGCTTCAATGAGACTGCGGTTATAAATATTTGATAACCTGATAGTTTCCTCAGCCTTTTTGCGTCCGGTAATATCGCGGACGATTCCTGCTCTGAAGCATGCCATGCCAGTTTTATCTTTGATGATCGAAAAATGATCGGCTAACCAGCGGTATTTTCCATCCTTGCATTTAAAGCGATATTCGTGTGCCCCAAAACCTTCCTCCAGTGACCGGACAATTTCCACAGTGACCCGTGGGCGGTCATCAGGGTGAATATGGTCAAGAAGACCATTGCTGCCTGATGCATCTATGTCCTTAACAGAGAAGCCTGTAATCCGCTCTATGACCGGGCTCATATAATCGAAGCGTTTGTTCTGCAGGTTTATGCGGTACGCCGAATCGAGCGAGTTCTCGAGAACTGAGCGAAACCGCTCATCGCTTTCCATCAGCGCTCTCTCGGCCTGTTCCCGCTCCTGCTCTTCCTTTTTCCTCTGGAGAGCCTGCGTTACTGCCGGAGCTATAGCTTCAAGATCTTCCTGTTGCTCGCAGCTATAGCCTTTTTCGCGATTTGCGACTGCGATCAAGCCCACTGTTTTCCCGTCCTGGATAAGGGGTACGCCAAGAAACGATGTGATAGGCGGATGTCCGTTCGGAAGACCAATACTGTCGGGATGTGACAGTGGATCATTGGTGAAGAAGCTTTTTGCGTTCTTAATCACGCTGCTATACAGGCCATGGACAATATAATCGTTCGGGGGACAACGATGCCCAGTTTTATCATACATAAGGCACTGCTCCCACCCAAGCTCGCTTTTTGCAATATCGTGCAGCAGCCCGTCGGCACCCATCTCATTTATGAAACCAAACTGGCTGCCAGTGATTTCCAGGGCCACAGATAGGCATGCGTTTCCCAGTTCTTCTTCTGTTTTTGCCTGCATTACATTGCTGAAAATCCAGTTAATTCCCTCAAGAATACTGTTGTATCTGCATATCCTGTGCTCTTCTTGTTTGAGTTCGTTGATATCACGGGCGACATAAACACTTCCAATGAGTTTTCCTTCCGAATCATGTAGCAGCGTGGTGCTTACCCCGAAATACCCACCAAGATAATCTTCGCAAACCTCTGTGGTGTGCTCAGCCCCGTCCTTAAGCAATTGCCGGTGCGGGCAAAAAGAATGAGGCTTGTCCGTTCCATGTATGGCACAATGGCAGGTTAACCCTACGCACTCCTCCTGTGTCACTCCCAGCCTTGCTGCCATGGCTCTGTTTGCACGAACAATCCGGTATTCATTGTCTATTATGGCTATAAGGTCTGGTACAGCATCAAATGTAGATTTCCAGCTTTTTGCAGCCTCAGTAGCTTCCTTTTCTGCCCTCTTCCTTCCGGAATTTTCTATCTGCTCCCATTTTCCTTTCTTTTTGATCAAAGCAAATTCATGGTTGGAGATTACATCAATAATCTCGGCTGGGTTGCACATATCGAGATAATATGGGCATAAGGCTATCACATGGTGTTTGTCAACAAAAGCATCCACTTTTTTCTCATAGTCAACAAAATCATCCCAGCCCTCTTTTTCCAGCCAGCGATTATCCCCCGAAGCCCTCAATCCATCATAGCCGCTTGCCATAACCTGATCGATTTTTTCAATCCAGTCATTCATGACTCTATCCGGATCGAAAACACCTTCCTTTATATACCCATGAATGTAAGGGATAATTTCCATTTGCCCTTTCTCCAGATAGAAATCAATATCAGGAACAGCCTTTTTCATGGCTTCCTTCGCTTCTTCTACTTCCAGAGGGCGTGATGTGATCCACACGCAAAGCTCGTTACTTTCCAGCCCTGCTTTGAAGTAAGGGACCAGTATGTCCATTAAATCTTCTTTTGTCTGGTAGAACTGGCAGAAGTGCGTTCCCCAGGGTATATCTCCTATTATATTAATGCCAGATTTTCTCAGGCTTTCTCTCATCCCAAAACTTTCCCCTAATTGAGATATAATAAGGCAAAAATTTCGTTATCTTTATAGTGTCTGGTCTTGCCTTCCCGTGCTCATATATTATACTTTCACTTAAAAAAATCATGTACAGACCGATATTAGAAAAATCAAAAACCTCATTGGCGGGAGATAATAGCTCACAATTCTATGTCAGTCATATGACAGATAAATATTAATTCTTTTTCATTTATTTTGTTATTTATATTTGTTTTATTGAGCCTACAATTACTGTCCGATTTGCATGTATTATTGAACCCTGTCCTTTTATTCCAGCAAAGTCCTTGGATTAATAAAGCCGCTTCTGAGCATATGATCGGCAAGCACAAGGGCAACCATAGCTTCGGCAACCGGCACCATACGCGGGGGAATTGTCGGATCATGCCTGCCTTTAATTGCGATCTCAGTATTTTCTAGAGTCTTGAAGTCGACCGTTTGCTGAAGTTTTCCTATGGACGGGGTTGGCTTTACGGCAGCCCTGCAGACAATATCCAGGCCTGTCGAAATTCCTCCGAGAATCCCGCCGGCGTTATTGCTCGGAGAGGTTATTTTTCCTCCCTCTATCCGGAAAGGGTCGTTCATTTGACTTCCAAGCAGACGGGCAGCCTCAAATCCGGCTCCGATTTCAAAGCCTTTGACGGCAGGAATGCTCATAAGGGCCTTTGCAAGGTCAGCATCCAGCCGGTCGAAAACAGGCTCTCCGAGACCGGCAGGCACACCTTTAATTATAAGTTCGACAATGCCTCCAGCGCTGTCACCTTCCTGCCGCAGGGCTGCGACTTTCTCAAGCATTTTTCCGGCAGCCTCAAGGTCAGCACATCGCACAGGAGTCTTTTCTACATTTTTCAAGACTTCTTCAAAAGGAAGAGGTTTTGCCCGGATAGTTCCGAGTTCAAGCACATGCCCGGCAATTCGGATTCCGAATCTGGAGAGCAGGAGTTTTGCAAGGGCTCCGCCTGCGACCCTGCCTATTGTTTCCCGGGCTGAAGACCTGCCTCCCCCGCGGTGGTCCCGCATTCCGTAACGGGCCATATAGGTAAAATCGGCGTGTCCGGGCCTGGGAGTATCCTTTATTGCATCATAAGCCGAAGATATGGCATCCGAGTTCCAGACAAGCATGGAAACAGGAGTGCCTGTGCTCATTCCTTCAAATATTCCAGAGAGGATCTCCACCCTATCAGCCTCGCGCCGGGGAGTGGAAACCTCACTCTGCCCCGGACGCCTCCTGTCCAGTTCTTTCTGGATGTCAGCCTCGGAGAAAGAAAGCCCTGCAGGCACTCCGTCTACTACAACACCTACAGCTCTGCCGTGGGATTCGCCCCAGGTTGTAATCCGAAACATCTGCCCCAAAACGTTTCCAGCCATGCATCTTAACTGGTTTTTTTGCTATTTGATTCTTGGGGTTGCTGAATGGAAGGCTCAAGATGCACGACAACGTCAGAAACGTCTTTATACTCTCCCTTCAGCTTCTTGCTCACCCTGTGGGCGATAAGATGTGCCTCCTCAAGCGGCATATTCGGCTGAACAAGCAGGTGCATATCGACCTTGATATCCCCCATGCTCCCGCGAGTTCGGATTTTATGGCAGCCTTTTACGCCTTCAATACTCAGAACAAGGTCACAAATCTCCTTCTCTTCAATTCTGGACATATCCAGAAGAGCTCTTGAGCCCTCTTTAATAATCCTGTATCCGGCTCTCAGGATCAGAAAAGATATTACTACGGCTATTAAAGGGTCCATGAGTGGAAAACCGAGTTTTACAGCAACCAGGCTTACTAACACTGACAGGGAGACATAAATATCACTTTTTGTGTGCATGGAATCTGCTATAAGCACCTGGCTTCTCAGCAACTCGCCCTGTTTATGCTCATATCGTGTTACCAGATAATTAATACACATTGTGCTGAGGATTACGAGAAAACTTATGGCTGTGACCTGTGGTGCGCTATCTATAAGAAAACGGTTAAGAGCGTCCCTGAAGATCTCAACACCTACAAAAATCAGTAGCAGGGCGATAAAAATAGACGCTATAGTCTCATATTTCCGATGCCCGTACGGGTGGTCGACGTCAGGCGGACGGGCTGCGATAAGGCTTCCTGCCAGTCCTATAATATTGGAAACTCCATCAAAAAGAGAATGGTAGCCGTCCGCAACCATGCTTAATGTGCTGGTCAGGTTTCCGTAAACTATTTTAGCAAATGCGACTGTAAGGTTCAGAAATAATACATAGATAAGAATTTGCTGTACTTTTTTAAATTTCTGTAGCATAGATCTGACCCCCTTACATCGGACTGTAAGAAACCGTAAATGGGCGGCGGGCAAAAGAGAATTAATTAAGCTGGGAACTGCCAGGAAACTATCAATTATATACTGACCTATCTTTATATAAAATTCTGCGGTTTAAAAAATAGGGGAAAAATCAGGGGAAGAGGTAGAAATAAAATTAAAAAGCGGAAGAAAAAAGGATTCTTATTCCGAACCTGTCCATGTCATATAAGCTTCCACTATTTCCTGCCCTTCCAGAAATATAAGATCGTGTTGTTTACCGTATTCTTTTGAGTCTTCTTTGGAGAGTGCTTTCCCATTATAATCATCCAGCATCTCGCAAACTACCATTGCAGGGGTAATTCCTGCCATACGGGCAAGGGCAACTGAAAGTTCGGTCTGCCCTTTGCGCTCATCCAGAAGCCCGCCGGCAGCCCTGAGCAGCGCGACGTGGCCGGGGGTTCGGAATTCGTCTCCGAAATGGATTATATCCCCTGACAGCTTCTTTTCCGTAATTTCCCCTATTTTTCGGATAGTCAGGGCTCTTTCGTTATCAGGAATACCGGTTCTGGTCTCCCTGTGATTGACCCAGAGAGAAAAGGAAGAATGAGAATCGTATTTAAGGTCGCCCTCCTTTTCTACGATTTCCCCAAGCACATCACTGGCTTTACTTGCTTCCCGGACGAGCTCGGCCATAAAAGGCAGCCTGAGCTGCTTTGAAGCCACTGGGTCCACTGCTACACAGATGAGGCCGCCTGCGTCCTTTCTCATCCATTTTACATCTTTGAAAGTGACCGCTTTCGCCGGAATTACGAGGTCGGTTTCTCCTTCTCTGGAGTCCGAATCGTAGATCTGGATCATTTTTCCGGCTCTCAAGGCTTCCAGCGCCCGGTTGATATTCTCATTTCTATACTTCAGACAATCGTAAACCGTACTTCCGCTCATTTTTGGTTCTCCATACCCTGTTTTTTTACCTGTATCACAACTTTATCTCCGTCGTTCAATTCCAGAGCATCCCTTAGTTTTACAGGTGCAATAATCTCAACCAGATCCGACGGATAATGCGTCCTTTCAGGGGCGACTACAGCAGCCTCGATTCCGCCAACAATAACCGGATAACACTTTCCCCCTCCGAATGTGCGCTCTCCGTCATTGAATCCCTCTACCCGGACAGCCGGCGCTTCTCTTAAAAGATTCCGAAGAGCCGAACTGTTCTCGGAGAGCTGCACGTTCAGAGTGCCGGGGAAGGGTACGAAATGCAGTTTTTCCTCAAACTGCTTACGGTATCCGGGTATATTTACATAGTACTGTCCTTCGCCGAGCCCCTTCAGTACCTTCCCTTCAAGCTCCAGAGTTTCGGATCCCTGAGAAAAGATCCTGCTGTACTCGATATATTCGCTTTTAAGAACTTCAATTCCTTTTTCTGTCATTTTTATCAACTGGCCGCCGGGGACTATCTTCCTTTCGATCAGCCCCTCCTCTTCCAGCTGCTTTAGCTTTCTTGCTGCGGTTTTGGAGCTTGCCCCAGTATGCTTTTGAAACTCACTCGATGAGACCTTGATAGTTTTGTTTACTGCCCCTATAAGTGCAAGTTTTTTAAGGTGTTCAATGTCAGGCACTGTCACCACCTATCTTAATTTTGAGTTGCATCTCAATAATGAGATGTTAAACTACGCATTCCGTTATAATAAAACTTTTGATAGCAAGCTCCACCCGACGCATCTTCAAGAAAATCATCACCGGAGAAGTTAAGTATTTAGTATTTTGAATCAATCTAGTGATCAGACCATGACAAGAGAAATTGAAGTTGAATGCCCCTCATGTTCCCCGGATGAAGAGGTAGGGCATGAGGTTCTGAAAGAGGGGCAGAGCCCGCTTGTTCGCTGTCTTGAATGCGGACAGGTGCATGCAACGAAAATCAAAACCCCAAAATCCGTCAGTTTAAGAGTGATTGTCAGCAAAATGGATATCTCAAACACTTACAAAATTGAACTGGATTCCGAGACTGTTCTTCAGGTAGACGACGAGCTGGTTGTAGATGATGAGGAAACAGGAGTAGTGGTGCCTATCCTGATCACCGCCCTTGACGCAGGAGGAAAGCGAGTCCAGATTGCCAGGGCAGGAGATACTGAAACAATCTGGGGTAGAGCCATTGATGAAATTACTGTAAAGTTTTCCGCGCAGTCGGGGACTGAAAAAACCGAAGTAATTGAAAAACGCGTGCCTGGCGATTATGAATTTGTTGTAGGAACCGAAGAAAAAGTGGGGAATAAACGCCTTTTCATCACGAAAATTAAGGTAAGGGACGGTGTGTTCCGATCCAGAAAAGGCGATGTTGTGCTTGCAAAATACGTAAAAAGGATTTTCGCGAGAAAGAAAGGGGAAGGTTCGGATCAACGTGTTTTCCGAAGAGGGCCGTGGTGAAGAGAAGAATAAGAGAGAAAGAGAAGAAGAAATATTCGAAGCAATGCGCAGGCGCCTCGTAGATAATCTCGAGGCTTACCTGCAGCTGGAAGAACATGTACGCGAGGCTTTGCTCCGTGTCCCAAGGCATAAGTTTGTACCGGAATACGAGAAAAAAGCAGCTTACATAGACAGACCGCTTGATATCGGCCACGGGCAGACAATATCTGCCCCGCATATGGTTGCGATTATGTGTGAACTTCTTGAACTTTCGGAAGGACACAAAGTTCTGGAAGTAGGGACTGGTTCGGGATATAATGCTGCTGTTATGGGGGAGCTCGTGGGAGAAACCGGGCATGTGTACACGGTTGAACGTTTAGACGCCCTTGCGAATTTTGCAAGGGAGAACCTTAGAAATATAGGATACAAAAATATTACAGTTGTACTCGATGACGGATCAATGGGGTATTCTTAGTGTGCACCCTATGACAGGATAACTGTAACATGTGCAGCTCCCGATATCCCTGAGCCTTTACTGGAACAGTTGAAGCCTGAAGGCATACTGGTCATTCCTGTGGGGCTCGATTCCCAGGAGCTTTATAAAGTAATAAAGGACAGCAAAGGCAATATTCATATAAAGAGGAAAGGGGGAGTTGCTTTTGTGCCCCTGATTGGCAAATACGGTTTCCGAAAAAGCATGGAATTATGAGGTTCCTGTAAGAAGGAAAGCCTGACCCGAATTAAGTATCTTTTTTAATAAATTTAAAAAAATTAAATAAGGTATTAATAAGTGTAAAATCATCTACTGAGCATGGACATCGACATCTATGAGGACTTTGAGGAAATTCGAGTTAAGGATGTCTATATAGTCGATGTTTTTACGGATCCGACACCTGTGGTGCTTCTTGAAGATACGCAGGGGAATATGCTCCCTATATATATAGGACATCTCGAAGCTCTTTCAATAGGAAATGTGATTAAGAACATTTCTCCGCCAAGACCTATGGCTCATGACCTTATGGTAAATATCTTCGACAGGCTGGATATAAAGATCGAGGGCGTACTAATCGATGAAAAAGTGGACAAGATCTATTACGCCCGGCTCCTGATAAGAAAGGACAACAGTGTTATGCAATTTGACGCAAGGCCAAGCGACTGTATTGCCCTTGCTCTGCGTGTTGGAGCCTCGATAAAGGTTCGGAAAAAAGTGCTTGAAGGCTCCGAAGTCGAGATGTCAAGGCTTGAAGGCGCCCGTGTGATAAATATTTTCGGTTAGGTTATTTGGGCGAATGAGTTTTCCCTGAACCTTTTAACTGAGCACCTCACCTGAGCCTGTAAAACCCGCTTACCTCAGCTTGGCCTGAGTTTCCGGTCTGTGAGAAGCCTCTTTTCGGATTTTTTATAACACATTTAGCATGTCCCTCCTTTAACAAAGTAACCTAATCTTCTTTTAGGATTTGCTATCCGATAGCTGATATTGGCTTAATTTCAATAAGCTTTTAATAACAGTTAAATTTATTATCCCATAGATGCTCACCAAAAGAATAATACCATGCCTTGATGTGACTCTTGACAGAGCAGGCGGCTGCGTTGTTAAGGGTGTTGAGTTCGTGGACCTGAAAGAGGCAGGAGACCCTGTAGAACTCGCCAAGCGCTACAATGAAGAGGGCGCAGACGAGCTTGTTTTTCTGGACATCACAGCTTCTGCTCACGGCAGGGAAACCATGATCGATGTGATCGAAAGGACTGCAGATGAGGTTTTTATCCCTCTCACAATTGGAGGGGGAATAAATTCCATCGATGCGATTCGCCAGATTCTCAGGGCCGGAGCAGATAAAGTCTCGGTCAACACCTCTGCGGTCAAGAATCCTGATTTCATCAAAGAGTCCTCGGATATATTCGGAGCTCAATGCATTGTTACTGCGATTGACTGCAGGCGAAATCCCGATATAAAGAACAATCCCGACAAAACTATCCTGGAACTTGAGGACGGAACGCCTGCCTGGTATGAAGTGGTAATCTATGGCGGCAGGGAAGCTACAGGAATCGATGCTGTTCAATGGGCAAGAAAGGCAGAGGAACTTGGTTCCGGGGAAATCCTGCTTACAAGTATGGACCGGGACGGAACATGTGCCGGCTATGACCTGCCAATTACAAAAAAACTCTCCGAAGAGCTCGACATCCCGATTATAGCTTCAGGAGGAGTCGGAAACCCTCAGCATATCTATGAAGGATTTTCAATCGGAAAAGCCGATGCCGCCCTTGCAGCAAGCATTTTCCATTTCAGGGAATATACCATTAAGGAAGTTAAAGAGTATCTTAAGGAGCGGGAAATTCCTGTAAGGCTTTAAAATTCAGGAAAAGGAAGTAAAAGGCAGAGAAATAAGCAAGATTACATTGCGGCGCTAAATATCTCTAAACTAAGTAAGGGAGTGGGGGCGAATAATGGAGATCTCAGAATTTCAGAAACTGATGTATGAACTCTATGCGCATAATGACAGGAAAAGAGGAGGTAAGGCTACTATGCTCTGGCTGGTTGAGGAAGTTGGAGAACTTGCCGAAGCCATCCGCAGGGAAAAGCCTGAAAATATAGAGGAGGAGCTTGCAGACTGTTTCGCCTGGATTGGGGCATTAGCCAATCTCTACGGCGTGAACCTCGAAGAAGCTTTCCTTAAGAAGTACCCTGGCATATGCCCTACCTGCAAACAGAAACCCTGCATCTGTACGGATTAAACGCTATAAACATATCTTACTCGCGAAGCCTGAAAATAAGGCTTCTTTTTTCAAAATTTATATTATACCGGTCTTCATCTGGAGATCTTTTCTACATTTACTTCCATATATTTTGAGATACTTTTTTATTTATTAGAGTCAATATCTTATACGGAATTCTTATCTGGATTCTTCATTTATCGGGGGAATACAAATGTCAGAAGTCGAAACTATAGAACTCCTTGAGGGTGTGCAGATTAAGATACTTAACAACACTGGCGAGGATCTTGTACTGCAGGCTGAGAAAATTGAGAAAGGGATGTTTAAAAAAGGCCAGAGAGCCCCATCTAAAATCGAATCTTATGAGGAAAAAAGCTTTGGGCTCGTTGCATGTGAAGGAAGCTGCGAAGGCGGAGTGGACATTGAGGGTTGGGTCAAGTACGGGATGGGATGTACGGAAGGATATTGCAAGATACACTTCAGGTACATTGGAAAAACAGACAAACTCAGTTACTCCTGTGAATGCCACATGCGTGACGGAAAGATGCTCTGTGAAGCTACAATAGATGAGAAAGCCGCACGGACTGTGAATTGGATAATAGGACCAAAGGCATAAACCTGAACGAAACGCTTACCGGGCTTTACCTGAATCTTTTAATTCATAGCTCCTTTACTATTGGCAATGTCAGAACTTCTGGTTGTAATGTGATGTTTTTAGCAGAGCAAAAAATGCTCTGCTAATTTATCCAGCAACGCCCGGTAATCTGCAACCAGTCATCAATAAAACGGATTATATAATATTTTTTAAGTAGCTTTTAAAATCTGTAGAAAAACAAATTGGGTTAGCCGTTTCATTTTTAGTTTTTCCTTCAATAACTGCTTTTGTCATAAGTATGAGATTTTTTGCTCCATCTTTTGAGAACCCTGCCTGTACCAGTGTACTTTCCCATTCTTCAGGTAGCACCTGCTGTAAAGTGACATTTCTATTTAATACCTCTCGAAATATTTTTGCTATATCTAAAGAACTGTAAGGGCGGGGTCCGGTTATCTCATATATTCTTTCCTGTGGGGTTTTACAAATTATTACCTCTGATATAAATTTCGCAACATCGGGTGGAGCAATCATAGGCAACTCCATTTCAGGTGGGAAAAAAGTCGGCAATATCCCGTGTTCTTTAACCAGTTCCAAATACCCAAGCCAATTACTGAAATAATAAGAAGGTCGAACAAAAATCTGTTCAATTTCAAGATCCGAGAATGCGTGTTCCAGCATGTAAGATGCCATCAGATTACCTGTTCCGGATTCATGCTGTGCTCCATTAGAAGATAAACCAATAATTCTGGTGATTCCAGATGATAAGATAGCCTCTCTATAATTGTTTATAATCGTTTTAGTTTCGTTTATAAAATTTTGAGATTCTGGATTTTCAGGTGTTAATAGAAAAGCTGAATTTCCCCCTTGAAAAGCCTTTTTTAAGGTTTCTACATCAAAGTAATCTGCAATACTAACCTCAACGCCCTTACTTTTCAATCCCTCCGCTTTAGAACCATTTCGAACAACAGCTCTTACGGAACGACCTTTCTTTAAAAGATTATCAACAAGCATTGAGCCTATTTGTCCTGTTGCACCCAGTATTATATCCATTTTATAATCCCAGCCGTATAACTAACTTGAATTAAACCTTGTACTATTGACCTGCCAGCGGAAGGTGTGAATAATCCTTATATTTAGTATCACCAGTGATGATGCCACCGTTTTAAAAACATACCTATTTTTAGTCAAAAAAATGTTTTCACAATTTCCCGGTTATTCCGTGCAAGAAATTTATTGAAATGCTTTGTAGATACACAGATATATCTTCTTAAAGCCTCTCAGCTTGCTATAATAGGAATTGAATGCTGCTATTCTCTCTTATAACTTAAGTTTCAGGCTCCCCGGGGAACGGAAGAGGATGCCAAAGCTTAATTAAGGGCAGGCTCTCTAATCCCATCTGATGAAGCCTGAAAAACCGGAACTGCTTGCCCCTGCCGGCAGCATGGAAGCTTTTATTGCAGCCGTAGAAAACGGGGCTGATGCCGTGTACCTTGGAACCCGGGCTTTCAGTGCTCGGGGGTATGCCTCGAATTTTTCAGAGAAAGAACTTGAAGAAGCCATTGATTATGCTCACCTCAGGGGCGTGAAAGTATACGTAACCGTAAATACATTACTTAAGGAAGATGAAGTGAAAAGCGCCCTTAAACTGCTTTCCTGCCTGAGAGAAATGGGAACTGATGCGGTCATAGTCCAGGATCTGGGTTTGATCTCGCTGGCAGGAAAATATCTTCCTGACCTTCCGCTGCACGCGAGCACGCAAATGACCCTGCATAACAGCGAGGGAGTTGAATTTGTAAAAAAATCAGGCATAAAGAGGGCTGTGCTCGCACGGGAATCCTCGCTTGAGGAGATAAAACGGATTAAAGAGATAACCGGGAGTGAACTCGAGGTTTTCATACATGGGGCTCTCTGCATTTCCTATTCCGGTCAGTGCCTTCTGAGCAGCCTTATTGGGGGAAGGAGTGGAAACCGTGGATTCTGTGCCCAGCCATGCCGCAAAAAATACAGGTTATACTGTGAAGGAAAACCGATAAAAACCACTGGCAGTTATCTCCTGAGCCCAAAAGACCTTAATACAACCTCAGGTCTTGGAGCCCTTATAGAATCCGGAATCGAATCTTTTAAAATCGAAGGGCGGATGAAAAGGCCGGAATATGTAGCAGGCGTTGTCAGGATTTACCGCCGCCTGATTGACAGGTATATCGAAAACCCTGCAGGGTACTTCGTTTCCGAAGAAGAGCAGGAAACCCTCACCCAGCTTTTTAACAGGGGATTTACTCAGGGCTACTTTTTTGAAAACCCGCGCTGGGAGCTCATGAGCAGGGAAAATCCTCACAACCGTGGGATTCCGGCAGGCACGGTTACGGCATATGACAGGCGCTCAAACCGCATCCGGGTAAAACTCTCACAGCCTCTTCGCCTGGGAGATGGGATAATGGTTGAAAATGCGGAAACAAGGCCTGAAGATAAAGGAAAAATCATATCCTCAATGTATTCCGGAAAAGGCCCGGTATACAGTGCAGGAGCGGGAGATACAGTAGAGATTCCCTTCGATTCAAGGGCTCCGGCAGGAGGCACGGTATACAGGACGCATGACAAAAAGCTTATGGACTCCCTCAAAAAAGAAAGCGAATCCGGAAGTCTGAGGTCTAAAATTCCCGTATTCATCACGGCAGATATTGCATCTGGAAAGCCTGTGAGGCTTGAGTTAAAAGACAGGGATTCAAACACAGTGAGAATTGAATCCGGGTATATGGTTGAGAAAGCTGAAAAGCAGCCCACCTCAAAGGACAGAATTGAAAAACAGCTTTCAAAACTCGGAAATACGCTTTTTGAGGCGGCTGAACTTCACGTCACTGTAGAGGGGGATATCTTTATTCCGGTCGGGCAATTGAACGAACTGAGGACAAAAGCAATAGAGCAGCTTGAAACCCTGCGGATTTCCAGGTGGAAGCGAAAACCTTTCGATACTGCACACTTTGAATCCGGAATAAAGGCAGATCTGGAAGCAGGAAAGCCTTTTAGAGAAAATATCCCGGTGCGCCCGATGCTGTCGGTTTCCGTGTATTCCCTTGAAGGGCTTGAAGGGGCGCTTGCAGGCGGAGCCGATCGGATCTACTTCGGAGAAGGGCTTTTCAGGAGGCTAGAGGCATCAGGGCAAAAAGAGAGCTCTGAACAGGGATATGACACTGTTTTTAAGGAAGCGATTTTAAAAACACAAAAAGCAGGCAAGAAAATCTATTTAATTACCCCAAAGCTTGTGAAGGACTCCCGAATGAGGCCTGTGGAAAAAACTTTCTCCCGTGTACGAGAAATGAGAGCTGACGGTGTACTCGTTTCAAATCTGGGAACCCTGAACCTCGCAAAAACCGGAAGAATTCCTTTTATTTCGGATAGCCCTCTTAATGTTTTTAACAGCCATACGTTTGCCCTCCTATTGCAGGAAGGGGCTCAGATGGCTGTAATTTCTCCGGAACTGACACTTGAGGAATTGAAAAGTATTGCTTCTTACGGGCCTGCAGAGTGTATAGTTTACGGGCGCCTTGAATTGATGGAATCCGAGCACTGTCTTACAGGCGGGCTGCTCGGGAATGGTAAAGGTCAGTGCAACGCCCCATGCAGGTCAGGAAAGTTTGCACTGGTAGACGAGAAAAATTACGAGTTTCCCCTGCTCATGGACAATGAATGCAGGATGCACCTCCTTAACTCAAGATCGCTCTGTATGCTTGAATTCGTTCCTGAAATCCTCGAAAGTGGAATTTCAAGCCTAAGGGTCGAGACTCTGGGAATGGAAAATCCGGAGGAGATCAGAAGAATAACCCGCGCCTACAGGAATGCGATTGATACTTATCTTGATACCGGGAAACATGGAACGGAAAACTGCGAGAAATTCGGAAAGGGCTTTACCACAGGACACTATTTCAGAGGTGTGCAGTAAAGCCTGAACTGCCGGAGAAACGAGTTAAAAAGTGAAATGAATATGGAAAATCTGAATAAAACAACGGTTTCTGAAAAACAAAGCCCTAAAATTTTTCTTTCTGGCTCTATCCGCGGAGGAAGGCAACTGCTTGAGATATACAGATTTATGTTTGATTCTCTGGAAGAGGTGGGGGCAGAAGTGCTTACCTGGCACGTTGCCGACCCTGAGCTGGAAAAGGTAGAAATGAGAATGACCGAAGAAGAAATTTATGCGAGGGATATGGGTTTGCTTGTAAAAAGCGATGCCCTGATTGCAGAGGTTACGGTACCTTCTACAGGAGTTGGTTATGAAATCTGCCGGGCGCTTGTCCGACGAACTCCCGTGCTCTGCCTTTACAGCCCTGATGCAGCAGTTTCGGCAATGGTACTTGGAAATCCAGACCCTTTACTTGAGGCAAGAGCCTATTCAGATAAAACTTCACTCAAAAATATTATTACTGAATTTATTCGGGCTCTCTAATGACAAAAGCCCGGAATTAACCTTCATTTCAAAATAAAAGCCACTGGACGTACTGCTCAAACCTGAAGTGTAAGCTCTTATAGCCCCTAACTTTATTATAAAACTCAGTGATAATTATAAATAAGTTGAGTCCCTATCTATGACTCATGGTAGTTGAAATTATAGAAATTTTAGTACTGGTTCTGGCAGTTGTAGTGGCCTTCGTCCTGTATAAAGCCCTGAAGACTGCAACCAGCCTTGCAATAAATGCAGTACTTGGGGTCTTAGTTTTGTTTGCGGCAAAAGTTATGCTCGGGATTGAAATCGCGGTCACATGGGTAGCAGTCCTTATCTGTGCAATAGGAGGCATTTTCGGAGCGCTTGCTATAGTTGCGTTAAACTATCTGAAAATGGCCTTTGTATAACAGTAAATAGGGAAAATATTGCTGAGAGGACTGAATACGACTGGGGAGCACATAAATCCAGAATTTCTTAAAGCTTCCGAAAAGGAAAAATTCAGTATTCCCTGAAAGAATAAATTCAGGGCTTTCGGAAAATTCCTCTTACCAGATGCCTTTTATAGGCTTCTCCCCTGAAAGTCTTTTCTTTTATTATATCTTCCAGCTCGATAACTTCAAATTCCCTGAAAAGCGCTCTGACTTCCGTTCTGGTAAAATAATGATAAATTATTCCGTTTTGCCTGGCAAAAGTCCTCTTTTCAAAAGGGATTGAAGATTCTCCCCCGCAACGCATATCTTCACAGCCGAAGGCTTCAAAAAAGACAAGCCCGCGTTCCCTGAGTATATGGTGGAATTCTCTGACCGAGGACTCTCTTTCTTCTTTGAATAGGTGTTGAAGTACTCCGTAACAGAGAATTCCGTCAAAAGTCCGGGCTTTGAAAGGAAGCTCCGAAACATTTGCTACAAGGTGCTCGGCAAACCTGCCGCTCCTTGAAAGCTGAGATCTGGAACCTTTAAGTGCAGTTAAAGAAACGTCAACTCCAACTGCGTTATAATGCCTTGTGAGTTCCCCAAGGTATCTGCCATTTCCTGACCCTGCATCAAGCACCCTGGACCCGGGCAAGAGATGAGCCTGGAGATCACGGACAGGAGCAGGCCCGCCCCATTTCAGGTGGGCATATTCCCTGTCCCATGCAAGGAAGTGATTTTTTGCAGAACCTGCCTGCGGACCTGCGAGGGTGTAAGCATCCGTTTTATCCATATTTATCCTTTTTTTTCAGGGCTGTAAGTTGAAGCTTCTCTGAACCTTTCTACCAGAAATTCCTTTTCAAAGGAAGATAGGAACCAGCCGGCTTTGGGACCTGAACTTTGCCCGAGTATTGAGATGTAAATTGCTTTGAAAAGCTCTCTAGGATCCGCCTGCGGAGCAGGAGTATTCAACTTTTCCGCAATCTGCCTGTTCAGTTCGGAGCCTTCTTCTTTTGCGGAATAGACAAGCATATGGTATTCTTCCCCACTGATCTCCCCTCTGGCTTCAATAAAGTCTGCAAACGCTGAAAGAAAAGCTCTCTGAAGCCTGGATAGAGTTGCAGCCTGCACAGGCACCTTTTCTTTTACATTGAATTTAGCAAAAGGCGGGGCATAGAGTTTAAGCCACTTAGAAACATTTTTTGTAAGTTCTTTTATACATTTTTTATCCTCAATTGAAAAGCCTGAGCGTCTTACAATTTTCAATATCTGGTCAAAATCTCCTCTTGCTACCTGATAAATAGTTACCATCTGCTTGAAAGGAACTTCAGACTGGCAGATACCTGTAGCCCTGGAAAGTTCATAAACCCGCCTTTGAAAAGCCCCAAGCGAAGGATCATCATCCCTGAACTGAGCCCTGAGTCGTTCGTATTCATCTACAAGGGTGAGAAGAGGCTGTCCAGGATCAAACTGAATGTGCTTTTCAGGTTTTGTACGGATAATCAGGTAACGAAGGACTTCAGGAGGCACGACCTCAAGCATATCCGAGATCGAGACAACAACTCCTGTGGAAGAAGACATTGCCCCCTGTTTTCCAAGCATTATCCACTCATAGACAATAGGATATGGGGGTTCGTGAGCGAAAATTTCTTTTACTATCCTCTTTCCGGTATCGTAAGAGCCGCCCCTTGAGGCATGGTCTTTTCCAAAAGGCTCGACTGTAACCCCTAAAACCGCCCAGCGAGCAGGCCAGTCCACGCGCCAGGTGAGTTTTCCTCCTCCTGCCATCGGCACGGTTCCAGAGTGCCCGCATACACAGACATAATCCACGGTCTCGGCTTCGAGATCAAAACCCGTAACCTTTGTAGTTGTAATCCTTCCGCATTCTTTACACCTGGGATTAAAAGGGCTCCAATCCGATGCTACGGTCTTTCCCGAAACCTCTTCGAGAATTTTTGCAATGGCATCCCTTTTATAAAGGGCGGTTTTTATTGCCTCTGTATATTTGCCTGTCCTGTACATCTCGTCTGCCCTGTAAACCTGAGGATTGATGCCCAGGCGCCTGAGGGCTTCTAGGAAGGGTTTCAGAAAATGCTCGGCATAGTTTGCGCAATCTCCGCAGGGGCAGGGAATTTCGGATATCGGTTTTCCCACATGTTCAGCATAACTCTCGGGAAGGAACGGGTAGACCTTGCGCAGGGGATCGTAGTTATCGGCAATATAAATAAAATCAGCATTCGCTCCTTTATCAATCAGAGCCCTGTAAGCGGCATCAGCAGTCACAACCTCTCTCATGTTGCCTATATGAATGTGCCCCGATGGAGTGATGCCTGTAGCAACCAGATGTTTGCCACCTTTTTTTAACACGTCTTCGGTTATGACGTCTGCCCAGTGAATTGTGTCAGCCATATTTCTCACCAGAAACAAGCCTATAAGCCTTTTGATTAAAGGCTTGATCGCAAACTTTTTCAAAAAAAGTTTGATCAAAAACTAATGCTTTATCTAAACCGGTGTAACCGGAGCGTGATAAACCGGCGCAACGGTTTACGCAAATCTTTTCAGAAAAGTCTTGATCAAAGTGCTTGAATCACTTCTTTATTATCGTATCAGCTAATAAACCTTGGGCTGGAAGGCAAGGAACCGGAGTATGTTTTTACTTCGCACTGTTTGGAAGAAACGAAATAGCAGGATAGAAAACCAGATATAAAAATAAAAAAGGAAAAATAAAAAAAGAAAAATTAATGGAGGTTCAAAGGCAAATAGATTCAGAAGTCTGCAGATTTACGGAGATTTAATATGGCACTTTACTAAGCAAATCAAGCAAACTTGATTTGCTAATAACTAAAAGCACGTATAAATATATAAATATTCCGAAATGGGCCGGGCATAAAATAAAAAATTAAAAATGATAGAACAAGCTAGGCGAAAACAATATAAATGTAAGATATCCAGAGGAAAATATTAAGGTGCAGGTGAACAACTGCGAAACTCAGGAAAAAAGAACAATGCTGGTTAATAATGTTGAAGAAAAAAGGATTCAATCTAGGACTGGCTAAATATCAAAAATCAAAGGCCGCCTGCAAAGCAGGCAGTTGTGAGCCCTATTAATAACTTATTAAATATTCAAAATTTTAATGGCGTGTATGTTCCTGAAGCGTTCTGAGATTATTTTTTTATAGTTGGATAGTTTAAGCTTTCCCCAGGGTATTAGTCATTTAAAAGAGGTTCAGAGCTCCAGTTTACAATTTTTCCAGTAGCTGCATCAATTTCAAATTCATATTCCACATTGTCATAAACAACAGATCCTTCATATTCTGTCACTCCATCTTCTGAATCCAGATGAAGCCGAATATCGGATTCCTTTGCTCGTGGAACCTTTGCAAGTGCTATGGATCTGGCTTTTTCTTCACCAATATAGGTTTTGCTCTCACCTGACTTTATACTACCTGACGTCGAATAGTTTTCCACATCAGAGTCATAACTTAAAATGTCTCCGGTAGACGCATCAATTTCATAATCATACTCTGTGTTACCGCTATAAAATTCGATTTCATACTCCTGTCTACCATTGTCAGTGTCAAGCTCTGCTTTAACAAAAGTAACATCCGCTTCTGTAAGTCCTGCATGAGCAAGAGCTATTTCCTTTGCTTCTTCCATAGTGATAGCATCCATGCCGGTAGAGGTCTCATCTGCGGGTGAGGGTGCAGACCTCTCAGGGGATACTGCTTCGCCAGCAGTGTCGGATGTCCCGTTTTCTGTAGACGTACAGCCAGTAACACTAATTGCTAACAGACTCATTATTAATACTGCAAATAGGAGTTTCTTCATATGAAATACCTCTGTATATTTTTTATTTTGTGTTACAGTATTTTAATTTTTTGCACTTTCTTTCCACTTATACAGTATTTTCAGAAACGATCCTTGTATGAAGTTTATTTAACTTTATTTACCAGATTGAACATATTGATAAACTTCTTTGATCTAAACACAGGTATAAAAAAATTTATTTCAACTGGAAGCAGTTTGCTCTCAATTCTCTATTTATTTTTAATTCTCAATTAAAAACTTTTTATGTTTTATTTTTCACGTTATTACTTATATATAGAAAAATATATAAAATTAACAGTTATAAATTACACTTATTGTCATAATATAAAAATTATTTATCCTGCTACGGGGCAGTACAGAAAACAACTAATATATAGGTATAGAATAGGTCGTAATTGAGAAGTAAGTGCCAAAAAGATGTAAGCTACTTTTTAAGGAAGCAGGCAGTAACTTATTATCTAACCGGAAAATACATTAGGAACGTATAAGTCAAACATCCAGAAAAATAAATTCAATACCTTCAGAGACTATAATTCGTGACGGATAGTACCGGATGCAGGAATGGTTACAAAGTAAAACAGAGTTGAAGTTTTGCCAGCTGTATAAGGAAATAATTTAAAAATAGAACAACAGCAGGGGGAAGTGGTTGCTATTTTTCAAGAACGAACTTTTAGGACCTGCCGAAGGGATTTTAAGCTATTTTATAGCTGTTTTCTGGCAGGTCCAGTTTGTTTACTATGAATTTTGTTCCCCCTGCTGTGGAGGAACATTCACTCTGCTACCTTAATTCTTTACTTACGCTATCTGTCTTCTGAAGGTGTTGCAGGAGTTTATCTTTATATCGAGCAGTTTTTCGATATTCATCTTTGCAGCAATA
>NZ_SCHL01000032.1 GCF_004099695.1 Methanosarcina sp. MSH10X1 | reverse complement strand
ACTACCAGAACAACCGGGCGGGCGGCCCGAAGCATACCCCATCCTTTAGGGTGGGGTGGCCGCCCGCAATTTGATTTATAGTATAATTATAGCATGCATTTAATACTCCTTATTTCTTTTTGCCGGTCGGTTTTTGTTTGTTTTTTCTTGAATTCCCAGGGAGTTTCTTATCAGGAGTGACTCCGTAATATTTTGTCCTTGCTGCTCCCCAGACGCAGCCGTTTTTCCCGAAGATCTTCAATTCGATATTCTGTATAGTCTTGCAAATTTTGTTTCCTTTTCTTGCACCCTTGCAAACTATACAGTATTTTTCACAAAAAACAGGCGGCTTTCCCTTATCTTCAACCATTCCTACACTCCCGGTAATGTATTTTTCATTCCCGGATACTTATTTGCTTATCCATATATTATCCTTATACAGGACAGCTTAATGCTATCAGAGCAATTTCTTTCCTGCGCCTGGACCGGGAGCGCACTGGAATACTTCGCTAATCCTGACTTCTATAAGGTTCTTTGCAGGAAGTCCGGGTTTTGCCGCATGCACGGTTGCTTTCATTTTTTCGAATTTTTCTCCGGAACTGATAATCTCGGTTTCACCTTTTATCTGGAAACAGCCGCCGGTTTCCGGTCCCCATACAAAGATTGCCACATTAGGGTTTTCTTTAAGATTCGCCAGGGATTTAGCCATAAAATTATCCGCAATCCAGATTACTTCGTCATCAACAAGCTGGCAGAACCCTATCGGCACTACATTTGGCATTCCTTCTCTTGAAGCTGTAGCTATGGGGAAGATCTTCACTTTTGAAAAAGCACTCTTCATCTCTTCGCTTAATTTTACCATGGTAATCACCATCAAGATGGTTGCAGTATAAATTTATATATTTAAGCGTCAGAATTGTGTACTGAAGGTCAAATTTGTGTAATTTTATAACCTTCTGGAAAAGGCTGATTAAAACTTCTTAAGCAAATCAGGGGTAGATCTTGAGGTTCAAAGATAATATCAGAGATCTGGGAGCCGAAATGCTTGAAAAAATCGGCTCTCAAAACAAAAAAATTATTAGCTGGAAAAGCTGGCTGCAAAAGTATAATTTCCTTCCGGAGTATCCGGATGATCCATATGCCTGGATTACGGATGTCCTTGCGCTGCAAGCCGTAGATTCCGGAAACTACGGAGTTGGCAGTATTCTAATCGGCACAGAAGGAAAAATTGCAGCTATGGGCTATAACCGCATGTATTCACCTTATTTCAGGAGTGACCTGCATGCAGAGATGGTAACTGTAAACCATTTTGAGGACGAAAACCCGCAAATTGACACCCTAAAAGGATATACTCTTTATACATCTATGGAATCCTGCCCAATGTGCCTGATAAGGCTGATCTCTGCCGGTATAAACAGAATTTTTCATGTCTCTCCTGACCCTATTGGCGGGATGGCAGATGCAATTCCCTTGCTGCCTCCCCTCTGGCAGGAGCTCTCAGGCCCACAGCTTTTCACAAAAGCCCGCTGTTCTGCGGAGCTCTCAAATGCTGCAACCGAAATCATGCTAATCAATGCAGAAGAACTTCTGGAGATCCTTAGAAAACGCCGTATGTAATTCTTATCTTTTAAAGATTTTTCCGGTTTCTATCTTTATTTTTACAGGTCCTGTTCTGTAAAAACAGATAGGATTATATAAAAGGAAAATCTACTGAAATGTGAAAATTTCATCATAAGTATAACTTTTAAATATATATTGGGGGGAGAGGTATCAGGAAATTTGGTATTCTTTTAGTTTTACTTTTAGCAGGAATATTATTTATTTCCGGCTGTGCGGAAAATGCTGAAGAAAACGAGATCGGTGTCGTGGAAGAGGAGGTAACTCCTATAGAAGGAGCAACTCCAGCAGAGGATGCAACTCCTGCTTCAGTGGAAGAAGTCGCGGAACCGGATGGTGAAGGTGCCGTGGAGGAGCTGATATCCGATGAGGAAGAGGTTTCCTTTGCTGGTGGGGGGGAAGTCACAATTCCGGGTGAAGGCGAAACTGGACAGGATAATGAAACCTCTGCTGAAAATCAGGAGCAAGGCAATGATCAAACAATTGTTCAGGTTGCGGAAGGTTCAGGATATGCTACCTTTGCTTCACTCGTAAGGGACACCGGGCTTGAAGAAACACTGAAACAAGGAGGGCCCTACACGGTTTTCGCTCCTACGGACATAGCCTTTGAGAGTCTTCCCGAAGGCATGCTCGATGAACTCAGTAATGACAGGGAAAAATTGAACCGTGTGCTGACCTATCATGTAACCAGCGGGGAATACAGGGCTTCAGGTCTTAAAAATGTGAATTCTCTTACTTCCCTTGAGACCGGGGAACTCGCTGTGAATGCCACAACCGATGAAAAGGTAACAATTGAAAGTGCAACTGTTATAGAGCCTGATATCATTGCAGGTAACGGAGTCATCCACGGAATTGATAGAGTACTTATTCCGTCGGAAATCTGAAAAGTAGAGGCAGGGAACCTGAGCAAACAATAACGTTCTGCTCTTCTCATTCCTTTTTTCTTTATTGATAAGTATTCTTCCTGTCAGTCAGCGTCTATTCTGCTTTGCCATTAAAGACTTATTCTTTTCGCCAGCCAGATTTCTATTTCTTCCTGTTGTTTACAGACCTTAAGATAGTGCTTTAGAGGTGTTTAAGATCTCCTTTGCAAGCCTGAAAAAAGATTGGATTAAAGTACGGATAGATTATTTTGAGTACTTCTACCAAAAATTAAAATACAGGTTTCTAAAATACAGGTTTTAGAGATTAACCTGTTCTCTGTGCCCGAATTCTACACTGTAATCCAGATAATAGATAACTTCAGGTTCGATTTTTATCATAATACTGTCCGGATCAGGCGGCATATCTGCAGCGACCGGGAATTTGGCTACCAGGATTTCGCCAACTTCTCGCAGTTCTTTTTCATCCGCAATTATTGTTGCCCTGCCTTCAATCTGAAGAGCCTGCATATCAAACCAATCAGAGTCGTCCTCATCGACAGTATATGCCACATAGGGATTCTCCATTATATTCTGGACTTTCCGGGTATTTTTATTGGTTGCCATATATACAACTGCGCCTTCGGATACATATGCCATTGTATGAGCCATTGGCCTGCCCTGCGGGCTTACGGTTGCAAGGTTCAGGTAGTAGTGATTTGAAAGATATTCGTAGATCTTGTCTTTAAGTTCTTCTGCCATAATCCCCCACCAAAATTTTATAACTTTAGCTAAAATCCCGTTTGATCGGGCTTTTTCTATCGGGTTGCCAGGATGCTATCAATTCCGAACAATTACCAGACCCGTGATCTAATTTACCAATCCATATTGTAATTTTCCAGACCTGAACTGAATCTCCAGTCCTGTACAGTAAAAAGGGAAAACTCATCTGTCCTGTCTTTCCCCATACAGTTTAGAAGGACAAAATTTATAAATTTTACTTATATCTGCAGTCAGCGGGAATATTAATGCTATAGATAAACGATTTTTCTACAGAGTAAAATAGAAAGATAGTAAATCCCGACTGGGAGAAAATATCTGAAAGGACCTGTGCTATCACCAGATATATTTCTGGATTTTTTCCCTTATTCAATCAGGTAGAATTATCTTCTTTTCCGGGAATAGTATGAAGAAATACTGAAGGATATATAAAAAAGAGCCTGTGATAATTAAAAAGGATTAAAAGGTGATTAAAAAGGATTAAAAGGTGATTAAAAAGGATTAAAAGGTGATTAAAAAGGATTAAAAGGTGATTAAAAGGATTAAAGGAAAAAACATTTCTATTCAGGATTTTTTTCTATTTATACATTCTTTTAGTTTTTCTTCGAGGCGGATACGGGAAATAAAGGATCCGAACTGGGTCGCAATGGTTTCTAGAACGGTGCGCACGCTGTCCGGAAGCTCATATTCCACGCTCGAAGCAAGGTAAAAAGTTGCAATAATCTTTTTCCCTGATCTTACAGGGATAATTGCGGTAGCTTTGAGATTTTCATGCCTGAGTGCATCATCCCTCGCGGTAAGGAGAAGATCTATATGCTGCTTGTAAACGGGCTGCCCTATCATAACAAGCCTGGTGTTCGGAGAATTGGCACTGTAGCTTGAGGCATGTTCAACAAAATTAGGTGAGAGCCCTCGATGAATGGCAAGCTTCATGTCTCCGGTCTCTTCATCTATAAGATAAATGCCTCCTGCATTGATTTCATCTATTTGAAAGCAGGAATCAAGCAGTTTTTCAAGAGTCTCGTTCAGGCAGCTGGAAGTGCTGAGGGAGATACCAAGATCCCTCTGGATGTAGAGCAGTTTCTCTTTCCGCTTCCGCTCGGTAATATCCAGAATTATTCCTTTAAGGTACTTTACAACCCCATTCTCATCGGCTTCAATAAAAGTCCTTTCATCAATCCAGCGTACCTCTCCCGATTTTGTCAGGATGCGGTACTCCTGAGAAAAATCCACGTAATCTTCCTCGATCCTTCTCAGAAGTTCTCGTTCAACCCTTTCCAGATCATGAGGATGCACAATGTTGCCATACAGGAGTTTCCCGGACGTAAAGTCTTCTACAGTATAACCGAATTGCTTTATATTTTCGGAGACAAACTCGGCAGGCCAGTACTTTTCCGGCCTCCAGAGGAAAACTGTCACAGGAACCTTATTAATTACTGAGATCAGCTCCTTTGCCATCTCCAGAGCGTTGCATAAAGCCATCTCATTGAGGTACTTACAGGTTTTTTGCCTGCCGTTCCCATTCCTTGCCGAGTTCGAAACCGCTTTAGACATTTTATTCTCCGCAAATCTAAAATCTTATAAAGGAAGCTACGAGAAAATTCCGTATATTTACATTTTTTGCTTCACAAACATAAAAGTACGCAATAAATTAAAAAGCTTGTGATTTGTATCTGAAAAAAGATCAGAATGCAGAGACTTGAAAGTTAGAATCTGTGGAGAGATCATCTGGAAAGAAATATACGGGAAAAATGGAAGAATAAGAGTAAAATATATATATTAAATTGGGACGGGTCGGCTTTTAGAATGTAAAAGTATATTTTACAGGTTTTAAAAACGTATTATATCCTTTCTCTGCCAGTCTACTATATCCCGGGAAACGTAATGTCCTGTATAAATAGCCAGTTTACCTGAGACAGGCAAAAAGGATTGTAAGACTGGGATTAATTGGTGGTCTAATCACTTGCTTTTTCCGTTTTGCTTTTCCTGTTCGACCGATGCCAGCAGTTTAGGGCATCTCGATGAAGCCCAAGTGCTATTATGCTCATAACCATACTTACCACCAGTAAAAAAGGTGGGTTCAGGATGGCGCTTGAAACTAATCCTGCTATCAGGAAATAGGCATGAAATCCTAGAGGCACAAGAAAGACAGAGGCAGCCTGAGACTTGACCTGGAATTCCGGGCGTAATGCCAGTATCAACAGCAGAGCACTTCCTAAGACTGCAACGATAATAGCATAGTGTATCAGGTCATTGGGAATGCTGGTAATGAGCTCGTTAGTAATAAGCACGCCCGTCGTGCCGCAGATTATAGCTCCTGCAGGGGAGAACCAGCGCCTCCAGAAGCCAGGGAGCTTTGATAGCAATCGAAGGCTTGCTGAAAATGAGAATACAACCCAGAACCATGCCCAGAAGTTGTTGTAAGGAACACCGAAGTACTGATGATCAAAACCTTTTCCCCAATCCCACATGCCCAGGCGGATGGCTATTGCATCTATGGAAAGGTCGATATTCAGGGCCATCAGGCCGTCGAGTACGGGTCGTGCCCATTCCGGAAGGCTGGTTTTATCGGAAAAGGAGCGAACGCTATAGATAATAGTTCCCCAGGCCACCCCAACGACCACAGGAACAGGCCCAAACATTACAAGAAAACATCCGTACTCGTAAGCGTCGAGCTGCTGGATTGTAGCCCATTCCAGCAGCAAGCCGAAGAACACCCCGGCAAAAAGTTGCCAGACCGCCCAGGAACCTCGTTGCCGTGCATTTTGCAGACAGACCAGAAAGAGCATTAAAACCAGAATCTCAAAGGAGAGAAAGTATGGATTTATCAGGGGCATACGCATTAAATACTAAATAACGGCTTAAAAAACTTGCGAGAATGTTTGATAACGTAATTCGTATAAAAACGCACGGAATCCTACGAGACCAGGCTCTGACCCGGCACCCTTGCTCTTGCTGGATAGCTTCCCTTCTTTCGAGAATAACATTTGTAATAGACAATTGTAAACAACTTTTCGTTAATTTTATCCAGATCCGGTATTTCCACTCATAATAATATTTGTCATAGTTTTCATATATTATAAGCCACTATGATATGCTATGAATATTTTTCGAAGCTTCAGGTTTACAGACTAAAGTTTTAAGGCTTTTTATTGTGGATATATTTGGGATTATCTTAGTAAACCGATGAGATTTTTTTATGCAAACTTATGTAAGAAGCGGATGTAGAGGAGTTTGATAATATCGACGACCTTCAGGGAGTATTGAGAGGACAGAAGATTGCCTATTTTTCTATGGAAATAGGTCTTGGCAGTGAAATCCCGACTTATGCGGGAGGTCTGGGGGTACTTGCAGGGGATACTATTCGCTCGGCTGCGGACCTGAACATTCCGCTGATAGCAGTAACCCTGGTGAGCAATAAAGGCTATTTCAGGCAGATCCTTGACCCGTCGGGGAATCAGGTAGAACATACCGAAGAATGGAACCCTGCCCGTTTCATGACGCTCCTGGCAGAACAGGTGAGTGTAAAAATCCAGGACCGGGACGTTAAAATCAGGGCATGGCTGTATAATTGCAAAAGCCTTACAGGAGGCAGCATACCCATTATTTTCCTTGATACCGATATCGAAGGGAACGAATGGGAAGACCGTAGAATTACGGATTCTCTCTATGGGGGAGACCAGCGCTACAGGCTAAAGCAGGAAATAATACTCGGTATAGGGGGAGTACGGATGCTTGATATTCTGGGATGCAGGGTCCGGAAGTACCATATGAACGAAGGGCACTCAAGCCTGCTCGGCCTGGAACTTCTGAGGCGCAACGGCACTGATCCTGTGAAAGTTAAGGAGCTGTGCATTTTTACAACACATACGCCTGTGGAAGCCGGACACGATAAGTTTGATTACGGGCTTGTCGAAGACCTTATTCAGGACAGAAACGATGTGGACATCCTAAGAAGATTCGGTGGAGTTGACCGCTTTAATACAAGCCTTTTCGCCCTTAACTTATCGAACTACGTCAATGGGGTCACGAAGAGGCACAGCCGGGTTTCAAGCGAACTCTTCCCTGGTTATCAGATCCAGGCGATAACAAACGGCGTTCATTCATATACTTGGACTTCTCCTTATTTCAGGAAATTATATGATCACTACCTGCCAGGCTGGGCAAATGAGCCTGAGCTTCTGGTAAGAATCGACGGAATCCCGGACAGCGAAATCTGGGAAGCCCACTGGAACGCAAAAAAAACCCTTATCGATGAGGTGAACCGCAGGACAGGTGTAGGTATGGACTACGAAGTCCTGACAATAGGCTTCGCGCGGCGCATGACCGCGTACAAGCGTGCAACCCTTATCCTCTCAGATCTCGAAATGCTCAAAAAAATAAACAGAAGAGGCAAAATCCAGCTTATTTTTGCAGGCAAAGCACATCCGCGTGACGAAGCAGGCAAGCAGCTCATCAAGGAGATTTTCAAAAGCATGGAAATGCTGAGGGAAGATATAAAAATCGCCTTCCTTGAAAACTACGACATGGACATGGCTGCAAAAATGGTGTCCGGGGTCGATATCTGGCTCAATACTCCAACCCGTCCCTACGAAGCCTCCGGCACAAGCGGTATGAAAGCTGCCCATAATGGGGTCGTGAATCTCAGCGTACTTGACGGCTGGTGGATAGAAGGCTGGATTGAAGGTGTTACCGGTTGGGCACTGGGTCCCCAGCCCGATGAAAAACTTTCCGAGGAAGAGGCAAAAGCTGCCGAACTCAGTGATCTTTATAATAAACTGTATTATATCATCGTCCCAATGTATTACGAGCGCAGGGATGAGTGGGTTAAATTAATCAACAACTCCATAGGCATGATAGCCTACTATTTCAACAGTCACAGAATGATGCGGCGTTATGTCACACACGCCTACCTGTAATTCATTATTCCGGAAAACTCGTCTTTACAGGCGGCAGAAGAATCATTTTCTCAAAAACAGTCAGACCATGAGAAATCCAGATCAGGTCTAACCCGGCAAGGTTCCGCACAAAGCCGGCTCACGGAGCCAGGACGATCCGGGAGTTAGACGATTCTGATTTTAAATAATAAATAAAAAAAGAATTTATTAATGTTAAATGTTGTTTACAGAAATTGGAAATGGTAAGTAAACTTTCTAATTTTCGAATTTAATTAGAATAAAAATTTACTTAACAACAATATTTTTATGAACCCACAACTTCTTGACGCAACCGTCACACTTGATAGTCATACAGCTGATATAAAAGCCCGTCTTTGGAAATTTGTGAATCGGGTTTTTTAGTGCTGGAGTAATTTTTGTTCCTTCGAGAGAGGTTCCGTCTCCAAAGTCCCATCTGATATATGTTTCTTTACCTTTTGAGAGATCCTTAAACTGCACTATACGCGGGTCGCTACTTGAAGCGGCTACCGCCGTATAATCGATACGCTCACTCCCGCAGCAGGATATGCGGGCTGTAGCTGGTGGAGTTCCTGCACCAAGAGGTGTCGGGGTCACAGTACATTTTGCAGAAACGCCTGAACACAGTAAAGTCAATATCATTAACATGGTAAAAATAGTTACTGTTATTTTCCATATAGGTTCTCTATTATTCTTCATTTATTCCCTCCTGTCTTTTTAGTTTAATCCGGGAACACCCGTAGCCAAAAACAACAGAGAAAATTATCTTATATACATACTTATTTTCAGGAAATCATATAAAAAGCGTGATGAAGATTTAAAGCTTTATAAAGCTTTATTTTTTTGCCTAAAAGATTATGGGGCTATAAATTCATTCAATATTATTCTCAATTGTTACAAACTTAAAAATAAGGACTGTGAGAAGGTTATACAAAAATTAACCTTGGGACAGATTTACATCCCTGGCAAAAATCGACTTTTGATTTCAAAGCATAGACATAGTTGCCCTGTATAAGTCTACTGGAACTTTTCCAAGTCCTTTAAGACAAGAGTTCGGAAAATCGGAAAACAACTCTATAAAATTAATTTTTATTGGTATGGTTCTGTTAATAATGATAGATTTAAAAGATATAATATATTAATAAAATATTATCAGGATTATCTGGCTTCTCACTTCAAACTGCTTTTATTCTATATATGATCCGGAAATCAATAAATTGCGTAATTAATTAAACTAATCCAACATAGCTGTAATTGTTTCAAAACTTTGCTCCTTAAATAGGATGAACAGGCTACCAAGGAGATTCTTCAAACGTTTAAGAAAATAAGAGATTAAAATAATATAATTGTCGTGATTACGATTTTTATATTGCTAATTTTCACAGAGTACTGGCTATTAAGAAAGAATATAAATATTAATAATTAAATGAATAAATTTACTGCTAATACAAATGAAAAAATATATAAATCGTTGTAAGAATTCACAAACTAATTAAAATATATACTTAACTAAATTATACAATACAAAACATGAATTTTGAAGTTCCTGACAGATTTGAAAGTCTATTCTGAATGATCAGACAGAAAGAGAATCAGGATGGCCAGATTACAATATAAGGTCCCGGGAATTTTCAGAATTCCATACAAGTTGAAATTTTCTTCAGATCAGGGCTCATATTTCTACAACCAGAAAATATGGCTTGCCGGGTTTAGACAGTATTATAGCGGCACTCAACGGAGCGCTTATGATCATGTCCTGAATGGTTTACATTAACACTCAGTCTCCTTACTGTTTAAAAGGACCCTTAAATGAAAGCGAGTGATGAAATGACCGAGAAATCTCTTAAGTATGTCGGGCAAGACGGGAAAAAAATAAGCTTATACATTATAGTTTTCATTTCCCTCATTTTACTGGATGTAGTTATTGTTCACAGCCTGATACAGTCAAATCCTCCACTTAAACAACCAGACTCGATTGTGTGGGTAGCTGGCGATGGAAGTGGAAATTTTACCTGCGATGGAATTGATGATCAGGTAGAACTAAGCCAGGCTCTTGCATATGTTGCAGAGAGCCCGCAGTTTACGACAGTTTATTTGAAGGGTCCGAATACGTATTATCTCTCAGATACGGTTTTCATTGGAAATAATACAACACTGGAAGGCGATCCTACAGCGGTAATTAAACTTATTGACCATGCGGACTGGCCAGTTGGCAAGCCCATGATAAAGCAGATTAACGGTACCGAAATCCATAACGTCACTATAAGGGGATTTGAAATCGACGGAAACCATGACAATAACCAGGATAAGCCAAAAGGATACGGATACTACAATATGATCCATTTCCGCGACTGCAATGATATTAAAGTCCATGATATGTATATGCATGACGGACATGGGGAAGGGATGAAAGTAGATAATGGTTACAATATTCAGTTTTATAATAATCTTATATATAAAACGGGGCATAATGGCCTTTTTGCCGAAAATTCCCAATACGTAGAGGGCTGGAACAATAAAATCACAGTAAGGACTGACAGCGGTTTTAGATCAAGGAATTCAAACCATGTAAAAATCCATGATAATGAAATCGACTCATTTTACCACTGGAGTGCAGGCGGCGCTGGAATTCTTATTGAGAAAACAACACATACCGTTAACGACATAGAGGTATATAATAATACAATCCGGAATACCTATGGTCCTGGAATCTGGTTGATAGGCTGTTGCCAGCCTTATTCCAGGGAAGACGCCAGGGACGTCCACATATATCACAATATGTTTCAGGGTACAGGTGCAAACCCGAATATTGACTGGGTGGGGGGTATAGTGACAAGCGGATTCTATGATACCCTGGTCGAAAACAATACCTTTGATGGAGTATATCACGGTGCAATTGTTCAAATGTATCCTGCAGGAGGTACTCATATTTATCCCACATATAATAATTCAGGTCACATTGACCTCTCACCTAAAGATACGGGATACGCAACAATTGTCCGCAATAACATTATTGCAAATACCAGACAGCGTCAAAAAGATCCTGACGGGACGGGGTATGGAGCAATTAACTATTTGCCTGAGACACATACTGTTATACTGGAAAATAACTGTCTGTACGGTAATGCTGCAGGTAATTACCTGAACTGCACATCAACTACTGATATTTATGAAGATCCTCTTCTTCTAGACCAGAAAATAGGTGCCGGATACTCTTCGAAACAACATCCGAAAAACATTAACCAATCTTCTATAAACTCTATATTTTTAGGGAGATGCTCATAATACACCTGAACTATATCGGATTTGAGGACCTGAAATAAGGCTGGCTTTTCACTTGCAAGGGATACGTGGGAATATTTTCCTCACGTACACCTTCAATTCTTCTTTCATGCAATTGTATTTATTCCGCTAATTCCTGATATCCGTTCATTACCGGGAATATTTCATTCTCAAGGCTCTTCTTTTCCATCTCGATAGTATCTTTATCAGGCTTTTCCGATCTCATGCTCTATTATATTTAAACAGAAATCCGATGGTGGCAGTAAGGTTGCAGGTACTACTTTATAATATCTCTGCTCAATTTTCCCAGCTCTATAATGCATTTCACTATTGGAATAATAAAAAAGTCGATATTATTTGCAATGAAAAAAGCAATAAAAAAATTAATATAGTTTTGATATAAACACTCATCTTAATTCGCCTGATTTCATATAACTGCTGTCAGCGCGAAAAAACGTTTTAACGTCGAGATATTCGTAATAAATGATTTTTAAATTTGCTAAATGGGGAAGTTCAGGTGGATAAAAAAGTTCTTCGCAATACGGTTGTGTTTATTGTCCTTGTTATTCTCAGTGGTTGGATAGGGGTTCTTGTAGATTCTACCCTTCCCGAGCGACCAGACGGTGATTCTCCCGGTATGGGGATATGGCTGGTATTGCCTATGTTTATTGCAATTGCAATCAACATATTCTCAAAGGGCAGCTGGAAAGATTTCGGTTTCAAGCCGAATTTCAAAGGAAACATAAAATGGTATTTGATTGCTGCTTTGATTTTTCCCGTTGTAACAGCAACTGTTCTGACAATCGGTGTTATAACAGAATGGATTGACTTATCAACCTTCGACCTCAGAACTTTAACCCTGGCTTTTTCCAGTACTCTGTTATTTAATTTTATTAAAAATATTTTTGATGGCACCCCTTTACACAGTTATCTTACTTCCCAGCTCCTGAAGTTAAATCTTAATGATTGGAAGATATATCTTATTGTTGGCAGTGTTTGGGGAATCTGGCATCTCCCATATTACCTGGTCTTTTTACCCGAAACCGACCTCCAGGCAGTGTTACCGGTAAGCCGGGCTATAATTTCCATTTTTATGATTATAACAATGGTATGCTGGGCAGTGATGTTTATTGAGCTTTACAGGGTAACAAAGTCAATCTGGCCGGGTGTTGTATTACATATGGTAGAGGATTCGCTGGTAAATCCCTTAGTTGTATCAGGTTTTGTCAGCATTGCAGCAGGAAAAGAAATTCTTATTTCCCCTATTATTGGAATTACGACTTCAATTCTTTACTTATTAATCGGAGTTGGAATAAGAACCTATAGAATAGAGGCAAACAGAATGCTTCCAGTTGATGGAGAATCAGTTAGTGGAAAATCAGTTAATGGGTAATAGCATTTGTTAATTCCATATTATTTGTTAATTCCAAATTTATTTTTCTTCAGAGCCAGGCTTTTTGATCTTTGTACGGGCTGTTTCAGCCTGGGTTTTGAAACCCCTGCTCTCCCAGAGGTCAGCTGCAATCTTAATAGCGTTTTCCGCTCCTTTCGGGTTGGCAAGCTTCAGGAAAACTCTGCCTTTTTCATACCAGGCGTCTGGAAAATCCGGTTTCTGCCGGGTTGCTTTTTCAAAGGCGTGCAGGGCTGCTTTTTCCGAGCCGGTTTCGGAAAGTATTCTTCCCCTGAGATGCCAGGCTTCTGCATTCCCGGGTTTTCCCTCAAGGGCTTTTTCAAATGCCTCTCTGGATTTTTCAAGTTCTCCGAGCTTTAAATGCAGTTTGCCCTTTTCAAACCAGATATTTGAGTCCTCAGAATTCTTTTCCAGGGCTTTTTCGGATTCCTTCAAATCTTCTTCACACTGGCGTATCCGGGCAAGCACGGCGTCCTTCCCTTCCCAGGCGTTTTTCTGTACAGGGTTTAGGGAGATAGACCTCTCGAAAGCTTCAAGCGCCTGGCTGAAGCGCTCAAGTTTTACGAGTGCAAATCCGGAATTGGTCCAGAGCCCCGGATGATCGGGATTCATCCGCGAGGCGCTCTCAAATGTTTCAAGAGCCTCTTCATAGCGTTTGAGTTTCAGGAAGGTATTTCCTTTATGAAAAAGGGCTGGAAAATGCCCGGGATTTTCGGAAAGGACTGTCTCAAAAGCCTCAAGTGCAAGCCTTAGCCTGCCCTGCCTGTAAAGAGTTACTCCTTCCTCATAGAGGCTTTCCGCATTTTTCTGACAGCTTTCTTCCGGAATCCCGCCATCGGGATGGTTTTTCCGAAGCCCGGTTTCCGAAAGATACCTGAAATCCGGAGAGGCTTCCGAGCCAGGCCTGATATCAAGGTATATGAATTCTTCTTTCGGTACAAAGGATTTGCAGATCCAGCCTGGCTCAATCTTCCGGTTTGTAATGACGCAGTATCCATTGGCTTGCTTGGAACAGACCCCGCAGCAGTAAATCCGCCTTTCCAGCCGATACCGGATCTGGTCAAGTTCAGTGGTAACCAGCCCCTCATTCAGCCTTGTCTTAAAAATCTCGTACGGGATGTTTTTAATCTTGATATAGACGGTTGAAGGGGCAGGTGGGTCCCATTCCGGGGCATTTGAGGCTTGTTTTCTGCAAATCATATCCTGGCAGGTTTCTCCTTACTGGAATTTTTTTCTTAATGAAATTACGTATCGAAACTACAGATTTTCGCAGGTTATATATTTATCACAGGTTATATATTTACTGTGGATTAAATATTTAAATTTGTTCATGCCAGGGAGGATTCGGCTGCGTAGTCGAAATTCCACCAGCCGCTTTTCTCACTTTCCTGACCTTCGGAACTTACAGCCCATACACGCCAGCGGAAGGGTGTCTTCAAAGGAGGCTCAAAAGAGTAACTGGTTGTGGTTATACCGGACTCTATCCCGGACCCGGCTGACTCCGAGAGCCATAAACCGGAACCTGAATCATACTGATCGATTTCTACTGCGTAGTTTGCCGCGCCGGGAACAGCTCTCCATTCCAGTGTGATTCCGGACGTGGAATTGTCAAATACCGTTCCATCCGCAGGCGAAAGCTGCTCTGGCGTTGAGATTAACTCAGGGGAAGGTGCGGAAACAGGCTCCTGAGCAGCAGGTGCAGAGGCTTCCTTTACGGATACGATTTTCGTAGCATCCACGCTCCCGAACTCGTTTGTAGCTGTCAGGGTATAAGTTGTGGTTTCACCGGGGAAGATATGCTGACTGCCAGTCAAACCCACGGTTCCTATTTCGGGCTCTATCGAGACTTTCGATGCTCCGGAAACACTCCATGTTAAACTGGAGCTCTCTCCCTGCCCGATAGTATCCGGAATTGCATTAAAAGAGCCTATGGACGGCAACTTTTCCCTGGGTGCCTGACTCTCCTGAGGTGCTGAATTCTCCTGAGAGTTCGAGTTTTCTGGAGGTGCCGTACTTTCCTCAGGTATCGGATTCTCCTGAACTGCTTCTTCTTTCTCAGGGGTCAGGCTTTCTTCCGCTAACGGAAGCTCCGATTGAGAAACGTTCCCGGAGGTTGCAGTATTTTCCTCAACTGCAACGGTACAGTAAATTGCATCTTCTTTATCCCCGTTTGAAGCTATAAGTTTGTATGTTGTGGTGCTGGCAGGGGACACGTTAAGTGTTCCGGTGGGCTCTGTAACTCCTATATCAGGCTCTATGGTGACGTTTGAAACCCCGGCAACGTGCCAGTTAAGGATTGCACTCTCGCCTGGATTAATGGAATCAGGGCTTGCATCGAACGAGCTAATGATGAGAGGTTCCTGAGAGTCTTTATTAACCGTGACAGTGCACACAGCCACTTTTTCTTTTCCCTTACCGGTAGCTGTCAATTTATAAGTTGTAGTTTCGGAAGGGGATACGGAGAGCGATCCATTAGAGCTTACGGGGCCTATGCCAGGCTCCAGTGTAATATTGTCCGCTCCAGAAACCCCCCAGCTCAAAACCGAAGCTCCTCCCGGCTCGATAATTTCAGGGCTTGCGTCGAAATTATTGATTCCTACCACAGTCGCAGGAAAAAGCGCTTTAACAGCAATAGCTATGCTCAGCAGGGTAGCAATTAACTTAATAGCTTCCGGCAATGATGCCCATATGGATTTTAAATGGTCCCACATTGATTCCTTGATGTCTTTTTTATCCATAACCAGACTCCATACAACCTGTAAAGTTAAAACAAACAACCATCTTATTGGCAGGTTGAAAAAATGTGTTTTTCAGGAAAGTTCACCTGAAAAGCCGACTTAAACATTATATTCTTTTTTTAATTGGACTTGAAATATATCTCGTAGTTTAATAGTATAATATATATTAATTTTGGGATATATTTTCAGAAAGTTAAAAAGCAAAAGCCTGCAGGTCAAGCTATTTATACACGCCGTCTAATAAATATTATTTTAATTAATATTATAACAGGGGTGATTACATGAACGGTCACTGCAAGCAAAAACATGGCGTTCCGGCATTATTTTCTTTCTTCATCCCAGGTCTGGGCCAGCTTGTAAAGGGAGATTTAGCCAAGGCAGCTGGCATCTGGGCAGCCCTGATTGTCTGCGCATTTATGAGCATCATAGGCATTGGATTACTAATGGGCCTCGTTGTCTGGATTGCACAGGTATATGATGCCTACAATGCGTGAGAAAACAGGTTAACAGGTTAAGAAGGTCGTTTTACAGGAGAACTTTATAAAAAAATGACTTTTTAAGTCGAACTACTTAAATTACTTAAATTATTAAATTATTTAAACTACTTAAATTGCTTATATTCCCCTCTTATCAAGTGTTCAAAAGGTAAGCTCTATGAACTGTTACTATAAGAAAACACACGGAATTCCAGCCTTATTTTCCTTTTTCGTCCCTGGGCTTGGTCAGCTTGTAAAGGGAGACCTGCTTAAAGCGCTGGGGATCTGGATAGCCTTTATCGTCACCAGCGCCCTGCATGTTTTCGGGATTGGATATTTAATATGGCTGATTATATGGGTCTGGCAGCTGTATGATGCCTACAATGCCTGAATAAAAAGGTTAAGAGGCATCTGGATAGAATATTGTTAGAATAATCTGAATAGAATATTGTTAGAATAAGATCAGTATCTGCGCACCATTTCAGCCTGCCATTCCGTCTCAGGCCATCCTCTGAAACCCCTTGATTTGTTTGTCCTGTCCAGGTAATTTACTACTTCATCCGCCGAAAAGCCAAGATCCCTGAGCACACACCCAAGCACCGTGCCAGTCCTGCCAATCCCGCCAACGCAGTGTACAACAGTGCCTTCTCCTGCGTCCATTTCTCTTCTTACAACATTAGCTGCTTTCCTGACAAGCCATTCCAGTGTATCAGGGTCATACGGAGCATTACCATAGTGCAGGTCTTCCAGTTCCGCAGAAAAAAGTACTTTGAGAGGATAGGGGTCGTAAGATACCTCAGAATCACAGAGGCAGACAACGCCTGAGAAACCTGCATTACCTATTTTCTCCCAGGGCGTGTACACGGCTGGATAGGACATGCCAGCCAGAGGTACAGGTTCTTTGAGCACTACGTAAAAATTCAGGGGGATTCGGATGCCTTCGATTATGGGCATTGCGAGGGGAGTAAGTAATGAGGATGACATGAGAAGAGTATGAGATCAGAAGATATAATTTTCATTTAAAGAACGGAATATTTGAGAATAAGTATAAGTCAGGTAAGTTATTCAACAATAAATTAACAAAACCTTATCTATCTTCGAGTTAGCCTGAGCGGGTTTGATAAGAATCGAGTGATCTTGTGGCTGTTGAAAAGGTTATTCTAACTGGTGGGACATGCTGGAAAAAAATTGGTTTTCATTGGAAAAACGAAAGCTAAAGGCGGCTATGTAAAGGATTATTGTGTAGACAATAATTGTTGCTATAATAATCTTAAACATTAGTAAAGAGTCTAAGTTACTGAAAATTCTCATTTCCTCTAATTAAATCATCAACTCTAAATACTTTAGGGGCACTGGTAATTTGATTTCAGAAAAATCTTTTTTGTTCGTCGTGGCTTAATTACAGTCTTTTGATTTAACTTCTTTTCCTCAATAATAAATATATTAATCCAAGAATTAATGTTCCCGTCAGAATAGTTAACGGGATCACGGGATTTGGATCATACTCTCTGATATTTTCAGTGTTGTTTGAAAAGAAGTTATTTTTCAAAGTATTTTCCGCTGAATTTTCAAAATATATCCCACAATAACAGAGTGAAATATTGTTTCCGGCTAAAACATTCTCCTTACAATCAGATAGTCCTATCCCGGTGACATTACTCAGGCGAATAATGTTATTCTTTAGAATATTTCGATTGGAATTCTGTAATGAAATCCCAATATTATTAAAGGAAATATTGTTTGAGATTAAAATATTATTATTGCTTAAATCATGAAGGAATATTCCCTCATAAACATTGAAATTGGCACTATTATTCTCTAACGTATTAAAAGTTGAATTTCTTAGATGGATCCCGAAATTACCACAGGATTCTATCTCATTGTTATCCAGCATATTCCTCATACAATTCTCCATATAGATACCTACGAAATGATTTGCGCTAAAATTATTGTTATTCAAAGAATTGTAATTAGAAGAAGCCATGGAAATCCCATTGTTCCCATTAAGATCCGCTTTATTCTCATTTACTACATTATTACTGCAGTTATCCATGACAATACCAAAAAAGCTGTTGAAGCTTGCATTATTATCATATAAAGTGTTATTTGTGGAATACCTAAATGAAAAGCCATAATCATTCGAACTTACATTGTTATAGAACAAAGAATTATTATCTGAGTTGTATAAGTACAAGCCAGTAAAATTATTCGATGGGACAGTGTTATTAATTAATATATTAAAGTCAGAGTTATTAAGATAAATTCCGGCAAAACGGTTTGAGTTTACGTTGTTGTTCAGTACCGAATTATTGAAGGACGATTTTAAGAAGATTCCAGCACTGGTATTCACCACTGTATTATTTTCAATTATACAATCTTGGACTTCTTCCAAAAATATTCCAGCATTACTAAGATTGCCTGAACCCACGATTCTGAACCCAATTATCCCTACTGAATCAGCATCTACATATAAGAGACTCTTGCTTTCGTTTTTAGCCTTTACAATAACTCCATTAGAATTTTTTGATTCAGAATAAATTGTTAACTTTTTATTTACCTCAAGGTTTTCTACATATGTACCGTTGGAAACGATTATCGAATCACCATCTTTCGAATTATCAATAGCTTCCTGTATTGAACGAAAATCCTTTTCTCCCGATTTAGAAACTGTAACTACATTCGGAGTTGCGATGCTAACACTCAATGAAAGGAGTTGAATAGTTAAAAAGAAGACTACCATTCTCAATATTATTGTTCTCAATTTAATCGCCTTCTCCCTATTCAAAGTAAAATTGATATTTTTATCAGGGACTTAATATAATATAAGGATTTCTTCGCAAGCCTTCGGAAAAAAGATTCTGATAATCATTTCCCTTGAATTTTTATTTCAAAACCACATAAAAATGAAATTATATAATTGCAATAAAAAGCTCTTAAGATGATGTATCCAGAATGCGATGAAAGAAATAATGAATATATAAATTCTACAAGGTTTGTTCTGCCAAGAATAGGAAGGGAGTGAGTATGGATATCATGAAAGAAATATCAATAAAAATTGCCGAGGCTGCAGTTCCTGATGAAGTGGATCTAGCTCCTATTATGACTGATGCTTTTGTTCAAGGGGGAAAAGAAAAAAAAGATCTTTTTATAAAACAGGGAGATACAGAATTGGGAGCATTCGGGCCAGTTGGAGGCATCGTATTGTTTCCATGGATTTTGCAAGGAATAGCAGCTACTGCCCCTTTTATCCTTCAAGTATTGAGAGCAGAACAGCTTGAGAAGTACCTCTCAATTATAAACGGTTTTCTAGGAGTCTGTGAGAAACTGAAAAGAAAAGAGTCTACTAACCAGCTACCTGATCACCTTTCAGCACCTTTAAACAAAGTTTTGGATACATTTTCGTCAGAGTTAAAAGCCTCTGGACTTCCAGAAGAACAATGTGAAAGAGTCGTATCAAATGTTCTTCTTACTCTACTAAAAGACCCATCCGGTTCTTTTGTGTTTGTTGAAAAAGTCTCTGGACCCGAATGATATTATGTCCCATCAAAAGTGCCAAACGCTCCCTCCTTGGCTCTGGGTATGGCTTACTCTATACGTTTACTCACTTCCTATACTAATCAAACACTGGCAGGAATATTATGATTTGTTTTCAATCTCTATGAGAGCACCTTACTTAGGGATAAAAACCCATTTTCCATATTTACTTTCATTGATCAACGTACCCAGACTAATCCCTTCTATAGTCTTATTCTTAGGAACGTTAACTGTAATTGCACCTCAATTACGAAAATATCATCTTGAAAAAAAATATTACTTGACTGAGGATTATACAAGGATTCCAGCTATTCTAGAGATTGAAGAATTCCTCAAAAAATATGCTCCAGACATTATAATAAAAGCTAACTTTATCCGATTTAGAGATGAAAGTACTTTTATCTATCCATTAGGATATCGCAAAACAGCTATAGCCATACCTAGTAAATTTATCAAGTCTTGGCGCGCTGATAGAGCCGGAACTGAAGCTGTTCTGCTTCATGAAATTGGGCATTACAGAAATGGTGATGCTCTTATTTTAGGAACTGGAAGTCTCTTTGAAATTACAGTTAAATATTCCTTGACAATCGTTGTCTTTCTTTATATTATTCCACTGACCCTAGTAACCGCTGATCAGAATATTATTTTATTTTACGATAACCTAGCAAGCTTATTCTCTACTCTGCACATAATGAAGGACACAGGCACTCCTAACTCAGAGCTGTTAATTTATTTTGTAATACAGGTTAAATTCATAATTTTTACTCGAGGCAGCTACTTATTATTAGTTATGCTTCCCGAAAGAATAATGGACTTAGTGTTCCTTCTTTTCCTCACGTTATCTACATTCATTATTCCGATCATAGGAATCTGGTGTGAAGAACTGAACGCAGACAGATTCATGTTAATGTCAAAAAGAAATGATTTAGAAACTTCGTTAAAAACGTTGGAAAAACTGGAAGATGAGAAATCCTTGAAAAGTTGGCTCTTATCTCAAGTATCTCATCCTCCAAAAGCGCTGAGACACTGGATGGCTCTCCACTCTTGCGAGAAAAAAAGTCTTCTATCATTTATCTTTTTCTTTCCATTAGCATATATAATCCAACTGCTTATTCTCCTGATACAAGCCCTGTCCAGTTACACGATAAGTTATTTGACAGGATACCTCAATATGCAGGAGATTTTGGAAAAACTTCTCAACGACCTCGTAACAGCCATGAATAGAATGTCACCTTATTGGTTATTTTTTGCAATTTTACTTTTATTATGGCCTCTCATTGCAGTTTATTGGGTAAAGTTCATTTCAGGATCAAGTGAAACTTACAATTGGGAAAACTACAGAGGGTATTTTTTCAGTTCAATAGTCTTGATAGTCATTTCAATTTTCTGCTATACCCTTTAAAGCCAAAGTTAAAATTCAAACATTTGTGCAAGGTTTTGACATCAATATCTCGGCTCTGTAGAAATCCTTAATTCGATCCATATTATTTCTATTACTTTTTTGTTTATGTTATAGACTATCAGTTTAACTTTTACTTCTTTTACTTGATTTCTAACCTTTCTTGCTCTTAATGTTTCTCCAAATTTCCTTTTTACGACAGATATTACTGTCTCTACTATATTCCTTCTATTGTATGTGATTTTGTCAAACTCTTTTTTTAACTGCTTTCTATATTTTCCGTTTATTCTCTTTCTTTTCCTTTCTCTTAAAGGTACTACTGAATCTGCTTTTATCTCTTCTTTTATCATAGTATGAATTTCTTCGGAATCATATCCTTTATCCATTACATAACATTGAGACTTTCTTAACTTATTTGATTGTCTTATCAGAGTTTCTGCATGCTTGACATCATGATCTGTTTTTTGGCTGATTTTCCATCCTAATATTACTTTTTTATCAGTAGATACTGATATTGAAGTTTTAAGGAAGCTCCGAAGGAGCTTCCCTGTTCTTTTAGAATAATAATGACTTGCATATGAATTCGTAAATCCAGTTGCGTCAATTGCTGTAATAGAAGCATTTTCTCCGTGTGAATAAAATAGTTTTAGAGTTTTTGACAAAATTAGGTTAAACAATGAGGAAGGAATTCTGGACACAAACTTTTGAAGAGTAGTATAATGAGGAACCTTATCAAGGTCAAGTTTTTCCTTTATATTATTCAT
>NZ_SCHL01000031.1 GCF_004099695.1 Methanosarcina sp. MSH10X1 | reverse complement strand
TCGGATGGGGTTGTAAGGGTCTACAAAGAAGGCAAAATCGGAGTTACAGTCGGCTGCAGCGGCAGCAGGACATACACAAAGATCTCAGACGAAGAAATGATTATGGGAATCCCAATCGAACTTCTGGCAGACGTCTCCTCAGGTCTCAAAGCAATCTGTCCCAAGTAAGCTTGAAAGCATTTCATTCCCTCAAATAAAAATTATTCACGCTCAAACCCTTTCAAGGCGTTTCCGCAAAAGAAACCCATCGAAAGGGTACGAGCCTTTCAGCTTCTTAAAAATAACTGATAGACCCCAATACTCAAAATCCAAGAAACTGCCTCACTGGTTCATTATTCTGTAGTTTTCTTATTGCGCTGTTCTCTGGCTTTAATTTCACCAGTTTTTCTTTACCAGTGCAAGAGACCTGATGCACAGAAGAAATTTTATCTCACAAAAATCTCATAAAATATTCATTGACGGGCGAAAGACAACAGAGCTTGCCTATAAATTCCCCTTCCAGTCCAGTAAAAAAAGCTTATATTACCCGCGAACCAGTTCTCCAGTTACAACTTAATTTTTTAGCCATAAATTAGCCCTCTTGAGCGATACGAAAAGGGCAGCGAACTGTTGCGATTATATTGCAACTCCCAGAAAACTGAAGATTTTCTGCAATCCCAAGACGCAATTCGGGAAGGGCAGAGGACTCCCGGGGCGGAACTCAGGCGGGAATCAATTATATACTAAAAGAGAAAAGAGAAGAAAAATGACCTTTTACATAGCAGATTCAGCAGTATTTATAATGGGGAACTGTGACCTGGACAGTTCGCTGATGATTACTGTCTCTTCGGTTGCTGAAGAATTGAAAAGCAGGGATTCCGAGCTTCGTTTTGACCTGGCAAAAGAAGGGGGGTTACGTGTTGAGTGGCCAGAGCCCGAAATGGTAAAAGAAGTTCGGAAAATGGCTGAGCTTACCCGAGACTCCGAGGAACTCTCAAAAACAGACCTTGAAATCCTTGCAAAAGCCCTTGAGTACAGGGACAATGGCATATTGCTCACGGATGATTATGCAGTCCAGAACGTTGCCGTGCAGCTTGGGATTCAGGTTAAGCCCATTGCCCAGAAAAAGATCAGGGATATTATTATCTGGCAAAAGCAGTGTATAGGCTGCAAAAAAACTTTTGACAGGGGTGATGTCTGCCCTATCTGCGGCTCTCCTCTCAAGAAAAAAAGGAAAAAAAGTAGAAAAGAAAAGAGCCATCCTTAAGTTGAAGGAAAAGATATAATGCTTGATAATGTAATAGTGTCTTTAATTGAGAGAATGCACATTTGAATATAGTTTTCCAGGCAGTATTCCAGGTAGCGTTGTGAATAAGTTGTAAAACATGCCGAAAAATACGGCCAGATAAAATTTCAGGTGGGAATGGAGGAATGAAGAATATAGAAGATTTAATCCAGAAAGCTGTGGAACTGCAAAGCAACGGGCTTGTAACCGGCCAGATTGCCGATGAACTCAATGTTTCAAGAGAAACCGTCACCTGGCTTTTAACCCGTTCAAAAAAGGAAGTAGCAGCCCCCGCTCCGAAGGATATTTCCGTAAACTGGAGCAGTATAGGAAAAAGTGCTATCCGGCTCCATTACATCTCGCTTGCGCTCTGTGACATGGTGCTTGAGACTCTGGAAAAAACAAATGCTGAAGTCGATGTGGTTGTGGGTGTTGCCGCCAGCGGCATTCCCCTGGCAAGCATGATGGCACATGAACTGGGAGCTGACTTTGCCCTCTATCATTCCCGTAAAGGACAGGACATAGTCCAGCCAGGCCAGAGAGGTACAATAAGCAGGAACTTCGGAAGCGTTACCGGTAAAAACTGCGTAATTGTTGACGATGTCATTACCACAGGCTCTACGACTATGGAAGTTATCGAGCAGCTCAGGGAAATGGGCGCAAAACCGAGGGTTGTAGTAGTTCTTGTAGACAAAAAAGGTGCCGATATGATCGCTAACGTCCCGATCCAGTCGCTTGTAAGGATCGTGCGTGTTGACTGAAAGGTAGAGTAAAGATAATTTTTAGTAACCCGTTTTGCATGGAAGCCTTTCCCCAGGAAAGGTTTCCCAAAACTGGCAGTTTTTTAGAATCTACAACTAACCAGGTTTTTTGATTAATTAGGTTGTCTCTATACTCTCTTAATCTCCAAGGAAATTTTTTATTAATAAAGATTTTAAGAAAAGGAGATTTTAGGATTAGAATTTTCCGTATGGAGTAAGAGAGAGGGAAGAAAAGAGAGGCTTATAAAAGCCCTTTAATGCTGGACCTCTGCGGCTCCTATCTTCTCGGCAAGCTTTGATAACACCTCAGTCCTCATTCCTTCCACGAATTTGATGCTGCCCACGACAAGATGACCTCCACCGCTGACACCTGCACCTTTCATTTCTTCCCTTAGCTCCCTGACTATCTTCGGAATATTCATAAGCACACCTTTAGAACGGATGACCGCAAAATCAGGGCCGTATCCGAGAGTAACTACGGGTTTATCCGGGTTCCTTTTAGTAAGCACGTCGTGAACTTCTCCAGAGGTTTTTCCGGGTGGCGGGAAGGTAAATTTCTGTGCATAGTTTTCAACATCTATCACATTCATGATAGCCCCATTAGCCAGTTTATGGGATTTTACATTGAAGAGGCAGGTTTCGAGCTGTTCTTTTATCATGCCATTTGCCTGTTCGCAAAGCAGGGAAACCAGTTTTTTATGAGTTTCATGGTCCCCGAGATCCAGAATATCATCGATAATACCTTTTCCACTGCTGAATTTCAGCCAGAACTGTTCATAGTCCAGAGCCAGAGCCATTTCTTTCAGCTCTTCAAGGGTATAACGGTCCGAGGCAAGAGAGATGTACCTTCCGGCTTCCGGAGCTTCTGATCGGTCTCCTACTGCCGAGACTGCGGGAAGATGACTTATAGTATCACTGATGCTGGGGTTGATCATACGGGCAACTTCAGCACAGAGCATTCCGGCAGTTACCCCGAAATCTCCTCCTACATGCGCGGGATTTACGTGCCCTATAAGATACTGGTCAACAATCTCGTCAGGATGGTGATGGTCAATAACAAGCATGTTAATTCCATAGACTCTGGCCTGCCGCATGGAAGGAACATCTTCTTCGGTTGATCCGTTATCTACAAGGATCACAAGCGGCATCTTCTGCCCGTGCCTCGAAAGGTCTTCAAGTGCAAAAGAAATATCCCTCGTGACATCGGCAAGCTCATAAAAAGGAGCTTTGGAAGGAGCACGCTTGTAGAAATAGTATTCCGCATCTGCTCCCCCGATTTCCGTAATAAGAGGAAGGATTGCCCTCTCAATTGCAATCGCCGAGGTGATACCGTCAGCATCGGCATGATGCCTTAAAATGATAGGAGTTGAATGGAAGATAGCTTTTTTTATTTCTTTAGCAACATGGAGCATCCTGGGTTTAAGCTTCTCCATAATCTCGCTTTCGACAAGGAAAGGAATATCCGCAGGAGCCGCTTTTTCGTCAATAACCTTCTCAACCCTGCTCCTGACAATTGCCTCCTTTTCCCCGGTCAGCAATTTCATACTCATGACCTCGATCTGGACCTGGTCATCTCGCAGGGTTACTTCTCCAGTGAGGGAAACAATCATTCCCGTATCGATATGCGGATAGGATCTTTTCCCTGCACTCTCAAAGGCTGCACAGGGTACAAAGCCCCCCTCATCGCTAATGGTAAAAATAGTAGGCCCGCTGGTTTGCTTTACCTGAATAACCTCTCCTTCGATTCTGATAAGCCTGCCCTTCATACTGGTATCGATTTGAGCTGAGTTCTTAAGTGGGAGTTCCTTTTCAAGCTCGATAGTTTCGTACTTTTTGAGGGTTTTGGGAACCAGGTCCAGCTTCCCTCCGGCTTTGATGCTTTTTACCAGCACGATTACGGCTTCGCCGACTTCAGGAGGAATTCCGACATTGCTGGAGTGCATAAGCCCCCTTACATGAGGGTTAAGATCCACAAAGACCCCGAAAGAGGCTTTACTGCTTACTATCCCGTGGTAATGTTTTCCTGCCTCTACATCCTTGAGATCACAGGATTCATCAAGGGCGTAAACAAACTGAGAACGGGCACAGGAATCGCATACTTCTTCCTCGGGATCATTTGGGTTCTTGATACGCTCTCCACAAACCTTGCAGGTATATATGTTCCCGAGTCCCTCACAGGTCTCACAGGGGGTGGTCACTTCTATACTTCCAGTACCCTTACATTTCGCGCATGCTGTGCCATTTTTCAAAAAATTGTCAAGATTTTTCTCTGACATTTTCATAAAATCAATTGATTTGGATTTACCTCTGCCCTTACATTGAGGGCAGACGTCGGTTGAAACAATTTTATAGCCACGCCCGTGGCAGTCTGGACATTCCTTACTCATTAATATCAACACCAATGGTTCTTCCGAACCTGCGTTTTCTTACTCCGCGGTTTGCAGTTCAGAACAATCCCTGAACCTTACGGCTTTATTGTTCATCTGTCAACTTTGAAACACACTGACTTAACTATGAGGCCAATCAGGCCGGAAATCAATATCATGTGATTCTTTCTTTCCCTGCTAACTCACTTTTTCCCTGTTCTGTATTCTCTATGTTTCAGATATAAGTATTTTCAGAGACAACTATTTATCAGAATGAGTTTCTGAGTCTCATTATATTTTCATAACAATCAGGCATCTGCATGTCTAATATTTATTTATTCTCAGGTATCGCCCAAAAATCTGAAAAACCAAAGTTTTATGGAGAATCATGGGGTAGAGAGTAACAGTAAGTAAGAATATAGTTTTTCAGATATTTAGAGAACACATAGTACAAAATTTTTGAACTATGAATGCTTACTCTATAGAAACTTTATATTTACTTTCCTAACAAAGAATACTTAGTTATTATTAAATCTAATTTAAACATTAACGGAATAAGAGGTCATAGAAATTATGAGTATCTTTGCCAGTCAATTTGCCAGCCCGTTATATCTTCCTGTATTAATAGTTTTAATATTAATAATCTCACAATCCATAAAAATGGTTAACGAATATGAGAGAGTAGTTATTTTCAGGCTGGGCCGCCTCAGCGGCATAAAGGGCCCAGGAATTTTTTTGATTGTCCCGATTATTGATAGAGCTACGAAGATGGATCTGAGAGTTGTTGCAATCGATGTCCCCAAACAGGCCGTGATCACCAAGGACAATGTGACGGTTGAAGTGGATGCCGTCGTTTATTATAAGGTCGTGGAGCCTGGAGCAGCTATAACTCAGGTCGAAAATTACATGTTTGCAACCTCTACTCTTTCACAGACTACCCTGAGAGACGTAATGGGGCAGATGGAGCTTGATGAGTTGCTTTCGGAAAGAGAAAGTATCAACAGGCAAATTCAGGAGCTTCTGGATGCATATACCGATCCGTGGGGAATCAAAGTTACAGGAGTTACAATCAGGGACGTTTCACTGCCTGAAACGATGAAACGAGCGATTGCCAAACAGGCTGAAGCCGAAAGGGAGAAACGCGCCCGTATTATCCTTGCAGACGGAGAATTCCAGGCTGGCCAGAAAATGAAAGACGCTGCTGCCCTCTATGCGGGAATGCCTGCAGCAATCAAATTAAGGGAGTTACAAACTTTAGCCGAGATTGCCAGGGAAAAGAATCTCATAATAGTTACACAGGCCCAGACTGTTGAGGCTGGAAATATAGCTGCTTTATCTCAGGCTATTAATGAAAGAAAGAAGTAATAAAAGCAAATCGGTGAAAGAAAAAATGACAGTGAAACAAAGAATCGAAGGAAATGGGCAAGAAAGAAAGGACCGATAAACATGCCTGTAGCAAGGGTTTCCCATTTCCTCCTTATCTTTCTTCTGTGCTTCGTTTTCACAACTGCCCTCACACCTTCTGCGGAGGCAGGGCCCCAAGAGAAAGTGCTCATGCTTGAAATATCCGAGGCTGTAACCCCGGCTTCAGATGATATTGTAGCAGGTGCAATAGAAAAAGCTGAAAACGAAAATTTCGAAGCTCTGATAATCAGCCTGAATACCCCGGGAGGAGGATTGGATGAGACCCAGGTAATCATAAGGGCAATTGAAAATACAAGCTTACCTGTTATAGGGTATGTGCCCGAGAGCGGGAAAGCCTGGTCTGCCGGCACGCTCATCCTTATGGGGACGGATATTGCTGCAATGGCACCTTTTACAGTTATAGGGTCGGCGCAGCCTGTTCAGATGTCAGCAGAAGGGACAAAACCCGTAGAAGACGAAAAAATAATAAATGCCCTTGTCAAGTTTTCGGTTGCAACAGCCAGCAAGCATGGGAGAAACGAGACCTTTGCCGAAGAGGTCATAACAAAAAACAAAAACCTTGACGCACAGGAAGCCCTGGATGCAAATGTAATAGAATATGTTGCCATTTCCATCCCGGACCTGCTGGCACAGACTGACGGGCAGCAGGTAAAAGGAAAAAACCTGCAAACCGAAAATGCAGAAGTGGAGATTTACGAACCTCCCCTTCCTCTTTCCTTCTTAGGGCTCATTTCAAACCCTATTATTTCCTCCCTTCTTCTGACTATAGGACTCTATGGAATAATTTTCGGAATCTCCAGCCCGGGAGCCGGAGCAGAGGTTTTGGGGATTATTTCAATCGTGCTCGGGTTGATAGGCACAGGCTTTAATATCAATATAGCAGCAGTCTTCCTTATCCTTGTAGGCGTAGGGCTGCTCATTCTCGAGATAAACTCCCCCGGATTCGGGGTTCTGGGGCTTGCCGGACTCATCAGCCTCATAATAGGGAGCCTGCTTCTCGTGCCCATGGGAGGCGAAAACATTTACACTCCGGAGTTCCGTAGACTCCTTGCCTTTACGATTGTTGCCCCTACGATTGTTTTCGGGCTATTTCTGGTTTTTGCAGTCTACAAAGTAACCGAGATAAGAAAGAAAAAGCCGGTAATAGGAGAATTCATAGGGGAGACCGCACAGACCATAGACCCGCTAGCGCCTGGAAAAACAGGATATATCCGATATAAAGGCGAATACTGGAAAGCTAGCTCAAAAGAAGAGATCGAAACAGAGACAGAAGTCGAAATCATCGGAAAAGCAAGAGAAGTGCTCTTGGTAAAAAGGAAAGTATAATAACTCCCCCTTCTCCGATTCGTTTATTTCCTAAGCAATTGTCACTAAAGCCTTTTTTGAAAAGGCTTTTGTTTAACTCCTGCACAAGTATGATCCACGAAGTTTTCGTTAAAGCCTTTTTTGAAAAGGCTTTTGTTTAACTCCTGCACAAGTATGATCCACGAAGTTTTCGTTAAAGCCTTTTTTGAAAAGGCTTTTGTTTAACTCCTGCACAAGTATGATCCACGAAGTTTTCGTTAAAGCCTTTTTTGAAAAGGCTTTTGTTTAACTCCTGCACAAGTATGATCCACGAAGTTTTCGTTAAAGCCTTTTTTGAAAGGCTTTTGTTTAACTCCTGCACAAGTATGATCCACGAAGTTTTCGCTAAAGCCTTTTTTGAAAAGGCTTTTGTTTAACTCCTGCACAAGTATGATCCACGAAGTTTTCGCTAAAGCCTTTTTTGAAAAGGCTTTCACTAAAGCTCTTTTTAAAAGGCTTTATTTATTTCTTATTTTTTTGAGGACTTTTTGTTTCTTTTCAATAGCTTCAAGCGCAGCCTTATCAATTGCTGCCCTCATTTCTTCAAAATCCCGGGGATTCTCTTCGCCATGGACTTTTTTCACAGGGGTGTAGGCAGATTCCCTGAATCTCGGTACGAAGTCCCTGCGTTCACCATTTAAGTAAATTTCAGCCCCGTCTCCTTCCTCAATATGTCCTATAACATCAATCTCAATACCTGCAGCCCTGACAGTATCGAGGATATCATTAACATGTGCAGGCGGGACAATTATAAGCAGCGCATCAAGAGAGACACCCAGGTAGTCGATTTTCAGGCTCTCAAGCATTGAAAGCACCTTTGGGTTCACAAGGCCCCTAAGTTTTTCTTCTTCAAAAACCAGTTTTACGCCTGCGGTTTTTGAGATTTCCTTGGCATCGCCCCGGATTCCACCGTTGGTAACGTCAGTCATGGAATGGACTTTTTCATGCAGCCCGGAGTTCAACAGGGCTTCACAGGCTTCCAGGAAACGGATATTAATGGTTTCTTCCACAACCTCATGCATTCCATAATAAAGCGCAGTTGTAGAAACCGTACCCCCTCCCGCTCCTTCGGTCATGAGAATGAGATCTCCTGCTTCTGTCCTGTTCCGCGAGGTAAGCGAAGAGGTTATACCTACAGCCCCAACACCGCCTGTCATGCGTTCACCTATAACCATGTCCCCGCCTATTCGAAGCGTGCTCCCCGTAATAAGGGGTATTCCGGTAAGTTCCGAGACTGTAGTTATGCCTGCGATGTGATCGAATATCTTTGCGACATCCCCGTCGTCGGCTACGTGAATATCGGAAAGCATTGCGAGGGGTCGGGCTCCCATAGAATACACATCACGTAGAGCTGCGCGAGCTACATGAAAACCTGAAAGGAAAGGAAAATCACTGAGGCGAGAATGAATACCATCAATCGTGACTACCAGGTAGTCTTCGCCTATTTTGACAACTCCGGAGTCATCAAGCTGAGAACTATCCACAACTGCACCTGTCTTACCTATAACCTCTGCAAGCATGGAGTGGACGTAAAAATCCCCCGTGCCCCTGGAGCCTACCCCGAATTCTCCCATTGAAACACCTGAGAGAGTGGGGCTTAATACATCACCTTCCACATCAAGTGTTGCCTTTGCCTCACAAACGACCGCTGCTGCGATCTCATGAGCCCTCTCCGGGCTTATATGCTTGATTTCAAGAATCCTTGAAGCCAGCTTTGCCTCAAGCCCTGCTTCGTCTGAAGGGTTCTCCCTGAGAGCCCGTTTTGCATAACCTTCTATATCCATGGTAACCATCTCTTGCAGATTTTTCTGCCCTAAAAGGTGTGCAGGGCAGGATCGTTTGGCATTCTAGTATCAGTCTATTGATTTCAGGTAGCCTGTTGATTCCAGATAATTTAGTGTAAAGTGCTCAGGAATAAGAGTTAAATGATCCTGAGAATCGGGATCCGGTTTTCCGGCAAAATGAGAAATATACTTCGGGCATGAGAGGCTAATTTTTTAGATAGACCCTTTTAGCACATTTCGACGAAGTTTTTCAGAATCTTTAACCCGATAGTTCCGCTTTTCTCAGGGTGGAACTGGGTACCCATTACGTTGCCTTTCGAGTTCACGACAGACGCCGAGAAATCCAGCCCGTAATTGCAGGCTGCAAGTGTGTTTTCAGCCGTTGTGTCCACATAATAGGAATGCACAAAATATACGAAAGAATTGTCAGGAATTCCTTCAAACAAAGGGTGATCCTGCTTGATGCTAAGGTTGTTCCAGCCAATGTGAGGTACCTTTAATTCGGATTTCGGAAAGCGCAGCACCCTCCCAGAAATAAGGTCAAGGCCATCGGTCAGTTTTCCTTCCTCAGAAGAAGTCATGAGAACCTGCTGTCCGAGGCAGATCCCGAGCATTGGCTTGCCTGACCGTGCGTACTCTTCTATAATCCCTTTTACGGGGGCAAGGTGCTTCATTGCATCCACAAAAGCGCCGACGCCCGGGAGGATTAAACCGTCTGCGGCAAGAATCTCCTCAGGATCCCTGGAGATTGCGGGACTGGATCCGACGTACTCGAGCCCTTTTTGAACACTGCGGAGGTTTCCAAGCCCGTAATCCAGAATCACAATTCTTTTCATAGCCCTAACAAACAAAGTTAAGATAGATTAACTTTACGAGTTGAGGAAAGGGCATCAGTAGAATAACTGAAGGGCAGCTGGAAAATAATTAAAAGAAATATAAAATAGATGTAAAAATAAAAGAAAAATAAGACGAAAAAATAAAGGGCCTGTAAATTCTTAACGGTTAAGACCTGCCAGCAGGAAGGCTATAAGAGCTGTTTTCCCTTTCAAACATCACCTTGTATTTGCCACAACGCATGCATTCATAGCGTTTTTCGAGCACTGTTGGCAAAAAGCACAATGCCCCACTTTTTCGCTTCCATTTATGCAGTCCAAAAAAACACAAGAAACTACGGTCACGGTCCGATTCGCCTGAGTCATCAGAGCATTCCTGAGTCAAAAAACTGTTTCCCCTTGTTTCTATTGTTAAGGTTATTCTACAACAGTAAAAAGAGTATGTACAAAAGAGCTATATAAATATATAGTTTTTGCAGGAAATATCAGGAAACTGCGCTGTAGAAATTAATACAAGGCAAAAAATGGGCATCTTAGACCATTATTCAACCTTAAAATATAATTGTAAGGCGTAGAATAAGCCACTTTGATTCTGACTTTTGATAAGTCTGATTATAAATGAACAGAGAGCGTCAATACTACCAGGAGGAGTTTAAACGGTTTTAAGTGAAGAGGAAATGAAAGAACGGCGGCGACACTTTGACCCGTCCAAGTTCAAGACCATAGAAGAGCAATACGCATACATGGACGAAATCTGGCCCAGGCTGGCAGAACCGGATGAGGAAGGCATAGATCTGCACCCGGCGGACCCAAGGCGCAGGTTTATTGCAGTTGCAGAGGGCTCTATATTCAGGCAGGCGGCCCCTTTGACCGAGGAAGATCTGGCAGAACTTGCAAGGATGAAGAAGATGTTGAATATAAATGATAGTGAGTAAATAAATTTAATTATTTTTTATTTTAACCCGAAAGCTTAGAGTAAGTATTCATATTTTTTGATTTTTTTGTGTGCTTTTACTTACTTCATAGCTATTTAATTGAATTAATGCCCATATTTTTATGAACTATCTTAATCTTCATTATGTTTATCTTCATTATGTTTAAGAATATTTTCATGGAGTGAGGCTTTTTTCATCTTTTTCTTTGTTTTCGCTACTTTCCAGCATGAAAATGAAGTATTGGACAAACTGTACGGGTGGAACATTCATTACCTCCACGATCCCGATGCAGTAGAAAAACAAGCTTTTCGGCATGAGTAAATTGATAATAAAAGACTAGTCAAAGGTGATTTATTCTTGTGCTAAATATATTTAAACGAATTTGTATAATGAAAGGCACATATGATTATTTATTAAATAGAATAACAATTTATATGCCGAAGAATATTATAGGTAATATAAATAAAAATTATTTTTTCTTCACTTTCTAATGCTGTCAATAATTTTGTTATTCTCAGTTATTAGATGTTGTATTTTTACTTGACTCTCTGATGGTGCATAGCGAATGTTACTTTATGAGTTCCCATACGGAAAGCTGTTTATTATTTCTGCCTTTGGAGCCTTTAAGAAATTTTTGGCCTATTCAATACTGTACTCAGAACTAAACTAAGAACTGAATATAGAGGGAGAATAAGAACCTAGAGCAGTAATAGCAGTAATATTAGACATCAATCCGTTAAACACAAAGAAATTTTAGAGTACATAATATGATGCGGGGAAGCGGGCAAGAAACTAAGGGGAGAAAGTGCCGCATTACAGCCATGATGAAGAGAAATAATATAGTGGAGAAAGGGGTGGTTAGATGTGGAAAACAATTAAAATGATAATTTTGGTAGTAGCAGAAATGTGTTTACTAACAGGCTTTGTTACGATTACAACAGCTTCAACTAATATTTTAGTAGAATCGGACCATTCTTATGCAAATAACTTTGACTATACATGGCCTGAAATAAGTCAACCTGGTGCAACCCAAATAAGGTTACATTTTACCGAACGGTATCTTGATAGAGATTATGATTATTTATCCCTTAACGATAAAAATGGAAATGAACTGGTAGAATACAATTGGGCAGATAATGGAAAGGATCTCTGGACAGGGTGGTTTACTGGAGACACTATAAAAGTAAGACTTCAAACAAATGGGAAAGGAACTGCTTATGGGTTTAAAATAGATCAGGTAGAGATCAGAACTGATATGGCTCCTCAATCTTTTTTGCCAGATTCATATCATCCTTACGCTAATAATTTTGACTATATATGGCCTGCTATAACCCAACCTGGTGCAACCCAAATGAGGTTACATTTTACCGAACGGTATCTTGATAGAGATTATGATTATTTATCCCTTAACGATAAAAATGGAAATGAACTGGTAGAATACAATTGGGCAGATAATGGAAAGGATCTCTGGACAGAGTGGTTTACTGGAGACACTATAAAAGTAAGACTTCAAACAAATGGAAAAGGAACTGCTTATGGGTTTAAAATAGATCAGGTAGAAACCAGACCAAATTCCGGATTCATTACGGTTCCGTCTACAGATATAACAACCGGCGGTAACAATACTATCCCTGTAACTAATACAGCAATAAAAATAGGGGAGGGAAGGGATCCGGCAATTTATGAAAAAAATGTAGTATGGTCAAATAATGGGATACACCTGTACGATTTGAACATGTCGTCAGATACTCAAATCAGTCTGACAGGATTATATCCTGCAATTTATGGTAATAGAATAGTATGGCTCGATGATACTGGTGGATCATTTATACTTTCTATATATGATAAATCAACGGGTGCCACATCGTATATAACGCAGAATGTTGATGATAGCAGCAAGCCGGCCATTTACAGTGACAAGATTGTGTGGAGCGCAAATTCTAATGATGGCACATACAATTCAAACGTTTATCTTTACGACGTTTCTACTTCCGTGCAAACAAAGATATCGAGTGGATGCAACCCTGATATATACGGTGACAAGGTAGCATACATGTATTACGGTCAAGACAGCCCTGAAATCCATATATATAATATTACTACCCAAACAGACATGAAAGCAATCTCGGGTGGCTATCCAGATAATCCGCACATTTATGGAAACAATACCATTTGCTCTGACTTCTACACTAGATTGGGTTTTATCATCTTGTATGACATTGCTACCGGAAAAGAGACAGCGATTACAAGTAATAATGCCGACAGTGGCGATCCAAACAATCCAGATTGCGGGTGCGATACAGGTTTCCATAATGAAGTATTTGGAAACTCGGTTGTGTATGCGAAAGTAACCGATGACTGTTTTGGAAAGGCAGGTGTATACGTATATAATATCTCTGCAGCTAAGAGCACTATGATATTCGAGACTGGGAATAATATAGGCACTACTCCAGATATATATGACAATACTGTAATATGGGGATATGATGACTTGTATAATAACGGTACAGGAAAATCAAGCGAGGATATTTACATTTATGAACTCTCTGGAAGTCCTACGAATTTACTTGCATCGTCTACTGTGGATACTGCGGATGCTGACAAGTTGTCAGCATCTTTCTATGCCAATGTGACATTTGGTACAGCTCCGCTTAAGGTTTTGTTTACAAGTTCGACTACGGGTAATCCATCAAGCTATTTCTGGGTGTTTGAGCCGTCCACTTCAAGTGACTGGAACTCTAAACATGCAGTAACAGCACTGCATACCTTTAGAAATCCAGGCGTGTATACGGTGAGTCTAACGGTAGCTAATAATACTGGAATTGTTACAGTTACAAAAAATGATTATATAACGGTTTTTTAATAAATAACTGTAGAAAAAGATATTAAAATAAAAGTTTAAGAGAAATACAGCTCAAATTAAAAACAACAAGATCTTTACCCATCTTTATTTTTGATCAAAAATAAAATAATTATTATCTTTTTTAATAATAAATTTGTTTCTAATTATTTTTGTTTTCCTGCTTGTTATCTGAGTGTTCTACTTGGATCACGAAATATTATTTTATACCTTGAAAATTAAATCGTCGGCTAATCTGCAACAAGTAGAGTACTCATAATCCTCTGCGCCCCGATGCATTAGAAAAGCAAAATTATTTATCAAAAAATTAATACAGTTTAGCGTGAATAACTTAAGAAAGTTTCATGGGAACAAAATATGCAAAAATTCAAATTTTTCAGACGTGATGAAAAAGCTATGGAGCTCCCGATTAATATTGTCGTTATAGCAGAGTTAAAACTATAAGAATGACAAAATTCCGTAATGACATAAGAATTAGTTCAAATGCTCCGTCAATGACAGACAGGCAATTTTTTACAATTTTTAGCTTTTCTTATACACTTAACTTCACGTTTTCTCTTATTGTAGCTATTCAACCTACCCTAATTAAAACATTTAAAGCTCTTTGGAGACGATTTCACAATATGGTTAACGATTATAACTCCTTCTTCAATCTAAAAACACAAAAGTGAATTGAGTCATACAATAAGCTGTTTTTCCTTCTAAGTTTTGATAAGGCTGATTATAAATAAGCTGGTGGCATCAATAGTCCCAAGAGGAATTTAAACGGAAATAGTGAGGAGAAAAGGCAGCGGCGCCGGAAATGGCTAGAAGATTATAAGGCCCATAAGAGGGCAACGGACCCCTACTGGATAGACCGGGAAAACATAACCGAGGAGGAATAGATGCAAATTGGTTTTGGAATGAGCTCTTCGAAATTCAGCTAGCATTACTTATGCAGCCATGATCGCGGCTAACGGTAGCTTATCACAACTAAAAATTTATATATATTTGGGAAAAGTTTATGCAACGTGGAAAACGAAGTAACATTCCAAGAGAAAGAAATTGAAAAAAAAGAACGTTTAGCTCAAACATATATCTTAATATTTGGATTGTTATTAGCTTCAAACCAAAATCAAGATTCTCAACAATACTTAGTATTGATATTTTTTTTATTCTTAATTACTATTATACCCTATTACACGTTTCTCACAAATATTAAGAATCCGATTAAAAACAAAGCTAACGCAAATTTAATAAATCTCCTTGCATCTTTTGTTTCCCTTTCATTTGGCCTTGCAATTGTTGTATACACTCACCCAATAGCAAATACCATGTTTAATTCGATTATAATTTACTTATTAAATTTCATACATAGTATTTTCATTTCATATTTTGGAAATTGTTCAATTATAGTGAATACTTATTCAACAACAGGATTGGATATCTTATCAATGACAATTCATTTCTTTTCGTTATTACAATGCTGTCTATTAACAATAGTAACAGCATATTCGCTAGTCGTTATACCACATGAATTAAAAAAAGATGACCCAATAGAAGATATATTAACGATGATGAAAATATTAAAAAATATAAAATAATCCAAATATTCTTCTTTTCATGGCATATAGGATACGGTAGTTTTCTGAAAACAACTGCGTTATTGCCTCAATATTGTTTATTTTGACAGATAAAGGCTTCAATAAAGGTCAAAATACAGTTGTCCTATGGAAAAGTACCGAATTTTCTGCCGTATCTCTAGGGACCATGCTCGCAAGGTTGAAATTAAACTATGTTTTGAGCGGTTCCCCCAAATATCCCCGGAAATCCCCGTATTAAAAGCCAGGAATGAAGTGTTTGAGAGGCAGATAAAAGACCTAGAAGAGAACTTAAGGAAAGCTCCGGACTTCTCGGAGTTCTCGCGCCTGCAAGCAAGATATGAAGAGTTACAAAAACACAATTCCTACTTTGAAGGCAGACATTAAGAAGGCCAGCCAGAGAGAAGAGGAACTGAGGACCATGTACAATAATTACATGCTACAGGTTCAGAGCTTAATTAATCAAAAAGCCATTGAAGCACCAGGAGAAAGAAAGCCCTGGTAGAAGTTCTGGTGAAGCTATAAGGACTTATATTACATATGAAAAAATATTTAAAATGTTATAACGTATCTAATAAAGCATGAGAATAAAAGATGAAGGTTGCTTAGAAAGTAAAGAGGCATATGAATATCTTTTTAAATACGGAGAACTGCCGTTACATCTCCCAGATAATTTTGACCTCTGGGTTGAGAGAATGAAACAGAGTGAACATTCTGAAGACTATATAAATCAACGGATTAAACTAGTTAAGTATCTTTATTGCAAACATGCAAAATCCGATATATTACTTGCATATTCTCGTGACAAAGTACGTGTTGAATATGACAAACTAACAGAGAAAGAAGAAGACGAAGCAATACGAATAGTAAAAGAAGCTAAAGAATTACTAAATAAGACACGCGATATAGACAAATATCACCAAGAAGGCAATCATTGGTTGGAAAATAAAACTACCCTCAATAATTACATAACTTATCTTTCCGCAGTTTATAAGATCCCAACACATATAATGCAGGATAATTATAAAAAGCAAAAAAAATGGTGGAAATTAAGATAATCTATTATCTCCAAAATAAATCTAGCTACTGATACTGTTTTTGATCATCATACCCTACACTAACGGGCACAAAAACATTATTATTCACATATGAATATGTTATGAAAACATTAATCTGAGCCAACTTCTTTAAAGACTATTACATGAGCCTGTCCCCAAAGGTGAGCCTGCTCCCAGGCTTTGGCAGCCTCCCACTGGGCCTTTGTCAAAGCCTGGTCGGTCCTTCATCTATGAAAATGATCTTTTTTTCCTGAGCTCCTTGTCCACACTCAAGGGCTTCTAGCTATTTCCTGATGTCTGCAGCTGTTACCATCTTACAGTTTTGGTGTGTTCTCTGTGAACCCGTTTCCTCAACCTAAAGAGGATATCTGATAATTAGTGCCAGTAGTAAATTATCTCTTTTTCAATATACGTTTTAGATGCTTTTTTTAATTATATTTATCTTAAAATAGTAAAGGCGTTTTAGCAAAAAATTAATACAGTTTAGTGCAAATAACTTAAGAAAGTTTAATGGGGACAAAATATGCAGAAATTCAAATTTTTCAGACGTGATGAAAACGCTATGGAACTCCCGATTAATATCGTTGTAATGCTTGTTGTCGGGATGGTTGCCCTTGCAACGCTGATTTCGATCATGCCGACCCCGACAAAGGATATGTCGGTGTTTGTGGAAAATGCAGGGCTTAGAGGTAGTACTCTTGAGAAAGGAAATTCAATAATAGTGGATTCCAGAACCGCAGAGGCTCCTTTTGCCATAACGGTAGTGGTAAAGGCAACTGACAATGACGGAAACCCGGTACGGAATGCAAACGTTATCCTGAGGGGGCTTGGCGGGGCTGCTTCAAATACTACGGACGCCAGCGGAATCACTTACCTGACAACTGCGGATAGTGCAAGAGTCAGGCTTGATCCCAACCAGAATGAGGGGACAATGGACCTTAAAATTCTTGCTGACGGCTTTTATGACTACGAGAAAAAAGATGCCGTTATGATCATCAAGACCAGATAACCGGATATTTTCCGGAGATAAAGCTGAAAAGAATAGAACTGCAAGGAGGAGTCTTAAATGCTGAGTGAAAAACTCAAACGCGATGAAGCTGGAACTCTGGGGCTTCCGATAAGGATTGTCGTGCTTACAATAATTGGTCTCATAGGCTTTTACGCGATTCTTTCAGCCGTCAGCGATGCTCCTACTCCTCCGAAACCCATGTATGCGACAACGAATATAAGCGCATTTTCTTTGCCTTCACCCGACGGGGAGGTCAAACAGGAAACAAATCTGAGCTTATTCGTAAAAGTGTTTGACAGCGAGAACCGCGGGGTAGGGGATGCAAATGTGATTGCCTGGAGCCCTGATCGGAAAAAAGCGTATTCAGGCGTTACCGATCCTGAAGGTAAGGTAACATTGAGAGTTTCTAATACCGAACTGCCTCCGGGAAAAGCTGAAGGATATGTCAAGATAAAAGTGATGAGAGAAGGGTACAGGGATTTTGACAGCGACTATTTTTTGAAAGTAATTCGGGACTAAAAAAGCCCTGCTAAAAAGTTTTCCCTTTCTATCTCATAACCTGTCTGTCAGTGGTTTCTCTTTTCGGTTAGCCATGTAAAATTTCACAAAAACGGCTCCTGCCATCAGCACGGCAAGAGAGGTAGAGAAATAAGGAGACCTTATAATATCCCATCGCCCGGACCAGATAAGGATTGCGGTAAGGAAAAGAGCTGAGGACCCGGCAATTCCTGAGATCTCAAAGGGAATTTTCATAGAACCGAAGGTGAACCTGTTCCGGTTCTCGAGGAATTCGATACGTGACTCAAGCTTCTTTATATATTCGTTTTTTGTATTTTCCTGAGCTTTGAGAGTAAGGAATTCCGTATTCAGTTTTTCGACCTCGGGCTCGAGATTATTATGGGTAAAATTCGAAAGTTCGGATATTGCAACCTGAAGGGAACGGAGACCCTCGGTGATGCTGGAGAAAACTTCATTTATACTCCTTACCTTATAACCAGTTCCGGAAACTTCGGAAGAGTTATCCACAGAAATCATGGAAGGGCTTGGAACTTCGCTTGAAGGGAGCACTGCACCGAACCCAAAACTTGGGATACTTCCCTCCGAAACCGAAGGAACCAGGTCTGAAAGGAAAGAATTTCCGTGAATAGAAGATTCAGGAGAAACCGAGGGTATCTGTGGGAAAATTGCAGAGCCTGCGGCAATACTTCCTTCATTTTTCTCAGGGAAAAGACCAGAAAAATTTCCGGAAAAAATTCTTCCAGCCTGCACTCCGGGAGGAGCTTCCATAGAAAGGCGCCTTTCGACGGCCCGGAGTCGTTTTTCGAAACTCCTAATGCTCTGGTCAAAAACCTCAATTCTCCCCTGGAAATCCTCCCTGATTTCCGGTTCTGCCTGATGTAATTTATTCAATCGGACCATACCCCTTTAATTTTTCATTACAGAATCAGGTTCAACACTATATAAAATTTTTGAGTTACACATAGTGACAAAATTGAGAAAAATAAAACCAGTAGAAGAAAAAGAAATGAAAAGAAAAAAGAAATAAAAAGGAAGAAAAAATGAAAAGGAAGAAAAAATGAAAAGGAAAAAGAAAGAATTTAAAAAAAGGAAGAGGAAAAATAGCCTGGAGAGAAAAGTGGAGGAGATCAGATCAGCCTTATCTCAATCGGTTCTCCCCTGTCCTGCGCTTCCAGAATATCGGAAGCAATGTCCGAGCTTGCCCTCAATTTTACTTCTCCGTGACGGCTTACTGTTGCACTGAAGAGGTACTCGCCCCCGATGTAAATCTCTACATCCTTTCCTGCAAGTTCCGGCGCCCCAAGAATAAAATGCTTTTTATCTCTTTCTATGAAGGGATGGACCGAGGAGACTGCAGGCACCTCTTCAAAGGTGGACGCTTTTCGCTTCTCCCGGGGAGCCCGGCCTTCAGGTCCGTACTTCCGACCTCTTGCAGCTTTCGGAGCTTCGGCTTCCAGTTCTCTTACATCAACGTGTATCCCAAGTATATTTTCGATTCGATCAATAACGTTTCCGCCTTTGCCGATGACTTTTCTCACCTCATCTTCCCGGACCTTTACGATTGCACTGTCGTCCGAGGTAACTTCCACCTCAACAGGACCGGATGCGTACCTGCCAATAACATTCCTGATCTCCTCTTCCGCAAGCCTCCAGGCAGGCTTCCTGAGCTCGGAAGAGGGTCCTATTGGCATGACAACAACCTGTTCGCCATAGGTATAGATCTCATATTCAACTTTTCGGGTCTCAAAATCTGCAATAATAATTACCGGTCTTGCAAGATCCTGCTCGGTCATCCCATGAGGAACTTTAACAGTAAACTCAAGCACCAGAACTTTTGCAACTTCTCCCTTATCAATAAAAATAACTGTATCCACTACCTGCGGGATTACACCCAGCTCAACCCTTCCGATCAGGCGCTGAACTGCATCCACTGCCCTTGTTGCGTGTACTACCCCAATCATTCCAACGCCTGCAAGCCTCATATCTGCGAAGATCAGAAAATCACCGGTCTTCCGGACTTCATCATATATGGTATAATCCGGCCTGACCAGAAGCAAGAGATCTGCAGTATTTTCCATTTTGCCATTCAGAGGAGAATACTGGGTAATTTCAGGAGGCACCTGAAGGTCTCTTGGGGATTCCATGGTTTTGACTACCTGCCCGCGGTCGTTGAGATATCTGGCAACCCCTGCGGCAAAAGTAGACTTTCCGGCACCGGGAGGGCCCGCAATAAGAATTCCTCGCTGGCTCAAAATCCGTTCTTTGAGTTTATCGCTTAGCCTATATTGCTCAAGATCCACAACTACAGTTGGCCTGACAACCGTAATTTCCATATCATCGGAAAAAGGAGGGTGTGCAATTGCAATTCGCATATTCCGGATTTGCAGGACAGTGGCTCCACTTGAGGACATCTCGATAAAAGATTCGGGATCCAGCCTTGCTCTTTCAATAAGTTCTCTCGAGATACTGGAAAGTTCCGAAGAGCTCGCAGGTTCATCACGAATACTTACATAACGTATATCCCCAATTGGTCCTTTCTTAGCCATAGGGGAGACCCCGTTTTTGAGATGTACGGACATCGTATCGTCCGTGAAAAAATGCTCTACTTTAAGAGGCGGAAGTTCGGATGGGTCCAGAACTTTGGGATACATGTACTCAACATTAAGCCCTTTTGCTTTAGCTATAAGAGACTGTACCCTGTCTGCGCTTACAAACAGCCCTCCGACCTCAATAGCTGTACTTCGGATAAGAGCATCCACCCTGCCTTCTTTAGAGAGTTTAATCTCCTCAAGCGTGGGCTGAACCCCGCTGAACTGAATAAGGATTTCATCCCTTTCTGCCAGCTTTCGGAGTTCCAGAAGCTCCTCAAGCCCTTTAAACCCAATTTCCCTGCCCTTATTTGCCTGGGCTTCAAGTTCCGACACCACAGCTTCGGGAATTATAATCTCGGCACCCCTAAAATCCCCGTCTCTAATGCGAGCCGAAAGCCTCCCGTCAATAATTACACTTGTATCCGGAACGATCCTCCATATCCGTTTGTCATCAGCCATATAAGGGGATATAGAGCCGGAAAGTATATAATAAAACTTCTAATAATTTCTTTTAAAAGAAAAAAGCCAGAGAGCTGTGTTGAAGGAAAATAAAGTTTTGAAAATGCTGAGAACCTGATAAACTGGAAAATAATGAATATGAATAAAGAAGAATAGAGGAAAGTAGAGAAAAGAAACCGCGAAGAATATGGGCAACAAACGAACGAGGATAAAAGAAAGGAAAAATAGAAGTTAAATACCTTAGAGATAAGATCCTCTTAGTTTTAGAAACGTGACAGATCTGATAAATTTAATTAATATACATCTTCCGGCTCGAAAACCTTTTCTCCCACAACTTCTCCTTCAAGATTTCGGTAAAAGCAGGATTTATATCCCATATGGCAGGCTCCCCCAATCTGTTCCACCAGCAGGAGGAGAGAATCCATATCACAGTCCATCCTGATTTCCTTTACTTTCTGCTTGTGCCCTGAGGTCTCTCCTTTTTTCCACAACTGCTGCCGGCTACGGCTCCAGAAATGTGCGATTCCGGTCTCTAAAGTCTTCTCAAGGGCTTCCCGGTTCATATAGGCGCACATCAGCACCTCCCTGCTGGACTGGTCCTGGACGACGGCAAGGATCAGACCATTTTCGGATTTCAGGGCATCGAAATCAATCATGGGGGATAGATTGTAAAACTAGTATAAAAAAGAGAGGGCATGGGACTTTAAGAGTCCCTGGAGAGAAACGGAAGTAAACCTGCCCTTCTCAGGGTTTGATTCCCAGTACGTCCTCTACATACGCCCTTAAAATTTCTGCAACGCTCCAGGCCTGAGAGATGCAGCCACCCGGGGAATAAGGATAGTCCCCTTCAAAAACTTCAGATATAGTACCTAAGCCTGCGGTTTCAAGGTGCATATCAAAACCCTGCAGGAGAGCCCGCATATCTTCAAGGCTTTCTTTTGAATGGTTATGGACCTTTCGGTAAGCTCTCACGTAAGCCCCAAGGAGCCAGGCCCAGGCAGTCCCATTGTGATAGGCTATATCTCTGGTTTCTGCATCTCCCTCATAATGCCCTTTATACAAAGGATGATCAGTCGAGAGGGTTCTTAGCCCAAAGGGGATAAGGAGATCTTTTTCAACCCTGTCCACTATGGCTTTTTCTTTTTCATGGGAAAGAACAGTATAGGGTAGAGCCACTGCAAAGATTTGATTGGGGCGGATTGCAGGATCTTTAACTTCGTTTCCTGCCTCGTCCTGAGATATAAGGTCAAAGAGGCAATTAGTCTTCGGGTTCCAGAAAGCATTCTCAAAGTTTGAAGCTACGCCGGCTGCAAGAGTTTGATATGAAGAAACATTTTTCCCCAGTAAAGTACCGAGATTGGAAGCAGTTTTCAGGGCGTTATACCAGAGAGCATTGATTTCACAGGCTTTACCTGCTCTTGGAGTCACTGCCCGTTCCCCGATTTTAGCATCCATCCAGGTTAGCTGAGGTCCCTGCCGGATAAGATAATCTGAGTCCATACCGATTCCAAAGTCCGTACCTTTACGGTAATTGTCTATTATACTATCCACGGTATCCCAGACATCCGAGAGGAAAAGGAAGTCTTTCGTATATGCGAAATATCGGCCAAGGATGTGAATAAACCAGAGAGAAGCGTCCACAGTATTGTAAACCGGCTCTCCACCGAGGGCGAAGAAGGCATTGGGTATAAGCCCTCTCTTACAATGCCTGGAAAAGTTTTTGAGAATTGATCTAGCCTCTTCGAAGCGGCGGGGAATTAAAAGCAGGCCAGGTATGGAGATCATGGTATCCCGCCCCCAGTCGGAAAACCAGTGATATCCTGCAATAACCGTATTTTCACCTGAAGAAGGAGTTTTCACTATAAAAGAATCGGTTGCCCTGAGAAGCTTGAGAGCAAAAGGTTCGGTAAGCCTTGAATTAAAGGCAAGGAGATTTTGCCGGTAGATCTCCCCTGTGTACAGTTCCTCAACCCTTTCGAGCGTAAAAGAAGAAATATCCTCTGTCGAAGCGGCAATAAAAAAATGGGAGGTTCCGGGTTTGAGTCTGCCTTCGAAGTAGCCGGGATTGAAATTATCTTCCTGAAAGTTAAGCCCCCTTTGTTTTTCAGCATCGTATTCAAAATTATAGTACCATTTAGGATCGGAATGATACTGAAGATTTGACGAGAGCGAGAAAACAAAGCCATTAGAACTTTCCAGTTTTACTCCTGCAGGATAGGCTTTCTGGGAGAAGGAAATATCCCCTGAGCGCACAGTATAATGGAAGTCTCTTGAATTTACCAGTGGAAAAATCCTTAGAAGAGCCCCTTCTCGTCTTGATCTGATGTCATAGAGCACGCATGTCGTGTTGCTATTATGAACCATAAAGACTTTTTTCTTCACGGTGAAGGCATCTGGTTGGTAAACCCACAGAGGAAAAGGAGCAAGAATGAATTTGGAAAGATAATTGAAACCTGAAGGAAAAACAGTAGCCGGATACTTATGAGTTGCGAGCCGATAAATTTCCTCGTTAGTCGAAATTTCCTCGTCAAGGGAAGAAAGCAATACAAACCGCCCCGGAGAGTTTTCTGGAGCTGCCACGAGCAGCCCGTGGTAAGTCCTTGTTCCTGCCCCTATCACTGTGGATGAGGCATATCCCCCGAGTCCGTTTCCTACAATCCACTCTTTTTTTATTCCTTCTTCATATATGGAAAAGGAATCCGCTCCAAACCTGATTCCACTCATACCTATCTGTTTAGGATTTAGTTTCTTAAATATTTGTACCTTTGGGAAAAAATGTTTAAAAAGCGTAAAAAAGGAAGAAGAGCCAGCTTATAGTAGAAAATGCCAAATATTATACTTCAGGTGTAAACATAAACTATTTTAGCTGTGCAGGATATAAGAAAGTGAGAATCATGATGCAAGATCTTTTAGAAATCCTTGTTGATATCTTCAAATCCTCCGGATATAATGTTACGATATCCAGCCAGTGTGACATTCTTGCGGAGAAAAACGGGCATCAGGCTTATGTCAGGTGTGCCCTGCAGCCAGATTGCGAGGAAATAAAAGCCTTTTCCGAAAAGATAGGGGAATATACTGGAATTTATGTAATGACCCGGAAAGGGTCTGAAGAAATAATTGATTATGCAGCTGAACTTGGGATCTATATATGGGATAGGGATGAACTGGCTCTTCAAATTGGAAGAGCTATTCTTTTAAATCTGGAGCAAAAGAAAAAGATTTCGTATTCCGAACCGGAAATTCCACCCTCAAATGGAACACGAAACCCTTACAGGCAACCAGCTTTTGAATTACCTGTAGAAAACTGGAACCTAAAAGAAGAGTTCAGGCAGAAGCCTGGCTCTAATGGAGAACTTCTACCACTTCAGAACAAGCAGGTTGAAGTCGAAAAAGAGACTTTTGGAAACCGGTCCCTGATAAGGAGCCTTAAAGAAAGAGAAAATACAAGAAAGCCTGAGCAGGCAAAGGTTCCGGCAATGGAGTCTTATGAACTGCTGAATATACAATCTGTAGAACCAAGGATTTCTAAAAACCAGGCGATTACTATTGCAAAACCCTATGTAAACAATCCCAGGGACGCGATTTTAAAATTTGTGCCTTTCTGGAGATACCGATATAGCGTTGAAGCGGAAAAACGCTTCAGGTCAAAAGTCCTGAGTATTGCAGGAAAGGGAAAGGGCTTTCTTAATGCTCTAAACAAATCAAAGGAAGAGATGGAAGTTGAAGGGCTTGCTGCGCCTACAAGGATTCCTGCCGTACAGTATGAGTTAAAAAGGCCGAACGTGGATAAAAAACAGGCAGAAAAAATCCTTCTGGGTTTAATTATAGAGGAGAATACACGCGAGATACGTTTTAACAATACTGAAGGACAGGCTGTTATATATGAACACAGAAGTATCAGCCCAAGGTCTGAAGAAATACAGCTTGATCTGGAGCTTGTGTATATTCCTGTCTGGGAAGTAAAGGGTAAACGCAATTCTCTTGAGATTAATGCTTATAATGCAAAGGTTCTTGAGGAGCCTGTAGATGAAGATGCCGAATTTCTATGAATTGGAAGTCTGAAAAAACATTGGAAGAAAAATATATAAAATATAAAATATATTTTTATATATCGGCAGAATAGCGGGATTCCTTGAAAAAGAGTCCACATCCTGCCCTCCCACCAGATTCCTGTGAAAATTATCTTCAGGGGAAAAAGCGCAATTTTACAATAAACGTTATATGCGCCCGATGCAAGAGTATATAACGTTTGGAAATTATCTGTAAGCTGTAACGGATGGCATCTTATAGGAAATAAACATATAAATATTTTATAAGTATGAAAATTAAAAAAGAGGTGCGTAAATGATAGAAGTAACAGAAAAAGCTGCTGCAGAATTGAAAACACTGATTGAACAGGAAGGGAAACCTGAACTTGCTCTCAGAATTTTTGTTGCCGGGGTCGCCTGCAGCGGAATTCAGTACGGATTAGCTTTTGACGACGAACAGAAGGAAGATGACGTGACTATGGAAAGTAACGGGATAAAACTCGTTATGGCAAAAGAGATTGAGAAGAGCTTCTCTGAGGGCAGCATTGACTTTATTGAGGATGAAAACGGGAAGGGATTCCTTATCCGCAACCCCTCAGCTGGCGGCGGATGCGGCACCTGCGGCGGATGCCATTAAGAAAAGTAAAATCGCGCTGAAGGTATTTAACCCGAACCTGAAAAAATAAACGAAAATAAAGGAGAAGCAAATAATGTTCCCAGGAATGGGAGGCGTGGGAGGCCGGGGAATGAACCCGGCTAAGATGAAGCAGATGATGAAACAGATGGGAATTGATGTTAAAGAGCTCAAGGATGTTCAGGAAGTAGTCATAAAGACTGCGGACTCTAATATAATTATAGAAAATGCAAATGTCAGTATAATGACAGTCCAGGGCTCGGAAACATACCAGATTGTAGGTGACGCAAAAGAAGTCCCGAAAGAACTGGAGATTCCCGCTGAAGATATAAAACTCGTAATGGAGCAGACCGGTGTTTCTGAAAATGAAGCCCGGAAAGCCTTGCAGAGTTCAAACGGAGATCTGGCAGAAGCCATTGTGGCACTTTCTTCTGCCTGAATTCTTTTTTTTCAATAATTTTTTTAACCAGCATCTTTTCAATATTTTTTAATTAATACCCAGGTCCTCTCCCGATAGAGCTACGATTCTGAAACTCGAATTCAGATCAGGGATTACAGAGAGACTTAAATTTTCCGCGAGTTGCGATGTAATTGCAGCATTACGTGTCTTTTTTGACAGATTTGATTTTTGTATTGCGCTGCCCTTTTGAAAAAAAGAATTCTTTATACTACCCGATTCCCGTCTCGGGAAGACTGTGTCCTCTTTGCTTCGCTCAGGAGAGCTGAATCATGGGTAAAAGAATTCTTTTTTTCAGTTCCCAAGACGGCTGATTGCTGACATATGAAAAAATACAAAAATTAATATCAAAAATCAGTTTTAAAAAAGATCAAAAAAGTATTGGAACAGAATTTAAGATAGGTATAGGGTGAGGATGGAAGCGTCTTAAGTTTCCGAAGGCTCACGCACAAGAGTTTCGCTTCGGGAGCATAGACCTGTTCCGCTGAAAAGAGCTAAGAGAAGAGAGAAAAAACTTTAAGAAATCAGTTTTAGAAAATCAGTATCGGAAAAGAAATTAAAAAAACGTTTAGTAATAGATAAGAGTGATAGGTGAGAATGGC
>NZ_SCHL01000030.1 GCF_004099695.1 Methanosarcina sp. MSH10X1 | reverse complement strand
CTTTGTGTTATTCCCTTCAACACAATCGTGCTGTAAGAGGGATTCATACAAGGCATTTCTTGTATATAAAGCTTTGTGTTACACCTCATTGAATTTTGAGGCGTGAGGATCATATACAAGGTATTTCTTGTATATAAAGCTTTGTGTTGTCCCATTCAACATATTTTTTGCGTTAGGGATACGTACATTGCATTTCTCATATATAAGCTTTCTCGTTCGATAATTTTTCACCCATAGACTCCAGACAAAATAAAAATTTGTTTGAATCTATAGAGAAACCATCATTACGATATTTCAGGATCGTAAGAGTATCGACCGCTCACAAATTTGTTTTTGTGAGGGATACATACAAGGCATTTCCTGTATATAAAGCTTATTATTAATATGATTTTTTGCTATAGACTTAATAGCAAAAGTATGTTTTTGCTAAATCTATAGATTTAATGTCCTCTGATCCTTCAAGATCGCGGGATCTGCTAAACGCATTACTGGCATATATATCTTTCGGAGAGGTTTCCAATAGTGATCAAATTAAGAAGGATCGAAAAAATGAATATTTTTTAAGATTGACTTTGCTGCTAAAAAATCTATTATATTTTTTAAATTGGGCATAAGTTAGCAAAAAAGTTCCCTGAAAGCAATAATAATAAGAATAGTAAAGCCACACGATAGCGGAAGAAGAGTTTGCAGTTCAGTATTAGAACCTTAAACTTGCTCAGTGAGTTTTATATATATAGGACTCCAATTAAATTAAGGGGAGTTAGGAGTCCCTTTAATAAATTGGGAAGAATTTGGGGTTTTATACCTGTTTAGATCATATTTAGCGGTCTCTATTAAGAAATATAGAGATGTAGGGGTCTGAATAATATTAAGATCTATTTCGGGAAGAATTTTTATTTTTTAGCCCTGCTCTGGTCCTTTTGAATGGTCAGGGATTGTTTGCTCCTCAGATGCCAAAATGGAGGTTAGATATTTGATAGAAATAGATCCCAGTGGTATTCTGGTTCGCTACAATGTAAAAATGGAAAAGGAAATGACACCGGAAGATGCTGCAGAAGAACTTTACCCAAAGGATTCAACAATATACCCGATTGCAAAAGCCATCTTTGAAGGCGAAGAAGATGATGTTGTTGAGGGGCTGGAAAAAGCTATTAGTGCCGGGAAGGACCCAATCTCTCTTATCGATGATGCACTGATGGTTGGAATGGGAGTGGTCACCAGGCTCTATGATGAGGGAGTCATTTTCCTTCCAAACGTAATGATGTCTGCTGATGCCATGCTGGAAGGCATCGACTACGTTAAGGAGAAAGCAGGAAAAGCACCTGAAACCAAAGGAAAGGTTGTCTGTCACGTTGCAGAAGGTGATGTGCATGACATAGGGAAGAACATTGTGGCCGCACTACTGAGAGCAGCTGGCTATGATGTAGTGGACCTTGGAAGAGATGTCCCTGTAGATGAAGTAATAGCGGCTATCGAGAAAGAAAGTCCCATGATGCTTACAGGTACTGCCCTCATGACCACAACCATGTATGCATTCAAGGAAGTTAACGACAAGCTTCTGGAGAAAGGCTACAGGATTCCATTTGCATGTGGTGGCGGTGCTGTCAACCAGGATTTCGTGTCCCAGTATGAGCTTGGAGTCTACGGTGAAGAAGCAGCCGATGCCGCTAAAATAGCCGATTTCGTAAAGGCACATGGGGACAATATCGTAAAACTGAGGGAGAAATTCCATAGACACTGAGGAGGTGGAGTAGATGGCAGTAACAAGATGTACTAAAATGGCTTATTCAAGCGCAGATGAGATGGTTTTCGGAAGATCTGTCACGCCAGTAAAAACCGGACTGGGACTTGAAATTGGTGCCGGTTACACAACTCCCGAAGTAAACTACGCCCCAAGGCCTGAAGCCGGCGCATCCAAAGAAAAGCTCATAAAAGAGTATGAAAGAATCACCACCGACATTATGGCAAGGATGGTTCAAATCGGAGCTCCCTCTGTGGTGCTTGAAACTGAACACGTTCAGCAGATGTCCAACCACCCTGACTGGGGAGCAGCCGTTGCACATGCCCAGAAGACTATCATGGAAGACTACCATGATGAGTACGGCATAAAGTGTGCACTTCGCCACACTATCGGTGATATCCGCGAGACCAGGGACTTCCTTGATCTAAGAGGCGACAAGTACAGCGTCTTTATGGAAGCCTTTGAACAATGTGCCCAGAACGGGGCTGACATGCTTGCAGTTGAGTCAATGGGTGGGAAAGAAGTCTTTGACTATGCAATTCTGAGGAACGATATGGCCGGAGTACTCTACGGCATAGGTGTGCTCGGCAGCATGGACATGGAAATGATCTGGCAGGATATCGCATCAGTTGCAAAGAAGAACAATGTAATAGCATCCGGTGACACAGACTGTGCCCAGGCAAACACTGCAATGTTCATTGCAGGCGGTCTGCTTGACAAGAACCTCGCCCACACACTTGCAATTATTGCAAGGGCGATTTCTGCCGCCAGGTCCCTCGTTGCTTATGAAGCAGGTGCCGTCGGCCCTGGAAAGGACTGCGGGTACGAGAACACCATTGTAAAGTCAATTGCAGGTGTCCCGATTGCTCAGGAAGGTAAGACTTCAACCTGTGCCCACTCCGACCTTATGGGTAACCTCGTTATGCAGTGCTGTGACCTCTGGTCCAACGAATCCGTTGAATACCACGGTGAATTCGGCGGTACAACTGTCCAGTGCTGGTCCGAGACCCTTGCTTATGACTGCGCTCTCATGAATGTAGCCCTTAATTCAGGCAACGAAAAGATCCTGAGAGATATGTTTGTGGCTTCTGACATAAACAGAGATGCACAGGGCTATGTGCTTGCGTACAACAACGCGTACAGGGTCGGGGAGGCAATTGCCAGAAATGGAGACGATATCTACCTCCGCGCCAAGAACGCAGCTATTGAATGTATCAACATTGTTGAAGAAGGAGCGAAGAAAAAACTTGAACTCTCCAGGTTCGAAGCTAAAGCCCTTGCAGATGCAAAAGCCGCTTTCGAGGGCCTTACTGACGACAAAGACCAGTTCATGAGTGACTGTCTTACAAAGTATAAACAGGAAGTCAAAGTCTTCAAGCCGGAGAACTACGGCCTCTGATCAAGGCAATTCTCCTTTTTCTTTCTTTTTCTTTTTGAGAGATTCCGAATTTAGTTCCCGGCTCTCGGCTCTAAATTGAATTATATTGAAAATTCTAATGTGTGGTTTTATCATGTCATTTTTGTCTGTAGAGTATCTTAACTAAAAGGTATTATAATTAAATATATTTAGAAGCCCAATAAAAAAGAACTCTATCCGGCATATAGTCTAAAGGCATATAGTTTAAAAAGCGAGAAAAATGAAAAAAATTAAAAATTATTAATAAATTAAATAAAATAGCTTTTACTGCTATAAACTTCAGGAGTGCAAACATTCAGGCGTAGTACTCGTCTCTTGCCTCGACCATAGCTTTAATGTGGGAAAGCGGGGTCATAGGTGCAATTCCACAGCCAGGAGCCAGTACATCTACACCTTCGGCAATAGCCTTCTTCGATTCCTCTTTAATCTTGTCAATCGGACCCGGCAGCAGAACGAAGGGACTGGAGATATTTCCTACGAGCCTTGCCCTGTCCCCAAGCACTTCCTTAGCCTTTTTGATACTGCCGACTTTTTCTTCAACGCTTAAACCCTCGAAACCACAGTCAGCCATATAATCAAGGATAGGGGCGACATTCCCACAGACGTGCAGGACTGTAACTGACTCTACGTTTGAGGAAAACCTCTGCAGCTTTGATTGCAGTTCATTTTTAAAAGAATCCGGACTCATCAGATCAGGAGATGCTACAGGATCGGCAACGGAAATAACGTCTGCTCCTGCAAGAACCATTGAATTTGCATATGCTATTGTGGCATCGGTTGCAAAATCCAGTACCTGCCGTAGCATATCGGGTTTTTTAAGAGACCATTTCATAAAGGATTTTACACTCGCCAGATCGGAAGCAAGAGTAACAGGTCCCTCCAGACCTCCTATAATAGGCACATCCGGTCCTACTCTTTCTCTTATGATTTTAATTGAATCCAGTACAGCCCCGATTCTGCCCATATCAAGCAGATTCTCAGGCATCTTCAAACCTTCCAGATCTTTAGTATAAGGATGAGCAGTAACGGAAGGTTGTCTGTTAACCGTACCCATATTCACTTCACAACCCATGGCTTCGGCAAGTACGGTCAGGCAGTAAGGAACTCTTACAGCTTCAAGCCCGCTGAGCTCATAGTTTGCGATTGCCAGTTTTGCCATTTTTTCAGGGTCAGAGTGAGCTTCCGGCCAGGGAGCTCCAACTTCATCCATTAACTCAACAATTCCGGTCTGGGTTACGGAACAGACAGGTACTTTGTCAACTTCTTTCCCTTCCAGCGCGTTTAAAAGCCTCTCCCTAAGTGTCATATCAGTCATAATTGTCTCCCCATATTAAGTTTCAATTTAGAAATTTGTGGCGTTGTTTATTTTAGCCTTGCTTATTCTTAGGTACTGCCAATCTTTCAGATAAGCAGTAATATAGATGTTAGAACCCCTTTAAGGCGTATCAAAATTCGGAGTTTCCGCTACAGGCAAATAACCGCCTTCGGTAAACCGAAATCCCCATGCCCGGATTGAATAATATAATCTATGTTTTATGCTATATGATTGTTTGGGAATAGTAATTTAGAAAAGACCTCAAACAAAATATAAAAATCGAATAAAATATAAAGAAACCAAAGTAAAAGAATAAAGCATGTTACATATTTCGGACAGGATAAGAATAATCCAGGGAAATATCGTAAGACTGAAAGTCGATGCAATTGTAAATGCCGCAAACCCGACTCTCCTTGGAGGTGCAGGGGTCGATGGCGCGATCCACAGAGCTGCAGGGCCTGGACTGCTGGAAGAATGCAGGGGTTTAAACAGTTGTGCTACGTGAGAAGCAAAAATTACAAAAGGGTACCTTCTGCCTGCAAAATGGATAATACATACTGTCGGCCCTGTATGGCGGGGAGGCCGGAAAGGAGAGGATGATTTACTGGCTTCATGCTACAGAAAGAGCCTTTGACTTGCACGGGAATATACCGTAAAAACCCTTGCTTTTCCAGCCATAAGCACAGGAGCGTATAACTTTCCTTCAGAAAGGGCTGCCGGAATTGCAGTTTCTGAAATAAGAAAGTTTCTTCTGGAAAATGAATTACCTGAAAAAGTTTTCCCTGTCTGCTTCAATAAAGACGCATGCCGTCATCTTCAGGAAGCACTGTCAGAAAGCTCTGGAGTTTAAATGAATTTAGGAAATTTATAGTTCTATTTCTTATTATAACTATGAAAGGATACTATTAGGTTCATTAAAGAGACTCTTCAGAACCGTTTTAAAACAGAATCTTAAACTATTCTCCCACGTTCAATAATTGAGGATCGTTTATATACAATGTTAGGAGATTAGATTCTGAATAAAAATTAATAATGATAACAATCCTGTTCCGGATTCGGCATTTAATTTGGTTGTTAGCTCAGATAAATTATTCAAAGTAGCTTTTAATGGCGAGAGAGGGAAAAAGCTCGCAGAAACTTTGAAAACTGAAAAAGGGGAAAAATTTTATTAAAGCCTGGCAAAAAACCTATATTTATATCCGGAATCATTTGAACTTGAAAATATAATTTGAATAAATCAGGATAATACTTTAGAAAGATGCCGCAATATAATTGAAAAGAGCATGAGCATATTTAAAAATCCAATATAACTGGAAAGTGCGGGAATAAAAGCAGAAAAAAGGATCGGAGGAGTTGGTTATCAATCACGATGAAGCCTTTCAGAGAGGCCTGGGCCTGATTAGACAAAAAAGGTATGAAAAATCGATTAATATTTTCAATAAGATCCTGGACAAAGCTCCAGATCATACAGGAGCTCTTTTTAACAGAGGACTCGCCCTGCTGAAGCTTGAGAAGCCGGAAGAAGCCCTCAACTCTTTTGATCAGGTCCTGCACTTCGAGCCAGAAAATCCAGATGCCCTCTACAAAAAAGGAATTGCTCTGGACAACATTGGAGAATTTGAAGCGGCTCTGGAAACTTATGACCGCGCGCTTGAAATAAATCCGGAAAATCCAAAAGTCTGGTACCGGAAAGGGCTTGTATTTGCCGAACTGGAAAGGGCTGAAGCTTCAATTCTTTGTTTTGAGAAAGCGCTTGAGATTGATCCCGGATGCGGAGCCGCCTGGCATGCCCGGGGGACTGTAGCCGGAAAAGCCGGCAACTACGAAGAAGCCGTGGAATGCTTCGAGCACATACTTGAAACCGACCCGAAAAATGCAGATGCTTGCTATGCAAAAGGGCTGGTTCATGTAAAGCTTGAAGAATATGAAAAAGCCCTTGAATGCTTCAACTCTCTGATCAGGGAAAACCCGAAGCATAAAGACGCCCTGGAACAGAGGTGTCTTTCGCTGACAAAGCTCGGGAAGAATGAGGAAGCTCTGGAATGTATTGACGCATTTTTAAGAAAATTTCCTGCCAGTGAGACTGCCCTCTACCACAGGGGAGTGCTCTTAAGCGAACTTGCCCGCTATGAAGACGCTGAGAAAACGTTCTCGAAATTCCTTAAACTCGATCCCGGAAATAAAGAGATCTGGCTCAGGAAAGGCACTGCTCTGATCCACATGCTGAGGCTCAATGATGCGATAGGGGCTTTCGAAGAAGCCATCAGGCTGGATCCGGCTTATTTCGAAGCCTGGAATTACAAATGCCTTGCCCTGATGAAACTTGGGGTCTATGAAGAAGCCCTCGAAGCCTTTGACTCAGTGCTTGAGATTTATCCCGATAAGAAGGATATCCGGTACAATCGGGCTCTTGCTCTCGTTAAATTGCAGCGCCTCGAAGAGGCTGCACAGGCTTTCTCCAGAGTTGCCGAACTGGATCCTGCATATGGGGATGCCCTGTACCAGCAGGGGCGCCTACTTACCAGGGCAGGAAATTATGTGGAAGCCCTTAAAGCCCTCGATTCCATGCTTGAACACAACCCCGGATTTACTGAGGCTCAGAAGCTCAGAGGCACTCTGTTGATAAAGTCATGCCGTTTTGAAGAAGCACTTGAAGCTCTTGCACAGAGCCTTGAAAGAGAGCCTCAGAACTACAGGCTCTGGCTCCAGCAGGGATTAATTCTGCTTGACAGTGGAAAATTCGAGCCTGCCCTGGAGGCTCTTAAGAAAGCTACAGAACTTAAACCCGATTATGAAGCCTGCTGGATGAATGAGGGTTTTGCACTCTATTCCCTGGGACGTTATGAAGAAGCCCTCAGCGCCTTTGAGGAAGGCCTGCGGCTGAACCCGTATCTTGAGAAAAGCTGGAACAAAAAAGGCATCGTACTCGAAAAGCTTGGAAGAACGGAAGAAGCCCTTGAGGCTTTCGAAGAAGCTGTAAAGCTCAGGCCTGACTTTGAGGACGCCTGGAGAAACAGAGGACTGATTTTACTGGCTGCGGAAGAATATGAAAAAGCAAGTGAAGCCTTTGCCGAAGTGCTTAAAATCAGCCCTGAAGATCTTGATTCCATTCACAACAGGGGAAAAGCCCTGCTCAAGCTTGGAAGAATTGAAGCTGCCCTGGAATGCTTTGAAAAGATCCTTACTCTTAATCCCGATTATCCCGAGGTTTTATACAATCTTGCAACTGTGAGGCTGGAGCTGGGGAAGCAGGAAGAAGCCCTGGAAATCTTTGAAAAACTTACTGTGAAAACCCCCGAGAATCCGGAAATCCAGTGCAGGAAAGGAAAACTTGCAATGGAACTCGGGAAATACGAAACTGCCCTTGAGGCTTTCGCTCAGGTGCTGGATAAAAAACCGGGATCCGGGGAAGCTCTGTATAGAAAAGGGCTTGCCCTGATAAAACTGGAACGCTTTGAAGAGGCTATAAGAGCCTTTGACGAGGTAATTGCAAAGAATGCAGATTATAAGGGTATAGAGCAGTCCGATTACGATGAGATAAAAAATCCGGGTTATAATGAGATAGAAGCTCCTGGTAATGAAGAGATACTGGCCGCCGCCTGTAATGAGATAGAGGATTCCGACTACCTCAATGCCCGGACTTACAAAGGCTTTGCACAGATGCAGCTTAAAAGGTATATCCCTGCCCTTGAGACCTTTGAGGGCGCTCTTGAGGAAAAGCCGGATTCCGAGATTCTCTGGTATTACAGGGGTCTCAGCCTTTACAGGATGAACATGTTTGAGGAGGCAGCACATGCCTTCGATTCCGCAGTTCGCCTTAACCCTGAAATGAAGGAAGCCCTCGAATATGAAGCGCTCTGTCTCTTTGAAACCAGACAGTACGAAGCTGCCCTACAAGCTCTTGAGTCTGTGCTTGAAATAGATCCGGGGGACCTGTCTGCTCTCAATAAAAAGGCAACTTGCCTTATGCAGCTAAAGAGGTATGAAGCAGCAGCTGAAACTCTTTCCGGGATACTGGAACTTGATCCTTGCAACCGGGAAGCAAAGTTTGAACTCGGGATTGCCAGTTTCGAATCCGGACAGGATGAGAAAGCCCTTTGTCTTTTTGAAGAGATAGCTGAAGATTCAGGAAAGAGCTCTTCTGCACAGGCTTCTGCACAGAATATATCTGAGCGGAATATCTCTGAACAAACTATCTCTGAACAAAGCTCTTCTGCACTTTACTGGAAAGGACTTGTGTTTATCAGGCAGGAAGCTTACGAAAAAGCGCTTGAAATTTTTTCAAGGCTTACCGAACAGAATTCTCTTTTTGTAGAGGCCTGGTATCTTAAGGGCATATCCCATTCAAAGCTGAACGAACATAAAGAGGCAATAGAGACCTTTGAAAAAATCCTTGAAGCTGACCCTACCTACAAGGACACCTGTTATCAATTTGGGTTTTCCTGCTTCGAACTGGGGAATTTTGAAGAGGCTATAAGAGCTTTTGAAGCTGCGCTTGAGATCGATTCTGAAAACCTTGATGCCCTTTACATGAAAAGCCTTGCTTTACTGCGGTCCGGAAGATACGAAGAGTCGGCTTCAGGTTTCAGAGAGGTCCTTAAAAGAGAACCTTCCGATATTGAGGCTCTCGCACACCTGAGCACAACCTGCTTCAGGCGGGGACTGTACGATGAAGCCCTTGAGCTTTTTGAGGAGGTTTTGAAGAGAAACCCGGAGCGAAAGGCCATCCTTTTTAGAAAAGGGCTTATTTTGAAAACCCGTGGTAAAGTAAAGCTGGCTTCAGAGATTTTTGATTCCGTGCTTAAACTTAAGCCTGACTGTACCTTCGCCCTTGAGCAAAAAGGGCATACTCATTTCGAACTTGATGAATATCACGAAGCAGTTGAAGCATATAAGGAAGCGCTGAAATACTGCCAGAAAAAAGAGGATCTGCACTACTGCAGAGGTATTGCCCTTTTCAGGCTGGGGAGCTTTGAAGAAGCTGTAAAATCCTTTGAAAACGCTCTAGAGCTTGGTTGCCAGCAGTCGGATTTACCCTATTATGCAGGGCTTTCCTGCTTCGAGCTCAGGGAATATGAAAAAGCTGTGAAAGCTTTTGATGCTGCCCTGAAAACCGGGATGATCGACCTGGAAGTTCTGCATAAAAAAGCCCTTGCCCTTTTCGAGCTCGGAAAGGCGGAAGAAGCGGTTTCTGCGGTAAACATGCTTCTTGAACTTGAAGCTGAGAATCTCAACAACAGAGCCACGGAGGTATCCGGGGAAGAAGATCAGGCAGAAAATACAGGAGAGATTCCGGCTTTCGAGAACTCCGGGGCTTTTGGGGAGCTCCTTGAAAAGTTTGCATTCTCCCTGATAGAACTCAGGAGGTATGAAGAAGCCCTCCTGCCGCTCGGAAAGCTTGCAACGAGTGAATTGGCTTCAAAAGGGGTTCTTTACGGTAAAGGAGTCGCGCTTCTGAAGCTCGGCAGACTTGAAGAGGCTCTTGAGGCATTTTCAGAACTTCTTTCGCTTTATCCTGATTTTGAAAAAGCCTGGTACAGAAGAGGGCTTATCCTGTTTTCTGCGGGATACTATGCTGAAGCCCTTGAAGCTTTCGAGCAAGCTTTCCCTGGAAATCAGACCGGATCCCCCGGAGAAATTGACCCGGAAAATCCGGAAGAGAATGAAGCCGGATTGGAGAGAGAAAACGGGGTAGAAAATCAGGAGGAATTACAGAGAACAACGGGGACAGATAATCGGGAAGAAACCCGAAAAGAAAGCCCTGGAATGGAAGATAAACTGAACGATGCTGAAATGGTAGATACCCTGGAGAAAATGGGGCTTTCCCGGCTCAAACTGGGATACTATGAAGCCGCCTTTGAAACTTTTGGAAAGCTCCTTGAAATAAAGCCGGAGGCTGCAGACCTCTGGTATGTAGCAGGGCTTGCCTTAAGGGGGCTTGACCGGAACGAGCAGGCTATTGAAGTTTTTGAAAGGGCTGTAGAGCTCGATTCGACCCTGGAAGCTGCCTGGGAGCAAATGGGGCTTGCCCTTCTCGGACTGAACAGATACGAGGAAGCCTGCCAGGCGTTCAGTTCGGCTCTTACCCTGGACCCTGAGAACGTAAATGTTCTCTACAGCCGCTCAGTTGCGAATTTCACACTCCAGCGCTTTGAGGAAGCAGCTCGGGACCTTGAAAGAGTGCTTCTGTTTGCCCCTGACTTTCCGGATTCTATTGAAGCCTGCTACAGGCTCGGGATTGCCAGAATGGAGCTTCAGGAGTATGAAAAAGCCCTTGAAGCTTTTGATCTGCTTCTGGAACACGACCCGGCGCACAGGGAAACTCTCTACCATACCGCGCTTGCGCTTTTCAACCTCGGAGAATACGAAGCTGCTGCCGAAACCTTTGGAGTTTTGCTTGAAGCCTCCCCCGAAGATCCTGAAAGCCTGAACTACCTTGGCCTCTGCCTGCTGGAACTCGAAAGCCCTGAAGCGGCTATGAGAGCCTTTGAAAAAGCCGCCCTTTTCAACCCAAGGCATGAAGAAGCCCTCTACAATGCAGCCACGACCCTTATCAAGATCGGCAGGACGCAGGAATCCCTTGGCTATTTCGACCGCATCCTTGATATTTCCCCTGATAATCTCGATGCCCTGAACTACAAGGGAGTCGCTTTCTGCACACTTGAAATGTACAGGGAAGCCCTGAAAACCTTTGACCTTGTGCTGGAAAAAAACCCGGAAAATATCAAGGCGATCTATAATATAGGGGTTGTCTGCTTCAAACAGAAACTTTACGAAACCGCCTGCCGGGCTTTCGGGGAAGCCCTTGCCCTCAACCCCTGGCACGAGCAGTCCCTGAAATATCTCGGAATCTCCCTTGCAAAACTCGGAGAGTACGAGGATGCACTGCGAGCCTTTGACAGGCTGCTCAGGATAAACCCGCGTGATGTCCAGTCCATGAATTACAGGGGAGTTGTCCTCGGAAAAATGGAAAGGTACGCAGAAGCCATAAAAACCTTCAATGAAATCCTGCGCCTCTATCCCGACATGGCAGATGCTAAAAGGAAACTTGAAGCTTTAAAATGCATTCAGAATGAGAATCGTTCCGAAGAAAATTTCTACTAAGGTTTTTGCTGGAGAAGAGGCTCCTTGGAGGCAGAAGGAGTCTTCCTCAACCCTCTTTTTTTCAAAGTATTAGTTATTAAGACCTTTTAGGTAAAGATAAGGGTTTAGATAAAGATAAAGGCTTGAATCTTAACCCTCGCACCTGTAAAGAGTAACAGGTATTTCTAATTTTTACGCAACTATACAATACCAGTGGTGCAATTTTCAAAATAAGAAGATTCATTTTGTAATGTTGTTTCAAAAGGAAAGTTAATTTTTGTATGCGTTTATAATTTACAGTATGAGTTTATAATTTACAGTATGAGTTTATAATTTACAGTATGAGTTTATAATTTACAGTATGAGTTTATAATTTACAGGAACGACTTTATGAAGTTGCGCTCGATAAATTAATTCCAAGATTATTCCACATTTATATCATCAACTGAATTTTCTCGATGCACATTTAACTGTCATAAAATCTATGATAAAGATAAATAAAAAATTGATAGTAAAACTTCAATAGCTACGTAGTACTGATTATATACTTTTAATAATACAGATAATTATTTATAAGCAACCAATTCTGTATCTATGGTAGATATGCGGAAACTAAAAGAAATAAAGAATAATGCAAAAAAGTACATAGAACTAGCCAAGCTTATATATGCAGACTCTCGAACTCCCAGGGTCTCAAAAATACTATTATGGATCGCCATAGCCTATGCATTAGCCCCAGTCGATTTAATACCTGATTTTATACCTGTGATTGGATCTCTCGATGATATGGTAATTGTTCCCGTTCTTTTATATATTGCAATAAAAACAGTACCTAAGAACGTGTATATAGAAAATTACGTCCAGGTTTTAAGGAAATGAGCTTTTAGCCAGAAAATATGTGTACTTTCTAAAATATATGTAGTTTCTATATCTTCGTTTTCAATTCTACTCAAACTAAAAACCTGTAAATTTTCTTCTCATTCTAAACATGGAAAATAATTATTTTTCTCAGATGAACCGATAAATAAGATAAGATAAGATAAGATAAGACAAGATAAAATAAGATAAGATAAAATAAAATAAAATAAAATAATCAGGAAACAAATTAAAAACTAAAACATTTTCTGAATCTTTTTCCTGAATCTTTCTTCATGAATCTTTTCCTGAATCTTTTTCCTGAATCTTTTTTCCTGAATATTTGTTCCTGAATATTTGTTCCTGAATATTTGTTCCTAAAAGTATATGCCCGTTTGAAGAGAAACAACACTTAACTTTGCCAGATGTATTTTTTAATTCAATTCCGGTTCGATAAATTATCAATAACAGAATTCGGATCGATTTTTAACTTGGGGGTATATGAAATGCTGCTCATGGACATAATAACCTGGGAGCCGAAAGACACCTTGAAAATCACGGAGTTGTATGAAAACTATGAGTATCCGAAGGGCATAAAGGTAATCGATGAATGGACCGACCTTACGGGCTACCGTACGTTCATAATTTACGAAGCTGAAGATGAAAAAACGTATGCAGCTTCAGTTCTGCCTTTTATTGGGCTGTGCAGGTTCGAGACCTTTCCGGTAATGAAACTGGACAAATTTATGCAAATGGCTCAAAAATTTGCCGAGAAAACCGGAGGAAAAGCACCCGGTACCAGCCAGGCAGGGGAAAGTGCAGAGAAAGATATCCTGCAAGAAATCGAAAATCTGGAAAAAAGGATTGAACACCTTGAGCGGCATTCCTTTATCCAGCAAGAAGATGTAACGTGAAGCCTGCAGGATACTGCCTTAACCTGTCTGGATCTGCTGTAGAGACAGGATCTTAAATTCAGACTACGGTAAGGTGTTAGAGAAAAATACTTTTTCATTTTTCAAGGGCGTTCTCGAACCTATCAGCATTGCGATCCTCGGACTCGATTCCGTTCTCTATGAGTCCTGTTTCATTCGCTATGGATATTATTTCAATCCTGGCGGGTTCTATTCCACTTTTTTCAGGTTTTAATTCATTCCCGGACATTTTTCGATTCCTTTATTAAACTGGTAGATTAAGATAACGCCAGCAGGTTTGATAGGACTGAATTTATCTGATTTTAATCCTGAGATATGGAATTTCCATTAGCCTGAGGATTAATACTTTGATCTGATCTATAGAGGTAAGCTATCCTGCAAATCCTGAAGGACAGAAGATTATTTAGTAAAAATTATATTATTTGGAAAGTAAGAATAACTGACACTATACAGTGCCTGTCAGTAAAAATAAATTTGAAACCAGAAAGTCTTGTTTAAAATGCTAAGTCAGGAAGATTTCAAACCGGTCACGCTCGCAGATAGGGCTTTTTTCGAACGGCATTATGCGCTTTACCCGCAAACTCACAGCGACAACACTTTCACTAGCATGGTCTGCTGGAACCATTTTATGCATTACCGGTACGCATACGTAAACGGAAGCGTAATTCTCGCGTGCACTGCCGCAGGAGTAACCCGGTTGCACCCGCCCATAGGTCCCCCCGATCCTGCGCTCATGCAGGAGGTAATACGGCTGGCAATGGATACAGGCGACGACAGGAAGCCCCTTATAATAATTGATCCTGATACCGCACAATGGATGAAAGAACTCAAACCTGACCTCGTGCTGGTTCCGGACCTGAATCATTTCGAGTATGTGTACCTGGCTTCTGACCTTGTGGAACTTCCGGGAAAGAAATATCTCAAGATCAGGAGCCAGATTAACAGGTTCAGGAAAAATTACCGGCACACGGTCGAGCCGATAAGACCCGAAAACCGGGAAGAGATAATGGAGTTCCTGGTAAAGTGGTGTGAGAGCAAAAAGTGTGAGGATAATCTCATCCTTGCCCACGAAGTAGAGGCGATCTCCTACGCGACCGAGCATTTCACCGAACTACCACTGCGAGGCCTTATGATAAGGGTAAATTCGGAAGTAGCAGCCATCTCTCTTTTTGAGCGACTCAACGCCAGTACGGCACTGGTCCATTTTGAGAAAGGGCTGCCTGAATATAAGGGAATCTACAAGGTAATAAATGCCGAAACTGCAGCAGTTCTTGCCAGGGAAGTGAAGTATATCAACAGGGAAAGTGATTTAGGCATCGACGGGCTTAGAAAGGCAAAGCTGAGGTATCGTCCACACCATATGGTCGAGGTGTATTCACTCAGGCGCAGAACCTGTTTTCCATTTATCACATAATTTTATTCACCGGCTGAGGTTAAAAAAAATTAAATAGGATAGAAAAACGAGTTTAAAAAAGATGAAAAAGAAATTAAAAAAGATTAAAAAAGAATTAGAAAGAAGAGTTAAAAGATAGTTAAAAAATTAAAAAAATTAATAAAATTTAAAAATATTTAAAAAGAAAAGCAGGAGAGAGAAAAGAGTTGAAAAAACTCATTCTTCCTTCTTCTTTTCCTCAAAAGCTTCTTTTACGATTTTAAGAGCACAGAGGTCCCCGCACATCGAGCAGGTATCACTTTCGGTTCTTCGGGCGTCCCGGATTTTGCGGGCTCTGTCCCCGTCGATTGCAAGTTCGAACTGTTTTTCCCAATCAAGATCCCTGCGGGCATAAGCCATTGCAAGGTCTTTTTCCCAGGCGCGCTCTCTGGGGCCTTCCTTTATAAGGTCGATAGTATGGGCTGCAACCTTTGTTACGAGCAGACCCTCTTTTATATCCTCAAGGGTTGGAAGGGCAAGGTGTTCGGACGGGGTTACCATGCAGAGGAAATCCGTGCCGTGTATGCCTGCAACCGCTCCTCCGATTGCGCCTGTGATATGGTCGAAGCCGGGAGCAATATCGGTTACGAGCGGGCCCAGAAGATAGAGAGGGGCATCATTACAGAGTTCTTTCATACCTCTTACGCTCAATTCGATTTCGTTTAAAGGCACATGCCCAGGCCCTTCCACAAAGGTCTGCACATCAACAGCCCTTGACCGCTTCACGAGCTCGCCGAGTGTGATAAATTCCATGAACTTCGGGCGGTCGGAGGCATCGGCGATGCAGCCGGGACGCATGCCGTCCCCAAGGCTCAGGGTCATATCATATTCTTTTGCGATTTCAAGAAGATAATCGTATTCAGCATAGAAGGGATTGTCTTCCCCGTTGTGCAGCATCCAGGCAAGGGTAAAAGAGCCGCCACGGCTAACGACATTCATTATCCTGTCACCCTGCCGCAGGCGCTCAAGGGAGTTCAGATTGACCCCTGCGTGCACGGTGACGAAGTCCACGCCCTGTTCGGCATGTTTCCGGACGGCATTGAACATGTCATCCGAGGTCATCTCTACGACAACTTTCCTGGAAGCTGCAGCCTGGTAAATAGGAACCGTCCCTACCGGGATGCTAACGGATTTGAGAATGCGGTTGCGGATTTCGTCCAGATTCCCGCCTGTGGAAAGGTCCATTACGGCGTGAGCGCCGAAAGCTTCGGCAGCTTTTGCTTTTTCGATTTCGGCGTCAATATCTATACAATCCCTTGAGGTTCCCACATTGGCGTTGATTTTTGTGCTCATGTATTTGCCAATGCCGATAGGAAGGGTTTCTCGCCTGTTATTTACGGGAATCGCTATCAACCCTTTTGCCACACAGGAGCGGACAGTCTCAGGGTTTATTCCTTCAGCTTTTGCCACGGCTTCTATTGAGGGGGTGATGATTCCCTTCTTTGCATCTTCCATCAGTGTCATTGTTACTCCAGATTGTGAGGTGAATGAGGCACCTATAATTCTATATTAGTTAAAATATATTGATAAAAACACATCAATGATGATATGAATAAGCTTAACTGCAACTAACCGCCATACCTGACAGTCCGATCGGAATATTCGGGTATAAGGATAGATCTGGTATTTCGGTCTTGCAGAGTAGAACAGACAGTGAACTGATATATATCTTTTCACATCTGGGAAGTCGCTTATTATGTATAAACAGACAAATATATAAATAATGTAGACATATTATTCAGTACAATTTCCAGAAAGAAAATTGAAAGAGAAAATGCAAAAATTATTTTCTAAGTGAAGGATTTTTACAGATAATGGTATAATGAGACCGGATCAATACCGTTAAACCGGAGAATGCAAACAAAACGTGTAAAAAGAAAGCATTGAAACCTTTCCTGTATTTCCTTATGTACCTGTTGCGTAGTCAACTACATTTTTGTTACGCATCCTATGCATCATATCATGCATTTACATACCCCTTACGCATTTACATACTCCTTACGCATTTACTACACATTCCTTTACGCATTACTACAGATTCCTTCAGGCATTTACTTCTTTACGTATTTCTTATTTGTACTATTTTATATCTCAAAACTATCACAAGAACAGAGTCAGGTATTTTATATGACAGTTGTCGCATTTGCAGAAAAGAATAAGGCAGCAGCCCAGATTGCCAGCATCCTGGGCGAAGGGGAGGTTGACAAAATCACAGTGGAAGGGCTGCCAGTATACGAATTCAAGTGGAAAGGGGAAGAGTGGCTGGTAATGGGACTATCCGGGCATATTATGAATTATGATTTCCCGGCACAGTATAATAAATGGAGTGATGTTGACCCGGGCGTACTTCTCGGAGTCGACCCCGAAAAGCTCGTAACACGAGCCGATTACGCTGCAGCCGTAAAAAACCTTGCAAAACGGGCGAATAAAATCGTCCTTGCCTGCGACTATGACAGGGAAGGAGAAAACATAGGCTTCGAGGCAAAAACCCTTGCCGAGGAAGTGACAGGTGTGCCGGTTGCAAGGGCTCGTTTCTCAGCCCTCTCCCCAAAAGAGGTAAGGAAAGCCTTTGAGAACCTGTTAGACCCGGATTACAACATGGCAATGGCTGCCGAAGCCAGGCAAATTCTTGACCTGAAAATGGGGGCCGCTTTTACCCGGTTTGTTACGCTTTCGGTCAGGGAGAAGGCAAGAACAAAAGATGTGCTTTCAATCGGCCCCTGCCAGACACCTACCTGCGGGTTTGTATACGAAAGGGAGAAAACAATCCGGGCTTTCCAGGCGAAGGACTTCTGGAAAATAACCGCAATTTTCTCGACAGAAGGCGGGGAATTTGAAGGCACTCACAGGGCAGGAAATATCCATGATAAGGAAAAAGCCGCAGATATCTTCAAAAGGCTGAAAGGGGCAAAAGAAGGGCTCGTTGCAAAGAAAACGGTAAAGGAAGCAAAAACCAGCCCTCCTAATCCCTTAAATACTACCGAATTCCTGAAGCGGGCTTCCAAGTTCCTGGGGATAAGCCCTGAACTTGCCCTTGAGACTGCGGAACAGCTTTACCTTGCAGGGTTTACCAGTTACCCCAGAACCGAGACAAACAAGTACGCCGATGACTTCGATTTCAAGTCCCTTGTTTTTGATTTTGCGCGCCAGAAGGAATACAGGCCCTTTGCGGAAGCTATCCTTATAGCCCCGATTGTGCCGAAAAACGGGGAAAAAGATGCCCACGACCACCCTCCGATCCACCCGATCAGGGCGGCTTCAAGAGGAGAGATAAGTTCTGCGGTAAACATTCCTCAGGCTCCAGAGGTCTATGACCTTATAGCAAGGCACTTTCTGGCAAACCTTATGCCTGCAGCCGTTTTCGAAAAAACCCATCTCCACCTGCTTGTGAAGGAAGAGCCTTTTGATTCGTCCGGAACCGTGCTCAAGGATTCAGGCTGGCTTGAAGCCTATCCCTTCGAAAACAAAAAGGATAAGCTTCTCCCGTTTGTGGAGGAAGGCAAGAAAGCAGGCATAAAAAAGCTCAGCAATACCAAGTCCAGGACCAGCCCGCCAAAGAAGCTGACCGAAGCCGAACTTCTCACCCTTATGGACAAAAACGGAATCGGGACAAAGGCAACAGCTCCGACTCATATTGAAACAAATAAGAAACGAGGGTATTTCGAGACAAAAGGAAAAACGGTTTCTATTCTGGATACAGGCTTTACCCTTATGGAAGGGCTCTCTCTGACTGTCCCGATTCTTGTCAGGCCGGATATAAGGGCAAAAATCGAAGCCTTAATTCAAGAAGTCGAAGACGGGAAAAAAGAGTTCGAAGCCGCTCTTGATGAGGGTACAGCCCTGATCCGGGAGATGTACGCCCAGCTTGAAGCAAATAAAAAGGAACTGACCTCAAGCATAGCAGGCACGATCAAGGACGAAGCCGCCCTTGAAGACAAGAAAAACTACATAGGAACCTGCAAAGCCTGCGGGCATGTGCTCAGGATCGTGCAGACGGACTCGGGGCGTTTTGTGGGCTGCACAGGCTATCCTGACTGCCGGAATTCCTATCCCCTGCCAAAAGCGGGGGCTCTGACCGTACTCAGGAGTAAGGAATGTAAGAAGGAAGGGGCAGCTGTCCTGAAAGTAGGAAATAAGTATAACTGGGCTGTGGGTATAGGCCCCTGCTTTACCTGCGACCTTGAAAAGGAATGCTACCCTCCCGAGACGGTAGGACCCTGCCCGGAGTGTGACGGAAGCATGTTCCTGATAGCTTTCAAAGACTCCCGGTTCCTCGGCTGTACAAAACGCTGCGGGTACACCCATTCAGTCCCCAAAAACGGAAAATTAACCCTTCTTGACAGGACCTGCGAGAGCTGCGGCTGGAAACTGTTCAGGTTAAAAGAAGAAGGTGATGAAAGCCCTGAAGAAGATTTCTGTGTAAACCGACGCTGCAAGGAAGGCATGAAATACTGGAAAAAGCCAGGCACACGAACCGAGAGTAGAATCAGGAAGGAAAAAGCCTCGGTAAATAGAACGAGCTCATAGGCAAATTTGACAGCAGACTCAACCGCAAGCCCTGTAAGAGGGAAAAACTCAAAAGTATCGGCTGCAAAAGGGCTGAAAAAGAATAAGTAAGTGTAGAATCGAGGCTCCTTAGTTCCGCAGGCAGGGTTTTTTCCCTGGTTCTGCATCGGGAGCATGGGGCTTTTTCAAGTCTGGTCCTTCTGCTATTATGTGGTTGTAGAGTTCGGATTCAAAAAGATCAGGAAATTGCTGATTCCGGATTCCGGACAACAGGAAATTTTAAAAAATCTGCACTAAAAGAATTAGAAAAGGGACTAAGAAAAGAGATAAGAAAATCCGAAAGGATTTTCTCCTGCTTCCTGATTTAAAACGGAACGAAATTATGCTGCTGCAGGTGCGGGTGCAGGCACGGTTTCGACCTGGGTTTTCCTGATTTCGACTCTGCGGAGCGGGTAAATGAATTTGGCCTGCCTGTAAATGGCTGCTGAGAGCCTGCCAAGGATTGCTTCCTGCATAAAGGTCTCGAAATCGGATTCGGATGCGCGCCTTTTGACGATCTCAACCATCATTTCCCTGATGGCCTGGATCTGGCTTGAGCGTGCCCTTTTAATGGTGAAGCAGGTGGGCTTTACACGGATGACATAGCCGTCTTTGGTTTTAACGTCGATATTCGCATCGATCCTTGAGGTCTGCCTCTTCACGATTGAACGAATATAATCAGTTGTGAGTTCGTGACCCATGAGATCGGTGGTTGCGACATCTCCCACGACATTATTGATCCTGAGGATGACCTTTGTGTTATTCTTGGTCATGTCGTTGGTAAGTTCTCCAACAGTGGTTTCAATATTGCGCCCTAAGAGCAGGGAAGGGTCTCCTGCCATAGTGTTACCGACAATAGCCCTGTTTAAGTAAACCGGGGCTTCAATATTATACCATTCCTTGGATTTCCATCCGTCAAGCTTTCTCTGTACTTTCTTTCTTGCCAAGTGATTCCTCCGAAGTGATGTTCATTTTTATTATGTTATTTATATGTTTTTGTATTATTTTTGTGCAGTTTTTATCATGCTGCTGGTTTGTCCTGCGGCCCTCAAGCCTTTCAGTTTCTTCTTCCGGATGCCCGGATGAGCTTTCTCCTTAATCAATGAGCGTGAATGACCTTCAGCGCATTTGCACAGAATTTGCGCTGTCCGGCGCAGTTTGTAGTGCTTTTGGCACTAGCGTTTCCCTTTCAAGATGAAATTTCCGAGCTTCAACAGGCTTCCGAACCTTGACCCGTCCCCTATCTTCCGGCAGCTACAGGCTCCTGATAATCAAAAATATGATCCGGAAAATTGCCAGAAATTCTCAGAAATTAGCGGCATCTAACTAGTTAATGGCTCACTATACATATCATTTCAGTATATAAATAAATCGGTCAGAAACGCTTTCTGCCTATTGGGTAAAAAGGAGAAATAAGAAAGTTAGGGAAAAAAGTTAGAGGAAAACTTAAAGAAAAAATTTAAAGGAAGCGGATACCTTTCGGCATTTCGCCTACCCTTTTCCTGAATTCCTCAGGCCAGTTTGCAGGGTCAAGCCCTTTCTGCGCAAGGAAGACTGCAGCCCACCTCTCAAGCCCGACTCCGGAACATCCTGACCAGAGTTCTTCTCCGGACTGGAGTTTCACATTGAAGCCTTTGGGATACTTGTCTCCGTTAATGCTCACGTTCTGGAACTCAAGCCATTCCCCATCCGGCCCGCGGTAAGGCAGGCAGGCTTCGTAATCGGTTGTTCCGACCGTGTTTTCCTCGGCAAGCCCGAGCAGCCCTTCCTGTGCCATGAACCAGGGAGTAACTCTTGCTTTTCTCCATTCGATGTCCAGGATGTCATTGAAGATATGCATATAGCGGTCATGCAGTTCTTCTGCGCATTTTATGACCTCTTCCTTTGTCCCGGTCCAGACGATTTCTATCCTGTGGAACTCATCCACCCTTTCGATCCCGTGAATTCCGCCGCTCTCATACCTGTGGGAAGTGCCTGACCTGTCAAAGACTTTTACAGGAATTTCCTCATTCGGAAGGGTTTCCCCTGTCAGGTACATCCAGAAAGGCGGGCACTGCGCATACGCCATGCCTCCGATGGGCTCTCCGATTTTTTCCTTGATGAGTTTCGTGGGCACTTCATGGGTAACCTTGTAATAATCGGCGACCTCTTCCCAGTAGTCGGGGTCCCTTGTCTGAGGAGGGCATACATAATATATCTCAGGATATACGCCCTTGGCATGCCCGGATTTCATCCAGACTTCCCAGGTGACCAGCTTCGGGAAAATCATTTCCCTGTATCCGAGCGGCTCAAGGAGCTCTTCAAGGACAATCTTTTCAAAAGCCCTGAAGAGCCTTGTGGATTGCGGCCCGTGAATCCACTGCCCGCGGCTTGCCCCTCGCTTGAGCCAGCCCTCTTTCATCATTGCCTGGGTCGGGTCTTCCTTGAAAGTATGCTCCATCGGCTCTCTCTGCCAGAGCAAATTCCAGTGCTCAGCCTTTGCCCCGTACTGCGAAGCCTCGATCTTCTCTTCAAGGAGCGTGAGAATCCTGTCCGGAACCCGGTTCTTCATCTCAGCTTCCCCTACTTCAAGCTCAAGCTGAATCCCGCCTTCAATGTTTTCCATACCTTTTATGTAGGGCACTTTCAGCATCCTGAGCTCATGTTCAGTCGGCACCTTAATGACAAAGGACTCAACCTCAATTCCGCGAATCCCGATCTTATATTTCTTTCCGAGCGCCTCAGCGACCTGTTTCCTGAGCCGGAGGACAGCGTCATGTACCCTGACATACCTGCCGGATTCAAGCGCAAGCTCGATCCTGTCCTCCCCGAGCTTCCATTCCGTAACCTTTGCTCCCTGCCCTTCAGGCGCCCCTTTTGTGAGAAGGGTCTTATTTGCCTCTTCGAAAAGCGCAGCTATAACGTCCTTTGCAGGAGTGGGGTCTGCACTTGTTTTAAAATAAGCCTTGAGTTTGAACTGTAATTCCAAAGTTTAAGCCTCTTTTAATTATATTGAATATTGTAATTGTGAATTGAAATAAGGATGTAAACAGAGTCTAAAATCCTGTTTCTAATATAAATGCCTATTCTATAGCGAATATGCGCAATTCGGATTGAGAATATCGAGTTTCAGGACATTAAAAATTATAGTTTCAAAGTAGTCGCCTGTAACTCAGACACAGGATTAGATACAGCTATCTGTAACCCATTAATACTCGTGTCATCTACATAAAAACCTGACCAGCTATTTAAATATTTAGCGTCTGGAAAAAATAGATAGCTGCCTAACAATTAGTTTAATTCTTTTAAATTATATTATTTTAGTAGATATTTATAAGATATATAGTTTGTGACGTCAGTTATTGATTAGATACTATCTTAAAAGTACCTTCATTTCAGAAAGCTAGATTGAAATTTTAACCTCGCGCCGGAACAGAAGCAGCCAGCAATAGAACCCCAGGCTGCGTTTACGGTCACAAAGTGACCGGCGTTTACGAGAGAAGATAGAGGTTGAGATAGAAGTAAAAATATGCACTGTAACAGGCTATATATTATACATCGATATAGTATTTATAGGCTGGAAGTAAAGACGAGAAAATCAAGAGTTCAGTTACCCATCAATGAAGAGTAAAGAAGAATAAAAATGCCTTCCCAACAACTTAAAGATGCTGACTATTTCATAAGGATACTCAGGCAACACCTGCCTGAACTCAGAGATAAGTACAGCGTAAGCTATCTCGGAGTTTTTGGATCATATATAAGAGGGGAACAAACGAGTGACAGCGACCTTGATATTCTGGTAGAATTTGATGAAACACCTGGTCTTCTGAAATATATCGAGCTTGAGTATTATCTGAGTGACCTGCTGGGAGTGAAAGTAGACCTTGTTACCAGGACAGGGCTTAAACCCAACGTTGGAAAACGTGTTCTCAATGAAGTGGTATCTTTATGACTTGCAAGAAAGATCAGAGGTCTTACTAAATTTTTGCAGGATATTCTTGATACTTTTGATATGTTAAAACATTCGTCTACGGGTGGAACTCAATGATTTTTGCGGCGATAAAAAACAATTTCGTTGAAAGTTAATTTTGTAACACTGAATAAATTTACTTAATAATATGTTCTTGGCCATCAATCGTTATTTTCCATCCAGGATCTAAAAAATCTGATTTTACATCTGCGTAATGAAGCTTCTTATGACAAAGTGGGCAAACAACTAGCAAATTCCAGCTCTGAAGTGTTTCTGGAGCTTTTCTATTTAGCTCTATCATATGGTGAACTTCTGCATACTTTTCTCCATCTTTTTTCACAAATCCTGGATATCCAGATCATACACTTATATCCATATTTTTCTTTGATGGCATTAGATAGTAAAGTCGGTCTTTGTATTAGCTCAGTTATAGTTTCTTTAAATTTAGGAGTATTTTTATATTTCAGGTCTAATTTTTGTATCAGTTCATCAGAATCTAGAGTTTTTCCTTCTTTAAATTCATTTGAGAATATACCGGCATCATACACATAAGTGCTTATAGGCTCAGATATCCAATTAAGCACTTCTTCTTCATCTTCAGGTTCAATTATAGCATAAGTTTGAACTGCATCGTAATTTTTTGAAGTAATTTTTATTTCGTTTATGTCAAAATGCACAGTATTCTATTGAGCTATCATTAAGATGTATTAAGATACATATTCGAGAACGAAATCATGTTTGATCCATTTATGGGTGCCGGCACAAATGCTATTGCTACATTGCGGTCAAATAGCAGACTTGTTTGCTACGATATAAGTAAAGAACATTGCCAATTTACCCGAAAAAGAATAAGGAAAGAGTCGCGTGTAAATGTCAATCTAAACTCATTTCATTGACCAATAATCAACCCATCTTGCATAATTATCATATTCTATTTTTTCCTTCTCCCAATTTACTTGTATTCTCATTGTATCTCTATGTGACAGCATTCTATCCATTGCATTCTTACTAAACTCAACTCCACGGGGATTAGTTCCAGCTTTTGGCATTTTTAAGTAACCCTTATTCAACATTCTCAAAGTCTCTTTCTGTACGGATAAGGGAATTAAGAAAAAACCGCCGTCATTAGTACCCCAACATATTTTTACTAAAATAATATCGCATTTAGGAGTATAATTTTCTATAAATTCATTAGCTTTGCTGGCATCTACAGTCCACACTGCTTTAACGCCGCCATTTCCTGTAATTGTCTTTATCGAAATTTCGTTACCATCGAGAATGACATCAGTTTCCGGTTCCGTAGCAGGTAATTGTGTGTAAATTTTCTCCTTACCAAATTTATGTATCAACATCGCTACAATAATTCTTTCGCGAATAGTGCCAACTTCCATACCTATTTTACCAGCTCTAGAACTCTCAATTTCTGCGATTTGAAACAATTTCGGCAAAAGTACCTTTATTTTAGAAACTAATATATCATCCTTGGAAATTTTGCTTATATAATCGTTGTTCGCCATCAATACGTATTTATCAGAAATAACTTTATAAGTTTTTTGGTCCCCTTAAGTATTCAGGTTCTAAAAGAAAACACTTTTTCTTCAAGAAAATAACTGCTAACTATTATGACGATCTATATATTGCTAAGACACTCAGATTTTACTACAGAACTGAAAAAGGACTTTGTTATACTAAATTAGTGAATGTTAAAAAGAAAAAACTAATAAATATTGTTATATATTTCATAATCGCACAATAATCAAAATTTCCAGTAAAGAAGCTGACAATGAGAAAAATTCAGAAAATTTCTCGAATTGATAAGGAATTAATATGAAATCTTCTACCAAATTAGGCACGAAAACAAGTTCCTTCGGTGTATCTCAAAGACAGAATCATGATTCTAGTAAATTTTACAGCACTAACATATATTCAAGTACAAATATTTCAGGAAAAAGTGAAAAATATTTTGAGAATTTAGTACCAGATGAGTATATTAACCAGATCCTTTGTAAGTCAAGCGAGAGAATGGAAGAATTGCCAGATTGTAGTGTACATCTTATGATAACATCACCACCGTATAATGTAGGAAAAGAATACGACAAAAATTTGTGTTTAGATGATTATTTTGATTTTCTAAGGACCGTATTTCGGGAAACGTATCGTGTTCTTGTAACTGGTGGTAGAGTGGCTGTGAATATAGCCAATGTTGGTCGAAAACCATACATATCTCTGAATTCCGAAATCATAAGAATTATGCATGATATTGGATTTCTTATGAGGGGAGAAATAATTTGGCAAAAAGGCGCAAGCGCGGGTGGATCATGTGCTTGGGGCAGTTGGCAATCAGCTTCTAATCCGGTTTTAAGAGATACACATGAATATATTATGGTATTTTCGAAGGATAACTTTAAGAGAGAAAACCCCACTGGAAAAAAGAACACAATTACAAGAGATGAATTTTTGGAATATACTAAAAGTGTGTGGGAATTCAACACAGAATCTGCTAAAAAAGTAAAGCACCCTGCACCGTTTCCAATTGAGCTTCCAAGGCGGCTCATACAATTGTATAGTTTCAAGGATGATATTATTCTTGATCCTTTTATGGGAGTAGCCACTACCGCAATTGCTGCTTTAATATCCAATAGAAAATTCGTTGGATATGAAATTTCTGAAGAGTACTGCAATATTGCTAAGGATAGAATAGAATCACATATATCTCAAAAAGATTTAGGAATGTTTACCAACAATTAATTATCTTTAATATGCCGATTAGAAACATTAATAATTACGAAATTTGAAATAATTTTTCCACAGAAAATATTAAATTGGAAAAAAATTTATCTCCTATCTTGATGAGCCGATCCCAAAACTCAAAATTTGCTTCTTCGGTTTCCGCATTTTAAGTGACCAATCGAGTTTCAGATAATGAAAGCAATTCAGAAAATTCTGATAATTGAGAATGAAAATGGGTTTTGGGATGAGCTCATTTAGAACAAAGGTCCCTACAGTTTTGTGAAAACCCGCCCGGCCGCAGGATATGGATATCCTCATTTTGGGATAGAGTTCTATTGCCTCCTTCAGGTTCTCGATAGCTTCTTCAATCGTTTCTCCCTGACTTGCGATATCAAGCTCAGGGCACCACGAGACATACCATTTTCCTTCTTTATGAACGATGGCTGAAAACCTGTATGTTTCTTCCATATTAAGAGATTTCCGAAGGGTTATAAAAGATTTCTCTTACGAACGCCGGCTAAAATTTCTGATATAGATTATTTTTTCGCCATTAGGCATTTTAGGCAAATCTAAAATCTGCCAGGCTG
>NZ_SCHL01000002.1 GCF_004099695.1 Methanosarcina sp. MSH10X1 | reverse complement strand
GAAGAGGCGAGGGTTCACTTCATCCCCGACCTGAAGGACGGGGTATTCGTGACCCTCTGCGCTCCCATAGTAATAAATGTTTCAGTAACTCTTTCTCCTGTGTTTGATACATCTGGAGAGCTTGTTGCCGTCTCAACTATTGCCAGAGATGTTACTGAGCAGAAGAAAGCCGGAGAAGCTCTGAGGCTATCAAATATCTATAATCGCAGCCTTATTGAAGCCAGTCTGGACCCCCTGGTAACTATTGGGCCTGATGGCAAGATTACGGATGTGAATAATGCTACTGAACTGGTTACCGGCTATCCCAGAGAGGAGTTAATTGGGTCTGATTTTTCGGATTATTTCACCGAACCCGAGAAAGCCAGAAAAGGATATCAGCAGGTCTTCATATATGGTGAAGTTCGGGATTACGCTCTTGAAATTCAGAATAAAAACGGACATGTAACACCGGTATTATATAACGCGTCTATTTATAAAGACGAGACTGGCAAAGTCATTGGGGTATTTGCTACAGCGCGTGATATCACCGAGCGCAAAAAAGCTGAAGAAGCCCTGAAAAAAGCATATGAGAATCTGGAGCAACTAGTTAAGAAACGGACACAAGAGCTTGAGAAGGCATATGAGTCGTTGAAAGAAAGCGAAACCGGACTTGCTGAAGCCCAGAAAATGGCTCATATTGGAAATTGGAGTTGGGATCTTGTAACTGGTGAAGGATACTGGTCTAATGAGCTATACCATATTTTTGGGCGCAGTCCTCAGAAACCAGCTCCTTCCCGTAATGAACTTTTAAATTATATCCACCCCGACGATCGGGACTATGTAGATAAAAACATTAAAAAGGGATTGAAAAAAGGGCCTAAAGCTGGCATTGATTATCGTATTATCCTAGCTAATGGGGAAGAACGTACAGTCCATTCAAAAGCTGAAGTTATCTTTGATAAGCATAATCTCCCTGTCCGGGTGAAGGGAATAGTTCAGGATATTACTGAGCGCATCAAAACAGAAGAAACAATGGCTAGAATTGAAAAAATCCGGATAAAAGAAATACATCACAGAATCAAGAATAACTTGCAGGTAATTTCTTCCCTGCTGGATCTCCAGGCTGAAAGATTCCAGGATAAGAAGGTACTGGAAGCTTTCAGAGAAAGCCAGGACCGTGTCATTTCAATGACCCTGATTCATGAAGAGCTCTACAAAGGGGAAGGGACAGATACTCTGAATTTTTCTGCCTATCTTCAAAAATTAGCTAGAAATCTTTTCAAGACTTATAGCCTCAGGAGTAAGGGCATCCACCTCTATATGGACCTGGAGGAAAACACATTTTTTGATATGGATATTGCTGTCCCGTTAGGAATAATTGTCAATGAGCTTATTTCTAATTCTCTCAAACATGCTTTTACTAAGGACGAAGAAGGGGAAATTCGAATCAAGCTTTGCAGGGAAGAAAGGAATAATAAGGCAAATGAGTCACTCTTCAGCCTGACAGTTTCGGATAACGGAAGAGGAATTCCCGAAAACATAAAGCTGGAAACTCTTGAATCTCTGGGGCTGCAGTTAGTAGATATCCTTGTTGACCAGCTTGGTGGGAAAGTTGAGCTTAAAAGAGACCATAAAACGGAATTCAGAATTACTTTCAGTGTGGCAGAAAGATAATAGCCAGATAAAAAAATAGTAGAGGCATGATAAGAAAAAAGGAGATTTGGAACCGAGACGTTAATTTTAAATTGTAAAACATATTAAGAATATTGAAGAACTACTTCTCCCTATTTTTGGATATAAAAAGGGTGAGTAAAAGTGAGAAGAAGAAATCTGTTACTTATTGCTTTGTTTTTGATTCTTTTTTTGGGCGGCATTTCAGTGAGCATTTTATTTCACTCTATATATATGGATGCGAAAGACTGGAGAGATGATGGTCAAAGGTATCTTTGTTTTTATGAGGTTGAAGTGACCGGCCTTTCCGGAAAAGACGTTCCGGAGCCCACCGTAATAATGGTTCCAATCCCTGCAACAAAAGAAGGCAGATTCTTTACTCCCCCTGCTCAAAAAGACCCTTATTTTACTCAGGAGCTTATGCACGAAATCAACAACTGGCCTGAAAAACACCGCAGAGGCCCTTATTTTGAAAATGCAACTGAGATTTTTAACAACAAAACAATACCAGGAGGCTGGACAACCTTCATTGCAGAAACTGAGAAAGGACCTATGCTTGGGTTCAGGACAAACGAATCCAGGCTTCAGGATATTTCTTTTAGTGCGGATTTCGTTGCAGATTACTACGACATCTTTGATCCCATAAATAATGAAAGCCCGATATTATTCCCGGTTGAAAATGTTTCAAATAGTCTAGTAGTGCCTTACGGAGAATACACTAAGTATGCTTCGATTCCTATATATGAAAGCTATGTTTATGTTAGTGATTATCGACAGGGAGCTCCAATACACTTCCATATCCATTTGGATGCACATAACGATCCTAACGAGTGGCCACGAAAATACAGGGGTCAATATCTTAGCGAAATAAAAGCCACTGTTAGCCGTACAGGCTTTTTAAAAGTCAGGGTTATTCTGGGACAGGAGATACCTTGGATGAACTCTTCTCAATGGAACAATCGATATAGTCCAGAATACTATGCGGATGAAACCTCCTGAATTATGCTAATAGACTTTCCAATAGATAGTAAAAAGAAGTTAAAGCTCCTTCTATTATAGTGGTAGGTATTACAAATGCGGAATTTTAGGAAATTACTTTTATTTCTGTTATTCATACCCTTAGCTGCAATAGCAGGCTATTATTTGCTAATATTTCTTCTCGCTGGTCCTGCTCTAGATAATTTTTTCGAATTAAAAAACTATGATGCAGGAACTCATGAAGTCTCAGTTGAAATACTGGATTATGATAACAAATCTGTATTTAAGGAAACATACAAACTCCATCCGGACGAATCGGTTTCAAGGACAAAACCTTTTAGCCTGAGAAACTCCCTCGAATCAAGAGAATATACCTTGAGAGTCGTGTTGGATAACGGAGTTGCAGAGGAAAATACCTCAGTATCTCTGGATCGCTGGAGCACGGCAACTATAGATGTATACTGGGATTATGAGGCTCCGATAATGATAGGAATAGTTACGGTTTAAATGGGAGAACTTCTATTTAGGCATAGTTTTTAGCAATTGGATTTATATTTACCAAATATTCATTTTTATATTTACAAATTACTGAATTTTTATTTACCTGCCATTGAGTTTATATTTACTATTTTAGCTCTGAAAGGCTTGGTTTGAAAATTAATTATCAATAAACCTGAAAGAGACAGATGCGTGTAACACCTGATTCTTTTCTTTTTCTACATTTTTTGTTTGAAATGGTAGAATATTAATATTACTTTATTAATATGACCTCTCAGGTTTCAAATCCAGATCTTTCCAGTCTCAATGGACTGACTCCCGGAAAAATTAATCTGGCAGCTATCAGGTCCTGGAGATATGATTTTAACTTCCTGATAATCATTAATTTGTAAATCTCATTAAACATTAACTGCCATTAATAAAACAGCTAATTTATGATTGACATGACAAATGCACCAAGGCTTATTGCATGGGAACTGACTGCAGGATGCAACCTGAACTGCGTACACTGCAGGGGAGCTTCCACCTCTTCGGTCCCGGCAGGTGAACTTACAACGGATGAAGCCAAACACTTCATTGATGAGGTTGCAGGGCTTGGAAGACCCATTCTCATTATGAGCGGAGGCGAGCCTCTTACCAGACCTGACGTTTTTGAGCTTGCACGTTACGGCACTGATGCCGGGCTTCGAGTTGTGCTTGCAACAAACGGCACACTTCTCACGCCTGAAGTTGTGGATAAGTTGAAAGAGGCGGGTGTCCAGCGGCTCAGTATCAGTATTGATGGAGCGACTGCCGAAACGCACGATAATTTCAGGGGCGTGCCCGGCGCTTTTGAAAGGACGCTTGCAGGCATTGAACTTCTCAGGAAATCAGATTTTCCCTTCCAGATCAATACCACGGTCTCAAAACGCAATCTTGAAGAAATCCATAAGACTTTTGAGCTTGCAAAAAAGCTTGGAGCCGTTGCGTATCATGTCTTTTTCCTTGTGCCTACGGGCAGGGGAGAAGAATCCGATGAGGTTTCCCCTGCAGACTATGAGCGCATACTGCACTGGTTCTATGATATGCAGAAAGAATCGGAAATCCAGTTGAAGGCAACCTGTGCCCCCCACTACTTCAGGATAATGCGCCAGCAGGCAAAAAAAGAAGGTATCGAAATCTCGGTTAAAACCCACGGCTACGAAGCAATGACAAAAGGCTGCCTCGGAGGCACAGGTTTTTGCTTCGTATCAAGCGTTGGCGAAGTCTACCCTTGCGGCTATCTGCCCGTGCTTGCTGGCAAACTCAGGGAACAGCCTTTCAGAGAGATCTGGGAGAATTCCGAAGTCTTTGCAAAACTAAGGAATCCTGAGGAACTTAAAGGAAAATGTGGGATCTGCGAATACAAAAAGGTCTGTGCCGGCTGCAGGGCAAGGGCTTATGCTGCTACGGGCGATTATCTTGAAGAAGAGCCTTACTGTATCTACAGGCCACGAAAAAATGGTAGTGATCAGGATGATTGACATTGAAAATTATAAAGATCGGCTCCAGAAAGAGGCTGCCGAATTTTCCTGTGATATGGATCCTTATGAAGGGGAGGTTCCGGTAATAGAACTTGACGAGACCGACAAAAGAATCCTCAACCTTATCCAGCAGGAAGTCCCCCTCGATGTCGAACCTTTTGCAAGGTTAGGCGAGATTCTCAGGCTTCCGGAAATTGAGGTGATTGATAGGCTGCGTGAACTCAACAGGAAAGGGGCAGTAAGAAGAGTAGGTCCTGTCCTCAGCATGAGAAATATGGGAGGCGTAAGTACTCTTGTAGCTCTGAAAGTGCCCGAGTCCCGCATAGAGGAAATTGCTATTTTTATTAACGAGTATCCCGAAGTTTCCCATAATTATCTTAGAAGTGCTGCACAATATAATCTCTGGTTTACGCTTTCGGCTCCAAATAAAAACAGGCTTGAGAAGATTCTCAGCGAAATTCGGGAGAAAACAGGCTGTCCTCTTCTTGATCTTCCTACAAAGCACCTGTTTAAGATTCAGGTAAAATTTGATATCAGGTGAAATTATGGATAAAACGGATGTAAAACTGCTAAAACTGGTGCAGGACGGAATTCCGATCACTCATTCTCCTTTCAAAGGGTTTGCTTCTGAACTTGGGATCAGTGAACAGGAGGTTGTTGACAGGCTTAAAAACCTCCAGAAAGCTGGGAAGATCCGTCGCTTTGCGGCTTCAATCGGGCACAGGGCTATAGGCATAAAAGCCAATGCAATGTGTGTCTGGAATGTTCCTGATGAGAAGATAGAAACAGTAGGGAATATCATGGCAGAATTCCCTGAGGTGACTCACTGCTATGAACGCCCGCGCTATCCTGACTGGCCGTATAATCTGTTCACTATGGTTCATTCCTACACGCCGGAGAACTGTGAAGAGGTAGCAGTTAGAATTTCGGAAGCTACCGGGATTAAGGATTATACCCTCTTTTTCAGTGAAAGGGAGTTCAAAAAAACCGGAGTCAGGCTTTAAGGGTCAGCCTTAAGGTCTTTTGCGAGGTTCCTGGCTATGGCTGAAACAAATAACTTTCTCCCGCTTATGCTTGACCTGTCTGGCAGGAAAATCGTCATATTCGGAGGCGGTTCGGTTGGAGAACGCAAAGCTGAGCTCTTCTCAGGTTGCGCAGATACCCTTGTTGCCAGTCTCGAATTTTCCCGGCGGCTGTATGAACTTGAAGCTTCAGGGCAGGTGCGGCTTGTTCGGCTTGACCTGCTTGCAGCTTCGGATTTCGAACTCAGGGAACTTATTTCAGGTGCTTTTATCGCCATACCCGCAACAAGCAACTTCGGGCTTAACCAGAAAATAGCAGCTATTGCACGGAAGAGCGATATTTTGATTAATCAGGTAGACGCTTTAGGTAATGTCGTAATCCCATCAGTAATAAAAAGAGGAGACCTTGTAATCGGGATTTCCACTCTCGGACACAGTCCCGCAGTCTCAAAATACACTCGCAGGCAAATCGAAGGTCTTATTACTCCGGAATATTCGGACATGATTCGGCTTCAGGGTGAACTCAGGAATTACCTCAAGCAGCATGTCCCGGAGCAAAGACAGAGAAAGGCAATTCTCTGGGAAATCCTTGAAAGCGAGGCTGTCTGGAATGGCTTTTCCGAGTCGTATGAAAAGGCAGCCGAAAGGGCATATGAGATAATTTCACATTGCCTGGAAAACTCGGAAGGGTGAAGCCTGGCAGAAAGCCAGAACCAGCAGAGTTTCAAAAATTTCCCTGAATCGAAGTACTTTATTAATCAGAACTCTGTAAATGGAAACTTTAAATCAAAATACTCTGTAAGTAAAAATCGTTTGGTGAAAAAAGGTAGGAGTACAGACAAAGTTTAATTTACAACTCCTTATATTATTATTCTATTTCCTTTATTCATTCTATCCGGAGGCTCTCTGTGACAGAAATCTCAAGTATGGTTATATCCCATAAAAAAGCAAAAGTTGAGGAAATGGAGTCCGCCTGGCACGGAGATCTGGACGGTCTGCTCCACAATCTGTACAATCACGAGTACGTTTATGAGTGTGTTGTCTTAAAAACCTGCAATCGCGTTGAAATTTACGTTGTTTCCCCCAAGAGCAGCAGTGTGCTTTTCTCTTTTGCAAAAGAAATGGGAGCTTCCACCCATATTATCGACTTCTATGGGCATGATGAGTCCCTTGAACACCTGCTCAGGCTTTCCGGCGGTCTTGAATCCATGATCGTCGGAGAAGACCAGATCCTGGGCCAGATAAAGGAGCTTTATGCTCATTCCAAAAAAGCGGGAACGACCGGAAAAATCCTTGACACTGCGTTTGATAAGGCTATTCAGGTAGGAAAACGTATCCGTAATGAAACCCGAATTAATAAAGGATCGGTTTCCATAGGTTCCGCGGCTGTGGATCTTGCAGAAGATATTCTGGAAGGGCTCACAGGAAAATCCGTACTCGTAATCGGGGCAGGAGAAATAGGAGTTCTTGTCGCAAAGGCGCTGGCTGAAAAAGATATTGAGGCAATATATATTGCTAACCGCACCTTCCAGAAAGCCGAGGAAATTGCCTACGAACTCGGAGGGTACGCAGTCAGGCTTGATGATATCCAGGCTCACCTTAAAGACGCTGACGTTGTAATCAGTGGCACGGGCGCTCCGCATTACATATTAACCAGGGAAATCGTTGAAAAATCCATACAGGGTCGGGATAAATCCCGTAAACTCCTCTTAATCGATATCGCAAATCCCAGGGACATCGAGGAGTCGGCTGCTGAACTTGAGAACGTGGAATTATGTAACATTGACAATCTCAGAGTAATCAGTGAAAAAACGCTTAAAATGAGAAAAGAAGAAGCTAAAAAAGCCGAAGCCATAATTCAGGAAGAAATCAGGCTTTTAAACCTCCAGTATAAGCGCCAGAAAGCCGATCGGATTATCTCAGACCTTTACAGGCAGGTGTATAACGTCAGGATACGGGAAAGGGAAAAAGCTGTCAACCGGCTCTGTTCGTATCATACTATAGGTGATATCGAGACCGAGGTGCTTGACGACCTTACTCATTCCATCGTGAATAAGATTCTTGCCGAACCTACCAAAGTTCTCCGCCAGGCCGCAGAACTCGGAAATGAAGAATTCCTTGATGTAGTTTCAAGAATCTTCTGTCTCGAAAAAGATAGAACCAGAGTTGAAAAAATGAAGCCTGAATGTGGAAGCCAGTTAAATCAGGTTTCCGAAAAAGCAATTCATAAAGAATAATCAGAAATTATGCTGAATTCGCAGTTACAGAAGTGATCAAATGTTTCCAGATGTCAGGTTAAGACGATTGAGAAAAGGAAAAATCAGGAACCTTGTGCGTGAAACTACCTTATCCTTAGACGACCTGGTTCAGCCTATTTTTGTGAATGAAACTATCGAATCCGCTATTGAGATTTCCTCCATGCCCGGAGTATACGGTTTTCCTCTTTCAGAGGTTGCAAGAGAGGCAAAAGAGATTGCAGAACTCGGAATCCCTGCAATAATCCTTTTTGGGGTGCCTGCTTTCAAGGACGCGGAAGGCAGTTCCTCATATGGGGAAACTGACGTCATCCAGGAAGCCGTCAGGAGAATCAAGGCCGAACTTGGAGACGAACTTGTGGTGATCACGGACATTTGCATGTGCGAATACACAAGCCACGGGCATTGTGGGGTCATCGACTTTGAAACAAAGGAAGTCCTGAACGACCCTACGCTTGAGATTCTCGGGAAAATTGCAGTCAGCCATGCAAAAGCAGGTGCTGACATGGTAGCCCCCTCAGGAATGATGGACGGGATGGTAGAAGCCATCAGGCAAGCTCTTGACATGGAAGGTTTTGAAAACATCCCGATCATGTCCTACGCTGCAAAGTTCCACTCCGCTTTCTACGGACCATTCAGGGAAGCCGCAGAATCCGGGTATTCCTTCGGAGACCGCTCCACCTATCAGATGGACCCTGCAAACAGCGATGAAGCGCTCAGGGAAGTAACCCTTGATGTGACAGAAGGGGCAGATATAATAATGGTAAAGCCAGCCCTTCCCTATCTTGATATTATCTACCGGGTGAAAACGGAGTACGGAATGCCGACAGCCGCATACAATGTGAGCGGAGAGTACGCCATGCTCAAAGCCGCCGCAGCTAACGGCTGGCTTGATGAAAAGAAAGCCATGTACGAATCTTTGATTTCCATCAAAAGGGCAGGAGCTGACATCATCATTACATACTTTGCAAAGGATGCTGCCCGCATGCTGAAGTAAGCGCCTTTTTTTCAGGCGCTCCTTCTTTTCAGAAAGTTTATTCGTTTTTCTTCACTCCGCCTCCCTGTTTCAAGCCTATTGCTCATTTCATGAACTCATCCCTCAATTCCATCAATAACTGCTTAATAGGGGAAGGCTCTGTTATAAGATAGAAAAGGACACAGCAAGATGTGAAAAACCTTTACTAGAGAGTGCAGTTTAATATATAATTTCCGTTTAATATAAAATCCAATTTAATAATGATTTGAATTTAATATGCAGTTAACTTTAATCCAGTGTACAATATTAAGCCCAATCCAGAACTTTAATTAAATTTACAATCAATTATTAAGATCTTCAGTCCAATCCGGTGAGATTTCCATGATATCTGAAGTAACACTTGAGAAGTCCAGACAGATGTATGAGAAAGCAAAGACCCTTATTCCGGGTGGGGTAAGCAGCCCGGTACGTGCAATCAAACCCTACCCTTTCTATACGGCATCGGCTGACGGTTCAAAAATAAAGGACCTTGACGGGAACGAATACATCGATTACTGTCTGGCTTATGGCCCTGCGATTCTCGGGCACAACCACCCTGTAATAAAAGAGGCCATTAAAACCCAGCTTGATAAAGGCTGGCTCTACGGAACCCCTACAGAACTTGAGGTAAACCTTGCAGAAAGAATTGCAGGATATTACCCAAGTATCGATATGCTCCGTTTCGTATCCACAGGCACTGAATCAACTATGAGCGCTCTCCGCCTTGCCCGCGGCTTTACAGGCCGGAACAAATTCATTAAAATCGAAGGCGGGTTTCATGGAGCCCATGATGCGGTGCTGGTAAAAGCGGGATCGGGAGCTACAACGCTTGGAGAGCCTGATTCCCTGGGCATTCCTGCAGATTTCACGAAGCATACCCTGCAGGCTCCATACAATGATATTGAAGCAATCACCGGGCTTGTAGAGAAGAATAGGAACGAGCTGGCTGCTGTTATAATAGAGCCTGTGCTCGGGAACATAGGCCCGATAACTCCCCTGCCCGGATATCTGGAGGAACTCAGGAAGCTTACCCGGGAAAACGATGTGCTTCTCATATTCGATGAGGTTATCACCGGATTCAGGTTAGCAATGGGAGGTGCACAGGAATACTTCGGGGTCGTGCCTGATATGACCACCCTTGGAAAGATCGTGGGGGGAGGGCTGCCTATAGGGGTCTTTGGAGGCAGGCGGGAAATTATGGAAATGATCTCCCCCTCCGGATCTGTCTACCAGGCAGGAACTTTCAGCGGAAGCCCCTGTTCCGTGGCTGCGGGTATTGCAGTGCTTGACTATCTGGAACAGGAAAAAATCCATGAAAAACTCAATTCGAAAGGCGATTACATACGGGCTGTACTTGCCGAAATCGTTGAGGATGAAGGGCTTGATTACAGCGTGTGCGGAATTGCTTCAATGTTTAAGATTTTCTTTGGGGCTGAACCTCACAATTACCAGGAGGTTCTGAAGTGCGATAAGGAGGGTTATTTTGCTTTCTTCCACAGGATGCTCGCAAGCGGAATTTTCCTCCCTCCCTCGCAGTTTGAGACCAATTTCGTCTCTGCAGCCCACAGCGAAGAGGATATAGAAGAGACACTTAAAGCATATACCAAAAATCTCTGAACGGACTTGCATTTTTAAAACGAGGATTCCATATGATAATAGGTACGCGGGGCAGCCAGCTTGCGCTCGCCCAGGCCGAGAATGTTGCACGCCTTTTGAAAGCACAGGGCGTTGAAACCAGCTTGAAAATTATAAAAACCAGTGGAGACAGGTTTACGGACCGGCCTCTGCACGCAGTATCAGGCGGAGTCGGGGCTTTCGTCAGAGAACTGGACGATGTTATGCTTGCAGGAGAAATAGATATTGCTGTCCATTCCATGAAGGATATGCCAACTATCCGTCCTCCGGCCCTTCCAACCGCTGCCGTGCTGAAGCGGGATACCCCATTTGATATTCTGCTCACTTATAACGGGACTCCGCTGGATGAGCTTCCCGAGCAGTCCATTATAGGGACCAGTTCCCTGAGAAGAGCTGCCCAGATTAAACGCTATAGACCTGACCTTATTACGCAGGACTTAAGGGGTAATATCGATACAAGGCTCAGGAAGCTAAAAGAAGGACAGTACGATGGTATCCTGCTTGCGAAAGCAGGACTTGAGCGCCTTGGCTGGGAGCTTGAAGGAGAGATTCTTTCTCCTGATTTCTTCTGCCCCTCCCCGAACCAGGGGACAGTTGCAGTTGTCACAGGGGCGGGCACTGAAGCTGAAGCTGCGGTCTCCAGACTTGACCATACTGACAGCCGGATTGCTACGGAAATCGAGCGTATCCTGATTTCCGAACTCGGTGGGGGCTGTACCACTCCGGTGGGTTCCTACGCCGAAATTACGCCTGACAGAAAAGAAATCCATATCCGGGCCGAAGTCCTTTCCCTTGATGGGACGGAGTCTATCAGAATAGATGAATTTATCCCCATGCTAGGGGCCCCTGAAGAGGCCAGGGAACTCGGGCACAGGCTTGTAGAGATGGGTGGCAGGAAGCTGGCTGAAGAAGCGCTCCTGCAGCTTTCCGGAAATTCTTGCGGCCCGGACAATTTAGACGGCTGATAATTACCCGCCCAGAAAGGAACCAGCTATGTATACGCTTACCGGACTTAAACTGGAAAATCCTACCATCCTTGCAGCCGGAGTGCTGGGCACGACCGGAGCATCGCTGTGCAGGGTTGCACGCCAAGGACGAGCAGGCGCAGTTGTGACCAAATCCATAGGTCCCGCGCCTAAAACCGGTCACCCTAACCCGAGCATGATCAAGCTTGACTGCGGATTTTTGAATGCTATGGGGCTTCCGAATCCTTCCTATCCCGGATTTCTCCAGGAACTCGAGACCGCAAAAAAAGATTCGGATGTCCCGGTGATTGCAAGCATCTTTGGCGGAAGCCCTGCCGAATTTAAGGAGGTTGCCGAGGGCCTGCTCCCCGGAAAGCCCGATGCTTTCGAGCTTAATGTAAGCTGCCCGCATGCCGAAGGGTACGGGGCTGCTATTGGCTCCAATCCCTGCCTGGTAGAAGCCGTCACAGCCGCAGTAAAAGATGTGGTAAACGTACCTGTCTGGGTTAAGCTTACCCCGAATGTTTCGGACATTACGTGTATAGGAAATGCGGCAGAATCAGGCGGTGCGGATGCAGTTGTTGCAATCAATACCGTAAAGGGGATGGCTATCGATATCGAGTCAGGGTATCCTGTCCTGGGGAACCGTTCAGGCGGGCTTTCGGGAAAAGCCGTAAAACCCGTAGCTGTCAAATGCGTTTATGACCTCTACACTGCCCTGGAAATCCCTGTAATAGGGGTAGGCGGGATATCCTCCTGGCAGGACGCGGTAGAAATGATGATGGCAGGAGCCGCGGCTGTCCAGATAGGGTCTGCTGTTTATGACAGGCTTGATATATTCTCCGAAATCAGTGCAGGGATCGAAACTTTCCTTCAGAGGAAAGGCTATTCGGATGTAAAAGAATTAATAGGGCTTTCCCATGAGATGGTCTGATGCTTCCTCTTAATGCTACAATAGTAAAAATAAATGAAGAGTCCCCTTCTGTCAGGACTTTCTTTTTCGATTATCAGTTTGAGACTATGAAGCCCGGACAGTTTGTAATGGTCTGGGTAAGGGGCGTGGACGAGATCCCCATGGGACTCTCAAGTAAGAATTCCATAACTGTCCAGAGAGTCGGCGAGGCGACCTCAAAGCTCTTTGAATTGAAAGAAGGGGATTCTTTCGGGTTAAGAGGACCTTTTGGAGTCGGTTTTTCCCTGCCTTCGAAGGAAGAAAAAACCCTTATTGTTGCAGGCGGGGTAGGATCCGCTCCTCTTGCTCCTTATGCTGAGGCAGCCAGTGCTGCAGGCTCTGAGATGCACACGGTTCTTGGAGCGCGGAGTGAAGGTGACCTGATTTTTGAAGAGCGCTTTGCAGAAGCAGGGAATGTTTACATTTCTACGGATGATGGCTCAAAAGGAACAAAGGGCTTCGTAACCGATGTGCTCAGCCGCCTCGACCTTTCGGCTTATGATAGAATTGCAGTCTGCGGGCCGGAAATAATGATGGCTTCGGTTTTCAGGCTGCTTGAAGACAGGAAAGTTCTTGCGAAATCTGAATTCAGCCTCCACCGTTATTTCAAATGCGGGATCGGAGTCTGTGGGGCGTGCTGTATAGACCGGTCCGGACTAAGGGTTTGCAGGGACGGGCCTGTGTTTTCAGGCGTGCAGCTTCTTGATTCCGAGCTGGGAAGATACACGCGGGACGCCAGTGGGCGAAGAGTTAAAATTTAAGTTTGAATATATCCCTTTAAAAAATGAAGGGAAGCAGACGAAACCATCCCGAAAAGCAGGAGAAAACAGAGACATGATTGGAAGGTTCAGATCAGGAGATGAGATTTTTTATGGAGAAATCGAAGATGGACGCGTCTATCCGAAGGGAGGGACTCCCGCAGGGATCTTTGAGCTATCGGAACTTCGCGTCCTTCCACCTGCGTCTCCCTCCAAAATCGTATGTGTCGGCCTGAACTACCGGGACCATGCTGAAGAACTGCACATGGAAGTCCCGAAAAACCCTGTTCTCTTTTTAAAGCCTCCGTCAGCTGTTATAGGGCATGAGGACAAGATAATTTATCCGGCATCAAGCTCCAGAGTGGAATATGAAGCCGAACTGGCAGTCGTTATAGGCAAGCGCTGTAAAAATATCTCAGCCTCAAAAGCCGAAGACGTAATTGCGGGTTATACCTGCTTTAACGATGTGACAGCGCGGGATCTTCAGCAAGAAGACGGACAGTGGACAAGGGCAAAGAGTTTTGACACCTTTGCAGCTTTCGGTCCATATCTCGCTTTTCCTGACGAGCTTGATATTACGGATGCAAAGATTGCCTGCAGGGTGAATGGTGAAACGAGGCAGGCTTCCAGCACTTCAAACCTTATTTTTGATATTCCTTATCTTATTGAATTCATCACCGAGATCATGACCCTGGAAGTGGGAGATGTTATTACCACAGGGACGCCGCCCGGAGTTGGAGAACTTCAGCGCGGGGATATTGTTGAAGTTGAAATCCAGGGAATCGGAACACTTAGAAACGAGGTTGTCTGATGCTGCTTGAGCATATCGGAACTGAACTTGACCTTATCGAGCGCCACCTGCTGGTGCTCAAAAAAGTGATTGAAGAAGCTCCTATCGGAATCCTGAAACTTGCAGAAGTTACCGGAATGCAAAACCATAAAGTACGCTACTCCCTCAGGGTTCTTGAGCAAGCTAACCTTATCAAGCCCTCAGCCCAGGGCGCAGTGCCCGGCGATGCTGTTCCGAAATTCCTGGAAAATTTTGAACCGGAGCTTGAGAAAATCAATGAGAAATTATCCCGCATCCGGGAAATTGAAACATCAATTCCCAAATAAAATCCTCTGAAACAAGTTCCCTGGAAAACTATCATGCAAACCGCTGTCCAAAAACCGTTGACCCACGACCATTGATCCGAAACCGTTGCGCCGGTTTATCACGCCGCTTTGCCGGTTTAGATAAAGCATGCGTTTTTGATCAAACTTTTTTGAAAAAGTTTGCGCTCAAGCCTTTTTTGAAAAGGCTTGTGATCATGCGTCGTAATGTTCAATCGTTTTCGATAACCCTTTTCTGAAAAGGGTTGTAATCATTCAATACAGTTTTATTTTTGGAGAAACTCCTATGACTTTAAGTCCTGAAGACCTTAAAACAATTGAAAAATATGCTTATCAAAACGCTGTAAAATATGGGAAAGCTCCCCAGCCCAAAGCTGTAATGGGTAAGGTAATGGGGGAGTGCCCTCAACTCCGATCCGATCCGAAAGGAGTGTCGGAAGCCCTTGAAGCCATTGTTGCTGAGATTAGCAAAGGGAATCCTGAAACATGGGAGTCAAAACTATTGGAAGTTGCCCCTGAGCTTATTGAAGCCCTTAATGTAAAAAAAGAGCCAGACAAAGGCTTAAAACCCCTTGAGGGGGCAGAAATTGGCAAAGTTGTTATGCGCTTTGCCCCGAATCCCAATGGGCCTGCTACCCTGGGCAGTGCGAGAGGCATGGTAGTTAATTCCGAGTACGTGAAGATTTATAAAGGAAAATTCGTCCTGCGTTTCGACGATACCGATCCTGATATAAAAAGGCCTATGCTTGAGGCATATGATTGGTATCTTGATGACTTCAAATGGCTCGGAGTTGTGCCCGACCAGGTGGTTTATGCCTCAGACCATTTCCCAATATATTACGATTACGCAAGCAAACTTATCGAGATGGGCAAAGCTTATGTTTGCTTCTGTAAAGGGGGAGACTTCAAACAGTTCAAGGATGCCAAGCAGGGTTGCCCGCACAGGGATGTCAGCCCTGAGGAGAATCTTATGCACTGGAAAAAGATGCTGGCAGGGGAATATGAAGACCAGCAGGCAGTGCTGAGGATCAAAACCGATATAGAACATAAAGACCCCGCTTTGAGGGACTGGGGAGCTTTCAGAATAAGAAAAATGTCGCATCCCCGCCCAGAGATAGGGAATAAGTACGTTGTCTGGCCCCTTCTTGATTTTGCAGGCGCGATCGAAGACCACGAACTGGGAATGACCCATATCATCCGTGGCAAAGACCTTATAGACAGCGAAAAACGTCAGGGTTATATCTATAAATACTTCGGCTGGAAGTACCCGAGAACAACTCACTGGGGCAGGGTCAAGATTCATGAGTTCGGGAAATTCAGCACGAGTACCCTGAGAAAAGCTATCGAAGCAGGGGAATACAGCGGCTGGGATGACCCGAGGCTTCCCACAATCAGGGCAATCCGGCGCCGTGGTATCCAGGCTGAAGCCCTCAAGAAGTTCATGATCGAGATGGGAGTCGGGATGACCGACGTAAGCATAAGCATGGAATCTCTCTATGCCGAAAACCGTAAAATTATAGACCCCATTGCAAACCGTTATTTCTTTGTCTGGGATCCGATAGAACTGGGAATTATAGATGCCAAACCTGCCGTTGCTAAAGTTCCGCTTCACCCCACTGACCACGCCAGAGGATTCCGGGAAATTGCGGCAGAAAATAAAGTGCTTGTCTGCCAGGATGATGTCGAAAAGCTCGAAGTAGGTTCTATCATCCGCCTGAAGGATTTCCTCAATATCGAAATCACCTCCCTTTCCCCGTTACAGGCAAAGATCTCCGATATTTCTCTTGAAGCCCTTAAAAAAGCAAAAGCAAAGATTATTCACTGGGCTCCGCTTGACGGAATAAATGTGAAAGTACGCGGCCCCGAAGGCGATATCAATGGAATCGGTGAGCACGGAATCGCAACCGAACTTGACAAAATAGTGCAGTTCGAACGCTTTGGTTTTTGTAGAATTGATTCAGTAGATAAAGAACAAGTCGTGGCTTATTTCGCCCACAAGTGATTTTCGGAAAGAAAAGGAGCAGAGAACTGTCCTTTTTCTTCCTTTTTCTTTTATCTGCTTTCGGTTAACTTTTTTATTTTCCCGGCAGTTAGAAAGTATGAATTAATCAGTTTCTTTTTTTAGAACACACATTTGAAGCATGCTAGTATTACTACCCGAATTGTGGAAAACTTGAATTTTACGATAATTGGATTTTTGGTGTTAGTAGAAATATTCAATCAGATCCGATTATTTAATAACTTTCTATCTTTACATGAATTATGCTCTCCAAATTTATCTACAAAAAAGCAAAAATATTTTATAATATAATTGGTATAAATCGTAGTTGTCAACCTGGTAATTATATAATAGATAAATGAAAAGTTTTAAAAAGGGTTGACCCGGCCAGAGGCCGCAATTAGTGAAATTGGAGGTATTGACCAGAAGGAGCAAAGTCCTGTGGTCAGTAACATATTTTAAGTGATAGAAGCCAAAACTTCTAATTTCCGGCTCCAACTCCAATGACTGATCCCTATAATGTGATTGGAGAGTGAGACTCTGTGTGCAAAGTGTCCGCCCCACAAAAATCGCAGAGAACCGAATTGGATAGATTCAAAAATATTACGCAGACGTAATTAGAATCTTGAATTACCGTATAGACCCGGCATAATTAGATATTGGATATAGACTCGGTCTAATTAGATAGTTCGGAAAAACATTACGAGTAACGTAATATGGAATTTTGAGAAATATCTGGGATAAAGTATACAAATCCTGGAGCATTTGAGTTTACTCAAATTCTAAATCCAATCCAGAGGCGATACAATGCTAAAAAAAGAATTCGGGAACCCTATTCCTGACAGCATGTTTTATTTAAAAACCGTATCATCTGTTGGAGAAATACACAATTATCCTGTAGTTTTTTGAGTTTTCTCAAATTCAAGATCCAACCCAAAGGTGATACGATGCTAAAAATGAAGCAGGAAACCCTATTCCTGACAATATGCCTTAGTTTAACAGCCGTATGCGCTTTGGGGAAAAACGTACAATAACTATATAAATTTCTTGAATTTGCTCAAATTCCAACCAACCCAAAGGTGATACGATGCTAAAAAGACAGATAGGAACCCTGTTCCTGGTAACATGCCTTATTTTAACAACCGTACCCGCTGCGTTAGGCGCACAGAATACAGTAACTGTAAATCCGTCTGGGTCAGATGCCCAGACTGCAATTAATAATGCAATAAATTCCGTAGCATCAGGAGCAACATCAAGTAACCCTGGAGTTGTCCTCCTCAGTGCTGGCACTTATAAGATAAGTGCACCTATAGTTTTGAAATCTAATGTAGTACTGAAAGGTTCAGGCGACGATACAATAATCTTTGCCACCGGTTCAGTTTGTAACTCCGAAGGAGCACCTGGATACATATTCGGATCAGGCGTTTCTAACGTTGAAATATCTCATCTTCAATTCCAGAGTACGGCAACCGGACCTAAAGACGGAGGTCACGGAGGATATAGAAACTGCATAAGATTCACGTCTGTGAGTGACAGTAAAGTACATGACATTTTATTCGATCGATATCTGTATGGTGATGGTGTCAGAATCAGTAAAAGCTCCGGAATAGAAGTATATAATTGCAGAATACAGTCCTCAGGACACGACGGTGTATCATTCCTGTCCGGAACTAAAGATTCCAGAATGTATAACAATTATGTTGAGGTTCAGACCAACACAGGTGTCAGGATAGATAATTGCGCAAATATTGAAGTGGACCATAATACCTTTACAGGCAGTGCCGGGTCTGGCTGGTGCTGCGTTGAGCTGGAGAATAAGCTGACAAACGCAAATGTCCACCACAACATTATGCATGATTTCAAAGGATCAAGCAGCAGTGCAGGCATTGGAAATGTTCACGCAAGCGGTTCAATTAGTGTTCATGATAACGTTATGTGGAACGTGTCGCCTTACGTCCAGGTAGGCTCAGGCACAAACATACTGGGACCATCTGACCACAACGTTGAGAACTGGGTAGCAAAAGGATACGGATACGGCTCTCTTGGCAGTTCTTCGGGTACACAGGAGACCACAACCGTAAGCGCTGCATCTGAAACCGATGCTCAGACCGCAACTAATGAAACTGCTGTAACAGAAATAGAAGAAAATGAAGTTGCAGTTAGCAGTAATCAGACAGCAGCCAATGAAACTGCTGTAACAGAAACAGAAGAAAATGAAACTTCTGTATCAACAGCAGTTAATGAGACTGCTGCATCAACAGTAGTCAATGAGACTGCTGCAATAACAGGGGTTAACGAAACTTCAGCATCAACAACAGTAAATGAGACTACTACAACAACCGAAGTTAATGAAACTCCCGCTACAGAGGATGCTTCTGAACAGGTAACTGGAACTGATAACACATCATTTACAGAAGAGAATATTGCAGGCACTGTCATTGACAACAGACTCAAGGAAGCCGCTCCTGATACGGTGTATCAAGACAAAGAATATATTGACATTGGAGACAGGCCTGGAATAGGAAAGTACAGAAACCTGCTTCTGTTTGACCTGAATGAATATAACGATGCTGAGAATATTAGCAGTGCAACTCTGTCTCTCTACTGGCACTACCCGGAACTGGAAAGACCAGAAGATACGGTTATAGAGATATACAGACCAGCTGCAGACTGGAACCCTGAAAGTGTAACCTGGAACAGCAGGGATAATGGGGTGGCATGGACACAGCCCGGTGGAGACTGGTTTGATAGGAATAATGTCTCTCAGGGAGATGCACCATACGCTACAATAACTCTGAACGGAAGCGATATGCCGGATAACAGGTACTACGAGCTGAACGTAACCGATCTCGTAAAAGAGTATATCAGTGGCGAATATGAGAACACAGGATTCCTGATAAAAACTCGTACCGAAAATGCAGATTACGTAGCATTCTACAGTAGCGAGACGGAAGACGAAAACCAGCGTCCGATGCTGACTATAAAAGAGTGAAGCATAACAGAAAATCCGAATTTCAGGAAGAAAACTCAAAGATACCGGAGTTTGAAAGATCACATAAGCTCCCATCCAGATCTTTCAATTCTTCCTGCCTACTTCTTCACACAGGGAGCAACATTAAGAATCCTGCACAGATATACCGTAAAAAAGAAAGTACATGTCAGCTTGACAATTATTATTCAGAGCTTCCGTATCGTTTCATTAATTCTTTTTTGAACTTATCTGACACCTTAAAAATGTCTTTTCCCCATTTTCATAGTGAGAACCAATTATTCCTTAACCTTTCTAATATTTAAAAGATAATTGATCTTATGAACATCATTGAATTTATTTTTATATATTTAGATATTAAAAATAAAAATTTAACTATAGTTTCTAAGACCTTAATAATTGAATTAAATTGTTTAGTTTAAAACTTAGAGATGAGTATAGTGAAGAAAATAAAGACAATTTATAGGGTAAGCTTAATTTCAATAGCTTTAGTCTTGTTTTTGGTTGCCTGTACAGCATCGGCAGTTACTGCGGAAAGCGTTTCACCTGCTGTTACTGAAACATATATAAGTACCAGCGGATTCGCATACAATCCTGCTATCTATGGTGACAAGATAGTATGGCAGGATAACCGCAATGAAAAAACTGATATCTACATGTATGATCTTTCCACTAAAACGGAAACTCAAATAACCAACACTGAACAGACAGACGGAAACCCTGCCATTTATGGTGATAGGATAGTATACTCTAGCTATGGAGATCCGGAAATTTGCATATGTAGTATTTCCACTAAAAAGGAAACTCAAATAAACATTAGTGGATATGCGGAGAATCCTGTAATCTATGGTAACAGGATAGTATACTCCAGTGATCGCAATGGAAACATTGATGTCTACATGTATGATCTCTTAACTAAAAAGGAAACTCAGATTACTTCCAGTCCAGATGCTCAGACATATCCCGCTATCTATGGTAACAGGGTAGTGTGGCAGGACGATGGGGGGGAGGATGATGGTTGGGTAAATCATGGCATCTTCATGTACGATATTTCTACCAATAAAAAAATGAGAATTAGTCCGACTGAATTAGCATACTATCCTGCAATTTACAGTAACAGGATAGTATACGCCAGTACTCGCAATGGAAACACTGATATTTATATATATGATCTCTCCACAAAAAAAGAAACTCAGATTACTTCCAGTCCAGATACTCAGACGCATCCTGCTATTTACGGTAACAGGATAGTATGGGTGGATACTGGTGGAGAGGATGATGGGTGGGAAAATCATGGTATTTTCATGCACGATATTTCCACAAATAAGAAAATGAGAATTAGTAGCAGTGGACATACATCCAATCCAGTTATTTACGGTAATAAAATAGTATGGGGATATTCAGTTGATTGGGGAGCCGACGATGTTTATATGGGCACTATTTAAAACGCAGAACCAAAGCGTATAAAATGTTGAAGATAAAGGGAAGTGGGGACTCATTAATTTAAGATATTCAAGTGAACTTGAGGATCAAGTGAGTTTGAAAAGCCCAAAGTCGTTTGCTGACTATTATTACGGACTTTTAAACGCGTTGGTAACACTTTTTTGAATTTATAAGAGATACTGAAAATTTTCCTTTTACATATTTACTTTATTTTTCTAATAAAGATTTTTTACTTCTGGAAATATTCAATTGCGTAAAGTCAATCTTGCATATAAGCCATCCAATAAATTCAACTTTTATAAATATGAAAGTTAAAAGAAAAAAGTTAAGTATACCGCCTAAATTCGTGGTAATTGAATTAATTTTCCTGAGTTTAAAATAGAGATGAATATAGTGAAGAAAATGAACACATTTTATAGGGCGAACTTACTTTTAATAGCCTTCGTCTTGTTTTTGGTTGCCTGTACAGCATCGGCAGTTACTGCGGAAAGCGTTTCACCCACTATCACTGAGACTCAAATCACTACCAGTGGATCAGCTAGTGATCCACATATCTATGGTGATAGAATTGTGTGGCAGGATGATCGCAACGGAAACTCAGATATATACATGTACGATCTCTCCACTAAAAGGGAGACTCAGATCACCACCAACGGATCAGCACATTTTCCTGATATCTACGGAGACAGAGTAGTATGGCAGGGTGACCGGATATACATGTACGATATTTCCACTGAGAAAGAAACTCAGATCAGCACCAGTGGATCAGCTCATTACCCTGCAATTTACGAGGACAAAATAGTGTGGGGAGATTATAGTGGAGGTTCTGATATTTACATGTATGATCTTTCTACAGAGAAGGAGACAAAGATCAGCACGAGCGGATTCGCAGAAATGCCTGATATCTATGGGAACAAGATAGTATGGGGGGATGCATCTGGAACAGAGATTTACATATATGATCTCGACACCATGCTCGATATTGGCGCAGGAGGCTATGCTAGAATATACGGTGACAAACTAGTATGGGATGATGGACGTCAAGATAATCCTGATGCAGATCCAATCTCTAATATACACATGTATGATCTCTCTACTGAGAAGGAAACTCAGATTACCACCAGCGGATCAGCTAGTAGTCCCGAGTCCCATGGTGATAGAATAGTATACACCGATGCTCGCAATGGGGATGATAATATCTACGTTTATGATCTCGCCGCCAGGAGAGAAGCTCAAATCACCACTAGCGGATCTGCAGTCGCTCCGGCAATCTACGGTGACAGAATTGTTTGGGAAGAATCTCGTAATGGAAACAACGACATTTACATGGCTACCATTACCTGGACTGAAGAGCCGCCTGTTGATGACAATAACACGGATGACAGCAACGAAACTCAGGTCACTATCAGTGGTTCGGCATACAATCCTGCCATTTACGGTGATAGGTTAGTATGGGAAGATTATCGCAGTGGAAACGCAGATATCTACATGTACGATCGTACCACTGAAAAAGAAACTCAGATAACCAGCAGTCCAGATGCTCAGACGCATCCTGCTATCTATGGTAACAGGGTAGTGTGGCAGGATGATGGTGGTGAAGATGACGGATGGGTAAATCATGGTATCTTCATGTACGATATTTCCACCAATAAGAAAATGAGAATTAGTCCGACTGAATTGGCATATGATCCCGCTATTTACGGTAACAGGATAGTATACTCCAGTACTCGCAATGGAAACACTGATGTCTATATGTATGATCTTTCGACCTCCAAGGAAGCTCAGATTACTTCCAGTCCGGATGCTCAGACAAATCCTGTTATTTATGAGAACAGGGTAGTTTGGCAGGATGATGGTGGGGAGGATGACGGGTACATAAATCATGGCATCTTCATGCACGACATTTCCACCAGTAAAAAAATGAGAATTAGTCCTACTGAGTTAGCATACGAGCCTGCTATTTACGGTAACAGGATAGTATACTCCAGTACTCGCGACGGAAACACTGATGTCTATATATATGATCTTTCCACCTCCAGGGAAACTCAGATCACCAGCAGCCCAGATAAGCAGGCAGCTCCAGCTATCTATGAGAACAGGATAGTGTGGCAGGACGATGGTGGTGAGGATGACGGATGGGTAAATCATGGAATCTTCATGTACGATATTTCCACTAATCAGAAAATGAAAATTAGTCCTGCTGAGTTAGCATACCAGCCGGCTATTTATGATAACAGGATAGTATACGCCAGTACTCGCAATGGAGAGTCCGACATTTACATTCGCACTATTTAAAAAGCAGAACCAAAACCACGTGTTGCTGCATTTTCAGCTTCTCCATGATCAGGAAAAGCTCCACTGAAAGTTCAGTTTACTGACAGGAGCGCAAACTACAGTAAAACAGGAGATGTACTGTCAGCTTGACAGTAAAGAACGCAGAATGCAGCAGCACTAAAACAATGTAAGGATATTTTGTGGCAAAATAATGAATTTTTAAGATGAAAAGGGAATAAGAAAATCAGGTTAAGGATAGTGGGATGTCCCACTATCCTTTTCGGAGATCTATAGTTTTCTTTCAACTTTTTTGATTTTTTCTAATTTTATTTCAACATGCTCTCATGAAATTCGTTACTATTGCTTCTCTATCCTTCCGGCTTTACGTCTTTATTATCCTTTCTTCTTTACCTGTTCCGTCTCAGGAAATAAGCCGCGCCTATAGCTACCGCAACAATTCCAGCCCCCGGACCAGGGGATTCAGCTTCTTCCTGAACTTCTTCATTGGTAGTGTTTTCAGTTGCCGTTTCTGCTGTTCCTTCGGTCTCATTTACCGGTGTTTCCGGACGGGTTGCATTCTCCCTGCCAGCCAGTCCCTGCTCATAAGCACCGGGATTCAGTTTGCTCTCAAGAGCTTTAACGGCATTTGGCACCTTCGGGAAAAGCGGGGATTTATCAATTCCTCCGCCTGTGATGTTATATGAGGTGTCGCAAATCCCGTTGCTGTTTTCATCCACGCAGGTCTCGCTGAAGCCTTTGCCTTCAGGGTCAGCCCAGAAATTTCCGGCAATATAAGGACCCCGGACGATATTTTGTCTTGTTACGAGCGGGCTCTGCCAGACATTTTCTGCATTTACGGCTTTGTCTTCAACGTTTTCGGCATTTTTGAAGTAGTTGTTAGAGATAAAGTTCCCGCTGCTCGCTTCAAGGGAGATCCCGGGACCGTAATTATAGGCAATTACGTTGTCCAGGATGTCGTTTGAGTTTGAGCTTTCAAGCTTTATTCCCTTTTCATTAAAAGTGATGAGGTTGTTGCTTATGGTATTTCTCTCGGAACCATTGAGGAGAATACCGTATTCGGCTCCAAGGACCCTGTTGTTATTGACATAACAGCTTTTAACCCCTGTGAGCAGGATTCCTGCTTTCTCCGAACCTTCGATGCTAAATCCGCTGAAAGATGCCCGGTCCACGCTGATTTCAACAGTGCTTTCCAAAGGATTGGCTGCTTTTATGACTGTTTCTTCTGGCTTTCTTGAGTCTGACCAGATCCGAACCTCTTTATTTATTTTAAGGTTCTCAACATACGTTCCGGGGCTTACAAAAATCGTGTCTCCGGCTTCTGCGGCATCTACTGCAGCCTGGATAGAGATATAATCCCCTTCTAGAGCTGAACTTACTTTCAAATTGGAGGCAGAGACAGCCGTGCAGGTGAAGAGAACTGCAAGAATAATCGCAAGTGCTGTCAGCTCAAAAACTCTCGAATACTTTCCTTCTGTTCCTCTCATATTAGTTCTCCCTTAGCTTTTTTAAGTTCCCATTACCTTTAATCAGGTCTTAATTTTTTAGAAAAACAAAATCTCTCTTTATGAGGCTTATTATTGATATTTAGTAAAAATTTCCTCAATACTTTGTCAGGAAAGAGATTTTCTCCCGAAACTAATATACTTTTGGAAATCAAAAATTCTAAACAGCTATCCTTAAATAATAGTTCACTATCCTCTACGATAAAGGAAATTAATTTTCAGTTAAAGCTTAAATACTGTAGAATCCGATATACTCCAAATTTTATCGTATTGTTATTTCTCGAATGGAGGCCTAAAAATGGATGAGAAGTTTGCGCCCCACCTTGAAGAGTTAACCAGGGCGCTTGGAGACATTGAAAATACTGGCATCCGGGCAGAGTTTGAGAAACTCATTGCTTTTCGCGTGCCGCCTGATGTTGCAAAAGAGAGTATTCTCCGCAAGTTCGGAGGGAAAAGGAAAGTTCTAAAAATAAAAGATCTGTCTGCTAACCTTAAGAATTTCGAACTCACAGGCAGGATCCTGGACCTTGGGGAGAAATCAATCCGCCCGCCGGAAGGGGGTAAGGAAGGTCCTTCCAGGCTTTACACAGGAGTTCTTGCGGATGAGACCGGATCCGTCCTTTTTTCTTCCTGGAAAGAACTGCCAGGTTCGATCGGGGATGTGATCAATATTAAAAACGCCTATACCCGCATCTGGCAGAACAGGATCAGGCTTTCTATAGGGGAACAGACTCTTGTGTCAAAAGTTTCTGATTCTGCGCTACCTCCTATCTCCGAACTTTCAGGAAGCCAGGCAAAAAAGTTAATAGAAATAGGAGCTGCAGATTTTTCCATAGATATCGTTGCCTGCGTACTTCAGCTCTCTCACAGGGAAGTGCTTGCAAAAGGACGCCAGTCCAGAGTGATCTCAGGCGTACTTGCGGATGAGACCGGCAGGCTGCCATTTACAGCCTGGATTGAACTGCCCGGGATTGACATAGGAAGTATAATCCGAATTGAGGGAGCTCAGGTCCGGATGTTCAGAGGAATGCCGTCGGTCAATGTCCTGAGCAGCACAAAAGTTTCTTCAGTCGAGCCTGAAGATGCCGCAAAACTTGCATTTACCTTCGAGTCCGCAGCAAGGGATCCTGTGCCCATCCGAATAGAGAAAATCGGATCAAGAGAGAGCATGTTTGACGTGGCTGCGGCAGGCAATGTTGTTTCAGTCAGGCCAGGCTCAGGCATTATATCCCGCTGCCCCGAATGCGGCCGTGTAATCCAGAGAGGAAATTGCCGGGTGCATGGCAAGGTCGAAGGCATAAGAGATATGCGGATCAAAGCCATACTGGATGACGGAACAGGTTCCATGTCAGTTATGTTTCCAAGGGAGCTTGCCGAAATTATCTATGGAAAAACCCTTGAGGAAGCTGAACAGCTGATGTTCTCTGATGTCTCTAAAGATGCAGTTTATGAAGATTTAAGGCGCTTTCTTACAGGTCGTTATCTTGCAGTACGCGGCAACGCTTCAAAAGGCGAATACGGGATTTCTTTTGTAGCTGAAAAAGCCTGGGTACCTGAAGATGACCTTGCAGTCAGGGTAGTAGAACTGCTTCGCAGGCTCGGACCGGATGAAGAGAATGGACATGACGCGTGTTCAGAGATTTCCAATGGGGGAATCAATCTTGCTTAAACGAGAGATTGCGAAGCGGATTTTTGCAAAAGAATTCGAAGCCTGCAGAGAACTAGAAAAATCCGCCCGGTCTGACCCGGAAGCTGCGGATTCGAAAGTTCCGAACCTGCTTATTAGCCCGCTTGGGCTCATTCTTAATCGTGTTTTCGTGGTTGGAGTAGTTACGGAACTTGACAATATCGGAACGCAGGGCGAGATGTGGAAAGCCAGGATAGTTGATCCGACCGGGGCTTTTACAGTATACGCAGGGCAGTACCAGCCTGACGCTTCGATTTTCTTTTCAACGGTGCAGGTTCCTGCCTTCATCGCTCTTACAGGAAAAGCCAGAATCTACGAACCCGAGCCTGATTCGGTTTTTGTTTCTATTCGCGCTGAAGAGGCAAATGTTGTGGATGAGGAAATCCGCAACAGATGGGTTGTGGATACCGCAGAACAGACCGTTGAAAGGCTTGAAGCCTTTTCGGATGCTCTTGCCAGCGGGTATCATGGAGAAGAAGTTCGGGAATACCTTGTCGATAAAGGCATTTCTTCCGAGCTTGCTGAAGGGATCTCCATAGCGCTTGAAAGGGAGCGTGCTCCTCAGGAGTTCGTAAAACTACTTAGGGATTCCATAAAGGAAGGGCTCAAATCTCTGGATTTAGACGGAGGTACAGGCGCCAAAACTGACCAGAAGGAATTTGTGCTCGAATTGCTCAGGGAAATGGGTGGTAACAAAGGAGTCGATTACGCAGCTTTTATGGACGCCGCAGTTTCCAGGGGAATTCCTGAGCAGGTTGTAGAAGAGGTCATCCATGCGCTGCTTGCAGGCGGACAATGTTACGAACCTAAGATAGGAATAATAAGGCTGGTAGGATAATCGTACGGGAAAGGAACCTTAATAGGAACAAAACGAGCAGGTTTGCCTCAGAATATGTGTGATAATGCTTAAGTGTAATCAGGTTGATTGGTATTCTCTATTAAAATTTAAAATCTCATGCTTATCGTATTTATCTGGAGAAATTGACATGAAAGTATTGGTCAGCGACTCACTCTCCAATGAAGGATTGGAGATTCTAAAAGAACACTTTATGGTTGACGTTTCCACCGGGCTTTCGGAAGATGAGCTGGTGAAAAAAATCAAGGATTACGATGCTCTTGTAATACGCAGCGGCACCCAGGTCACTCAGAAGATTATCGAGGCTGCCGACAACCTGAAAGTTATCGGGAGAGCCGGGGTCGGAGTTGACAACGTTGATGTGGATGCAGCTACTAAAAAAGGCATTATTGTGACGAACGCTCCCGAAGGCAATATGATTTCGGCAGCAGAGCACACAATTGCCATGATGATGGCAATGTCCAGGAACATCCCGCAGGCAAATGCTTCCCTGAAAGCCAGAGAATGGAAACGCAGTAAATTCACGGGCGTTGAGGTCAAAGGCAAGACCCTGGGAGTTATAGGGCTCGGAAGAATCGGTTCCGAAGTTGCAAAAAGAGCTTCAGGGCTTGAAATGAACCTCATGGGGTATGATCCTTTTATTTCCGAAAAACGGGCTGTAGAGCTTGGAGTTAAGCTGGCTACAGTTAACGAAATCGCTAAAGAAGCCGACTATATTACAGTGCACACTCCCCTCATCAAAGAAACCAGAAATATTCTTGATGAGGAACAGTTTGCCCTGATGAAACCCGGCGTCAGAATTATCAACTGCGCCCGCGGCGGCATTATTAGCGAAGATGCCCTGGCGAAAGCTCTTGAAAGCGGAAGAGTGGGCGGCGCAGCAATAGATGTTTTCGTCGAGGAACCTCCATTTAACAGCCCTATTCTGAACTATGACAACGTCGTAGTTACTCCTCATCTTGGAGCCTCCACTCAGGAAGCCCAGGTTAATGTGGCAATCGACATTGCAAAGGAAGTAGTATCCGTCCTTACAGGCGGGCTTGCAAAGAACGCAATCAATATTCCCTCGGTAAAGCCGGAAGCTATGGCAATTCTTGCCCCTTACATCAGGCTTGCTGAGATTATGGGCAAGATTGCAGGGCAACTCGTAAACGGAAATTACGAAAAGGTAGAAATCGGATATAACGGGGAGATTTCCGGAAAGGATACAAGACCCCTTACAGTTTCTGCACTTAAAGGGCTGCTTGAAATGGCTCTCGGTTCCGGAGTGAACTATGTCAATGCCCCTACCCTTGCAAAATCCAGAAAGATTGCAGTCGTGGAGAGCAAATCCGAATCTTCCGAGGAATACTCTTCAACTATCAGTATCAGGCTTAGCAGCAACGGGCAGGCTAAACTGGTTGCAGGCACTGTTGTCGGGGACGAACCAAAGATCGTTGCAGTCGATGACGACAGGGTAGATATCTTCCCTGCAGGCCATATGATATTTGCCAAGCACATTAACAGGCCCAATGTTATCGGACCATGCTGCCTCGTGCTTGGTAAAAACGATATCAATATTTCAGGCATGCAGGTAGGCAGGGCAGAAATCGGAGGCGTGACCATGATGGTTCTTAACGTAGACACTGAAGTTTCTGACCCGATCCTTGAGGAAGTCCGGAAAGTTGATGGAATACTCGATGCCAGACTTGTAACTCTCTAATTTCCAATTTCAGGAAGGCTTTACTCCGGCGAAAGTTTAAGGTGAGTATTCCGCGCCGGAGATTCTAATTTTGTAGTCTTTACTTTAAATTTCTTTATTTTCATTTATCTTAAATTCTATTATCTTAGATTTTGTTTTATCCCAAAATTATTTCACTTTTTTTAATTTTTTATATATGGTGTAAATCGAATACAGGGAACTCACTATTTTTACTTCTACTTCAAATTTATTTCATGCTATGTGGTCGTTTCACATCTCTAGATAGAAATGAATTTCCCTCAATGATTAAACTTTTGAGTCATCCGATAGTGTATTATACATCAAACAATGCAATAATTTTTAAACTGAGGAATCACTTCAGGATATAACAAATTAGATGCTCGGCACAATCTCCGATATGTACAATCCCCCCAATAAAGGCCCTATTAATAATAAGAAAGAAAACAACAAAACAGAATTGACCATGCCGTAGTAGCTAATCCCTAATAACTCAATAATAATTATTATGAAAAAAGCTACTACAGGGAATATTTTAAGAACTTTCATGTTTCGTGTGTCTTTGCATCCTACTGAGCGAGCAAATATATAGTAACTTAATGGTACAGCTACCAATAATAATATCAACATAACTGTTTCTTGAATCTGACCATGAAAAAACTCGTAATCACGTCCTAAATTCATTTTCATGTGCAAGAGAATTGCCCAAACTCCGACTATTCCAGAACAAATAAACAAAGGCAGACCAGTGATATTCCTGTTCTTTATAGTCTTAAATCCAATAACTGTCATTGGAAACAGATATATCATACCTACAACAAGATGATATAAATTCAGCTCTGGTACAAACATGTTAACTAAAGTCATTCCAAACATTGACAAACCAAGCCAAATCCAACCAATAAAGAAAAGAGATGCCTCCCATGGCACCTCCTTAAATCTAAACTTCATTTAAATTACCTTTTCCTCACATTATATAATCATATAATCCATGGGTATATCTTGCGCACATTTGGACACACTGGGCAGTATAGTAAGCTACGTAGATATCTGAGCCAAAATTTTGAGGGTCTTCGTACATCTCGGTCCAGATATAGTCAAAATACTGGCTACTATGCTCAGCGTTGTCTTCAACCGCTTCTTCAGGATCATTCACAGTTATTGACTGAGTATTATATTGCACATAATCTTTAAACTTATATCCTGAAGTCCAATTGCTTTTCACATAATTCTCATAGATGCTATGGTATGTGTTTTCATAAGAATCCCAAATGTACTGATCACCCTGTCGGATTACTCCAGCGCTATGGAACGGGATACCTGGATCAGTTAGATAATGACTTGAGTAACCAAATCTCTGATGTGCAGTAGCCCAATCTCCATTATTCACTGCAGAAATGGCAGAATCCGCAAACTCATCGCACCTACCAGGTGCTCCTCCAATATGTAGCAACCCATCTTCATAGTGATTATAATATCTATAGAATGGTTCCGGGTCCATCACACCATTATCTGGGTCGTCGGCTGCATTTTTAGCATAATTCCTATAGGAAGATCCATCGCAAGCATAGTAAGCATAGTCCTGATGTGGGGTAGAAAGCCACATCACGGAGACAAGCTTATAACTTTTCAAAGACTCATTGACTAGCATAGGACCAATCTCACTCATAAATTCATAGTCGTCTTTGGTGATCTTATCTGGATACCTATCCCAGATATCTTTGATACCAGCTTTATATCTGTCTTTCTCCTCCTCAGAGACATTAAAACCATCAATGTACTTGAAGGTGATAGACCTACTTTCCTCCTGAGTGCCAGCAAAAGCAAGCGCTCTATAAGGCATCGCCTTAACGACATCCGGCAAAGAGGTTTGCAGTTCTAAGTAATCTGCAACTTCCTCCATTCCTTCTTCTCCCAGTTTGGCCTCTAAAGCCTCAATTTTTAACTGAGCAGCATCTTTAGTTAGGCTGGTTTGCTGTTCTTCTGTGGAGGCCATTGCTGATGGTATCAACGCCATACTAACTAGCATTGCCAAAAAAAGTATGCTTATTGTAATTTTGATCTTAATCATCTGTTTCACTCCTAATGATTTTAACCCCAGGAGGCAGAATCAGGCAAGCTTAAATAAAAGCAAAGCTAACATAATCCATGCATCTTGGGTAGATTTATAGAGTTTAGGGTGTATTGGGAAAATTACTTCCAAACCCTATAAACTATTTTAATTAATTCTTTAAAAGTTTTTTGTAATCTTTTAAACAATTCGATTTTAACTAATTTTGAGTTTGAAATTATTACTTTATCTCTGACAGTTAGATGATTTAGCCGGAATTATTTTATATGAGCATATCTGGAACAGATTGCTAATAGAAGCGAAATTCAGAATTGGGATAAGGCTTTTTGTGTTGTGAAAATATGGACAAGAGGAAAAGAGTTTCGAAGCGAAATTATTTCAGGATAAAACAACTTCTTACCAATATCAATTTTAAGGGGTTAGTTAATGGAAGAACTTAAACGAGTAGTTTCCGTTCCGTTTAAAAAAACACTTGCATCTTCCCTTTCAGAAAAAGATTTTGAGTATTCCCTGGCTTTTGACCTGAAATGGTTTTCCCCGAAAATTGCCTCAAAGGTAAAGGAAAAAGCTCTTGAAGCAGGCGTTCTCTCCCTTAAAGCCGGAATTCTTGTGCCATGCTTCGATGTGGAAAGTATCCGGCTTCCACATGCTTTCAAGCCATCGGAAGATTTTCTTGAAAACCAGAAAAGTTCCAGAGGAAAAAAGTCAGTGAAAGAAGAGATTTCTTTTGAGCAAGTTCTCGAATATATCTCCGCAGATACCGGGGTAAACCGGCAGAGACTCGTCTCCGAGATTAATTCCATGCAGGACAGGCTATCCTATCTTGTGGATATCCGAATAGTAGCACTTATTGTAGCAAAAAAATACGGATGCGATATCGAGGCGGTTTTCGGGAAGGTTGCCAGGTCTGTTCTCGGCATCTCTATTTAATAAAATTCTTTAGATGAATAAATAAGATGGGAGTGAGATCGCAGCTTTTTAAGCATCCAGGATAAAGTAAGAGAAAGTAAAGATTAAAGTTGCCCTGCCGGACAACATTCTTATAATCCCCTTAATTATTAATTTACCAAATAATGGTTTGATTTACAGCCTTTACAGGTTTTTATGAGCTGCCTCCATAAGCTGGGGAGCCGAGAGTTCTGGCGTAACTATTTCTATATATGCACCGGTTTTGGCAGTATCCAGCTCTCTCATAACCTTATCAAGGTCACCGCAGGTAGTGGCTTTTCTTGTAATCCAGTTATTACAACCAAGTACCTCTGGTAACTTATGGTATTTCCATTCCGGAATGTCATTGTAGCAGTAATCTAATTTTTTAGATAGCATTTTTTCTATCAGGTAGCCGTGATTATTCAGCACGAAAATAATAGGCTTTAGATCGTATCGGTAAAACTGGCTGATCTCCTGAGCTGTCATCTGGTGTGACCCTTCGCCTGTTATGAGGATTACTCGCCGGTCAGGTGCAGCCAGTGCGGTGCCAAAAGAAGCCGGGGTAGCCCAGCCTATAGCTCCCCAGAGCATCTGGATCTGGAACTTAACTCCATTCGGTAAAGGTAAAGGCAGTAACCCGTAGAAGGATGAGGTTGAGTCAACTACGACTATGTCATCGGGCTTAAAAAATTCGGCGTATTTCGCGTATAAATAGTCAGCTGTTATCGGGTCTCCGGCATTTACCTCCGGAGCTACGGGACGCTTTGCTACAGGTCCCTTGATATCTGTGCGCTTATTGAGCCTTCTGGCAAGTTCATCCAGTACATCAAGCATTCTTACATTGATATAATCAGTGTTTCCTATATGGACACTGAAAGGCATAATATTGATAATCCGGGACTTATCCAGGTTTGCAGTGAACATGCCCATATTAATATCGGACAGGATAGTGCCTATGGCAAGTATGCAGTCGCAGGACTCCACAAATTCCTTAATTTCAGGGTTGATAAGCTGTCCCATGTATAACCCCATGTAGGACGGATTGGTTTCATCAAGAATTGACTTATCCAGCGCCATAGTAGCATAAGGCAAGCCCGAAGCATTAATAACAGCCAGAGTCAGATCCTTGAGGCCAAAACGGTCAACAAGAAAACCCGGCATAATACAGGCTTGTTTTGCATTTGAGAGCTTGCCTGAAATAATTGAGACCACCTCCTCAAGAGTCGCAGGGTCACTTTTTAAAGGCATTCTTGCCGGTGCCGCAAGGGATGAAATGTTTGCATGCACGTAGTCATGAGGTATTGCAATGTAAACAGGCTGGCGGTTCTCCAGTGCTGCGTCAATGACACGCTCGACTTCTTCAACGCAGTTTTCCGGAGTAAGCATTGTGCTCGCGCATACAACTAAGGTAGCCATTTCCATAAATATGCTGGCTTCTCCGTCGCCCAGTGAGTGGTGCAGTATGGCATGTTTCTTCTGTACCTGCATCTTCGGCATTCCGACAATATGGAATACCGGATTGTGTTCTGCGTAAGAGCCAGCCATACCGCATAGTGTGGAGAGTTCACCTACTCCGAAAGTAGTGCACAGTGCTGACATACGGTTAATACGAGCGTAGCCGTCAGCAGCATATGCGGCATTCAGCTCGTTGCAGCAACCTATCCAGCGAAGTTCCTTATCATCACATATGGCATTGTTTATAGGAAACGCAAAGTCTCCTGGCACGCCGAAAATGTCTCTTATACCCAGCTGCTTTAATCTATCAAGAAGATATTGAATAACTGTCGGCATAGTAGCACCACCTGGTTGAGTTTACTTACTCACTACATCGATCAGGCCCGATCGTCATCAGTTTTGAGAGTCTAGTTACTGCCTGTTCGCGCATAAAATGCAGGCTCAGCGCGAGATCGCCTGCTCCCCTAATTGATCATTCCCCTGGTGGGGTAATTCGTTTAATATTATAAAAATAGGACTTCTTTCTTAATATGTCCTCATTATATCAATCTCTTCCGGGATTTGCCCTCTAATAAATAATAAACAAAAATACTGGTTTTCAGTAAGCAGATTACACCGGACCTGTACAAGTGCACTTGCTGTTTGTAATGGGACACATGCCATCATAGCTTTAATTCCGGAGCATTACGAAGTACGAGTAGATGGAGAAGAAATAAATATTTTTAGTATATGGATTTTAGCTAGTTGAAAACTACGGATGCACATAATCTTTATGTACTAGAAATGTTATTCACATCATACCAATTCCGACTAATCGCTTGTTCTTTAATTTGCCGTTTTCGGGAGTAATTCCCGCAGAGGCATTTATAGCGATGTTCGAACGCGATAGGGAATTTTTTTCCGCGTGAGTGAGATTGAGCAAATCTTGCGGAGGAACATACATTGGGTAAAAAATCACTGGTAAAACTGACAAGAAAAACAAATCCAAGAATCGTTTCTCTGATTCTTACCCTGAAAGATGGGGCAAATGCAAACATTGCCCCCATCTGGAAGGATATTGCGAAACGTCTTGAGATGCCGTCCAGAAACTATGCGGCTGTGAATATAAGTAAGATCAACAGGCACACTGCACAGGATGATGTGTTGCTTATTCCGGGAAAAGTTCTGGGCGCAGGTCTCCTTGACCACTCTGTAACTGTTGCAGCTCTGACCTTCAGTGACTCTGCCGTTGAAAAGATCACTGGAGCAGGTGGCAAGTGCCTGAGTCTCGAAGAGATAATGGAAGCAAATCCGAAAGGGTCCGGTATCCGGATATTCCGCTGAGGTGTCGAAGATGACGGTTATCGATGCAAATGGGCTTATTCTGGGGCGTCTTGCAAGTACGGTTGCAAAACAGTTGCTTTCAGGAGACGAAAAGATTTATATTATAAATGCTGAAAAAGCCGTAATTTCTGGCTCAAGGGCTACCACCCTCAAAGATTACCGGGAAACCCGGGAAAGAGGAGCTACGGAATTCGGGCCTTACTTCCCGAAACGTCCGGACCGCATTCTTAAGAGGACTATCCGTGGAATGCTGCCCTATAAGAAAACAAGAGGCAGGGACGCAATGTCCAGGCTCAAAGTCTATGTAGGTGTCCCCTATGAACTCAAGGGCGCTGAAACAATCACTATTGCAGATGCCGATATGAGGCTTTTAAGCTCCAGTAAATATATTGAGCTTGGTGAAGTGAGCCAGAAAATGGGTTCAAAGTTCTAAAGGGTGAGTCCTCATGGTCAAAGTAGTTAATTCATCTGGAAAGCACAAGACTGCAACTGCACGTGCAACAGTCACTAAAGGGACCGGTAAGGTCAGGATCAACAAAATTCCGCTCGAGCTATATACTCCAGAGCTTATAATGATGAAGATCTCAGAACCTCTGCTGATCGCAGGAGATGAAGTGGTCTCCGGGCTTGATATTAATGTAGACGTCCGGGGCGGCGGGATTATCGGGCAGGCTAACGCGGTAAGAACCGCAGTTGCCAGAGGTATTGTGGAATGGACAAATGACACAATCATCAGAGATAACTTCGCAAGCTATGACCGCAATCTACTTGTAAGCGATTCCAGGCAGAAAGAGTCAAAGAACTTTGGTGGACCTGGAGCAAGGGCTAAATACCAGAAATCTTACAGGTAAGACTATGATCCCAGTCCGATGTTTCTCATGTGGAAAAGTAATCTCAAACTATTGGGATGAGTATAAAAGACGTGTCGGTGATGGCGAAGATGCTGCTGCGGTGCTGGATGATCTCGGGATCACCCGCTACTGCTGCCGCAGAATGATACTAAGCCATGTTGAGCTCGTTGATGTGCTTTCGCCGTACCAGTAAGGGACCGTAGGGTAGCTTGGTCCATCCTTCGGCGTTCGGGACGCCGGAACCTGAGTTCGAATCTCAGCGGTCCCATTTCCCTATTTCCAGGGTGCTGGTTTAAGGCATGTACTGTAAAATATCAAACTTATCATGATTTTCAATTATCGGAATTCATCGGAGCGTTTTTAAGTTTAAGGGTGATCAGTTGGTCAAGGAAAAGTATACCCGGTTTGAGCGGGCACGAATTGTAGGTGCAAGATCATTGCAGATTGCAATGGGAGCTCCTGTCCTTGTTGAAGACGACGGGCGGCTGGATCCTCTCGGTGTCGCTATTGAAGAGTTAAAGGCCGGAGTTATTCCTATCACGGTTAAACGTAAAATCAGTTGAAAACGCAGTGGGATACATTTTCAGATATCGAATGTGTTTTATTGTTGATTCTATATTATGAGGTGACTTTATGGAGGAAATTGAGCAAACAGGGCAGGAGGAAAACGAAGCACAGCCTGTGCCTGAAGAAAATGTCGCGGCTGAAGCAAAACCTGCACCTGAAAAGGAAGCCGCAGCAACAACCGGACCTGTACCTGAAACCGAGGGTGAAGCAGTTCCTGATAAGGAAGGTTCCACATCCCTTGTGTCCATTGACGAATACCTGGCAGCAGGTGTTCACATAGGTACTCAGCAAAAGACCCAGGATATGATGCGTTTCGTATACAGGGTCAGAACTGACGGATTATATGTGCTTGACATCCAGTCAACAGACGAAAGAATCAGAGTTGCATCAAAATTATTGTCTCATTACGATCCCTCAAGAATTCTTGTGGTTTCCTCAAGGCAGTACGGGCAGCATCCTGCAAGGATGTTCTCCAGAGCACTCGGTACCAAAGCAATGCTTGGAAGGTTTATCCCCGGCTTGCTTACAAACCCTCAGATCCATGGTTTCTTTGAGCCTGATGTTGTAATCGTAACCGATCCTGCAGGCGATGCCCAGGTTCTGAAGGAAGCTTCCAGTATAGGGGTACCTATTGTAGCACTCTGTGATACCAACAACCTGACTTCAAATGTGGATCTTGTAATCCCCACAAACAACAAAGGTAGAAAAGCCCTTTCTCTTGTTTACTGGCTGCTTGCAAGGGAAGTCTCACGGCTTAACGGCACTCCTTTCAATCACGAGTTAACCGACTTCGAGACACCTATGTGATTTCGAAAGGCAGTCCTGCATACTGCAAGGCTATATAAAAATGATCCATATCTTATATGGTGATACAAATGAGACAGCCAGCAGTTGCAGGGCAGTTCTATCCCCTGCGTCCTGAAAATCTGGAGAAAGAACTCAAGCAGTGTTTTGAAGGTCTGGAGATCCGGGAACGAAAGATTCTCGGGGCTGTTTGCCCGCATGCCGGGTATGTCTATTCAGGGAAGGTCGCTGCACATGTCTATGCAGCCCTCCCTAAAGCCGACACATATGTTATTTTCGGTCCCAATCATACGGGATATGGCTCACCTGTATCAGTATCCACGGACACCTGGAAAACTCCCCTGGGAACTCTCGAGGTTGATCGTGAACTTGCAGACGGGCTATCAGGTAGTATTATTGATATAGACGAGCTCGGACACCGATACGAACATTCTATCGAAGTTCAGCTTCCTTTCCTTCAATACCGCTTCGATCAGGATTTCAGGATTCTTCCTATCTGCCTGGGTATGCAGGATGAAGAAACCGCAACTGAAGTGGGAGAGCTTGTTGCCAGCCTCGCTTCCGAAAGCGGGAAAAAAGTTGCGTTCATTGCATCCAGCGATTTTACTCATTACCAGCCTGCAAACCTTGCAAGAGAAATCGATAATGAAGTTATAGAAGCTATCCTTAAGCTGGATGTTTCTGGAATATATGAAAGGCTTTACAGGAGAAACGCATCTGTATGCGGATATGGACCGATTGCTGCGATGTTGACAGCTGCACAGGAGCTTGGTGCGAACCGGGCTGAATTGCTTAATTATTCAAACAGTGGAGATGTCTCCGGAGACACCAGCGCAGTTGTAGGATATGCCGCAATTATTGTGGAATAAGAGAAGATCTGCGGAAAATGGAGCATACTTGTTTTTAATTGAAAGTTCCGGGATACCCGCTTATACCCGAGTAAATTTTTTATGATTTTCACCGCTATTTACTTAATATGGATATGTAAATAAGGTAAACATCCAGAAATAAATCAACTTAACATTCTGAAATAAACTTAAAATGCAGTATAAATAAATTCACTGCCATACTAAAAAAATTCACATTGATACTCAAAAAATCCGCTTTCACATTTAATCATAAACTCATTGCTTTATATACTTCAATTAAATCTGGACTTTCAGAGGAGTAGTATGATTTCATATTCTGCACCCGGGAAAATCTATCTCTTCGGAGAGCATGCCGTTGTTTACGGAGAAACTGCAATAGCATGTGCTGTTGAGTTAAGAACCCGCATCAGGGCAGAAATTAACGATTCTATAGTAATTCAGTCACAGATTGGCAAAACAGGGATTGATTTTGAGAAGCATCCCTATATCTCCTCAGTTGTAGAAAAAATGGCAGAAATTGTCCCGATAAAAGGCGTTTTTCTGGACGTTGACTCCGAAATTCCTGTAGGTTCCGGATTAGGATCGTCAGCAGCTGTGACGATTGCGAGTATAGGCGCCCTCAATGAACTGTTCGGCTGCGGGCTTTCTCTTAACGAGATTGCAAAACTCGGCCACGAGATAGAAATTAAGGTCCAGGGAGCGGCAAGCCCTACCGATACTTATGTTTCTACTTTCGGAGGGGTTGTTACCATCCCTGACCGCAGGAAGTTGAAGACGCCGGACTGCGGAATTGTGATAGGGGACACAGGTGTCTTTTCCTCCACAAAGGAGCTTGTAGCAAATGTCAGGAAGCTCCGTGAAAGTTACCCCGAACTTATCGAGCTCCTTATGGTTTCTATCGGCAGGATTTCTAAAATCGGGGAATCACTTGTCCTTGCAGGGGACTATCCTTCTATTGGCAGGCTTATGAATGTAAACCAGGGACTTCTGGACGCCCTTGGAGTAAATATTCTCGAACTCTCTAAACTAATATATTCAGCCAGGGGAGCAGGAGCTTTAGGGGCGAAAATTACAGGAGCAGGCGGAGGGGGGTGCATGGTTGCCCTTACTGCGCCTGATAAATCCACGCAGGTTGCAGAAGCTATTGCAAAAGCCGGAGGCAAAGTAACCATAACAAGACCCACTGAGCAGGGCTTGAGGTCAGATTAAGCATCCAACCTCTTTAAACTTATTCATTATTCATGATTATCAGTAAAGGAACTATAAAAAAGGATATTAGTGATATGACATGAAAGTCTCAACCGAACCTGTTATCCTGAAACTTGGAGGCAGCGTCATTACTGACAAAGCTGCGGATCAAGGGGTTGTGAGAGAAGCTGACCTCCTCAGGATTGCAAAGGAAATTTCCGAATACCGGGGAAAACTGATTGTGGTACACGGTGCAGGTTCCTTTGGACATACCTATGCCAAAAAGTACGGGCTTGACAGGGGTTTTGATCCTGAAGGTGCTATTATAACACATGAATCTGTCAAAAAGCTTGCATCCATGGTTGTAGACACGCTGAACCATTATGGAGCCCGGGCTGTAGCCGTACATCCTATGGGCTGTACGGTTTGCAGGAATGGGCGTATCGAGAGCATTTACCTTGAAAACATAAAACTCATGCTAGAGAGAGGTTTTGTTCCGGTACTGCACGGCGATGTTGTTATGGATCTTGAGCTCGGAACGTGCGTGCTCTCGGGAGACCAGATTGTTCCCTATCTAGCAAAAGAACTCAGAATTACCCGGCTCGGGCTGGGCTCAGCCGAAGATGGTGTACTTGATAAGGATGGGAAAGCCTTACCTGAGATCACCCCGGGAACCTTTGAAAGTTTCAAGCATTACATAAAAGGTTCGGAAAGTACCGATGTTACGGGCGGCATGCTGGGGAAGGTGCAGGAACTTCTGGAACTTAGCAAAACATCTTGTATAACGTCACATATATTCAATGCCGGAAAAGAGAATAACGTATATCGGTTCTTAAATGGGGAATCCATAGGAACGAGAATCAGTCCGGATAAAAGGGTAGAAGTATGATCAATACGACCTCGAAGCGAAAGATCGAACACCTGAAATTATGTGCTGAAAGCCCGGTTGAATCCCGAAAAGTAAGGGCGGGCTTTGAGGATGTGACCCTGATCCACAGGGCGCTTCCGGAACTCGATATGGATAAACTCGACCTGTCGATAGACTTTCTGGGAAAGCGCCTTCAAGCGCCCTTTCTGTTCGCTTCGATCACTGGAGGACACCCAGATACTATCCCTGTAAACGCTGCCCTTGCCACTGCAGCCGAAGAGCTGGGAGTGGGAATAGGAGTTGGCAGCCAGAGAGCTGCGATTGACGACCCTGCCCAGGAGGAGTCATTCAGGATTGTCAGGGAAAAAGCTCCCAATGCCTTTGTGTATGGGAATGTGGGCGCTGCTCAGATTCGCGAATATGGGGTTGACGGAGTCGAAAAGCTTATCGAAATGATTGATGCCGACGCCCTAGCCATCCACCTCAACTTCTTACAGGAAGCCATCCAGCCAGAAGGGGACAGAGATGCCACTGGCTGCCTTGATATGATAAAAGAAATCTGCTCCGTACTGGGTACGCCAGTAATTATTAAAGAAACGGGAGCCGGGATCTCACGGGAAGACGCCCTTCTCCTCCAGAAGGCAGGCGTGTCTGCAATTGATGTAGGAGGCGCAGGAGGCACGAGCTGGGCAGGCGTTGAGGTATACAGGGCAAAGGAAAGTGGAGATTCAGCCTCGGAACATCTTGGGGAGCTTTTCTGGGACTTTGGGATTCCCACTGTTGCCAGTATTGTAGAATCCAGAGTTTCCCTTCCAATTATTGCAACCGGCGGGATCAGGACAGGGATTGATATCGCTAAATCCATTGCTCTCGGAGCCAGTGCGGCAAGTGCTGCCCTGCCTTTTGTGGGCCCCGCTCTTGAAGGAAAAGAATCGGTTGTCAGGGTTCTTTCCCGCATGCTGGAAGAATTCAGGGTTGCAATGTTTCTCTGCGGCTGTAAGAATATACGCGACCTGCATAACGCACCTGTTGTTGTCACCGGCTGGACCCTTGAGTATCTGGGACAGCGCGGCTTTAACGTAAAAGACTATGCCGTAGCAGGAGATGCTTTTTAAAGCATAGCAGAGATATATGTTACTTTTACCAGTAATCCATCAAAAAGTAGATGACACCGGTAAAGTCTAATAGCAGATGCGTTCATTTAAAAGTTCGTTCCATAACAATATTTATACATGATACGGAAGTAATGTTCGAAATAAATCGTTAACATATCATAATGGTTCGTATTCACGAAATCTCATAGAATTACCTGAGATCGATAAACTAAGGGTTTAATCTCATAGAATTACTGGCAAAATCGATTAAACTAAGAATTAATTTCACACTTACCCAGGCTGAAATTACTCAGTATGAAGTTATTTCGTTACAGGAATAGGAATAATTCATGATAACTTCCAGAACAGGAATTAACTGGTGAGAGTTATCATGGTAGGGATAATTCAATAATCCAGGTAAGAATAGGTTAGTAAGAATCAGCAGGAACAGAACAAAAATAAACCCAGTTATAACAAAGAAGGTTACTGGATAAGCTCTCGAAAAATCGCTGAAATAGAGGACTATATATTTTCAAAACGCTTTAAAAGAGCGGGATCTCTGGACTGATTGGATATAAGGTTCGTGAGGATTACTGGCCAGTAAAGGAAGTGTAAGTAAAGGCTTCTGCTAATCAAATTCATAGCCAGAATCCGTTCAGTCTAACAGGTAGATCCTTTGAAGGAAGATATCTGGAAAATTCTTGAGCATCTATAAGGCATATTAGTATTTGTATACTGAAACAAATATATATATGAAGTGTATATTTGAAGTGGGATTCTTCTGTAAGAGATGTAACCTCAATTGTCTCATCCGGGGGTAGAGTTCTTCCTGCGAGCAGGTCTGAGTAGTGACTGCTTTAAAACTCTGATTCTGTATTAATTCAAATTATGTATTCCATTGACATCATTGTTATAACTTTAAGGTTATCACCTGATCCGTTTTCTGAGGATCAGGGTTCACACGGATAAAAAAACAAATAAGAGGTAAAAATATGACTGAAATAGGAATTGTTGCAGTCGGCGGTTACAATGAAATGGGCCGCAATATGACTGCTATCATTATAGGTGAAGATATTATTATTCTGGACATGGGGCTTCGGCTTGACAGGGTCCAGATTCATGAAGATGTCGAAATTGACAAAATGCATTCACTCGAACTTATCGAGATGGGGGCAATTCCTGATGATACTATTATGAAGGAAATCAACGGGACTGTCCGGGCAATTGTCTGCACTCACGGGCACCTTGACCACATCGGTGCAATTCCGAAACTTGCCCACAGGTACAACGCCCCGATCATCTCTACACCATATACAGCAGCCCTTATCAAACAGCAGATAGAGGCCGAGCGCAAGTTTGAGGTTTGCAACAGGGTTATTCCGTTGAATGCAGGTGGGACTTATCAGGTTACGGAAGATATTTCCGTCGAGTTCATCAACGTCCAGCACAGCATAATTGACTGTGTGCTTGCAGCGGTTCACACTCCAGTTGGAGCGGTTCTTTATGCCTGTGATTTTAAGCTGGACCGCACTCCTACAATGGGAGAAGCTCCGGACTTCGATCGCCTGAAAGCCCTCGGAAAAGAAGGGGTTATCGCAATGATTGTCGAGAGTACGAACGCCGGACGCTCGGGAAAAACTCCTTCCGAACAGATTGCAAAAGATATGGTCAGGGATGTACTGCTCGGAACCGAAGAATCCGAAGTTGGGATGATCATTACAACCTTTGCCTCCCACATACCCAGGCTAAAAGCAATTATTGAAGCGGCCGGGGAAATGGGCAGGATTCCTGTGCTTATGGGCCGCTCAATGGAACGCTATGTCGGGGCTGCGAGAGACACTGGATATCTGGAGCTGCCTTCCAATGTCGAGATGTACGGCCAGAGAAAAGATGTTGATAGGGCCTTCAAACGCATTATTCAGGAAGGGAAGAACAAGTACCTCCCAATCGTCACCGGACATCAGGGGGAGCCGGGTTCCATACTTACACGAATCGCAAACGGGGAGACTCCCTTTACAGTTGAACCGGGAGACAGGGTTATTTTCTCTGCAAATGTGATCCCGAGCCCCATGACTCAGGCTAACCGTTATGCTCTTGAGACCAAGCTCAAGATGCGGGGCGCCAGAATTTACGATAATGTGCACGTTTCAGGACATGCATACAGAGAAGACCACTGGGAACTTCTGCGTATGGTGAATCCTGAACATGTAATCCCTGCTCATGGGGATATGGAAATGCACGGGCACTACATCGAGATGGCGGAAGATGCCGGGTATGTACTCGGAGATACAGTGCACCTTCTCAGAAACGGTGAAGTGTTATATATAGAAGAATAATTGTATAGGAATATATTCCGTGTCTCGTGATGTTTATGATGCTGATTGATGAGATCAAAAAAAGAAGTGTCCATGTTGATGCCGCAATTAATGAACTGCTGCCGGTAGCCCGTCCCGAGGAACTGTACAAAGCTTCTCGCTACCTGGTAGATGCAGGAGGAAAACGCCTCCGTCCCGCAGTTCTTATTCTGGCAGCCGAAGCTGTAGGCTCAAATCTAAAATCGGTGTTGCCTGCAGCAGTAGCCGTGGAACTTGTACATAATTTCACTCTGATCCATGATGATATAATGGATAGAGATGATATTCGCAGAGGGAGACCTGCAGTCCATAAAATATGGGGTGAAGCCGGAGCAATTCTTGCAGGCGACACGCTTTACTCCAAAGCTTTTGAGATCCTGTCAAAAGTCGAAAATGAACCTGTAAGGATTTTGAAATGCATGGATGTCCTCTCAAAGACCTGTACCGAGATTTGCGAAGGGCAGTGGCTCGATATGGATTTTGAGAAGAGGGAGAAGGTTTCTAAATCCGAATACATTGAAATGGTGGAAAAGAAGACCTCGGTCCTCTATGCCGCTGCAGCCAAGATCGGAGCCCTTCTTGGAGGAGCCTCTGATGAAACTGCTGAAGCCTTATCCGAGTACGGACGCCTTATAGGGATTGGCTTCCAGATGTATGACGATGTTCTGGATATGGTCACACCTGAAGAAGTGCTCGGAAAAGTCAGAGGTAGCGATCTTATGGAAGGGAAACACACTCTTATCGTAATCGATGCTTTCGAGAAGGGTGTGAAACTGGACATTTTCGGCAAGGGGGAAGCTACTCAGGAAGAAACCGACGAAGCCGTCCGGATTCTAACCGAGTGCGGATCAATTGATTATGTGAAGAACCTTGCAATTTCGTATATCAACGAAGGCAAAGCAAAGCTGGACGCCCTGGAAGACTGTCCGGAAAAGGAACTTCTCCTTCAGATCGCCGATTACATGATCTCAAGGAAGTACTGAATAAAGTACCGGATAACCGAATGATTACTAGCTAAAGAAGCCCAGAAATAACTAAGGCTTCAGGGAAACTGCGGCTAATCGGAGCCGCAATAACCTTGCTTAATAGTTTACATTTGGATCTATACAAGTTATACGAAATTTATGCTGAGTTTACATTTATACTTAAAAAATCGTTTTTAACAAATCTTTTTTTGATTCATATTAAACTTAACAAATCTTTTTTTGATTCATATTAAACTTAACAAATCTTTTTTTGATTCATATTAAACTTAACAAATCTTTTAACAAATCTGTTTTTACTTTTATAGAATAATAGTATCAACCCTGTAAAAGTAATATTATGTATTTATAAGAGCTGATATTTTCAACTTATTATTTTAAAAATATTACTATTTAGAAAAAGTGATTAGTATATTTGGAAAGAATTATTATTTTTAAAAAGAATTACTATTTTGAACAATATGATCTATATCAAGATTTTCAAAATTGCGGACGCAGATAAGAGTTTCAAAAAAAGTAATAGAGGCAGGATGAGAAACCTGCCTGCTTGAATTGGATTCGATTTTCAGGACCTTATTTTGCGTTTCTCATCTCGATTGTGCTCTGGGCAGCTACGAGTCTTGCAATCGGAACTCTGTAAGGAGAGCAGCTTACATAGTCGAGGCCTATCTGGTGGGCGAAGTGAATGGACTTGGGCTCTCCGCCGTGTTCTCCGCAAATTCCCATTTTGAGATCGGGTTTGGTGGAGCGGCCTTTCTCTATGCCGATCTTCATGATCTCGCCAACGCCTTCCTGGTCCAGGACTGCGAACGGGTCGTGCTCGAGAATTCCTGCCTTCTGGTAGATGGGCACGAATTTGGACACGTCGTCACGGCTGAACCCGAAGGTTGTCTGAGTCAGGTCGTTTGTCCCGAAGGAAAAGAAATCGGCTTCCTGTGCAATTTTGTCTGCAATAATTGCAGCTCTGGGCAGCTCGATCATTGTTCCTACTTTGTAGTCGATTCTCACACCTTTTTCAGCCATGACCGTTTCTGCCATCTTGCAGACTTCTTCCCTGGTAACGGAAAGCTCTTTTACAAGACCTACGAGAGGAATCATGATTTCAGGAACAATCTGCATACCCTCGTTTGCAAGTTCACAGGCTGCTTCCATGATTGCACGCACCTGCATGTCATAGATTTCCGGATAGGTTATTCCGAGTCTGCAACCCCTGTGACCGAGCATAGGATTGAGTTCTTTGAGGGAAATCACACGCTGGATGACTTTTTTTACCTCGTCAATCTTTCCACAGTCTCCTGAAGTTTCAAGTTCCCTGAGCTTTGTGTCCAGTTCTTCCTTGTCAGGAAGGAACTCATGGAGAGGTGGGTCAAGCAGCCTGATAGTTACAGGCAGGCCTTCCATGCTGCGGAAAATCCCAAGGAAGTCTTCCTTCTGCATGGGGAGTAATCTCTTGAGGGCTTTTTTCCTGGATTTCTCGTCTTCGGCCATGATCATTTCCCTTACTGCGGGGATCCTGTCTTCTCCGAAGAACATGTGTTCGGTTCTGCAAAGTCCTATGCCTTCAGCCCCGAGTTCACGGGCAAGACCTGCATCTGCCGGGTTGTCCGCATTTGTCCTCACTCCGAGAGTCCTGATATTATCAGCCCAGACAAGGATCTGTTTCAGGTCATCATTTATCTCGGCATCAATCAGGTCCACTTTCCCGATAATTACACTGCCCGCACTTCCGTCGATGGTAATATAATCGTGCTCTTTGATAGTATGACCATTTACCATGAAGATGTTGCTCTTTGTATCGATTGAGATTTCTCCGCAACCTACAACACAGGGCTTACCCATACCTCTTCCAACGACTGCAGCGTGAGATGTCATTCCTCCGCGCACGGTAAGCACGCCCTGGGCAGCTGCCATTCCTCCGATATCTTCAGGGGAGGTTTCAGTTCTGACGAGAATTGTCTTTTCTCCGATCTCGGCCATCCCTTCGGCGTCTTCGGCAGTAAATACAACCTTTCCTACAGCGGCTCCGGGTGAAGCCGGAAGCCCTCTTGCAATTACTTCCAGTTTTGCTTTAGGATCGATTCTCGGGTGAAGGAGAAGGTCGATATGTTCGGCTTTAACCCTTGTGACTGCGGTTTCCTTATCAATCAGCCCTTCTGCTACCATATCCGTTGCTATTTTCACAGCTGCAGCAGCAGTGCGCTTCCCTGTCCTGGTCTGCAGCATGTAGAGGTTTCCTTCCTGAATAGTAAACTCTATATCCTGCATATCCCTGAAGTGAGATTCGAGCCTCTGACAGATATCAACAAGCTGTTTATAGGCATCTGGGATCTTATTTCCAAGAGTGTCAATATAATCAGGAGTCCGGATGCCTGCAACAACATCTTCGCCCTGTGCGTTGATAAGGTACTCCCCGAAAAACTTCTTTTCTCCAGTAGACGGGTTTCTTGTAAAAGCAACTCCTGTACCTGAGGTGTTTCCTCTGTTCCCGTAAACCATGGTCTGTACATTGACGGCTGTGCCCCAGCTGTCATCAATCTCATTAAGTTTCCTGTAAGTGATGGCTCTCGGATTATTCCAAGATTCAAAAACAGCATTAATTGCCATCTGAAGCTGAACTTTGGGATCCTGGGGGAACTCAAACCCTTTTTCTAGTTTAATTACTCCTTTGAACCTCTCGGCCAGTTCTTTCAGGGCTTTTGCATCAAGATCGGTATCGGATTCAACTTTAAGTTCTTTTTTCTTATCCTCGATGAGGGATTCGAACTTGTCAGAGTCAATTCCCAGAACCACATCTCCAAACATGGAGATAAATCTGCGGTAGCAATCGTAAGCGAATCTTTCATCGTTAACCTTATTAGCTAATCCAATGACGGATTTATCCGTGAGCCCGAGGTTAAGGACGGTATCCATCATCCCCGGCATGGACACCCTGGCTCCGGACCTTACAGAAACAAGTAGTGGATCTTTTGGGTCCCCCAATTTTTTGTTGTTTAAGGTTTCGAGCTTATCGATTGCTTCTTCTATCTGTTTGAGTACTTCTTCAGAATAAATCTGATCTTTTAAATAAAGTACGCAAACCTCGGTCGTTATTGTAAAACCTGGTGGTACAGGGACCCCGAGATTTGCCATCTCTGCAAGGCCTGAGCCCTTACCTCCAAGTAAGTCTTTCATGCTACCTTTGCCATCAGTTACATCCTTTCCAAAAAAATATACGAATTTGGACAATGAGTCTCCTCCCTGGAACGAGATCATTAATCGGAGTTAGTGTGAATATGACCACATTTATGGTCTGAATTGCTGCCAACAATGTCCATTTAATATATAAGGTTGTGGTTGCCCTCTCCTCTATTTTATACTTAACTATCCTAAATTAGTTAAGACTAACGTACAATATAGGTCTTGCGATATCTTTATATATAATGAACGTAGACTACATATGCTTTTCAGTCTATAATATATATTCTTATTTGTGACTGACAGAATAACATGCTCAAAGCCAGGAGATTTTTGCCCTGAGCTGGAGAAATAGCTATTAACTATTCGTGGCTGATATGAAACGACTCGGTAAAGTGCTGCACAGGTCAGGCGTTAGAAACCTGATAATTAGAGGGGATGAGGTAAAACCCGAGAATGTCTCAGGTAGTCTTCCTAAATTGAATTCTGTCGTTGTAGATAAGGCCCTGAATCGGATTGGTACTATAGTCAGCGTTTTCGGACCTGTAAACCATCCATATTTTTTAGTGAAGGGTTTTAAACGAACTCCTGATTCAGATTTTCGGGCTCTCGTTAATGAAAGAGTCTATATTCGGTGAGATCTCTGACATTGAATGCGCGTTTGAATTCTTTATTATGGTTTAACATTAACTGGTTTATATATTTTTTGCTGGTTATAGCGTGATTTTTCTTCTCCGTCCTTTTATATATACTGTAATTTAAGTGGTGCAGCCAAAGTACCGGGAAACATAAACATATGGTCATTTTAATTTGTAAGGTGATATGATATGGTAGAAGTCGAAAGGGTTCGCTATTCGGACACTCTTGAAAGGGAAAAAATACGTGCCATGATCAAAGCTCGCAAAGAGAAGCAAAAGGAGCAAAATTTTGAGACCGAAAAGGCCGTGTGTCCAGAATGCGGTAGCAGGAACCTCGTTCACGACTACGAGCGAGCCGAGCTCGTGTGTGGGGACTGCGGACTTGTCATTGATGCCGATTTTGTGGATGAAGGCCCTGAATGGCGAGCTTTCGATCATGATCAGCGTATGAAGCGTTCCCGTGTGGGTGCGCCCATGACATACACAATCCACGACAAAGGGCTTTCCACAATGATTGACTGGAGAAACCGTGATTCCTACGGAAAATCAATTTCTTCCAAAAATCGTGCTCAGCTCTATCGTTTAAGAAAATGGCAGCGTAGAATTCGTGTAAGTAACGCAACTGAAAGAAACCTCGCATTTGCATTATCCGAACTGGACAGGATGGCTTCTGCTCTGGGTCTCCCGAGAACGGTCAGAGAAACCGCAGCAGTCGTCTACAGAAAAGCCGTGGACAAGAACCTTATCCGCGGAAGAAGCATTGAAGGTGTTGCCGCAGCCGCTCTTTATGCTGCCTGCCGCCAGTGCAGTGTCCCGAGAACCCTTGACGAAATTGAAGAGGTGTCCAGGGTCAGCCGGAAAGAAATCGGAAGAACCTACCGCTTTATTTCCAGAGAACTGGCATTGAAACTTATGCCCACCTCCCCAATCGACTATGTCCCGAGGTTCTGTTCCGGTCTTAACCTTAAAGGAGAAGTCCAGTCCAAGAGCGTTGAGATTCTGAGGCAGGCTTCCGAAAAGGAACTCACAAGCGGAAGGGGCCCCACAGGAGTTGCTGCAGCTGCAATTTATATTGCATCCATCCTCTGTGGCGAGCGGAGAACCCAGCGTGAAGTCGCAGACGTTGCCGGGGTAACCGAAGTTACTATCCGAAACAGGTACAAAGAGCTTGCAGAAGAGCTGGATATAGAAATTATCCTTTAAGTCAAGCCTTTTGCAAAAAATCCTTGACCGCAAGCCTTTTCAAAAAAGGCTTGAGCGAAAACTTTTTCAAAAAAAGTTTGATCAAAAACTCATGCTTATCTAAACCGGTGTAACCGGAGCGTGATCGACCGGCGAAACGCAAGCCTTTTCAAAAAAGGCTTGAGCGAAAACAACGTAGCGGCGTGATAAACCGGCGCAACGGTTTCGGATCAACGGTCGCGGGTCAACGCTTGCAATACAATGGGTTGTAGGATACTGAAAGTGTCCTCTAAATTTTTCTATTTTATCTTTTAGCTGTGGGTTTTCTCTATTATTATATAGAGAAACGTTCTATTTTTGCATTGGTTTTAGTAACCGGAGCTTCCTGCCACACGGAGGTTTATTTTTAAAACGAAATTTAAAAGTTTCAAGTTTTTGATTTATAATGCCAACAGTTGAAATTCTGAAAGCTCTTCTTCTAGGTTTCTCAGTAGGGCTTACAGGCGCACTCGTTCCAGGTCCTATGCTTTTTGCAACTATAGAGCTATCTCTGAAAAAAGGCTGGCTTGCAGGTCCGCAAGTTGTATTCGGGCACATAATTGTAGAAGTCGCGCTCTATATCCTGATTCTTCTCGGGGCTGCTTCGCTCGTCGGCAGCGGCGTTATTTCCGCAATTTTTCTTATAGGAGGGCTTTCACTTCTGGTCTTCGGGCTTTTCACCTTAAAAGATGCCAGAGCCGCAGCTTCTTCTTCAAGCACCTCTCAGGATTCGTCAGGCTTGAGATTGACTTCCAACCCTGTTCTGATAGGTCTGGTTACTTCAGTCTCGAACCCTTATTTCTGGATCTGGTGGCTAACCGCGGGCGGAGCCCTCGTACTTAAGGAATATGAACTGGGAATTATATTTGCAATGGCTTACATGCTCGGGCACTGGACAGCAGACCTGAGCTGGTTTACTGTCATATCCGGATCATTCAGCCGTGGGAAAGCTCTGCTCTCACAAAAAACGCACAGGTATATTCTCTATACCTGCGGAATATTTCTGGTAATTTTTGGGTTCTATTTCATGCTTAATTACAATAATTCAATGCAAATGCTCTAAGAGTTCGGCTTTCCCGAAGTCAGACCGGGCTGCCCTGAATTCCGCCGCAGTTAAGGAATTATCATCAGGGTAATCGATTATCCTGAAATTTACTTCCGTTTTCCTATCTATGAGACCATTTATTCATGGTTTTATAAGCACCTTTTAATTGTAATTCTCCTTTTTATCGGTCGTTTTTTTGCAGCCTCCTTTTTAGAGAACCGTGAGAACATGTAGACTCCCCCACTGAAAGTAGACAGGAACAGGATTACAAGAATTCTCATATTCTTTACAGTTTTCCAGCTCCACCTGTTAGCTACGAATAAGGAACTAAGAGCCAGCGTCATAAGCCCGAAGAGACCATGAATATACAGGATTAGAGGAGCTGCCCTGGCAATTATATGTCTCAGTCCGGAGTATAACATAAACAATAAAGATAAGGCTCCAAGGATATATCCGAAAGTGTTTATCTTCCCGTGCTTCGGGATTCCATCCTTCTTAAAATCGCTTCGCTTCAGTGCAACAAATCCAATCATATAAGTTAGCAGGGTAGAGACCTGCAAACCAAGCGAGATTTTCCTGAGCTGGTTAATGCCCACTCCCATTACCAATTTTAGCACCCCTTAAAGTTAAGCTATGTTTTAGCTATGTTTTTTGCCTTATTTGAAAATAAGGTCCACGCTTAATGATCCCTTTGGAAGCAAAGTTTCTGAGGAATCGTTCGTCAATGGAAAATTCACTCAGGCTTTCTCAAAAACCTGATGTTCAGAGAAAATAGCCGGATAAGTACGCAACAAATAACCGGAAAAATCGCAGGATAGGTAGCCGGATAAATAACCGCATAAGTAGCCGGACAAATTTTGGGAGAGCCTATTAATAGAAGGATAACCTTAGGCTTCCGAAAGGTCGATTATCCATGAAGCGGCAGTGCATAAAAGTCCCTAAAAAAATAGGAGAGCCTGTAAGAAGAATACTCCTTGAGCTTGAGATGCTTGACAATTCCGTGAAAATAAGCGGAGATGAGATGTTTCTCTATCTTCCCCTTACCAGAGAGCCTGCCCCTGAAGAACTGAGTAGTTTCCCTGAAGGAATCGAACTCAATGAATGCGATTTCGAGCTCCAGGAAAAGAAACCTGTTCCTGAGGATCTGCTTGGTTTCAGCCCTGCCTATGAGATTATAGGGGATATCGCCCTGCTGGAAGATCCTGATCTTGATGCGCAGAAAGCCTCAAGAATTGCCGATGCCCTCCTCCGAACCCAGCCAAATGTAAGAACCGTTCTCAAGCCCCTTACGCCTGTAATCGGGGAATTCCGGGTCAGGGAATTTGAGGTTGTTGCAGGCGAACCGAGAACAGAAACCATTCACCGGGAATACGGCTGCCGCTATAAAGTTGACCTTGCGCGGGCTTATTTCACGCCCCGCCTTTCAACCGAGCGTTCAAGAATCCTCTCCTGGGTCAAAGAAGGGGATGTCGTTGTCGATATGTTTGCAGGTGTCGGCCCTTACAGCATCCTGATCGCGAAAAGTAAAAAACATTCAAAGGTACTTGCAATTGATAAAAATCCCGACGCCGTGCATTACCTCATGGAAAATATAATACTTAATTCTGTAAAAAACATTGAAGCAATCGAAGGCGACGCCAGGGAAGTAGCAAGAAAGTTTGCAGGGACTGCAGACCATGTGATTATGAACCTTCCTCATAACGCCTTTGAGTTTCTGGATTCTGCCGTTCTCCTGACTAAACCCGGCGGAATAATTCACTATTATGGGATAACTCCTGAAAACGACCTTTTCGAAAGCTCCATAGAACATATAAGGGCAGCTGCGGAAAAAGCAGGCAGGAAAATTGAGGTTCTGGATAAAAGGGTAGTCCGTTCCTATGCCCCTCACCAGTATAATGTCTGCATAGAAGCCAGGATTATTTAAAGAAGCCAGAATTATCAAAGAGATGCCAGAATTATTTAACAAATATTAGAATTATCCAGGCTCTGCAAAAGCAAACAGCTCCGCCCGAGCGAAATAATTAAATTCTTGATCGCTATTTTAAGTCTGCTTATTATTTCCTGTGCATGTGCCGTCGTGGCTTAGCGGTATAGCGGCTGATTCGTAATCAGCAGGCCGAGGGTTCGAGTCCCTCCGGCGGCTCTCGTTAGTTTTGAGTGATCTTAGCGACTTTGAATATTTTCCTTAATTCACCTACTCTGACTATTTTCTGAACAAAATCACATCATAAGGCAAATCATCTGTGTCTATTACTTGAGAATCCTTACCCCGGAGATATTTATTAAAGAAATCAAGGAGTAGCAAATTCATAATACTTTCAATTCTAGATATCCTAAAATATCGAAGAGTTTTACTGCCTGGGAGGAACGTCCCATTATTGGAGCGGAGGCCCACCGCGCGCGTATGCTGTCGAGTCCAGGACAACCAGCCAGTCAAAATCGGTTAAGCTTTGGGGAGTTAGTGCAAAGTAGCTTGAGTTTTTCATACTGCCCGAACGAGTAGGAAGAGCTACAATTTCCGGGGTTGGTAGCCCCTGACCTTTATGAGTTGGAACGAACCGTACCGATCCCGGCGCATTAGTCAGTCGAGCCTCAAGAGTGCTGTTTTCGGGCTGCGCGATGCCATTCGCCTCAGAGACACCTATTCCCGAACCAATGACGACATAGCGCGGGCCGAAGATTTCATTGAGCTGCGCTCCCGCTGGCCACCATATGAGTAAATCAGTACCCAACTGCCACTGTGCCTTTCCGCGCTGCAGATGGCTGCTGTGAGCAAAGACCAGCACTTTTCCCCGATCACACTCACGGGATACTATGTATGCCAGATTATCCGCCATCATCAGGTCACGAATACCGAGCCCTCTTACAAGCCTTTCGCCAGAATCCGATTTTCGCGCCAGCCCGGCATGATAGTTCAATAACTGCCGTGCAACATTCGCATAATGCATGGCTTCCAGATAGCAACTTTTATCACTTTTAGCCACAAGTTCGGGACGGCGTATGCGCAGTTCCATAATGAGATCCTCCACCTCAATCCGAAGTGTCGTTGCAGCCGGTGATAAGCCTATAAACTTAGCCGGGTCCATCATTGCATCGGGATTCTCCCAATCGGAGTCCTGGCCAAGAAATGCATCGATACGTTCCCTATGCTCCTGGCTGCTAGCAATATCGACCGAGGCGAGGTAATCGAGAACAAAGTACAAAACTTGCCTTGGACTATCGCTAAAAGTCATTTCTGTAGGACTATCGAAACCGTAGAACCGGAGTTTGACTCGATGGGAAGGATCTGCATTGTACCACCTCATCCACTCCACCAGTTCCCAGTTTGCATCGAGCCTGCCAAAACCGTGGCTAAACCCGGAGTCCTGCACAGCCTCATACGATGCAGGACCACGACCAGCTATATACTCATTCACCAGATGTGCCCTGGGGAAACTGCTCTCGATAGCAATTGCACTGTAGCCATGCACCTCAACCAGGCGCTGGAAGAGCCGATTACGGAGTATAAGAATATCTTCGCCGCCGTGAAGTGCTTCTCCGAAGCCGAGCAACTCCACCGAGCCATCAAGTGAATCAATAAGCCTGTCAATGGCAGCGTTGAGGTTTTCAGGCGAATCGATAGAGAAAGGAATTGCTTCGTGTAGAATCCAGTCGTTGAGAGTGGCATACGCCGGATAGGAATTTCTGTGAAACAAGCTTTTTTTCATTTTCCCGAACCTCCTGATAACTCGACCAGTTCAGATATTATTGTTAACCATTGTAGAAAGTTAATTTCAGAATATTACTATTCATGATTGATTCAAAATAACTATCATTTACGATACATCATATAAATATAGTAATTTTTATTTTTTACATTACCTGAGTCTGAGTCTGCGGAACGAGTTTTAAAAGGCTCAATTATCTTAAGAATTCCAGGCTTGCAAGGATCCGAGCTGAAGTTTTTTATGAGGGATAGTACGAGCAAATTACGCATAGCAACCTTCAATCTTGAAAACTTTGATGGCAAAACCAATGAGAGACCAGCATTAAAAGAACACATCCCTCTAATGCAGCTGCAGCTACTCAGGCTCAATACCGATATTTTCTGCCTTCAGGAGGTCAATGGAAAGGAAGCGGCAGGATTTCCTCGCCGCCTGCTGGCGCTTGACGCCCCGATTCAGGAAACGCAGTACGCCGGCTTTCACCGGATATCCACAAAGAATGGGGACGGGACTGGAGTTTATAATGAACACACCCTTGTAATTTTAAGCCGATACGGAATCCTGGAGTCCCACCAGTACAAACACCATTTTACCCCTGATACGTTTTACAAGATTGTAACAGCGGTAGCAATACCAGGCGAAGAACCGAAGGCAGAAAGAATCAGCTGGAAGAGGCCGATCTTTCACGCCAGGATAGGCGTTGGAAACCGGATACCGGACGTTATCAATCTCCATTTAAAATTTCGGATGCCCACAGACATCAAAGGCCAGAAATTCGATACCTATACCTGCTGATCTCAAGAAACCCGTTTGAATACTTTAAGCATTCCGAGGTACACAACGAACTGCTTCATGATGAGACTGTAGCCTTTGCAACGGATACCGAATTCCCGGAGTCGGACCATGCGCCGGTAGTTGCAGAACTGGAATTGCCTTAAAAGTCTGGAATTCTGAAGGATTGCAAATTGCCCTGAGGGCTGGAAATAATCCATAAATTCTTTCCCAATTCCGGATTTGATTCCTGACAGCTAAAATAAAAGTAACTTAGAATAAAAACTTATACAGCAGTTCAGACTTGTGTATTATATCACAGTAATATGCTTTTAAATTATAATCACGTTAAATATTTATTTCCTTAAGATATAACCTTCAGAGAGCATATTAAATTATAAGACTTTTAAAATTATAGACAATTTTTCTTTTTATCAAAGTTATCTTATAAGTCTACAAACTATGCTCTAACAGGGAGATTAAGCAATAAATCAGGGGGGTAAAGCCTGAATTATTTTACGAATCCACGAACTGACAATAAATGTTTCTGCACGTTTGTTCCGCCTTTTATTCTCGAAAACCTGGCAAAGGCAGGAGTTGAGGATGCAACCTTAACACTTCACCAGGACAGGAGCAGCCGCAAGAATAGAGCATCTGAAGTCCCGGATATAGGGGCGCTTATGGGAGTTGCTGCAGCCGCAGGGAAGGCCGCCAGGCATATATATGATTCTCAAAACACGATGGAGTATCGGTTAAAATTAATAATAAGTGAAGGAGGACCCGTTGTAGAAGATGATGCCGTGAGCAATGCTTACGACCATATAGGAAATTTCCGCGATTACTTTAAGGCTAAACTGGGCCGCGATTCCATTGATAACAACGGCATGGATATAATATGTAATGTTCACTTTGGCACAAAATATAATAATGCTTTTTTTAATGGCAAGGAGATTACTCTTGGGGATGGGGATGGAGCGATATTCTCCAGCTTTGCCAGATCGCTTGATGTGATAGCTCACGAACTTGGTCATGGTGTTGTGCAATGGACTTCCAACTTTGAATACCGTAACCAATCGGGTGCATTGAATGAGCATTTCGCAGATGTGTTCGGGACCGTAATTACGCAATATGTTGAAAAATCGGCTGCAGACGATGCCGACTGGCTTATCGGTGATGAGGTTATGGGACCGAAATTGTATGGAGAAGCCCTTCGCTGCATGGCTTCTCCAGGCACTGCATATGATAATGAGCTTATGGGTAAAGATCCCCAGCCTGACCATATGAGGGATATTTACAGAGGTCCTAACGATAACGGCGGTGTACATATCAACAGCGGGATCATGAACAAGGCGTTTTACCTTGCAGCAAGGGAACTGGAAACCGAAAATGCAGCACTTATCTGGTATACTGCATTGCAGAATCTCTGGCCTACAGCAACTTTTAACGACGCAGTAGCACAGATCGTCAAAGCAACGCAGCTTCTGATAAAACGTGAAAGGGTAAGAAGCGGATCCACACAAAAGGTGAGAGCAGCATTCAAAGAAGTCGGGCTACCAGCGAAAGATGAAACCAGTATCCCTAACACTCCTACCGCCAAGATAACGCAGTTTTAATTTTTTTGCCCCACTATATTTTAGAAGTACAGGGCTATTCACAAAGAAACAGGAACCGCTGGTTATATGCACATCGAGTTTGAGATCTCAGGCGGATACGCCAATATTGACCTGACATATCGTGGAGACACTGATAAACTTCCTCCGGAAACTGCAAATAAGCTCCTGGGGCTTATAGAAAGCTCCAGAGTACTTGAACTTCAACAAAGTGAGATCGCTCCCGGTACTGCTGGCCCTCCTGATGTGTTTTATTATAAACTCATAATTTATGAAGGGGGTCAGAAAAAATCATTATCTTTTAATGATGCTACGGTACCAGATCAATTGAAACCGCTATTAGAGTTTTTGCAGGAGCTTGCGTGGGAGCGGCTTAGAAAGGACTGATGGATAGAAAAGACCGGTATTCTGGAGGAAGGCAGCTTAGAAAAGAAAGCCGTCCGGAAAAGGCAAACTTTCGGCAGATAGTTAAATTAAATTTTGAGATTTGCAATCTAGAATAAGTAACGGGGGGATGTACACATGGAAGAAAAATCTGAGAATAAGGAGATAGGGGAAGAGCCTTCTGAAGTGCCAACTCAGCGTAAATGCGGAGCGATGGAAGTTCATCACAGGTTACTGGCGAATGAGTCGTATATGAAAGCGCGTGATCAAATTGAAACTCTTGCACTTGAATATAAAAAAGGATTTCGAGCAATATCCAGGACAGGAATAATCCAGATTCCTGTGGTCGTTCATGTTGTATGGAGTAAAGAAGAGGAGAATATTTCTGATGCCCAGATCATGAGCCAGATCGATGTCCTTAATAAAGACTTCCGTAAGCTGAATTCAGACGTATCGCAGGTGCCTCCTGTCTGGAGTGGTCTTACAGCAGACATCGGAATTGAATTTTTCCTTGCAACGAGAGCCCCGGATGGGACTCCGACTACAGGAATTACTCGCACCCGTAGCTTAGTGACCTCTTTTCGTACGGATGATAAAGTTAAATTCGAAGCTACCGGCGGCAAGGATGCATGGCCGACTGACCATTATCTGAATATTTGGGTCTGTAAGCTTGGAGGAGGTCTACTGGGTTACGCACAATTTCCAGGAGGGCCAGCTGAAACAGATGGCGTTGTCGTTACTTACACAGGATTCGGTACCCTTGGAACTGCCAGACCGCCATTTGATCAGGGACGGACTGCCACCCATGAGATAGGTCACTGGTTAAATCTTTACCATATATGGGGTGATGAACTACGTTTTGAAGACCCGTGTTCACTCTCGGATGAGGTTGATGATACTCCAAATCAGGGCCACCCTAACTATGGGGTTCCGTCATTTCCACATATTAGTTGTGGCAACGGACCAGACGGTGATATGTTCATGAATTACATGGACTACGTTGATGACAAATGCATGGTTATGTTTACTCAAGGTCAGGCGATCCGGGTAAATGCCTGCCTTGAAGGGCCGCGGTCATCGTTCCTTGCCGGAGTGGAAAGCAGAGGGAGAGAAGGGGCATCATCTGAACGTAAAATGCCTATGCCAAAGTGAGACCGAAAGGCAGAGACAGCATTGCCTGGAAACGGAGAGTCCTGCCATCTCGTTCACTATACCGAACCTGGCCTGTACCATAAATAAAGGTATAACTGAAATGGGCTAAATCAGTAACGGATTATGAATAGATGGACGGAGTAAGGGTAAATCCTGATCTGGTACAGGCAAATACGAAGGGCAAAATATGATTGAGTAAAGGGACAAACTATGACCGAATTACCTGATGAGATCTTTAGAAAATGGATACACTCCTTTGAAGAAGACCAGAATGGAGTAACTGTATATAGGCCGGAGGAATACGAATTTCCCCCAGCTCGAGGCAGGGATGGTATCGAGTTCAGGCAAGATGGGGTGTTCATCGATTGGGGAATCGGTCGTACTGATGCCCTTGATGGAATTAATGGACACTGGGAAGCGGAAACTTCCAGACGTGTGCGTATATCTTTTGAGGGGAACGTTCAACCGCCTGGAATCATTGAAATCCTTCATTGTGATGAAAAGATATTGAAGGTGCGGGAGCTGCCAGCATCTTCTTGATCCGTGTGCGGGGGGAGTTATGGGGAAATATGCAGTACTCTCGGATTCAAGCGAAGAACACATTGTTGAGAAATCGGCAGAAGATTTCGGGGCGCATTGGGCCCGCCTGGGGGATAAGACTATAGTCTGGACAGCTACGGAAGAATGGGTTGAATTTACCAGTAAAGCCGGACAGGCAGGCATAAGTCCCGAACACGCCGAAAGTCACGAACTGGAAGGTCGGCTTTATCTCGTTATCCAGACAGGAAGGGAATTCCAGAATATGTATCCTGACGCCCGGATAGTTTTGGAGAAAGGCCGTTACCTTGTAGCCGACCTTCTTCCTGAAGAAGCAAGCCGCCTCGCTGAAAGTAAAGAAGATTGGTGGACAGTGCGCCCGCTGGCAATGGGCAGTGTGATCATGGATATAGCAAGACCTGAAGCCCAGCCTGTCCTGCCCGGCCTGAAGGCAAGTGTTGCGGCTGTATCACAGACCACATACAGTACTTACATGAGCTTACTTGTTGATTTCCAGACGCGCCATTCCTTCAGTTCTCAATTTATCAGCGCTGCACTTTGGGCGGCCAATCAGTTTCAAAATTTTGGTTATCAGGTAGGACAGCAGCCAGTAAATATTCGGAGCGACAGCAGCGCTAATGTCGTGGCAGACCGCCCGGGCAGAGGGAGTGAAAACCGTAAACTTCTGCTTATTACTGCCCATCTTGATTCGATTAACGTAAGGGGGGGAAGAGATGTACCCGCCCCCGGTGCGGATGACAACGCAAGCGGGGCTGCAGGGGTCCTGGAAATCGCACGCGTGCTTGCAGAATATCCGTCAAAACATGATTTACGGTTTATCCTCTTTGGAGGGGAGGAGCAGGGACTTTACGGGAGCAAACAGTATGTAAGTAGCTTGTCGAAAAACGAATGTGACCGAATTTGTGCCGTTATAAACATGGATATGGTTGCGACCCTGAATACCGAGTCCCCGGCTGTCCTGCTTGAGGGGGCACCGATTTCCAGGGCTCTGATGAAGGAACTTGCTCAAGCAGCAGCCACATATACATCACTCATAGTCCAGACCTCAGAGAGCCCATTCAACAGCGACCACGTCCCATTCATTGATAAGCTCATCCCTGCGGTTCTCACTATAGAAGGAACTGACAGTTCAAATAGCAATATCCATACTGTTAATGATACGCTTGATCACATAGATTACGGGCTCGCACTGGAAATTATCCGGATGAACCTCGCTGCGGCTTCGAAATTGCTTGAGATCGAGGATTTGTAAAATATTCTGAGTCTTTCTATGAGAATCAAGAGAAAGTGCCGGTTTGACAGCGACGCTATTAAAAAATCCACATGGATTTAAAATTGGTAAAATTAAAATATCTGCCTGCTAGCGGGTTCATACTTCTCAAAAGCTTCTTTCTAACTCCTTTTTGAGTACTGAACCCGTAAACGTTGCTCAGTCCGGATTTCCGATGGTTAAAAATTTGAGGTATCTTTTTAGAGGAACTGGAATAGGATTAGCACGATTAGCCCGCTATGATTTAACAAACCTGACATGACAGAAAAAACTGTATTATTCTGATTTCAGATGCTTTGCCTGGTCCGGTTCACAGGTGGACTGCAACTGGACTTATACGATTAATTTTACCCAGCTTTTATTCAATGTATATGTATAAATTTATAAAACCCATAGAATAGTTTATGAGAATATCGCATGATGCGGGTAAAAACTTGAAAAGGCTATTTTGCTGAAAAAAATCCCGCGCTCAAACGGACTGAGCGTGCCCGGAAAAATTGGGATTTTTCAATTTAATGCAGCGGCAGAGATTTAAAAAAATCAGGAAAAGGAGCAAGGCAAATGAAAAATAGGGAGCACAAACCTGCCAAATCGGAGGATGAGGACACCGAGAAACTAAGTACTGCAGGCAGGGTATTCCGCAACCAGACTCCAGCCAATAATAGAAAGGAGACTGTAATTCAAAGTGATTTTCATTTTCATAGCGATTTTCATTTTCTTAAAAGTATGCTTGATACAATACTCAATCCTATTTATTATAAAAATAGGAATGGGGTGTATCTGGGGGTCAATAAGGCATTTGCCAGACAGATAATCGGTCTCCCTGAGGAAGAAATTATAGGATTCACCCTACCTGAGGTCTGCAGAAAATTAGTAGAAAAATTTCCCGAAAGAGATACAGTGAGCGGGAGGAAGCTTGCAGAAGTTTGTAACGAATACAATCAGATTGATACAAAACTTCTGAAATCCGGAGGAAGCGAAATTTATGAGCAGGAGATAATACTCGCGGACGGAACAAGAAGAACTTTTTTTATAAATAAATTTGCTTTCAGGGATGAAAAGGGGAATATCTCCGGGCTTGCTACGATTTTCCAGGATATCACTAAACTCCGAGAATCCGAGAAAATCCTTGAAGAAATCGAAGAGAGGTACGGAATCGTTACCGAACAGACAGGGCAGCTCGTATATGATAACGATATCCGGAATAACAGGCTCTCCTGGGCAGGTGCTGTTGAAGAGGTTTTCGGGTACAGTTTAGAAGAGGTTAAAAATTTTACTCTGGAGAACTGGCTTGAGCATATCTATCCTGAAGACCGGAATTACGTGGTTGAAAATTTCATGCAAGCCAGGAAGACCGGAGGAAGAGAGCGTATAGAGTACCGGCTAAGGAAAAAAGACGGGACCTATATTTATGTTGAAGATACAGGCACATATCTCGTTAACAAGGACGGCAATACTTACAGAGTTCTTGGGGTCGTTAAGGATATTACAGAAGAGAAACTTGCCCGCAAGCAAATCGAGAAAGGGGAAGAAAGATACCGCATAGTCGCTGAACAGACAGGGCAGATTGTATACGATTATGATGTAGAACAGGATTACGCTGAATGGGCAGGAAATACTGAGGAACTTACAGGTTTTACATCTAAAAACTTCAGGGACATGGGCATACAATTCTGGTTGGGGCAGATTCACCCTGAAGACCGGAATAATATAGAGAAAAATTACAGACGGTGTATTACAGATGGAGGGACTTACCGTTTAGAATACAGGTGCAGGAGAAAAGATGGAAATTACATTTTTATTGAAGATATCGGGGCCTGCCTGAAAGATAAAGAAGGTAAAGTAGACAGGATTCTCGGAATAATTAAAAATATTACTGAAAGGAAACTTACCCAGGAGAAGCTGGAGAAGAGTGAGGAAAAATACCGTTCATTTATACATAACTTCAAAGGGGTTGCTTTCCAGCTAGATGAGAATCTTATTCCTGAGTTTACTCACGGGACTGTCGAAGAGATCACCGGATATACTGAAGAGGATTTCATGTCTAAGCAGGTTATGTGGATGGATATAATTTATCCGGAAGACCGACCTGCAATCCTTAAGCAGGTAATGAGAATCAAGAATTCTGCCCGTACCCATGATACCGAATTTGAGTACAGGATAATACGTAAGGATGGAAAAATAAAATGGATAAAGGAGCTGTATCAGAAAATTCAGGGAAGAGGGGAAAAGTCGGATAAGTACCAGGGAGCGGTTTACGATATTACAGAGAAAAAAGAGGCAGAGGAAGCCCTGAACGAAATAAAGGAAGCCCGCATAAAGGAGATCCATCACAGGATAAAGAATAATTTGCAGGTTATCTCGTCCCTGCTGGATCTGCAGGCTGAAAAATTTGAAGATGAGAAGGTTAGAGAAGCTTTCAGGGAGAGCCAGAACCGTATCGTTTCCATGGCCCTTATCCATGAGGAGCTTTACCAGGAAAGGAATACCGAGACCCTTAATTTTGCAGCATACCTAAGGAAGCTGGTTGAGAATCTTTTCCAGACTTACAGCGTAGGTCATCCCGGAGTAAACCTGCAAACCTATTTCAAAGAGGAAGTTTTCCTCAATGTTGAGATAGCAATTCCCCTGGGGATTGTTGTCAATGAGCTCGTTTCTAATTCATTAAAACATGCATTTCCGGGAAGAAGAAGAGGGGAAATTGAAATCCGGCTCAGTAAAGAAGAAAAGAGTGAAAGTAAATCCTGGACAGATGAAGATAAAGAGTCTGAAGGCAAGAAACTTGAAGATAAAAAGTATGAAGATAAAGAATATAAGCAGGGTTGTGGGATCACAGAACTTGTGCTAACAGTTTCTGATACGGGGGCAGGTTTTCCTGAAAATGTTGATATCGAAAACCCTGATACGCTTGGCTTGCAGCTGGTAAATGCACTGGTAGACCAGCTTGACGGAGAACTTGAACTTAAGACCGACGGCGGGACGGAATTCGCGGTACGGCTCAATATAGCAGAAAATTCTGAAACAGCCTGATTGTCGGCAAAACCGTTACAGATCTATAAGATCAAGTTTATATATATAAAATACCATAGATAAAAATGGGGTCAGACTAACTTAGATTTCAGACTAATTTAGATTCTAAATCCCGGTTGTGCTTTGAAAATACTGATATGAGCAGTAAGCATAAGGAGCACAGAAAAAGGTATGGAAAAACGCAAGAAAGGAGTTATAAGATATGCCAGCAAAAGTCAACAAAGAAGAATGTACAGGCTGTGGAACCTGCGTAGAAGAGTGTCCTGTAGAGGCAATCATTATTGATGAGGACGAGGGTTGCGCAGTTGTAGACGAAGAAGAATGTGTAGATTGCGGAGCCTGTGAAGAAACCTGTCCCATACACGCTATAGAAGTAAGATAACCTGAAAGAATTCAGATAACCCGAAAAGACAGGAATTATATGTCTTAAATAATACGAACAAAATCCAGTTATTCAGAAGAGTGGGAAGAGAGTGGTAGCCAGAAAGAGCTATCAACGCCTGAAAGCTGCTTCCCATTCTGACTTCCTATTTTTCAGAAATCGCCTGTTAGCTCCGCTTGACGAGGGAAGGACTTTTGTTTCATATCCCATTGCTCTCAGGGTCGGTTCATATTCTCCGGACTTCTTGCCATTAAAAAGAACCAGTTTCAGGTTCGGAGCCATAACTTTCAGCATTGAAAACAGGTTAATTTCTTCGTCCGTTATCTTTGCGTCCTCGCTTCCTTCTCTTTTCCCGGCTTTAAACACGTCCCAGAGTCCGATTTTATTACGTTTCAGGGTTTCAAGCCGGTTTTGATAACTCATACCCTGAAGATCTTCTCCGATAATATTGCCGAGAAGCCTCCAGAAATCATTTCCCGGATGCCCGTAATACTGATGCTTTTTGATAGAAACGTCACCTGGAAGGGAGCCGAGAATCAGGATTTCGGTATTTTCATCAATAACTGCTGGAAAACCCTGCTTTTTCATCGATTCGGAAGCTGGAACTCAAAACTATTTTAAACTTTGGGGATAAAAAATTAAATTTCTGTTAAACCTGAGTTGGATTTCTGTTAACCTCAGTTAGATTTCAGTTAACCTCAGTTAGATTTCAGATAACCTCAGTTAGATTTTAACTCGATTACCTGTTCAGACAGATCTTCGTAATAGTTAAAAAGCTCCTGTCCCCAGACAAGGGCACGTTCCTCAAAGCTCACCATCTCATGATTATAATATCTTCCCTCTTTAGAAATCAAGGACAGGGAAATAAAGCGATCGGTAACGATGCTGGAGGCAAGCTCGATTTTATGGTCACAGACAAAAAGGCGTGTGTTTTCCAGATTTAAAAATTCTTCCGTATCTGCCCTGTAGTCAGAAACCAATTTTTCATAGATCGGCCTTTCCAGAACGAGCGAGACGTCAATACCTCTCTTTGCAAGGTCCAGATAGAGGCTCGGGTATCCAGGACGGAAAAATGAGGAAACCTCCATAACTGTCCTTGAACGATATAAAGGGTCCATGATCTCAGGAGGATAATCAAAAATATGGGTTCTATCTGGCAACAGTTCCTTACAACTGCCAAGTTCTCCAATCCGGTCCAGCAGATGGGGAGGAAGGGTCCTCAAATCCTGTCTTGCCCAGTAATCATGGTTCTCGTCAAAAACCTGAAAAGTCGAGAGAAGAGGCTCCATTTTGGGAACAATAAGCTTTCCTTTTATTGAGAGCTCATAGCTATCTCCCTTCTGCACCAGCAACCCTTCTTTGAGTAAAATTCGGATCTGAGCCATTATAGGACTGGAACTAACGTCAAGCCCGATTTTGATTTCCTCAATTGTCTTTGGCCCTTCCTTCAGGAGCAGAAGCAAATTTTTCCTCTTGTCCGAAAAAAAAATTATGTCTATTAACTGCAGTTCCATACTCATTTAATATAACCTCCGGAAAGTGGCTACGGAGTGATACCCGGAATTTAGTTGGGAACCTGACTCTAAAGTTAAACCTGCGTAACTGCCTTCATACCACAATGCAGGCTTAAAAAGAGTTATTTTTTGAAGCAGAGCACTTTGTAGGCTCTGTGTAACTGCCTTCATACCTCAATGCAGGCTTAACACCATGGATTCCGGAAAAGCTCCGCTTTCGACTGTACAGACAAAATTATCAATGCATTTTTCACTCTCGATCTGCCAGGCTCTTGATTTATAGAATTCAAAAAGCTCCCTTGCCCAGTTTAGGGCTTCAGGCTCGGAGCAGGACATATAATTGTGGTAAAACCTTCCGTTACTGTCAAAGAGAGAAATCATCATCCCACGGTCCGAGACCATAAGCTCGGCAAGCTTGACCCCATCATTACAGACAAAAAGTTCGGCGTTTTTCATTGTAGCTAGTTTCCTTATTTTCCTCTCATAATTATGCAGAATTTTTTCGAGTACCGACTCTGTGAAAATAAGGGTAACCTCAGACTCCATCCTTCCGAGCTTTGTATAGATGGGCAGGAATTCAGGCCTGTAGAAGGACGAAAACACCATAAGATAACTTGAAGAAGAGAAGAAATTCAAAAGTTCCGTGCTTGGCTCAAAAATCTGGCTCGGATCGGCTTCAACCAGTTTACAATCCTTAAGGTCTCCTATTTTATCGAGAAGATACTGAGGAATTCCGCTGAGGTCGTGCTCTATCCAGTAATTGTCTCGTTCGAGCAAAGTAAGGACATTGACAAGGGATTGAACTTTTTTAAACACCTGTTCTCCCATATCTGTCAATTCATAGCTGCCATTTTTTTGAATAACCAGGTCACTGTCTGTAAGCCTTTTGATCTGGGGTAAGATAGCTGTGGGAGAAACATCAAGCAGGGTTTTAATTTCTTCCATTGTTCTTGGTTCCTCTCCCAAGAGTAAAAGGAGATCTTTTCTTTTCTGGGAACGAAATACGACATCTATTAACTCCTGTTGCATTCAAACCACTTCTATCGCGTTTTTTGTAAGTATAAAATATCTGTATCACGTAACACTAAAGTCTCCGCGCAAACACGGATGAAAATTTGATTTCCAGTTCGGTCCTGTACGACCTGAATAGGAAGAAGCGTATACGCCATGTCTAGAGGGTATTCGATATATTCATTTATATAAAAGGATTTGGATGAATAATTTCAAACGTAAGGGAATCCAGAGAACGTAATTTCAGGAGTTCAGGAAAATTCTCAGTTTCCTTAAAAACGGCATCATTGGGTAGAATTAAAATATTCTGCACCCTGACTGGCTGAATAATCAAATTGTGTAAAATTGAGGGAGTTCAACACGAACATTGAAATTTTTGATAGCTATTATCTGAATAATTACATTGTTCAAAGAAAATTGACAAGTTTGGATTCACAAGTCTGTATGAAGTTAAGAAACCCGGCAAATTCCCCTCAAAAATTTAAGGCTTAATTATCAGGAAAGAAGCTAGCAAAAAATTTAGAGATATGAAGTCATGTAATCGGCTCAAAATTTTAGACCTCTTGTTGCCCTGTAAAAACCAGGAAAAAATTTCCATCGGTTATGGTATATGGGATGATTTCCCCTAATTATGCTGTATACGCTTGTTAGCATTACAGACAAGCGAATCACTCAAAAAGGTAAAGTTCTGGTGAAAAGGAGAAAATTTTTTCGCTGGAAGGTTGCTGAGAAAAATCTAGAGATAGAGTCCTGTGGCACGGACAAATTTCAGATATTCCACAGCTAAGTACCACTGAAAGAACTCCACGGAGGAAAAGCCGGAACTTCACGATGCCGAACATCTCCGGGACTGCAGACCCGGGAAAGGTAGCGACCTTTTTGCTAAAAACTAAAACGGAGGTTTAGAAATATGTTGGACTTTACAGAAGCAAGTCTGAAAAAGGTATTAACCAGATACAATGTGGCTCTGGAAAAGGCAATGACGCCTGAAGAAGCCGCAGAAGAGATTTATCCTAAGGACGAATTAATCTACCCGATCGCAAAGGCCATCTTCGAAGGAGAAGAAGATGACGTTATCGAGGGTCTCCAGGCAGCAATCGACGCAGGCAAGGACCCCATTGCACTTATCGATGACGCTCTCATGGTAGGTATGGGCGTTGTCACAAGACTCTATGATGAAGGTATCATTTTCCTTCCAAATGTCATGATGTCCGCTGACGCCATGCTTGATGGTATCGAATTCTGTAAGGAAAACTCCGAAACTGCTCCTGTAACAAAGGGAACCATTGTCTGCCACGTCGCAGAAGGTGACGTTCACGACATTGGAAAGAACATCGTTACCGCTCTCCTCAGGGCAAACGGCTACAATGTAGTTGACCTTGGAAGGGACGTCCCTGTGGACGAAGTCCTTACAGCAGTTGCTGAGAACAACCCAATCATGGTCACAGGTACTGCACTCATGACCACCACCATGTATGCATTCAAGGAAGTTAACGACAAACTCCTCGAGAAAGGATACAAGATTCCATTCGCATGCGGTGGCGGTGCAGTTAACCAGGACTTCGTGTCCCAGTACGCACTCGGTATTTACGGTGAAGAAGCCGCTGACGCCCCCAAGATCGCTGACGCAATCGTTGCAGGTACCACAGATATCGCAGCATTAAGAGAGAAATTCCACAAGCACTGAGGTGAGTTAAATGGCAGCAAAAAGATACACTTCAATGGCATACGCAAACGCAGACGAAATGACCTTCGGCGTATCCAAGTACCCGGTAAAGGCAGGCCTCGGTCTCGAGATCGGTGCAGGCTATACAATTCCTGAAATTAACTATGCCCCAAGACCAGAAGCCGGTGCATCCAAAGAAAAACTCATAAGGGAATATGAGAGGATCACCACCGACATTATGTCAAGAATGGTCCAGGTCGGTTTTCCGGCAGTCATTCTCGAAACCGAACACGTTCAGCAGATGTCCAACAACCCCTCATGGGGAGCAGAAGTTGCACATGCCCAGAAGACCATCATGGAAGAATACCACGATGAATACGGCATAAAGTGCGCACTCCGCCACACAATCGGTGACATCCGTGAGAACAGGGACTTCCTCCAGCTCAGAGGCGACAAGTACTCTGTCTTCCTCGAAGCTTTCGAAGAATGCGCCAAAGCCGGTGCTGACTTGCTTTCCGTAGAGAGCATGGGTGGTAAGGAAGTTTTCGACTATGCAGTTCTCAGGAACGACATCGCAGGTATCCTCTACTCAATCGGCTGTCTTGGCTCCATTGACATGGAACTCATCTGGTCCGACATTGCAGACATTGCAAAGAAGACCGGCACTGTTGCAGCTGGTGACACCGACTGCGCCCAGGCAAACACCGCAATGTTCATTGGCGGCGGGCTGCTTGACAAGAACCTCGCTCACACCCTCGCAATTATCGCAAGGGCAATCTCCGCTCCAAGGTCCCTCGTTGCATACGAAGCCGGTGCACAGGGCCCTGGTAAGGACTGCGGATATGAGAATGTTATCGTCAAAGCCATCACCGGTATGCCGATGACCCAGGAAGGTAAGACCTCCACCTGCGCCCACTCTGACGTTATGGGTAACCTCATTATGCAGTGCTGTGACTGCTGGTCCAACGAGTCTGTTGAGTACCACGGTGAATTCGGCGGTACAACTGTTCAGTGCTGGTCCGAATCCCTTGCATACGACTGCGCCCTCATGAACACCGCTCTTGAAACCAAGAACGATAAAGTTCTCAGGGACCTTTTTATGCTCTCCGACAGATACAGAGACCCACAGGCATATGTGCTTGCATATGACAACGCATACAGAGTCGGTGAATCAATCGTCAAGGACGGAGACAACATCTACCTCAGGGCAAAGAACGCCGCAATCGAATGCTGCAACATCGTCAACGAAGGTGCAGCCGGCAAACTCGAGCTCTCCAGGTTCGAAGCCAAAGCCCTCGCAGACGCAAAGGCAGCTCTCGAAGCTCTTCCAGATGACATGGACACCTTCATGGACAACTGCCTTACAAAATACAAGAGCGAAGTTAAAGTCTTCCTTCCAGAGAACTACGGCTTATAAGCCTTCTGTTCTCTTTTTCTTTTTTAAGATACGTCTGAAACCACAATTTCGTCATATTTTTCATTTTATCAGGCTTTATTTTTGCATAGTTTTTGCATGGCTTTTATCATTTTATTACTCCTCTCTGCCCTTTCATTATTCACTCAGTTAACAGATTGATTAAAAAAGAAAATAATATAAAGAGCAGAAACCAAGTAGACTAGAGAGAAAATTTGTAGAATTACATTAGAGGAATAAAATATATTCCATGAGCACAAGAACAATACTTTATTTAATAATTACATAGAAGAAAAGAAAAATATATATACCTGGGAAGTATATCGATAAATAGTAGCGTGGGACAAAAAAAATATACGAACAGACCAAAAACCGTGCCATCAGTAAGGAGTGTATACAACTCCCCCATGTTACTTCTTTTCCTTTTATTTTGGAATCATTAGAGTGACCCGTTTTTAAAGGTTAATGAATCTTTTTATATAGATTAGACGCTGTTTTAACGCTTTCCTTATAGTTCTTAAAGACCCGATTACAAAAGCTTGCCCGAGAACTGGACAGACCCGGTGCTGTGAGAGATGCTTGAAAAAGAACTCAGAGAGAAAGCGTTCTGAAAAACTTTATCAGTCTCCGTACTTAATGCTTTCGTAAGCCTGGGCTGATTCAAGAAGTGATCAGGAGAAATTGTGATCACTCTGGAATGAGGCTCTTCAGATATTCGAGAAGGTCATTATGATCTTTGAGCACAAAATCCGCATGCTCTACTTTCTCAGGCTCAAGCATACTTGCAACTGCAACGCAGTAAAGCCCTGCCCTTCTGGCGGCAGTTATGCCCAGAGGCGCATTTTCGATTACTATGCACTCGTTTTTTGTCAGGTCAAGCATTTCCAGAGCTTTGAGGTAAGGGTCGGGGTCGGGTTTCCCGCGCTCGAGGTCGCTCCCGGTAATTACTACATCAAAGCAGTTAGAAAAATATTTGTTTACAACCTGAGTTACCGTGTCGACATGTGATCCAGAAACCATGGCGAGCTTGAAGTGCTGTTTCAGCTCCTTAAGACAATCCAGAATCCCTTCAAAAGGTTTTATTTTATCAAACTCAAGAGCCTCACGTTTCTTTTCAGGTAGTTGTTCTAAATGCCAGGGTTCAGGCTCCTTTCCGGCTTTTTCGAAGATCGATTTAATTAATCTCTGGTTGTTTGAGCCTTCGAGTTCGTAAATGTCTTCCCTGGTAATGCTAATACCAACTTCCTTGAAGGTTTTAACCCAGGCATCGGCCTGGTAAATCATGGAATCTACAAGAACTCCATCCACATCAAAAATTATTGCTTTTAACATCAATTAAATAGATTGTTATAATCTATAATAAATATTATGAAAATTAAAGTTCAGTAAAATCTCTATATAGTTTATATCAGGTTGTAATCATATCAGGTTTTGATAGCCAGATTAACTTTCGAGCAGGCTTTTCATTTTAGATATCTCTCGTACAGGTAACCCCCAAGCCAGTACCCGAAAAAGGCAAAAATGAGCGTGCCTGGAGCATAGACCGGAGAATCCAATCCCCGGAGCGGGAGCAAGAGGTTGAAAAATAAGAAGTAAGAGATCAGAAATGTTAAAAAACCTATTATTTCTACAAATTTCTTTCCCGGTTTCAAGTTTTATCTGACCCCCTCTCCAAAACCTTGAGATCTGTAAACCCTGAAAAATCAACTTATCCGATTTTGCTTTTACTCTTCTTACTTTCCTTCTTTCCCCGGCTTGCCTTCTTCCCCTTCTTTCTTGAAATTAAGAGAAACTGAGTTAATGCAGAAGCGTTTCCCGGTTGGTGCAGGTCCGTCTTCAAAGACGTGACCCAGATGGCTTCCGCAGCGGGAACAGACTACCTCAATCCTGTTCATGAAGTAACTGGTATCCTCTTTGAGTTTTACCCTGTCACTCGAAATCATATCATAGAAACTTGGCCAGCCGCTTCCGGACTCGAATTTGGTATCCGAGGAAAAAAGTTCCTGTCCGCAGGCAGCACATGTATAAACTCCTTTTTCCTTGTTATAATACAGGTTGCCAGAAAAGGGCCTTTCAGTACCTTTCTCCCGCAGGACGCGATATTGTTCAGGCGTGAGTACTTTTTTCCATTCTTCTTCGGATTTTTCGATTGTTTTCTGTGCCAGTTATAAACCCCCTATGCATTTAAGTTAATTTTCCGGGAATAATACTTTTTTGAAATTGGAAATTTATTGATAAATTACATTACAAGCAGGTAGTCAAACAAAGGATAAATTATAAAGAATTATATAATATTTAATATAAATAATGTTTCGGCATAAGACATATTAGTCTGGGGCAGTATGGAAGAAAACCTGGAAAAGGAAAAGGACCACAGTATAGTTATCGCTGCACTTATCTTCTTACTTCTTGCGGCAGTCTTTGGGGTTATCATTTCCAGGCAGATTAACCTTGGGAAATTTACGCTTCCATTTTATCTTATAGTAATAGGAATGTTTTTCTTCGCTACCGCTATGGAATCCGAAACCAGAGCAGGCGAGTGGCTAGCTACCATCGGATGGACCTTTAATATGCTAGGTTTCGTTCTTTTTTATCAGCGCCTGACAGAAAACCTGCAAAGCCTGATTTACATGTGGCCTCTGGTTTTTCCCGCAGGTATAGGATTGGGACAGATTTGCTACGGAGCGGTTAAAGCCAAAAAAGAGCCCATTGAACGCGGAAAAGTTCTCGTCCAGATAGGATTCGGGCTATTTATCCTTATCTTCGTAGTTTTTAAGCTGTTCTTCCAGTAAAGCCGCAGTTGCAAGAGAAATGCTTTCTTCTCTCTAAATCAGCCCTCTTGAACCCAGCTCAACTTATTTATTATAATCAGCCCTCTTGAGCGAAGCGAAGCATAGCGAAAAGGGCTCCGTCCTCCCGAGACGGGACTCGGGTAGCGAAAAGGGCTCCGTCCTCCCGAGACGGGACTCGGGTAGCGAAAAGGGCTCCGTCCTCCCGAGACTGGACTCGGGCGAGAAGGAAATCGGGCGGTTACTCATGCCTGAGTGAGTCCACAGGTTTCATTTTTGCAGCTTTCCTTGCCGGGTAGACTCCTGATACAAAGCCTACGAAAACGGCCACAAAGAATCCGGCTCCTATGAGGCTGAAAGGAAATACAACAGGCAGTTTGAGGAGAGTTTCAACGCTGTACGCACCTGCGATTCCTACTGCACTTCCGAGAACGCCTCCGAAAACTCCTAGCAGGATTGACTCGACCATGAAAAGGAAAAGGATATCAAAGCCTGTAAATCCAAGGGATTTGAGCACTCCTATCTCCCTTGTCCTTTCAGTCACGCTTACGAGCATGATATTCATTATCCCTATCGAACCAACCAGCAGGGAAATCAGCGCTAAGGTCGTCAGGAAAGAACTCAGGGCTGCCGCCATCATATCTGTTTGTTTTAAAATCTCAGCCTGATTGATGATAAGATAAGGGCGAGCCTCTTTATCTGCAAGTGCCCTCTCGGATATCCCGAAGTTTCGGGCAAGGCGCTCGTCTACTTCATCCGAGGTCTCCTGAATTGTTGTGGGATCTTTAGCCATCGCAAAAATTCCGCCATAATCTTTTTCGCCAAGAATTTCGTTCATGACGTCGATCGGGATAATAACAGCCTCGTTGTCATCGTATGCCTGGACAACAGTATTTTCAGGATTCTGGATTATTGCCTTGACTTTAAAGGTCTTTGTAACTTTTTCATTTTCCCCCACCGTGAAAGTTATGTTTATGGAACTCCGGGCCGAGATATTGCGGTCGAATTTTTCGTTTGCAACCTTGTGCCCGATAACAGCCACGTACCCGTCGTTATCATCGATAAAGTCCCCCTTTTGAAGCTTTGTATTCGCCACCTCATCATAGGATTTTCCGACGCCGCTAACCATGATATTTTTGGTTTCGGACATGTATGTGACTTCTGCCGTCTGCGATTTTAAAGGCGAAACTCCCGAGACTCCGGGCGTGTTCTCAGCGATCTTGAGCTCATTGTCGTAGAAAAGCTTGGGCTGCATTCCCTGGACATAGATAAAGTTCGACCCTAAATTGGTCACTTCATTCGTAAAATGCTGGTTGAAACTTGCCCCGAGGGACACATTCGCAATTACGGCTGCAACTCCTATGACAATTCCAAGCACCGTAAGGGTTGAACGCAGCTTTGCACTTTTAATGCTTCCGAGCGCAATTTTTCCTGCACTGAAAAGGGGGATCATAACTGGGGCTCCGTTTTAAGATTTTATAGGGAAAGGCTGGGGAAGGAGGAATTAAGAGCTTAGATGAAACTAGTTTTCTTAAACTTTCTTTAAATGAATACATCAAGCATATAAATTCTGCTGAGAGGGAAGCAAAATGGTGGACAAAGATTTCGGAAGCAAAGGAAATAAAAAGACAAATCTTGAAAACTATAAACTTAAAAATCTTCTTCATAAATTTACGGATTACATTGAAAGTTCTATTCAACTCAATCAGGGGATTCTACTTTAGATTTCATTGGCTTTCATTGTTATTGCAAAGCCTGCCAGCGGCCTGGATACGATTCCGTTATAGTGCCGGGTCATCCTGAATATTATCCGAGGTTCGGGTTTAAACCGGCAAATATGTGGGTAATAAGTGATCCCTTCGGTGCGCCGGCTGAAGCGTTTATGGCGCTGGAACTAAAAGAAGGGGCGCTTAAAGGTGCAGGCGGGATCGTAAAATACCCGGACGAATTCCTTGAGGTTTGAAAAAGGTAAAACAGAATTTAAAAGAGCAGGAGCAGGTTTAAGGAAAGAAAGCAGGGGATTAAAAGGAAAAATATCAAAGAATCGAAATCAGTTCTGACTCGGCTCTCCTGAATCCGGAGCCAGACAGATTAGGTGTCGAGACCAGTTTCCCGAGCTCTCTTGTTTTTTCAAGCAGCCTGGGCCTGAAGGAAACTTCAAGCTTATCCGTGCCTGCAGCAATAACAGTTTCCAGGACATCAAAGCCGAGATAGTAGAGAAGGCCGGCTGTGTACTCAAAATATGGTTTGAAAGCATCCCTGTCCGAACTGCCCTGGGAAAACACAAGAACCAGTTTTTTATTATCAAGCCTGCTCGAGAAATCCGGTTTCAAGAAGGCTGTCATGCGGTCAATTAAAAGTTTAGTCTGGCCAGTCATCTGCCACATGTAAACCGGAGAGCCGAGTACAACAGTATCTGCATCCCGGATTTCCTGATAAATTTCTTTCATATCATCATCTATGAGACAACAGCCCGATTCCTGGCATTTACAGCAAGCATCACAGCATTTGATATCTAGTGAAGCCAGGTTGTAAATTACTTTTTCTGCACCGTTTTCGGCAGCTCCGTCGAGAATTGCGTTTACAAGCTTTGCAGTATTTCCATTTATATTAGGACTACCCACCAATCCAAGAATTTTAATGCTAGAACCCCCGTAAAACGTTTAAAAACTTATAATTTTAAACAGAAGTGAACAAAAGTATAAACGAGCAATCAGCATAAAAATGTTTCTCCTGTTTAAAAAAATAAGCAAGCTCAGTCCGAAAATTCAGTAGAAAGAGATAAAGGGATAATGAGAAAAAGAGGAAAGGGGAAGAAGAAAAGAGAGAAAGAGGACGAGAGAAGAAGAGAAAAAAGTAAATGAGAAAAAAAGAAGAAAAAGCACCAGTAAAAAAGAATAAGAGAAAAAGGAAAGGAAAGAAATAAAAAAGATAGTAAAGAAGAGAATTATCCTTTTTAGCTTTTTGTTGTTCTTATTCTCTGCTCTCACTTAACTCTCTTTAGTTCAATTTCATTTTAATTCAGTTGCTCTTTAATTAAATCTCTTTAACTCAATCTCTTTAACTCATCTCTTTAATCTAATCTCTTTGACTCAATCTTTTTAATCCAATCTCTTTAACTTTAAAAGGGCAAAGGCTCCAAGTCCTGCAAGAAGCACCGGGAGGGCTTTGAATCCGGGAATCGGAAAACCTTTCTCATCTGGCTCTGTTCGGGGTAATGCTGTATAGGTGTCGTAGTTAAAAATCGAAACTCCCAGGAAAGCCGAATCGGTTGAATAATAATCTGCAAGACCGGCAAAGAGTTCCTGTATTGAAAACTCATCCTTAAAGCCTTCTTCTACAGAGATTTCGATTATTCCTTTTGAACCTGCACCTCTTATCTCCCCCATTCCGAGGGCAATGGAGTCAACAATACCTGGCACGGAATTAAGCCCTCCAGTTTCCGCGGGGTAAGCCCTGATGACGAAGGAATCGACAAAAGGAGCGATTTCTTCAATCCTGGATGCGGTATAATTAAGCGGAAGGCTTGCTGAGATAGATATGTTTTCTTTGGCCTCTTTACTGGCAGTTTCAAATAGTGTCCTGTAGCCGATTACGTCTTCTTCGGAATCTCTTCCGGCAGAAGAGTTTACATAGATATTAACCCCGTCGAAAGGAGCGAGCGATTTTTCATTGTAATCAAGTACCATATTCAGGGAATCCTGGCAGGCATCGTCAGCTCCTCTTTCTGTGCAGTTTATGTCTTCAAGGAGCACGGCATGTACTGAAATCCCCGCTTCATGGGCCATTTTTACGAAGCGCTCATATTGCCACACATCCTTGCCGTCCACACTGAGGAAAATTGTATCTATGTGTGAGGAATCAAGCTTCTTTACAAGATCAGAGAAATCGAACCTGTATGGGGAAGAGAGCCTGATTGCAGAAATTTCCACATCGTACTCAGGAAATTGGAGCTCCTGGGCGCCGGTTTCATTCTGGCTGAGGTTTTCCTGTGTCTGTGCGATTCTCTCGGTAGCGGAGGCTTCGGAGTTTATCCCGGACCCTGGCGCGGCCTGAGGCTCAGAAAGAGTTCCCGGTTGAGAACTAACCCCAGTCGCGGAAGTGGCTTCAGAGTTATTATCAGAAACATTTTCAGAATTATTTTCGGGGCTATTTTCGGGGAGACCTGCATAGTTATCATTAGAAAGAATTTCGGAATTATTTTTAGAAATACTTTCGGAAGAAACTCTATCTTCACCCTGAACTGAAATAATCCTGACCGTGGGCTCAGTTCCGACAAATTTCCGAACCAGCACATAATCAACTGCCATATAGCCTGTATTCTTCGACGCATCCTGGTAGGAAGCAGCATACAGATAAACATGCATTGGGAAATTGGTGATATAATCGTTTGACACAAAGTCCATTCTTAAGTTTCTGACACCATTTTTAAACCAGGACACTTTACGAGTATCGTTTTCCTCATACCAGGCAATTCCTGAGACATACCATTCTCCTTCAGGAACATTGACATCAGTAATATCACGTAGAGTATTCTTTTGCTTTCTGTAAGTCGTTCCGAGGTTCACACGGCTTTCATTGGCAAGTTCGGTCTCATGCTTGATTTCGTTTTTTCTGCTGTCTATCTGGTCTACGAAGCCCTGCCGCAGGAGAGGTCCTCTGTTATCCGTACCTGTAGTGACTTTCATTCTTTTGACTACAAACATAGAATTGATGTCGAAACTCTTTTTGCTGTAGATAGTGGAGGAGTCATAAGCATGAACCTTTGGAGCTGCAACATTACAGATCCCGTTTTTAACTTCAACCAGACCTCCTCCTGCACTTTCAACGCTCCAGTAAAGTTCGTTAAGGTTACTGCCCTCGAAATCATCAAAAAAGTCAAATGTTTTTTCTCCACTGCTCACAGCTTCAGCGTCAGGGTTCCCATATCTCAGAAGGATTTTACCGGTCTTGTTCGCAGGAAGAGATGGAAGCCTGACCCAGATGAGAGCTTCTTCATTTTCAGGGTCCCAGGTTTCAATCCAGTAATTGAGCGTTCTATCTCCTGAAGAGAATCGAATATCTGAGCCGTCACTTTTTGCCTCTGAGAAATTGAAATTAGAGGAGTTCAAATTAACAGGGATAGGATATCCTTGCAGAGTTTTGCCAGCGTTCTCAGTAACAACTATTTCCTGAAAGGAGTTCCATGAGTCCTCTTCCGAAGATAGGTTCCACACATTATCCGTAACACCCAGGGCACAGCCTGTTAACAAAAATATGAAAAACACCGAAACAATTCCGCATAAGGTAGATCTTTTTGCCATCATTAGAAGCCTCTCGTAAACCCTTTATTAAAGCCGATTGAGCATTAATATGAAAATCTTGACATGTAGTGGTTCTTGCCTGAAAACAATAAACCTTTTCATAAATACTTGTCTAAAATAATAAAGATAATGATATTAGTAATTTGATAAAAAGTTGAGAAATGATAAATTTCAGGGGAAGAAATCCGAAACCATAATAAAGAATCTTTGCAATTACAATCCCTATGACGCTTCTATCCAGCAACGAACTGAGAAAACTTATACAGGCAAAGCCCCCTTTGCTTGAAAATGCCGTTGACATCGAAACCCAGATCCAGCCTAACGGGCTTGAACTTACCCTGAAAGAAATAAAAACAATAGAAGGCTGTGGAGCTGTAGATTTTGATAACTCTGGGAGAAAGCTTCCAGATGGAAGAAATATTGAATTCGGCAGTGACGGCTGGATTCACCTGCCTGAAGGGATTTATAAGGTACTATTTAATGAGATTGTAAATATTCCCATGAACCTTGCTGCAATTGCAAAGCCCAGGTCAACACTTATTCGTTGCGGGGCTACCCTTGAAACTGCAGTATGGGACGCGGGATACAGGGGGCGCAGTGAGTCAATGCTGGTGGTTTATAATACTGCAGGTTTCCGGCTGAAAAAGGATGCCCGAATTATGCAGCTTTTATTCTATACCCTGGATACGGAAGTAGAAAAAGGATATTCAGGAGTTTACCAGAACGAAAATACAAAATGAATTCTCAAAAACTTTTTAAAGCGTTTTCCAGACTCTATTTAAGCTTTGTAGCTACTTATTTACGAAAATTCCGTTTTTTTCGGAAGATATAATAAGCAGATCAGATCCCAAGGAGATATGCCGATAAAGTATATATCATCTAATTCGTAATATGACAGCTTATGAACACTATAGGTAAATCAATAAGGATGGAGCGTATCTTCAATCGAAATACCGGTAATGCGATTATTATTCCTATGGATCATGGAGTTGGTGCAGGTCCGATTGACGGACTTAAGAACCTTCAGGAAGCTGTGAACAGAGTAGCGGAAGGAGGAGCAAATGCCGTACTCGGGCACATGGGCCTTGCCAAATACGGACATCGGGGGTACGGGCATGATGTGGGTCTTATAATTCACCTATCAGCTTCAACCTCCCTTTCCGTTGATCCGAATCATAAAGTTCTGGTAACAAAAGTAGAAGAAGCTTTAAAAGTTGGAGCCGATGCGGTGTCAGTTCATATAAACGTAGGGGCTGAAGATGAGTACGAGATGCTGCAAGGGCTTGGCTATGTAGCAGGCAAGTGCGATGAATGGGGAATGCCGCTCCTTGCAATGATGTACCCTCGCGGAAAAAAGGTTCGCTCTGAATATGATGTGGATGTCGTAAAACATGCAGCCCGGATCGGAGCCGAACTTGGGGCAGATATAGTCAAAACAAACTATACCGGAAGCCCTGAGACCTTCAAAGAAGTTGTTGACGGATGCCCTGTACCTGTAATTATCGCAGGCGGCCCGAAGATGAATTCAGAACAGGAACTGCTGGAAATGATCGAAGGTTCTCTTGAAGCCGGAGGGCGAGGCGTTGCCATTGGAAGAAATGTCTTCCAGGCTCAGGACCCCACAGGTCTTATCCGGAGAATTGCAAAAGTTGTCCATGAGGGCGTGAGTGCCGAAGAATTGTCGAAATTGGGAAGGTAAACCTGAAGGTTAAAAGCCTGATTCAGATACCAGAATCGGGATTTAAAAAGGACGGAAAAGAGCGGGATTTGATATTGGCTAGAAGAATAGGGTAAGAGAGAAATGATTTAATTCTTTCCAGTGGAAATGAAAGGGTTCTAATTTTTTTAGGATCTGAGATGAAATAACTTTAAATCCGGGTCCTAAGTTTCAGACCCCCTTCAGTTTCAGACCCTGAATCCACTTAACGTCTCTCCTCAGTTATCTTTTTTCAAGGTCATACTCGTATTTCTGAACTTATCCTCTTTATTTTTTTAATTACCAGTCCTACCGTTAGATCTGCCTGATTTAGTTTTCCTCCTGAACTGGAAATCTTTAAAGTTATTTTTATTCATTTTTTGAAATCATCACTCTCAAATTTAAAATTTTAGTCGGTAGTTTTCAGGAGTATTATTTCAAAATCAAATCCCTTCAAGTGCGGTATATAGAACAGAAGATGAAAGAAATACAAAGTAAGAAAGAGTATTTTTTAAACAATCGGAATTTTTTCTAGATAATTCCTACGTTTGCTTAAAAACCCTTGAGTTGAACTGAGTTTTATGTATATTTCACAGGAAAGAGGAGGTTAACCTGTAGATTCCAGTAGAAATGAGGAGGTGCTGGAGAACTGAGGAAAGTAGATAAAAAGATGAGAGTGAATCCATTTAAGAGAATAAATTTTTGTAGACCTTAAGAGAATTATGAGAGACAAATTTCCAGAGAAAAATGCCTTAAAATTCTTAACAATCAAATCAAAGAGGAAAAGAGAAACTTTATAGCATAAAAATGAAAATACTGGAGATAGATTGAGGAATATATAGAAAAGAAGAAAAAGAGAGAGAAATGAAGGAAATAATGATAGTAAAAAAAATTAACTTGCAAAAGTTTCCAGTAGAAACAAGGGGGTCCCTCCTGTAAGAAATAAAACGAAATGAAATCAAAGTAGATTAAGACTGAGTGTAAAAAACAGGAAAAAACTGAAGAGATTAAGTAGATGAAGGATGAGAAGAGAGGTAGGAATTAGAGGTCAACGCCGGGAACAAGGTCACATCCCGTACATTTAAGGCACATGGTCTTTGCAAGTCCAGGATTGAGCCCGTACTTCTTGAGGATTTCGGCTTCAAGTTTTGCAAGCTTCAACAGGCGTTCATGGGTCGGACGTTCCGTAAAACAATCTCCAGCCCTCAGAGGGTGCGGGTTTACCGGCCGGAGGACAGGAATTACCCCCATTTTTGCGAGGGTTTCGATCCCCTCCCTGACAGAATCATCACTTTCTCCAAGCCCGATTATAAAATTACTGAAAACCCTGTTTTTTCCGAAGACATCAACTGCTTCCTTCAGTCTATCCAGAATATCGTCAATAGAAAGGTCTCCGCAAACTTTTTTGAAGATCTCCCTGTCCATAGTTTCAACATTATACTTGACTTCAGATACGCCTGCCTCATAGAATTTTCTGGAGCAGCCTTCGGTAGGATATACCGAGACTCCAACAGGAACATTATACTTTCTGAGAGCAGGAAGCAATTTGAGCACACGTTCCACCTCTCCTTCGATAGAGGTTTCAACGCCTGAGGTAAGGGAAATGGCTTTAAGCTTGCCAGCCTGCAAAACATCATCGATTATGCCCAGAACCTCCTCCTCATTTTTGACATGCCCCTGTAGTTTAGGCACAGGGCAGTATTTGCAGTCAAATATGCACTTCTCGCAAAGGGTTATAAAAGCCTGGTCAGGACAATGGGCAGCCGCAGGCTCAAGTCTACCCCGCAGAAGTTCTTCTCCCTCATAGAAAAGTGCAACATTCCCTTCGCCTTTAGCCTCCAGGACGGAAAGCGAAGAGTTTTCCTTTATGCTGAGCCTTATCCGCGTATCTCCCGACCTGAAGAAAATTGAACCTGTACCTGCTCCGGGACCCGCAGTCGAACCCCGAGCCTGTGGGATAAGTGAAGGATCCACGGAAGCTGAACCTATAGAAATAAGGAAAGCTTTCATTTCCGGCGTAATTGACTTGCTTTGCATGCAAATGCTCCTGAGGGTGATTACAAAGTGGTTTTAATGTGATTATAACGAGATTATAATGAAATTATACTGAAATTATAATGAGATTATAAGTAACTTTAATGTAACCACAAAGAGATTCAAGATGATTATTTTAAGGCTTCAATCTTCTCTCATCTTTACCAGGAAATATATAAATTATTCTTTTGATATAATTTAGATTGTTTCCGACCAGACCAGAACCGGAAAAGAATCCTGTTTGTTTTGAATATATCCTCTCAAATCTAAAACTCGGACTCGATAGATATTTCTACTCTTCCAGTTCTTCCAGTAAAACCGATCTTTTTTAATATAGCCCTGAAGAAAACATTCTTCGCACCAGGATATCAATCAAACCTCGATTTTAGCAGATAAAGAGCAGTGCAAAAGTTAAGTTCATGCAGGCTGACAATGTTATAGCAATAGTATAATGTTAAAATAATGAGCTAATGTTATAATGAGGAGTTAATACATTAGGAATAAAATAAGATTATGTGTTAAAAATAATATATAGAGTTGAAGCGTAGTATGAATTGCGTTCTCATCCCTTTAACACCCCACTAGTTAATATCTACTCCACAAGAAAAGGGATAAAACGGAAAGAGAATCAATCGAAACTCGCAACCCGTGAGTCCTGTACCTCAGTATCTCTTCCCAGAAAATAAAATCTCTTAAAGCCGTTCGGAACTTCCAGGTTCTTGGATGAGAACGCAATCTATTTTCAATGAAATTAAATTGTATCGCCGGCCCTCCCTTCGAATTACCTGATTTCTCGGACCGGCATCTCTTGCTGCTGAAAAGAGTCTGGTCCAGTACCATTTTTAACCAAAATTTTAAATTTTTAAATCTTGTATAGTCAGGAGACGAGTTTCACTATTTTTTTGAAAATTACTCCGTTTAAGCGAACAAAGTGAGCTAAACGGACAGCAGGCTGTTGCGGTTTAATCGTAACTCTCAGAAAATCTATGATTCTCTGTGATTCCGAAAAACAACCAGGGAAGCGAAGCTCAGGTGGGACTGCCAATTTTATATATATTATTAAATAGATTATACACCCAAACTACCTAACAGACAAACTTGTGTACGAAAAAGGAAGAGAGACATGAAATTTATGATAATAGGAGGTTTTCTCGGAAGCGGGAAAACCACTACCATACGGAGAATCAGCAGGCAACTGAGCAGTGCTGGGAAAAAGACTGCAATTATTGTAAACGAGATAGGGGAAATCGGGCTTGATGGGGATATTCTTACAAGCCCCGGCATTGTAACTGAGGAACTTACAAGCGGCTGTATCTGCTGTACACTCAGGATAAGTATGCAATATACTCTTCAGACCCTTGAGGAAGAGTACGCGCCTGACATTGTTATTATCGAACCGACAGGAATTGCTTTCCCGGGACAGATAAGGGAAGAAATCGAAACCATGGGGCTAACCGAGCTCTCCTTCGCCCCGGTAGTAACGCTTGTAGATCCCGGACGCTTCGGGACCGAAGCAAAAGAGATCCCGAAGTTTATTGAGACCCAGATCAGGGAAGCCGAAATTCTCTGTATAAACAAGATCGATATAACGCCCGCCGAAACCGTCCTGGCCGCTGAGAAAATGCTCCGTGAAATGAATCCTGAAGCCCGTGTCCTGAAATTTTCGGCAAAATATGAAGATGAGCAATTCGAAAAACTGCTTCTGCATCTCGCTGTGCCGGGATTTAAAAAGCCTTCCGAAGAGAAGAAAAATTCTATTGAACTCTCCGAGGTTTCGACCTATTCAACTCTTTATACCCTCAGACCGCAGGGTCTAAATCCTGAAGAAAGCAAACATTTTATAGAGAAAAGTCTCCGGACCATTCAGAATAAGGTTCGGGAAATTAATCCTGAGTTTGTGGGGCATGTGAAGCTTTCCATGAAACTCCCAGAATTTACGATCAAGGGCAGTGTAACCTCTTCTAAAGAGGTGCCTCAGATAGAGTTTGTTCCGGGGAGGGGAAGTGAGAAAACCGAACTCAGGCTGCTTTCCGCAGTTACAAAGACCCCGAAAAACAAGCTTATAGAAGTTATTGAGAGTACCCTTGTAGAGAATCTCGGGAAATCAGGAATAGCTTTTGAAAAAGAAGTTGACAGGCACGATACTGGAAACCCTGGTGAATACAAAAACGAGCAAATATGCAGGGTTAATATATACAGGAAAGAGAAATGAGAATAGTGTATTGAACTTAAACAGTGTATTTAACCTAAACAGTGTATTCAGCTTAAACGCAAGCTGAAAACCTGAGACTTAACTTGGAGAGTTGCAATCACACTTATCCTTTTCGGAACTTTTTAAAAAACCAGGTTCCAACCAATAAAAAAATAAAGGAGTTTCGATATGATAGACGAAATTGATGAACTTGACGCTTATTTTAAGAAAATGGGAGAGCCTAGCGAAGGCGAAGCTGTCAAACTGGAACATATGATGATGGAAAAGGTTTCCGTAAATCCTTCAAGAAGAAAGCTTCTCCGGATTGTCGGAATCTTCGGAAAAAGTGAAAAACAATTAAAGGAAGAATCCGGATTAAACGATTTCTTCTTTAAGTTCAATATGGACTTTCTGCAAAAGGAAGGCTTCCTGAAGTTTGAAGAAGGAATGTACCGACTGACTGATGCCGGAATTGCAATGCACGATTCGGTGTGTTGAACAGGCGTTTTCATTTTTTCCCTTTTATTTATAAATTTAATAATATGTATTTAATTGCTGGCCAGTTAACTCCATCGTGATTTTTGAAGGCTGCCTTTTGCTAAAAAGCGATAAGTTTTTATGGTAATCTTGTCAATGGCGTTATGACCAAACTTTTCGATAACCTATGGAAGTTTCAAAAACGCCCTATATAATTTCCAGGTATATATCGAGCAATCAAAAGGAGTGTGAAAAAATATGCCAGCATTAGTTAATGCAGATGAATGTTCAGGATGCGGAAGCTGTGTCGATGAATGCCCCTCTGAAGCAATCACCCTTAATGAAGAAAAGGGAATTGCAGTAGTCGACCAGGATGAATGTGTAGAGTGCGGCGCATGTGAAGAGGCATGCCCGAACCAGGCAATTAAGGTAGAAGAGTAAAACGATACTCAGTTGGAATAATCTTTTTATTCCACTTTTCTTTTTCCTTTTTATTAATCATTTTTTTCTTTCCGGAGGTAGCTTTTTAGATGGTAGCAATTAAAGCGGGTATTTTAGGCGCCACAGGCGCTGTCGGGCAGAGATTTGTAGAAGCACTTGCAAACCACCCCTGGTTTGAGATTACAGCCCTCGCAGCATCCGAGAGAAGCGCCGGCAAAACATATAAAGAAGCCGCAGGCTGGAGGTTAGACACAGCTATGCCGGAAAGCGTCGAAAATATCGAAGTTGTCCCGGTAGACCCGAGATCCGTAGACGCAGACGTGGTTTTCTCAGCACTTCCTGCAGACCTGGCTCAGACAGTAGAACCCGAATTTGCAAAAACAGGGTTTGCAGTGGCAAGCAATGCCTCCTCCTACAGGATGGAAAAGGATATTCCTCTTGTAATCCCAGAAGTAAATCCAGAACATCTCGGGCTTCTCGAAGTCCAGCAGGATGCAAGGGGATGGGATGGATATATTATTACAAACCCCAATTGCTCCACAATCGTCATGACCCTTACCTTAAAGCCTCTTATGCAGTTTGGTCTCGAAACCATACAGGTAGCCACAATGCAGGCTATTTCAGGGGCAGGGTTTTCCGGAGTTGCCGCAATGGCAATCTATGACAATGTAATTCCGTACATAGGAAGCGAAGAAAAGAAGATGGAGACCGAAACTATAAAACTCCTTGGGGAGTTCAACGGCTCTGAAATCGTGCCTGCGGACATGAGTGTAAGTGCTTCCTGCCACAGAGTCCCTGTTGTTGATGGGCACACCGAAGCCATCTGGGCAGGAATGAGGGATAAGCCAACGCCTGAAGAAGTAAGGGAAGCCTTTATGAAATTCGATCCCAGGCTGGGAGAACTTCCTTCCGAACCCAGGAGAGCCCTGATAGTACGGGATGAAATCGATAGACCTCAGCCGCGCCTTGACCGTAACATGGGAAAGGGCATGAGTGTCTCAGTAGGACGTATAAGAGAAGGAATCCGCTACATTGCAATGGGACATAACACCATTCGCGGGGCAGCCGGAGCAAGTGTGCTGAATGCGGAACTCCTGCATTCAATGGGTAAACTCTGACCAGAACAGAGAAAAATAGAAAATAGAAGTAAAAGCCCTGGAGATTCAGGCTTTTGCTTTCCAATTATCCTTGCTCTACTTATATCCCTTCGAGAATCTCAGGAGAAAAGCTTTCTTGCGGCCTCTTCTGCCCTTCTCATAACCTCTTTTACAGGAACTCCGCTAGCTTTTGCAATTTTTTTACAATCCTCAAACTCGGCAGATATATTGAGCAGGATGCCTTCGGAATCCCTGGCGATCTTGACTGCAGCTTCATATACCTGCCCTTCGACCTCAAATCTAACTGATTCTATCCGCCTGGCAGCCATCAATCTATGACGGGTAGGGATAACTCTTATTCCCAAAGATCCTGTTTCGATAATGATTTTCCGGGCTAGTTTTGCAGTGTCCTCGGGTTTTGCAATGACCTTGATAACATGAGCCGGGCGACCTTTTTTCATTGTAGCCGGGAGAATTGCAACATCCCTTGCCCCCATAGCAAGCAGTTCCTCGAACAGGTTGCCCAGGACTTCTCCACTCACATCGTCGGCATTCGTTTCGAGCACTTCAATAATATCAGGGATCAGGCAGGAATCAAGTTCAGACAGTACTCCCTGAAGCACGTTGGGTCCGGCAAGCTCGGAATCCCCAGCCCCATAGCCTATCGAGGTTACCCTTCCTTGAGGGAAGGTTTCAACTGGTCTTGCAAAATGGGCAAGAATGGCAGCTCCTGTCGGAGTAAGAAGTTCTTTTTGCTCAGTACCTCCCATGAAATAGAATTTTCCTCTTCTCAGGATTTCAAGGGTTGCAGGCGCTGGCACTGGCAGAACCCCATGTGCGCACATTATTGTTCCGCTTCCCACGTTTATAGGAGTACAGTAAATGGAATCACAGTTAAGGGAATGGATAGCTGCCGAAGAGCCGATTATGTCGGCAAGGGCATCACTCTGCCCTACCTCATGGAAATGGAGTTTCTCAAGGTCAGGCTGCCCGTGAACCGAAGCCTCGGCTTCAGCCAGCTTTAAAAAAATATCAAGAGCACTTGCTTCCACTCTGGGGGGCAGTCCCGCAGCTTTTACCACGTCCACAAGTTCAGGATATGTGCGGACCGGCTCTTTTTCAGGCACATTTATCCGGACATCCAGAGCTTTTATTCCCTTTTTTACAACTTCTCTTATATCCATTGATACGTCAACAGAAGCTTCTACCAGCTCCTTAACCGTTTTTCGGTCAGCCCCGAGATCGAGAGTGCATCCGAGGATCATATCTCCTGCTGCCCCTGAAAAAGGATTGAATATAAGCGCTTTCATAAGATTCCTCCCTCCATTTCAGTTTACTCCCTTATTATTCTCCTGTTACTCTCTTCCCGAGACCCTGTTTTCCCTGTCTTCCTTGCCGTGAGTGTAAGCGACCGCAATCATGTTTGCGATCCGGGCAGCGTACGCTCCCGCAACAAATCCTGCATCGATGTTTACAACTGCAAGCGTGGAACAGGATTGCAGCATGGCCAGCAAGGCAGCTTTTCCTCCACCGCCCGCTCCATAACCTGTTGAGACCGGAAGCCCGATTACAGGTACGTCAACTAATCCCGAAACTATTGTAGGAAGCGTCCCTTCCCTTCCGGCTGCAACTACAATTGCTCCGGGCCTCATCGCTTTCAGTTTATGCAGTGCCGGAATCAGCCTGTGGATTCCAGCAACTCCCACATCATACACCGTAACTATTTCACATCCCATTTCCGAGGCTACGACCCTGGCTTCTTCCGCAGCCGGGATATCGGCCGTGCCTGCCGAAACGATCCCTACGACCCCACCGGTTCTGGGGGCAGGCGTACCGTCATGGATAACAACAGTTCGAGCTCTGCTATTCCATTCAAGGTTATCTTTGCCAAAAGCCTGTTCCAGAACTTTAAGATGTGCCGGCGAGACCCGCGTAATCAGAGCTCTTTTGCTTTCTGCAACCATGACCCTGGCAATCTCAACCACATCTTCCGGGGTCTTACAATCGGCAAGGACGGCTTCAATTACTCCCGTCCGGCTTTTCCTGTGAGAATCAAGTTTTGCTATATCCATATAGGAAACAAAGCCCAGGCCACGTGCTTGCTGCTCCGCAGTCTCAAGATCCATTTTTCCTTCCTTAACATTCCTAAGTATATCAATGAGATCCATATACCACCCTGCACTGAAAAGATTTACTTGCTTTAAGGAATCATGATCTTAACCAATAAGTGGTCAAGCAAGAATTTATTGATTTGGGGTCTTTAAGGCTTCTCTTTATATGGGATTTTTGGTGACTTAAGGAAAAAATACTCAGCGATACATTTAAAAATCCGAATTGTTAATGTGTAGAGATCATCATGCTCATAGTACTCTCATTAGGCGGTTCAATTCTCGCAAAAAATCTTGACCCGGATAGTTTTTTAAAATATGCGGATGTTCTGCGTAAGCTCTCGAAAAAGCATACTCTGCTTGTGGTAGCCGGCGGGGGAGAAGCGGCACGGAATTATATCGAAACTGCAAGGGCAGTCGGTGCCGATGAAGTGACCTGCGATTATATAGGAATTGAAATCACTCGCCTGAACGCACGCCTGCTTGCCGCAGCTCTCGGACCCGATGCCTCTCCGGAAATCCCCACAAATTATCTGGAAGCTGCGAAGGCTATCCGTCCCGGAAAGGTAGTTGTCATGGGCGGAGTTACCCCTGGCCAGACCACGGATGCAGTCGCTGCAATCCTTGCGGAATTCCTGCGGGCAGACCTGCTTACGATTGCAACCTCTATTGACGGAGTTTATTCCGCGGACCCTAACTGCGATGCCTCGGCAGTAAAATATGACAGGATTTCCCCTGAGAAACTTATAAACATTGTCATGGCGATCGAGATGAAAGCAGGCTCCAAATCCCCTGTTGATCCTGTAGCCGCAAAAATAATCGAACGCTGCAGGCTCGATGCCCTCGTTATGGATGCCCGGAACCCTGTCCTGCTCGGAGAAATCCTTGATGGAGAAGCCGTCAAAAAATCCCCGATATCCTGCGGAACCTGGGTTACGACAAAAGCCTAAAACCTGGACCATTTTAAGGCTCAGAGAGTTTTTTGCTCAAGCACAACCTTTGACCCGCGACCGTTGACCCGAAACCGTTGCGCCGGTTTATCACGCCGCTACGTTGTTTTCGCTCAAGCCTTTTTTGAAAAGGCTTGCGTTTCGCCGGTCGATCACGCTCCGGTTACACCGGTATAGATAAAGCATTAGTTTTCGCTCAAGCCTTTTTAAAAAAGCTTGCGTTGCGCCGGTTTATCACGCGATAGTGACGTTTTCGATAAAACGTAGTTTTTGATAAAACTTTTTTTGAAAAAGTTTTCGCTCAAGCCTTTTTTAAAAAGGCTTGCGTTGCGCCGGTTTATCACGCCGATAGTGACGTTTTCGATAAAGCGTGGTTTTTGATAAAACTTTTTTTGAAAAAGTTTTCGCTCAAGCCTTTTTTAAAAAGGCTTGCGTTGCGCCGGTTTATCACGCCGATAGTGACGTTTTCGATAAAACGTAGTTTTTGATAAAACTTTTTTTGAAAAAGTTTTCGCTCAAGCCTTTTTTAAAAAGGCTTGCGTTGCGCCGGTTTATCACGCCGATAGTGACGTTTTCGATAAAGCGTGGTTTTTGATAAAACTTTTTTTGAAAAAGTTTTCGCTCAAGCCTTTTTTAAAAAGGCTTGCGACGAAAACTTAAACATAGGAGTTCAGACATACAATCCAATTAAAAGAAGCAGACCGGAACTCCGGTTTTGGTTTTATGAAGTTTCTGTCCTGAGGTTTCTTAGAGTAAGGAGGATTGGGGCTTGAGCCTGCCTGGAAAAAAAAGTTCTTTTAAACAGAAAGGGTTTATTCTCCGCTGTTTTTCCGTGCTTCTACTCCTGACTATGGTTTATGCCGGGATCAACCCTGCTTTTGCGGCAGTAAATGATATAGCAATCCAGGAAGAAAGACCGGAAGACGCCGTTATTACGGATTTTTTCTCAGATTATGATCTCTCGGATGCCACAGTCCGGTTTGAGCAGCCTCTTGAAAATGTCTCTCTTGTTTTTACTTTGAGCTCAGGAGGAGAAATGATGAGATCGGAAACCTTCCTTCTGGGTCCTGTTGAGAAAGGACAGGAAGTTACTAAAGTCCTGTTCTGGGGGATTGAAGAGAATTTCGGAGAAGATAAGAATTCTTATACGGCACAGGTTTCTGTTAAAAATGGCAACGAAAACCTTGCTTTTAGAGAACTTTCATTCTCCTCCAGAAATCCCACTCTCTCGAAGCTTAAACTCGTAGACTTTTCGGCAGATTCCGAGAAAGCTTCGGTTTTGATGAGTCTCACCAGCCCTGCTAATTTTGGAAGTATACAGCTGCCTGAACCGGGTGTAGTAGATTTTGACCTGAAGCTTCTCTCGGGCACGGAGGTCGTGTATTCCGATAAACAAAAAAATATCCCTGTTACAAATACGTATTATAACGCAAGCTATTGGCCTCTCCTCCTCGAGAAAGATAAGAACTACACCGCCCTTCTGAAGGTTCATTCCCACTCTCCTGACATTACTACAGCCTACAGGTCGGATTTCAGGGCTGAAGAAAGTGTAGAAATTCTCGATTCTGACATTGATGTGGATGAATATGGTGCAAGTATTACTGTTATCGGGAAATCCCAGGTACCCTTTGATGGCGCTATAAAGGTTGTACTTACGCCTGAGAATGGAGAGGTGCAGGTTTTTGAGGAGACCGCAGATATCCTGACCTCGGGAAAAGAGGATACTGTAGGAATAATCTGGCAGGGAGTCCCGAAGGGAGACTATAATGTAAAGATCTATGTGCTAAATTTCGAAGGAGAAATCCTGGACAGCCATGAGACGGTTCTCAGGGTTTTTGAGCCCGTAGCCGAAGCAAGCCCTATGGAAGAATCTCCGGAAATTAGCTTTTTCACAGTTCTTGCGATCTTTCTCTGCACTGCAATTTTATCCGGAAGAAAAAAGAAATAAAAAATCCTGTCAGCTAAAGAGGCTTTAAACTTTATAAAATTCGAATTCAGGACCATCATGTTTGACCTTATCATCCGAAATATAATGAACAGGAAAGTCAGGAGCGGGCTGACAGTCTGCGGGATCGCCCTTGGAATTTTTGCAGTTATAGTTATGGGGGCTATGTCCGAAAACTTCCACCAGACTTTTGAACGTTCCATGAGCGTAACCAGCGACAAAATCCGGGTTTTTGCCGAAAGCGGAGTCTTTGGAGGTGGGCTCACGGACGATAAGGTAAGCGACGTGCTCCGGGTGGCAGGGGTGGAAGATGCTTATGGGCTTTTAATGACAACTTTTGATGAGGATAAAATGGGAATGACCGGGAAGCAGATCCTGGGTGTCCCCCCGGAGAAATCCAGTGTTGCTCTTAATCCTGTGGAGCTGAAGACAGGCCGTTTCCTTAATCCAGGGGATTCCTATAATGTTGTTGTCGGGAGCAATATACAGAGGGAATATAAACTCAAAATAGGCAGCAAGTTTGAGATCCATGACAAGTACTTTACCGTTGTAGGAATTCTGGATTACACCGGCTCAATTTTCGACAATGCGGTAATCATACCTCTTGAGACCGCACAGGATCTTTATAATGTTGGAGATTCGGTTTCCTATATCTTTGCAGTGCCCGATGAGCGGGTGGATGCCGAAATTCTCTCCAAACGCATAGAATTCAGCGTTAAAGGCACAAGTACCCTTTCTCCCGGCGAGCTTGAAGTGCAGGCAAGTCAGTCCTTTATGATTTTCAGCGTAATCACTATCAGCTCAGGTCTGCTTGCAGCAATCATAGGCGGGCTTTGCGTGATGAATACCATGCTTATGTCCGTTGCCGAAAGGACAAGGGAATTCGGGATTTTGAAAGCCATAGGAGCCGAAACTCGGGATATTTTGCTCCTTACGCTTGGGGAAGCCTCTGTTATGGGGCTCTTCGGCGGGATTCTGGGAATTCTTGCAGGTACCGGGGCTGTTTACATTATGAATGCCTGGCTTGCAAATACGAGGATAGTGCTTTTTCTGATAACGCCCAGGCTGCTTATAATTGCCATGCTTTTTGCCCTGTTGATAGGTGCTCTTTCAGGGCTTTACCCTGCATATAGAGCCTCGAAAATGAGCCCGATGGAGGCTTTGAAGCATGCCTGAAACCGGAACCGAGGAAGAAGGTCTTGTTATCCCGAGAAATCTAAAAGTGGAAGAAAACAGAGGCAATATGGGGAACGAAGGCGCGGGGATTATAATGCAGGTCGAAAACCTTTCTAAAACCTATTCCCAGGGCAAAATTTCTGTCCATGCCCTGCGCTGTGCCTGCATAACCGTGAGAAAAGGGGAATTGCTTGCGATAATGGGTCCCTCAGGTTCCGGAAAATCTACCCTTCTCGCCCTTATAGGCACACTTGAAAAAGCAACTGAAGGGAGAATTATTCTTGACGGGACAGACCTTACATCTGTGCCTGAAAAACTGCTTCCCCGCGTGAGAAGGGAAAAAATCGGTTTTATCTTCCAGCACTATAACCTCATTCCTACTCTTTCTGCCCTTGAGAATGTGGAGCTTTCTATGCGTTTTTCCAGAATGCCGAAAAAAGAAAGGGAAGAAAGGGCAAAGGCGCTGCTCGAGAAACTTGGTCTCGGAGACCGTCTTTCCCATAAGCCTTCGGAACTCTCAGGAGGGGAGCAGCAAAGAGTTTCTATTGCAAGGGCACTTGCAAATAAGCCTGCTGTTATTCTGGCTGACGAGCCCACAGGTGAGGTGGACAGCAAAACAAGGGACTCGATTGTGCGGACATTTAAAGAATTGAGTGAAAAAGGACAGACAATTCTTGTTGTGACACACGACCCCGAGGTTGCAAAAGAATGTTCCAGGGTGCTCAGGATTACGGACGGGGTTATCAAAGATTATTAAAAGCACTTTAAGGCACTGGAAAAGTGATTAAAAGCTAACTGAAGCAAAATTTGTTTAAAAATTAAAATTTACCTGTTTTTCAGATCTCTCCAAGCTCCCAACCAAGATGCTCTTTTATAACGGTATATGCCATTGCAGGCGGGATGATTCCTATATCGGTTACGATCATATCTATGTATTCGGCAGGAGTGAAGTCAAAAGCCGGATTTCTTACCTGCACGTGGGAAAGCTCTTTCAGGATTGCAGGGTCTACGACTTCATCTACAGCCCTTTCTTCGATTTCTATGGGGTTTCCGACAATCGTGCTCGGGCTAAACTTGAAGGTTTCGGCAGCGACCATGAAACTTTTTCTTGCTTCATGGGCGGCAAGGGCAAGCTGGGAGGTTCCTATCTTGTTTACAAGGGCGCCGTTGGCTGCAATCGCGTCAGCCCCGACAACGACCTTATCCACGTCTTTCATGTAGTAACGCACCGCAGAATCCACGATAAGCGTTGTGGGAATCCCGAAATCGTTAAGATGGCGGATTGTCAACAAGCCCTGACACCTGGGGCGGCTTTCGGTTGAGATTACCGAGATGTCCTTTCCGTCTTCAAAGGCTGTCGTGATGATAGAGAGAGCGGCATGAGAGTTGCAGTGGGTCATAATGACGTCCCCGTCCTGAATTCTTCTTGACCCGATTTTCCCGATTTTCCCAAGGGCCCTGTCAGCTCTTTCGATAAAAAGGTTTGCATTTTCAATGATTTCCTGCCTTGCTTCCTCCACAGTTCCCGAAGAGTATCTTGAAGCGAGTTTTACGGCGTTTGGAAGAGAAACGGCGGTGGGGCGAGTACTGATGAGGAAGTCTGAAACTTCTCTTATCCTGGCACTGAATTCTTCCATTGAAGCTGTATCAAGTCCTGCGGCATAGTCTCTGATAGCTTCAGCAGCAGCTTTTGCAATCCTGCCTGCGCCCCGGATTTCCATTGTCCGGATTTTTTCTGCGGTTTCCTGAACTTTTTGCATGGTATAAAAGATAGCGAGGGTGTAATTTATAACTATCTTCCGGCTGTTCTGAAATCTGCCCTAACAGGAACTAGATTTCGGTTATTCTGTCAGAAACGTTTTTGTAGTAGGCAAAAAGGTCTTCTCCCCACTTGAGGGCTACCGGGTCGAAACACAGGACATCTTCCTTATGGTCAAAGGTACCGTCAGAAAAAGGCAGGGTGAGAGAAAGGAACCTGTCAGTAACTACATGGGATAGTTCTATTCTGCCATTGCAAACGTAAAAACTGGCGTTCTCGAATTTAAGAAACTCGCTTAGCTCGGCTCCATATTCTTCTTTTGTTCTTTCATAAACAGGTCGAGTTACCAGGATGGAGATTTCAGCCCCCTTCTTTGCAAAAGCAAGGAAAAGAGATGGATAGAGAGGATGAAAGATTGAGGCAATGCCATTTATTTTTTTTGATTTCATAAGGTTTTCCACAAATTCTCTGTGAGGCTCAAAGAGGCGCGTCCTGTCAGGAGGTTCCGAAAAAGTACAGTTAGCCAGCTCGCCTATCCGCTTCCGCAAAGGATCGGGTATGGATTCCACCGCATGGTTTTCCCAGTATTCATATTTACTTCCGAAGACGTTCAGGACATCTATCATTGGCTGCATTCTGCCAGCTACCGCTATCCCGAGAGGAGACAGACTATAAACGTCGCCTGCTTTTGAGACCAGGGAGTTTTCCCTCAACCTTTTTAATTGAGGAAGAATTGCCACCAGACCTACATTCAAGCTTTCTTTAATCTCTGAGATCGATTTTGGCTCTTCCTTCAAAAATAAAATAAGATCCTTCCTTTTTTCGGAGAGAAAAATCAATTCCAGAAGCTGGCTGTCCATGTTTTTGTTATATATGCAGCTACTTAATAAATATCTTCCTCATTTTTCAATTTCATTTATTCCGGAGACCAGCTATAAACAGGAACCTGATAGAAGCCTAAAATAAATATTAAGATAAGGTTAAACCATAGATTTCTTACAGCTGATTAAACTTTATTTAGTCCATTGAAAAACGCAGGGTAAGCAGATGGTTATTAGTCCTGTAAACCGGATTTTGAGGCGGCTAAATAATTTAATGCAAGACAAATTTCAAAGTCGTATAGGTTATATACCTCTATAACATAAAGAGGAAGTCAACGATTAAGAGTTAAGGGGTTTTTTCTCTTAATCGTAGGGGTTGAATCACGCGATTGGGAGCCTATCAGAGGTGGCAAAAGGCTCCCAATTATCACAATTCGTTTTGAAGAATTGTATGTACAGTAAGATATTACTTTTAAAGCTTTTTTACCTTTTAACTGGACAGAACGGGTTATTCATTATTCATACTATATAAAGTGAACCGAATCAGGTTCGAAACCCGTAACTGAAAAGGTTAAATTCGACCTGCATTTTTCCAGAAGTATCCAAACACATCGGTAATTCAGAGTTGAGGTTCAGTTACGATTTAGATTAAGATTCCGTTAGAACCGTAAAGTATAGAAAGCAGGAGTAGAAGAGGCAGTGAACATTCAGAACCCTGAACCTCGAAGGCGAGCCTGTTATTATTACAAGAAGACTTTTTTGTAACATTAATAGAATAAAAAATCTATAAATAGTATCCGGATAATATGGAATTATTTCACCAGAGTTAATCACTACCAGTACGAGTCTAAAACGAAATTAATTGGAATAGGAACCAAGGATCAGGAGTCAAAAACTTGAATTTCGATACTGCAGTACAGTTTCATGGACATGTCTGCCCCGGGCTCTCCATTGGCTATAGGATAGCAGCACTCGCCGCTGACCGCTTCAAAGACCGAAGCAAAGATGAAGAACTGGTCGCAATTGTAGAAAACCGTTCCTGTGCCGTGGATGCGATTCAGGCAATAAACGGCTGCACCTGCGGGAAGGGGAACCTTATTTTCAAGGATCATGGGAAACATGTTTACACGTTCTTCAAAAGAGGCGATAACAAAGCCCTGAGAATTTCCCTGAGACCCGATGTTCTCCCACAGGACGAAAAGCATACTGCGCTCTTTGCAAAGCTTAGAGCTGGTACTGCCAGCCCTGAAGAAGAAAAAGAGTTTCGGGCATCCCATAATGCAAAAAGCCAGAGAGTCCTGGAAATGCCAGAGGAAGAGCTTTTCTGGGTTAGGGAAGTGGAAATCAAACCGCCTGAAAAAGCCATAATTTACCCAACCCTTATCTGCAGTAGCTGCGGGGAAGGCTTTATGGAACCTCTGGGCAGGGTAAGAAATGGAGAAATTGTTTGTATTCCCTGTTTTGAGGCAAAAGATGAATAAAGGTCCTGAAGAATTTCCCGAAAAGATAGAGTTTAACCCTATAGGCTATGTGGAAAATGATTACTTTGAACCGGTATTCAATGAAGAGATCTACGAGAAGGTTTCGAAGATCATCTTGAAAAACGAACTGACAGACGGACTTTACCGGGTAGAAGAGCTTGAAAAGCTCTACATACTTTTTTACTTTAGCCGCTCCGAAGGGTATAAGCTAATTAGTCGTCGTCGTTATGACGGGGAGATGGCAGGAGTTTTTGCAAGCCGGAGTCCTTTCCGCCCTAACGGAATAGGGCTTACTCTTGTAGAGCTTGTAAAAGTAGAAGGCAACGTGCTTTATGTGAAAGGCCTCGATGCAATCAATGGTACGCCTGTACTGGATATCAAGCCTTACTTAAAAGAGATTGAGGAAAAGGATTGAGTATTATTTTTTAAACTTCGCAAGGACTCCAAGGTGATCTTCTTGATAGGGCACCAGGTCCTTTGCATTGAGAATCTCGAATCCGGGCTCAAAAGCCTGTTCGAGTTTTCTTACCTCTTCCTTAAAAATCTCTCTGGGGTTTGCTGCGGTGTCGATACTCCGCGCTTTGATTGAGAGCAGGAGATGTCCATCCTTTTTCAGGAAGCGAATAGCATTTCGTGCAGCTATTTCGGCCTGGTTGGGCTGTGCAACGTCCTGGAAGATAAGGTCCACAGGCTCAACGAGATGGGAGTAACTGTCCGGTTTTCCCGCGTCAGCGAGAATAGGGTGGAGATTTTTCCGCCTTGATGCAAGTCCTATAAGATCTCTCATGCTTCTCGGGGCAAACTCAACGGCATAAACTGCACCCTCTGAAACGATATCAGAGACATGACTGACCGTTGTACCCGAAGCCGCCCCGAGATAAAGCACCTTCGAATTTTCCTTAAGTGGGATATGGAATTTTTTCAGAATCATGGCTCCAAGCTTACTCCTGCGAGGGTCCCATGTCCTGTATTCTATCCCTTCAACCGGAATTAGTTTCTCTCCATAAACGGTCTCTCCAGGATCAAGATTCCTTGTAGCGAGCTGTTTTTTGTCTTTTATAACTTCAAAGACCCCGTCCGACAGCTTTTTGACTTCAGGCATTTATTTCCTCCTCTTTTTCTTTAGCTTTGCCCCGCTTTCCTGCTTTTTTTGAGGAGGTCTGGGATTCAAAGTCTTTATCTGCAGGACTTTAGTTTCAAGCTTTTCCGGAAGAGAGTGGTCTCTTTCCCCTGAATAGAAATCAATGCGCGCAGCAAGGGAGAGCTTTGATGCAACTGCCCTTGCTATCTTTCCTCTTACCCACCAGGGTGCGGTATTTATTAAAGGATGGCTGTAGATGATCCCGTGCTTCGGAGATGGAGCCCGAGACCTGAGATGCTTGAAAAGAGCTTTACTGGCGCCTATAACCTGTATAGTACTGGAGGGAAACCCAGCAAGTTTTTCGAGACTTCCTGCCAGACTTATCAATCTTGCCCCGAGCATTGGGCCTGCAATAAGTTTCAGGTTCGGCGCAATAAGTTCCATGCTGTTTTCGATATAAACCTCGATCTGCCGCCTACGCTCATAGAGGCTGCATACGCTTTCTGCGAAACCTATAAGTAGTGCTTCATCTGCGGGTTCGAGTTTTGCACCCATCGAGGCTCTGGCTTTAGAATGAAGCGGGTCCTCAGAACCGACATTTTCACGGGAACCGTACTTTACGATAAAAAGTGCAAGGTCTTCCCCGCCTAGCCCGCTTTCAGGGAAATAGCCTCCATACCATTCGGAAAGTCTTTCCGAGAGAGAATTCGTAGTTTCATTAATATCGTCCAGGGCTTCTACAGCCTGAATAATTCGCTGGTCAGGAGTAAGAGCGCTTGAAACCTGGTGTTTTGCAGCTTCCAGGGTAACTTCGTGTAAAAGAGAGTAATACTCGGCAGAAGATGCTACAAATCCACATTCCAGAGCTGCAGCTTTGGGATCAAATCTTTCAGGAGGAAGGTCCGACCTGCTGTCCCTTAAAGAAAGAGAATGCAGGGCGAGTACCCGAATGTCCTTTGAAAGAAGCCTGGATTCCAGAATCTCTCCGGTCCTGCCTGTTTCAAGAACTCCAAACCAGGTATTGATTTTCAATCCGGTCCCCCGAAGATGTCCGCACCCCGGTTTCTTGCCTTTGTGAGCAGGACTTTTCCACCAATGGACTCGTCAAGCATGCGCTGGACTTCTTGCTGGAGTCTTTTGCCCTCTTCGGGACTTCCGACAACTCCGTAAACTACAGGTCCGAAGGAACTGACTCCAGCACCACTTGCACCATTGTCGCACATGTATCTCATGATATCCAGCACAGGCTGCGATTGAAGTTCGACTTCCCGTCTCTTAAAGCCTACAGTCTGGAAGTGGTTAATTGCCCTGCCGAAATTTTCCAGATCCTCCTCCACAAGTGCAGGAAGCAACTGCATGAGGACTACATGACAGATTTCCTGAACTTCGGCAAGGGGAATTGGACAAAACTTTTTAAAAAGATCTACTTCTACAGCGTCATGAGCCCCTTTGCTGTCAGGAATTGCAAGAACAATAGGCCAATCAGGAAAGTTACTTCTGAACAGAACAGGGCCCGGAGGGGCATGGCTTGCCGCAGAAGGGGAAAACGCACCCTTATCCCTGAACTTGTGCCCTCCATCCAGAATAAAACCGCCGTTTTCAAAAGCTGCGACTCCGATCCCGGAAGTGCCGCCCCTGCCGACCGTAACTGCAAGTTCCCGAACGCTTTTGCCAAGTCCATAGATTCTGTTTATGGCTGCTGCTGCTGACAGTGCAGCCTGAGTTCCGGAACCGAGCCCTACATGATCGGGAAGGCTATGACCAATATGAAGCCTTATTCCTTTTCCTGCCGGCAGAAGAGCCTGTGCAGCTTTTCGCATTTTGTCTGCGAGAAGAGGATCACCGATGACTTCGATAGTATCAGCTTCAGTTGCAGAAATTTCCAGGCTGGGAGATTCTAGGGTGATTCCCGCTCCCCCATCAACCCTTCCTAGCTCTGCATTGAGATCTATCAGGGTAAGATGCAGTCTGGATGGAGACACTACTTTAATCATGTTTATCTGTATCCTCATTACCTATTCATAAAGCTTAGGAGTGGGACTTCCACTTCCCCCAAACCTTTTCCTTAATAATCGAATAAGTAAAAGATAAAGTTTTCCGATTTAGCATGAATTTAAGCATTGGGAGAATAAGAGAATATATTCTTACGCGAATCTCCATATTCCCCCGTAAATCCACCATCGGATCCATGAATACAGGATTAATTGAAAAACTGCAGTGCCTGCATCGGCTGTAAGCCAATCCGGCAATGGAATGTATAAACCCACAGAGCATGCCCGTGTCTGCCGGATCGGAAAGGCCAAAAGCCACATAAGATTCCAGACGCTTGATTTTTATCCCATTCAACAGATCGGAAATTAGACGAAACAGAGGTTTTCTAAGGGATCTGAATGCCTCCATGCCCCAGTAAAGTTTTTCCCTGAAGCTCATCCCCGTCTCTGGAGCTTTTTCTGCTTCAGGCTCCTTTTTTCCTCTTATCCTTGAAATTATCCCTCTTTTTTTCTTATCATCGCTTATTCTTTCCCCTTTACCCCCATCTACTTCCATTCTGGCTTCTTCCAGTCTTCTTTCTTCAGTCCCCCCTTCTTCCCATATTTTAGCCTTACCCTGTGTTTCTGTATCGGCTCGTATCTTTTGAGTTTCCCCCGGACCGACTTCGCCTTGCCCCCCTTTCATTATTCCGTCTTCAATCGAGATTTCAGTCCCTTCAAGAGAGCTTTCTCTTTCCCCGGGTTCTTCGACTGAAAAAGTATGGGAAAAGAGCAGCCATTTTACAGTAAATATACCTCTGAGTTCTTTCTTTTCTTCCAGGCTTAGAACCTTAAGCTTGAAGGTGAAGCCTATTGCTGTAAGAAGAACGAATAAAATCAATAGAAAGACCAGCAGGAGAATGGTGGTTACCAGCATATTAAACAGATTCGGGAAAAAGGATAGTCCTGACTATCCTGAAAGCCCGGACTTCTTAGCTTCGATTCCTGGAATTCCCTTTAAAGGGCTTAGATTCCGGAAAATTTAGTGAACACATTTCCCTTCTTCAATCTTGATTTCTGTTCCCGCTACGGCTCCCTTTTCCGGAACTTTTTTTTCCAGAACTTCTTTTTCCGTAACTTCCCGTTCTTTAAATACCGTTTCCTCGGATTTCTCTTCTTTTTTCTTGCCCTTCATGCCTTTTAGTTTGTCCATAATCTCGGGCAAAAGGTCAGGAATCGAACTGATAAGCGATCCGGTATCGCCTCTTTCCGAGACCCGGAAAATCCTGGCTTCTTCTTCAGAAAGCATTATGAATGCCACAGGCTCAATCTTCGCGCCTGCACCACCGCCTCCTCCATATCCAGAATCAGTATTTTTCTTACTCTCCCCTCCACCTGCTCCGAAACCCATACTAATTCTCGAAATAGGAATAATTGTTTTCCCGGCAGCAGTAATAGGCTCCCCTACTACGGTTTTGGTAGTCGCGATTCTCTCAAGTTCGCCTGCAATTTCTTTGATAGTGTCTTCTACACCCAACGTTCCATCCCCTTTTTTGTATATTGTTTCGTCTATAAAGATAATAAAGGTTTTCTATAATTTTTTATTTTTAATCGAATTTAATCGAATTCCAGATAAATTAAGTTCTGATCAATTCATATTTAGCTATTTCTGCGTCGACTAGCTTATAGGCAGATCTAATTTCAGAAAAAAAATTACTGCCTTATGGGCTAAAACGCTATGTTATCTTTTATACGTATTAGCATATAAAACAGTCTATTGAAATTTAGATTCTTGGCCTCATTTTTTATATCCGGTTTTTCTAGTTATCTTCTTCTCATTCTCAACTGCCATTTTGATTTCCGGGCAGATACTGGAAATTATTCTCTAGCTATGCTAATGCTACTATCCATTTTAAAAAATCAGCAATTTCTAATTAAAAAATTCAAAGCCTTAAAAGGAGAAAATAAGCTCAATCGGGCTAAGAAGTCTCAACTTCCCTTATGCAGGTAAACTAAGTTAAGAATTTTTTACTCATAGACCATTGTATTTTAAGCATCATATAGAATCAGCATATTTATATTGTTTTATACTTATTTTCACCTGTAAAATTGGTCTAATTAAAAAATTTTGCTATCGACGGATAAATTCCTTGAATAAGTGCACATCTTACACTTGTACGTTCGATGGGCATCCGGTATAGATTTTATTGAGAGTAGTAGAAGTCTTGCCCAGAGCTTCTTTTAACGGACGGAGGGATTAAAATAAATAAATTAACCGCTTTATTAGCCGCTTTTCTCATTTTAGCACTAATATCAGGTCCCGGAATGGCGACTGAGATTATTATCCAGCCAGGAAATTCGATACAAAACGCTGTGAATGATTCAAGTCCAGGTGATGTGATAACCGTAAAACCCGGAACATATACCGGTAATATTAACGTAACCAAAAATAATATTATAATCAGGTCAGAATCCGGAAATCCTGATAATACAGTACTTAAGGCAGGAAAGTCAACAGCCAACGTACTCATCCTGCGAGGAGACAATATAAAAGTAACCGGATTCAAGACAATTGGAGCAACCGGATCCGGCTACTCAGGAATTGCCCTGTCCTCGTGCAGTAACTGTACTATTGAGAATAACAAACTTTTGAATAACTCACGTGGAATTTCTCTCTCAAGCTCCACAAAAAATAAAATTTCAAAAAACACAGCTACGAATAATAAGGAATACGGGATTGTGCTCGGGGTATCTACAAAAAATACCATATCAGGAAACACGGCTAATAACAACGCCCGAGCAATTTACTTTGGCAGCTCGGACGATAATATATTATCAGGCAATATTGCTCAATACAGCAGTGTGCTGGGGTTTTATATCTGCCCAAAAAGTGACAGAAACCGTATTTATGACAATTACTTTAATGAAAACAACATAAGCATTAAAAACGGGATAGGGAATGCTTATAACAATACCAGGAAGATTGCAGGTACGAATATCGCTGGCGGCCCGTATATCGGAGGCAATTTCTGGGCAAAACCCGATGGTACAGGATTTTCCCAAACTACGGTAGATGGAGATGGGGATGGGATCTCCGATTCTGCATATAACAATATAACAGGCAGCGTTTATTCGGACTACATGCCTCTGGCAGCTTTAAAACAGAAACCTGTCGTAAGCTTCAGCAGCAATGTAACGTCGGGAAATGCGCCTCTGGGTGTTCTATTTACTGACACAAGCACAGGAACGCCAACTTCATGGAGCTGGAGTTTCGGAGACGGAACGAATTCAACACAACGGAATCCGGTGCATACTTACTCAACTGCAGGAAATTATACAGTAACGCTAACAGCAACCAATGCCCAGGGTACTGGCACGGTAACAAAAGCCGAATATATAAAAGTGGGAGCCACCTCTCTGCCGGTTGCAAATTTCTGGGGGTCCCCGGTTTCAGGAAACGCGCCTTTAAATGTGACTTTTAAGGACAACAGCACAGGCTCGCCTGCTGCATGGAACTGGAGTTTCGGAGACGGGACATATTCAACAGTACAGAGCCCAAAGCACACATACTCAGCAGCGGGAAACTATACGGTAAAGCTTACGGTAAGTAATATCGCAGGCAGTAATACAAAGACAAAAGCCAGTTACATAAAAGTTCAGGGAACGGCTTCACAAACCCCGGTAGCTGCATTCACGGCATCTCCAACCTCGGGAAATATACCCCTGAGTGTAAGTTTTACTGACACAAGCACAGGAACGCCAACTTCATGGAGCTGGAGTTTCGGAGACGGAACATACTCAACGGATAGAAATCCCGCACATACTTATTCCACGCAGGGAAACTATACCGTGGCGCTTACGGTAAGCAATGCGGCAGGCAGTAATACCGTAACAAAAACAGGGCATATATCGGTGGGAACAACGTTGTCAAAACCGGTTGTAAGCTTCTGGGGATCACAAACCTCAGGAACGGCTCCTCTTACCATTACTTTTACCGACGCAAGTACAAACACCCCCACTGCATGGAACTGGAATTTTGGAGACGGAACATATTCTACATTACAAAAACCAAAGCACACTTACTTAACTGCAGGAAATTACACTGTAACCCTTAATGCAAGTAATGCAGCCGGCACTGGTACGAAGACAAGAGCGAATTACATAAAAGTGACAGGAACCTCTCCGCAGATACCAACTGCTGCATTTTCGGCGTCCCCGACTTCCGGAAATACGCCCCTGAGTGTGACCTTTACTGACAGCAGTACAGGTTCACCAATAGTATGGAGCTGGAACTTCGGAGATGGGACTACTTCAGCAACCCAGAATCCTGTCCATACCTATTCGACAGCCGGAAATTACACGGTAACGCTTACAGTAACCAACACTGCAGGCAATAATACAGTGACAAAATCAAATTACATAAAAGCAACAGCGAACAGTACAACGAATGCCACAATACCTGTTGTAAGCTTCTGGGGCTCACGGACCTCAGGAACAGCTCCTCTTACCATCACTTTTACCGATGCGAGTACAAATACGCCTACTGCATGGAACTGGAGTTTTGGAGATGGAACGTATTCTACCTTACAGAAACCAAAACACACTTATTTAAAAGCAGGAACCTATTCAGTAACGCTTAAAGCAAGTAACGCAGCCGGTACCGGTACGAAAACAAGAGCCAATTATATAAAAATGGTATAAGTGAAAGCTTTAGAAACAAGGTTGCAAAGACCTGTTTAATAAACAATTTAATGCCTGAAGTTCAAAATATGAACGGCAGGCAACTCTTATTTATTAAATAAAGTATCAGTTCCCGGATGGCTGCGAGATACTTAAACAGCTATTATAAACACTTATCTCGATCAAACTGCCTGATTTTAAATTACTCTGCTCAAGGGACATCAGAGTTTTTCGGCAAGGCTTCCGAAATCCAGCTGGCCTGGAGCCTGGGATTCAGGTTCTTTTTCCTCAAGATTACTCGACGTAACATGCGCAAAAAACTCTTCTACGAGACCTCCTACTTCCCTGGGTGCAATATCAATGAACTCCTTTTTCTCCTCAGGCGGAAAATAGTCAAAAACTGAAAATTTGCCTAACTTACGTGCCTGAGAACCCTGATAGCGGGAATCGAGGAGAATCCGGACTCCATAGTCTTTCGGAGAGCGTACTACTCTTCCCATTGCCTGTCTGACCTTCCGGATTGTCGGAACCTGGACCGCAAATTCCCAGCCTTCCCCACAGCCGAAGATCGTATCATAGGCAGATTCGACAGCCTTTATTCGGTCATTTAAAGCCGGATATCCCACTCCAACCACAATTACTGTCCTGCCCCTGGAATCCCTGAAGTCGACGCCTTCACTCAATGTTCCCCAGAGATAGGTTATAAGCAAGGCTTTTCCTCCCTGCTCTCCTATTCTGAAAAATTCCTCGCGGATTTTCTGGGCTGAAACCCCGGTCTCATCAAGGAAAATAGGAATAGAAAGCTCAGGTTCAAGGAGTTTGGAATAACGGAGCGCTTCAGCATAGCTCTGGAAATATATAATTACATTTCCGGCTGATGCAACAGTGGCTGAAAGCAGGGCTTCTTTCAGGTTCTCAAGCGTTTCCGGGCTGTCCCGGTTCTTTGCAAAAAGGGGGGGGACTGAGACCGTAAGTGTAATCCTTCTTTCCCTGGGAAAGGTAGTACCGTAGGAGATCTCTTCCACTTCCCTTGAGATGCCAAGCGTGGATTTAATCATTTCAAAGGGTCGGAGTGTAGCCGACATGAGCACTGCCGCATAAATGGAATCTAGCAAAGGCTGGGTCACGTTTTTAGGAATGCATGTGAAGAGTTCGATCCTGCCGGCTATCCTGTCGCTTTTGAAATCCCTGCGAACGTTCAGAATAGGATAGTAATTCTGTCTGTCCGAAAGCACCAGGTAAGAGGATAAAAAATCGGCAACATACCGGATCTGGGAGCGTTTAGGGACAGGAAGAAGTCCCTTTTTGTAGTTTTCCACGTAAATTTCTTCCAGCCTTCCTCCGAACTCGCCAATCTCGCGTAACCGGATAAGCACTTTTTCTTCATCTCCAAAACCTTCCTTTACTGCATCCCGCAGAAATCTGGCTTTCAGGATGTCAAGGCGTTCATAGGGGTCACTTATCTGAATATCCTGCCAGTTCTTTCCAAGCTTGTTCCTTTCCCCGAACTTCAGCTTTGAGTCATATGTGCCCCTGAGGGCGGCCAGAAGGCAGGTAAACAACTTTTTCGCATACATCCGGGCTGCATAGTCCTGGTCAAGAGGAATGCCGGTTCCAGAACCAGCCGCTGCCCTGAAGAAAGGGGAATTGTCATACTCGGGAGTCTCGCCTACTTCCGAAAGAGCTTTTTCAATCGTGAGTTCAGAGAGCATTATTGAAGAGTGGGAGCGAGCAGAAGCTTCGATATTGTGTGCTTCGTCAAAAATAAGGATAATATCTTCAGGGTCGCGTTCAAGCCATTTAAGCAGGGTCATGAAGATTTCGGCATTGAGTACATGATGAAAATTACAAATCAGGAGTTCGGTGTTTTTAAGTTCCTTTTTAAGCAACTCATACCCGCACATGTCCCGGTCTTCTGCATATTCCAGCACTTCTTCCGGGCTCCTTACATCGGAAAAAAGCCAGGTGGGAAATTTGTTGCCTTCAAACTTCAGGACTTCGTAAAGCTTCGGGCAGGAATTATTCCTCAAAGTCTGAGCTTTCTTCCTGACCTCTTCAAGTTCCTTTTCAAGCTCATTTCTCAGGGCATAAAGGGCAGGATCTTTTGTCCGCTTGTGTTTTTCGTAGGCATCCTTTATTTCTTTTTCCTTTGAGGAGACTTCTCGCTCAAGATCAAGGAGGTCATAGGTGTTTTCACCTTTAAGCCTGCATTCCTCGTAATCAAGGTTTTCGGGGCACATCGAAGTCTTTCCCTTAAAAACAATAGTTTTTATGTCATTGCTCCGGGAGATTTCTCTTGCCTCATGTATAAACTGAACCATCTGCTGATGGACGTTGGTGACTATAATAACTACTTTATTAAATTTTTTTCCCACGTTCAGGGCAGGAGCAAGTGCACTCAAAGTCTTGCCTGTCCCGCATGCCCCCTCAAAGAGAACGATTTTCTCCTTCAGGATAGCCGAATGAATTTTCTCCATAGCTTCTGCCTGGTTAGGATAGCAACTTTGTTTTGTAAAATACCGCATATATCCGTTGTTCTGCGTCATACGTGTAACCTGGTATCTCTCGGATTTCCGATGTTCTCAGTGCCTTCCTGTTTGCCGATAGTTTAGAAATTAAGTTTTCAAAAGGTTAGATTCCTTCTGAAAATATTGTTAAAGAAATAATGCTGACTTTTATAAACTAGCGTAGGCAAATTCTCTAATTGTCATACCTTCCGAATAAAAGTAGAACCCAGTATTAATATAAAATACAAATAGGATTTACTTTTACTTGTTGTGTGGTGTTTGTTATTTAAAACCTTTCTAAGATTACTCGGATAACTCACAACAAGGTAAAATGACAAAACTACCAGTTAAAATCAATGTTTATGTGGTCTGCTCTTTATACTATTAATCTATTCTCTAATTAGTCTATTTTCGAGATCGTGGCATATTTCAGCACTGTTACTAATTTTCTGTAAATTTAAAGTTAATTTTTATGCATTAAGTATAATTCCGTTTTCCTAATTTAGGATTTTCAAACTACCATCTTTTTGAAATGTATGCTTCTAAAGAAAAATAAGCATTCTGCTCGCAGCCAATCTGACACAAGCAAACATTATTTTTTTTGAGCTGAGCTTCTTAGACTCAGCCCCATTAATAGATTTCATTTAATCGTAGTACTTCTGGAGTAGATTAAAGATCTACTTGGGACATCTATTATTTTAATGAATAATTGATCCCCTTGACTAAAATTAAGCTTTTCATTAGTGCCGTACTCTTTAGGGATCAAAGTAGCTCGATCTCCGCTTTTGAAGATTCCAAGCTCCGTAAAATTAAGATAACGTTGATCATATCCTTTCTGAAGTATAACCCTTGTCTCCTCAGGGGATTTGAAATTAATTGTATCTCCTCCACGGTGCTCGATTACGAGTTTGAGAGTCATTTCATTAGAAATTTTGTTCGGGTTTCCATCCGAGGCTTCGTTCGAAGTTTCATCCAAGGTTTCACTCGGGTAAACCTCATCCTGAGATACAACTTCAGACTGTGGGATATCTGCTCCTTTTATTGAAATCAAAATGACAAGATCTTGAAAATCAGCACCAGCACTTTTCAGGTCTGTATTGCCCAGCTCAAAAAGATATATAGCTTCATTTTCCTTGAGCTTGATACTCCCATTATTAGTATATTTCATTACAAAGTCTTCAATTGAATCTTGGTCTTGAAATCCGGGGATATTAGGAACATTGTCTCTATTCTTAAGAACTTTCAAATTGGGCGAATTAATCGAAGTGTTAACTTCAAGAATTTTTTTATTTTGGTTGTATTCCCAAGAGCAAGCTTCAACCATTACAGACGTATTTGCCGTAGAAGTGTTGTTAGACTGCCAGAAGCGAGGATTTTTTCCATCATTAATATTTCCTTTAGACGGATTTGTGTAATCTCCCCAGGGATTGTAAGGATAGTCTCCTAACCTAAAGCGGCATGTAACCGGAAACGGTACCGTTACCGAATGACCCTTTACCCAATGACCATTCTCCCAATGACCGTCCTCCCAAATGTCCCTCGTAAACGCAGACCCAAGTACAGTTGCATTGACCGTAAAATTCCCCTTCGGTACTACTGTATTGTTGTTTATTACAGTGAAATCCACGGTAAAACTCACATAGATACTGTGGTTGGAGGACACATTATTTAAGGTGTATTGGTAGACTGGCCCTACGGATGCCCCGTCCACCAGCACGTCAAGAACTTTATAATTGGCAGCAGGCGTCATATTGAAAGGTGCGTTGCTACCGGCGGGCACATATATCCTTCCAGAGGGAAAAATACTGCCCCCAGAACCTGAAGAAGCCTCTAGTAGATAATCGCCAGGAACTGCCTCATTGCCTGATGTCGTCTCATTGCTTGATACCATCTCACTTTGAGTAAAATTATGGGCTTCGATAAAGAGATTTGCAATGGGAGGACTTTCCGGGATAAAAGGATACATTATTGACGAAGCAAGTATGATCGTAATCAAAACCATCAACATCAGCGCGTATATTTCTGAGGCTGCCTGGCATTTGTTTCCAAGTAACCCGGACTTTTTACCCTCAGCTATAAAAAATCACCTTGTCAAAATTTAATTTTGAGTATTAAATTGCGACTCTTTGATATTAATTTAACCGTTCAAGAAAACTATTAACTCTGATTTTGCGATACCAATTGTTCCAAAATAACAAGATAAAATTTGCAAGATATGTACAATAAAAATGTTTTAAAAATTAGAGATAAAAGGAATTAATAAATTAAATTGTATAGAATAATGATCCAGCAGTATCGCGAATATGTCGTAGATTTGTTATCAAGTTTTGTGAGTTAGGGAAAAATAAATCTCCAAATACGGGATTTACTAAGTAAAAATTTCTTAAGATCTGTATTTTACAGAAAAATTAGAAGATGCACATTTTTCTCAGCATCAAAACCTGATACCAGAGATCTCAATTTATTTTTTATCAGGCAGTTGTTGTTTATCCAGTGTGCATTCCCTTCCGAGATACTCGTTTCCCCATCTGCAAAGAGCATCCAGAACCGGAAGTACGGTTTTGCCAAATTCGGTTAGAGAATATTCAACTCTGGGTGGGATTTCAGGATAAATCTTCCTGAGAATGAGCCCATTTCCCTCAAGTTCCCTGAGCTGTTTCGTAAGCATTTTAGGAGAAATGCCCTGCATGCTTTGCTGGAGCCCTGAAAAACGCAATTTTTCGGTTCTCAACTGCCAGAGAATGACTGGCTTCCATTTGCCCCCGATTACCTCAAGGGTTGCTTCCACAGGACACTGGTAATGTTTGTTGTTCTGTATCCCACTTGCCATATGTGCTCATAGTATCCATTTTGTTAGTTAGTACCCGGATTGTATGTATAGTATATAAGTATAGTTGCTGCAAATTAGATACGAATAAATAAATTAGCTTAAAAAAGAAGAATCCGGCGTCAATTCAAAACCTGATCCGGTAATGATTCAACGGGAACTAACTCAGATAAGATACGGTTTAAAGAATAAGAGGGATCAAGAGAATGAAAGTTATAGGTATTGTAGGAAGCCCCCGAAAGAACGGAAATACAAATGCCATTGTACAGGAGGTACTCAAAGGGGCAGCCGAAGCAGGAGCCGAAACCCGAACTTTTCTTTTAAACGAAATGAATTACAGGGGTTGCCAGGCCTGCGACTACTGCAAGAGCCATGACAGATGCAAACTCGAAGATGACCTTGCAGGGCTGTTTGAGGAAATGAAAGTAGCTGATGGCATTGTCTTTGGGGCTCCGATTTATTTTGCCCAGTTTTCAGGCCAGATGCGGCTTTTCCTTGACCGATGCTATTCCCTTATAAACGCGGACTTCTCCCCCCGCCTTCCTGTCGGGAAAAAAGCTGTAATTATAGGGACTCAGGGTGCTCCTGATCCTGCAGCTTTTAAAGGAGTCTACGAGGAATTCAGAGGGCAAATTTCCAGTTTCATGTGCATGGACGTAAAGGATACCCTTTTGGGGATTGGTTATCACGCTCCGGGAGAAGTAAAGAACAATACTGAGCTTATGGAAAAAGCAAAAACCACAGGCTTTAACCTGTTCAGATAAAGAAGAACAGGAAGGAAAAGCTGAAGAAGCCCGGGGAAAGAATCCCGTGGACTTCTATATTTATTTTTTAGAAAGGGGAAGGAGGCACCGCATGGATATTCTTGAAGCCATCCACACCAGGAGAAGCATTCGAAAATACACAGACCGACCTGTTCCGCGAGAGCTTGTTACCGAAATACTCCGGGCTGCCATGAGCGCTCCGTCTGCGGTCAACGCCCAGCCCTGGGTCTTTATTGTTGTCGATAACAGGAAGCTCCTTGAAGAAGTTCCGACTTTCAGTCCCTATGCAGCTATGTGCCGGGAAGCTCCTCTTGCAATCCTCGTCTGTGGAGATATTACGCTTGAAAAGGCTCCCGGATACTGGGTTCAGGATTGCTCGGCAGCTACACAGAATCTCCTGCTTGCGGCTCATGCTGCCGGGCTTGGAGCAGTCTGGACAGGGATTTATCCGATGAAGGACCGGATTGAAGGTTTCCGGAAAGCCTTCGGACTGCCTGAACATGTAATTCCTCTGGCTTTCGTACCAATAGGTTATCCTGACCAGAGACCGGAACTTGAGAACCGGTATAAAGAAGAGAAAATTTACCACAACAGGTACGGCCAGAGAAAATGAAGCCATAAAAACAGGTTCAAAGTACGTGAAATGCGGGAATCCAGTAGAATACCTTTGTTTAGAAGCTGGTGGTTTATTGACAATAAGAGTGGTTGCAAAAAACCATGTCAAACCTGAAAAGGTTCAGAAGTTCATGGGCTTGTGTAGAAACCTTGTCGAGGCAACATTAAAAGAAGAGGGTTGCATAGATTACGGGCTGCATCAGGAATTGGAAAATTCAGGAATCCTGACGTTCCTGGAAGAATGGGAAGATGAAAGCAGCCTTGGTAAGCACTTAAATTCCAATCACTTCAGGGAGATATTTCCTTTGCTTTCAGAATGCCTTGAGAAGGAAACTGAAGTTAACATATATCGGAGGTCTCTATAATCTATCTAGCTGTAATTTATCCAGATGTGGTCTCTACATTTCATTTTTAACACTGCTTCCAAAACGTCTGGAAAAAACAGTATCAAGCTCGATACAAGCCTGAAAGGAAACGATGAAAAGAATAAAAATAGTGTTTTGAGGAATAGGAAAATGAAAGTTGTCGCATTTAATGGAAGCCCGAGAAAGGAAGGAAATACGGCTGCTCTTATAAAGTACGTTCTCGAAGAACTTGAGAAAGAAGGCATCGAAACTGAGACTTTACAGGTCGGGGGGAAGACAATTCACGGCTGTATTGCCTGTACGAAATGCTTTGAAAATGCAGATAAAAAATGTATAATTGATAAGGATATAGTCAACGAATGCATTGAAAAAATGCTCGAGGCTGACGGAATAATTCTGGCTTCACCTACCTATTTTGCAGACCTGACTCCCGAGCTTAAAGCTCTTATCGACAGGGCAGGTTTCGTTGCCAAAGCCAACAACGAGATGTTCAGGCATAAAGTAGGAGCAGCAGTCGTTGCAGTTCGGAGGGCAGGATCGGTTCATGTTTTCGACTCCATCAACCATTTCTTCACAATTTCCCAGATGATAATCCCGGGATCAAGCTACTGGAATATGGGAATTGGGCTTTCCGAAGGCGATGTTGAGAAAGACGAAGAAGGCATCCGGACCATGCAGATTCTGGCCCAGAATATGGCCTGGCTTTTGAAGAAACTCAATGCATAACCACAAACTTTTTCAAAAAATCCTTGACCGCAAGCCTTTTCAAAAAATCCTTGACCGCAAGCCTTTTGAGAAAAGGCTTGAGCGAAAACTTTTTCAAAAAAAGTTTTATCAAAAACCCTGATTTATCGAAAACGTCACTATCGGCGTGATCGACCGGCGCAACGGTCGCGGCACAACGGTCGCGGAACAATAGTTTACGCATACCTTTTCAGTCCTGGCCGCTGTAATTGTCGATATGGAGTAAATTACATAGGCGAGAGGATGAAAAGCCGAAAGAGAAAAGCACGGTACAGCTTTTTTGATGTAGCTGTTTTCCGTGGTCACAGGGAGTTAATTTTGAATTTTCTGTTTGGAATTGTGTTTTGTATATCAGTTTACAAAAATATTCATTGTTTATTTGGGAATTGAGGCTTTTTCTGCTGTTATGACCATTTGCAGACCTGCCTGCATGAGTTCTTCGGCTCTCTCCTGTTTTCTTGCTTCGGCAAAGATTCGGAAGATCGGTTCCGTGCCCGAGGGGCGTATGAGAACCCAGCCGTCTTCGTACCAGATTTTGATCCCATCGACAGTATCTATTTTAAGCCCAAGCCCGGAGGCTTCGTATTTTACTATTTCCATTGTAGTCTGGGTATTTACAGAAGGAATTTTGGTTTTTGCGTTGAAATATTCAGGCACGCTTTTTGAAAGTTCGGAAAGCCTGTATCCTTTAGCCAGGATTTCAAGGATTTTGGCACAGGCCATCGCTCCGTCCCTGCAATACTGATGTTTGGGGAAAATAAGACCTCCATTGCCCTCACCGCCGAAGACCGCATTTACATCCATCATTTTCCGGGCGACGTTGATGGAGCCAACCGCTGTCCAGTAAAGTTCGACGCCTGCATCTTTTGCTACGTCTGCCATACGCTGCGAAGAGCTAACAGGAGTTACTAAAGGCCCTTTTTCACATTCAAGCATATATTTTGCCATCATGGCAAGCAGAACTTCTTCATTAAGAAATTCTCCGTTTTCATCCATAAAAACTATCCTATCCGCGTCCCCGTCATGAGCTGCTCCTAGATCGGCTCCGGTCATCTTTACAAGCATGGAGAGTTCGGTTAAAGCATCGGGTGTCGGTTCGGGATTCCGCCAGGGAAAAGTCCCGTCGGGTTGAGCTCCAAGCGTCAACACATTACAGCCCAGTTCCCTTAGCAGGAAAGGAAGAGTGAGCGAACCTGCCCCACAGCCAGTATCAACAACTACCTTTAATCTGCGGCTGCGTATGGTCTCAGCATCAACCGCTTTGATAACATTTTTGATATAGTAGTCATTGACCCCCGGATCGGTTCTGAAACTGCCGGTATTCTCCCAGGATACAATGGAATATTCTCCTGAAAAGTAGATTTTTTCGATCTCTTTTTCTCCATCCCTGGGGAATTCTGTGCCATCTCCGGCAATTAATTTGATTCCATTATATTGTCTTGGATTGTGTGATGCGGTAATAACGATCCCGGCATCGGCAAAGTCACGCACATAATACTGAATAGAAGGAGTAGGAACAAATCCGACATCGATTACGTTCAGACCCGTTGAAAGAGCCCCGGCAATTGCAGCGGATTTCAGCATCTGCCCGGAAATCCGTGTATCACAACCTATAGCAACCGTGCCTTTCGAACCCATATATGTACCAAGGCTTCTGGCTAAATTGACTGCAAGCTCTGGATTTATATATTCATTGGCGATACCACGTACACCATTAGTTCCGAATAATGCCATGTAAGGTCTCCATCTTTACGATTTGAATGAGAATTATGCCATTGAGGCAAATTTACTTTTTATTGACAGTATTATGGTAAATAAAGTTCTGATAAGAAACCGGGTTCTCGTAACAGAAATATTAAAGTTATTTCAGATACTGAGATTCCAAGCGTGTTTCAGAACCCGGGAATAACATGTACTGAGTACAGACATTTTAATCTTTTTTCAACCACATTAAGTAGCTGATTATAGGGCTGGCAAATACATATATCTTATTAGCTAAAAATCGGTTATTAATGGGCACTGAAAAGATCGAACTGATAAAGGAGGCTATAAAAGCCAGAGAAAGTGCGGTCATTGCTTTTTCAGGAGGGGTAGATAGTACGACTCTTGCAGCCCTTGCTTTTGAGGCACTTGGGGAAAAGGCACTTGCCGTAACCATAGACTCCCCCCTTTTCCCCAGGAAACAGCTGGAAACGGCTGTCCAGACCGCCTGTGAGATTGGAATTGAACACAGGGTTCTTCCTTTTTCGCAGTTGAGCCTTCCTTATTTTTCGGCAAATACATTAAACAGATGCTATTTCTGTAAAAAAGCCCTGCTTGAAACCCTGCTAGATTTCGCAGAAAAAGCAGGATATCACATTGTACTTGAGGGCACAAATTCCTCCGAAGTGCATGGCGAAAACCGTCCGGGGTACAGGGCAGTTCAAGAAGCCGGAGAAAGAGTCTTTTCCCCTTTCGTGGAGTTTGATATAACAAAAGAACAGATCAGGGAGATTGCCTCGGAGCTTTTCCTTTCAGCCGCCGGCAGACCGTCCGCAGCCTGCCTTGCAACACGTTTCCCTTACGGACAGCCGATAACTGTCGAAGCACTTCAAAAAATCGAAAAAGCCGAGGATTTTCTCTTTTCCCTGGGTTTTACCCAGTTTCGGATCAGGGTGCATGAAAATCTTGCCCGGATAGAAGTAATTCAGGAGGAATTTGAAGATGCCCTGCGGAAAAGAGAGAAAATTACGCGGCATTTGAAATCCCTCGGCTTTGATTACGTGACTCTTGATCTCGAAGGTTTCCGGAGCGGGAGCATGGACGAACCTTACATTCGGGAAAAAAGATAAAAAGGCAGTGAAAATATTCATCGCAGAAAAGATAAAAAACATTGGAACGATTTGTAGCAAAACTAATTATTAAACGCCTTAGAAAAGATATGAAAGAAATTCTTATTCGAAAGGCCAGTAAACAAGACCTGCTGGCAATCCAGAGGCTTCTCTCAACTTATTTTCTCGATATGGAAGGGCTCGAAGCCGAAAATTTCGTCCTGGCTGAGGTCGATGGGCAGATTAGGGGATGTGCTGCCCTTGTAAACTCCAGATCCCACGGAAAAGAGTTCCTGGAGATTCACTCCATTGCTGCCCATCCGAATTTTCGGGGAAAAGGTATCGGTACCAGGCTTGTTCGATATATTCTGGCAATAATTGAGGAGTCTGCCTGTGATTTATATGTCAGGACGACTGTGCCTCAATTTTTTGAAAAACTTGGCTTCGAGAAAATCGAGAATTCTGAGAAGCTATTGCTCTGGGAGGATTGCAAAGAGTGTGAACATTTTGAGAAATGTATGCAGTACGCGATGAAATATTCTCATAGCCGCTAAAATTTCCATCTTTCGAGAACCGGTAAAACGAAACATTATTTATGCAAAAGCACAATGAGGCAGCATATGCTCACTCTTGGAATAGTAAATACTTATGATAAGATCAAAGTTCTTGATGCCCACTACCGGGCAATTGCGAGAGCTGCTCCAATCTGCCATGCTTTTGGATTTCACCTTGCACTCTATGATTTTCCTTTCAAGATGACCGCAGAAGAACTGGTGGCTTATGTGATGGAAAAAACCACAATAGGGGAGTCGGGTAGTTATCTCAAGGTCCTTTATGAAAAGAACCACCTGTCAGTTTCCGAGCTTCCGAAAAAAGGCTTCCCTTCCCAATTTGGGGAAATCGTAATAACTACCTCAAAACCCGACCCGAAAAGACAGACTACGCCCGTAAAGATCGCCGAGGACGTCCTTCGAAATCGCTCATTTTTGTTTCTTGTAGGGCTAGGACATAAAGGACTTCCAAAAGAGCTTTTCGAGAGAGGCAAGTATCATCTTGATATTACCGGCAAAGGGCTTTCTCTTGAGACCTGTACAGCGATAGGGGCAATTCCGGCCCATATTTCAGGACTTATGTCAAATCTTGAAACTAGAAAGTGAATCTCTGTTATAAATTATTAGAGTTGGAAACTGGGGGAGTATTCCAGTTATTTATTTAAAAAATTTGTCTTGTTTGAAAAAATTTGGAGTTAATTTAAAAGAAATTCCGGAACCAATATATATTACGATTGACAATTAATACTTGTTGTGGGTAAGAACAACGCTTGTTGCGCTGTTGTGGGGATTTTTAGCCCAACGGAATAGAATTCCAACCTGCTTTCAGGTTTGATCCAGAAGGATTGAAGGTTCTGACCGTCATGCAGGAATTTGTCCTCAGGGAGTTAGAGAATGAATTTGATTGAGATTCCTTTGAGAGACTGGAAATTCTACCTGCACTCAACTGCCGCATTCGAAAAGGCTGGGAACTTTAACCCGGATTGCAGGGCTCTCGCATCCAGAAGGACTAACTCTGTAGCCCGCATGTAAGCGCAAGCTTTGAAGAGACAGGAGGAAAACTATGAGTGAACTAAAGCACGAAAACAGAAAAAGAAACGAATATAGATGTAAGCGCCAGGAAACCGTTTATCATGCCGTTGTGAAAGGCTGTACCGACAACCTGGACTCAGACGAATTAGACCTTTACCGCTTTATGATAGGCGGAATGCAGGGTAAATAACCTGCACAACCTTTTTTTATTCCTCATTCCTAAAAGAAAGCATGTACGATGTATATGCGGTCCGTGAAGATTTTCCTGTTCTAAAAGAAGTCGTGTACCTTGACAGTACGGCAACTACTCAGACTCCGATACCTGCAGTTGAAGCCATGGTTGAGTACTTTTACAGGTATGCTGGCAACCATGGAAGAGGCGCACACCGTCTGGCCAGGGAAGCTACAAACCGTTATGAAGATGCAAGGGAAACCGTTGCACATTTCCTGGATGCGGAACCTTCAAAGACCGTTTTTACGAAAAATACTACTGAGGGAATCAATCTTATTGCAAACAGCTACCCATGGGAAACTGGAGATCATATTGTTACAACTCTGCTCGAACATCATTCTAATCTCCTGCCCTGGTTACGCCTTCAGAAAAAAGGGGTAAATGTCACGGTTGTGAGTCCGGACAGCGAGGGCAAAATCGATATCGCTTCGATAGAGAATGCCTTTACTGAGAAAACCAGGCTGGTTGCTGTAAGTCAGGTTTCGAACGTTTTCGGTTCTGTTCAGGATGTAAAAAACATTACGAAACTTGCCCATCGAAACGGCATAAAAACCCTTATCGATGGGGCTCAATCCGCAGGGCATATGCCTGTCAGTCTTAAAGACCTGGGCTGTGACTTTTTTGCAACTGCCGGGCATAAAGGCCTGCTTGGACCGCAGGGAACCGGCGTACTTTACATCAAAGAACCAGACATTATCGATAGTGCCTCAGTGGGAGGAGGCACGGTTTCGGATGTGGAGGGATGCACTTACGTGCTGGAACCTTCCCCTGCCTGTTTTGAAGCCGGCACTCCAAACATTCCGGGAGTTATAGCCTTAGGGAAAGCAGTCGAATACGTAAAAAAAATAGGGGTTTCGGAAATTGAGGCTCATGAATTCAAATTATCCGGGGAAGCTGCAAAAAGGCTCTCCGAGCTCGAGCATGTAGATATTTACGGGCCTGAAGACAGGGCAGGAATAGTGCCTTTTAATGTAAGAGGGCTTCATGCCCATGATGTTGCCCTGATTCTTGACCAGACCAGGAAAATTTGTGTCAGAAGCGGTCATCACTGCGCAATCCCGATTGTCCGCTTCCTTAAGGTAGACAGTACCGTAAGAGCTTCTTTTGCACTATATAATACCGAAGAAGAAGTGGACGTACTGGTAAATGCAGTTGCAGGCCTCAAAGCTCTCATTTCTTGAAAAAAACTTTTACAACTCTCTGCATTTCCCAAATAATTACATTTTTTGATTTTATTATTTGCTTTTTGGCTCTGTTCTCAGTAAGAAGAATATTTCCTGATAGTCTCTTGACACTTACGCTTCATATTTATTTTTGAATTAAGCGATTCTATTGGAAAACTGTTTTAAACCGGTTTTATCACGAAATCAAAATTCCATTAAGTGTTTATGATTTAAATCCGAACTTGAACTTACTTATCGGAGACTCCTGGTATTACTGATCATAAAAATATATTCTGTGCGAGATGGGGACTTGCCTATTTTTACCCGACAGTTAAGTTAATATTCTTATGAAAATAATTATAAATTTGGAGAACAATTTTCAGGAACCGGACAATTTTTAGATGCCGGGTAATTTTTAGAAGTGGGGCAATTTTTAGAAGGTGGTATTATTTGTAAGGGTTCTAAATGCAGAGTAATTAGCCGGGACTGCAATGCAGTCTCAGAGATAATAGGTCAAATGTTAATGATAACTGTAGTAGTTTTGGCTTTATCTGGAATAGCCCTTACGGTATATTCTGAAGGATTTGGAATCCCGGAACATATCCCTCATGTTGACTTTCGTGAAAGCGTTTATGTAGTCAATAATACTGTGCAGATTGTCCATGCTGGGGGAGAAGCCATTGACAAAACAGCAATCAATGTAATACTTTCAGGCAATTATGGGATGCCAGATGAGTTTAGCAGGACGTATAGTATGTCAGACTCCGAAGTTAAAATCCAGAAACCTGATGGAAATAACTCCACTGATAATGTTCTGACTCTTGGAGACCGCATAATAATTAATACTAAAGGAAGTGGAGTTTCTCTCACCAGCAAGAATTCCATAGACCTGTTCATCGTGCATATACCGTCTCAACAGGTGATCCAGAAAACTGTACTCCAGCCAGTTCCAGTGAACATTCCGGATTGGATAACTCCTTACCCATATGGTAGTATTTATGATAGTTCCACACCTTCAGAGTGGTTGCCCATGGAGTTGCTTGGTACGATCGATGATGGAGTTTTTATAGAAGCTCCTCTTCCAACAGATTCAGAGTGGTACGAAGTGTATGAGTTTGGCATAGATGCGGATGAGATGGGCATTTCAAGTATTTCAGAAATCCAGCTAAAAATAATCTATTCATTTCATGACAACAGCGCTGATAAGCTAAAACTGGAAGTATCTACTGACGGCTCTAACTGGACAAAAATAAATTCCAACGATGGAGGTGAGATGAAAGAATACCACCACGACAAAGAATACTACTATGTAAACTACCAACTCTATAACCTAACTGATAATCAACCTGAGTACATAAAAAATACCGGCGAACTTGAAAAGCTCCGGGTCAGGTTTTCGGTCTCTGAACATGCAAACGAACACAGCGGAAAAACCATTAGGGTTGATTTTGTAGGAGTTCACGTAGAAGAGCTCCAATAAAATTCTGGTTTACGAAATTCAAGGCTGAGGCAGAGAGTAGAGAAAACTTAAAATTTTCCTTTTACTGCTCAAAAGATCTGAGAAAATGATTTCTGAAGTGACTTTCTAAGTTAATTGCCATCTTACGCATTATCATAAGCTTCTTTAATCCGAAATAAGACCTGTTTTTCGATACTTTTAGTTTTCCTTATAGAAAGAAGGTGACAAATTACTTTCTAGCTAAATTCATTCACCCTTTCGACAGAGTATGCATTGTGCAGAGAGATTGATCAGGCTTTACCTCCAGAATCAGCTCCTTAAAATATATTTATACTGCAATGAATAGTAGAAAGTTTTTAAAAGAAGTTGAGCTTATATAACTTGATTAAAAAATGGGGGATGTAGTTATGGATGAAGTAAAACAAATGTTAGTGAAGAGTAAGTTTATTTCGGAATTACTGGGGAAAAAAGGTGATTACACCTCCATTTCAGTGGTCATAAAGAAGGCTAAAGTTTACTTTGACAAGCCACTGAGAGTTCTGCCAGCTTATGATCCTGAAAAGGACGGACCTCTTGTAGATTTTACAGTGCCTGATGGGTTTAGAGAAATCGAAAGATACTGGCTTCAGGAGCCTTATAATTTTGTATCGATTCTGGAAGACCGCAGAACAAGATACTACAGACTTATCGAACCTTCGCTTACAAAGTTTGAGAAAGAGCTTCTAGAGAGGATTTATGAGGATTTCCAGGATATCCTGGTTCTGGGTTCTACAAATTCCATATCCGAAAAGGATGCATTTCTTGTGGATAAGACCCTCTTCCTTCTCGAAAACTACAGGGCTGAGATCTCAACTTCAACCTTTCAAAAAATCATATATTATCTTAAAAGAAATATGTTAGGCTACGAAAAAATCAATCCTCTTCTTTATGATGCTTATATAGAAGATATTTCGTGTGACGGGGCAAATGTCCCCCTTTTCATCTATCATACAAAATATCTCAATATTGAGAGTAATATTCATTTTAAAGATGAAGAACTTGATGCCCTTGTAGTTAAAATGTGCCAGTTGAATAACAAGCACGTGTCTGTAAGCCAGCCAATAGTGGATGCAAGACTTCTGGAAGGATCGAGGCTTCAGGCTGTTTTAGGAAGGGAAATTACTCCAAGAGGCAGTTCTTTTACTATCCGTAAATTCAGGAAGGACCCAATTACTCCGATAGACCTGCTTAGCTATAAAACATGCGACCTTGACATGCTCGTATATCTCTGGCTGGTCATTGAAAACGGTCACAATATTCTTTTTGCGGGAGGAACAGCGTCGGGAAAAACTTCTATGCTCAATGCTACCTCCCTATTTATGCCCTCAACAGCCAAGATAGTCTCCATAGAAGATACACGGGAACTCCTGCTCTATCACAACAACTGGGTTTCCGGGATTGCAAGGCAGAGTTTTTCCGGAGACTCAACGGGAGAAATTTCCATGTTTGACCTCCTGAAAGCTTCTCTCAGGCAGCGCCCGGATTTCATTATTGTGGGTGAGGTGAGAGGCAGTGAAGCTCTTACTCTTTTCCAGGCAATGTCAACAGGGCACGCAACAAGCTCAACTATGCACGCAGGAGATGTGCAGACTGTCATAAACAGGCTCACGCACGAACCAATAAATGTACCAAATGTTATGCTGCAGTCTCTTGATATACTCTGCATTCAGAAGCAGGCGTACATCGGAGAGAAAAGAGTTCGAAGAACCCAGAGCCTCGTTGAAGTCCTCAACGTTGACCCCGAAACAGGGGATCTTGGCATAAATGAGCTCTTCAACTGGGAGCCCTCAGAAGATTATTTCATCAAAGTCGGGGACTCTCACACTGCACAGGAGATTATGTATTCTCGAGGCTGGGATACCACTCAGTTGAGAACTGAGATGGACAACCGTAGAAAAATCCTGACGTACATGTATGAAAGAAACATAAGGGATTATATCCAGGTGTCCATTGTAGTTCAGGCATACCAGAGCTATTCTAAGATGGTTATGGAGTGTATAGAAAATGATACCCTGGAGACTATGATAAAGGACATGGCTGCTCAAGAGGGGGGAGCATGATTTATACTGCTGCGGATAAACTGGCATACCGATACTTTGGCGGTTTTTTTTACAAAAATAAAGAAAGTTTTAAAGATTTAAAAATAAAGATACGCCAATCCCATATTCCCATGACAGTGGACCAGTACATGGCTTCTGCCTTAATGTATTCAATAATAGCAGGAACTGCTGGAGGGATTTTCGGCTTATCGCTGGGACTGAAGATTTTTGGTGACCCGGTTTCCCGCATTAGCCTTTTCCTGAGTTCTACAAGTGCCGGTTATGAAGGAAAATATGTCTACCCTCTTGCAATTCTAACCGCTGCTGTAGTGTTCATTATATGTTCTCTTATTGTATTTTTTCTGGTATACAGTTACCCCTACTTTCAGTCAAATAACCGCCGAGCCTGTATAGATAAATCCATGCTTCCGTCAATAACCTATATGTATGCTCTGACGAAAGGAGGCATGTCGGTTTATGATGTATTCAGGTCCATTAACATGTATACCCATATATTTGGTGCGAGCGCAGAGGAAATATCCTATATTGTGAGGGATATGGACTATCTTGGCAAAGACTTTATAAGCGCTCTCAAATCTGCAAAAGAACGTACTCCTTCAGACGTTTTTAAGGACTTTATTGACGGGTTAATCATTATTTCAAGCAGCGGAACCATTAATGAGTATATAAAAAGCAAGGCTGACCAATATCAGCATATGGCAGAGCTGGCGAACAGAAGTCTATTGCAGAGACTTGATGTTCTTGCCGAAGTTTATGTGACAGCACTGGTTGCAGGCCCTCTTTTCATAATGGTGACCCTTGTTGTACTGCAGTTCTTCAAACCTGCTTCAACCCAGGTTCTTTACATGCTTATCTATGTGATATTGCCTGTTGCAACCCTGCTCTATATGGTAATGCTGGATACTGTAGGCGAACTTTCTTTCAATCCTAAGAGAGGTAAGGTCTCCAGTTTTTCAATAAACCTTTCCGACATCCCGGAGATAGAATCGGGGCTCACTACAGAGCAGGAAGAAGAGCGGAGTAAGAAATACAGGCTATACAGGCAGCTCTCCCATGTAAAAGACATGCTGCTAAATCCCTACAGAACCCTCCGGGACGAACCAAAATACACATTTTTTATAGCAGTTCCGGTGGGATTATTTTATCTCACCAATCTTCCAAAAAATCTTGTAAATCGTCTCAGTTTTAGCCCTCTGCTGAACATAGATTTTAACCATGTCAGTGAAGGTGCTATTATGCTGGCTACCTCAGTTGATGACTATATTATTATCTTTACTGTCATTCTTCTTATTCCTTTCATCATATTTTATGAGATCAATGCCTGGAGAATACGCAAGATAGACGAAAGAATGCCTGATCTTCTAAGGAACCTCTCCAGTATGAACGATTCCGGAATTTTGCTTTCAAATTCGTTAAAATTAATAGCAGAGTCCAAAATGGGCATATTAAGTAAAGAACTCATGAAATTAAAGGAAGATATTTCCTGGGGCACTTCCACTTCAAGGGCTCTCATGAAACTTGAGAACAGTATCAGAACAGCGTCTTCAAGCAGGATTATTCATATTCTGGTAAAAGCAAACGAATCTACAAGTGACCTTAAAAGTGTACTCTCCATCACTGCTTCACAGGCTAAGACCGAACAGGGGTTGAAAAAAGAGCGCTCGTCACAAATGGTGATCTACGTGGTCACTATCTATGTATCCTTTTTTGTCTTCCTTTTCATAGTCTATATTCTGGCTACCGATTTTTTCCCGCAAACCGCCGCATTCACAACTGCTTCCCAGTCAGGGGCAACTGGAGGAATAGGAAACAGCTATTTCAATATAGAGGAGTATAATATGCTCATGTTCCATTCAGCCCTGGTGCAGGCTGTTACTTCGGGACTTATTGCCGGAAAGATGGGACAGGGTTCTGTATATCTGGGCCTGAAATACAGCGTCAGCATGGTGATAATTACTTATCTGGCTTTTACTTTCCTTGTTTGAGCCTGTTTAGAGAATAAAGGGCCTTTACCCGGAAAACCCTCATTTTCACCATTTATAATCTGGCCGGAGCAGAGTATGTTTCAAAACCATCTGTTTAAAAATCAAAGCCTGCATAGAAAAAATATAAAAGTCTGCAAATTGTTCCACAGGTTGAGCCCTATTTATAATTTCTTGGAATAAAGGCTGTAATTTCAGCCAGTACAGGCAAAGTATTTTCCTTTTTACAAAAACATGGAGTTTAGAGCTAAAGGCTGATATTATTCCAGAAAGGTATGAGAGTGTTTTTCTTTTATTTTTTTTACGTGCCAGTTCACAGCCTGGATCTACAGACTTCGATTAAATGAAAACGAAAGCCTTTCTAACTGGAGAAGTTGAAGCCCAGAATCTAATCCTTAATAGTGGACGACCTGAAAACCGAAATTTATTATATTGAGTTAATAAATTGCCCTCGTCAAACCATTAATTGTTTAATAAAGTTACTTTTTAGTATTATCCGGCTGAGTTTTTTCAGCAGACTTAATATAAGTGAGAAATCGATTTTCGAAAAGTTAGCTTTTAAGCTTTCGAGAGGTAGAAGTAGTTTTGAAAAAGTACTTGCTGAAGGACAACAGGAAATTCCAGTTAAAACAGGCTGAGTAGAAGACAGAGAAAAAAGCACCTTTTGGGTGCTTAGTTTCGTGTTTAGAACCTTAGATCCCTGTCACAAATGAGCTGGTTGGTTTTTACATCAATTATTTTGATATTTACGGTATCCCCGGAAGCAAGATCACTGATATCTTCGCCAGAATTATCTCTAAGCTTTGGATTACTTGTCTCGGTAGTCTTCAATTCGGCTTTTCTAACTTCACCAACACTGAGAGTAGTGGTAGTATCGGTAACAATCTTATCAGGGGTAAGCTCAACAGAGCTGCCGCCATTAACGGACGCCAGAATTTTTGTATTTGAGTTAGCGAAATCAATCGGGTCCCCACCGAGATGCTCCACTTTTATAGATCCGACATTTTCATTGCTAAGTCCTGCTGCTTGAATGTGTATGTTCGCCTGCGGTGCGATTTGTGCAGTTCCCTGTCCAAATACGGTAGATCCGATGGCGGCGGCAAGAATTACGGTAATCGCAACCATCAGGATGACACCGATAACCGGGGAAACTGCTTTGTTATTAATAAAAAATTTCTTAAAATCCATGGATTTCTTCCTCCTGATAAAAGGTATTCGGACAGGATAGCCTGCCAGAAACTTTTAACGCCTCAAACTTATAGTTGGAATAAAAATATTTTAACTGTTTACTCTTTTATTCTTCTTTTCTATATAAGTTTTTTCTTAATGATAAAAAAATAACTTTTACTTAATAGTAACATTTCTATCAAATATAAGAGAAAACTCAATTTTTAAGAGGGATTATTAGAATCTTAGGAATCTAGAGTAATTATGTGAAGATTCTTTCGTAGAAATAAAAAGGAATTTCTGGAAAAGTAAATTAAATAGAAAAGAAAAAAATGCCTTTAAAAGGCAATCAACTTTTTATTTAAAACCTAAGTTCTCCATCGAAAATAAGCTGATTCGTCTTAATATCGACTATTTTGATGTTGACAGTACTGCCGGCAGGAATAGGGATATTAGCATTATCTTTACCTATTAACTCCAGGGTCTTAACATCACCAACACTTAACACGTTAAGTTGTTTGTTAACAGTTTTTCCGGGGACTACATAAGTAGTATCACTAACAGTAACCAGGATTTTTGTTTTATCGGTTTTTTGGAAGTTAATTGGGTCTCCGCCCAGATGTTGGAATCTTACAATAGCCGGATCTGAACCTTCATCGCCACCATAGTTAATATAATCACGGACTATTTCAATACCAAGATTTGCCTGCGGTGCGGGTTCGGCAGTTCCCTGTCCAAATACGGCAGATCCGATGGCGGCGGCAAGAATTACGGTAATCGCAACCATCAGGATGACACCGATAACCGGGGAAACTGCTTTATTATTAATAAAAAGTTTCTTAAAATCCATGTGTTTCTCCCTCCGAGCTAAAGGTATTAGGACAGGACGGCCTGCCAGATACTTTTAACGACTGAAATGTATAGTTAAAAAATCTAAAATTTTTTATTTCAATATCTTCTTATTCTTCGTTTCTATATAAATTTTTTCTCGATGTTTTGAACAACATCTATGTTTACTGGTAAATATTTTTGATCTAAAGTATGTTGTAGGAACGCGACTTTCTAAGAATAAATTTCAAAGTCATACAAATCGAAAATAGTTCTATAAAAATCCCGCCTGAGAAATAACGAGAACCCCCTGGAAAAAAAGCAAGCCGAATAAAAGAAAGAGGAAAGCACCTATAGGGTGCTAAGCCTTTTTAAAATCTTAGATCTTTATCGCATATAAGCTGATTTGTTTTCTTATCAATAACTTTGATATTGACAATATCGCCAGAGCAGATGCCTTTTGGTGTCGCACGAGACTCATCCTTAAGAATTCCACTAGACACTGCCAGTTTGATTTTCTCAACATCACCTGCTTCGAAGGTATCAAGAACAGTAGCTTTAAGCTCTTGGGAATCTCCACCATTAACAGAAGCTACAACTTTTGTTGCAGAGGCAGCGAAATTAATCGGGTCTCCACCTAGGTGTTCGAATGTTGCATATCCTTCATAAGCAGGAGAAGTGGAAGTACCAGTAATAACAAAACCGGCTGCTTGAATATCGAGGTTTGCCTGCGGTGCGGATTCTGCATTTCCCTGTCCAAAAACGGAAGATCCGATTGCAGCGGCAAGAATTACCGTTACTGCAACCATCAGGATGACACCGATAACCGGGGAAACTGCTTTATTATTCATAAATAATTTCTTAAGTTCCATATGTTTCTCCCTCCTGGCTAAAGATACTCGGACAGGATAGCCTGCCAGATACTTTTAACCCTAAATGCATAGTTAGACAGTTTCAACTTTTTTAACAGTACACCATCTTATCCTTCGTTTCTATATAAATTTTTTCCAGATGATGGTTGGTAATTTTTTATTTAGTGGTAACATTCCTAGCAGTAATAATAAAGCAGAAAATCGGTTTTGAAAAATCGTCCTCACCAGAATCTCAAGGATTGGAAGTAATTTACAAGTACTCGTGCCTAAGAGACAACGAGAAGATTCCGGAAGAATCAAGCTGAATAAAGAAAGAGAAAAGCACCTTCTTGAGGTGCTTAGACTCATTTTTAGAACCTAATATCCTTGTCGCAAATGAGCTGGCTGGTCGCTATATCAATTACTTTAATATTAACGGTATTGCCAGGAGCGATAGCAATAACTGCAGGTGTGCTAGAAGTATCCTTTATATCGAGTTTCTTGACATCACCAACACTAATGGTAGTAATACTACCAGGTGAAACTTGTTCAGAGTCTCCGCCATCAATAGATACCATAATTTTTGTAACGTCGATATCGAAATTAATTGGGTCGCCACCAAGGTGCTCGATTTTTATAGTTGCAAGTCCAGCATCAGTTGGAACGCCGTTTGCTTGAATATTGAGATTTGCCTGCGGTGCTGATTGTGCAGTTCCCTGTCCAAACACGGAAGATCCGATAGCGGCTGCGAGGATGACTGTAATTGCAACCATCAGGATGACACCGATAACCGGGGAAACTGCTTTGTTATTCATAAACAATTTCTTTAAATCCATATACTTCTCCCTCCTGGCTAAAGGTACTCGGACAGAAATGCCTGCCGAATACTTTTAATGACTTAAATGCATAACTGAACAGTCATAAATTTTTTGACTGCATATAATCTTACCCTTCGTTTCTATTTAAATTTTTTGTGGGCGTGAATATTTATTTTTATTGGCAATCCTTATGGTAAAGTTAATATCAGCAGACACTGAATTTCCAAAAAAGCGATTTAATTACAATCCTAAAAATGCAGATAATTATGCAAGGACTCGTGTTTGAAAAATAAAAGTAAGGTTTACAAAAAAGCAATTGACTATAAAGAAGAGAAGCACCTATAAACGGTGCTTAACTTTCTATTTAAAACCTTATATCCCTATCACAGATCAACTGATTCGTTTTTATATCAATAACTTTTATGTTGACGATGTCGCCAGAAGCGATACCAGTGGCGGTCGCACCTTCAGAATTGTCCTTAAGATTTCCACTAGAAGTCATCAATTCAATTTTCTGAACTTCACCTACAGCCAGGGTAGTAAGAGGAGTAGTAAGATCTTCATTGTCAGTAACATCAAGTTCCTGAGAAGTAGCACCATTAACAGATGCCACTACTCTTGTCGCAGAGGCAGCAAAATTAATAGGGTCTCCACCAAGGTGTTCGAACTTTGCATATGCTATTTCACTACTAATACCGGCTGATTCAATGTCAAGATTTGCCTGCGGTGCGGATTCGGCAGTTCCCTGTCCAAAGACGGAAGATCCGATAGCGGCGGCGAGGATGACGGTAATTGCAACCATCAGGATGACACCGATAACCGGGGAAACTGCTTTGTTATTCATGAATAATTTCTTAATAACCATATATTTCTCCCTCCTGGTTAAAGGTATTCGGACAGGATAGCCTGCCAGATACTTTTAACGGCTGAAATGCATAGTTAAACAGTGCAGTATTATTTTAACTGTGTACCGTCCTATTCTTTTTTTCTATATAAATTTTTGCTGACAGAGATAAAACATTCTCTATCCTAACAAGCCAAATTATTTAAGTCAGATATTTATTGGCGGTCTTACTTTATGAAGTTTTCTTAGACAGTCAGATTAATATCCCATTAGAGATAGTTTAGGAAGTTGCAAGTAAAATTTTTACGAGGTGGTTTTTATCGTGGAGGGTAAAAAATGCGGAACAATTGGCAAGAACTGCCAGGCAGTTTCAGAAGTGTATGGGCAACTGCTTATGATAAGTATAGTCGTCCTATCCTTTTCCACAATAGCCCTGACCGTCTTTTCTGATGGGGGGGCTGTAGACCCCCCACATACGCCTCATATCGACCTGCGTGAGAAAATCAGTATACTTAATGGCACTGTCCATACTGTACAGATTGTCCACAGCGGGGGAGAAGCTATTGACAAATCCGCAATCAGTGTAGTACTTTCCGGCAACTACGGGACGCCAGATGAGTTTAGCAGGACTTATAGTATGTCCGACTCCAAAGTTAAAATCCTGAAACCCGATGGAAATAACTCCGCTGACAATGTCTTCACTCTAGGAGACCGCATTATAATTTACCCTGATGATATTATCAGCGATAAAGGGAATCCATTAATTCTTACTAGCAAGGACTCTATAGATATGTTCTTTATGGATATGCCCTCCCAGCAGGCAATCCAGAGAACAGTGCTTCAGCGAGGTCCAGGGAAACTCCCAGACTGGATAACTCCTTACCCATATGGGAGTGTTTATGACAGCACTGCACCTTCAGGGCTGTTGCCTATGGAACTGGTTAGCGCAATCGGAGGGCCTTATATAAACACTCCGGTTTCAAGTTCAGAATGTATTTATCATACCTATTCATTTGGGCTAGATGCGGATGAGATGGGCATATTAGATTTTTCAAAAGTTCAGCTAAAAATAATCTACCAGACAAATGGTGACAACAGCTTTAGTAATCTAACACTGGAAGTCTACAATGGCTCTAGGTGGACACAAATAGCTTCCGAGAGTGGAGGTAATTTGGAAGAATATCACAATTTTAACGCTTGCATAGCAAGTAACAAAAATATCTATACTCTCTATGATTCAACTCAAAATGTAACTTACATAAGAAATACTGACGAACTTGAGAAACTTATGGTCAAGTTTTCAGTCCTTGGTCATGCTTCAGGTAAAAAGGAGGTAGGGGTAGACTTTATTGGGATCCATATAGAGTAGCCGGTTATAAGATAGGTGCTGAAGCAAGGGGGACAAAAAGTGAAGAAAAGTAATAGGAATAAGGAAAAACCCGAAAAAAAGTCTTTTTTCCATTCGGAAGCTGCAACATCAACTATTATTGGGGCAGTATTACTTCTGGGAATAATATTTTCGGTATTCGCCATTGTAAGGATAGGATATGTTCCGGAGTGGAAAAGTGATGCTGAGTGCTCTCATATGAATGACGTATATGAGGACATGGCAGACCTAAAATCAAAAATCGATATGATGACAGTCGTCCTGGCTTCAAACCCTAACTCCTCTTATATCAATTCTTCGAATCCGAGTTCCTATGCCCTTCAACCTATTATGACTGTGCCTTTCCATATGGGCGGTGGAGATGTCCCGTTTATAGGACCCATAAAATCAAGCGGAAGTCTTGCTGTAAACAAAGATAACTGCATAATGGGCATAGTAGTAAGATCACCGTCAGGCTCTATGTTGTATAACAAATCTCTTAATTGCAGTACCATCACCTACAATTCTCAAAATAGATATTACATTAATCAGAATTTCAGTTATGAGTGTGGAGCTTTGATCCTTGACCAGGGAACGCAATCAGTTATGACGCTCTATCCTTCTATTCGCTTCTCGAGAACTCCAAATAACAAGTATAATGTTTCGATAAATGCCTTAAGAGTATTCCAGAAGCCTTATGTTCCCCCTCAGGTAATTTCCTCAAATAAAGGATGCTCTCTCCGCCTTACAGGCTTGGATTATGTCCGTTACTATGATAGCAGTAAAGTAGCTGGAGAAATAAGCCAACTGGTACTGACGGTCAGCACAACACATCCCGAAGCCTGGAAACAATACCTTAAAGGTATGGTCGACGATGCAGATATAGAACCCTGGGATTATAGCCTTACAGAGAACAAACTTAATGGTGTACACTTCATAAGCCTGACCTTCCCTTCAAAACTACCTTCAGAATCAAGCTCAAAGCGTTTAGAAAGGGTGTACCTCAGTGAAACTGTAATCAAAGCCGAACCCGGAATTGGCTTGAGTTAACTGGATGATAAGAAGGCAGGAGTAATTTAAGGATAAAGTAGTAAAATCAAATAAAAAGGTTGGAAAATGATTCCGGATGCCTCCATTAAAAGAAATGAGACCAGGAAAACTAACCAGGGGCTGTTCTCCCACTTTTCAAAGTCCGAATCCGCTGCTGCAACAATTATCCTGGCTATACTCCTTTTAGCACTCGTATTTGCAATGGTTTCCATAGTCAGGCTTGAATATGTTCCTGAATGGAAAAATGAGGCAGAGCAGGACCATATGTATGAGATCTGGGATGACCTTCTGGAATTAAAACTAAGGATCGATATGCTTTCCGGGCTCATGGAATCAGGCAGTTATCCTGCAAACGATTTCTCAGCAACTGTGCCTTTTAGTATGGGAGGAGGGGATATTCCTGTTTTCGAGCCTTCGAGGTCAGATGGAAAACTTGAGGTAAATAAAGAAAGGTGCGTAATGATAATAACCCTATACAATTCTACTAATGAGGCAATAAATTTTTATAAATTCGACTGCGGTGGAATCACCTGCAATTTACGGAACAGGCAGTATCCTGACCAGTTTTTCAGGTATGAGAACGGAGCTCTGATTCTTTCAGATGGTACAAATTCCGTGCTGAGACAGTCGCCGGTTTTCACTATAGAAGAAAACAAAACAATAAAAGGCAGTTATACAGTCAATATTCGTGCAGTTCAACTTTCAGGCAAAGCTGATTCTTTTTACTCAAATACCATTACCCCCCTTGAATTAACAGGACTGAGTAGCAAACGAGAATACAATAACAGTGAGGATAAAAACACTAGTGTCAAAGCCTTTAATATGACAATTGCCACAAAATATCCAGATGCCTGGACTTTCTATCTCAAAGAAACCGCAGAGAGCGCAGGACTTGACTACGGCACGGACTATGAAATCGAAAGACAAGACCCCAATTGCGTATATTTTAAATTTATGCCTAAAGATAGTAAAAAGCTTGATAGGCTTAACATAGACAGGTCTATTATTCAGGTAGATCTGGAAGCCGGGAGCTCTCCGATTTTGGCAGAACCTAGCATAGATGAGTCAATACCCGTAGATGTTAATGAGTCCGTCATGAAGCTAAACCAGTGGTACCACTTCGACACGTTTACAGGAACTTCTGACGGAAATTCAATATCTGGCAGTACTGATCCAAATGTGTTTAATGATTATGATGAAGCAAGTTCACTTCCGACAGGAAATTTCGAAAATCAGCAGCTGAGCTCATACAGTGCGGTGAACGACTTCAGTCATAATATGGAGAAGAACCATAAGACTCTCGACCTGAACTTTGGATTTGACAGTTTCAGCTCGTTTAATTCTGCTTCGGCTCCAACTAAAGCAGATGTTTGCATGATCTATAGGTTCGACAATAAGGATAAAAGCAACGGCAAAAACAAAGATGAAAATAAGAACAACGGTGAAAACAGCAATAAGAAACCTGATATAAAAATGAGTTTCGAAGATGCCACAGATAGCACCTTTGAGCCGGGAGATGGATGGTGCCTGTATAATCGAACCCTATCTATGTCTCCAGGAAATCCTGAAGATATTACCCTCAATCTAACAGTAACCACTGGTAATGGAAATTATGCAGAGGGCACTTTCCATATTGACTATCTTGCAGTCCGTCCTGAATGACGGAAAAGAAAAAGGCATATGGACTCCATACCGTTTGCACCGGAAACCCGGATAAGCTGGAAAAATAGATACACATGCCTGAAAAATACATAATTTCTTACCCTGCAAAAAGAATTCATTCCGACGGCAGGACCGAAAATCTGAAAGTGCTGCTTGCCAGGGAATGCCCGGTTAAAATCATTCTTGACGGTAATCTTTTTACAACCCTTTTTGCCTCCCCACTCGAACTGAAAGAGCTTGCAGTCGGTCACCTGATTACGGAAGGAATTCTCAGATTCAGGGAAATTGAAAAAGCTGAGGTGGAAGGCGGTGAGGTTCGTATCCTTACCCGGAAGGAGAAACAGACCCTCAGTACCGAAGCAGCCGGAGAAGCCAGAAAAGAAGAACAGATTGATAAAGGGATTTTTGTCGGTTCGGACTCTGTCTTTGACCCGGAAGTCATTTTTGCAGCCATGGAGTATCTCGAATCCGATACCTACAGACTTACCAGAGGGACCCATCTGGCAGCCCTGATAGACAGAAAAGGGAAACTCGCAATCCAGATTGTCGATGTCGGGAGGCATAATGCACTGGACAAAGCAGTAGGAGCCGCTTATCTCAAGGGCTTCGACCTTTCACAGCATTATCTACTTTCCACGGGCAGGCAGCCTGCCTATATGGTCACAAAAGCCGCAAGGGCAGGAATTCCTCTTATCGCAACCAAAGCCATGCCCTTCGACTCAGGCGTTGAAGCCGCGAAAAAAGCAGATATATGCCTCGTAGGCCAGCTCAGAACAGAATCAATGCTTATTTTCTCCAGCGAATGGCGGGTCACAACAACACACCACAAACGCTGAGCTAAAATCGCTGACTTGCGACCGTTGTGCCGCGACCGTTGCGCCGGTCGATCACGCTCCGGTTACACCGGTATAGATAAATCATGAGTTTTTGATAAAACTTTTTTTGAAAAAGTTTTCGCTCAAGCCTTTTCTCAAAAGGCTTGCGGTCAAGGATTTTTTGTAAAAGGCTTGCGGTAAAGGATTTTTGTAAAAGGCTTGTGTGAGTTGGGCGAAATTTTGCTGAAATATTTTATCTCATTAGTATGTACTAATTTGAAATTAGTAGCAATAAATTATAAATACTTTAATTACTGTATTACTAACGGGACTAAAAACGAAAAAACCTCCCTTATATGAGTATGTTAACGTGAGAGCCTCCTAAGTTCAAAACGTACGATTCTAAACTGAAAAAATAGCCAAAAAAAGTAATAATTGATAAAAAGAACAGCCAGTAGTACAAGATCAATCGAAATTTTAAGACCAATAAATTAATTTGAAAAATCGGAATCTAGTCAAAGTTAAGGAGTAAATAAAACATACTCCGAAATGTAATCCAAACTGGAGAAAATAGAAAAAACAACCGACCTGAACTCAAATTCAGGTTAAAGGGGGTTGATAGGAGAATATAGTAACCGATCAAGAGAATAACATGTGCGGGATATTTCTAAATCAAAAAACTTGTGCTAAATTGTCTCAGGCAGTTTATGAATCTAGAAAAGAGGTCTGGTTTCAAAGCCGATAACTGGTGCTCAAGATCCCGGCTTTTAACCTGATCTCCTTAATTTGACTCTTTTTCAGACTTTCGGTGTTTTTCCCAGTATCCTGTTAGTTTGCCGCCAAGGGCAAGCTTTCCGAGTTCTCGCCTTACCTTGTCACTCACTTCTGACGGCACAGCCGAAGCATATGGAGTTCCTGGCAGAGGGGTGAGATAATGGGCTCTTACAGTGCCGCCTTTTTTGCAGATCCATCGGACAAGGTCAAGACTTTTTTCCTGGTCTTCTTCGGTTTCAGTGGGGAGGCCAAATATGAAATCAACTGCAGGAACGATCTCATGCTCCAGGCAGCATTCAACTGCTGAAATGCTGTCTCCTACAGTATGCCCTCTTCGAATCTCCTTTAGAATTCGGTCACTCCCGGACTGAGCTCCAAGGCTAAGGGTATCGTTTGCGCAGTATTTTCTTATAAGTTCAACAGACTCATTGCTCACGAATTCCGGGCGCACTTCGGAAGGAAATGTCCCGAAGAAAATCTTCTTATCAGGGAGCTTATGAAGTGTCGAAAGCAGTTTCTCCACCTTATCAAATCGGGGGTGAATTCCGTCACTGCCGTAGCCAAAAGCATTGGAAGCTATAAAACGAAGGTCATTATAATGCCCTGCATTTCTCACAATTGAATCTATGCTTCTGTGCCTGACTTCTCTTCCGAAAAGCCTGGGAGTCTGGCAGTACTTGCAGCCCCAGGGACATCCCCTGCTGATTTCAATCGGAGCCCGAAGTTTCTCAGGGTTAAAGCAGGGATAGGAATCAAGATCTGCATAGGGTCTTTCCGAAGTTATGAAAACCGTACCCGTTTCTGTATCCCTGTATGCAATTCCAGGGACTTTCCCCGGAGCTTTTCCTTTCTGTATTGTTTTTACAAGTTCCGGAAGGGTTTCCTCACCTTCCCCGATAACGACATAGTCAAAGTATTCAAGTGTCTCTGCTGGAGCCCCTGACGGGTGAGGTCCTCCTGCGATGAAAATCGAATTCGTGCCTGCATTTTTTACTTCCATAAAAACCTTTGCTGCCTGACGCGTTGTAAAACTATAAATCATTATCCCGTTTACAGGTTTATCTACAAAACCGGCTTCCGGTAGTAAAGGGGAAAGGACTGCAAAGCTGTAAGAGTTTTTCTTGCTGTACCGGAAATGCACGTCCATTATTTTGCCTCCGTTTTTTAAAATCCAGGGCTCTTTTCAGGGAATTGGCTTAAAGGGGATCAGCGTAAAGCAGAGGAAGCCCAGGATAAAGGTAATGATCCCCAGAAGGATGCGTTTTTTGTCCAGTTCTATTTTGTCATGCAGGGGAGAGGGGTGTCCTGCTGCTGCAAAAACCCAGAGCAGAAGAGCCCAGAAAATCCATATAACTCCGTCTTCCTTCAGCCAATAAATTACATAAACTCCTATCAAGAACAGGATACGAGGCATAAGGAAGGAAATCTTTTCCGCTTTCTTACCAAGCATAGCCCTGAGAATATGCCCGCCGTCAAGTTGTCCTGCCGGAAGAAGGTTAAGAAGGGTCACAAACATTCCGACCCAGCCAGCAAAAGCTACGGGATGCAGGTTATTTCCTGTAGTCCCGACAATCTTCTGGATAAACACGAAAAGAGGTGGCAAGCCGAGATCAAACATCATAGAATCCGGCAGAGGGTTTACTGCAGGCATCTCAAGGTTAAGCCCTACGATAGTAACTGCAACTGACATTAGCAGACCTACCAGAGGCCCCGCAATCCCGACATCAAAAAGTGCTTTTCTGCTGGGCACAGGTCCTTTGTAACGAATTACTGCCCCCATAGTGCCGATAAAAGTGGGAAAAGGAATGAAATACGGAAGAGATGCCTTCATACCATGATATCTCGCCATAGCATAGTGAGCCATCTCATGGGACCCGAGAACTGCCATTATTGCAAGGGTAAAAGATAAACCTCGAAAAAGCTGGAGAGGCTCTTCTTCCAGGTTCACTCCGAACATCCAGGCTCCGCAGATCATTGTTGTAAAAAAGGTTGCTATGAAAAGTACAAGGTTTAGCCAGGTCTTTTCCTTCGCCTTTTTTTCAGGAAAAACCAGCAATACATACTCCCCAAGCTCGTACTTTAATGTGCACCCGAACCCAAACTGTTGTAAAGGTTCCCAGAGTTCCCCAATGAGATTTTCAGCATCGGTTCTGGGAGTTCCGAAGAAATAAAGGCCCTCCCCGGAATTCTGGATCTCATACACATCGAATACCCTGACTATAAAAGGGTATAAACGCGAAACCGTTTCCTCGGCGTTGAATTTTCCTTTTCCTTTCTTGTGGTTATCTCGGTTCATTTTGGAGTTCCTATCTCCCAGCTTAAGATTTGATTTTCAGGTTTATCCGTTTTCAGCTTTTGGGACTTAGTTTATCGTTTTTCATTTTGCTGATTATTTTTCAGTCATACCTGTTTTCAGTTTTACCTGTTTCCGGTTTGATAAGTTCTATATATCCTTTGTTTCCGTTAACCAGAACAAGGTCTCCATTATTTAATACTTCGTAAGGGTCTCTCTCAAGCTTATCAACAAGCGGGATTTCGGAAATAATAGCTCCAACTGCAACTATCGGTTCAGTCTCCAGATTTATTATCGCTATAGGCGCAGTTCCGTTTTTCTTCAGTTGATACATAACATACGAGCCAACTGTAGAGCCTTTTCCGTGAGGGAAAACAAGAACTTTACCCTGGATCGATTTTCCTTTAAGGATGTGATTTTCCTCAATCACGACCCCGGTTTTCGGGTCTACACTGCCAAGGAAGGAAATCGGGTCTCTGGAGAGCAGTACTTCTCCTTTTGCACATCCCCTGGAAATTATCCTGCCTTTAAGTTTAATGGGAACCACCTTCCTTCTTTGCAGTCCCACCGACTGCCTCCTCAACACACGCCTCCATACTTCCGTATACGGCTTCAGCACCGCACATACCTGGCACGTAAGCAAGAGCTTTTCCTGAGTTTACCATAACGCAGGAAAAGCGATTGGTAGCAGGAGAAACTACCATGCAGGTATCACAGACTACTTTAGCTCCGCTTTCTTCGATAGTCCGGATATACGCAGGATAGCGTTTTGCAAGTTCCCTTGAGGTAAAAATCCAGAACTCTTTCGAAACGGTTTTTCCCTTGAGGAGTTTAGCTGCCGTTTCGAGCTCGGCTGCCGTGCAGTGGGGACAACCTATGGTTATCAATTCGGGTTCTTTGCGGGCTGTTCTCAGACTTTCATAAATCTCATCAAGCTCTTTTTTCTCAATAGCCACCTTTTCCGCAGGATCTTCAAAATTTCGCTTGCGAATTTCAGGCGTGATCCCTTCCACATGGTAAAGGGCGACTGCTCCCGAAGCTGCCATTGCAGCCCCGAGCGCCTTTAATTCATCTGCGTCAGGAGTACTTCTGAGATGAAAAACAGGCACTCTTTTTCCTGCGAGTTTCCCGGCCACATAACCGAGTGCACCATAGTCCGATCGCTCAAGTGGATATTCTACATCAATTGAGATTTCAGGCACACGGTTTTCGTCCAGATGAAACCCATAATTTGCGGTTTTCCCGAGAAGTGCCGCTGAAAGCGCTGAGGGCCCTCCTTCCCGGTTTGTCCTGGCTCCAAGCACGGAGTTTGCATAGGATACAGCTGAAGATTCGCTCCATGCCAGATGATCGCCATAGCCAACATCGAAGCCCTCAAGGGCGTAAGGTGTGCATGTGCATTCACAGCGAATTCCCAGTTTTTCATATGCCTGAACAATCAACTTTTGCTTTTCCGCAAAATCGGGTGAGATCCTGAGCCTTTCCCAGTCTTCCAGATCCATCCCTGCAGGGTTCAGGATCGCAGGGACCTTAACTCTGCCCTGCAGATCAGAAATCCATTCAAGGCCTGCATCACCTATCGTTTTATAGGAAACCCCTGCAATCTGGGCACTTTTGATGGGTATGAGCCTGTCTGCACCATAGATATCTCCAAGGGTCACCAGGATCCCGATAGCCTGCCTTAAAGTTTCTCCGGCTTCTCCATTCAGGATTTGCTCTTCTTCTTTTGTAAGATACATTGAGATTCACTCGGTAACTTCCGGGATTATTGCCCTTTCAAAATTTTCTTTTTCAACAAGCACCTTTGTTGCATCAATTCCCACTTTTGTAGTCGTTCCATCAGGAGCTCCGCGCGGGTCAAGGGAACTGCCCCGGACATTAGGAACAATAAGAATATCCATATCCCCTTTGACCCTTGTTGCAATTGCAAACTCAACATCGTTAGGGTCGAAAATATTTATATCTTCGTCAACGACAACTACATGCTTAAGGCTGGTATGGGCTGCAAAGGCTGCCATTATGGCGTTTTTCCCGTCCCCTTCGGTTTGCTTTTCAATCTGAACGACTGCATGGAGATAACAGCATCCCCCTTCTGTCAGCACCACGTTCCTGACAGAAGTAACCTCCCCGACAGCCCTGTAAATCCTCGGTTCGTAAGGAACCCCCATCATCAGGAGATGTTCAGGACCTGCTGGCAGAATCCCGTGATAAATCGGGTCTTTCCTGTGGATAATTCGGGTGATATGGATAACAGGTTCTTTTCTTACCACGTCGTAGGTTCCCGTAATATCCACAAAAGGCCCCTCATCAACCTTCTCTGTGGGATCGATATAACCTTCAAGCACGATTTCGGCATGAGGAACCTTTATCCCATTCGCACACTCAAAAAGTTCCACAGGGGCTCCTCGCAGAGCGGCTGCGTATTCAAACTCTTTCCCTACAGGCACTCTTGTAGAAGTTGCGTAAATAATTGTCGGGTCGCATCCAAGCACAATTGCAACAGGCAGACGTTCGCCTCTTTCGGCAGCTTTTTTATATAATAGATAGGTATGCCTTGGAGGAACCAGGCGTGCTGCGAGTTTATCTTTTCCTGCAAGCATAAGGCGGTGAATCGAAGCGTTAATTGTGCCTCCGTACTCGGAAACTACAATCCCCGCAGTTATATAAGGGGCTCCGTCTTTTTCAAAATGTGTAAGGATTGGAAGTTTTGTCAGGTCAACTTCGTCTTCTATGGCCTCAAGGGTTGGAGATTCTGATACCAGACGCACTTCACCTTCCGGAGAAACCTCCGAAAGCCTCTTTATGATTTCTTCTTTAGGAACTCCGAGCATGGAGGCCAGTTCGTCCCTTGAGCCAAGCAGGTTCATTATAACCTTCGAACCTGAAACATCATGGAAAAGAACAGGGGCTTTTGCAGCTTTTGCAATTCTCGAAGCTTCAAATCTCGGAGATACGGACACAGGAATTTCTACCAGTTTTCCGTTTTCTTTTAACTGGTCGATAAAAGTTCTAAAACTCATAGGTATCTGGATATCAAAAAGCTGTCAGATAATAAAAAGATTGTCCGGTCGTCAGGTATTATGGAGAATAAAAGTAGAGCTATTTCTCTTTTGTAAAATCACAAACATAAGTAACTATAGGGTAGAAAAACTCTATATTGGGAAATCAATTTCCCTTATGATATACGAAAGAACTAAACTTCAAATTCGCATCAATTTCTCGGTACTGCCATAGAGATTGACTGGTTTGGATACTTTTAAACTGCTAAGATAAGGATCATATCAAATTTGAATACGTACCCATTTTTTATCCAAAAAATTACTGTCAAAATTAATAAGATTGTCGTTAAATATATTTTTGAAAAATTAGCTATAAATAATAGTTCTATTATATTTTTTAGTGTATTTAGACTACAAATATTCATATTCTGGGGTGTAAAGTTTATGGGATTAATTAATAGGAAGTCTAGGCTGGCAATGATATCGATAATAACAACATTAGCAATTCTATCATTAGCAAGTCAAGCAATGGCAGCCGCTTCATCAAAGGAATATACTCTAAATGCTGACTTTGATGAAGGAACGTTTGTTGGAGTGGAACATGATACAGTAGCCGATCAATTACAGTTATCTAAAGAAGCTACTACACTTCCATTCATCTGGGTTCCCAACTCAAATGAAGGTACAGTTTCTAAATATGATACTGTAACTGGGAAAGAATTGGCAAGATATTGGACAGGGCCGAATTCCAATGGGAACCCTTCAAGGACAACTGTGGACCTTGATGGAAGTGTATGGTTTGGTAACAGAAACACCGGTACGGTAGTGAAGATTGTGCTTCCCGAAAGTGGGAAATGGGTAGACAAGAACGGAAATGGAGTCTGTGACACTTCCCAAGATACAGATAATGATGGGACTATTGAGAGTGGTGAAGTTCTTCCATGGGGCCAAGATGACTGCGTAGTGCATGAAGTACCAGTGGGAAGTAGATGGAGTGGGCCCAGGGGTATAGCAATTGATTCCGATAACAACCTTTGGGCAGGAACTTATTCTGATTCGTCAAACAAGTTCTACCACATAAATGGAGAAACCGGAGCTATCTTTGATACAATCGATATTGGATATGGTTCATATGGTGCTCTTATCGATGAAAATGGAAACATCTGGTCGTCGACTCTAAGCACCTGTGTGCTTAAAATTGATCCTTCCACAAAGAACGTTCAAGAAATAAACATCCCATCCACCTCATATGGTATAGGGATTGACAAAAATGGTCACGTGTTCGTTGCTGGATGGGGTAGTGGCATAATAACAAAAATTGATGCAGTTCAGGGCACTATCATAAACACTGCTTCTCAGGGAGACGCTTACAGCCGTGGAGTAGCAGTTACAGATGAGGGAGATGTTTGGATTGCCAATACTGATAAATGTGATGTTACACGCCTTGACAATGATTTGAATTTCAAGGCGACTATAGATGTAGGCAGCGGGGTTATGACTACAGGTGTAGCTGTCGATGCAGAAGGTAAAGTTTGGGCATGTAACTATAACGATGGGAGTATTTATAGAATCAATCCTGATGATAATTCTGCTGAACTTATAACACGGACTCCAGGTATTTCAGGTGGTTTTGGACAGCACTACAGCTACAGCGACATGACTGGTATTATAGCAAGAACGGTGACCACTAAAATCGGTACATGGACTGTTGATTTTGATAGTGAAGCAAGTGATATGTCATGGGGCACTGTTTCATGGAATAGCAATGAACCAACTGGAACATCCATCGAGGTTAAGGTAAGAAGCTCAAATGATGGAAATACCTGGTCTGCATGGGAGATTGCTACGAAGGATAATTCATTGAGCTCGACACCTGCTGGCAGATACTTGCAGGTAGAAACGAAACTACAGATCACAAGTGGGGATGAATCGCCAATCCTCTATGATCTTACTGTTAAGGTAGGAAACCAGCCGCCTGTAGCCAATGCTGGTGCTGATCAGACAGTTGAGCAGGCTAATCTGGCCGGTACTGAAGTAACTCTTGATGGATCGGGTTCTACAGATGATGGACTAATTTCACCATTGACATATGACTGGACATGGAATGGTGATGACGAATGCGACTGGAAAGACAAATGCGACTGGGAATCCAATGGCGAATCAGCTATTGGTGAGAAACCTGTAGTAACCCTTCCCTTGGGAACAACAGCAGTAACCCTTACTGTCTTCGATGGACAGTTTTCGAGTACCGATACAGTTGACATAACAGTGAGAGATACAACTGCACCGACGATAACGGCTTCAGGTGACCCAAAAGTACTCTGGCCTCCGAACCATAAATATGAGACTATTTCAATCTCAGACTTTGTTACTTCAGTGACAGATATCTGTGATGCAAGTGTAGGTGTCGATAAAATAATGATAACATCAGTTAGCAGTGACGAACCTGAGGAAGCTCTTGGCGAAGGAGACGGGAATACGATGGAAGATATTGTTATAAAGGATTCCCAAACAGTTGATTTAAGAGCAGAAAGACAGGGAGATGGAAACGGCAGGGTATACACAATTAATTATCTAGTTACAGATACATCAGGCAACACGGCAACAAGGTCCTATCAGGTTTGGGTTCCTCATGACCAGGGCAACGGAGCTACAGCCGTTGACGACGGTGCAGCCGCAGGATACATAGTGAACTACCCTGAGTAAACATACTGTTCTTTAATTGAAGTAAATGTGAAAACGTTAACAAAAAAGACGGGAAGAAAATTATCTTCCTGTTTTTACTTTTTAGGTAGTTTTTCATTTTAAAGGAGAAATGATGAATTCGAGAATCATGAAAAAAGCCGTATATATGCTCGGTTTTATTTTTATTGTGGCAGACTTGTTTGCTATTAACGCTTTTAATATAGAGGAGAAAGTATCACCTGTTGTTTCCAGTAAAAATACCTCTGTGTTTTATGAAAATTTTAGTTCAGGAGTTTTAGATTCACAAAAATGGCAAATTACTCACGAAGGAGATTTTAAAGAAAGCATAATAGACGTATACGATATAGATCCTTCAGAAAATATTGATTATAATTTGAGGCTAGGCATCAGTACAATTGGCACAATAGATGATACTGTAAAATTCCAGGGAGTTAGAAGTGTAGAAAAAGTGAATTTTAGTGACGGAAATGAAGTCTCTTTCAATCTTGATTGGAACAACCAGAGCAATGGCTGCTATCTGACGGGATCTTTTTATCTCTGCCCTACTGCAACGAATGCCAATCCAGAAGATGAAAATGATTGGATGAAGCTTGAGTATATTGGAGTGCCTCCCGGGCGAAATGCTCGCAGCGTTATTGCCAATAGAATTGTTGGGGATACCAGACTGTTATATTCCGGTGATTGGCCTCAAAATAGAACTGGCAGGAAGATTTCGAATCAGCATATAAAATTAATCCTGAATAACAAAAGCTTTAAAATTTTGGAAAATGGTAATGAATTATATAGTTCCCCGTCACACGATCTGAATTTCACATCTGCTTACATATATTTACAAATGAGCAGTCACAGCAATTATCCTTTGAGAGAAATTTATTTCGATAACATTATAGTAACAAAAAACACTCAAAAAGGCGTATCTTGAGGGAGATCTCAGAATCAATTTTAGCATTCAGCAATCGAAATCTTTTTGTGATCTTGGGTTGATGTATATAATTACAAACTTCATAAAAGGCAATTTATAATCAACAATTCCTGAAATCGAATTTTGAAGGGTGAGAGAAGTAAAATGGAACATCCAGCGATTACTCCTCATTCTTTCAAAAGCTCTTAATAAATGCTAACATTCATCAAGCATAAAAGCTCTGGGCCTTATTATCCTTTTCTTCTCATACTGGTCAAAGCAGTGAGCTATCCAGCCTGAGACCCTGCCGATTGCAAAGATGGAGGTTGCAAGTTGAGGGGGGATATCCAGATACTTATAAATAACTCCCGAATAGAAATCCACGTTCGGGTAGATTGGTTTTCCTTTTTTCTCCACCAGTTCGCGGATGACTGTGTTTTCGATCTTTTCGGCTGTTTCGTACCAGTGCATATCCCCTTTTGCTTCAGCGAGTTGCCTGGAGAGTTGTTTGAATACCGTGCCCCGGGGGTCATAAGTCTTGTATACCCTGTGCCCGAATCCCATGATCTTTTCTTTCTTTGCGATCCTTTCAAGAACAAATTTTTCTGCATTTTCCGGGGAAGCAATCTCTTCAATCATGGTCATGACTTCGGCCCTGGCTCCTCCATGCAGAGGGCCTTTAAGGGTACAGAGCCCGGAAACAACAGCCGAATACAGGTCTGAAAAAGTAGAAGCTGTGACTCTTGATGAGAAGGTGGAAGCGTTTAGCTCGTGCTCGGCGCTCAGGATAAAATCTTTTTCCATAACCTCAGCTTCCAGTTCACTTGGTTTACTTCCCCTTATCATATACAGGAAGTTAGCTCCATGGGAGAGAGATGGGTCAGGGGGAACAGGCTCTTTTCCGTTTGCGATTCTGTAATACGCAGCAACTATGGTTGGGATCCTGGCAATTAACCGTATTGCTTTTCTCATATTTCCTTCATGAGAGCTGTCGTTAATGTCCGGATCGAACTGTGATATAAAAGAAACGATTGTACGCAGCGCTTCCATAGAATCAATGTCAAAATTGCACATGCGGATAACATCAATCGCCTCCCTGTTGATTTCACGTTCCCCATGCAGGCGGGCTGAGTACTCGGCAAGTTCCTGGTCTCCAGGGAGTTCTCCCAGGATAAGCAGATAGGAAACTGCATCATAGGGAAGCTCAACCAGCTGGTTAATGTCTACCTCCCTGTATTTCAGAATGCCCTCCAACCCGTCGATGAAACATATATTTTTGCTCATTTTATACCTCACAGTTATGCCTAGAGGATTTTCAAAAAACTTTGAAGTTTGGGGAATCCTCTGCTTATACGTGGAAGAGTTTAACGCGAAGGGCCTTATAAGACCCAAAAATAGGGTGACACTGCATTCCTATTATCGTCGAATAAGTATATTAAATTTGTTGAAATTGTATTCAAGAGCTTTGTAATTATATTTCATATATTAAGTAAGCTACGGCTTTAAACCTCTCGGTTATATTGAATCTGAGAACTGTTATTTTCCAGAACGCTACCTTCCTCAAAACGCGTGAGATGATAAATATAACACTCTTCCCGATAAGCTAAAAGAGAAGGTTCCAAAAAACTAGAAAGCCTTATGTAAAGCTTGCGAAACCTTCTCAGGAATTTTTACACCTAATTCCGGTGTTGGTAACTTATTCTTTTTTCTTCACCGAATCCCGCAGGAACTTATGCAAAATCCCGCCGTTCCTATAATATTCGATCTCCACAGCGGAGTCCAGCCTCACGATTACCTGGAAGAGAGTATCTACCCCGTTTTCGTCCTTTGCTCTTACTGTAAGCTCTCCATGAGGCTTCAGGTATTCAATGCCCAGAATATCGTAGCTCTCCTTTCCCGTAAGACCCAGGGTATCGGCATTTTCGCCTTCTTTAAACTGTAGTGGAAGAACTCCCATGCCTACAAGGTTGCTTCTGTGGATACGCTCGAAAGATTCTGCAATAACTGCTTTTACCCCGAGCAGAAATGTACCTTTGGCTGCCCAGTCCCTGGAACTACCTGTCCCGTACTCCTTTCCTGCAATAGCTATCAAAGGAATATTATTTTCCGCATAAAGCATAGCTGCTTCAAAAATCGGAATTCCTCCGCAGCCTTCCTCCGGAAAGTCCTCTTTCCTGGGATGGTATAAAGTCCAGCCTCCTTCCCTGTCAACGAACCTATTCCTGAGGCGGATATTCCCAAAGGTTCCACGCATCATCACTTCATGATTACCTCTGCGAGATCCATAGGAATTGAAGTCTTCAGGACCCACTCCCCAGGCGATCAGGTACCTGCCTGCAGGACTATCTGCCGGGATATCCCCTGCAGGAGAGATATGGTCCGTGGTAATGCTGTCTCCGAAAAGGGCGAGGACCCTTGCACTCTTTATATCCTCCGGGGAAGGAGAAGTAAGCGGAAAATCCACAAAATAGGGAGGCTCCTGAATATATGTGGACATCGGATTCCAGTCATAAAGAGTCCCTGTTGGAGCTTCCAGTTTTTTCCAGAGTTCCGGACCTTCCAGGACACCGGAATACTCCTTTTCGAACATTGAAGGCTTGATACTGTTCTTTTCAGCTTCCCTTATCTCTTCTTCTGCAGGCCAGATATCTTTGAGGTAAACAGGGCGTCCGTTGGGGTCATAGGCAAGGGGATCAGTATCTAAATTGAGATTCACGGTACCTGCGATTGCATAGGCTACAACCAGAGGTGGGGACGCAAGGTAATTTGCCCTTACAAGCGGATTAATCCGTCCTTCAAAATTCCGGTTTCCACTGAGTACGGCTGCAACAGTAAGGTCATTCTCCTGAATTTCCTTAACAACGTTTTCAGGTAAAGGCCCGCTATTCCCTATACAGGTCGTACAGCCGTAACCAACCTGGTGAAAACCCAGGGCTTCGAGATAGGGCAAAAGGCCTGCAGCTTTCAGATATTCCGTAGCTACTCTTGAGCCAGGAGAGAGGCTTGTTTTCACAAACGGCTTGACGTGCAGACCTTTTTCTACAGCCTTTTTTGCGAGCAGCCCTGCTCCTATCAGAACTGAAGGGTTTGAGGTATTGGTACATGAAGTAATTGCTGCAATCACTACTGAGCCATGTGTAACCTTGAAAGCCTTCACCGGAGATTCCATTATTTCCTCCTCTGCGCCAGGGGTTTCAGGTCCACCTACAGGTGTTCCCCCCTCCCCTATCCAGCGCTGGTAAGCAGGGTCTCTGGAAAGTTCAAGCCCGGATTCCTTCTTCCGGATGAAAGTTTGCTGCATGGTTTCACGGTAGTTTTCAGGTACTTCATTAAAAAAGAGCTGATCCTGGGGACGTCTCGGGCCTGCAAGACAGGGCTTCACCGTGCCCATATCAAGTTCCAGGGTAAGGCTGAAGATAGGGTCGGGCTTGTAAATTGAATAGAGAAGGTCCTGAGCTTCCAGATACTTTCTTACAAGGTCTACCTGCTCTTCGCTTCTGCCGGTCCTTCGCAGGTAATCAAGAGTCTCGGTATCTGGCGGGAAGATTCCAAGGGTTGCACCATACTCAGGAGCCATATTGGAGATGGTTGCCCTATCCGGGAGGCTCAGTGAGTTTAATCCTGGCCCGTAGAATTCTACGAATTTGCCGACAACTCCCTCCTTTCTCAGGATTTTCGTAATTGTCAGGACGACATCGGTAGCGGTGACCCCCTGCGCAGGTTTTCCATAGAGCTTGAAACCCACGACTTCAGGAACGGGCATATAATAAGGCTGTCCGAGCATTACAGCTTCGGCTTCTATGCCTCCGACTCCCCATCCGAGTACTCCGATCCCGTTAATCATTGTCGTATGGGAATCGGTCCCTACAAGGGTGTCAGGGAATGCCGATAACTCCCCATTTTCGTCCTTGAGATGCACAAGAGGAGTCAGGTATTCAAGGTTCACCTGATGGATAATTCCTCTACCTGGGGGCACGACTCTGAAATTGTCAAAGGCTTTCTGTGCCCAGCGCAGGACGGAATAACGTTCTGTGTTGCGTTCAAACTCCTTTTTCTCGTTTTCCTCAAGGGCATAAGCCGTGCCGTAAGAATCAACCTGGACCGAATGGTCAATAACAAGGTCAGCAGGTATAACGGGGTTTATTTTCGCAGGGTCGCCTCCCAGACGTTCCATTGCCGATCGGAGTGCTGCCAGGTCTACTACAGCCGGAACGCCTGTAAAGTCCTGCATAATCACCCTTGACGGAATAAACGGAATATCCCTGTCACTTACATTTTCAGGGTTCCAGCGGGCAAGAGCCTCTACATCCTCGACAGTTATTATGTGCTTATCAGTATCTGCGTGCCTGAGCAGGGATTCCAGCAGAATCCTTATAGAATAAGGAAGCAGGGAAATTCCTTCAAAACCCCTTTCTTCCAGTTTGCCCAATCTGTAAATCTTAGCTCTTCCGGCAGCTGTTTCGATGGTATCTCTTACCCCAAATGGGTCCGGACCTTCTCTCATATATTTCTTACCTCCAGCAAAAACATGAAACTGAAATTATGTTATTATACATTTTCTCTCTATCCTATGAGAGTATAGATTTTTTCTTTATCGTATGAAGCCTCATCTTATCCTCAGACTATTTTATTCCTTCGGGTTTACTATTCCTTTTTATATGCAGAAGTATACTTGCACCGACATCTTGCCTTTTACTTTTTCCCAGAATCCAGAAAACTGTGCCCCAATTAAATTATATATTAACCAGTATAATAATTGTTGATTTTTACCCCGGCTTCAGTTACACTGGCCCTTAACTTCAGGTCTTCTATGTATTGCATCAGTGCGCGAAAAACGGAAACCGATGGTAGTTAAAAACTATCAAGAAAAAAGAATTAGAAATTCTCAAAGCCCTGAAATCATCTTAATCCACAACCATCTGAGTCTTGAGCACTTCCAGGGATTAAATCAGAGTACGGACTTATATCCTGCTCTGAACACCTGAAATCGAAAAAGAAAAAAGCTGGAAGCTGCTTATTCTTCAGCAGCTCCGATTGTCACGGTATACTCAAAGTTCTCGGTATTTCTGGGCAGGATTGAAAGCGTCCATTTTCCTGCAGCTCCGGGAGCGGAATAGGTCTTCACAAAAGTTGTGGTTCCTCCCTGGTAATTCCCCTGATCGTAAGTTTCCATACCGTCCGCAATTCTTGAGGATATATAAGGCATGGGATATGGCGGCTGCGGGTATGTATCATCTACTATGTTTATCGAGCCGCTATGTTTTGTGTTTACAAGAACAGGAGTAACCTCATCCCCTGAGGGATTTATCAGGCTCACATTAAAGGAAGGCGTAAGATCTCGGTTTCCTTCGGTCGTATACAGGCCGTACCCATACTGGTAAGCTTTAATCTCCAGAGTGACGGGTCCATCGGTTTCAGCTTCAAAGCTACTCTCGTAAGGTTCCTCCGGAACCGGAAGAATGCGGAAGCTCAGGGAAACCAGTTCTTCATATTCGCGAATTCCGGGGTCATCAATATTCAGGTCAAGACTGCCGGTATAACTGCCCTTTGCATCAGCCGGAACTGCAAGTGTCAGTTCGATAATAGCTGTCTGTCCGGCTTTAATTATCTCAGGGGCTTCTACTCTTATCGCATCGTCTCCAAAAGCCTGCTGCGGTATTCCTGCAGAGGAAGCTGCATCTTCAGCATAAACGATACCCCCTGCTCTGGTAAGTTCAGGGGAAATTGCGATATCTTTATCACCTGTATTCCGGAGTTTTATTTCATAAGTATAACTCTCTCCGGCCTCCACAAGGTCATTGACATATGGCGTAAGGATCTGGATTGAAGGCCTGACCCTTAGCTCTATATTCAACTGCATTGTGCCCGGAAAATTCGGATAATAGCCAGCTATGTCTCCCTCAGGCACCTTTTCCGTGAAAGCAATAAGTGCGGCATAATTTCCAAGGTCGGCATCTTCAGGTATGTTCACCTTTACCTGAAATTCCTGTTTTTCTCCGGGCTTCAGAGTTTTTTCTGAGGGACTTATACTGGTCCAGTTTTCGTTCATGAAATTTTCCGTGTAAGGAGTGATTAAAAGTTCCGGCTTTAATCTGATTGTCTTGTTATCTTGATTCTCTACGGTTACAGTAAAGTTATCACTGTTTCCGGGATCAAGCTGCAGGTACTTATAAGCCGGATCAACCCTGATCTTCTCAAATTCGGGGAAATAATCAGCAATATAAATCGAAGATGATTCAACGCTTGCCCCGACTTTTGGTTGTACTTCTTTTGCAGATGTGACAGTACTTCCATCCCCTGCTCCGGCACAGGCAATCGAAAAGATTGCTATGACAAGAAGTCCGCATACTATTCCTTTTAACGCCTTAGTATCCAGTATACGCATACTTTTCACCTCGCTCATTATCTATTAAGGCGCGAGACTTATAAAATAATTCCCTAAACTGCGAATCAATTTGCAGTTATTTCAAGAAGAGAGACGGCATCGGAACTTAGCGTCACTTTTGCCAGTAATCGACAGTAATCAATTAAAAAACAGGGAATTTAAAAAAGTATCTTAGTTTATGTCAGTAATTTATACGAGATATAAATTGCAGATCTTCAAGAATCACTTTTCTTAACCAGGTTAATCTTTATAATTATAGCAATCTTCAATATCTTTAAGTTTAGGAAACATAAAATGAGCAAAAGCGCTATTTACCGTACAATTTATCGATAAGAACACAGGTTGTCCAACTGCGTGGATGTGATATTTCGGTGATGGAGGTAGTGCTCTGCCAGGAGCCTTAAAGGATCAGGTTCTACTGATGGCATTCAAATCTCACCAGGACATACACGCGGCATGAACAGGGAAGAGGTATAACTTCCTATTTTTACTTTTTTGTATAATTTCTTTTATGGGAAAAAGCTGGCTTCCGAGGGAAAGTACGGAAAATCGTTTCTGATACGGATAAAGCAATCGTTGGACCTGTGAAGAGCGTCTTCCTTCAGGCGGTTCATTACTTTTGTGTATTTAATCAATGAATCAGAAAAATTAAAAGGCTCAAAAACATTAACAGGAAAAGAGATCATGCCCCCAGATTAAACTCCTGGCAAGTAATTAAATTGATATGCAGGTAATTAAATTGATATATATGTAATATTGAGTTGATATTAAGCTATCCGGGCTACGAATTATTCCGCTAATAATTTTTGTATTTTAAGAAGGAAGGCATTTATTTTCAGGGAGGAATGTATTTTCTTGCTTAAAGAAAAAGTCTTCAATAAACTTTCAGATGCAGGATTAAGGATCAGGAAAAACCCCAAATCCAGAAAGGCTTCATCACGTGAGTCTCTTTTTGGAAACAGTCCTATAATTGATGCTGATTTTGTTGAGGTAGATGAAGCGTTCTTCCGCGATCCGGATACCTCTCCTAAGCTGGATTCAGAACCAATTGACTCGGAACTTCTGGAAAACCTCAGGGAATATCTCAGGACCAGGTCTGAGGAGGAGATTTCGGAAATTTTTCAGGAGGTTCGTAAAATTCTGGAGACAAGGGGTGCTGAAAGTGATTTTCGGAAGGCGTCGGGAGAAGAGATCCCTATTAATCAAAGAGCGAGAATAAAAAAGATCTCAAAGAATGCTTTTAAAGTTTTCCTGGAAACAGCCTCATACGGAAGGAAGCACATAGCAAGCGCCTCAAAGACCGCTTCCTCAATAGCCTCGTCAATAGCTTCCGAAGGAAAAGAATCAATAATGGATTCCTCGGAAAAACTCAATAGAAAATGGAATAATCTGAGCCCGAGAGACCGCAAAATCATTTCCGAACTGATAGTCGCAGTGATAGAAATCGGACTGCTCAAAGGAGCCAGCCGGAGCAAACGGGCAGCATTCGCTATTCTGTCAAGTATATCCAGGCATCAGCCTCCGGGCAGGAAAGACCTGGAGGATTTCGCAGAAGGTTTGCAGAAAATCCTCAAGCGCGGGCGTTGAACCATAAAGAAGTCACGACGAAAGGACAGATCTAAAAATATTCTGGAATCCGAAGTTTCCCGCAATCAAAATATCCGGGAGATTAAAACCTGTAAGGCTTGCTTATCGCTTTCACAAAACTTGCAGGACTTTCCCCAATATCCCAGTTCTCGGCATTCCTTATAAGATATACGTGGTCAGAAACCTGTTCCAGCCCTCCGGCATCGTAGTTTCCTATGATCAGGGAAAAGATTCGGGCTCTTCGTTCAGTTTTTATCTCATTCCATTCCCTGATAAGCGGTCTTTCTGAGATTTCGGAAAAGCCATCGGTAAGGAAGAGAAGATCGGCTCCCTCGAAAGCTTTTTCGTTTTTCATAGCTTTAAGGCCTGCGCGAAGTGCAGTATTGAAATCGGTGCCGCCGCCGAAAGTAAATTTCAGGAATTCCAGAAACTCTTCACCCATACGCTTTTTATTTGTGAGTTCGATTTCAACGGTCTGCCACTTCGAGGAAAAAAGAATCACTTTAACGTCCCTGTTTTCCTTCAGCATTCTTCTTGTTATTGCCAGAAGTACGGCTTTTGCAAGAAGTTCGGGACGCCCCCGCATCGATGCCGAGGTGTCTACCAGAGCGATTACAGGTCCTTTTCTCTTTTTTCCTGCAGCATCCGAGTTCCAGTTATTCCCTTTTAACTCGTAGGTAAGGAGTTTCCCTTCCAGCATATCAGCATAGAATTTGCGTTTCAGAAGAGGGTTTTTCAGTTTTACGGTTTCTGCCGGAAGCAGTGTATGGATATCGCCTGAAAAGGTAACCGAATGTACTTCGCTTCTACTGTATGGCGACAGACTCAGCTTTTTTGAACCGTACTCAAGTTCGATCCTTCCGACCTGCTCAAGAATCTCGTTAATATCCGAACTTTTTTTGAAAATTGAAGCGTATTTCTCAAGGTTTCCGAAATATTCTCTGTGAAGAGCTCTGAGGGAATGATCCCAGATTCTGCCCGGAAAAAGCATTGAGAGAATTTCAAGCATTTCGAGGTGGTCTTCCAGAACAGGAATAAGTTCTTCAAGTTTCATAGCCACGCTTTCTTCTATAATAAATTCCAGGGTTTCTCCTGCTTTTTCTGAAGTCATGAATCTCAGAGTCTTTGAGGCGAGTCCTTCGGAACCCTCAGCCATTCCAGCCTTCTGATCTGGATATTTCCGGATCTCGTATTCAGGGTCTTCCAGGGAGTTTTCACGTTCCAGGGGATTTTCCTGTTTGATGGGATTTTCCTGCTTGCTATCCTCGCTCGCCTGTCGATAGGGTACATCCGGATTTTCCTGCGGGAGGAAACTTCTCTCTACGCTTCTGATTCTATTTCTTTCCCATGCTTTTAGAGTTTCGTCTATAAGGTTCCCCAGAGCCTTAAACCCTTTTTCGAGGTTTTTTGTGGATCTTTTTGAAAATTCGGATTCTATTTTCCCATATTCATCCATAAGTGTAAAAAGTTCTTCAAGCAGGACTTTCAGAACAAAAACACCTGCCAGATTAGTAGTTCCTGCAAGAGCTTTTATTTCAGTCCAGGCTCTGGAATCTCTCAAGCCAAGAAGAATCGGATACAAAGCTCCGAATTTGCTCATGAAGAGCTTTTCATCCTTTATTTCGTACCCATCTTCGGAAAAAAGCTCGTAAATAAGAACCTCCGCAATATCTTCCCTGATTTGTCTTGGCATTCGCCGTGGAGCCGCCAGGACTTCCCTGAGTTCAAGATTCAATATTGTGGAAGGATTAAAGGTATGGCTGAATGATAGAGATGAGCCTGGTCCGGAAATGCTCTCGAAATTTTCTTTACGTCGTTTTAATTCCTGCATATTTTTCCTTTTCCGAAGATTCTCCTGCGCCTTACGAGAATTTACGAGCTTTGAGAATCTTTCAATTAGCTCTTATTTCCCTTTTTTAAGTCTCAGGCTACCTCTCCTGCTTTTTCAACGGCTACATCAAATACTCTGGGTTTTTCCAGCAAGAGCCTGATTTCGCTTAAATTACTTACAATCTCGTAGATGTCGGTATTTTTCGAGCGATATTTCATCAGGATTTCCTGGCCGTCCTGCCCTGAAATCCAGATATTTTCTCTCAGAGTGTCCTCAAGCGCTTTTTCTTCTTCCTGGATTTGCCTTCTGAAATAATTCACTCTCTCCTCCAGATTTTCGTACTCTTTTTCGTAGAGTTTCTTATCTCCGTAGTCGAGACTGATCTTGAATTCAAATCCATATTTCCTGCGGAACTGCTCTGCCAGGGATTCGAAGTTCAGGGAACTATTGAGATTGCTATGATCGAGCCCGAAGCTGTATGTATGGGTTGGAAACTCGGTATGATGTTTCAAAAGGTCGAGGGCATTGTCAAATGTGAGATTTCTCTGGGTTCTGACCCCTGAGAACCTTGAACTTTTCATACCACCTGCTGTTTTTCGGTCTTCTTCATAGCATTTATTACAGGCTACAAGATCCGGTAGTTCCTGCTGAAGACAACTGTAAATGGAGTTTTTCAGGTCAAAAATGTCCAGTTTCAGCTTGCCTGTATCCGTGCCCCCTGAAACAACCCTATCCAGAATAATTTTCCGGATCGCTTCCTTCTGTTCAGGCACGTCCCAGAGCATGTGCTGTAGCAGGACAGCAGTCATCCGGTTTACGCTGGAATGCCCGTTCACAACTGAGGCTACCCTGAGTATATTCACGATTTTTTTCCAGCGTCTGTCCGAGACAAAAATATTGGAGTTCTTAAGTTCTCTTCGGAGCGCCTTTATAACGGCCCGGACCTCAGAATCAACCGGGAGGTTTCTTGCCTTCCGCTGGACTTCTCTTATATCATCTATACTGAGTTTCGTTGAAGGTTCAAAATCTTCCGTGTTTTTGAAGATCAGGTCTTCGAGGTTCTCTTCATGCTGGATATAATCGACTCTGTACCTGAACAGAAACCGGTCATAAAGAGCTTCGAGGCTCTCATCTTCCTCAGGCAGCTCATTTGAAGCCCCGAAAACGGAAAACAGGGGCACCTCTATAAGCTCCTTACCGTTGTGGTATTTTCTCTCATTCAGTACAGTCAGCAGGCTGTTCAGGATGGAGCTATTTGCTTTAAAAATCTCGTCAAGCAGCGCTATATGGGCAGTTGGAAGATAGCCCTCTATCCGTCTACTGAATTCGTCCCTCTCAAGCGCCTTGAGGGAAAGCGGTCCGAATACCTCTTCAGGCGTGGAAAAGCGGGTCAGAAGATAATGAAAAAAGTTTCCTCCCTCGATAGTTTCGCAGATTTTATTTGCAAGCAGGGTTTTTGCAGTCCCTGGCGGGCCCAGTAAAAGGATATGCTCGCCAGAAAGAAGTGCAAGAAGAGACCCGTTGATTTCAGCATCCCGTTCTTTAAAGTAGTCTGAAAACTCCTGTTTGATATTGATAACCGTATTTTTTAAATCCAGGACTCTCATAAATTCCAAAACCTTTATAGATTTATTTTTTCAGCATCCTGCCTGTAGTGTGTACGAGAAAGCTGCTATAACAGTGAATTGCAATAGCCGGTCAGAGCGTAATATTAAAAATGAACTCCCTATTTTTGTGGGCCGTGCCTTAATTAATTTTTCTAAAAATTCCTGTCCCTACCACCAATATGCCTGCGGATTATGTTTCTTCTCAGTGATATATCTTTCTGCCTTCCTCCTGAAACCAGGGTTTTCACCGAATTTTATGCGCTTGTCTGGTTCCGTCCTGATTAAAGTTCCTGCCAGTTCTGTCCCTTAGCATCCGAAGGAGTTATGCGTAGGGAAGTCAAACATCAATAAGAATATGTAACTCGTCTGAAACAAAAGTATTCCCGATGACGAAAGATAGAAATCATATCTGAAACAGAGAAATTCTGAAATTACCTGTATCATGAAATTAATCAATATTTAATTTAATCAATATCTAAATTAAGCAATATCTAAATTAAGAAATATCTAAATTAATCAATATTTAATCTAATCAATATTTAATCTAATCAATATTTAATCTAATCAATATTTAATCTAATCAATATTTAAATTAAGCAATATTTAATCTAATCAATATTTAATTTAATCAATATTTAAATTAAGCAGCGTCTAATTAAGCAATATTCCGGAGTCCTTGCATGAATGATTTTGAACGTGAAAAATACAACCGGCAGATCCTTCTCTTTGGGGAAGAAGGGCAGGAAAAATTGAAGAATGCAAAAGTACTGGTTGCCGGGGCAGGTGGGCTGGGAAGTCCGGTTTCCACCTATCTTGCAATAGCCGGAGTCGGAAAAATAATTCTTGCGGATTTCGATTCCGTGGATCCGAGCAATCTAAACAGGCAGTTTCTGCATCATGAAAAGGATATCGGAAGGCTTAAGGTAGAGTCAGCAAAGGAAAAGCTGCTTTCCATGAACCCGGATATTAGTGTTGAGACCATAGCAGAAATGCTTACTGAATCAAATCTCGAAGCCCTGGTTCCTGAATGTGATGTTATAGTTGATGCTCTTGATAACCTCGAAACGAGACATATGCTTAACAGGCTAGCCATAAAAAGAAGAATTCCTTTAATTCATGGAGCAGTTACGGGGTATGATGGCCAGGTGACAACAATAGTGCCTGGAGAAACCCCCTGCTTTTACTGTATCTTCCCGCGCATTTCCAGAAAGGAAGTTTTTCCGGTTTTAGGAGTTACTCCAGGCATCATTGGCTCTATCCAGGCGAATGAGGCAATAAAATTTCTGACAGGGCAGGGAAAGCTTCTGGAAGGCCGCCTTTTATTCTGGAACGGGCTTTCAGGAAATTTCAGTGAAATTTCACTCTCAAAGCTAAATAATTGCCCGGTCTGCGGATATCTCAGTAAAGAGACCGAAAACAAATGATAACTTTTCCTTTCTAAGCCGGGGTAAAACTTTATCTCATTCCCTGCTGCCTATTGGTCAATTTTTATATATCTTCAGTAATAATATCTTATAGGGTATCTTATGCGAGGGGATTTAATGAAGAAGAAGGCAGGGCCAGTTGAGAATGAGGTCAATATTTGGGACAGCAACTCAAATTTATGGCCTTATGGATTCCAGGATCTAGGCACATCTACATATGATTTATCTTCTGCTTCTATCCCGAATGTGCCCTATTTTGACCTTCGGATCTATCGGGAGTCCAGGGTAAAGTCATTAATCAAATTACACAGTAAAGATATGTACCGGCTGCTTGAGAAAGTACATTTTGATGGGAACTACTACAGGGTGAAGTGTGCAAGTTCAGGAGAATGGGAGTACTGCTGGGATCTGGCTGTCAGGGTTCAGTTTTTCGGGAAAATGCTAGGAATGACTCTTTACCCCAAAAGGCTGGTCTCACAAAAAGAGAAGAGGATTACCTACAGGTCCATGATCATTGTTAACCCTTACCAGCTATGGGACGAAGCGCTTGTAAGCAAATTCTGGAACTTGCAGGAGAGAGTTGAATTCCTTATAGCCAGAATTCTTTTTCATGAGTGCATTCACGTTATGATTTCGCTTGGGAATCACCTGCCTTCAGGTTTCGGAAATACGGATATTTACTTTGAATTCAGGAAGATGATAGAAGTTTCGGTTTCCAGGAATCTTTCTACTGAATATCATAATGTGCTGTTCCGCCTCTGGAACCTGGTCCTGTTTGGGGCATCGGGTTCTGAAAGTGAGAAAAAACTGCTTGAAAGAGTCCAGGAGATATACGAATTCCTGATCAATGAAAAATATAGCAACCAGAAGACCGGAAAAGCTTTCCGTTTTCCTTCTAACAATAAAAAAATCGCCAGAAAATATGCATGGATGGCAGCTGTCAAAGCCGGAGGAGACATGCAGGTAAGCAAAAGGGTGTGGCAGGTAGAAGCCCGCAGGCTCAGCATAGCATTGAGGGAACTCTTTGATGGGATTGACACGGAGTTAAATAATATGGGATTTAAATTAAATAGTAAAAACTGATGTAAAGTTAAGAAAATATCAAACTTTTATAGATAAAGCTGATGTAAAGTTAAGAAAATATCAAACTTTTATAGATAAAGCTGATGTAAAGTTAAAAAATATCAAATCTTTATAGATATTAGTCGTAGAGCCTTTAACATTCCCTAATTGTTTACTTGCCTTACATTTTATAGTTATTAACTACTTTCTCGCTTATTAACTGCCTTCTCCCTTTTCACCCGGTTATCCCATTATCTGTTTATCTCATTTTGTCCTGTCATTCTACTGTTTATTCTTCTTGTTTATTGTTTTATTCTTAAGAACCAATCCCTGTGCCTTATTGCTCCAGGACTTTTCCAATTTTAGCCATATCAGGAAGCTCATGCATAGGATATACTTCGAAGAATATAACTTTCTGCTCCTCATCGATAATTATGTTCGCCCTCTGAGAGACACCTTCTTTTTCCCTGAAAATTCCATATGCTCGGGCGACCTCTCCATGCGGCCAGAAGTCTGAAAGGAGCTTAATGTGCGAAATTCCCAGTTCCCTTGCCCAGGCCCTTTTCGATGGTATGGGATCCACACTTATGCCAAAAGCCACCGTGTTCAGCCTGGTAAACATTTCGTGATTTTCTTCAAGTGATTTCATCTGCTCTGCACACACATTAGTCCAGGCAAGCGGATGAAATGACAGGAGCACCTTTTTGCCAGCGAAGTCGTAGAGATGAACGTCTTTCTGTTTCTGGTCTCTTAACCTGAAATCCTGAATTATATCCCCGATTTTAATTTCGTTCATAGTGAATTTCTCCTTTTAATCTCGCTCATGATAATTCCCCTAATTTAATAAAATCTTTTATATTTAATAAATTGCCTGTCTTTTAGCGATTATGGACATATAAAGTTACACGTAAATACTGACCTTAGTGGATTCGACAATATCTTTATGATATTTTTTTGGGATTTATTGCAGTTCTGATCGGCAATTTATTCCTGAAAAATCGGAAAAGGGCTTCATAATCTCAATCTTTAGCTTTACCTCAATCTTAGCTTGTTAGTCTTTGCAGGCTTACCGCACATGCTACCTGGAAGCTGGAAAGGTTAAGTGAGGGAGATATTGAAGTATTTAGGAACTGGACTCCCCGGTAAAATGGCAGAAAAGAATTACAATATTTAGGAGAAGAATTACATGTTTAGAGGAAGGATTGCGTGTTTAGAAAAAGGATTACATGTTAAGAAGAATCCCGAAGATACTGAATCCGTATACTGTATCCCTCAATACAGCCCCTTTGAATATATCATGCTCCCCAAACAGTAAATTCAAAGAGAGACCAGTAACCTTCGGGAGGTTCTTTATCTGTGTGGTGTGATAATACCCCCTTAGTTCCCAACTCCAGCATATAAAAAGAATAGAAATTATTTTAAATTTATTATGCAAAAAATTGGTTTGAAATAAATAATAATTTCAAGTTAAAAATTTCAAAGGAATGAGGAGGTTTTTATTTATGCACTTGTTACAGAAATCTGTCTATATGAGTTGATTGAAAAAAAACTCTAGTATTATTTAGTGTAAGTAATTGGAAAAGAAGAATATTGTTTATTCAGAAATCTATAATTTTAACCAATTAGAGAACACAGGGTACGGAAAAATAAAAAAGAAGCCTCGTGCGTGATTCGAACACGCGACCTAGTGATTACAAGTCACTCGCTCTACCGGGCTGAGCCAACGAGGCAAATCGGAGATACTGCGACTTATCTAAATACAATACTCACAGATAAACTTTATGGCAGGTTTCGTTCTCTGGAAGGCTGCCGCCATGTTTTAAATGTACAGTTTTCTCTTTTTGCGGGATTCCTGAGGTTATAGTACATAAACCTTATGGCGTCCTTTATCTATATACCGGTTAAGATGTGGCAGGAAATCGCAAAATACGGGCGCAAGCTGGTCGAACACGGGCTTGTAGAGTCCAACTTCGGAAACATCAGTCTCAGAGCCGGAGACAGGATGCTCATTACCCGAACAGGGACGGCACTTGATGAAGTCACAGAAAACAGCGTTGTTGAGGTTGATATTCAGGACACTTCCTCTCTGGATATAATTGCATCTTCCGAAGCTGTTGTGCACAGGGAGATTTACAGGCAGACCTCAGCGCTTGCAGTCATTCACGCTCACTCCGTATACGCGGTTGTTGAGTCCCTGCTTGCGGGCCCTGACGGGAGAATTGCGCCTGTAGACAGTGAAGGGCAGTACTTCCTCGGAGAGATTCCGGTCGTCGGAGGGGGCATAGGTAGCCGCGAGCTCGCAGGAAATCTTGCAAATTCGCTTTCGAGGCACAGGGGCGCTATAGTTTACAGCCACGGAACTTTTGCAACAGGGAGAACACTCGGGGATGCATATATCGTGACCACACAGCTTGAGCACTCCTGTAAAGTTAAATACCTGTACGAGCGTGCAGCAGCAGAAAAGTGAATAAGTAAATTTATCTATTGAGTAACGGATAACCATACAGCCTTAAGTATAAATATAAAAAAGCAGGTAAACACAGAAACGACATAATAAGCAGGTCCAAACCAGGATACCGAATAAGACCAGGTGCCTGTTGCTTGGGCGACTTTCCATTACGGATATCACATAAAGGAAGAATCTCGAGTACCATGACGTTTAATACCCTGAGACCTTTTGCCTCAAGAGTTATCGAACCGCTGGCTGACCTTTTCGTCAGATATGAGGTCTCACCCGATACAGTTTCCATAGCTTCCCTTATCTGTGCATTTTTTGCAGGGCTCAGTTTTTACTACTCGCCCGCATCCAGGGAATTAGTCCTGCTGGCAGGTATCCTGGTAATACTTAATTCGATTTTCGATGCTCTTGATGGAGTGATTGCACGGAAGGCAGATAGGGCTACCTCCAGAGGCGATTTTCTGGACCACGTTATCGACCGCTACTCGGATGTCTTTATTATATGCAGCATCTTTTTTGCAGGTTACGTGCCCTGGCAGATCGGAGTTGCGGCAATTGTAGGAGTACAGCTTACCAGCTATCTCGGAACTCAGGCTCAGGCACTCAACCTGGGGAGATACTATGGAGGAATTATGGGCAGGGCAGACCGGCTTATAGTTATAATTCTTTCAGCTTTCGGCAACTTTGCCTTTTCAATGCCGATTGCAGGTTTTTCTATTCTCGGCTGGGCTGTGATCCTGATTGCTGTAACCAGTCATATAACAGCTATCCAGAGAATTCTTTATATCTGGAAGAAATTAGAGTGAAGGTAGCTTTTTAAGAATTTGCAAACCCTGTTTTATTCCGGTTCAGGGGGACTCCTGCGGACCTGAACCCAGGCTTCTGAAGTGAATAGGTTAATGTAACACAAAAACACAATACCCAACCATGTCGTCTCAAGGAAAACAGTATGAGTATCTGGAACATACTGCAGATATCAAATTCCGGGCTTATGGGAGAACTCTGGAAGAAGTTTTTGAAAACTCGGCTCTCGCGATGTTCAATGTAATTATCAATACAGAGAAAGTCTCTGGGAATACTCCAAAAGAAATTTATCTTAGGTCGCCTGACCTCGAATCTCTGCTTGTGGACTGGCTTTCTGAGCTTTTATATGTATTTGAGGTTGACGAAATCGTTTTCAGGGAGTTTCGGGTTGAGAAAATCAGCGAGGAAGATGGCGAGTACTCAATAACAGCTAAGGCACTTGGAGAAGAGTTTTATCCTGAGAGCCACCCCTTTGAGACTGAAATAAAGGCTGTTACCTATAACCAGCTCGAGATAACAAAGACTGATGAAGGCTGGAAAGCTCAGATCGTTGTGGATATTTAAGGGAGCAGAAGCTTTCTCCCTTAATTACACTACTGGCTGTTTTCCTCCAATCCGTTTGCACCATGCATATCTTCATGTATGTGAATTATTATCCTATTCTGCACTACAAAACCTCAAGCTGAATTATCTCGTCCTGAATTTATTCAGTCATCTCATATCGACTTTATTATATCGAAATAATATTATTATCAGGCGTTTCCAGAACTCATTGTGGCTTCAATCCAGCCTGATATGGTGTATAATGATCACGTTTCCTGGGGAACTTGCAGAGCTTTGGAAAACGGAAGGTAAATTAGTAGTTTTATAATTACATCCATAAAGCATAGAGGAGCAGGGAGTATCAATCATGGCAGAAAGCGAAGATACAGCTATTGACGAATTAAACACAGAAAGCATTCAGAGGGATGTAAAGAATATGGTCAGGAAGCTTTCCGAAAATAACTGGGAAATTCCTACCGGGCACATCCCCAATATGCGTGTTCCAGGCCGCCTGTTCGTTTCCGAAAGTTTACTCGAAGGGATTGAACCCGGAACCATTGACCAGATTGCAAATGTGGCAACTCTCCCTGGAATCCAGAAGTATTCCATGGCAATGCCTGACGCCCATCTTGGCTATGGTTTTGCTATCGGGGGAGTTGCGGCTTTTGATGCGGAAGAAGGAATTATCAGCCCAGGCGGAGTGGGCTTTGATATCAACTGCGGAGTAAGGCTCATTCGTACCAATCTTCAAAAGGAAGAGGTGGTTCCGGACATAAAAAGGTTAACCGATGAGCTTTTTAAGAATGTTCCCGCTGGTGTTGGTTCAAAAAGTCGGTTCAGGGCTTCTGATAAGGAACTGGACAGTGCTTTTCTTGAGGGTGCAAAGTGGGCTGTAGAAGCTGGATATGGTGTGGAAGCCGATATTGAGCACTGTGAAGCAAATGGGTATATGGAAGGAGCTGATCCTTCCCAGGTAAGCACGAAAGCCAGAAACAGGGGAAAACCCCAGTTAGGAACTCTTGGAAGCGGCAACCACTTTCTTGAGGTTCAGTATGTCGACAAAATTTATGATCAGGAAATGGCTTCGACCTTCGGGCTTGAAGAAGGCCAGGTCACGGTAATGGTTCACTGCGGGTCAAGAGGTGCAGGACACCAGATCTGTACTGACCATCTAAAGGAACTCTCTCAGGCTGTAAAGAATTATAAAATTGAAATTCCGGATAAACAGCTTGCCTGTGCTCCTGCCCAGTCAAGGGAAGCCCAGAACTATTTTAAGGCAATGCTTTGCGCAGCAAATTATGCATGGGCAAACCGTCAGATGATTACACACTGGACAAGGGAATCGTTTGAAAATGTATTCAATAGAGACACTGACGATCTGGGCATGGATCTGCTTTATGACGTTGCCCATAATGTGGCAAAACTTGAAGAACACATCGTGGACGGCAGGAAAAAAGAGGTGTACGTGCACAGGAAAGGGGCAACGAGAGCCTTTCCTCCAGGGCATCCTGAAGTTCCTGCCGTGTACAGGGATGCAGGGCAGCCGGTTTTGATTCCTGGAAGCATGGGAGCCCCATCCTTTATATTATGCGGTTCAAAAGAAGCTATGGATATCTCTTTCGGTAGCGCTTGCCACGGAGCCGGGAGAGTCATGAGCAGGGCACATGCAAAGAAAGAGTTCCGCGGACAGACTATAAAAGATAACCTTGAAGCTCAGGGCATTACGGTAAGAGCCACGCATCCTTCAGTGATTGCAGAAGAAGCTCCAGGCGTATACAAGTCCAGCAGCGATGTAGTAAATGTCGTCCACGACCTCGGCATTGCCCGTAAGGTCGCAAGAGTTCTTCCTCTAGGAGTTACAAAAGGTTAAACGGGATGACGAAAGACCGATCAGGCATTTAGCATCAGGTATCCGTTGTAGAGGATTTCGGGAGAACTTTAGTCTTCAGGCTGAAGTTTCTAATCCCTTATTTTAAAACATTGTCTTTATCTTTTCTTTTTAATAATTTTTCCAGAGATTTCCTTCAACACATCGAATTTTTTCTTTTAATTCATGGACCTGCCATCAAGCATCAGTATATTCTTCTTCAGGTAATTCAGGCTCTTCAATTCCTTCCATTAAATAGAGGTCCGAACTATCAGGTTCTCGCCCCCGGAAGAATCGGAATACGATCATGCTTGAATATAAAGAGGTATCGAAAGGCGTGCCATTTTCCCTGAATATGTTCGAGAAATACTCAGCAAGATTGCGAACAACTCTTTCATCCTTATAGTCGTGGTAGATGGTTACTGATTCATTCCCGGGTTCGAGAGAGATTTCTATATTCTTTACGAGCTGGGTCGCCAGATACATTCTCCTGAAATGAACAAGTAAATCCGGAAGAGACATATCACATACCGACTGCTTGCACAGGCGCTCAAGGATTTTTGTCGGGTTTGGAACCTCACCTGTTGCGAAAACTTCAAACTGGCTCCGATGAAGAGTTACGAGATTGAATCTCTCAACATTGTAAGTATACATTAGCTGAGTCCAGAATTCGGTATTGTCGTCCAGCTCTTTACACAAAACATCAAGATACCCAAAATGCTTCCGGATTCCGGGCATAATCTCATTCAAAGAGGTAGATGGATTCTTTCTGAAAGAAATCTGGGTCGAGTTTGATCTCCTGAAAACATGCTCAACATCGAGCTGTTTCCATCTGGAAAGGAAATGAGCTATGAGTTGGGCAAAAAAATCTCTGCTGTGTACAGTAGAGTTGGAGATTAGTACAAGTGCATTCTCAGGACTGTTAATATTTTCACATTTTATTGAAGTTCGAATTGTCCATTGATAACTTCTTGAAACCCTGTTCAGGTAGTCTTCGAGTTGTTTCATATCCTGAATCTCAAAAGGATTGATAAGTTCATTGACAAGCTCTTCATCAGTGAGCCTGCCTTTCGTGCACCTGAACAGCCACTCAAGCATTGTTTTATTTATAACGATATTTTCTCCGTTCTGAATTGTATCATTTAACTCCTCTTTTACAGGAGTTTCTTTTAAAAACTGGATTGCATCATCAATACTTTTATGGTATACAAGAGCGGTATCCGCAACTTCAATGGTATCCCTGACCGCAGCACTCAAATTCCCATTGTTAGCATCCAGAAGGGGCTGTAACTTTTTAAGGTACTTATCATCCAGGGAGATATTCTTTCTGATCAGCATATTTCCACCCGATACCCGGTTTCCTGGCTCTTTATGCTATGATCCGTTTTGGCAACCGTAAGATCAGGACTTTTTATGGCTTCCGGTTTAAAATCTAGAAAAAAATTTTATATAATCAGGTACTCTGCAAATCTAAAAGTTTTTACTTAGAACCCGTTTATGGTACTGGTAAGTGCTACCGAATATTAAACCTTTCTATTTAGTATCATTTCTTGGTAATTAGAGTAAATATAAATTCCATCAAATGTATCAATTCGCCACAAATATTGCACCTTATTGGCTTGAGTACAAATTCTCAGATTTGATAGGGCAATAATTTTGTACAGTGTCTTATTTTCGAACCTTAATTAAGTTTTTCTTATGATTTAAAGTAAAAACTTGATAAACGATCGGAAACGTGTGACATCAGTTCACAATTCTTTATATATATATGTTAAGACAGTGTACAATATGTAAGTTAAAAAATTGGTATATGAATCGGACTGCTATAACCTGGAAGATTGTGTTATTAATTTAGCCCTGTCTCACAGTTTGTCCAACCTTTGATCATCTACTCTAATCTTATCTCAAGTGCATCGGTTGGCATTTTTGAAAGCTGTGGGTCCGGGAGTAGATTGTACGGTTCCTGCCTGAGCGCAGGGTAAAAATTCACAGGTTATAACAATTTCCCTGATAACTCACGATCTTCAAAGGCTATAACAGTCCAAGAAAGCGAGTTTGGGAGTGGATTCATAAGTACCTGGCAGGTTCAGATATAGTTATTTAGCCAGCCAGGGACTTCTCTCCTGATAAATAATGTAAATCCTTTATGAATCTTTTAATGTCAGTCTTTCGTTTTCTTTCCGTTTCTTACCGCGTTTTTCTTTTCGCTGTCTTTCGCTTTCTTTTCGCCTTTTTTCTGCTCACTTCTCTCATAAATTTTAGTTCACATCGAATCAGATTTCTCCGGTTCGCCTGAATAGTATATTTTCCTCGGCTTGACTGGATATCCTGTTTTCCCTACATGTGAAATTGCACTCAGGAGATATATGAATAGAAACTAAATTTTGCCGGATTTAAGGCAGAACAGGATAGAAAGAACAGAAAAAAAACACAGAAAAGTCAGGAAAATAAGCATAGAAAGAATAAAAAACACAGAAAAGTCAGGAAGATAAGCATAGAAAGAATAAAAAACACAGAAAAGTCAGGAAGATAAGCATAGAGAAATCAGAAAAGCAGCTGTTTTATTCTGGCAAAAAAGCCACAATAGAATAGAAAATAAGAAAAAGCAAAGGAAAATTTCCTCTGCTTTTGAGTCTTACGACTCTTTTTAATTTTTTATATTCGTTTATGTCAGTTTGGTTACAGGGTGGTTTGCCAGATCTGCAATCTCGACGCCAAGTTCCTTGGCAGTTTCTCCGAGCATGATGTCGACCATTGCGACAGCAGGGAAAATCTGGTTGACGTTCTCGATCGGACCGTAGAGCAGGAAGTCAGAACCTGCGATCTGGGCTACCAGGTTGGTACCAATGTCTGTAGGCATGTAGATTGCCTTCGGGTCAGGCTGGGTCTTCTTGAATTTCCGGAGCCAGTCCCAGGCAGATGCCATGTTGTGATATCCACCGCCGACAGGCAGGCCGAGTTTTCCTTTGATTGTCGGAACTGTGCGGATTGTTGCGCCTGCGCCTGCACCGAGAGGCATAGCTGCAACGTCGATCAGGGGAATCTTTATTCCACATTCCTTTGCGACCTGAAGCATACCCTTGGTCTGTCCGGAACCACCGACTTCAAGGATATCCATCTTCCCTTTTACGGTTGGGTCAGTTGCATTGAATGCAAGAACGATTGCAGCTGTTACGTCACTTTCTGTGAGGATATCCATTTCTGCCTGCTCAATGCTTGCGTTGATTGAGTTGTGGATTGCCCTGTCTGCAACACCGATTTCGGTACAGTACTGGGCTGCGGCTGCACGCACTTCTCCTGCTGAGGAGTCAATAAGGAAAGGCGTCCTGTCGTCGATTCCAATGAACCAGTCGATGTAGCGCTTGATTGATTCGGGGGTTTCTCCTACAATCTGGTTTACGTAGGGATTTCCTGTAGCATCGCTCATTGATACCTGGGTATTCCAGAGAGTTTCTGCAGCAGCCTTATCGAAGATACCTTTGTCTTCATCAGTCACAATCTTGTGCCTTGCATAGAACATGGTACTGACTAATACGGTTGGGTATTCACCCGGCTGTCCGCCGAACTTAACTCCGCCGATCTCAAAAACTTCCTGTTTCTTGTCAAACTTGAACATTTTGATCCCTCATTTAAATGAACATTGATGATACCGAGACATAGATCAGGAAGAGTAACAGGCCAATGACTCCGCCATACAGAATTCCGATATCTCTTCCTACCTTCTTTCCGATTCTCTGTGCAATTTCACTGTTGACAAACTCGATCTTTTCATCGATCGTATCGAGCTTTTTCATTACTTCGTTGAACTCGCCTGACTCTACAAACGCTGCTGGTGCTTTTCCGTCCATATTATTCACCTCTCAAGTTTATAGGCCGACAGCTAGTGGGAGTACGACGACCATCAGCAATGAAAAGAGGAAACCTGCTGCAAAGCCGATTATTCCGGTGGACATTACCCCGGAATCAAGCTTCTGGTTCCTCGCAATCAACTGTGCTCTATATCGAATGCTCTCAACAGTAGCGTCAATTGCACCCATCTGAGGGGCGAGCACCATTGGGACGCCTTTATCATATTCTTCTGCCATTTTCATTACCTCCCTAGCAGTAATAATCCAAGCAGGGATATGGTCACTGTCAACCCTATCATGGCGCCTTCAATCTTTCCTGCGTGAACTCCTGAGTGGAACTTGTTCAAGTTTCCTATATCAAGCATGCGGGCTTCAATTGCCTTCAACCTGCTGCGGAGAACTGCGATTTCTCCGGAGACTGGTCTGACAACGCCACCTTCCTCTTCTTCTCCGCCTTCTTCGCTGATCTCTACAACCAGCGGGTCTGCATCAAACGCACCCGGGTCTTTTGAGGCGAGTTCTCTCACCTTGGAGGTGATTGCACCCATATCTTCAGTATCGAGCAGATTGACGACCTGAACCTGTTCCTGGAAACGGGCAACTGCGGCTGCATTCAGGTTCTCTACATAAGGAATTGCGCCAAGTGCGCCTGCAATCCTGTTCTCTTTTACGCCGTTCGCGTGCAGGCTCATCATTGACTGCCCGGTAATGTGCCCTTTAACCTCAGAACCTGTCACAAGCAGGTATCTGATGTTAGGGTTTGAGATAATGTGGGCAACAACCTTCTCAATACCCAGGTTTTCGGTTTTGCATGATCCAGTGACGGCTGCGCCTGCATCGAGAACAGGCTTTCCAGGAAGGTGCGATCCGCAGGTAATTACCAGTACACAGTTCTTGACGTCGCCTACTTCATATTCTCCTTTCAGGATAGGCCATCCTGGGGCTGGTTCTCTCTTATTTGCCATTTTACACCACCCCTTCCATCAGTCTTGTTATGTATACGATGAGGGCTACCAGTCCGCTGAAAGCAAGACCTATAACAACTCCATAGAAGGAGTTTGCGTAAATACCTGCCAGATAGGACGTATTTTCACGGCCTGGCCAAGTATTAAGGAGCGGCTTGCTGGGCGAGAGTGAATTCAACAGGTCTTCTGCAATTTCATCCAGTTTGTCCACCCTTTCAAAGACTGGTTCCATGGAATACTGAATCGAATCCTTCCTCTCTTCAGCCACAGTCGCCGTATCCGGATCCAGGACTAAGTTTAACTCAGGAGCTATTCGAATCATGCTCATTGCAATTCCTCCGCAGTTGGCAGCATACCGGTTCCAACCACTGCATATGCATCTCTCTTAATCAGCGCATAGTGCTTGGCAAAGGCAAGATACCAGATGACGAGTCCTACAAGAATATTTATACCAGCCGTCATCAGTCCTTCATGAAGTGAGGATGCAAAACCTGCAATGATTAATGCAATGGCTGCCTTTTCAACAGCAAGAGTCAGGGTTCTGTCCTGTTTCTCATCAGGGCCCAGGCTGGCATTAAAGGGGTGAAGGATTCCCATACCGCCTATTATAAAGATCAGTGCAATGTATCCGTTTGCGATCACATTTTCAATAACTGCAGCATAATCGAATGACCCGGCAATGACGACACTCAGACCGAGAATTACAAGCGTACCTGCACCTGCGATTTCTACCATTGCCTGTTCCATAATAGGGATACCCATACCGATTACCCTGTTTGCAAGGGCACCGATAACGCCACCTATAATTGCTGCTACAACGAAAGCAACTATGGGTCCTGCAATACCTCCTACGGAAAGTCCGAAGAGGGCTGCTAAAATACCCATACCAAGGGCCAGCATACCGATTGATGGGACACCAGTACCAAGTCCATAGCTTGCAACACGCCGGACCGCATCAGCACCCCAGACTGTTGCACAGATTGCTCCGATGCCTCCGAAGAAGGAATATGCTGGAGGCATGAAGTGACCAAGGTAAATTCCAACGAGACCGCCGACTATACCTAAAGCCATTATTGTTTGTGCAGGATATCCGCCTTTGGCTTCTCCTGCTCCGCCTACAGACATTTTAAATACCTCCGAGCTCTGCGATCGCAACAACTGCCACGATAGCACACAGTATTGTTGCTACAAAGGAGGAAATTACCGCTTTTGGCCATTTCTTAAATTTAGGGTCATGGAACCCTTCAATTGTACCTCCTATGTTGTAGGATGGAATTACGGCGTTCACGAAGAAGATTCCTATTGCAAATATTGCTGCAACTGCTACAAGCGGATTTCCTGTGACTGCATTGGTAATTCCAACGCGTTCCAGTCCTGCATTCATACCTACTTCAATGAGTGAGTAATAAACAAGAGCTCCTCCGATTCCACCGAGAGCTCCTCCAATAACTCCACTCACGAAACTGACAGTCGGAAGTCCGTGCCCTTCAGTACCCTGGGATACATAAAGGTCCTGCCTGTATCTTGTTATGGGGTCAACCTTCACTTTTGCGGAGGAAGGCACAACACCTACACCATAAACATAGACCCAGGTACCGACAATCATGGTTACAGCGAGCATAATCATTGCACCCACTGCTCCTGAGGCAAGAATCAGTGGAAGGTTATCTGTTACGTTCATCATAAACCCGGCACTGACAAGCCCTGTAAGACCTGCGCCTGCTGCCAGCTGCACTGTACCGGTACCGATACCTGTTGCCTGAGCCATAGCTGCAGGTGCACCGCCTACAGGCACAAAGTGGACACTCCAGGAAATCAGAACGCCGCCTATTACGATAAAAGCCATCCATAGGATGTTTGCTAAGAGAGCGTCAATCATGCTGAAGCCTCCTCAGCCTTATCTTCTTTGTAAGGACCAAATGCTTTACGGGCTGCAACTTCCATCTTCCAGTTCCAGATGATTAAAATAAGGACAATAACAACACCTGCAACAACAGAAAGCCATCCCATTGTCAGGCCTTTTGCAGGATCAAAAATAGTGGTTATCCAGCTTCCCAGGAATACGGTCATACCAAAAGCAAGCCCTGTGACAGGACCTCCAAACTTGGCACAGAACCAGGAGTTATCATACCCGTTCCTGAGACCGGATTCGGCGTACCTTACAATATTTCCTGAGTTTGAAGCGTTCAGCCCTGAGCCGAATTCAAACTGCTGGAACTCACGCTCTGCACCATAGTGAACGTCGCCTGTGGACGATCCTATTGCACCCACGGTGATACCCCAGATAAAAGCCAGCATGGTTAGCGGGAAGGGGTGTCCGAGCACAACGGTCATCAAGTACGACACTATGAGAACACAGAAGGTCGTTATGAACGCGTATCCCATAATTACGGGGACGTGACTCCTTATCATATCCAGATAAATCGGCTGCTTGAACCGACTCTGGCTGGCACATCTGCCCATTGTAGCAGTTACGGAAAAAGTCCCGTGTACAGCTGCTGCAATAAGGGAGCCAAGTACCAGTGCAAAGAGTGGAGACGAATTCATTTCACTTATTAATACTGTTGCAACGGCTGCACCGATCGAACACATTAATGCGTTTGACGGTGGTTCTCCTGATACCGCTTTGTTAAAGATTCTGTGCGGAAACATCATTTGGGGAGCTAACTGGACCTGTGAGTTTGGATTACTCTGAGATCCGACATCGGATTCTAGGTCTTCTGAGGCACCTGCAATGGTTGCAGCTACGCCAATAAGTGCCAGCACTCCCATGCCTATGAGTGGTTCCATTCATTTTCCTCCTTTATGTTATTACATGTAATAAGCCGGATTCAAAAAACGCTGTACATTTTTTTAAAATCGTCTGCCATATCATTATAAAGAAATATGATTATGACGCGCGTTAAATTTTTGATTAGAGAGGATCATTCATAAACCTTTCGAAATATGTAGGCTTTTAAAATATTATTATAAGATTATAAAATATACAAACAATTTTATAAGACAGCTTGGCCTGGTTAAAATAAACAAACGTATATATTTATATAAATAAAAAAATTTTACTTCTTCCAATATAATATAAAGATTCCGATTCTAACTAATGAATTTTTTTGGCTATTGTTAAAAAAATATTTATGATTTTTATATTAATGAGTTCTCCCTATGTGGTTTTTATATAAATAATTTTTATAAATTGTACCTATTATTAACTTCCTCGTTTATTCGTGGAATAGATTAGATATGTACTCAGTAAGATAGGATGTAATTTATTTAATACTGTGCAGGGTTGAAATAAAAATATAAATATTATAGAAAACTATATACCTTTTTTAATACCTATTTATAAAAATTTTTACACTATGACGCCGATAACATATATTTATATATAAATATGTTGGCTGTTTTTGTGTTACTATTGGTATGAAAATTATCAGGATAGAACTTTTAAAGAAGGAATTCTCCAGATTCTCTAATTTAACTTAAATTACAATAATTTTTTCATTATGTTTTGTAAATTCAATTCCTATAGGAATACAGAAAAGGATTTTTATATTTAGTTTCCTTGCTTAATGCGTGATTTTAGGAGCTTCATCCTTTGCCGGTGCCCCTGAATACTTAAAGGGATATGTTGAGTCAATAGAATTGTATATTCCCAAGCTCGGGATATACAAAGGTTCAACACTTGAAACGGAAAAGCTTGACCGGGTGCTTAATGAGATCTCGGCCTATAATTTTGCAGTGACAGTCCATGCTCCTTACTCTGCAGGGAACTCAAAATACCCTTCAGAACTCCAGATAGATACAGCACGGATGGGCGAAAGGGATTTTACCCTGCTGGAGGAATCAATTGCACTTGCAAACCGGACCGGAGCCCGTGTTGTAGTACTGCACCCGGGCAGGATTGGAGCTAATCGGGAGAAATCTTTTTCCTCTATGGTAAGAAATCTGAGCAGGCTTGCTATCATAGCTAAGGATTACGGAGTTACCCTGGGCCTTGAGAATAAGGAAGGTACGGACCCGTCGAATTTCTGCTGTAAGGCAGAGGAGCTTTCCCGGACCATAGAAGCTGTGAATTCCGAATACCTGAAAGCCACCTTTGACATAGGGCATGCAAACCTTACCTGCGGAGGTAATCCTGAAAAACTAGAGAAATTTGTCCGGACCCTGAAAGAACATATTATCCATATACACCTGCACGATAACAGTGGACGGTGGACCGAAAATTACGATGGAGACGAACATATGGCTCCCGGAAAAGGCTGTACGGACTTTTCGGTCCTTAAATTGCTCTCAGGATACAGGGGCGTCTATAATTTTGAGGTATTCTCACTGGAGGATCTCCACTTCGGGAAAAAGACCCTTGAAAGCACTTTTAGACTTTAAAAAAGCAGAATGTAAAAAATGTAAATAAGGTTCGATTTGAACCCCAGTTTTTTAATAGAAGTCCAGGCTCACGCCTTTCTGACCAAGTGCCTTTTTCAACTCCTCGTAAGCTGTGAAAAGCTCTTTTCTTTGCCTATCGACGGTTTCGAGCCTGGGCTCGGCTTTGAGCCAGATATCCTTTTCTCCGCTTCCCCTGGAAACTGCTACACAGGCGAGCATATCTCCATGAGTCAGCCTGTAAACGGAATCAAGCCCTGTAGGCGTAACCCAGGCAGGAGAACTTGATTTAAGCTTCTCTACCAGTTCATGCCAGCTAAGGTTTCCGGAAGCCCGAAGATTGAGCTGGAGATGAGTACGCTCTCCTGTGATTTTTTCATCAACATTTTTCAGGAAAGAGGTGTACACATGATCTTTCTCATTAATTTCCCTTGCTTCGTAGCGGGCAAGCTCTTCAGCTTCCTCCTCGAAGAAAGGTGCAAGGTTGACTCTGCTTGAAGGTTTCGTCATCAAAGATACTCCAAAGAAAGCAACCGCGCTTAATGTCATTCCCACAATAACCCCGTGGCTCATGAACGCAGGGTGAATAGTTTCAAGATAGTAGGGCGAAAGAGGCGGGGTATTTATAAGGTCGAGAGCCACAAGAGCCACCTGAACCGTGAATCCCACTACCATGCCTGCAAAAGCTCCTTCTTTAGTGGCTCGTTTCCAGTAAAGACCTCCCATCAGCGGGAAGAAGTAGGAGGCACTTGCAATGAAAGTCGCTATATGAATGGCATCTATAATGTTAGGGATCACAAATGAACCTGCTGTCGCCGCAAGTATGATTATTAGCACACTGATCCTGTTTACAATCATCATTTCCCGCATAGTAGCTTCCGGCTTTATATACCTCTGATAAATATCCCGCGAGATGCAGGACGCGCCTGAGGTGGCAAAGGTATCTGCGCAGGACATTGAAGCTGCTGCAAGCCCGATTGCACTTATGGCTATAATTAGTGGAGCAGAAGCGAAACGCTCATTGACAAAACTCAGGAGTGCAGGTTCAGCAAAGGCCATGCCCGCAGGAAAACCCATTCCCGCGATCTCAGGGAATAAGTGACTGAGAGCTATTGCAATCACAGCACATGCCGCGAAAACTACAGTAATCATAATGGATCCTATAATCATTCCAAGACTTGCAGATTTTGAATCCCGCGCGGCCCAGACTTTCTGCCAGGGGTCCTGCTCAATAACCCAGCCAGGAATAATAGCCAGGATAAAGATTAGAACCATTGGAAGACCTATCGAAAAAGGATTCCACCAGGTTTCGGATACGCTTCCGAAAAGTTCGGAACTGCTTATTGCAGGCGCCTGTAGTCCTCCGTCTGCCACGGCCCCTAGTGCCGCAAAAGCTATTCCTATCGTAAAAAGAGAGAGGAAGCTAAACTGGATGACATCCGTCCAGACAACCGCAGACAAACCTCCGAGTGTCACATAAAGCGAAACTGCGATTGCAACAATGGCTGCGGCATAGAGCGGATCAAGCCCGTAAAATATCTGCAATACCAGGGAAAGTCCCGTAACATCGGCAACTGCAAAAAGAATCATTACAACCGTGATAATCAGGGCAATCGGCCATCTGACCATACTGCCGTATCGCTGCTCCAGAAGTTCGGGCTGTGTAATTGCGGGCAGATTTTTAATCTTTTTCACAAGTACTGCGATTGCAAGAAGGGCAATAATATTCGGAGCCACAAAAGCCCATATAGATCCCATTCCCTGAAGCATAAAATATCCGATGACTGCAAGAATCCCACCTGCGGTCAGCCAGGAAGCTGCAGCTGAAAATCCCAGGGCAGAGGGTCCTATTCTCCTTCCCGCAAGCCAGAAGTCAGTAACAGATTTCTGTTTTTTATTAAAATACCAGCCAATAGCCACAAGTCCGGCTATATAGACCGCAAGCAATATCAGGAAAATACTATAACCGTCCATAAAGATACCTTCAAAACAATTAACTAATGTACGCGGATATATCTGTTTTATCGGAAGTTTCTGAAATATTATGACTTCTCTTAAATATTACCTTTAATATATTCTCATTGTATTAATATATGAGTAAATAAATTTTACTTTGATCCGATCATTTATTAATATCTTTGCTGCTGGATGGGTTTCTTTCCTTTATTCCACGCAAGTTTACTTGGATTCAAACTATTTTTAACTTACATCTTTTGGAAGGTAAATATTTGGATTTAACGCTCTCCAAACCCCATAATTTGGAAAATAAGAACCTAAGAAACTTATCACAGGTTTTACAGTTCAGGAAAGGTTTATATTTGTTATGTCTAAGAAAACATATCTATGGAAATTAAACCCGGAATTTTCAAATTGATATCGGTTCTCTTGATACTGGTTATGTTTGCGGGCCTCGGTTGCGTTGGCGATCAGGGTGAGAATGAGAGTACGGATTCTATGGAAAACGCATCAGGAAACGCTGCTGCAGGTGAAGGGGAAACTCTGACGGTTTTTCATGCCGGAAGCCTGAGTATACCATTTGAGGAGCTTGAAGCCGAATTCGAAGCCCAGCACCCAGGCGTCGATGTTCAGAGGGAAGCCGCAGGTAGTGCACAGAGTATAAGAAAGATCACTGAGCTCGGTAAAAACGCCGATGTGCTCGCATCTGCAGATTATGCCCTGATTCCGTCAATGATGACGCCTGAATATGCAGACTGGTCTGCGGCTTTTGCAAGAAATCAGATGATCCTTGCTTATACAAATGAAAGTAAGTATGGTAAGGAAATCAATGGAAACAACTGGTATGATATTCTCAGGCGCCCCGATGTTCGCTTTGGGTTCTCCAATCCTAATGACGATCCTGCAGGCTACAGGTCACAGATGGTAACTGTTTTAGCCGAATCGTATTATAACGACAGCCAGATCTATGACGACCTTATCCTGAATAACACAGGCATAACTTTTACTACTCAGGAAAACGGGACAGCCCTTGTGCAGGTTCCTGCATCCGAGGAAATTGCGCCGAATCCAGATAAAATCATGCTCAGAAGCATGGAAGTAGAACTTTCTTCTGCCCTTGAGACCGGGGAAATAGATTACCTCTACATCTACCGGAGCGTTGCCGAACAGCATGGATTCAGATATGTTGAACTTCCACCTGAGATTGACCTGAGTTCACTCGACTATGCTGACAATTACTCAAAGGTCCAGGTTCAAATGGTAAACGGAGAAGTAGTTACAGGATCTCCGATTGTTTATGGTGTAACCATTCCTAAGAATGCTGAAAATCCGGAACTTGCTGCTGAGTTTGTAAAACTACTCCTCGAAGAGCCAGGCCAGCAGATATTCATAGAGAACGGCCAGCCGCCAATCGTCCCTGCAATTGCCGAAGGAAAAGATAAAATGCCTGAAGAGTTACTGTCGCTTTTGGAATAAGGATAGGTAAGATAAAGGGAAATATAAAAACAAGAAGAGAAGTTAAAGTAAAGCGAAACCCAGAACTGAAAATCAGAAAATACTTTAAAAGCTAAAACGAATGTAAAAAGGTATAAAAATGAAAATTTTTATCACGAAATCCAGTAAATTTGAACCTCTAATTTTCATTTTTTCCTTTTTACTGCTTGTTCTGTTTCTTTTCATCTTCTTAACACTTTCAAACATGATCTTCGGGCAGATTTTTGACGATCTGCAGGGCCTTATCGAAGCTGCGGAAAATCGGGCTGTGGTCAGTTCTATTTTTCTTTCACTTTATGCAGGCTTCCTGGCGACCCTTCTTGCCCTTTTCCTAGGAGTACCTGCAGGTTACATTCTTGCAAGATTCGATTTTCCCGGAAAAAGGCTGGTCGAGAGTATTATTGACGTGCCTGTAGTAGTACCGCATACAGTTGCAGGAATAGCCCTTCTTACGGTCTTCGGGTCCAGAGGGCTTATAGGCGGACCTCTCGAAGGCTACATCCGGTTCAGTGACGCCCTGCCCGGAATTGTGCTTGCAATGCTCTTCGTGTCTCTCCCGTATCTGGCAAATTCAGCCCGGGAAGGCTTCAAAAGCGTTGACCCCAGGCTTGAAAATGCAGCTCGCTCCCTTGGCGCTCCTCTCTGGAAAGCCTTTCTCTTTATAACCCTACCTCTTTCGGCAAGGCATATTCTAATAGGGTCAGTCATGACCTGGGCAAGGGCAATAAGTGAATTCGGAGCTGTTGTGCTGATTGCTTATTATCCTATGATAGGACCAACTCTTATCTATGACCGTTTTCTTTCCTATGGGCTGTCTGCATCGAGACCCATAGCCGTGTTGCTTATACTGGTCACGCTTTCCATATTCATAATAATAAGGGTCCTTTCCGCAGGCTGGAGTATATATGATAGAGATTGAATCCCTCTCCAGAAAGTGGAAAACCTTTGCTCTGGATAAACTGAGCCTTAAAATCGAGTCAGGGGAATATTTTGTAATCCTCGGACCGACAGGAGCCGGAAAAACTCTACTTCTGGAGCTAATAGCAGGTTTTCACTCTCCTGACTCCGGGAAAATCCTGATAGACGGGAAAGATGTAACAAACCTGCCGCCGGAAAAACATGACCTTGCTTTTGTTTACCAGGACTATTCGCTTTTTCCTCACATGAGCGTGAAAAAAAATATCGAGTTTGGCATGAGGATGAAAAAAATAAAGTCACCGGAAAAGCTCCGTGAAATTGCCAAAGACCTGAGAATTACCCATTTACTCGAACGCCATCCTCTCAAACTTTCTGGAGGGGAACAGCAGAGAGTATCCCTTGCGAGAGCCCTTGTGACTGATCCGAAAATTTTACTCCTGGACGAGCCTCTAAGTGCACTCGATCCCAGGACACAGGAAAGTGCCAGGGAGCTACTCTCGAATATCCATAAAAATAAAAAGCTAACTGTGATGCATATTACCCACGACCAGACAGAAGCCCGGATAATGGCTGACAGGATTGCAATAATAATGGATGGAAAACTTATGCAGGTAGGGACTCCGGAGGAAATCTTCGAAAAACCGGTTGACAGCCGGGTAGCCAGTTTTGTAGGGTTTGAGAATATGCTTAGTGGCAGGGTAATCTCCGCGGACCGTGGACTTCTGAGGATCGAAGCCGGAAAGATAACTATCGACGCTTCAGGGGACATTGAAGCAGGAAGTGAGGTACATGCCTTCCTGAGACCTGAGAACATAGTTTTAAGTAAAACTTCCGCACAATCCAGCATCAGAAACTCTCTACAGGGCAGGGTTACAGAGGTCTGGATGCTGGGAGCTCTCGTTCGAGTGAAGATTGACTGCGGGGTCCTCCTTAATGCCCTCATAACCCGGCAATCGGCAGAAGAAATGGATATCCACCCCGGGGTTCCGGTCTATGTCCAGTTCAAGGCAAGTTCTGTCCATGTGCTCCGGTAAAAGGTGAAAATCTGTGAAAGCAAAAACAAAGCTCTGGTTTACTGAAGAAGGAAAAACCGTTATGGGTGCTGGAAGAGCTGAATTACTGAGAACAATAGAAGAAGAACGCTCGCTTCGGAAAGCCTGCAAGAAGCTCGGAATCTCATATAAACATGCCTGGACCATGCTTAAAAAAATGAACGAAGCCCTCGGAGAACCCGCTGTCATCACAGTACGCGGCGGAAAAGATCAGGGCACCTTCCTTACCGACCTTGGAAGAAAACTGCTGGCTGAATATGAGACTGGTAAACAACTCATTAATGAAACCATAGGAGACAAAACCGCCTGGGAAAATGTTAGTCTTAAGTTGTCAGCCAGAAACCAGCTGCCCGGAAAAGTGCTTGAAGTAGAAAAAAGCGGGCTTGTTTGCAAAATTACAATTGAGATGGAGCCCTCAATTATAACCTCTGTAGTCACCGAAGAAGCTGTAGAAAAACTGGATATAAAACCCGGAGACAGGGTTTACGCGGTCATTAAATCCACTGAGGTAATGGTTGCAAAACAGGTCAGTGGAAAAGAGCAAACCGAAGCAGGTTCCGAAGAGCCGGATAATTCCGACTGAAAAGTATAATCCCGATTTAACAGGAAGTTTCGGATTTGCTTCCTCCCCGGACGACCAGAACAGGGACTTTTGAGCCTCTTACTACTTTTTCTGCAACGCTTCCAATTAGAAATTTTTCGAGTCCGGTTTCTCCAAGTGTACCCATTACTATCAGGTCAGCATTATTATTTTCAGCAAAATTGATAATCTCACTACCAGGGCAACCGTCTAAAACAACCTCTTTTACCTTTACCCCTGAAGTTTCTCCAATTTTCTTAACTTCGGATACTGCTTTCTCTCCATCGTCTCTCATAATATTATATATTGTTTCCTTACCAATAGTCCAGCTCTCAGAAATCGTAGACGGGGTATTAACCACATAAAGGGCATAGACAGTAGCTCCGCTAAGTTTTGCAAGCTCAATACCGTAAGAAATTGCCTTTCGGGTATTTCTGGACCCATCGGTTGCAATCACTATATTTCGATATAATTCTCCTCTCATATGTTGTTCTCCATTTTCTTTAAGCACAAAGTACCGGTATGGCAGAAAAATAATTCAATTACACTGACACGGATTTGATTTCCGGGGCTATCAGGTGACTGCTTTGCAAATCGGGTAAAAATAAAAATTATGAAGCCGGATAAGTATATTTTCTAAAATAAAGGGTTGAGCCTTTTTAAAAGGCTACCTGGAAATTTCCTCACATTTGCTCTGGTTCAAACCCTTTCAGCTCTTTAGCGGCTGGCGTTCAAACTGGCATTTTATTTGCCAGAACTTTTTGTCTATTTATAGAATTCTTTTTCTTTACTTTTTTTAATCCTGGCTTCTCTTCCTTAGCAGGATGAAAAATGCGGCAAGGGCCATAAATGCAACACCTGTTCCCATCTGGTATCCCGGAAGGCTCTCTCTGGCAGGCAGAACTTCAGTATTGATTTTGATACTGTCTGAGATCTGGTCATGCCCGTCAGCATCCTCATAGAGAATTTCACTGTTTAGGGAATAAAGCTTTGGGGTTGCAATCTCGTCTACGTCCATATCGAAAAGAGCAACAGCGCTTTCCCCTGCATCCAGGGTACCAAGATAAGCCTGGTCGTCAGTTGTGCTGAAGGGATCGGCTGCACTAACCCTGACAGTCGCATCTTTTGCCGGTTCTTCGCCGCTATTTTTGTACGTAACGCGGAGCGTTCCGCCTTCACCGGGGTAAAGGTCACCTGTTACGTTTGCGACTTCAAAGTAAGGTTCTTCTTTGACTTTTATCTCTATAGTCTCTATCTGAGTCTTGTTTTCATACCAGATGCCTACTTCCTTGTTAGTTACAACGCCTGTAGTACTGTCAAACTCATCTCCTCCAACCTGAACATTGTTCTGGTACTGGTACGAAAGCTGAAGGGTTAAAGGATAGGTACCTGCAGAAGCATTTTTATTAATCTCAATTGTAAATTTTGTGGGGCTTGAGCTCTGTTTCCCCTGCTTGAGAGTACCTGCTTGCTGGGCTTCGGACTTGACTTTAATATTCGGATCTTCGGATTTGAGGGCTGCAAGGATGCCTACTGCTGTCGTAGCCTGGGCTTCATACTGCATTTCGGATTGCTGGAGCATTTCATCCAGATAATCCCCCATGTCCACTTCATTCTCAACTTCAAAGCCCGTAATCTCGCCCTTGTTCATCATCTCTATATTAAGGGTTACAGTATCTCCTCTCGAAAATTCATTATCTCCGACGAGTGTTGCATTAAGGTCAGGCCCTCCGTATACGTTGTAATAATTCTCGCTAATATCAAAATTTTCGGGTAAAGCTGCCTGTGCCGGGAAGGTTGCCCAACAAAGGATTAGAAGGGTTGTGACAGCAACAAAACATCCATTTTTATTCATTTTCATCACCTGATGCATTCTCATTATTCTTGTTTCTTTTCCGGTGTACATTTACGATCTGGTAAAGGGCGATAAGGAAAATCAGTATAATTGCTACACCCGTTATGCTAAATTTCTTTTCTGCAGCCTCAAGGGGAATGTTCACTTTCATATTTTCTGAGAAGGAACTCTCTCCACCTTCATCAACATACTTTATTTCACTGTTAATGCCATAATTCTTCACAAGGGCTTCCTGGTCTGCAAGGATCTCAAATCTTGCAGTTCTTTCCTCCCCGGGTGCTATATCCCCGAGCCTCACTATAGGTTTCTCGGTGCTGAGCGGGCTCATGACAATTATACGGGCTAAGGCATCTCTTGCTACGCCCTCTCTGGTGTTTTTATAAGTAACTTCAATGGCTTTACTTTCTCCCTGAACCAGATTTCCGGAGACTCTGGTTACTTCTAATTTCGGTTCATTTTCTATAGAGATAGCCACTCTGAGAGTTTCGATTTTAGTTTTATACTCTCTTGCATACCGGGTGTCCGTCAGACCCAGGTTTATCACATCCGCAGTTGCAGTCCGGACATTTGCCTGATATTGATAGTTAACAGGTAGGAGAAGCTCATAGCTTCCAGCAGGTATATCACTATCAATTTTTATTGTGTAACGAAGGTTAGCCGTAGAGCCTGTTTCAAGTTCTTCTACGCTCTGGAGACTGGCTGTCGGTTCGACCTCTATATATTCCGTTTCAGAAATGAGGGTGGCTTCAATATCTCTTGCTGTTGTACAGTCTTTTTCTTCTTCCATCTCAGCCCCTGCAAGCGCCTCCTCGGCTGAATCCGGAATTCTGTTCTGGTTTACATTAAGTCTCTTGAAACCTTCTACCACTCCGCCATTAGCGATCTTTATCTGCAGGTCTGCAGTTTCCCCCCTGCTTAGTTCGGGATTTCCTGTGATCGAAGCCCGGATAACTGGCTCCCCGTAACCCCTGTAGTAGTCTACGGTGTATCCATGCTCCGGAATGAGGTAATTCGTTTCGTCGTCATCGTTTCCGAGGGCTGGAAATGCAGTCACTGATAAGATTGACAGGATTAACGCAAGTATAGCAATTTTTCTAATCATTTTTTGCCTTAATTTTATGGGCACTCGTCTCATATCTCGGCCCCCTGAACTTGTTTTTGTGTCTCGATATCTTTTTCTGCTGTCCTGAATCCTTTTCTTTTATCCCGCCAGGTATCAAGGATAACCATAAGCGGCGGGAAGACTACAAACGTTGCCAGGAGAGCCAGCACGACATCGATAACCGTAACCATACCGAAGTCTGAAATCATAGGGAAAGGAGAAGCCAGCAACGCCATAAATCCGAATACCGTTGTAGCCCCTGAAGCAATGATTGCACTTCCTATTTTGGAACTTGTCATCCGGATTGCTTCCAGAGGACTCTCTCCTTTTTCCTTTTCTTCAAAATAACGTTCCATCATGAGGATTGCATATTCGGACCCAACCCCCAGAATCAAAGCTCCCAGGGTTGCTGTCAGGGGAGTATAGTCGATGTTAAGATAGTTCATTACTCCGCCTGACCAGCCGATCACTATAATCATTGGGATTACAGGAACCAGTGCTTTCACCCAGTCCCGGTAAACGACAAGAAGCCCAACAAGCACAAGGATAAGGCCAAAGAATGTCATTGCCACTCTTCCGCTGGTAAGCGCAGTGATTACCTCCGTGAACACGACCGAGTTTCCGGTAATCGTAACTGTTGTTCCAGGCGGGGCTGGCATCCACTGCATGTCCTGCTTTACAATGTTTATAAGCTCTTCAATCCCTGTTAGCTTGATGTCCGCAACCGCATTTCCTATATTAAAGTTCAGGAGAAGCATGTTTTTCCCGTACATGTAGCGATTCTTCTGTACCTCGGGGATCTGAGAATAGATATCTTTTATCTCCTGACTTGTATCGGGAATTACGCCTCCATTTTTTTCCTTTACGAACGGTACTATGCTCGTAGCACTGTAAATATGCCCATTGGAAGCTACCTCATGTTCGGAAAACCTGTCTATCCATTTCAGAACATCCGGGTTCGCCGTATCCTCGACTTTGATGATCAGGTTTAACTCATCGCTTCCGCCCATGATATCTCCCATATGCTTGAGATCAACCAGGGTAGGCATATCCTGAGGTACGAAGGTTTGCACGTCAGTCTGAATAGGTACGGATTGATCAAGATAGAGGCCGCCAAAGCAGAGTAAGCACGCTGTTCCCAGTACCAGAACGTCATATTTGATAGTCAGATCTGTAGATTTCTGAAGAATTCTCCCTATTAGACGGTTGCTTCCAGTTTCACTTCCGGATTTTTTCTTCTTTTCCGGATTTGCGGGTTTTATTTTACCTGCTACCTTCCTCAGGGGATTTTTCTCCGAGTATTTATCAAATAAAGAGATCGTTACAACGCCTACGAAGATGGAAGAGAAGTAACACATTACAATACCTATCATGAGCAGTTTCCCAAAGTCCTGGATCATTGGCACAGTAGATGTGAACAGTGAGAAAAATCCGAGGGCTGTCATTGACAGAGCTATGATGACTGCAGGACCGGTGTGTTTTATGGTTTCTATAACTGCTCTGGATTTGTTTCCTTTTTCCTGGAGTTCTTCTTCGAGCCTGTTGTGGAACTGAATGGCATAGTCAATTCCCACTCCTATCAGGATTGGAAACGCAGACATGGAAACCATAGACATTGGGATTCCTATATAACCCATAGCTCCGAAGGTATAGACAATTCCCAGGAGAACTACCGGGAGAGGGAGGAGAGACCAGCGGACATGCCTGAACACTATGAGCAGGACAATAACCATGAAAACAGCTGAAAGCCCTAAAAGTATACCCATGCTGGAATTCATCTCATTGTTCATAGAAATTTGGAATGCCGGGTCACCTGTAACGATAATATTGTAAGACGGTGGGAAATCCGAGAATGTTACTGCACCTTCAGTTGCAGTAACAATATCTTGCTGTGTTTTATCACTGGCTGAACCGGCCATAGCTACCGAAATCAGCATATGAGTGTTGTCAGGGATGATCTGGCCGAAAATAGCAGGGTTTCCATCTACAATGGCTTTTATTTCTTCATCGGTTTCGGGAAGCGCGTGCCTTCCTGTCATCTGGTAATTAACCTGTTTGATAAGAGAGGCAGGGCTTGTAGTCTCAATCACCCCATCCGTTGCCTGTAGCTGATGCTCCAACCTATCTACGGCTTTCATCAGATCAGCGTTTTTTACCTCATTCCCCTCTACCATTACCACAATAGATTGTGTCTGAAAAATATTCTGATAAAGGTGATCGTAATCCTGGTAGAGAGGAGAATCTTTCCCGACAAAGGTTTCCGTTCCTGCTTTCATCTCAATGAGCTGTGCTCCCTGCATTGAGATTATTATGAATAGGAAAGCTATCAGGAGTACGGAAAAACGATTATTCTGGACAAAAAATCCCAGTTTTTCAAAAATATCTTTAATAGTAGATTCCCCTCATAATTTTTAATATGAAGTGCAAATTAAGAACCTTGAGACAGCTCCAACTTCTTTATTTTCAGGTTGAGTGGTCATTATTCAAGATCTATTAGCATACATTCTAATAAACATTTTTATTATTATTCTATTGTGCGGCAAATTTTTAGTGATTTGGATCTGTTGACGTATATAGACAGAAAACATTTAAGTTTATTGTTACATTAGGGGTAACAGATGTTTTCACAAATTAATCCCCAGTTAATTCGTAATCTTGAGAAGCTAGGGTTAACTGAAAACGAAGCCAGAACCTACGTCGGGCTTGTAAGTTTGAGAGAAGCTACAGCTAGGGAAATTCATGAGCTTACAAATGTGCCGAGAGCCAAAATCTATGAGATTCTTAAAGTGCTTGCTAAAAAAGGCTATCTTGAAGTAAGACAGGGATCTCCGACTTATTTCCGGGCAGTCGATCCAAAACAGGTGATCGGGAAGATAAAAGACGAATTCATTAACTGCGCAATTGAAAGTCTTGACCAGCTCAACGAACTGAGTTATGAGCTTCCGAAGACTTCTTCAGTTTGGTGCATCCAGAGTGATTGGGGAATAAAGAACAGGATACGTGAAATCCTGTCAGGTGTAAAGGAAGAACTCATTGTTTTCTCGTCCAATCCTGAGTTCTTGAAAGAGTTCGAACCCGAATTAAAAAACCTGGAAAAAACCTGCAGTTTGATTCTTATTGTTAATGAGCTGGACAGGTTCAGGTCACTTCCTTTTGAATTCAGGGAGACTACAAAAGAGTTTACGGATTTCCTGAATAATATTGTAATTGAGGGGATCAGATACGATGAAGAATTCTTCATGATTGCCGATGGAAAAGTATCAATAGGAGTCCATCGTGCGGGAAACAAAAGGGAAGCAGTGGTGATCAAACTCCCGATTGTGTGTTATATGCAGAAAATGATTTATAACAGGGTGCTTGAGCCGAGTTTTGTCAAAAAGGAGAGGTAGCCAGCCTATACATAAAGAATTCTAATTTTCTATAATCTCGCAATAATTTCGTATTTAATCCAGCAATGTTTCCAGGAATACTATTAACCCTGAGTTTGCTTGATGATGGCTTAAAGTAAGAGTCTATATAATGCTTAAGCCCGGAGTTTACTTAGCCTTCTGAAAGGTATTTCTCTCTTTAAAGATAGAGTCAATAATGTCGGATACTATTAATATAATCGCAAAACAATCTTTCTATAATATAATCTAAAAATAATCTTTCTATAATATAATCTAAAAATAAGCTTTCTATAAGGTTTTTTCACAGGCTCAATTATGGAATCCGCAGGTGTATTAGATGAATAGTGTTAAGATTGGAAGCGTTACTATCCGATGGCTGGGACACGCTGGTTTTATACTAGAAGGGGGCGGCAAAAAAATATATATCGACCCCTATGATCTCAGGGAAGAGCCGGCTTTTGACGATAAAGCTGATATTCTATTAATTACCCATGAACACTCTGACCACTGCAGCCCTGATGATATCCGAAAGGTCAGGAGGTCAGACTCAACCACACTCATCCCTGAGAGCTTATCCCTTCAGTTTAAAGGGGACGCGAGACGGATTGCCGAGGGGGATGTGCTGGCCGATGGGCTTGAAATCAAAGGAACCCGGATTGAGGTAGTTCCGGCTTATAATATAGATAAACCTTATCATCCCCGCGGATCCGGAGTGGGATATATAGTGGAACTTGGGGGAATCAGGATATATCATGCAGGAGATTGCGATTTCTTCCCTGAGATGAAAAATATCAGGGCTGATGTAGCCCTTTTGCCTATAGGAGGGACGTACACAATGGATGAAGAGGAGGCTGCAAGAGCGGCTTTAGCCATTTCTCCAAAGGACGTGATTCCGATGCATTACGGAAAGCCAGGAATTACGAAAGGAGAACCCGAAAAGTTTAAAGCCCTTGTCCACGGCAAGAATCCGGATATCAATGTGATTATACTCGATTTCTGATTTCGATTTTAAAAACATCAAAAATCGGATCTGAGACGAAAACGCAGGATCAGTTTACCCATGTCCAGAATAGCAAGAAAACAGAAGAAAAACCTGATTCAGGGAATCGCAACTCAGCGCATGTGGCGGCTTTTTGAATTGGCAAAAAAAGAACATGCAGAGCATCCTGACCGCAGCGGGCGTTACGTGCAGCTTATCAGGAATATTTCTATGAGAAACCGGATGAGTATTCCAAGGGAGATAAAGAGCAGGATCTGTAAACATTGCTACTCTTTTCTAGTGCCCGGAAAAAATGCCCGCTACAGGCTGAAGGAGGGATATGTTGTTGTTTCCTGCCAGAGCTGCGGAAAAGAAATGAGATATCCCTATAAAAAATTGAAATAGACTCGCTGGATTGACAGGGGCTGCTGAACCCATATCAGTGAGTTCTCAAAACACCCGGCGCTCTTTAGATCTCTCTGAATTTCTCACTCCCCTTTTTTTCCATCAGGGAGCAATATTAATATCAGGTTTTGGCAGGACTCTCATGGCCTCTCATCTTTTTTATGGCTAAGGCGATCTGTTTTGCAATAACGGATTTCGGACCTTTATCATCTATGAGCACTCTCCCGCTTACTTCCCACCAGGTCTTGGGATAGGCTTTTTCAGGCTCTACCTCCGGATTCAAGCCAAGCTGCCGGGCTGCTTCTTTTATCTCATTAAGTTGCGGTTCCTTTATGGCATTTTTCCGGGAGATAATTCTGCCGCTGCTCCTTGACTTTGTCTGGTCGAGATACACTGGCCAGATTACAAGTTTTCCCTTATCTTTCATCATCATGTTATCTTCGTCCTAAATTGCTTTCATGCAATTTAAAACTGCCCCGGAAACCTCTGCTGGTAAGGACTCGTCCAGTAAGAATTGTATTCTTTCCAGAACTTTTTTCCTGTTTACCAGACCTTTAGTTTATTGGATTATCAACCTGTAATTATTTATCTTCCCCGGACAAGTTCTGCATGGTGTTAATATGATTCCGTCGTTTACAATTGATGAAAAAGTAAGAGCCTATATAAGAAAGAGCGGGCAGGATTTCAGGCTCTGCACATCCCCTGAGGGTCCTGTACTTCTTCCACTGGGTACAGCCGATCCCAAGCCTTCAGACCTTAAAATCCTGGTTGGTAGCAATATCCTTTACGTTTCCAAGCTTCAGGCAAAGTACATAAAGAAGGTTGACTGGGCTATGGTGGAGAAATTTCTAAATCAACAGAGTTAATCGTAGACAGATTCAAATTTCAGAGTTAAACTGAAAATATGGTTAAAGCAGTAAAACCAGGTCTTTTAAATTTATATTACGTTTGCGATGATGCCCAGGACAAAGAAGAGGTTTAAAGATATTTTCATGGGAGTTCGTATGTTTAAGTCGACTCCCTGCGCCCACATTTAACCTGTTTCTTCTAAAATTTAATTATTTTATTAGTTTTGTTGTGATTAGATCTGTTATCCTCTCATGCCAATAATAAAATTCATCTGATGCGTTTGAATATGAAATATAGATAATATCGCCTTTCCTATAAATAGGAGCATCTGGGGTTCGGAGATACAGATATCTCAGTTTATGGTATAACGGTCTGCTTTTTTACGTTATTGGTTTTATTGACAAAATACCTTGTTTATTAATTTTCATTATCGAAGCTAATTTATAAGAGTGCACTATAAGCTAGAGGTCCTTTGCTTTGAAGCATATTAGGGATTATAAATTTAACAAGAAATAAATACATTGGCCTCGTGGACATTATCTTGTAAATAAATAAGTAGTAGGACTTATGGGGTTAAGCGGGAAGAACAATAGACATTGAACTTACCCTGACCCAATCATGTGATTTGTGGAGTTCTGGCTGAAACACTGAATTTAGGAAGAGAGTGTTCTTCACCAAACGTTTGTAAGTCCTATTCTATAATTTTATGGAGTGGTTAAATGTTAAGGATCAAAAAGAATCTGGCTATTTTACTGGTTGTTTGTTGTTTACTGTCAGTAACAGTTGCAGTAGTAAGTGCCGATACAACGGGCGGAGACGCAACTGCAAAGGGCGATGCAACCGCAACAGCAGGGAACGTAGGTGCAACAGTTGATTCAACCGCAACCAGCGGAGATGCAACCGCAACGGGCGATGCAACTGCAACGAGTGGAAGCTCAACCGCAAATGCTGACTCAACCGCAGCGAGCGGAGATGCAACTGCAACAGGCGATTCAACTGCACAGACCGGAATTGCAAGGGCAGCTTATGACTCAACCGCAGCGACAGGAGATGCAACTGCAACAGGCAACTCAACCGCAACGACCGGAAATGCAGTCGCAAAGACCGACTCTACCGCAGCGAGCGGCGATGCAACTGCAAACGGTCAATCAACAGCCACAACGGGCATAACATATGCAGGGTCTGACTCAACCGCAACCAGCGGAGACGCAGTCGCAAAAGGTCAATCAACTGCAACGACCGGAGAAGCATGCGCATATGATGGCTCAACCGCAATCAGCGGAGACGCAATCGCAAAGGGTCAATCAACTGCGACGACCGGGGACGTGATCACAAAGTATGACTCATCCGCGGTTGGTGGAACCGCAATCGCAAAAGGTCAATCAACTGCAATCGCAGAAGAAGGCTCAACCGCAATCGCAAAGGGTCAAGCAACTGCAATCGCAACGGACGGCTCAACCGTAATCGCAAAAGGTAACACGATAACAACAACTACGGCAGATGGCACAACCACAATCGAAAAACTCAATAAAGAATAAATGAGTCTCAGCTTCAACGGATGACTCAAGTGAACTACCCCTTCCTAAAATTCTCGCCTGACAGCTATAGTTTTGAGGAAGGGGCTTCATGCTTCATTCCCCTCTCCAGTGAGAACGAGTCCACAGGCTCAGTCTCTTGTTCCAGGAGTGCGATTTCTTGATAACGGTAGCGGCTTAATGTTACAATTGATACAGTTTGGTTTTTGCTTACGGGTTTTTTGAAACAGTATGCTGGAAATCATGTCTCGAGCTGGAAATCAATTATGGATCTTGCCAGCTTATGAACTGTTTTCTCCCGATTCTTAAAACCCCTGACCTTCCTTGAAACTCTTTTCTTCAAACGTTTCAGCAGATTCAGAGAAGCTTTCAGGTATTTTTGGTTCGATATGCTATTACAGTTTCCAGGCTGACCTGGGTAGATCCCAGTGTATCTTGACTTCTGTTTGACTTCTGTGTGTCTCGACTTTTATTCAGCCGAGTTTAGTCAGGAAAATTTCACAGGTAGCTAGGTTAAGTTAGTAATGTTGATGAACCTGAAAGAAAACTGGTTGTCTTTTGTGATTCATTTAAAGATACCCGCATCCATATTTGAAAAAATTTGTAAAGGCTTTATTCAGACTTTTGCTTGCTTGTTGTAGAGTTTAAGAATTGATCTCCTTTAACCAGGGATAAGCTTCCTTAAGAGTCAAGAAGTATGCTATAAACAAATTGAGAGCTACCGAAGTGTTTTTCCATAAGGCTTTTTTGTTCCTTATCAGGGTAAACCTGTACTGTGAATGCGAGCTTTCGATCATATTTATTAGAGATGTTTATCCATATTGTTTATTAAGAAGAGGAAGCATAGGATAAATGTTGACCTGTCCCAGACCCTGCACAGGCTTTATCTTGAAAGAAGAGTAATTTGCCGCAGGCTGAAAAGAGATCGCTTCAAGCTTAAGGGAGAATTTGTCTGTGAAAATGAGAAAGAAAATTGTGTTTATGCTCCTTGCCCTGCTGGTGGTCTTAGTATCGGGCTGTACGGATCAAAACAAAGAAATTGTCGTGGATGAGCCTGGCAATATTTCTAATTATGAGTATGAGGTTTTCCTGAATGAATCGGGGAATCAAACGCTTGCAAATACCACCACGTACTATCTGCTGGAAGATGATACAAAAGTACAGGTTGTAAACATCGCGGTAAATACCAGCAGGCTTGAGATTTATCCCCCTGAAACTCTGGGCGGTGGTCGAGAAGAGAATCCGATTCAGAATTTTGTACTGCTTGTGGACCCTGCTAACGAGCCCACGGCAGCCCCGCAAACTTTTGAAGAACTCTCACGCAGGAATGAGACTTCAGATCTGAATTATACCCTGACTCAGGAAATTAGCCGGAACATGAAAGTTATAAACCTGGAATTCGAAGAGCCTGTAACAGGTTTTATTGCGTATACGCTAGATGTTCCGGGAACTCAGAGCTTTGCATTCCTTAAACCGGACTCCGAATTCATCCGTGTGGTGCTTCCAGAGGGATATGTTACTGGCAACCGGGTATTCGGGATACCCAGACCGGAACCTGAGAGTGTGACCTTTGATGAAAAAGGAAGGCAAACTCTCCTGTGGATTTCCTCGAAGATGGGAGAGCGGGAAGAGGCTATTCAGGTAAAATACTATACCGAGTCTGCACCCCTGTTTTTCTCAGCCGCGATTATAGCCCTGCTGTGTGGAGTTGGCTTTGTGTTGCTGCATTATGCAAGAAGCAGAAAAGAACTTGAATCGGTTCGAGGGATTTTCGAGCTCGAAAAGGAGTATAACCAGAAACGGCGAAGAAGGAAATAATTCAGGAGGAATTCCCTCCAAACTTTTCTTAGCAAATTCCTTTTTTTCAAGAATTCTTGCTAAACTATTTATTACAGTTTTGCCTATTTTCTCATGATGAAATCCTGCGGAAAATTTCGAAATAAAGGTCTCTTCTCATCAGAATCAGGATTAAAAGCTGTAACTCCTATTATAGGTTCTCTTCTTATGCTGCTTATTCTGGTTGTACTTGCGGGTGCGACTGCAATCATTGTATTCAATAGTGCTGGAGAAAGTGAAAATTCTCAACCTTTGATAGCGAAAATTACTATTGAATCCTGCGAAGGAGGACTTTACGGGGTAGGTCCGACGGCAGAGCGGGTCAGGCTTGAAGAAAACAGGATCGTGCTTATGCACGAAGGAGGGGATTCTCTTCCTTTTGATACTGTTTCAGTGATAATCTCAGGGCATGGGAACTCCTTTAAGGGCGATGTTGGAGAAGGTGGAACGTCCGTCGAAGGAAACACTGAAGTTCTTTACAAGCATCTGAACCCCAAAGAGAAAAACAACACATATGTAAATCGAAACAGTGCAGTCCTTGAGGACAACTTATGGGATGTTGGCGAGAAGCTGATCCTGTGCGGGCAGGATAGTTCAAAATACATTAATTCGAGTGTTAAAGTAAGTGTTAACGGAGGCTTTAACACCTCAGATAATTATGGATTTAAAGCAGGTTCTGAAATAATTGTAAAAATTATTGACGTTAAAAGCAGTAATGTTATAGCTCAACAGCGAGCCATTGTAAAACATGCAGATTGATAAATTCCCGCAGTTGAAATCGAGAGACCAGAATCGTTTTCTTTCACCTTCCATAAGTCGATGACCTTCATTATTCCTAGCAGGAAAAGAATTTCAAACCCCTTTTCGAGCATATTGAAAGCCCGGAGTTAACAAATCGAGGAAAAAAGATTATAAGGCGCAAAAAATTAAAAATAGAAAATATATTTCCACACTTAAGAATCAATCAAGATTTAATAATCAAACCTGTTCAATATCCCTCTGAATCAAAACTCAAGCATTCTCTGTTTATATTTTTCCAGCTCTTCAGCCCCTCTTTCCCTTTTCATAGCACTTGCCTCGTAAATTATATGAGACGGAAGTACTTTCATTCCCATATATTCAAAAACACAGTGCGTTATGGATTCGAGGTGTTTGTTAAGGTCGCCGTGCGCTCCTCCTTCAGAATACATTTCCTTCGGAGCCCCTGTTGTAGTAACAAGCATTGCAGACTTTCCCTTGAAGAGCCCGGTATCGTAGGCGCTGTTGGTAACCGGGTTAAACCCGAAACCAGGCGCCAGTACACGGTCGATCCAGCCTTTCATAATGGCAGGCATAGCCGTAAAGTAAATAGGGAACTGAAAAATCAGAAGGTCAGCCCACTTTACTTTTTCCATTTCCTCCTTAATATCAGGTGAAAATGCTCCGGTTTTCACAGCTTTTATAGCTTCAAGAAAGGGATTGAAAACTCCCAGGTTTTTTCTTTCAGGAAAGTCCGAAGCTTTCAGGACAGGATGAAACTTCATTGCATAAAGGTCAGAGAGCTTTACTTCATGTCCTTTCTCTTGCAGGGCAGCAAGGGCTGTATCCTTTAAAGCGCCATTGAAAGATTTTGGTTCCGGGTGTGCGTAAACATAAAGAACTTTCATTCCATTCCCCCAAATTCTATCAATGAGATTAATTTCCCGGAATAAAAATGTAAGGTTGCCCTCTTTTTTGAGCTTGCAACAACGAAAAAATATGCGTCTAAACCATTGGAATCAGCTAAACTACTCATAAGAACGAAGCAGAGCAGAAAAGGCACCATTCTCTAAACGAGAGTCGGGCTGCAAATCTCAGTACCTGTTTATAAGGTACTCCGCCTGAGCGAACGAAGTGAGCGAAACGGACCCTTGCTGTTGCACTTGCAGAACAACCCTCAGAAAATCTTGAATTTTCTGTGATCCTGAAGCGGAATTCGTGCCGCCCTCCCGAAACGGGTCTCGGGCGTTACAGAACTCCTTTAGTGCTCTTTACCTCTTTACCTTCAATTTTTACAGCCCGTTTCATAGCGTAAGCAAATGCCTTGAAAAGAGCTTCGATTTTGTGATGGTCGTTGTCGCCATAGACGCTTGCATGGATAGTAATTTTTGCATTTGACGTAAGCGTTTCAAAGAAGTGTTTTACAAGCTGGGTATTGAATTGTCCCACATGAGGAGCTACAAACTCGGCTTTCAGGACAAGATAGCTGCGTCCGCCTACATCCAGGGCAACTTCGGCAAGGGCTTCGTCCATCGGGATTCTGGCTTCTCCAAAGCGGGCAATTCCTGCCATATCTCCGAGCGCATCTGCAAGTAATTTTCCGAGGACTATCCCTGTGTCTTCCACCAGGTGATGTTCGTCCACATACAGGTCGCCGTCAGCACGTACCTTAAGGTCAAACTCCGCGTGTCTGGCAAAAGAGGTGAGCATATGGTCAAAAAATCCGATCCCTGTGCTGACATCGGCAATCCCTGTGCCATCAAGGTTCAGTTCAAGCTGGATATCGGTTTCCTTTGTCTTGCGGGACATTTTACCTGTTCTCATACAGCACCACATTCTCTTTAAATTTATAAAAGCTTTGTATCCTGTTACCTGCTGAGTTCTGATTTCCTGTTTTTCGGGCAATCTAGAAAATGAACTTATTTAAATGCCTCTACCAGAAAAAGCCGAATTCCATTATTTACACAGGATTGTCTCAATTGCCGCTTCAAGCGTGAACCTGCCTGTATAGAGAGCGCTGCCTACAACAACTCCTGCCGCGCCGGTTTCCTTCAGTATCTGCAGATCCTGCAAAGAACTTACCCCACCGGATGCGATTACAGGAATACTGACAGATTCCACAAGTTCTTTTGTAGGGGCAGAATTTACTCCCTGCATAAGCCCTTCGGTATCTATATTCGTAAAGAGCAAACTGCCTGCACCCAGTTCTTCAAATTTCCTGCCCATTTCCACAGGAGTTTGCGCACATTCCTCAGTCCAGCCTTTAATTGAAATCTTCCCGTTTTTTGCATCCAGGGCAACTGTTATGCATTCGCTTCCAAAGGCACCGGAGAGTTGTTTTACAAGTTCCGGGTCCTGAAGTGCAGCAGTTCCGAGGATAACCCTCGAAGCCCCAAGCTCAAGAAGCGCGGCTGCATCCTCAAAGCTTCGAACACCTCCTCCAACCTGAATTCGCACTCCTTTTTTCTGGCATGCGCTCACTATCTTTTCAATTATAGGGGCGTTTTTACGCTCTCCTTCAATTGCTCCGTCCAGATCTACGAGGTGCAGGGTTTTTGCCCCTTGTTGAACCCAATCAAGGGCAACTTCAAGGGGGTCGTCAAGGGATACAATCTCACTGCCTGGCACTCCCTGCACCAGCTGAACGCATTTTCCACCCCGCATATCTACGGCAGGAATCACTTCAAAAACCATTTAAATCAGCATCTCCGGCAAGTCCTGGGGAAATCTCCTTCTGCTTATCTTTTCAGGATTTTCATTTTTACAGATCTATTCCTTTTTCAGGGCATTATCCTCTCGATAGGTACGACAAGGACATCCCGTGCACCAACTTTCTTCAATTTATTTACAATGGTGAAAATCAGGTCTGCATCCACGACAGCGTGAACTGCGAGAATGGATTCTCCAGACAATTTGCTGGGCTCAACCTTCATAACCGTTGGCCCTGACATCCCTGGCAAAACATCTTTTACTGCCTCAAGGGAAGCCTCGGGAACATTCATCATAAGATAACGTCTCTGTTTTGCATTAAGCACGCTTTCCAGTGCAGTTTTTATATCCAGGATTTTGTCCTTTGCCTTAAGGCTTTCCTTATTTGCTATCAGGTAAACTGTGGAAGAAAAGACTGTGTCAATAGCTTTCAGATGGTTTATCATCAGGGTCGTTCCTGAGCTTGAGATGTCCACGATCGCGTCGGCAATCCCCACATGAGGAGTCATCTCACAGGCTCCGCTGACCTTTATAACTTCAACGTTAACTCCAAGCTTTTCGAAGTACTGGCCTGTAATTTCCGGAAACTCGGTTGCAATCTTTCTGCCTTCAAGATCCTGAGCTTTCTGGAAATCCGAATCTTCAGGGACAGCCAGAACAAGGCTAGCCTTTCCAAATTTCAGATCCAGAAGAGTCTCAACCCTGGCTCCCCTTTCCGTAATCAGATCAATACCTGTAACACCAACGTCCGCAGCTCCATCCTGTACATACTCAGGAATATCAGCGGCTCTGGCAAAGAGGATATGAATATCCGGGTCTGTAGTTTTTGCAAAGAGTTTTCTACTTTCGGCCCCCCCACTGATTGGGAGCCCTGCATCTTTGAAAATAGAGATTGTGGGTTCGTAAAGGCGCCCTTTATTGGGTATTGCAATGCGAATCATCTATTATGTCCTCTTAGGTAACCTGCCGGGTAACTTTCCCCGCTTAAGCTTTTCCAGATAAAAACGTTTATTTAGAATATTTTTGTATAATATAGACTTCACGGTAAGATCAGATAGAAGTTTTCCATTGAGAAAGGCAGATTCATAGATAAATAGCCCACTCATTATTAACTAATTTAGATATGAAGGAATCGGGTGTTTTTAATAATGAGACTAAAAGGTAGCTTTTAGGAAGTATATTACTTTCAGTAATTTGATCAGGGGAAAATTATATATCCCCTAGTAAGTTAATAAAAGCTAGTTTTCGAGTCATATATATAATATTATTAGTGTCATAACGATATAGGAATTAATCAGAACCGAGTGCTAAAAATAGCAGACTGATGATACAACTGACCGAAAAATAGTAAACCAATAACATCAACATTTACTAACAAAACTATTATTAATTTTTAAAAAAGAGGATCCAAATGGCCCGAAATATCAAAGTGGAAGAGCTCTTCCAGACCCCTATAGAGAAGCAGCGGATAGAGCTTGTAGAACGCAAAGGGATAGGGCATCCTGACAGCATATCGGACGGACTGGCCGAAGCCGTAAGTCGCGCACTATGCAGGGAATACATAGGCAAATGTGGAGCCGTACTCCATCATAACACCGACGAAACCCAGATTGTAGCCGGGAGATCCAGCCCCAGGTTCGGGGGCGGAGAAATATTGCAGCCCATATACATTCTGCTGGTAGGCAGGGCAACAAAGGAATTCGAAGGGGTCGAGCTTGCTACCGAGTCGGTCGCCCTTCAAGCCGCCAGAAGATATCTTAAGAATACCCTTGTAAATATGGATCTCGAAAGAGATGTTATCATGGATTGCAAACTCGGAACAGGGTCATCAGACCTCAGGGATGTCTTCAAAAGAGACAGGGTTCCGGTTGCAAATGATACCTCATTCGGGGTCGGGCATGCTCCGTTTTCCGAGCTTGAAAACCTCGTATACAATACCGAAAGGCAACTGCTCACAGATCTTAAATCACGCATGCCTGCAATCGGCGAGGATATGAAGGTTATGGGGCTCAGGGATGGGGAGGATATAACCCTTACAATATGCAGCGGCATGATCGGCAGATACATCGACGATCTGGATAGCTATATAAGCATGACCCAGGAGATGCAGACATATGTCGAGGAACTTGCAACCCGATATACCGAACGCGATGTGAAAGTTTGCATTAATACCGGCGATAACCTGAAAACGAGCTGTATCTTCCTTACAGTTACAGGCACTTCAGCTGAAATGGGAGATGACGGTTCGGTCGGACGCGGAAATCGCTGCAATGGGCTGATTACGCCTAACAGGCCTATGAGTATGGAGGCAACCAGCGGAAAGAACCCGATTAACCACATAGGAAAAATCTATAATCTACTCTCAACCCAGATGGCCCGTGATATTGTAAAGCAGGTTCCGGAAGTCCAGGATGTTTATATCAGGCTGCTCTCCCAGATAGGAAAGCCAATTGACCAGCCGCTTGTTGCAAGTGCACAGATCATACCAAAAGAAGGCACTTCTTTTGCCAAGGTCAAAGCCGAAGCCGAGGTTGTTATGGATGACTGGCTTTCCAATGTGACGAAGATTACCGAAATGGTAATTAAAGGAGAGTTGGACACTTTCTAAATAAAGCAGATGTTACCGAGAAGAACCTTCAGGTTCTTTTCATAAAATTCTATTATAATTATTTTTGGCATTAGTTTAATTATAGTAAGATGCTGTTTATTTTAGTGATAAATTGTCTATTTTAGTGGAAAATATTTGATACTTAGTAAGAAGGTACTCAGTTTTGATGTGAAACTCTTTGTAAGAGCTGAAGGTTATGGCATGAGCCCACATATAAAAGTAGTACAAAATTGAGCCTATGCCCGCACCTAGCGAAAAACATATATATCATCACCATATATGAGATGGTGCACTCAAGCAGTGCGGTAGTGGATTAACATACATCGTCCCGCCTTAACTCAGTGGTAGAGTGCGCGGCTGTAGTTCGGCTCGTGCGGGTAAATTTACCCGTACATTTCCGCGCAGGCACCGCGATGTCCCCGGTTCGAGTCTGGGAGGCGGGACCTGATACATAACCCAGAATCGGAAACCTTCAACGGGAACATTTATATATTAAAAAAGCATTTAAGGTTTGCTCGCAACGCGGGCAAAAACAGTAGCAACAGAGACCGAAGTGTCCGGATAGTGTAGAGGCCTATCATGGAGCCCTGTCGAGGCTCCGACTCGGGTTCGAATCCCGGTCCGGGCGCTTCTTTTTTTTCGATTCGCTTACTTTATATATATTTTTGTTAAGCTTTTTAAGATTCCTGTTCTTAAAATCATTTTTAAAATGTCCTGCATAAACATCCTTTTAATTCATCCAGTCTAACTCGGGTGAAAGTCAAAGTGATGCTTCCAGACTGACCATTTTTTCATTAAAATCCATAAATTCATAATTCTGCAGCGGCAAGGATTAACTATATTTTACAAATAAAGGATGTATGAGTGAGAGAATGCAGGATGAAAACTGAGGTTGCTACTTCTGATGATTCCCAGGAAAAATTAAACCGTATACGTGAGAGATTCGAAGCCACCCGAGAAAGAACGGAACTTGAAGCTCTTGCCTTTATTGAAGCTACAAAACAGTTCGTCTCGGAATGGATTGAGAGAGAAATTGAAACGACCGTGCATTTTCCTGAGAGTGCAGCTTTTTCTGAGAATGTGGAGTTTGGTGACAGGGAAATCGGTGAATCAAACCTGTATCAGAAGGAGTTACCTCTCAAAATCTCAGATATTGTAGAAACGCACCTTAACCGCGAAGAGTACTGGATCCATAGAAACGCATTCTCTCAGCCAGACATTTCAAGGGACTATGTGGAATTTAAGAAAGAAAAAATTCGAAAGGAGCTGACCTCAAGCGTTCGAATTATCCTCGGCTGTGCCACCGAAACTTTCTGGAAACCAGAGGCGGGGGAGCCTGAGAATAAAGGATGGGTAAAAGAGAGGGGAAAGAGAAAATATGTTTGCTTTCTCAGGTTTTCGGATGAGATGACAGCCTCTCTTAACCTTTATTTTGCAATGCTTGAGGAACTTTTTGTTCTGGACTATGAAATGAAGCAGGAGATATTAAGGATCGAAGGAAAAAAGCCCTGATGATAAGACCTTTATGCACGGAAACCAGAAATATCTTGCATGGCAGAGCGAGAATTCAGCATAAAAAAAGCCCTTGAAGAAGCAGGAACTGATGCTTATCTTATGACAGGAAACCTTCACAATTCCGATATTTATTACGTGACCCACTTCCTGGCTTCCGACGATTTCGCGTACCTGCAGACCGGACCCGGAGAAGAGGTACTTTTTATTTCGGATATGGAAAAAGGACGAGCTGAAATCGAATCAAGGGTTTCGAAAATAAAAACCCTGCAGGATATGGGCTACAGAGAGAAGATGAAAGAAAAGAAAGATCCCTCTATTGCCTATGCCGCCTGCATCTCCGAACTGCTTGCAGGAGAAGGGATAAAGAAAGTGGCAGTACCTTATGATTTTCCGATATTCTACTCAAATTTTCTCACAGAAGCAGGTTTTTCCATAGTGCCCGTAAAAAGCCCTTTCAGAAAACTCAGAAGCTTGAAAAACCCGGAAGAGCTTGAAGCCATAAAATATGCCCAGATGGCCGGAGAAAAAGCAATGGAAGCCGCAACAGCCCTGATAGCAGGAGCAGACAAAAGGGAAGGTTTTCTTTACCACGCAGGGGAGGCGTTAACAGGAGCTAAAGTGCTCTCAGTTATAGACCATACCCTGCTTGACTACGGATGTGAGGCAGAAGAGACTATTGTTTCATGCGGCAGGGATACGGCAAATCCGCATGGAACTACGGATGGCCCTCTGAAGGCAAATGCCCCGATTATCCTGGATATTTTCCCCCGAAGCAAGAAAAAACGATATTTTGCGGATATGACGCGTACAGTCCTGCATGGAGAAGCTTCGGAAGAGCTAAAAAAAATGTATGAAGCTGTACTTGCAGCCCAGAAACGAGCGCTTGAGATGGTGAAGCCAGGAGTGCCGGCAGCCGAGGTGCATAGCGCCGTCTGCAATGTTTTCGAAGCACGTGGTTACCATACCTACAAAAGCGGGTCAAAAGTCGGGTTTATCCACTCGACAGGGCATGGGGTCGGGCTCGATATACATGAGCTTCCGGGGGTAGGAGAAACCGAAGTTCTACTTGAGGCAGGCAATGTGATCACCATCGAGCCTGGACTTTATTATCCCGAAACAGGAGGAATACGGCTTGAAGATATGGTCCTGGTTACTCAGAGCGGATGTCAGAATCTTACAGGGCTGGAAAAGAGATTTGTATTATAACAGGTTTACAATTTAAAGAGTATTATATTTTGTTTAGATCTTAATTAAGAGCATCGAATCTGCTCACATAAACTCTTACACTTCAACAAATTCGGTAAAATTCCAGTAAACTATCCAACAAGGGGTTAATATGACCGATAATGTGCACAATAAGCAAGAAATTCTTGAGAAATACAGGGAAGCAGGCAGGATCCTGAAAATTGTCAGGGCCGAAGCCGTGGAAATGATCAGGGTCGGAAACACTCTGCTGCAAGTTGCGGAATTTGTTGAAACCCGGACTATCGAGCTTGGGGGCAGGCCTGCTTTCCCCTGTAACATCTCAAGAAATCAGGAGGCTGCACACGCAACCCCGAAGGCAGGAGATACTGGCGTTTTTGGAAAAGATATGGTCAAGCTGGACCTCGGGGTCCATGTGGACGGATATATTGCAGATTCGGCTGTAACGGTTGACCTTTCAGGAAATTCCGATATCGTGAAAGCCGCCGAGGAGGCTCTTGCCGCAGCCATCGACCTTGCAAGACCAGGGGTCACTACAGGAGAGCTCGGGGCTGCAATCGAGGATAGTATTCGCAGTTACAACCTGAACCCGATAATGAACCTGACAGGTCACGGGCTTTCTCATTATGAGGCTCATGACGAGCCTGCTGTTCCCAACCGGCATGTGGAAGGAGGAGCCGTTCTAAAGGAAGGAGACGTGCTTGCAATTGAGCCCTTTGCAACGAATGGAGCAGGTCTGGTCCATGATGGGAACTGGGCTGAGATATACAGCCTTGTAAGAAAAAAGCCGGTCCGTATGCCCGCAGTCCGGAATGTCCTGAAACAAGCTGAAGAATACAGGGAATTACCTTTTGCAAAGCGCTGGCTCGAATCCGACAGATTGGAATTCGCATTAATTCAACTTGAAAAGGCAGGAATCCTTCATTCTTATCCTGTGCTTCTTGAAAGTGCAGGCGGGCTTGTAGCCCAGGCTGAACATACCATAATAATAACTCAGGATGGATGCGAAGTTACAACAAAATAATACCCGAAAATAAAGAGAAAAATATAACCTGTAAAGGAAAAAACTGTAAAGAAAATAAAATAAAAAAATCGAAAACAAACAGAAAACAAACCCAGGGTTAAAGAGGAGAAAGAGTATAAAAGTTAGAAAAGAGTAAAAAACTAAAAAAGATCTGAGTTGAATGCCTTGAGAGCATATATTCTTTCTCTAGCCGGTTTTTTGTTAATAACCCTTTTTGCGCCCGCTTTTCTCGCGGAGCCCTGTGATGCGGCTTTTGTACCCAGCAATAACATTACACTGGAAAGGGATGGAATGACCTGGGAATACCAGGAACAAATTACGGGTAATGAAGCCGTTCTTTTCAGAAACTTCATAGACCTGCAAGCAGGAAATGATGATAACTTTGTCAATGCATGGGAAATCCTGAAAGCTGAAACCGCTCTCAGAGATCAGATGGAAGAAGCTTTAAAAACCAGACCTGACGTGAAACTTAATGGCACTTCAGACCCGGTTAAGGCTACAAATATCGATTTCTGGCTCTCGAGAGAAGCTCTGGGTAAGGTTGGAAAAAACCTGTCAATTACCAATTCTGCCAGTGTAAGTTATATTTTTGAGAAGGAGCTTCGTCAGGATGCGAATATCTGGCTTCTGGGGACTCCATACTCGAATGTTACAATAACTCTGCCTGCCGATTTCGATATAAAAAAGACCGCCGGGCTGGACAACAAAAGTCAGGATTTCGGGAACAACCGTACCGTGCTTAAAGGTAGCTTCGGCCCGCAAAAGAATATAACTCTCTGGATCTCGGAGAATGAAAGCTCTATAGCCGGGCCAGAAGGTGGAAACGGAAGCGTTGAACAGGATGCAGGAAGCAAAAATAAAGAAGGGATAAATAAAACCGGAAATGCTGGAGAAATAGCGGAAGTTGGGAAACCTTCCGGGTCTTTCAAAGATATTTTTACACAGTTTTATCTGAGTACAAAAAGTTAATCTGGCTTGAAATTTATTCTGAAAAATATGCTTATCAAACAGATTCAGCTTGAGAAAGGGTGTGCTCTTGGTCTCCGCTTTGAGATGCAGAAATACCCTCTTCTGGTCATAAGGGCAGAGAAAGGCTTCCTGATGTGCGGATACCTCAATGTAAACGCTGCAGAAACACTTGGGGATACGGCAGCGAAGGTAAAAGGCGTAAAGAGTTTTGAAGATATGCTTAAAGCCCAGGTCGTTGAGGTAACCCAACAGGCTAGAGAACTCGGGATTGAACCTGGAATTACCGGCAGGGAAGCCCTGGAAAGAATGTTTTAAGGAAGAGATTGCTCTTAACTGAACTTATTAAGGCAGAATTTCAAGATCTACCGATTTCACTTTTCACGAAAGGGATTTAAACATAAGCATTTGCATTTTTTTCATACGCTCAACAATCTCTACTTTATTACAGTTATTTTATCGTAGTTTATTTTATTGTAATTTACTTTACTGTAGTTACTTTTAATTACTACTTCCACGTTTCACGCACGAAGTTTTATATTTACTTCTGCATTGCATGTCACGAACGCTATTTCGAATTATAATTATCAACCTATTCCGGATCACCAATGTTATACGCTTTTGAACTTTCTGGAGAACACGAAGAACTGCCCGCTGCCGAAGTTTTTGCCTGCCTTAAAACCGAGGGGCTTGATTTCCGGCTTCATACTGCGGTTGACCAGTGCCTGGTGGTGGAGATAACCGGCAAAGAAGAGAATGTGGAAAAAATTCTCACAGGTCCGGTAACCGACAGGCTGGCAATGACCCATCATATCCTGAAAGTTGCAGGAATTTCCGAAAACACTCCGGATGCAATCCTGCAACTTTCAGAAGCCTTTGATCCTTCAGATTACATAACGGAAGGACAGAGCTTTGTGGTTAGAGCAAAGCGAATCAAACATCACGTGGATTTTCCTGGGGAACTTCTGGAACGGAAAGTCGGAGGATGCATTTACAGGAAAGGCTTCAGGGCAAACCTGAAAAACCCTGACATCGAATTCAGGGTTATCCTGAGCGAAAAAGCTGTGTTCGGAACTCTCCTGTCCTCTATAGACAGAAGCGCATATGAAGCCAGGACTCCGCAGAATAAACCTTTTTTCCATCCTGGCGTTCTTATGCCTAGAGTCGCACGCGCCCTCGTAAACCTGGCGGAAATAAAGCCAGGAGAATTGATTCTTGACCCCTTTTGCGGGACTGCCGGGATTCTTATTGAAGCCGGGCTTGTGGGAGCAAGGGTTATAGGAATCGATGCGCAGGAAAAATTGGTTATGGGTGCCCGTATGAACCTTGAGGCTTTCAAACTGGATTACGCCCTGATGGAAGGAGATGCCTGCAGAATGCCTCTTAAAGAAGCCACAATAGATGCAATTGTCACTGATCCCCCATACGGCAGATCGGCAGCAATTCTTGCCGAATCCCTGGAAGAGCTTTACTCCTGTGCGCTTAATGAGATCCAGCGCGTGCTTAAGCCAGGAGGCATTGCAATTGTAGTCTCGGATAAAGCTGCATCGGAATACGGGGAAAAAGCAGGGCTTAAAGTTCTCAATATATATGCCCAGAGAGTGCATAGAAGCCTTACCAGGACAATAACCATTTTTCAGAAAGACAATTTTTCAGAAAGAATTGAAGAATAAGAATGGGAAATGAAAATAAAAATCAAAGTAAAGACGAATCAAGGATCAAAGTAAAAATGAAATTGTAATAAAGATTACTTGTGAGAAATCAGTTCTTCCAGTACTTCTGCCATAACCCTGTGTCTGAGGATATGCTTCTGGTTTTGATCGCCTGCTCTTCTGATAGAGTAGTTGTCTTCAATCCATTCTATTTTCTCGTCATAATTCACTTTCAGAAGAGTCAGTCCATAGGCAGGCGCCGGCTCAATCCCTTCTTCATAAATATCCGGATTAAGCATCTGGAGCAGCCAGTCATTGTCACGTACTCCTTTTCCGATCATGGAAAGAGCAGTTACGATTTTCCTGACCATATTCCAGAGGAAACTATTCCCTACAACATCGATTTTTGTAAGGTCTCCATCTACGCGGGCATTGATCCGTTCTATGGTTCGAACCGTACTTTTTTCTCCGTTGGTTCGTGAAAAGTTCTCAAAGTCATGGGTTCCAAGCAGCAGTTTTGAGGCTTCCCGAATCCTGGAAATATCGTATTCTTTCCCGGTCATCACATATCGGTAATGCCTGGAAACCGCATCTCTCCTGGCATCAAAGCTTCGAGGTACTTCCGCGTGAGCCCAGGTCCAGATTGCCGGAGGGAGTTCAGAATTTATAATCCTTGGAATTGCCAGATTAGGTTTATCCGTGTCAAAAGCGACAACCTGTTCAAGGGCATGGACCCCGGCATCAGTCCTGCCAGCGCAGGTATAATTCGCAGATTTGGGGCTTTCTATAATCCCGAGATTCCGGAGAGCCTTGAAGAGTTCTCCCTCCACGGTCTCGATATTGGGCTGGATCTGGGAGCCGTGAAACTCGGTGCCTATGTATGCAAGTTTTAAAGCGACTCTCATAAGAATCTTTACCTGGCTTTCTTCTTAGAATAGATTTCTCTTACAATCAGCAGGACTACTATAAAAAGACATCCTAAAAGGAACCAGATTCCGGGGTGAAGAGAAAGCGTATCATAAAGCCCGTGAATCCCTCCTGCGTGAGTTAACCCTTCAGGTGGGATAGATGGAACTCCCTGGACAGAGTCTAAACCATCTGGCACGGATACGGGAACTTCAGCTGTTTCCTGAATAGGGCCGGCTTCCAGTCCGGAAGAGGTGTTTCCAGTTCCTGTGTCCAGAGCCCCGGAACTTGCATTAAGGGCTCGGCTTTCGGGCATCTGCTGGTCGAGAGCGATTTTAGGACTTATATTGCTGCTCTCGTCCATTTCCATAGCCATTTGCTCCGGGGAAGGCTCAGCCGGTATTTCCATTGTCCCCATTCTCAAAGGTGCAGTCGCATCAATAACCCTTTTTGCCTGCATATACGCCGAAAAATACTCTATTCCTGCAGCTGCGAAAAACGCAGCCCCTATTACCCCCAGGTATTTCTGAAGCAGACTTATTATAGAGAGCCTGTCCATCGGGCTCTTTGAAGGGACAAGCACAATGAGTTTATCTACTGATTCATAGATCTTTACCTGCCGCCCTTTCTGGCTCCACTTTATCTGTTTTATTTTTATAAGATCGGATTCGACAAGGGCGTCAAGATTATACTTGACAGTAGTAAGGGGAAGCTTCAGTTCTTCTGCAATACCGGTTGCAGACATGCTTTCTTTCCCTAGTAGATCAAGAATTTTTAAGGATGTTTCATTGGAAAGAATTTGGGTTATCTTTCTGGATTCTCCGTTTACCGGAAGAACAAGTACCTTATCTCTCTGCTCAGTCTTCTCTGGACCTTCTGAAGGCTTACCCGTGTCCGAGAAACCGTCCCGATTTTCAAGCCCGTCCATAATTACTTCCTGGATTAAAAATCTGCCTATTTTTTATTCAGTCTGCCCTCTGGTTTACGCAGATCTTAATATAAACTTTTATTTTTGTATGTAATATACATCCGCTACTATGTTTATAAATAGAATCCAGACCTTAAACTTAAATATAACATTGTATATTCTAATCTAAATTTCCGCTGGTACCAATCATGATCACAAAACAGCAGGTTCTGGAACTTCTGAAAAATTACGACTTAGATAATATTACAATTGCGACAGTCTGTTCTCACTCAAGTCTTCAAATCTTTGATGGAGCTCGAAAAGAAGGCTTCAGAACTCTGGGAATCTGCGTTGGCAAACCTCCCAAATTCTATGAAGCTTTTCCGAGGGCAAAACCTGATGAGTACCTCATTGTCGATAGTTATGACGATATAATGAATAAGGCTGAGGAACTCAGAAAGAAAAACACCATCATTATTCCACACGGCTCGTTTGTTGCTTACCTTGGCACGGAAAATTTTGCAGAAATGACCGTACCGACTTTCGGAAACCGTGCTGTGCTCGAATGGGAATCGGACAGGAATAAAGAGAGGGAATGGCTTCTCGGAGCAGGTATCCATATGCCCGGAAAAATTGACGACCCTCGCGACATTAATGGGCCTGTAATGGTTAAGTACGACGGGGCAAAGGGTGGAAAAGGTTTCTTTGTCGCAAAAACGTACGAGGAATTCGATGAACTCGTAGACCGGTCCCAGAAGTACACTATTCAGGAATTTATTACCGGAACCCGCTATTATCTGCACTATTTCTACTCCCCGATCCGAAACGAGGGATACACTTTAAGCGAGGGCAGTCTTGAACTCCTGAGCATGGACCGCAGGGTAGAATCCAATGCCGATGAGATCTTCAGGCTGGGCTCACCAAAAGAGCTCATAGAAGCAGGCATCCGCCCGACATATGTGGTCACAGGAAACGTACCTCTCGTAGCAAGAGAATCCCTGCTGCCCCTTATCTTCTCTCTGGGAGAAAGGGTAGTTGAAGAATCCCTTGGACTTTTTGGCGGAATGATAGGGGCTTTCTGCCTTGAAACAGTCTTTACGGACGAACTTGAGATTAAGGTCTTTGAGATCTCAGCCAGGATTGTTGCAGGGACAAACCTTTACGTTTCAGGCTCACCTTATGCAGATCTGATGGAAGAAAATCTTTCAACTGGAAGGAGAATCGCCCGGGAAATCAAAATCGCTGCCCAGACGAACCAGCTTGATAAAATAATATCCTGAGTAGATAATGTCTTAGAATTATTTGAATGTGAAATTTATATTTAGAGGTTGAGGTAACTCCCAACCTCCAGATTTTTATAGATCCTAATTTCCGGAGAAATTTGCCGAACTTTTTAGGATTTTTGATTTACAGATTTTTGATGGCCAAACCGTTAGTTCTCTTTTTGATATTGCTTCCGGAAGTTCTCAAACCTCGAAAATTTAAAAATTGAGTTTTATTTAATCTCATGTGAGTAAATTATTTTAAATAGTTTTCAGTCCGATACTATCAAGATGCCCAAAGTCGAAAACAAAGAGCTCAGACCTGCTTTTGGGGGAAAAATTACCGGGAAGCTTCATGTGCTTGGAAATGAAGGAAACCCCGGAAAAGGTCTCCTGTCCGTTGGAAATTATATGGCACTTGATCACTCCAGGGGGGCTGCTGTTTATCTTGACGCCCTGAAGCCTCACGCTGTTTTGATCTGCGGCAAAAGAGGATATGGAAAATCCTATACTATGGGCTGCTTGCTTGAAGAGCTTACTTTTCTTGAGCCGGAGATTAAGAAAAGGCTTGCATCCCTTGTTATTGACACTATGGGAATTTTCTGGACAATGAACCAGCCAAACACATTTGAAGCCAGGAAGCTTAAAAACTGGGATCTTATTCCGGAAGGGCTTGAAACTGAAGTTTTCGTACCTGCAGGAAAAGTTGAGGCTTACAGGAAACGGAATATCAATGTAAAGCCGTTTTCCATCTCAATACAAGAACTTTCAGGAAGCCAGTGGTGCAGGATTTTTAATATAGAGGAAGTTACTCCCCCTGGAATTCTGCTTGTAAGGGCAATCGAGTCTCTCAGAGAAAGAGGGTCTGCATATTCATTTGAGGAAATTCTTAGTGAGATCAACGGGGACACACGCTCTGATGAGGCTTCGAAAGGGGCTGTAGAGAATTACTTCAGGGCAGTGAATTCCTGGGACCTTTTCTCAAAAGAAGGGACAGCACTATCGGAACTTGTATCGGGCGGGAAGACAACTATTCTTGATGTGAGTACGCTTGAAAATGAAAATGTCTGCGCTGCGGCAGTATCAATTCTTGCAGGCAGGCTGTATGAAGCGAGACTTGAGGCAAGAAGAATCTATGAAAAGAGGCTTATGGGGGAAAGGACTGACGAGGAAGAATTTCCCATGGTCTGGCTCTTTATAGATGAAGCACACATTTTCATACCTGCAAAGACTGAAAGCCTTGCCTCGAAAGTACTCATTAACCGCTGTCTCAGGCAGGGCAGGCAGCCTGGACTCTCCCTGATTCTGGCAACCCAGAGACCTGCAAGCCTGCATCCTGATGTCGTCTCCCAGAGCGATCTTCTTATCTGTCACCGCCTTACTGCGAGCGATGATATCCTGGCTCTGGAAAACTCACGTCCTCTTTATATGCAGGAAAGCCTTCAGTCCCATCTCAAGAAGATGGGAAGTGAAAGAGGAGTTGCCCTGATCGTGGACGACCATTCCGAGTCAGTTCATCTTGTGCGCATCCGCCCGAGATTAAGCTGGCACGGAGGAGGAGAGCCAAGTGCTTTTGAGCCTTTTTCCGAAAAAAAGAGCGCAGAAAATTCAGTTAGGCCATAAAAGTAACCCATTTTTATAGATTTTTCGGGGGAACTCGGGAGTAAAAATATGGGAATTATCAACCAATTTTTATATCATACCAGAAAATAGTTTAAATATTACCTGCGATACTTCAACCCTGTGAATGCAGCTAAATTCAGGCTGTAAGAATTCTAATAATAGCAGCATTTAATTGCAGCAAAAGACCGGTGATGTTATGAAAGGAAGAGCCTGGAAATTCGGAAATGACGTGGATACGGATGCAGTAATTCCCGGAAGGTACCTTATTTACAATACCCCTGACGAGCTTGCAAAGTACACGTTTGAAGGCGTGCGCCCCGAATTTGCAAAAAACGTTCACGAAAATGATATCGTGGTCGCGGGAAGCAATTTTGGTTGCGGCTCCTCACGCGAGCATGCGCCCCTTGCCCTTAAAGGGGCAAAGGTTGCCTGTGTAATTGCAAAGTCTTTTGCAAGGATCTTTTTCAGGAACGCAATAAATATCGGAGTTCCTGTTCTGGAATGCCCTGACACTGACAGGATCGATGATGGAGACGAGCTTGAAGTGGATCTTGCGACAGGAGTTATTGTAAACAGGACAAAAAATGAGACCTACCATGCAACCCCTCTCCCTGATTTCGTGCGTGAAATCGTTGATGAGGGAGGGTTTATAGAATATGCCAGGAAACTGGTCTCTGAGCGCTCAGAAACAGAAAATCTGTCCTGAGACAGCCCTGTCCGCGTTTGACATCTCGCAACAAAAAAGGCAGTTTTGCCTGTAAATTTGAAAGGAGTATAAACATGACGCAGTATAAGATTCCGGTCCTCCCGGGCGACGGGATAGGCCCAGAAATTATCGCCGAAGGCAGAAAGGTTATAGATGCTGCTGGCGAAAGATTCGGTTTTGATGTAGAATGGATTGAATACCCTCATGGAGCAGATCACTACCTTGAGACGGGAGAACTGATTTCGGAAGAGACCTTAAAAGAATTGTCAGGATACCCTGCCATTTACCTTGGCTCCATCGGAGACCCCAGAATTGCCCCTGGCATTCTTGAGAAGGGAATCTTATTAACTGCACGTTTTTACCTGGACCAGTACATCAACCTCCGCCCTATAAAACTCCTTGAGGGGGTCTGGACCCCTATTAAAGACAAGACCTCAAAAGATATCGACTTCGTGGTTGTCAGGGAAAACACCGAAGACTTCTATGTAGGTATCGGCGGCAGGGCAAAAAAAGGAGAGAGCAAAGATCTCCTCGAAGTCAAGCGAGCACTTTATTCCGTGAAATTCGGGCTTGATATCGAAACCGACAGCGAAGAGATAGGATACCAGATAGGCCTGATCTCCAAGGAAGGTACAAAAAGGGTTATCGAGTACGCCTTCGACCTTGCCGAGAACCGGAAAAAACACGTCTCGTCCGTTGACAAGGCGAATGTACTTTCTGATATTTACGGCTTCTGGAGAGAGGAATTCAACGCAGTTGCTGCAGAACATCCCGATTTCACCACGGATTTCAACTTTGTTGATGCCATAACTATGTGGTTTGTAAAAAATCCGGAGTGGTTCGACGTGGTAGTAACCCCGAACATGTTCGGAGATATCATCACGGATCTCGGAGCCATGATTCAGGGTGGCCTCGGCCTTGCTCCCGGCGGAAATATCAACCCTACAGGCACAAGCATGTTCGAGCCTATACACGGCTCAGCCCCGAAGTATAAGGGCCAGAATAAAGTTAACCCGATTGCCACAATCTGGGCAGGTGCCATGCTAATAGAACAGCTTGGAGAAAAAGAAGCCTCAGATATGATCGTGAGCGCAATCCAGAAAAATATTCTGGACGGCAAAGTCAAAACCTACGACATGGGCGGCAAGAACACCACCTCAGATGTCGGGGACGACATTGCAAGAGTAATAAAGGGAGAATAACTCAGGTCTCTCTTTCTTCTATTTTCTTTTTATAAAGATACAATTGCCGGAATAGGAGATTCACTCCAGATTTTAGCCTGTTTTTCAGGCAGCTTATCTCCGGGAAAACTCCTGCAAGAATCTCATATGTAAAGATACAAGTTTTTACAGCAGGGTCATCCTCCATTTCCTGATATTTACGGCTTCTATCTTTTTAGTTTCTTCTTCATCTGTGCCGAAAATTCCAAATCCTTTTACCTCGGTGCCGTCAATCACAGGACAGACAATTGATAGTTTTCCTTCCTAAGGGAAAAATTCCTTCCTGCCGAAGGGAAAATTCCTTCTCCCGTGTTCCCGGATTATTTCTTCAGCCCCAGGCTCGTTTAGGTATCTTGCAGCCTTCAGGATAACGAGAGTGTACACTCGGTTTTTGTAATCATTCTTTCATGTATTCGTCGGTAATCGGTATGGTTCATTCCTCCGGAGAAACTGATAATTACTGAGGAATGAGTGTTAACAGAGGGAATTTATTAAGGTTCTTATTGTGACTTGTTATCAAGTTTCTAATTATAATCTCATATTATTCGCGAACAAAGCCACTAAAAAGAGACTAAAATCTGCTGTAAAAGCGGGAATCTAAAGGTCAGGTTAGCGTTATAACCTCCAGGTTAAAAACCCGGAGATTTTACGCTTCATTGTACAAAACAAAAGCCTTTCATGTGAACGATCGACAGCCCTTTACTCAAGCACTGGATATATCTTTTAAATAAACGGTATTGTGGCATAAGCGATTAATTAAATTCCTGTCATGGCTTACAACAAGTACTCCGATATTGAGTTCTTCGACAGTATTTAAAACTACATTCCAGATCTGGGCTTGAGTAATAGCATCTACCATTGTGGTTATCTCATCAGCGATTAAAAATCTGGTTTTAGGGCTTAAAACTCGGGCAAGGGCGAATCTCTGGAGTTCGCCTCCGGAAAGCTCATTAGGCCATCGGTTAAGCCAGCTCTTTTTTATCCCGAATGAGTCTAAAATCTCCTGTGAAACAACATGCCCTTCGTTTAAAGTATCTTTCATTTTCCATTTAGGATTTACAGCTTTTTCCGGGTGTTGAAAAACAAGCTGGACCGGATTGTAACCTTTTGACAGGATTTCTTTTCCATCTAGACTTACCTTCCCCTGATATCTATTCTCGTAGCCTGCTAATACTTTACATAAGGTTGATTTCCCGCTTCCACTATCCCCGATAAGGCCCAATACCTCTCCGCTCTCTAAAGAAATATTGACATCTTTTAGAATTAAATTATTTCTTTTATATCCGAAAGTAAGATTCTCGCCCTTAAGCCGCATTATTGCACCTCACCATGCCTCCGTTGACCTGCTTAAGCTGGGGGATACCCTGAGAACAGAGAGCTTTCTTTTTAGAGCACCTTTCATAAAAGATACATCCGTCAGTGACCTCATCCTGCATTGGCTGATGACCTTTGATTGCCTGGAATCTGTTCTGGGGGAGTGCGTTCCAGAGTGCACGGGTATATGGGTGCCTTAAATTCTCACCATTGTTTTTAAAGTCCTCAACATTAGCCACTTCCAAAACCGTACCTGCATAGAATACTGCAATCTTATGAGAGATTTTTAGTGCAGCCTCTATATCATGAGTTATAAGTATCACTGCACAGCCCCGGTCTGCCATGCCCTTGAAGTAGCTCAGGGTCTCATTCAATGTTTTCTCATCTAACCCCGGAGTGGGTTCATCTGCAATTATAAGTTCTGAAGAGCTTATTACGGCAGTGGAAACCAGAACTCTCCGGGTCATTCCCCCTGAAAGCTCATGAGGAAGCATTCTTTCAACTTCAGGTCTTAAATTATATCTCTGAAAAACTTCTCTCTGAAGTTTTCTCATTAAGCCTTCATTTTTCCTCTCAACACATCCTATTACCTGGCTGGAGATTTTCATTAAAGGATCAAGATAGGTTGTAGCTTGCGGAATCAGGGCTATTTCATTACCTCTCACTTCTTCTTTTCTTGCCTGGGTGAGTTCTTCGCCATCATATTCTATCTTACCGTCAAGTTTTGCATTTGAAGGTAAAATTCCTAAAATCGCATGAGCCAGAAGACTTTTACCGGATCCGCTTGACCCTACAACAGCCAGAATCTCGCCCTTATAAGCCTGCAGGCTCAAATTAGAGATTACTTTTAGCTCAGTTTGCCTGAGTCCCGAGGCATATTGAGTGAATGAGAGTGAAAGATCCTCTACATTTAATAGAGCTTCCGTTTTTCTCTTATTCCCGGCAACCGCCTTAAACGCAGTCATTAACTCATTTTTAGTGCTTATTTCAACCTTGTCTCCCATATTTAACACCCTTAAATCTGGATTCAACTTATTTTGGATCTAACAGTTTCTAGCCTGAAGATGATTAAATAAAAATTTGAAGCCGTATTCTATTTCGAAATAGATATAGGGCAAAAAAGTTCCTTTATTCCAGCGATTGAAGTTTATTCATGAGCATTCTTCGGGTTCATCAACTTTCCCAAATTTTCTCCAATAATATCAAATGCCAGGACTACGATTAGCAGAGACAATCCAGGGAAAAATGCGAGCCACCAATATCCAGCTGAGAGGTATCGCATAGACTCTGATAGGATTATACCGATTGCAGGTTCATGCGGGGAGAGCCCAAACCCCAGGAATGTGACTGAAGCTTCATGTAAAATCGCGTGTGGAAACATTAAAATCGTGCCTAAAAGTATCTGGGGAACCAGGTGAGGCAGAATGTGTTTTGTAGCTATCCACCATTTTGACCTGCCAAGATTCCTGGAGATATGAATGTACTCCTGGGTTTTCAGTTGCTTGATTTCTGCCCTTACGACCCTTGTTAAGCTTGGCCAATGCGTTAATGCAACTCCGATAATAACTCCTGTTGCTCCCCCTCCCATTCCTATGGAAATGAGAATTATTAACAGAAGATGCGGAATTGAAAGAAATAAATCGACCAGCCAGGATACAAATGCGTCTGCACTCCTTCCTGCGCTTGAAAGTAATCCTAAAATTACAGTCAGTACAGTACTGATCGTGGAAGCAAAGCCCCCGACCAGTATACTTAGACCCAGTCCCTCCAGAGTCCTTATAAACATGTCTCTGCCCATCCAGTCCGTCCCAAACGGATGCTCCAGAGAAGGTGCAAGGTTTTTGGAGCCGAAATCAGTCTGTAAGGATTCCCCTTCCAGAAACACGCTGGAAATTACAATTGCAAGCAATAAAAGTGAGGTTGAGCCTATTATTAAAAGAGTTTTCTGCCTTAGATTCAGTCCCCGGAACAACCCCCTGTTAACTGTCACAACAGCAGTACTCATATTGATGCCTCCTGTTGCTTTATTCTGGGATCAACAAATTCGTAGATAATGTCAGCAATAAGGTTTCCGAAGAAAACAAACAAAGCACTGAAGATAACTATTCCCAGAAGCAGCGGCACATCCGATCGTAATCCTGCTGCAACTGCAGCCTGCCCGATTCCAGGATAGGAGAAAACCTGCTCAACAAGGACTGTCCCACCGAATAATTCACTGAATCCTAAAAATTGCAGGGTAATGGCAGGAAGTGCGACATTTCGGATTCCATGCCTCAATACCACGTCCATTCCTTTTTCGCCTCTTGCTTTTGCAAATAGCACGTAGTCGCTGGACAGGACTTCTATTAATTTTTCCCGGGTGAACATTGCAATCTTGGCAACGTCCAGCAAACTCAGAGTCAGCGCGGGGAGAATTAAACGCTGAACCCAATCAAAAAACGTCACATTGTCGGCTGTAACGCCTATAGGCACACTTAATCCTATGGGGAACCAGCCAAGATACACCGAAAAGATCATCAGAAATACCAGTGCCAGCCAGAAAGTCGGTGCAGCCGCCAGAGCGTAACAATAGATTTTTATTGCCTTATCTACCCACGTTCCCTGCTTTGCGCCTGCTACTATTCCCAGGACAAAACCCAGGAATCCAGCAAAAAGCCATGAGATTCCCATTAGAACCAGGGAAGCTGTAAACCTTTCTTTAATAACATTAATAACAGGCATTCTATAAATTAATGAAGTTCCGAAATCACCTTTGATAATATCTCCAGCCCAGTTCAGGAATTTTTCCTGCGGAGGCGTATTAACCCCCCAGTACTCTTCAAGTTGGGCTTTGTGCTCCGGGGTTACTGGCATTTCCCCAATATAAGCTCTAACAGGATCTATAGGCGAATATTGGATAAGCATGAAACTTGCAAAGCAGACTAAAACCAAGAGGCTTGCCAACCTTAGGGTTTTTTTTCCTATGAAGCCCGCAATTTTTTCGTTCTTTACCACGCTATTCCCTCGTACATTAAATATTTTACACCGAATTTTTCTTTTAACACCATAACTGCAGGGTTGAGAGCCCACAGTTAAAGGGCTAATCACTCATTCCGAATTCGAGCTGGCTGCATCTACCCTTTTCCACTCATAGATATTTCCCAGAATATCAGATCCTGCATTTTTTTGAGGGGTCCCTATATCCAGAGTTTCATCTACCATATAGAGGTAATCGGTTGTTACCAGCCACAGCCAGGGCGCATCTCCTGCAGGCCCATAACCGGCATTTCCATCATAAGCAGCTAGTTGCCAGTATTTTGTAGCCTCATTTTGATCTTCCGACCTTAAAGCTGCATCCAGATATCCATCTACAACAGGATTACTGTAAAGGCCAGGATTTCTGTAAGTGTCGTCTGCTTCTTTGCTGTGGTATTGCAGATATAGAGTAAAGGTATCGATATTACTGTAAGCGTATAAAACGGCTGAATTGTACTGATTAGCGTATATCTCATCCCAGCTTGCGCCTGCAAGGTCTATATTTATACCTAATTTTTTAGCCTGCTCGCTTACAGCTACTGACAGAGCCTGCCTTGTCTGGTCGTCAGAAGAATAATAGAGTTTAAATTCCGCTTTAGTTCCGTCTTTTTCCCGAATCCCATCGCCGTCAGTATCTTTCCATCCTGCATTTTCTAACATTTTTCTGGCTTCTTCGAGATTTGAATCATTTATTCTGGCTTTGGGGTTGCCATAGTCCCGTTGATCTACTCCGGTGTATTCTACGTCTCCTTTTCCGGAGATTACTCCTTCAACCAGGGCTTTCCGGTCGATACCTATGTTTAAAGCTTTTCGAATTGCGATATCGGCTGTTACGTTATTGCCTATCGGGTCTCCTGTGAGGCTTTCTTCGCCGGTATCATTCTGCATAGGGAACGAGATTCCCAGTGCTCTTGCTGCCGGAAGAGCTACTAAATTATATCCGTCTATGGTTTGATTTGCATGACTGATCTCGATTTCAGCTATGTCCACCTCACCTGACTTTGCAGCTGCAAATGCGGTATCCTTATCCAGGAATAACATGGTTATTTTTTTGAAATAGGGTTTTTCTCCATAGTAATCTTCGTTTAATTCGAATATTGCCTGTTGACTTCTGTCCCATTGCACCAGTTTATATGGACCTGATCCTATCGGATTGGACCCATAGGTTTCTTTTTCATATGCATGTTCCGGCACAATCCCAACATATCGGAGTTTCCATATGAAGCTTGACTGGGGTTCTTTTAATTCGAATTTAACCGCAGTATCATTTATTGCCGTAGCCTTTTCGAGATTACTCATATCCAGCTCGGAGTTACTTCCGATTGCCGTATTAAATGTAAACGCTACATCTTCTGCGGTTAATTTTTCACCGTCTGTGAACCTGGCATCACTTCTAATATTCACGGTCCATACTTTTCCATCCGGACTAACCGAATAATTCGTAGCAAGATCATTTATCATGCCCCCGTCATCCGCGGATTTGAAGAGGGTGCTCTGTATCAGCGGCTCGAAATTCACGTGGCCGCAGCCCCATCCGAGAATAGGATCAAATCCGGTTTCGGGTTCGCCTGTATGCCCGTATACATTTACCACAAGTTCATCCGAACCCTGTGAAGTTAATTTATCCGAACCTCCGGAAACTGATTCTTCCGAGACCTGGGTGCCAGGGCTGGTGGGTTCACCGCCCGGCATAAAAATAAAAGCGGCGACCAGAATTACGGCTACTGCCCCAATTAAAAAATATTGCTGGTTTTTCTGAATTCAAACTCCTCCTTTGTTTTATCAAGATCCTGAATATTTAGCAAGAACCAAACCATTAAGCGAGAGTAAACCTTAAGAAACACTTTTGATTGTTGAGAGGATATGAAAATTATTAAATATTATTTTTCTCATATAATATGGCAATAAATGTTACTTATTGCAAAGGAGTTAAGACAAATTAATTAAAACAATTTAACTATAAATAAATTCCGAAATGTATGTGTTACTAAACTCTTATTTTCTAGCCGATTAGTATTACTTAATAGAAATTATATTTTTTTTCCCGTGTGTGAAAGGGGTGAAAGTTTAATACTGAAATATAAGCTTGGATCAGGATAATTCGAAAAGTAAAAGAAGCTATTAAATAAGCTTCACCCACTGAGAAACCTGCAGAAAGCGAGCATATTAACCTGAAGATAAGAATTGGAAAAAATAATCCGGAGGATTTTACATCCCCGGTTTACCCGTGAACTTTCAGAAACAATTCCTGAATGAAATTCGGTTTTCTGTTCAATTTGTCATACGTTTCCATTCCAGGATATTACCGAAAATATCTGCACCATGCGGCTGTATTTTGGGAGTTCCGATATCTAAGTCCTCATCCATAATGAAGACATAGTTAATAGTTGCCAACCACGTCCAGGTTGCATCTCCTTTTGCAGAAAAGCCTGTCGTCCCATCCCAGGCAGCCAGTTGCCAGTTTTTGTTGGCAGTTTCCGGATCAACACTGGTTATGGCTGTCCTCAGATAATTATCGACAACCGGATTGTTGTACATTATTATGTTGTTGTAGCTTGAAGGGTTGTAGCTTTTACTGTAATATTTCAGATACAGGTCAGCCGGATCGAGCGAACCGAAGCCGAAAAGTACCGGATTTGAATGCGCCAGGGTATCGATTTCGTTCCAGCTCTTGCCCTCGATTTTAATGTTCATGCCCAATTTTTTAGCTTCTTCACTCAATGCAATGGCTAATGCTTGCCTTTCCTGTGCATTTGAATAGTATAATAAAGTAAATTCAGCCTTCATTCCATCTTTCTCAAGGATGCCGTCGCCATCGGTATCTTTCCAGCCGCCGTCGGATAAAATCTTCCTGGCTTCATCCACTTTTCCATCTTCAAAAATCGCTTCCTTATTTCCGAATGGCAGTTTGTCCACTCCCGTAAATTCTTCTTCGCCCTGCCCGTTTAATGCTCCGTTAATCAATACCTGTCTATCTATTCCAATGTTCAGGGCTTTTCTTATCGCAGGGTCGAAAGTAACATTGTTCCCGATTGAATAGCCATTTTCCGTTCTCCTGCCTGTATCGGGCTGCATTGGGAAGCTTATTCCCCGCGCGTCGATAGAGTCAAGAGATACTATTTTCATTCCATCTACTTTCTCGTTAGCATAGGAAGAGGGAATCTCGGCAAGGTCAACCTGTCCTGATTTTGCAGCTGCAAAAGCCGTGTCGGACTGCATGAAAAGTAGAGTTAATCTTTTAAAGTATGGTTCCTGCCCGTAATAATCCGGATTCACTTCAAAGATCGCCTGCTGTCCTTTATCCCATTGTACAAACCTGTAAGGACCCGACCCGATCGGGTTATCCCCGTAAGTCTCGTCGTAAGCATGTTCCGGCACAATCCCGAGAACCGCAAGCTTATTGATGAAAGTCGCCTGCGCATCTTTTAATCTGAACTCAACCGTAGAATTATTGAGAGCTACAGCATTTTCCAGCATGGAGAGATCCACTCCACTGGAATTTGCCGCAGTATTGAGAGTAAATGCAACATCCCGGGCAGTTAAAGGCACTCCATCATGGAATGTGACGTCATCCCTGATAGTGACAGTCCAGGTAAAACCGTCCTCACTAATAGAATAATCAGTTGCTAAATCACGGATCAGATACCCGTTACTATCCTTTTTGAAAAGAGTACTTTGAACCAGAGGCTCGCGATTGTAACCCCATCCGGTAATCGGATTAAAACCTGTCTCGGGTTCTCCTCCATGGGTGCCTATTGCTGCTATAAGTTCATCCGAGCCCTGCGAAGTTAATTTGGCCGAGCCCCCGGCAATCGATTCCTCCGAAATCTGGCTTACAGGAGCAGCAGGCTTACCGTCCGGCATAAATACAAAAGTAGTCGCTAGAATTACGGCTATTGCCCCTATTAACAAGTATTGCTGGTTTTTCTTAATTTAAACTCCTCCTTTCCCGTACTTATGATAAATTGTCAGGGTTGTACTGCCCTACCGTAGTACTTTTAATGATCTTGAGTCATAAAAATAACACGAGATGAGCAGAAGGTAATACTTTTGCGATACGTTTTTAACGGTAAATAAGATTAGAAGATTAGAAGGATTTTGTTATAAATACTTTCCTAAATTAAAGTAATATTAAGTTAGTTGTTTTGTTAAAAATTGTGATACAAGATAAGAGTTTATTATTTTATAGAGCTTAGACTGATCACAACCTCCGGATGAAAAAGATAGCCTAAATTTTGATGTTTTTAAAAATCAAAAATTATTACATTAAGCCCATCTCTCAATCTATCTAAAACGGTAAAACGGATCTAAATACAAAAATTTAATAGAAAGAAAGGCGTATTTTGAAACGTACGCAAACCGCTAAAAAACCCTGTTTTTCTTGTATTTATAAAGGGTTTGATAATATCCCAACAAGAAATTTAGTTTTAATATAGGGCTGATCTAAGGCTTTTTCTAGCCAAATAACGGAAAATTTTGCCCTTATTCGTGAGCAAGATCCACTAAAACAAGGATTGAAACGAAAGCCTTAGATTAAACCGAGTTTAGACTGTTTATTCGTGAGCAAGATCCACTAAAACAAGGATTGAAACAAATAAAATCAGAGGGGCTGAATACACTTATTACATTCGTGAGCAAGATCCACTAAAACAAGGATTGAAACCAGTATGCAGCCTGATCCGTTATACTGCCGTCCGGATTCGTGAGCAAGATCCACTAAAACAAGGATTGAAACTTTTCATTTTTCCCGCAATTAGTATAATCTAAACTATTCGTGAGCAAGATCCACTAAAACAAGGATTGAAACTAAATAAAAGTGCGTCATCATCCCGAACATGAACATTCGTGAGCAAGATCCACTAAAACAAGGATTGAAACTAAATGTAATCCATTCGCCTGCTGGATAGCAAATTGTATTCGTGAGCAAGATCCACTAAAACAAGGATTGAAACGAGCCAGACGCCAGGCAAGGAGAGCGCCAGTATAAGATTCGTGAGCAAGATCCACTAAAACAAGGATTGAAACAATGCGCCTGCGGAAATGTCTGGCGTGATAAAGTAGAATTCGTGAGCAAGATCCACTAAAACAAGGATTGAAACCAGGATTGGGGCCCTATTTCCCATAAAACCCCCTTATTCGTGAGCAAGATCCACTAAAACAAGGATTGAAACGTCTTTGCATTTGTCTTTGTTGGCCTGGTCAGACTTAGATTCGTGAGCAAGATCCACTAAAACAAGGATTGAAACCCTCCATATATATAGAATGTGCTAAAGAAATCATATTCGTGAGCAAGATCCACTAAAACAAGGATTGAAACTTGTCCCAAAAGAAACGCAAGCTCGTATTCCTCTCATTCGTGAGCAAGATCCACTAAAACAAGGATTGAAACGGACAGCCTGGGAAGCCTTGCAGCCCCTTTTTGATATTCGTGAGCAAGATCCACTAAAACAAGGATTGAAACTCTAAAAGCTCTCTTCTTCGGTCAATATCATGAATCATTCGTGAGCAAGATCCACTAAAACAAGGATTGAAACCACTTAATAAGCTCAATAAAGAGAACTGCTATAAAATCATTCGTGAGCAAGATCCACTAAAACAAGGATTGAAACTTATTTTCAAACTGTTTTTTAATTGTTTTTTAAAAAATTCGTGAGCAAGATCCACTAAAACAAGGATTGAAACAAGAGACCTATTATGGCATTTATGAACCCTGCGAAAGATTCGTGAGCAAGATCCACTAAAACAAGGATTGAAACAATATTGAGTTGCTGCACCTCTTTTTAGTGTGCCATTATTCGTGAGCAAGATCCACTAAAACAAGGATTGAAACAGTTTGTCCTTCCACTTGAAGAGCTCCTGGACTATCTCATTCGTGAGCAAGATCCACTAAAACAAGGATTGAAACACAACAGTTGGGACCGGTTCAGGCAGTTCCACATTCGTGAGCAAGATCCACTAAAACAAGGATTGAAACACTCTAAGCGTTCGCTCTCTTAATCCGCGTTTTTCTATTCGTGAGCAAGATCCACTAAAACAAGGATTGAAACTTTCCACGATTAAATACACTAATTATACCGCCTCCATTCGTGAAAAAGTACGGGAAGGCTTATGCTGTCGATTATGGGAATTCGTGAGCAAGATCCACTAAAACAAGGATTGAAACTTAATCGAAAAGGGAGTAACTTTTAAAACTTTAAATATTCGTGAGCAAGATCCACTAAAACAAGGATTGAAACTTTTGCAGGCCTGCTCTCGGGGATAAGGAGAACATCCATTCGTGAGCAAGATCCACTAAAACAAGGATTGAAACCCCGATCTTCATCAATACCAATCAGACAAGGTTTCAAATTCCCTGCTTGCTTTTCTTAGCTTAAGACCTTTTATGTTCGTGACTCTGTCTATTTCAGACTCGTCTTCGCTAAGAATATAGCTATCTCTTTCATGAGCTGTATTTACCAGCCATGGTTTACCACTCTTATAAAAACTCAAATCTTCGGGAAAATCACACTGCACCCATCCATATAATGAATTTGAAACCTCTTTTATTATCTCTCTGGCTTCCGGACTGGTATGGTAATGATAAACATATGCAAGACGCCCACATCCAAGTATTGTGCCTGGCCATTCCGATTGCTTTTTCATTTCTATTAAATGATCATTTAGTTTTTCCAATATGGACTTACCTTTATCGTTTAATTTAATTTCTTTACGTATAACGAGAGTAAATTCATCACATAAATCAAAAGCCAGATCTATCAGGCGCCTATAAACATCGTTTTTGGGTTCAGAAGTAATATACATCAGGTTTCTCTCATACATCAAGTTACTACTCCGTAAAAACTGATTTAAGATCATATCATGCAAATGCGATTAAACAATTAATTAATCAAAGAAGTTTTTGAATAATACAGAGAGATTCTGGCAAAAGAGAACAACTTTGTATGAAATTATTTATTTAGTTATTTAGTAGATACTTAGTACTTTCTCTAATCTATTCATTTTTGCTGGTTCTTTGCTATATCAAGAAGAAACTTCGCGATAAAAGCTAAAACCAAAGCCTAAAATACCTCAAGAAGTTATTATTTAACAGGGTGAAAAATTATGAGCAGCCAAATTCAGACTCAGGAATGTTGTCCTCGGTTTGATCCCGCCCCCTGGGACGGGAAAGTGTTTGAATGGAACAATAAGAAATTCATTAAAGATTCGGTTATTACGCAGTTTTACATGCCTCTGAACTTTGGAGAGGTAATAACGAGGATGATCGAGAAAGTTGCAAGGGAAGGGGCAGAAATGCCGGACTGGCTCTGTCTGTCGGACCATACCTCGGAAAGTAACATGGATCTTTATCTGGCTGTTGATAAAGAGGTTGTCAGCGCTGAAAACGTAACACTCAGCGGAAAATTTCTGAGCAAAGTGTATGAAGGGAATTTTGAAAAAACCGCAGAGTGGTGCAGGGACTTTGAAGACTATGCCGAAGGCAAGGACCTGGAAATTAAAAAATGGTATATGTGGTATACAACCTGTCCCGCCTGTGCTGAAAAATATGGGAAGAATTATGTCGTGATTATTTCTGAAGTAGAATAAAAACTCAACTATTCTTTTTTTCAGTTGCTTTTAAATCCCATAAACTATCTACTATTTCCTGATCGACGTGGCACGGAGAAAACAATTTGAAAAGCCCCTGCATGGGGATAAGGAAAGCCTGCGCTTCGCAACCCCTGAGCCCATTGCCCGCTACAGGGCACAGCGCCTTAGAGCCGGAACTCTTGCTGACATTAGCTGCGGGATAGGAGGGCAGACCGTCTTTTTTGCACAGCAGTGCGAGTTCGTATATGCAGTGGAAATCGACCCTAAAAAAATCGAGTATGCGAAACAGAACTGCGCGATGTACGGGCTTGAAAATGTGAAATTTATCTGCGGGGATGCCCTTGACCCGAAGGTTATTGAGCAGATCCCGGCTGTTGATGTAATATTTTCGGACCCCTTCCGCCCGCCCGAAGAAAGCGAAAGGCAGGTCTCAAGCCTTGAGCCGGGGATTCCGAATGTACTGGCTGCGTATGGGGAGAAGACCCGGAATTTTGCCTTTGAAGCCCCGCCCCAGATGCCGCCTGAAAGGATTCCTTTTGACTGTGAAAAAGAGTATATATCACTGGACGGGCAGCTCAATCGGCTTACCCTTTACTTCGGAGGGCTGAAACAGTATGACCGCATGGCTGTGGCTCTGCCTGCAGGAGAAGGGCTGGTTCCAAAGCCGGGGGCACTCCCACAGGTAAAGGAAACTGAAAAAATGAAACTCTGCGCCTATGAGCCTGAGCCGTCTGTGGTTGCAGCCAGGCTGTTACCAGAACTTGCGGAATCCATGATGCAGGTGGCAGGGCCTTTTATGGGAGCTTTCGAGCTCTTCAGGATTGACAAAAAGAGGCTTTTACTGACCTCGGATGCCCTGATAAAGCAGTCCATGATCAAAAATCATTATCTGGTGCTCAAAGTCTGTCCTTTTGAACCAAAAGAGATCAATAAATTCCTGAAAGGCCGGAATATCGGGAGTGTTGTACTCAGGGCAGGTGTGAAGCCCGAAGATTACTGGGAAGTCAGGAACGAGGTTGAAAAGGGCCTCGAAGGAAATAAAACCGTACATCTCTTTGTAAAAGACGGAACTGCAATCCTTTGTGAAGTTATATTTAATGACTGAAAACAGGGCTGGCTTGAAAAATTTAAGAGAGAAAAATTGCCAAAAATTGAAAAAACGAGAAAAATAAAGAAGAAATACCGGGATTCAAAAACCCGGTAATTTCAGACTTAGCTGTAGACTTCGGTCCGGATTTACCTGCAAACTTCCTTGCAGGCTTCTTTTACAAGTTCAAGCCCACGGGCAAGTGCGTCCTGAATTCTTGAAGGGTCCGTTCCACCGCCCATAGCAAGGGCAGGCTTTCCGCCTCCGCCACCACTGACAAGCTTTGACATCTCGCGGACAAGGCTTCCGGCATTGATTCCACAGTTCAGGGCTTTTTGTCCGGCAGACGCAACGACTTTAACTCCTTCGACATCGCTTACAAGAAGAGCTACCACATCTTCTTGTTTCAGGAATTCAGTGGCGATCTTCTGGAGTTCAAGGGAATCAGCCCCTGGAATGAATTCGGCAATAACCTTGAGGCCGGCAACCTCGGAAGCTTCTCCAAGCAAACTGTAAACTCTGGCGCGGGCGAGTTCTTCCTTGAGTTTCTCATTTTCCTTTTTAAGGTCTTTCCATTCCCCGAAGAAGCGCTCGACACTTGCCGGAAGCTGTTCGGGAGGCACGCTCAGGGTCTTTGCGGAGTCAGTCAGCAGAGAATCCAGTTTTTGCATGGCACGCACGGCTGCAACGCCTGCTGCAAACTCAATTCTCTCCACGCCGTCCTGGATTCTCTCGGTCTTCAGGATTTTAATCGGGCCAATGATACCTGTACTGACACAGTGCGTACCTGCGCAGGCTTCCACATCGTCTCCGACCTTTACAATCCTGATCTTATCTCCCGGAGGCACTCCTCCCTGATAGAGCCCAAAGCCATATTCCTGCTCAGCTTCAGTCCTCGGCATCCATTCCGTGATAACCCGCTTGTTTTCCATAGCCGTGAGGTTTGCCAGAAGTTCGATTTGCCTGATCTCTTCAGGGGAGATATGTTTGTAGTGTGAAAGGTCAAGCCTTGAATGATCCTCAAACTTCTGGGCACCTGCCTGCCAGATGTGTTTTCCGAGAACCTTCCTGGCTGCATCGTTTACTATATGCGTTGCCGTGTGATGCCTCGCAAGGGTCATCCTGCGCTTTTCGTCCACCTTGCCAGTGACAATATCGCCTTTGGTAATCTCAAGCTCCTCATCAGGATTTTCTACAGTATGTACGATTACGCCGTTGTAGACCTGGACGTCCTCAACCCTGTACACCGCATACCCTGCACTAATTGTTCCTATATCCGCAGGCTGTCCTCCGCCTTCAGCATAGAAGAATGTGTTATCCAGTACTATATGGTTGTCAAAGACATCCAGCACAACAGCCTCGAATTCCAGCCGAGTGGGTTCGTCATAGAAACTTCGCTTCGTCTTGGGGAGGTGCTTAATCCGGTCTGCAAAAGGAACAACTTCCGTTTCCTTTTCTTCGGCCTTGTTATGCAGTTCACCAATAATGGAATAAAAATTGTCAGGGAATTCTACACCTACCCCGATTTCGGCTGCAACTTCTTTTGCCATTTCGGGCGGGATTCCGTGGGAATCATAAAGCTCGGTTAACTGGGATAGAGGAATCTTTTCCCCGGACTTCTTGAAATGGGACGCCGATTTCTGAATGATCCTGCGGCCTCTCTCCATTGTATTGTTGAATTTCTCTTCCTCAGACTCCAGAATATCCTGTATGACCGGGAAATTATCCCTGAACTCCGGATATTCCGGCATATTCTTTATATGCATATCCACGATCTCGGAAAGAGGAGTACGGATATCAAGATCGCCCATCATTCGTAAAGTCCGCCTGAGGACAAGCCTGGCAAGATACCCTGCCTTTACATTTGAGGGAATAATTCCGTCCCCAAGCATGAAAGTCAGACAGCGTGTGTGGTCAGTAATTCCATAGACCTTTTCTACGGGTTCCATTATAGCCGAGAGCTTATCCACAGTCATTCCAATACTTGAGGCAACCTTTTTCCTGAGTTCCATAAGGTTTGCCTTTTCGCCGACATCCATGAGCCCTGCGAGCCGAGCGTTCTGAGCCAGGATGTTTGCGTACTCGGAATTATCAAGTTCATGCTCAAGCCCTGCAAGTTCCATGAGCTCGTTTACTATGCCAGGGAAAAGCGCATCATAAATCGTAGGGGAACCCTTTGAAGCCCAGACAAAACGTTCAAGCCCGTATCCCGTATCCACGATGTAGTTGTCCATCTTCGAATACGTCTCACCCTTGATCAGGATATCGCCTTTTTTGTCGGCTTTCAGGTCCATGAAAACAAGGGTAGCAAGCTCAAGCCCGTGTACGATGACCTCGACACAGGGTCCTGCATTTCCTCCGCCTGCCCAGGGCTCTTCCTTGTAACTTACGGCAAAAGGATCTACTTTAAGCGAGTTCAGGAGCTCGTCGCAGAGTTCCAGGGTGTGTTCTTTCCAGTAAATCTCGTGATCCCTTTTATTAAAGGTATGATGTGCCATCATCTCAAAGTTTGTAAGATGGCGTCCACTCCTGCCCACTGAGTCCAGGTCATTCAGGCGAATACAGGGCTGGGAAATTGTGAGGGGATTTGCAGGCGGGGGAACCTGCCCTGAGGTTACGAAAGGCTGGAAGTCTGCAATGGATGCAATGGTAAGATAAATGTCATCCCTCCAGCGGGCAACTACAGGATAACGATCAATTCTTGTATGACCCCTTTCCTCAAAAAAGGAGAGGTAATACTCACGCATCTGGGAGATATCAAATTCCCTGGAAAAGACCGGGCTCCCTATAAAAGAATAAGGATCGCAGGGCGCATCTCCGCATGTCTTTCGATCAAGGTCGCGTGTCCAGAAGAACTTGCCGCATGACTGGCACTGCTTCCGGACGAACCCGTTATTTTTGAAAAATTCAAGTTGATATTCATCTTCAAGCATAACAATCTCTCCGGAGGGTGGGGGTTTGCTCTGCCCTGATGTATCTGAAAACAAAAGGAGAAATACCCCAACTCAACCGTTTCAAGGAACTTCCAGGCACTTTAAGTGCAAATATGATGGAATTTTAAGTTCATATACGATAATTCCATTTATTCATCCGTTAACTCTTATACAACTTATAGGGGGATTAACCTGAAATAATGAAATATCCGTAATCGCATGCGAATAATTTTGCAACTCGAAGTTGCTTTTGCAGCATAAATAACTTACCAACATAACGAGATAACAACAATTTTATATTAAGCAACTGCATACATATAGACTTTAACCTATACAGGTATTCTACGGAAAAACCTTATTCTTCATTTTAAAAAACGGGGAGTTATTTTTACGAAATTGAAGATAGGCAGGATATGGGGAGGTTCGCTAAAAATCGGAGTCAGGAAATAGTTCCTGCGCCTGGATTCTTATCTGTACAGAACTACAGTCCTTCCTCGTACCTCGATAAGGGTGGATCTTGTAGAAGCTGCAATTTCTTCCGCGATAGCCTGTAAATCTTTTCCTTCTTCCGCACTCTTCAATACCCTTACCTTTACAAGCCTGTTAGCTTTTATCTGCTTATTCAGTTCTTCGACCAGAGTGTCCGTTACCCCGTTCTTCCCGATATTAAGAATAGGGGAGAGCTGGTTTGCTTCGGCTTTCAACCTGTATAACTTTTCTTTCTCCATTGCCTTTCCTCACATTGGCAGGTGTAAACTCATTATGCCAATTATGAAACACTTATATTGTTACTCATATTATTATAATTTTATTATGAAAAAATTATACGATTAATAATAAAAAGATTACTTGCTTCTGAAAGTTATTTGTCATTTATCCGGGATTATTTACAATTCATCCGGATTTCTCCCTTTTCTCACCAGCACCTATATCAACGTTTCCTAGTAAATCCGGAAGAAGTCAGTAAACTTTCCAGATTCAATCTGGCAGTCAGCCAGGCTTCGTAACTCGAACTGGCACTCAGATAAAAAGGAAAATAAAGCCTATAGCAGGACGTCAGTCCGTTAGTTCGCTAAGTTTTACTGTCCTCATAATTTTATAAGCAGCAGACCGGGATCTTTAAACAATTTCGACACATTTATTAGCAGTCTGGCACTCATTAAGGATTATAAAAAACGTAACCGTAAAAACGTAACCGGTGAACGGAACTTTTTTTCTAATTCAGGACGGCGACTGTAAAATGAATTCCGGCTTGCTTGATCTTATCCTGTTTTCAGAGAAGAGAAAGGATTTTCTTCTGCTCCTAAAAGAAGGCCCAAAGGATATTGAAGAGATACTTGAGAAACTTCAGGTGCCCAGAACGGCTCTTCTTCCGCAGATAAAGAAGTTGAAAGAAGAGGATCTGGTAATACATGAAGACGGATTATACCGGCTCAGCACAATAGGGGAAATTATTGTAGAAAAAATGCAGCCCCTGCTTGATACTCTGTCAGTGTTCGAGAAAAATGAAGATTTCTGGGCTGACCGGAAGCTTGCCCCTATTCCGCCCCACCTTGTAAAAAGGATCAGTGAACTTGGAGATTATCGCCTTATAGAACCGGACCTGAGCCATACATTTGATCTGAATCCGGAATTTGTAAAGTACCTTTCAAATTCAAGCTGTATACACATCTTTTTTTCTTATTTCCACCCTCAATTTCCGGCGCTTTTTCTCAACCTGGCGAAAAAGGGCATTGAAATTTCCCTTGCTCTGAGCGAAGCTGTATACTTACGGCTTATAGAAGATTTCAAGGAGGAAGGGAGAGAATTCCTCAAAAAGGAAAATACAAGCCTTTACATCCTTGAAAAAGAAAAAATGGAGATTCCTGCACTTATTACTGCGGTTGACAGGATAATGATTCTAGGCTTGTTTAACGAGAGCGGTAGGTTTGATCGTCAGTATGTGATAAGTCTCGAACCGCAAGCAATAAAATGGGGAGAAGAACTGTTCGAATATTACAGGGACATGAGCAGAGAAGTTGAAATTAAATAAACGGCAACATAAGACCCTCAAGTCGTTGGCTCGTAGGTATAAACTGAAGATTTAGTTAAAGACCTAAGCTAAAATCTAATTTTAAGATTTAAAAATTAAATTAAAAATTAAATTAAAAATTAAATTAAAAATTAAATTAAAAATTAAATTAAGAGTTAAGCTAAAAACTTTTTATTTAAATTTTACAAGTATCTGTTTTCCGGACAGGCAGTTTGAGAGAATGGCTCAATTGCATTAGCCTTAAATATTAGGTACGCCTAAATGCGAATAAATCTGAAATTAGGTCTACCTAAAAAATGAGAGCAAAAGTATGAAACTGCCAGTTATCTGTCCTGAAGGAGAATGTTGTTGCGGAAATAAGGGGTGTGCTCCGGGAAAAGGGCTTCCGAAAGTTGTACTCATCGGGAATCCTAACGTTGGGAAAAGCAGCCTTTTTAATGCCCTCTCCGGAAGCTATACACTGGTTTCCAATTATCCGGGGACCTCAGTCGAAATCAGCCGTGGGAAGACAAGGATAAGAGAAAGGGAATACGAGGTCATTGATACGCCCGGAATGTACTCCCTGCTTCCTGTAAGTGAAGAAGAGAGGGTCTCCCAGCTTCTGGTTTTTGAGGAAGAGCCTCTTGTTTACCTCCACGTGCTGGATGCCCGTAACCTCAGGCGCATGCTCTCTTTTACCTTGCAGCTTCTTGAAGCCGGGCTTCCTCTTATCCTTGTGCTGAACATGATGGATGAGGCTGAAGAAAGGGGAATTGAAATCGATATACCTGAACTCAGTCGGATTCTCGGAATCCCGGTAATCGGAACGGTTTCAAGCGAAGGGAAAGGAGTAGAAGACCTTAAAACTGCAATCTCGGAGTATAATTCTGAATACTATGCCCTGAGTATCAAGAAATTCCAAAAACTCGATTACGGGATAGAGACCGAACCATACATCGAAGCCGTTGAAAGTCTGCTTGGTCACGCAAAAGAAACCGGGATTTCAAAAAGAGCTATCTCACTCCTGCTGCTTCAGGAAGATAGGACAGCCCTTGAATATCTGCCCGGGGCTGAGAAATCACCCGAATACGGGAGAGCAGGTAACGGAAAAAACTATGAAGAAATCCTGAAGCTTATAGAAGAAGCTTCAAAGTTATCAGCAGTCCCCCTTTCCTACTTCTTCACGCTGAAACGTCAGGAAAGTGTAAACGGAATCGTGGAACAGGTTATGGAAATACCTGAGAGGATGGAAAGGGAAAACCGCGTAAGAGCTGCAGTAACATTGACAGGGAAAGGCAGCTGGAAAAAAGGACATTCTGCCTGCACAGGACAGGAAAAAGTTAAACCCGAAAAAGAAACAAAGCATGCAGGACCAGGTAAAAAGAAAAGGACCCAGCAAAGAAATATTGATTTCTCTGAGAAAATAGACAATATTCTCATCCATCCTGTGCTCGGTATACCTGTACTATTTCTAGTCCTGTACTTCGGGCTCTACCAGTTTGTAGGCGTCTTTGCAGCCGGGACTGTTGTTGATCTTCTGGAAAACACGGTATTTGGAGAATATATAAACCCGCTGGTAACTTCATTATTTGAATCCTTTGTGCCCTATCCTGCCTTGCAGGACCTCTTTGTGGGAGAATACGGAATCTTTACCCAGGCGGTAACGTATGCAATTGCTCTCATACTTCCTATAGTTGGAGCCTTTTTCCTGGTATTTTCTATCATTGAAGATACCGGATACCTCCCAAGGCTTAGCCTGCTACTTGACAGTATGTTCAAAAAGATCGGGCTCAGCGGAAGAGCAGTAATTCCTATGGTGCTTGGATTTGGCTGTTCCACAATGGCTACTATGGTCACCAGGACCCTTGAGACGAAAAGGGAAAGACTGATTGCGAATGTTCTGCTGGCACTTGCAATACCCTGCTCGGCACAACTGGGCATAATCCTTTCAATCCTTTCAGGAAATCCGAAAGCACTGCCTATCTGGGCAGGTGTTATAGTGCTTGAGTTTATCCTGATAGGCTACCTGGCATCAAGAATCCTGCCAGGAGAAGCCCCTACATTCATACTTGAAATGCCTCCTCTAAGGCGTCCGAAACTCTCGAATATACTGGTGAAAACCTACTCAAGGATGCACTGGTACTTCCTTGAAGTCCTGCCCCTTTTTGTTGTGGCAAGCATTCTGATCTGGATAGGAAGATTGACAGGCATTTTTGACCTTGCCTTAAAAGTGATGGAATACCCGACAGTCTGGATTGGCCTGCCTCCCAACGCGGCTGATGTCTTTCTCTTCGGCTTCTTCAGAAGAGATTTCGGGGCAGCCGGACTTTACGGGATGTATGATTCAGGACTGCTGACAGGTTTGCAGCTCGTAGTTGCAGCCGTCACTCTGACCCTTTTCATGCCCTGCATAGCCCAGTTTATGATGACAGTAAAGGAGAGGGGATTGAAAACAGCCCTTGTAATCTCGGGATTCATTTTCCCATTTGCGTTCCTCACAGGTTTTATTGTAAATACTTTACTGACCGCGCTGGGGGTAAGCCTGTGAAGTGTCCTCTTTGCGGAAACGAATTTGAGAAAGCTGACGAAACGAAATGTACCGGCTGCGGAAAGCTTCACAGCTGCAACAAGCAGTGCTGTCCCAACTGCGGATACGAACTTGTAAAAGAAGCAAAGATAATACAATCTATAAGGAAGTTTTTAAAATGTTAATGGAAAGCTCACACCTTGCCCTGAAAACTACAACGCTCTGCGCAATGGAGCCCAGAAAGACCGGAAAGATCTCACACCTTGAGACTAAAAACCCCGGCATTTTGCAAAAGCTTGTATCAATGGGCATTCTGCCAGGCATGCCCGTTACTTTGCTCCGGCGCTCTCCGTCATATCTTTTTGAGGTGGATCAGACAAGGTATGCCGTTGACAGAGAGATTGCAAATCATATTTACGTTAGCTATTGATCCGCCAGCTTATGGAAAGATCAGGTAGAGGTAACAAAAAACTGCCATAAAAACGAGCAGGGCAAAAAGGGAAGCTCATTCCCTTACATGCCTGACAATATGCCCGGCTTCAGGGATGAGAATTTCAGAAAGGGCCAGCCTTACGGCATTTGGCGAACCAGGTAGGCAAAATACCGCTTTTCCTGTAATTACGCCTGCTGAGGCTCGTGTGAGGATTACGGACGTCCCTATATCTTCAAGACTTTTGTACCTGAACAGTTCTCCGAAGCCCGGGATTTCCTTCTCAAAAAGAGGAGTTATAGACTCGATTGTAAGGTCTTTTGGTGCAAGCCCGGTGCCCCCGCTTGTAATTACAATATCTGCGGAACTTTCAAGCGCGGAAAGCACAGCTTCTATTACCTGGATTTTTCCATCGGGAACGAGCCTGTAGAATGTGACTTCATGGTTAGCCGCTTCAAGAAGCTCTTTCATAGCCTTTCCTGAAAGGTCTTCAGCTTCTTCTGGCGAGGCAGAATTTCCGTACTTTTCATACCTGGAGGTAGAAATCGTAATCAGGGCAAAAGAAAAGGATTTTTTTGCTTTTTTTTTGTGGATTTCCGGGGTGGATTCTTTCATGAAAATAACGCTCTCCATTTTTGATACTTTATCCGGCTTTCTATTATCTGAAATTCTATTATCCGGATTGCTGTTTATATGTTCCTGTTATCCAGTTTTGTACTTACTTCTACTTGCCTGCCTATAGTTTAATATCTTGTCAGCCAATGCACAAACGCTCGCCCGTTTGATCCGCGGCTTGACTGGCCGGACCAAATATTAATACCTTATCAGCCAATGCACGGGTATGCGTATACTTGCAGCGGACATAGGAACAGGTACGCAGGATATCCTGCTTTTTGATTCGGAAAAAGAGCCGGAAAATAGCCTGATTATGGTAATGCCTGCTCCGACCAGGATTATTGCAGAGAAGATTCGGAAAGCGACTAGAGAAGGAAAAGCAATAGTGCTTACCGGAAACATAATGGGTGGAGGGCCTTCTGCATTTGCCATCCGGGCTCATCTGAAGGCAGGTTTTCCTGTATATGCTACTGAACAGGCTGCTCTGACCATCCATGATAATATCGAGAAGGTGAAGGCTTTTGGGGTTCGGATTGTTACGGAGGAAGAGGCAAATCAGCTTACGCGTGAAGGGAGCGCACTGAATATTATTATGGAGGATTTCGATCCGGAATCGGTTTCGTCCGCACTTTTGGCTTTTGGGGTTTACATGCCTGAAAACTATGCTGTAGCAGTGCAGGATCACGGGAATGCTCCAGATAAGAGCAACAGGGTCTACAGATTTGAACTTTTCAAAGAGTTTATTGACAGGGGAGGAAAGCTTGAATATTTTGTATACACGCCTGAAGAAATTCCTGAGGCTTTTACCAGAATGAAAGCTCAGGCAGATTCCCTCCTTAAATTCGTGGGGAGGCCAGATACCCGGGCTGTCTTTATGGATACCGGCCCTGCAGCTATCTTCGGGGCTCTTACCGACCCTGCCGCAATTCAGCCTTCGCTCGTGGTTAATATCGGTAACGGTCATACTCTGGGTGCCCTTGTGACCGAAAACAGGATCACAGCGCTTTTTGAGCATCACACTTCCAGTATGAACCCGGAAAAGCTTCAGGACTATATTATAAGGCTTGCCGACGGGAGCCTGGGTTTTGACGAAGTATTTGAGGATGGAGGGCACGGGGCGTATGTAAGGGAGGCTCCAGGCTTTGAGCAGGTTAGATCTATAATGGTCACAGGCCCGAAAAGGGAGATGCTTGAAAAGCTTTCAGAGACCGGGGTCAGGAAGGAGATATCAAATAAACTGCATTTTGCCGCACCTTTTGGAAGCATGATGCTTTCAGGCTGTTTCGGGCTGCTTGCGGGATTCTTTGAAAAATATCCGGAACCATCAATAAAATTTATAAACCACTAAGTAGTAGGGAGTAAGTCACATACGCCCGGAATATGCAAACTTTCAGGGGTTACGAATTTCAAGCAAAATCTCAGGCCCTGATACTTTTAAAGGGCAAAAGGGCAAGGGAATGCAATTTCCTGCTAAAATCCGCCAGGACCGGTTTACAGATAAATGTAAATATAGGCAGGTATCTCTATATGCACATATCTCATACTGAGTGGTTTGCTAAACGGTTTTTTGAGAACTTGATGCAAACGTTTATATGCGGAAAGCAATCCGTTACAATAAATTTCGATTAGACTCGATTAAACTGAATTAAACTAAACTAAGTTAAACTCATTATCTTTCAGGAGAATCAAGCTTATGGTACGAAAGCCAGGAAGTATGTACAGAAACGTAAGGCAGCGCTCATTTACCAGAAGAAAATACATGGGCGGTGTTCCAGGCAGTCAGGTTATTCATTATGACATGGGAGACAAAGCAAACACTACCTTCCCGATAAGAATCTCCCTGCTTGTGGAAGAAAAGTGCCAGATAAGGCACACTGCGCTTGAAGCAGCCCGTATTACAGCGAACAGGCACCTGACTTCAGATGCCGGAAAGATGGGCTTTTACATGAAGCTCCGTGTTTATCCCCATGAAGTACTCAGGGAAAACAAGCAGGCTACCGGCGCTGGTGCTGACCGTGTATCCAGTGGAATGCGCAGGGCTTTTGGAAAGAACGTAGGTACCGCAGCAAGGGTAAACCCGATGCAGAAGATCTTTACAGTGGCTGTTGAAAAGCAGAATTTTGAGGCCGCAAAGAAAGCTCTCTGGCATGCAGGGCAGAAGCTGCCAACCCCCTGTAGAATCGTTGTCGATCGAGGGGCAGAACTGGTACAGTAATCAGTTAAATGCTAACATCAAAAGGAGTATAATATGTACGATTACGAAGAGCTTTTGAACCGTGCAATGGCAAAAATGCCTGACACCGAGACTACGGATGCTCGATTCGTAATCCCTGAGCCCAGGCTCTTCTCCGAAGGCAAGACCACAATTCTGGAGAACTTCGGAAATATTGCAGATATCCTTAACCGGGACCCTGACCACCTGATGAAATATCTCACAAGGGAACTGGGGACTGCAGGGAAAATAGAAGGCACACGCGCAGTCTTCCAGGGAAGGTTTACGAGAGCTCAGCTTTCAGATAACATTCAGGCTTATGTAGACGAATACGTTATGTGTTCGGAATGCGGACGCCCGGACACCCAGCTTGTCAGGGTGGAAAGGGTACTTATCCTGAAATGTTCGGCTTGCGGGGCTCACAGACCTGTCAAGAAGAGAAAGGTCAGCAATGTGGTTGTCAGGGATGCTATCGAAGAAGGCGGAACCTATGAGCTCCGGATCGATGCTGTCGGGTCCAAAGGTGACGGGATAGCAAAGATCGATAAGTATACGGTTTTCGTGCCCGGAGCCGCAAAAGGCGACGTGGTCAAAGTAAAAATAAAGAAAATCAGCGGAAACCTCGCCTTTTCAGAAAGGGTCTGAGGTTTAAGTTTATTTTCTAATATAAGTATAAATACACTTAAGGCAGCTCAGGCCGATTACATCAGTTCTCGTGCCCGAGCATTTAAAATTCTTCTTTTATACTATTAACCATTTTCAATCAATTCTTTTTAAAAAGACTTGCTGTGAGGAGAAATGACTTCTGAAAAAAAGGATGCGCCGGAAGTTTCATTGAAAAAAATTGCAGCAGAGGAAAAAAATATAGAAATCCTTTCAATGCCCGGGCTATCAGTAAACCTTCGGTATGCAGTGGAGAACCTGGAGCTTACGGCAAGCGGGACCTTGAAAACAGCTTGCAATCCTATTCTGAAAAAGATAAATTCCCGCCTGAAAGAGGAAAAGCTGGCCCTTGTGAAGGAAGACAGGGTAATTCCCTCAGCCTGGCTTCCACCGATACCGGGCCCGGTCTTCAAGCGCCTTATTTTTTCTGAGATCCAGATTGCTCTCGGGAGATACATTCCTGAAACCGTATCCATTGAACTTACCCGCCAGAACAGCTCAGTATATGCGTCAGGGACGGTTGCAGACGAGCTTGATGCGAGCACTGTAAAGAGAATAATAGATGAAGCCCTTGAATACGGCACTTTCATTATCACATTTACCGAGAATGACCCCCTGCTGCGTGAAGAAATTTTTGAGCTAATCCGGTACGTGGACAAAAAGCGGGCTATAGTAAACTGTTCAACCTGGGGCACGGACTTTTCAGCAGAGACCGCCTCCCGCCTTAAAGAAGTGGGGCTTCATTCCCTGATGGTCGGGATTTACTCCACTGACCCCAAGAAGCACGATGCTGTCCGAAAATCCGAAGGAGCATATGAAAAAGCGGTTTCTGCCGTAAAACTGGCACTTGAAGCCGGGCTCATGGTTGTAATGACAACACATGTTTCTCCCTCAAATATTCAGGAGCTCCCGGCTCTCTACGCCCTTGCATCGGAACTTGGAGTCCATGAATTTTCGGTATGGGAATCCATGCCGAAAACTAGGAAAGAACCTGTTATTACGGATGGAGACCGAAAAACCATTCTTGATATGTACCAGAGAATAAATGCCAGCCCGGACGGCCCGCGCATGTTTGCGAATACTTATTTCGAAGGGAAAATGTTGAGTGCGATGGAAGGCAGGCGCTGGATGCATATAACGGCTGACGGAGATGTAAAACCCGGTCCTTATCCGCCTTTCAGTTTTGGGAACATAAAAGAGGAATCCTTAAAAAACGCCTGGCAGAAAATCAGGAGTTACCCTTACTTCCAGAAGCAGAAAAGTTTGAGTCCTATGCATGATCCGGAATTTCTTAAATTCGTTGACAGGATTCCGGCAGGAGCAAAGTTACCTTATCCTTTCGAAAAAGTTTGTGGAAAGTGAAGTTGAATAAGCTGTTCATGGTATCCTTTTACTGCGTTTCTCTCTGGCATATTTAGATTCCTTTAAGCCTTTTTTTCAATCGGGCGGTGCCCGAAGATAAACATTTACATATAAGCAGGTATTTTAAAAGAGAGATTTAGCTGGAACTGCGTTCATATCTTTAGTTGTTTCCAGCAAGAAAAGGCTGCCTTCCGAAGGTGTTTCTTCAGGAAACGACAGCAATGAGGGATTTAATGACTAATAAACTTGACCCATGGAGTTCAAGCGACATTACTGACTATTCCAAATTATTCGAAGAATTCGGGATTTCTCCTTTTGATGAGATTCTTCCGGAAGTTCCTTCCCCAAGCACGTACATGCGGAGAAGGGTCATCTTCGGGCACCGTGATTATGAACAGATTGCAGAGGCTATGCGCACAGGTGCTCCTTTTTCTGTTATGGACGGTTTTATGCCTTCGGGAAAAGTTCACCTCGGGCACAAGATGGTTATGGACCAGATAATCTGGCACCAGCAAATGGGAGCGTCGGCTTTTGTCGGGATCGCAGACAGGGAAGCTTTCTCAGTACGCGGCTTTTCCTGGCAAAAATGCAGGGAGATCGGGACAGAAGAATATATATTAAGTCTTATTGCTCTCGGTTTCAAGCCCGATGGTCTTATTTACTTCCAGTCAGGCTGTGAAAGCGTAAAAGATCTGGCATTTGAACTCGGGGTCAAGGTTAATTTCTCGGAACTGAGCGCGATATATGGTTTTTCAGGAGAAACAAACCTCTCTCACATGATAAGTGTGGCAACCCAGGCTGCAGATATTCTCCAGCCTGAGCTGGAAGAATTCGGAGGACAAAAACCCGTTGTAGTTCCTGTAGGTCCGGACCAGGATCCTCACCTTCGCCTTACAAGGGGACTCGCAGGCAAAATGAATATGTTCAGGATCGAGGAAAGGGAAAACGCAAACGGATGGAAATATCTCAGCATCAGAGGAAAAGGGGCTCCGAAGGAAGCTTTACGGGAACTCAAAAAACGCATTCCTGGGAAGGTAAAACTCTACGAAGAGCATATTGATGTGCTCCAGACTCCTGATTATCCGTTCCTGACAAGGCTTGGTTCGGAGGTCAGAAAAACTGATAGGAAAGAACAGTACCTGGCCGAAATTGAAGATGCTTCCAGGTTTATGAAAGAAGCCAAGCCGCCCGAATTCGTTGAGTACGAAAAATATTTTGTTTTCAGAAAAATCTGGAAACTTACCAGAAAGATGCTGGAGCAAATCGTTGCAGAAGTTGCAGCCGAGTTCGGAGGTTATGCTTTCATTCCTCCTGCCTCCACCTATCACCGCTTTATGAGCGGACTGCAGGGGGGAAAAATGTCGAGCAGTGTTCCTGACAGCTATATTGCTCTCACTGACGACCCGAAGGAAGGGGCAAAGAAGGTAAAGAGGGCAAAAACTGGAGGCTGTGTAACACTCGAAGAGCAGAAAAAACTGGGTGGAAAACCTGAAGAATGCTCAGTCTTTGAGGTAATGCTTTTCCACCTGCTTGGAGATGATGAGGAATTACTGGAAATCAGGCAGGAATGTATCTCAGGGTCCAGGATGTGCGGCTCATGCAAGCAACTTGCAGCCGAAAAAATGTCCGAATTCCTGAAAGACCATCAGGAAAAAAGAGAGCTTGCAAGGGAACAGCTCGATGAATATAAGATAATCTCCAAAAAATAAACTTACAGATTAAATTACCATAAAGTAATCATAAAATACCGTTTTTAGGATTTTCAAAAATTCCAGGATGTGACTATAATATGAGTATTCAGGAAAACCTCACAATTAACGAGAAAAAAGTCCTGCTTGCCCTTGAGGCGCTGGGGTCTGCAACTCCCGAAAAACTGGAGGAGAAATCAGGGTTGCAGGTAGACGCGGCAATGCAGGCAGCTTTCATGCTTGCGGAAAAAGGTCTGGTTTCAGTTTCCGAAAAGGTACTGGAACGCTATTCTCTTACAAAAGAAGGGGAAGAGTACACAAAAAACGGGCTTCCTGAGCGCCAGATTCTTGACTCCCTCAAAGCTCCGACCTCACTTGAAGAGCTGAGGAGCCGTTTCTCTCCGCAAATGGTTGGAATTGCTACGGGCTGGCTCGTAAAAAAAGGATGGGCAAAGGTTGAAAACGGGGTGATGGTGCCGTCCGGAAAAGTAAATGCAGAGAAAGATGAGGAGACGCTTGCGGCTTTCACAGGCAAAGTAAAGACTCTGGAAGAGCTTGCATCCGACGAAGGAACAATAAAAGATCTGCTCAAACGCAAGCTCATTATAAAGCATGAAGAAAAATTCAGAACGGTTTCCATAACTGATTCAGGGAACGCACTTGCAGCCCGGGGACTCGTGCTTGAGGAGGAAATTGCCCAGCTCACACCCGATTTACTGAAGAGTGGAGCCTGGAAAGGGAAAAAGTTCAGGCCTTACCGTCTTGACATTACTCCGAAAGCCCTTTACGGTGCCAAGCTTCATCCTTACAGGCGCCTTATAGAGCAGATGCGCCAGATCTTCCTGGAAATGGGCTTTACCGAGATAAAAGGCGGAATAATCCAGAGTTCTTTCTGGAATTTCGACGCCCTTTTCCAGCCGCAGGACCACCCCGCAAGGGATATGCAGGATACCTTCCACCTGAACACTGCCTGCCAGCTCCCTTCTGAATACTTTGAAAAGGTTGCCGCAATGCACGAGCGAGGAGGAGAGATCGACTCCTGCGGCTGGGGAGGAGTCTGGGATAAGGAACTTGCAGGACGCAATGTGCTGAGAACCCATACAACAGCCGTCACTATCAAGTATCTCGCAGACAATCCCGAACCGCCTGTAAAAGCTTTCTGCATTGACCGAGCTTACCGCAGGGAAACGATCGACCCTACGCATACCCCGGAATTCGAACAACTTGAGGGTGTCGTAATGGATAAGGATATGTCTTTTGCGGACCTGCTCGGTTTACTGGCAGAATTCTACCACAGGCTGGGATTCGAAGAAATTCGCTTCCGCCCGGGATATTTCCCCTACACTGAACCGAGCGTGGAACCCGAGGTTTATGTGGACGGCCTGGGATGGGTTGAACTTGGAGGCGCAGGCGTTTTCAGGAAAGAAGTTACTGAACCTCTGGGGATTAAAGAGCCTGTTCTTGCCTGGGGACTTGGGGTAAGCCGACTTGCTATGCTGAAACTGGGACTTAAAGACCTCAGGCTCCTTTACCAGTCTGATATTGACTGGCTCAGGAAGAACGAAGTTTGCAGGACCTGAAATTGGATTCCAGGCTCATAACCTGAGGTTCTCAGGTTAAAACTTTTATTTTTACCTTAAAACCGGAAAATACGACTATCAAGGTTACGGAAGATGGGGGGTGTAAAGTCGGGAGGATACACCTTACGGGATTTTAGTTCCTAAACATATTTTCGTAGACTAATATATAATTATATGTGTATTAGTTGAAAGATCAGGCAAGATTATACGTCATAGCACTTAACTAAAAGAGGTAAACAGATGACAAATAACTCGTCAGAATCTGGGACTTCACCTGAAGACCTGCCGAATGTCCCGGAAAATGAAAAGGGAGCGGATACACAAGCGGCAACTGCAGAAACTGGCATCGCGATTCGGTACTGGCTTGAACTGATACCCTATCCCGCAGGCAGCGCAAGAAGTTTATGGCTTTTTGTCAATGATGAGTGGAGGCATCTCGACGACCCGGACCTTGGTACCCAGATCTCTGTGCAGAATGCCTTTTGCAAATGTCCGGAACGCCTGGAAGTACAGGTCTGGTACTCTGGCGATAAAATTCAGGGACTATTAGTAAAGACAAAATAAGTGAACAAAATATGGGCTCCATTGGAGTTTCTTTACTTTTTTGTTATGCGGATAATTTTGACTAAAAGGCTGTCAGGACTAGTTCCGGATCAAACCTGCAAGTTTCGGGCACAATCAACTTTTTACTATTTCTGATTTTTACCTTCTCATAGTAAGTTTTTAAGCATCCTGGGTTTTACAGAGTTTTCCGATGACTTAGCCCGAAGAGAAAGGGCGAAAATACCATTAAATATCCCAAATTCCATTTTCTAATATAGAATGTTAGGGGAAGAAACAGGACCGGGGGGTCAGTTACGAGCAGAAACAGGTATAGAGGAATCTCACAGAGCGATTGGTACGGAACAGTTCTGGTACTTTTAGTGTTCATGGCAATAATTGTAATATCATCGGTTTTCCTGCTTCCTGATTACTGGTATCTCTGGCTCATTATAATAGTCGGAGGCGTCTCCCTGCTTGTAGTATGGCACACAAAAAACTTTGCCTATCTCTGTCCCGGATGCGGTGAAGTGTTTGAGGTTTCAACGTTTGAAGATTTCCTCAGCCCTAATGGTGGGAACAAAAAGTACGTGAAGTGCCCTAAGTGTGGGAAACGCGCCTGGGCTGATATTCTTAAAATTAAAGAGTGAGTTATCCTTAAAAAGTAGCCATTATTTGGAAGCTGAGTATACCGGTTATGGAAGAAGGGAACCTGAAAGTCTGGAAAGGTTTTCGGGAACAAACCCCAGGGAAGACATGGAAAAAGAAAAAAGAAACCGGAAAAACAAACCAGAACCTCATACCGGAGAAAACAGTTCCCTCCTTCCAATCCTTGCTGTCAATTTCATAGGAACGCTCGGGTTCAGTATTGTGCTCCCGTTTCTGGTATTTCTTGTTAACAGGTTGGGAGGAAATGCTTTCATTTACGGCCTTGCAAGTGCTATATATCCGGCTTTCCAGCTAATAGGCGCCCCTATTCTCGGCAGGTGGTCTGACACTTATGGTCGTAAAAAACTTCTGTTTTTAAGCCAGCTAGGCACGCTGCTCTCGTGGATTATTTTTCTTGGAGTTCTTTTTCTTCCCGTTATAAGTCTCTTTAAGGTCGATTCCAGAGTTCTGGGAGCTTTTACTATTACCCTGCCCCTTGCAGTACTCTTTTTTGCCAGAGCGCTTGACGGGTTGACCGGGGGAAATGTATCGGTAGCCAATGCCTATCTGGCCGATATTACCTCAGAGGGCAATAGAAGTCGGAATTTCGGGAAAATGTCGATTTCCGAAAACCTTGGATTTATAGTTGGTCCTGCCCTTGCAGGAATATTGAGTGTGACAGAATATGGAGACATAGCCCCTGTCCTGGGAGCAATAGCAATCTCGGTTATTGGAACATTGCTAATCGTATTTTATCTTCCCGAAAGTAAAGAGTGTGCATTTGAGAGGTTTGAAGGAATAGACAATGTACGAAAAGTTTTCGGTTATGAGATTAGAGAATGCAAAACCCCCCACGAAACAAGGAAACCGCATTTCAGGGAAGTTCTTAGACTTCCGGATATTCCTTATATGCTGGGCCTGTATTTCCTAATCGATCTTGGTTATAGTATATTCTACACAGCTTTTCCCCTGCACGCGGTTTTAACTCTTAACTGGAGCATTGCGGATATGGGCGTTTATTTCACTGTACTTAGCGGGCTTCTGATAATCGTACAGAGTACTGTACTTCCCAGGGCTTCAAGAAAATATTCGGATGCAGTCCTTATGATATTTGGAAGCCTTATGCTCGGTACGAATTTTTTACTTCTCATTCCTGGAAATTTTTTCCTGACTTACCTTGCAGCAGGATTTTTCGCACTTGGAGACGGGCTTATGTGGCCTTCCTTTCTTTCCCTTTTATCGAAAGTTGCAGGAAGAAAATGCCAGGGCACGATACAGGGGTTTGCCAGCAGTTTCGGAGGCCTTGCCGCCATTACCGGGCTAATCCTTGGAGGCCTTTTATACGAAACGCTTGCAGGATTTTCTTTTTTAATTGCGGGCCTGGTGATCTACACCGTTTTTTTGCTCGATTTCCGGCTCAGGCATTTTGAAGAAAATTTAAAATACTGACCTGCTAACCTGGTTCAGGAATTTTCATCATCTTAGATAAAGACTCAAGAGAAAATTTAAGTTATACATTTAAATCGCATATTTTAAACTAAATAAATTACATTTTCAAAGACAATTATAATTAGACGAAAGATCGAACCGGAAAATCCCGGCAGATAAAAAACGGGATCTCAGACCGAGGTTTATTATGAGCAATACAACCAAATTATTGATGATTATTCTCCTGGTCGTGACTGCGTTAGTAGTTGCACAATTGATTGATCGGCCTCCGGGAGAAAACGGAGCAGTGAATCGAGAAGACATCATTGGGAAAGGATCTCTTGACGCATTCGTAAGCGAATCCCACAGCTACGAAGACAGGTTTGTGTTTACCTGCGCTCCAAGAAGCCCGGACTCCAGATTTGATTGCTACATGAGTTATGAGTTCAGGGAAGATGGAAATATCCTCGAAACTGCTGATAAAAAATTTTACGGGAATGTCTCGTCTGAAAATCCTATTGTGCTCGAATTCCCAAGAAAGGAAAATTCCACATATGAACTGGAAACTGTGATTGAGGATAAAGGCGGAATCAACCTGCATAAAAGCGAGATCAAAATCGGTTCTGCAACTGTAGAGAATGAGACCGTAAATTGAATAAAAAAGAGAAAAGTTTGAACCGGCGCTTACACGAAGGTTGTATAGAAGCTGGAAAGTGAAATATACCTGCTTTTAGTAGCTTACTTGAGGCTAATTCCTTTCCAGCAGCTTTTCGTGAATTTCCCGAGCTATAACTTTCTATCCGAACCTTAAATTTATTACTTCTTTTTCTTTCCCATAAGTCTTGAGATAAATCCGACTACTGCCGAAGCTAGTGCGGCTAAAGCGATTATCTTTTTTATACTGCGGAATATTCCAAACACTAAATCACCCCATCTTTAAAGTTCTCGCATTTACTGCTACTATGACGGTACTCAGGCTCATAAGAACGGCACCTATAGCAGGGCTCAGCAGGATTCCGTATCCATAAAGCACCCCTGCTGCAAGGGGAATTGCAAAAAGATTATACCCTGTTGCCCAGAGAAGATTCTGATACATCTTGGAGTAAGTTTTCCTGGAAAGCCCGATAATATAAACTACATCTCTCGGATCGTTTTTTACCAGGACTATATCAGCGGTTTCGATTGCGACATCCGTACCAGCCCCTATGGCTATTCCGACATCAGCCTGAGCCAGGGCAGGTGCGTCATTAACTCCATCCCCGACCATGCCTGTAATGTACTGAGCCTGAACTTCTTTGACCTTTTCAGCTTTCTCATGAGGAAGGACTTCTGCGAAATAATCATCAAGCCCCAGTTCCCGGGAGACCCAGGCTGCAACATATCGGTTATCCCCCGTAAGCATGAGGCATTTAATTCCCATGCTTTTAAGTTTCGAGATAGCTTCCCTCGATTCCTTCCTGACAATATCAGCAAGTGCAAGGGCTCCGAGTATCCTGTCCTCCTCAAGCAGAAACACAACGGTCTTTCCCTGTGCCTTGATTTCTTCAATTTCCTCGTCTTTCAGGGTAAGCCCTTTTTCTTCAAGATAGCCAGGGCTTACAACAAGGAACTTTTTTCCTTCAACCATACCCTGTACCCCTTTTCCCGGAATAGAACTGAATTCTTCTACGGATTGGGTTTGCAGCCCTTTTTCCCGTGAACTTTCCACAATGCCTGTCGCAATTGGATGTTCCGAACTGGCTTCCAGCGAGGCGGCAAGGCTTAAGATTCTTTCATTATCTTCTCCGTTTTTCTCGCCAGAAAACGAAACCACATCCGTGATCCCAAACCTTCCTTCGGTAAGTGTACCGGTTTTGTCAAAAATAATAGCCTGAAGATTGCGTGCTTTTTCAAACGCCTGCCTGTCCCGAATGAGAAGTCCGGATTTTGCGGCAATAGACGTTGAAACTGCAACTACTAGAGGTATTGCAAGCCCAAGGGCATGAGGGCAGGTAATGACCATTACAGTCACTGCCCTTTCCAGCGCAAAGACAAGCTGCTGACCAAAGAGAATCCAGAGAGTAAAAGTGAGAGTTCCCACAGTAAGGGCTATAATTGTCAGGTATAGCGCAGCTCGGTTTGCCAGATCTTGAGTTTTTGATTTGCTTTCCTGGGCAGTCCTGACAAGTTCAATAACCTGGCTTAGATAGGTGTCCTTTCCTGTTTTTTCTACCCTGACGACAAAAGCGGCTTCCCCGTTAATCGAACCGCCGATAACATCGTTTCCGGGCTTTTTCGTGACAGGTTTCGACTCCCCTGTAAGCATGGACTCGTTGACACTGCTTGCCCCCTCCACAACTGTCCCGTCCACAGGCACCTTTTCTCCGGGTTTGATGAGAACCTCATCCCCGATTTTTAGCTTGTCAACCTCTACATCGACAAAGTCTCCATTTTTCTTCAGGTGGGCAACCGAAGGCATGATTTTTACCAGTTCTTCAAGGGCTCTTGAAGCTCCCATGACCGAACGCATTTCAAGCCAGTGCCCGAGCAGCATTACATCAATAAGGGTTACAAGCTCCCAGAAAAACACCTCCCCATCCAGCCCGAAAACCACAGCCGAGCTGTAAAAATAAGCCACGCTGATTGCAATGGCTATAAGGGTCATCATTCCGGGCGATTTATCAGAAAGTTCTTCTTTTATCCCCCTGAGAAATGGGTACCCGCCGTAGAAGTAGACGACCGAGGAAAGCAAAAAGCTAAGGTAATCCGCTCCCGGAACCTGAAGCTCGAAGTTAAAAAAATCCTGGATCGTAGACGAAAGCAGCAAAACCGGGAAAGTTAACACTAAAGAAACGAGAAATCTCCTTCTAAAGTCTTCAAGCATATGGGCATGATGGTTGCCGTGCCCTTTCCCGCCAGCAGCCCCATGACCCTCATGCTCCGCTCCTTCGTGTTTCATTCCTGCATGCGGTTCATGAGCCTTGTGTTCCATTTCACCTTGTTGTCCGTGTTCCGTTTCTGCATGCTTCATCTCTTCGTGCTGCTCAGGGCTTCGCTCCATTTCTTCGTGTTGACCGTGATCCAGCGATTTCTCTTCGGTAAGCATAGTTTGATCTTCGGGATGTCCCTGATGTATTGTGTTTCCAGCAGGTTTATTTCCGGCAGGCTTATTCCCGCTTTCTCCATGAGATTCATGGGAATTCCCTGGCGTTTCTCTTCCTGAGCTATGACTTTTATCATGAGAGGAAGGTTCATTTACCTGAGTTTTAGAACTATCAGTATTCACTCCCCTCTCTTCAGCCTGCATATCTTCCCAATTCCCCTGATTTTAATTATAATAAATATTATAATTTTTAATATATTTGAAAATAAAAGAACCAAATATCCTGAGTCAGGAAAAAGATAAACCTTTTATGACCAGCCAGTCCAGAGAACTGATATCCGAAGAATAAAAAACAGGAGAACTTGGAAAGAAACTAAGAATATTCTAAACAAACGCAGGGAAAAAGAACCAGAGCTAAGCTACTATAGGACATCCTGAAAGGGAAAACAAAAGAAAAACACGTAACACGCATGTAACGGGACTTAACTGCTCTGAGCTTTCCTCATACTACGACGCACGGCAAGAACCAGAATAAAGAACATAACAACGCTTAAGATCCCGATGAGAATAGCATCCCTAAAGGCTACGTCCAGAGGAATGTGACTGATAGACCCATAATCCTCAAGCAATGTAGTCATATTTTAATCTACGTGCTTGGATATAATAAACTTATCTAATTGTCTTATACAGCGGAAAGAATGCTTTAATGTGTATCAGATTTAAAAAAGCAGCATCTTTTGAGCAGAAACCGAAATCCATGAATGGCATACTCTTTCTAGAATATCTATACATCAATTTCCTCCTGACTGGATGCATTAGAATTCACGGAAAAAAAGAGAGACAGTTTAAGCCGGAAAAAAAGAAAAAGAAAAGAGAACATGGAGGGGATAACTTTCTCTTTTCTTGCCAGAATAGTAAACTTTCCTATTGCTTAAAAAACTTTTGAAAGTTCGTTTTGCATTGTCAGGAAGCTTTATTAGCTTAAAGGCATTGTTGAAAAACTGAAGAAGTTGAGAATATTCTTTATTGGCTGGTCTGGAAACGAGAACTCCGTTTCTGGCGGACTGCCCGCCTTCGCTATCTTATAAAATGCTGCATAAATCTTCACACGAGATCTCTTTTTGTTCGGTTTTCCCACGCGCGTACAATGATTTTGCTTAATTCACGCAGCCATAGCACCGAGCTCGCTACTGCTGCACAGAGTAGCCAATCGCCAGGGTTCAGGCTCACGGTCGAAAATGCCTGTTGCAAAAACGGGATGTAAACAACTGCCAGTTGCAGTAGAAAAGATAACAGGACCGCTCCCCACAGCCATTTGTTTGAGAGCAGTCCGACAAATGCGCTCTGCTTATCCGAACGTGCATTAAAAACGACGAACAGTGAAAAGAAAACCACAGTAGTAAAGGCCATCGTTTGCGCATACCGCAGATTGCCCGCTCCTTCGATCAGACCGCCGGGTAGGCTGGCATCCAGTACTAGCAGAGTCCCGACTGCCATGATTGCCCCGGTAAAGAGATTGCCAGCCCACATGCTGCGGGTGATCACTCCTTCTTCCCTGGGGCGCGGTGGTTCTCTCATCAACCCTGGCTCCGCAGGGTCAACTCCGAGCGCGAGCGCAGGTGGCCCGTCTGAAATAAGATTGATCCAGAGGATCTGAGTCGCCAGCAGAGGCAGCACTATCCCGGTCCCGCCTTCCGCAGTCAAACCTATTACGTCCGCCAGCAGCAAACCGAAGAACATTATCATTACTTCCCCGAGATTTGATGACAGCAGGTAGCGCAGGAACTTGCGGATATTAGAGAAAATTGCGCGTCCTTCTTCAACAGCCCCTACAATGGTCGCGAAATTATCATCTGCGAGCACAACATCGGAGGCTTCTTTGGAAACATCCGTTCCTGTAATGCCCATTGCTATCCCTATATCGGCAGTTTTCAAGGCGGGTGCATCGTTGACCCCGTCGCCCGTCATTGCCACAATCGACCCTGCACGTTTTAACGCTTCCACGATCCGAAGTTTATGCTCGGGATTAACGCGCGCATAAACCGACACCGTTTGAACCGTCTGGTCAAGTTTTTCCTCAGTCATCTTCTCAAGTTCGGTGCCCGTGACAGCCTGCCCGTGAACTGGAATGCCAAGTCCCTCAGCAATGACTGTAGCGGTTTTGGGATGGTCGCCTGTAATCATAATAGGACGGACCCCCGCAGCCATAGCGCGTGCAACTGCATCCTTAGCTTCCATGCGCGGGGGATCAATCATCCCAATCAGCCCCAGGAAGACGAGTTCTTTCTCGACGTCCTCATCAAGGCCCTCTTGCTCAAACGTGTCTTTTGACATCGCGCGAAAAGCAACCGCAAGTGTTCGCAGGGCTTCACCTGCCAGTTCTTCATTGCTTTTCAAAATTTCTGCACGGCGTTCCGCAGTCAGAGGTTTGATTTTGTCTCCAACAAGCTCCTGGGTACAGCGGGCAAGCAATACATCAGGTGCACCTTTGGTAAAGCTAAGGAGCCGTCCCTTCTGTTCGGTATCAGTATGGACCGTGCTCATCAGTTTGCGCTCGGAAGAGAAAGGCACTTCTCCGATACGTTCCAGCCGTGCATTGAGCGCCTCAGCTTCCAGCCCCGCTTTGCGCGCCGCTACAATCAGTGCCCCTTCGGTCGGGTCTCCATGTACAGCCCAGCGCCCGTCGCGCTCATGCAGTACGGCATTGCTGGCCCGGTCGGCGGCTGCAAGTGTACGGACGAACTCGAACTCCAGTGCGCCATCGATTTTTCCCCCTCCTTCCCTGCGCACCTCCCCTTCAGGGGAGTAACCCGTACCTTCTAAATCGACTCTCCCGCTTGCGGTGACGACTCCAAGTACTGTCATTTCATTCTTCGTCAGCGTACCCGTTTTATCGGAAGCGATGACGTTAGCCGAGCCCAGAGTTTCGACAGCTGCAAGGTGGCGTACGATGGCATTTTTCCGCGCCATGCGCTGCACACCAAGAGAGAGCACAACTGTTACCACCGCGGGCAGGCTTTCCGGTACCGCCGCGACCGCAAGCGCCACACCTAATATGAGCACGTCAAAAAGGGCTGAGAAACCTCTAACATCTTCGATCAGGATGATTGTTGTGATTATTACTACTGCAATGGCGATAACGACGATCCCGAGCAGTTTGCCGACGCGGTGGAGTTCCTCCTGTAGAGGGGTAGTTTCTATCGGCGTTTCTTTGAGCATTCCGGCAATTCGCCCCATTTCGGTCTGCATTCCAGTTGCTGTTACCACCGCACGCCCGTGCCCGTAAACAGCCACAGTGCCGCTAAAGATCATATTGTCCCGGTCGCCGACTCCAACCTCTTCCGTAATCGTGAGATTGTCTTTCAAAACAGGCAGGCTTTCACCTGTCAGTGCTGCTTCGGCTGTTTGCAGTGCAGTTGACTGGATCACTCGAGCGTCTGCCGGGACAGTATTGCCTTCTTCGATAACTATAATGTCACCGGGTACGACATCAGTCGCTTGAATGCTCTGCCGTGTCCCGTCCCGAATGACGTTTGCGTGTGCCGCCGTCATCTGACGCAATGCAGCCATCGCTTCTTCAGCCCGTGACTGCTGAACATAACCCATAACCGCATTGAGCAGTACGACAGCGAAGATAGCAATCGCTTCGTAAGGCAGTGCCGAATCACGCTCATAAAGCCACAGTCCTGCCGAAATCAGTGTTGCGATAAGCAGCAGGATAACAAGCACATCCTGAAACTGTGCCAGGAACTTTCTCCACGCAGGCACGGGCTTTTCTGCCGTCAGTTCATTCCTGCCGTACCTGTCTAGCCGCGCCTGTGCCTCATTTTCGCTCAAACCAGTGTGCGCATCCGTGCCTAGTGCAGTTAATACTTCATTAGTTGACTGTTGATAAGGAATAATCTGATCCTGCTCAATGGTCATGGTGCTTCCCCTGATTATTTTTCATTTGTCCTGAATATTACAGGAATGCCGGATAGAATCCCATCGAAAGAAGAGGCTGGGTAAGACTAACAACTTCAATGCGTTTTTTGCCTTCGAAGCGTAAGTTGAAAGAAAACTGGAGAATTAGTATCTCCGAATGTACTGTTCACTGAAGTAAGCTTCCTGCACAGAAGTTTCATTTTTTCTCTGCGGTACTGATTCCTAGAATTGCATAAGGAGTGCAGTGCCTGAGGATTGAGCTGTAGAGCCCTGTAAAAGCTATAGCTGCAACAATCCACTTCCAGGGAGACCTTTTCACAACTCCTGTTGCCAGTGCGAGAGTTGCAAGTATTCCATATATGGTTCGGAACAGGAGATCAAAGCCCCCTACATTTTCCTCCAGAAATAATTTTCTAATATTCATCGGACAAAACCCCCTTATAAGCCCTCTTACATACTTATAGAGCCTTCAATATATAGCATTATTCTGTTTATACTCTGTTTATATTATGTTCGCAGTATGTTTGTATTATGTTCGCAGTATGTTTGTATTATATTTGCAGTATGTGTGTATTGTGTTTGTATTAGTCTATAATTGTCAAAAAGTCTTCAGAGAAATTATGTAAGAACCCTGAAAAGTTTCGATACCCGAAAAATCGCATTATATATAACAAGAGATAGAAGGTTTCTAACTATGCCTGAAATAAAAATTGACAGATCGATCTCATATCTCGAAGGCACGCAGCGAGTATATGACGAAGCCACAACCCTGGAAAACACTAAAGATGAGATAAAAAAAATAGGCGTTACCCGAATTGCTGATATTACGAACCTGGACAGGCTTGGAATCCCTATTTTCTCGGCAATCCGCCCCAGTGCAGCAAAGGGAGCTATCAGTATTTACTCAGGCAAAGGTTCAACCGAGCAGAGAGCCCGAATCTCGGCAATAATGGAAAGTTTTGAGCGCTGTCTGGCAGAAAGGCCTGGCCTGAACGCAAATATAAAAAGCGAGATTTCAGCCCCTGCGCTTGTGGAATCCTATAACACCTCCAGAGAAAGCTGTACAGTTCTCGACCCGGCAACTCTACTTCTGCCCCAGCCCCATCTTCCCCAGTCCCTGTGTGAGTGGGTTGGTGCATATGATATAATTAACAGCGAAGAGGTGTTCGTAAGCGCCAATGCGGTTTACCATCCGTATAACTCGCCAGGGCAGTGCCAGAAACTTTTCCTTAGCAATACCAATGGGCTTGCTTCCGGAAACATTATTGAGGAAGCTATTCTCCACGGGTTGCTTGAGGTTATAGAAAGGGATGTAATTAGCATAGGGCAGTTTTCCCGCAACCTGGGAAAAGAAATCGTGCTGACTGAAGAAGACGGATACCTGTACGAACTTGCCAGCAAGTTCAAAGATGCAGGAATAGAACTCAAGGTCTGGCTGGTTCCGACCGATACCGGCATTCCGACAGTAATTGCGGTAACTGACGACTTAAAACTCAAAGATCCGGCTCTTCTTGTTATGGGGGCAGGCTCTCACCTGAAACCCGAAATTGCAGTTGCCAGGGCGATAACCGAAGCTGCCCAATCACGGGTAGTCCAGATTCAGGGTGCAAGGGAAGATACGGATAGGGAAGATTTCATACGAAGTGTAGGGTATGACCGCATGAAACGTTTGAACGGGTTCTGGTTCGAAGAAGGAGAAAAAATTTCACTTTCTCAAGTGCAGGATCTGTCAAGGAAAAGCCCTGCAGAAAATATTGATGTTATACTCGAAAAACTTAAGGGACTTGCTGAGAGGGTGCTTGTAGTAGACCTCTCAAGAGAAGAGGTTAAAGTGCCGGTTGTCAGGGTGATAATCCCTGGGTTTGAACTTTTCACTATTGACCGGGACCGAAAGGGAAAAAGAATTGGCTCCCAGAGGAAGAGAGAATTTTCCAGAGATAAAAATGAAAAGCCGTGGAAGAGACGATGAAAGCAAGGGCGGTAATCTTCACAGGCAACAGCATCAGCCATGAGGACGCAAGAAAAATCCTGAGGGCAAATTACCAGCCCCCCGTACGCAGGTTCCAGCTTGAAAAATTTGTCCAGCAAGGGTACAGGGTAATAGGAATAATTGACGGAATCTTTTTTGATAGGGCTGCTGTAGGGCACAGGGAGATTCTCTCTGCGCTTGATGCAGGCGTAAAAGTCGTAGGCGGCGCCAGTATGGGAGCTCTACGGGCTTCGGAACTGGATACCCACGGGATGATAGGCGCAGGAAGAGTTTACGAATGGTATAGGGACGGTGTAATCGAGTCCGATGATGAGGTCGCAGTAAGCACAAACCCTGACACTTTCGAACCCATTTCCGTGCCTCTTGTCAATATAAGGGAAACCTTGAAAGCCGCATTCATTTCGGGATTTGTGAGCGAGGAGGAATATAAAGGACTCCTGAAGCTTGCAATTGATACCTACTACCCTGACCGGAGCTATCTCGGGCTTGTGAAAGAAGGGGCGAAAAAAGGGCTGATTCCGGAAGAAAAGAAAAAAGCCATTCTGGATTTTTGCACAGGCAGTCAAGTTGACATAAAAAGAGAAGATGCAATCCTTGTGCTCAAAACCGTAAAAAAGCTGATTGAAGAGGCCTGAAACTTCAAGCCCCTCAGATCAGCACTTTCCCATTTTCAGATTTTTTCAAAGTTTTACAATGTAAAGTTTGATTCCCGGTTTTCTCAAAATCTGCCCTCCAAAAAATAAATTATATTTCAAAGTGTATGTTTTTTACCTTCAGGAACACCTTTTACTTTCCCCGGGAAACAATTGGATGAAAATTATTAATATGAACACATCAATATTCAGATAAGGAGTAAAATGATGTGGTCAGAGCATAGAGCGCAATCCTGAAGAAATCTAACTGCGACCTTTGGCTCTGAAGTTACTGGAAAAGCACAAGCCTGTAAAAAGATGAAAATCCGGAATACGGGAACACGATACAGGGATAGCAAACAAAAATATGAGGGGTAATTATGGAAGGAAATATTGATGTCATATCTAGACCGCGAAGACAGATACTGATCGCTACAGACGGCTCAGAGACCGCAAACGAAGCCGCAGATTTCGCAATGGAAATGATTGGGTGCAGTGGGGCAAAAGTATATGCCGTGTATGTAATTGATACAACTCCCTATCGCTCAGTTTCGCTGGATAAGATATGGTCAAAAGAGACACTTGACGAATTTGAGAGAGCGGGGCATGAAGCGACCTCTTATATAGAGAAAATCGCAAAAGATGCAGGGGTAGAGGCTGAATCCAGGATCCTGAGGGGGCACCCGGCAGAAAAAATTGTGACTTTTGCAGAAGACAATAATATTGATATGATTATAGTGGGGTCGCTTGGAAAAGGCGGATACGAGAAAGTCGTACTTGGGAGCGTATCCGAAAAAGTCGTAAGGCATGCAAAGGTTCCGGTGCTGGTTGTCCGGGAAAGGCACAAAAGCGATAAAAAACTGATACAGGCATAATTCTGTTATAGGCATAAACGGCTCCCTGAAAGAATAAATAAGACAAGCTGGTTCTGTATAGAAAAATCTACTCAGAATCAGCCATTAAATTAAGAATGAGCTTAAAATGGGGAAGTGGGGAGGAGAGAGGTTCTTACAAAAAGATCCTTATCGCTACTGACGGCTCGGAAAGCAGTACACACGCAATAAATGCCGGGATGGAGATTGCAAGGCTAAGCGAGGGAAATCGATGCCGATAGTTTCCTTCCTGAAAGCGTATCTGAAAAAGTAGTCAGGAATGCAAAGGTTCCGATGCTTGTTGCGCATGGGAAGTAACACTGAAAAGCACGGAAATATGGAATATGTACATTAGTTGACAATTAAGACTTTTATTGGCTTAAAATTTAATTACGAATATTGGGGGGTAGGTATGGAGGAGAGTAGTGAACTTAAATCTAAACCGCAAAGACGAATTCTTATCGCTACTGACGGCTCAAAAGCCTGTGAAAACGTAGCAGATCTCGGGGTAGAGATTGCGAAGTGGAATGGGGCAAAAATATATGCTTTATACGTCATCGATATAACTTTTTTTGATTCAATTCTGATGGATGAATCGTGGGTAAAAAATGCCTACGAGCAGTTTGAGAAAGTTGGTCGTGCAGCGATATGCTGCATAGAAGAAAGTGCAGGAGCTGCAGGAATAGAAGCTGCACCCGTATTGCTTAAAGGAAATCCGGCTGAAAAAATCCTGGATTTTGCGGAAAATCAGAAAGTTGACATGATCGTTGTGGGCTCTACTGGAAAAAGCGGAATTGGACGCTTTATGCTTGGGAGCGTATCCGAGAAAGTCGTGAGGAACTCAAAAATCCCTGTACTTGTCGTACGTGAAAAGATTAAACCTGAGAGGTTTGTCACTTGTGGTCAAGAGAGCGAAAGAGCCTCAGCCACTGTCATGCATGAAGAGATGCAGTGAAAAGCACAGTTTAGCATCAAGAAGGCTGGACCGGGAGGGCACTCTATGAAACGAAAACCTTACAGAAAAATTCTGCTCGCAGTTGACCAAAAAGATAGATTCTGCATCAAACATATTCTGAAAGGGGAATCGTAGAATATATCTGCCAGCATGCGAATTTAAGAATGGGGGAAACTAATGCTGAAGGAAAAGATGCAAGAAGCACTGAATGAACAGATCAATAAAGAAATGTATTCGTCCTATCTGTACCTTGCTATGTCGGCATACAGTTCGTCGGCAGGGCTTCCGGGTTTTGCTCACTGGTTTAGAGTACAGGCAGAGGAAGAAAATATGCACGCAATGAGGCTTTTTGATTACATAAACGATCAGGATGGAAGGGTGAAACTGAAGGAAATTAAAGAGCCGCCTATGGATTTCGGGACAGCTGTGGAAATGTTTCAGCAGACCCTGGAGCATGAACAGTTCATCACCCGCTCGATTAATGAACTGGTAGAGCTTGCTAACGCTGAGAAGGATGACACTACAGCTTCTTTTCTGCAGTGGTACGTTGAAGAGCAGGAGGAAGAGGAAGAAAATGATAAAGAAATTATTGCCAAACTGAGAGGCGTCGATAAAAACGAATATGTAATTCCTTCAGTTGATCAGGAACTGGCAAAAAGACCTTCTCTGAGATAATCTATAGTAGAAAGGGTGAAACAAAACAAATCCCGAGTTTTGGAAAAACAGTTACAGAAGAGGATAACACTTTCAGTAAGGTGTTCGGTCAGGTTTTAATATATGGAATCTGAAAAGCACAGTGAAATGTTAAACGACCTGGAACTTGATATTGTGAAAAAAAGTTTTGAATGGCTCTCTGCACAGCAAATTAGGTCAGTAAAGGAACTTTCAAGTACTTTATCCGCACATGCCCTCTGGGCGCTCCCGAACCCTTATATAACCCGCCTGATCGTTGAACAGGAAAATGATGGTTCCTGGAACTTTTCAATAAGGGATACCGCAAGGGCCTGTTCAGCCCTTTCAACGGAAGGAATTGTATTCATGTCCGCAGCAAAATGGCTGCTTGCCGAAAAAAGCAAAAATTCCTGGAACAGGGATGTTTACGATACAGCCTATGCCCTTGGGGCTCTTGCAGATACTGGAACTCAGGACAAAAGCGGATGTAACTGGCTATATGAACATTACTGCCCTGCCTGGGAACAGGTAGGCACTACATCCCTCATCATTACTGCTCTCAAAAAACAGGATAACCTGGCAAAAACCAGAACCTTTGAACCCTTTATCCGGGAAAAAGCTGAATGGATCCTTTCAAAGAGAGATACTGATGGAGGCTGGGAACACATTTCCACAAGCAACCTGGCGATTCAAGCCCTGCTTCTTGCAGGCTTTAAAGAAAAACTTGAAGCCTCAATCCACTGGCTCCTGAACAATGTCCACGAAAGCGGTGCCTGGGGAAATAAAAACGATGACATAAACGCCACCGCATTGACTCTAAGCACTCTTGGTCTCTACAAGAAGATTTGAGAAGAGAAGAACTTATCTTCTTTATCTTTTTCCCTTCTTTTATTTTCAGCATATCCACTCAATATTCTTTAATCTGATACTGCTTTTTTTGCAGATATCGCTTTTGGCACTTATATAGGACTTACTTGCTATTTTCATACTGCCTTCCATTTCAGCAATACTCATATTAAAAGTTCGAGCGTAATTTAAGACGTTTCTATCGAATTCACTTTCTATAGAAATTTTATTACCGATTTTGACAACCTTTCGGTAATGCTTTTTCAAGAAGTTTTCATTGAAGTTAGAAGTGCCGTTAGATTCCTTTCTCATTTGTTTCCAGCTGGAGGCCCACATAGGAGTCAGGTATATCATACCCGTACCATTCCCACTCTGCATAACTTCAGCATAATTATCGTTGCCCCCAAGAGCTACACTGATACAATCATCTACAATCTCTCCTTTTTCATCTTTGAGAAAATAAAGAGAGCAGGGGAGATCTTTAAAGTCTTCTTTCGTGTTCCTCAGAGAGTGCCCACAATTTCCATAGAAAATAAGAATGCCATCTGAAAAAGCTGCCATTTTCTTAATATGCTGGTAGATCTCAGACCTTAAGAGTTCACGATCTGCATGTAGACCAAGCTTCAGAGTGTCTACAACGACAATAGGCTTTTCTTTGTTCTTTTCTTTACTCTTTCCTCTGATATTATGAGGTATTTTCTTAAAAAACGGAAATTTTAATAAAAGTTTCGAAATATTCAAAGGTATAGAGTTATTTGCCTCTTTTAAAAAAATAGGTACCTTGTCCAAAGGAAAAAATCTGAGATGGCAATTTTTGGATTTAAGCTTTCGAACAAACCTGAAACTCTGCCTGTTTTCAACTACAATCAGTTGATTTAAGTCACGGTCTTCTGAGAGGACATATGCCAGTTCGTCTTCAAGCATTTCACAGGCAATTATGCTAAGTACAGGCATCCGCTCACCACTCATTTACAAATACAAAATTTTGTCAACACTTTGATTTTTCCTAAAGCTCCATTTTGAGTTCGTGATAACAATCTTTAAAGATTTCTTGATTACCATCATCGAATTCCAAAATTTCGAAACCAAACAAATCTGCAAATTCTCGAATAGAAGCGTCGAAATTTTCAGTGTATTTAAGGCCAGTATTAATCTTAGCAACTCTTTTATAACCAATCATTTCGTGAGTCTTCTTCATTAATTTCAATGCTTTGGCGGGGTCTTTATTTAGCCTATTCATGTCAAATAGTTCCTTCCAGCCCTTGCTATACATGGGAGTAAAGAGGTATGTTCCGGCATCACTAACACTTTTAAGTATCCTTAGATAGTTCTTGACTCCTCCCACAGTAGCCCCTATGCAGTCATCGACAATCCTGTGATCTTTGTCTTTAAGAATCCGAACCGGACATGAGATTGAACTACGTTGAAAATCTTTTTCAACATCTCCAAGTACATTCCCACATAAACCGTAGAAGAGTAAAATTCCCGACGAAAAAGGAGTCAGAGTCTTTATGGTCTCATATACCTTAATTTTCAACTCTTTAGGACTTCTATGAAGGCCCAATTCCATCAAATGGACCAAAACCGTATATTTCTTGCATTCGATTTTAATTTCTGGAAGTGAAGAAATATCTTCCAGAGAGAGCACTTTATACTGGAGATTTACTTTGTCCAGTTTTTCTACGAATTCCCGGATATTTTCATTATCAACTACAATGATCTCATCAATGGAAGAGTCACTTTCAAGAATCCAGATGATTTCGTCCTGCATTATCTTGCATGAAATAATACTCATGATGGGCATTGAGATATTCTCCTCAGGAATTATGCCAGAAAACCTAATTTTTTTCGAGCAATATATTTTGACTATATTAAGACAAGATACTTACTTACATACAAGTAGGTAATGGTTAGGAAAAAATTAATCCTTCCACCCAAGATCGGATTTAATGAGAGAAATGGATCTAACGAGTCTTTTCCGTCCCTTGATACTGGATAATTGTCTGGCACCCATTAAGGCTTCAACTACTAATTCTGCACGTGCTTCTACAGAACCAGAGAAATTAAACTCCCCTTGTTCCAGACCTATTTTAAGAACTCTGGAAATCCAGGTTAGAATGTCATCCAGCAACAAAAGGTTTTGTTTTTTAACCTTTTCAGGAAGTTCTTCAAAATCGAGAATTACCGAACCTGGAGGACAGATACATTTGCCTTCATCGAACTCTTTCAATGCGTAATCGAAGTAGGACTGAAGCTGATCACGAGCTGATCCCCCGGATTCCACTATTTGAGCAGTATTTGCAGCTAAACTCTTTCTGCTGTCCTCGAGCAATGCTGCAACCAGATCTTCTTTTTTGGGATAGTAGTTATGAATTGCTGCATTCTTTATTCCCAGTTTTTGAGAAATATCTTTGTAGCTAAATCCATTATAGCCCCTACATTGCAAAAAATTCCTTGCATAGTGAAGTATTTTTTGATTAGTCTGGTTTATATCTTTCATAACAACACTTGTATTCTTTAATGAGTTAATTGATATTGCTCACTCATATAAACTTAGTTTTTTGATTTATTAAATGAGAAACATCTTACATTTCATATTATATATTCACAGTATTACACCCATCCGGTTATATCTCCTGGTTTAGCTGTCATAATCATCGCTCTTGCAAGGTATCCCTCTAAAAAAGCCAAACATTCAAACTCCAGAAAGCGTGAAGCATTTTTATCAAACAGAATCTGAACTTCATAAGGAAATTCATCGCTCCATCATAATAAACGATTTAGAGGAGGATCTTAGGCAATGCTTTCAGAAGCCATGAATAACCGCCCAGTTGAAGTGACAGACCAAGCCGTTGTGATGAAACCATTGACCCGAAACCGTTGACCCGAAACCGTTGACCCGAAACCGTTGCGCCGGTTTATCACGCCGTTGCCTGGGGATTTTCGCTCAAGCCTTTTTTGAAAAGGCTTGCGTTGAAACCGTTGCGCCGGTTTATCACGCTCCGGTTAAGCCGGTTTAGATAAAGCATGCGTTTTTGATCAAACTTTTTTTGAAAAAGTTTGCGCTCAAGCCTTTTTTGAAGAGGCTTGCGGTCAAGGATTTTTTGAAAAGGCTTGCAGTTAAACGCTTTACTCAAAAAGTTTACGAGGCTCGGGTTTTATAGCACAGAGTACAGCATTGATGCCGTTCCTATTCCCAGGGGTTCCATTATGAGTTCCACATTGTACTTCTCTTGAAGCTCCTCGGAGATTGCGCAGGGAATTCCGGGGGTGGAAAGTACGCAATTTTTCGAGATTACGGCTTCAGGAACTGTATTTGCACAGGGGGTCGCCTCGAAAATAATGGAAAACTTTTTTGGGTTTTCAAGGTTGAAAGGGGCAATTCCGAGACTTGAGACCGCCTTCTTGAGGAGTACGCTATCAGCATCATACCCGTAAACCTTGAAACCTTTATTCATAAGGTGCGCTGCTCCCGGAAAACCTACCTTCCCCAGCCCCACAACAAGTACCTCCTTTGAATCGGCTTTCAGGTGCCTGGAGGCGATTTCAGCATAGATGACGCCTGTGCATGGCTGGTTGTTGGCTATTTTTCCATTTTTAAGGTTATGCGCAAGAAAGGTGTGGTCGTCTGCCATAAGGATGATTTCAGCTCCATTCCTTACAGCCTCGTAATAGCCGCTGACATCCGGCATATCCGTGACAAAACTATCAAATCCGAAATATTTTGTAATCGCATGCAGAGAAGCCGAGAAGTTTCCTATTATCCCGTTTCCCGAGGTTATAGGCACAATACCGACTTTCTCGGAGTTCCGGGGGACGCCGTAGAGGGCTTTGCAAACACCTTTTATGTCAAGTCCTGTTACTTTCCGTACATTAGAATCAGCTTTCTGAAGTTGCATATTAATATTTATCAAATCATCCTGGGTTAAAAGTGCCATTTTTGTCTCCATTTCCTGCTTCTGGAAAATCCTGATTTCCCTAACTCTTTACTTAACCTTCCTCTTCTCTATTCCTTCACACCGCAGCTCCGAAACGGTCTTTGAGAATCGAGAGCCCTTTGCATTTTTTTGCCTCAGCTTCTTCCCTATCCTTACCCCAGAAAATCAGGGTGAATACCGGGTTTTCTGCTTTGCAAAGTAAAATCTCAATTCCGGGTTCTTCATGGAATTTCCCATATTCGCTGCCCATGGAAAGTACCTGTTCTCCTGCAGGAACGAGGATTCCGTTTTCTCCGAGAATGCGATGCTCATAAATGCAATATTTATCTTCAGGAAGAGCTTCGTTTTCTTCGATGCCACCAGTGAAGGCCCTGAAAAGAAGTTCTATCAGGTTGATTCCGGAAGAATAGTAAACGGCTGTTGGGGTCTGGCTCGGAAAACGGGCATCGATTTCGATCACCCTGAGCCCTTTTGGACCGGAGATTGCTTCTACGTCCATAATTCCCCTCAAGGGAAGATTTGCTGCGAGAGCATGGGAGATCTGCCTGAAGGAAGGATCAGCAGGAAGTGGAGTTACCATATGGCAGTCGTAAGTTTCGTCTATATGGATTAGAGTTTCTTTTACCACTGCAAAATTACTTCCATCCCCGATTACCTCGAGAGAAACGACTTCGCCCTCAACGTATTCTTCAACCAGCATGCCAGGTTCAAGGGCTTCAAGTTCATCTTTATTATAAACTATCCTGGCTCCTACACTGCTGCTTTCGCAGGGAGGTTTTACAAAATAAGGCGGTTCTGAGGGGTTATCCCGGGGAGTCGGAATTCCTATGGACTTAAAGTAGTCTTTTGAACTTTTCTTATCCCTGCTGATCTGATAAGCTTCAAAATCAAAAAGTACCGGGCAGGAGAATTTCTCCTTAATTGAATTCAGAAATTCGATACAGGCGAGGTTTTCATTTACAGGAAGTAAAGCGTCAATACTCTTTGAGAGTTCCAGAAGTTTGTCAGGCTCCTTTATTACGTCAAAACAGTGGAATTCATCCACATAATTTCGGATCAGAGCCTGCGGGTTCTTATCTATCAGAACTACCTTCATTCCGGCTTTTTTAGACAGGTACGCAGCTTCGAAGCCCTGGAGTTTCCCGCCCACAAGGCAGATCGTTTTCATGCTAGCACCCCAGGACTGCTTCAAATTCAGCCTGCCTTGCAGGTTCCATACCCATAGTTTCGAGCCTGCGAACTACGCTATTTATATCCCGATCCCGTTCTTCAAGATCGCGGTCGTAGTTTGCAACACCTTCCAGTCTGGAATCCGGAGGAAGAATTGAAGTAACAATGTTTGCCCCTGCATTTAAGCGGTGAACCATGCCGTCAATGCCTTCCAGGTCAAGGGAGGCAGGGATAAGGCGTTTCGGAAACAGTAACCTGAGAACCGATATAATTTTCAGCTCCGAGAGATTTGATTTGTCCCTGAAACCCTCAAGCGGAGTTCCTTCCTGGGGCAGGAAGGTCATAACCCGGACCATATCAGGATCGTTCGTGCTCATTCCTCTTAAGGAAAGGATGGTAGATTCGATATCGTTTCCAACGCCTGTGAGTATGCCGTCTTCTACACAGTATCCCTGTTCCTTCGCAAAAAGGCGTGCATTGACACGTCCATTGAATGACTGCCCAACCCGGAGTTTCTGATAGAGTTCAGTATCATAGGTTTCCTGGTAAAGAGCCAGGAAGTTTGCTCCTTTCTCCCTGGCTTTGAGAAGAGTGGTATTATCCATTAAGCCTGGAGAAATCATTATAGGAAGCCCCAGCTCCTCTTTTACTATATGGACAAGCTCAACGAACCGGTCAGGGTCTTCATGGTAATAGGGATCTTCTCCCATGGTCAGGTCAATCATATGGAAACCTGCGCCTTTCAGGGATTTGCAGGTTTCTTTTATTTCATCTATGGTCAAACGATACCTATTGATCTCGTTTCTACAGTTATAGTAGCAAAAAGAGCATTGATTTTTACAGTAAGTGGAGAAATAGATGAAACAATTAAGGAATACTCTGTTGCCAAAATAATGATCTCTTACTCTTCGCGCTGCGGAATAGAGTCTTTCCAGGTCTTCTTCGGATTCAAGGGAAAGAAGAGCCCTCAGGTCCTCATCCGACAACTGATAACCTTCAATGATTCTTTCTCCTAGCCTGCCAAATTCGTCAAGTGCCATTTTTTGGATCAAAATTTCACCCTCTCATAAATTTCCTGATATTTATTCCGGCTTTATTGAGACCGAATTGCCATTTCAATCTCGTTACTTAGCCTTTTTTGACATTTCGAGTTTTTACCATCCAGATTTGCCATTTAATATTGCCATTGAAATTGCTATTCTAGATTTCATTCTACTTTTTGCCATTCAATACTGCTATTCTATTTTGCGGTTCAATATTGCCATTCTTTTTGCCATTCAAATGTTGCCGTTCTAATATCTCAATCTGTTTTTAGCCGCTCAAGGTTACCTTAGCGAATTTTCCAGCTTACAGGCTGGTCGAAATCCCGTTATAATAAGATTCGGATCTTGCTGCTCTTTTAATATTTTTAAAGCCATGCATGACCTTGAGCAGGCGCTCAAGCCCGAAACCTGCGCCTATCCAGGGCTTATCAATGCCCCATTCGCGGTCCAGAGGGATTGGGCCGACAACCGCCGATGAGAGCTCCAGATTCCCATGCATTACGTCCAGGGTATCCCCATAAACCATACAGGAATCTCCTACGATTTCGAAATCGATTTCCAGGTATTCCAGAAACTCCCTTATCAGGGCTTCAAGATTTTCCCGAGTACAGCCCGAGCCCATCTGACAGAAATTCAGCATGGTGAATTCCTCCAGGTGCTCTTTGCCGTCAGATTCTTTTCGATAACAGGGCCCGATCTCAAAAATCTTTACAGGATCAGGCAAAACCTTATCAAGCTTCCTCAGATAGTTGTAAAGGTTTGGGGCAAGCATTGGCCTCAAGCAGAGGTTCTTGTCTACCCGAAACACCTGCTTTGAAAGCTCACTATCGCTGTCAATGCCCATTCTCTCGACATATTCTGCCGGGATAAGGATAGGCGACTTGACTTCCAGAAATCCCCTGTCCACGAAAAATTTCGTAATATCGCGTTCGAGTTTTCCCAGATAATTTTCCCTCTCATCGGAATAGATCCGCTGCAAGTCACTTTTTCTTCTTACCAGTAGTTCGGATTCAAGTTCCCTGAAAGACTTTGCCGCATTCAGAGAAATTTGATCTTCCGGACTTGAGAGAGTCTCAACCCTATCAAGCTGGCTTCGCGTAAGTGCAGAAGCAGACGAATTTGAAACTGGTTTCACAGGCGCGGATGCACTCGTCGATGCCTGTACCGAAGCAGGATTCTCCAGAGGTTTGGGAGCCCTTGAGACTGATTTCGGCAGGGCTTTTCTGGTTTTCGTAGCAGGAACCACCTTAACTTTCACACTGGTTTTACTCTCAGTTGATTTTGTGAGGAAATTGGTAATATCCTCGTCCGAAACCTTACAATGCTTGCAGGTTTTCCTGTACTTGTGATGCCTGAAGGCTCTGGCTGTTCGACAACTCTTCGAATTATTAACAACAAGTCGGTCTCCACACGCCATTTCAATGTATATTTTTCTCTTTGAGACCTCATGATGTCTGATTTTATGGAGCGTGCCAGTTCTGGACATCCAGAGCCCGGTAGCAGATATTAGAACATCTAATGGTTTTTTATCCATAGTGTCACCCCTGGTGAATTAAAAGCCCGGATGATCTCCAAGAAACAGTATTTCAGAATCCCGGCTTATTGAATATAAGCAAGGAGTCAGGAATTTGCTGACAGCTACCCGGAAAATAAAAGCGATCCCAAGTAATAGAAACAATTTATAAGTGCTGGAAGAAATCTCCAGATTTTATAAAACATTTCAATGGAATGTTATGAATGCCATTCCGGGATTCAGAAATATGGCGGAAACCCCGGGAATCTAACCCGGCTGAACGGATTTAGAGTCCATTCGATCTACATGATCAGGTTTCCTCCTAGACAAAATAGGTTTAACAAAGCGTTTTGCTTCCTGTATATTTATGTTTATTAGTTATATAAAATAATGTTGTTTGATATATATGTTTATTGGTCAAAACTTTAAGAAAAAACATACTCTTATTTATAATTGTTGAACCTGAGTTCCGTCCCAGGAGGATGGGCCCTTTCCACTTCGCTCAAGAGAGCTTATTTATGAGAAAGACTCAGCGGCATGGTCACAAGCCTTTTCAAAAAATCCTTGACCGCAAACCTTTTCAAAAAAGGCTTGAGCGAAAACCCTCTCTTGTGGGTGATAAACCGGCGCAAACTTTTTTAAAAAGGTTTAATCAAAAACTAATGCTTTATCTAAACCGACAAAGCGGCGTGATTAGCGTAAAATTGTGCTTTGCTTTCATGCACGCAGGGTGGAGAAAACAAAAATTGGTGGGAATTAATTTCCACCAGGGGTTATTTTGCTGTAATTTTCAGTTTCGTTATGTCAATAGCATTTTCGGGACAGATAGCAATACATCGGCGGCAGCTTGTACCGAGGCATTTCTGGCTGTCGTATTTTGCGATCCTTTGGCCATCTATTTCTACGATTTCCAAGGCTTTTTCAGGGCATTCTTTTACGCATTTTTTACAATAAATGCATTTTTCCACAAGGACTTCAAGGATTATGCCTATTTCTTTGAGGATGGAAAGCCCACCTGGTCCTACCTGTTCGATATCTTTGCGAACCCGCTTTTCGATGCTAGCATGCTCAAGAGTCTTAGGGAGGGAAGGCAGGCCGTAGAGCTCAAGCATCTGGTTGTACATCTCAAGGGGCATTCCCATGGTCCAGTAGGAAAGCTCACAGAGGTAAAAATTGTTGAAGGTATCGCTGGTCGCCATCATGAGATGATCGGCAGTAATTTTCCTTGCGATCCTCACTACATCATCCAGCCTTGATTTATCCATCACAAGTTCACGGGCAAGCGCAAGCGACGTATTCCCGAACTGGACGATTCTTTTTGCAAATCCCGGCACAGCGCCGAGCCTGCGGGCGTCTTCAGCATCTACATAAGCTCCAGAGGCTCCTGACATATATGCATACTCCAGATCCTCATACTTAATCCCGGATTCGATGATAAGGGTCATATGGGCAGCCCGGATTGCACCGATAGCTTTTCCGGCTTCTTCTACATCCTTCTCAGTGATCTCAATTCCTGGGCCGAGAATCAACTTTCCGTTAGGGAGGTTTGGAGGTTTTTCGATGAGCCCGCTTTTAAGTGCAAGGGCAAAGGCCGAGATAACGCCTGTGCCGGTGATTCCTGCTGCCTCGTAACCATAGGACTCTTTTATCTCCCCTGTGACCGGGTGAATGAGGTAAGCGTTTTGTTTTTCCATTTCCCTATCAAGTACCATAATTCGCCAGTGCTGCCCTTCAGCAGGCTTTACATCGCAAATCGCGCCCGGGCTTGCAAGCATGCCTGAACTTATGCCCTGACCCTCAATTGCAGGTCCTGCTGCCGCACTTGCCGTGATAATCCTGTCCCCGATCTTCAGAGCCATTTCGGCATTTGTACCATAGTCCGTTACAAGTGAAGGTTCGGGCTGGGTAAGGAAGTCGGTTTCAAGCATCATAGCCAGGGCGTCAGCTCCGATCTCATGTTTGATTGCAGGGGGCACAATAACTTCACAGTTGGGCAGATCTTTTTCCCCGAAGATCTCGGAGGCAGGAAAGACACGGGCATCCCTTTTTACATTCTGGACCCCAAGCATTCTCTGCTTGTTTTCTCCTGCATAAGCCAGATCCCTTATTTCGATATTCTGGAAAAGGGATAATTGAATAGGGTTTCCACAGACTGCCAGCCGTTTCACCCCGGAAAGATCAATATCGAACCGCAGGAACATCCTCCTGATGGTTTCAAGAATTACTGCATGAGCTACGTCCTCGCCTGTTGTAATTGCAAAATCCAGATGGTCCATAACATTTCCCCCAGGGAGGGGGTGTCCCATAGTTATGACCGTCTTTAAGGTTTCTTTCGTTTCAAGATTGATAAGCTGGGCTCTAAAACCACTGGTGCCCAGATCAAGTGCTATTCCATACATTTTTCAGTTCCTCCGGGAAAGTATGACGTTTTGAGGCGTCCGGCAGCCTGGACTGCCCCATAAAAGGCTGGGATATGACAATTTTAATTTTGCTGTAATCTAATTCAACAGCAATAGGGAAAAGAATGTAATAATTTTAGAACTTATGAATTATATAAACTATTACTAATCGTTGCTAGAAGATACTGATAACTGGTTATCAAACAACTGACAAATATCAGACTACTGTTATTTGCCAAAACTGCTATTTGCCGAACATATCATTTTCTGCAAAGATAACCTGCCATAAACCCATCATAATTAACAGATTCAATGTAAAACCCAGCACTTTTAAGAAGGCCCTCCATAATCCAATCCAGCGTTGAAAATTCTTCTCTTATGTGGGTTTCTGTTTCTTCGGCGAGCTCATTCCCTGCAGTTTCCCTGAGGTTAGTTATAATTTTATTAAAATAACTGTCATAATCCCGGATCTGTGAAGGAAACACAACATCAAGCAAATAGAATTTCCCACCTTCTCTCAACATTCCATAGACTCTTCTTAATGCTATCAGCTTCCAGTAGTCTGGGAGATGGTGTAAAGCTAGCTGAGTAATAATCACGTCAAAAGGTTCGGTGCAGTGTTCATATGTTAAAAAGCCGGCCGTATAAAACTGTATACTTTTTTTGTTCTGGCTTTCAGCTTTCATCTTTGCAAACTCTACCATAGTTTTTGAAACATCAATAGCTACAATCTTTTTACAGTGTTCTGAAAGCTTGAGTGCCAGCTCTCCTGTTCCTGTCCCAATTTCAAGAATTCGATCCGTATTCTTGATTCCGAGAAGCTCTCGAAGATTGTTAGCTTCATTTTCAGTATCTCTTAATGCCTGCATACGTAGATCATAAGCCTGTGCTTCTTCGAGATCTGTATAATCCACCCCTATCTGTTTGAATTCATCATAATACCATTGCGGATACTGGCTCATATAGGTCCCTTTCTTTAGTCTGTCAGCCGATAATACTGGCTTTCCTGCCATCAGGCATTCCACTGCCTGCTTTATCAAAGACAAAAAGTAATAAAACTGATTCTCTTTTGCGTTCCTTAGTTTCCAGGCAACAATCGGTTTCAGCTCTAGACAATTGATAAAAACATCGTAAAATAGGAAATCACAAGCTATTTTAAGTTTATTGTCCGGCAGGTGAAAATAAAACAAATTTACTTGTCTTGAGAAAATTTTCAGCTTATCCCGGCTATTTAATTAACAGCTTTTTATAATGTATTCTTTAATTAAAAAATAAAAATACATATTTATTTATAGTATGGATTTTTGAATTTAGTTCTGTCTATATAACTTAGAGAGGGATTATAGATGACACAATATACCCCAAAAGAAAGATTATACCGTGCATTAAGGAAACAACAGGTGGACCGGATGCCAGCTGTCTGTTTCACTCAGACTGCAACTGTTGAACAGATGGAAGCTTGCGGAGCCTACTGGCCAGAAGCCCATGCCGACGCAGAGAAAATGGCAACTCTTGCGGAAGCAGCGCACACTGTAGTAGGTTTTGAAGCTGTCAGAGTTCCCTTTGACATAACGGCTGAAGCCGAACTTTTTGGCTGCGGAATCAAGGCTGGCGACCTGAAACAGCAGCCGTCAGTGATCAAGCACAGCGTTAAAAACATGGAAGATCTGGAGAAGATAAGGAATTACAACCTGAAAGAAGGTAGAATCGGTTTAATCCTGGAAGCGATTAAGATTCTTTCCGACAAATATGGAAAAGAGCTCCCTGTGATAGGGTCCATGATAGGGCCTTTCTCGCTAGCCCAGCACATTAACGGAGATGCCTGGTTCGGAAATATATTCACAGGAGAGGAAATTGTCCCCGCGCTTCTGGATTTCTGCGCAGACTTCAATGTGGCATATGCAAAAGCAATGGTTGAGAACGGGGCAGATACCATAGCCATTATTGACCCAACCGCAAGCTATGAGCTGATCGGCGGGGAATTCTATGAGAAATATGCCCTTCCTTACCAGAAGAAAATTGTTGACGCAATGAAAGAACTCGATGTAGCTACTGTCCTTCATATCTGCGGAAACACAACCAACGGCCTCGGAATCATGGATAAAACCGGAGTTAACGCCATCAGTGTCGACCAGAGAGTAGACATCAAGACCGCAACAGGGAATGTGGAAAATGCCATCATTGTCGGAAACCTTGACCCTGTAGCCGTGCTCTGGAACGGGACTCCTGAGGATGTCGCAGAAGCTTCAAAGAAGGTACTCGACGCAGGTGTCGGGATACTCACAGTTGGTTGCGGAATTGTCAGTATGACTCCTACAGCCAACCTTCAGAAAATGGTTGAGTGCGCAAAAAGCCACACGTACTGAAAATACTATTGAACATATCCAGATACTGAGAGTATTCGTATACTGGCAGTGTACTGGATTAAAAGAGACATATCGCCGGCCTCAAAGCCGGTCTAATTTTTTTAGCAATTTTTCAGAAAGTTGCTTCGTGTCCGGCTTGTTCTCACTCGTCCAATCCTGCATTTTCCGGAGAAATCCGATATCCTGCCCACATCAAGTCTGCTACTTAAAGATTTACTCTTAGAAAGATTTGCAGCACCTGAATTTCAAAGCCGGAGTCTACATATATTGAAGTAAATCGCAGTAATTAAAAATTCTAGTATTTATACTTTTTGCTTTCATGCCCTGATCTGAGACTTCGAGGAAAGGAATAGGGAAAAAACCTCAGTTCTTGAAGTATAAATTTCCGAAATATCTTATTCAGAGCTTTTTACAGTTATATATTGTCAATAAATATAGTATCTGTTTATATACTAGAATTTCAATCTTTACTTAGGAATTGAGTCTGGACATTCAGGGCAATTCCAGCAGTCCCATCAGGTATACTGTTGGGAAATTTGGGATATGAGTCTAATTCGACTGGGAAACAGATTTGCAGTTCAGCAAATAAATTCCCCCGTAACAATGTCAGGAGAGTAGAAGTTATTCACAAAAAATCCGAGCCTTATCGGATAAAATGGCAAATGGCAGTGGATAATTTCAGCTAAAGACAATTCTAAAATTCGTGAAGGTGTTTCCCCGCGCCTAATGGCTGAAAAATATAAGGCAGCAGGGATCTGACCATAAATTGAGAACCCCATGCAAATGCTCTTTTTAGTTAGCGGAGCTTGGGTCTGTACTCAAGTATAAAGCCTTTACGAGAAGAGTTGTCTGAAGACATTGTACAACCCAAAGCTACTGCGCAAAACAGCGAATCTCAGTGGAGGTTTACAAAAATGGCAGACCAAGAGATGTTTGATAAGTTACGCGACGCAATCGTAAATCAGAACGTCGCAGGCGTTGCACAATTAACCCAGGAAGCCCTTGATGCAGGAATTCCAGCTATTGATATTATTACAAAGGGTCTTTCTGTTGGAATGAAGATTATCGGTGACAAGTTCGAAGCAGCCGAGGTTTTTCTGCCCCAGATTATGATGTCTGGAAAAGCTATGAGCAATGCGATGGAAATCCTTACCCCTGAACTTGAAAAGAACAAGCAGGAAGGAGATGAAGTAGGACTTGCAATCACTTTCGTTGCAGAAGGAGATATCCACGACATCGGACACAGACTTGTTAGCACCATGCTCGGAGCAAACGGCTTTAAAATCCTCGACCTTGGAGTTGACGTCCTTAATGAAGCCGTTGTAGAAGAGGCTGCAAAGCACAAAGGGCAGAAAATTATTCTTGTTGGCTCAGCCCTTATGACCACCTCCATGCTCGGCCAGAAAGACCTGATGGACATGCTCAGGGAAGAAAACCTCAGGGACAGCGTAAAGTGCATGTTCGGAGGAGCGCCTGTATCCAAGAAATGGATTGACGAGATTGGTGCAGACGCTACTGCAGAGAACGCTGCCGAGGCGGCAAAAGTAGCACTTGAAGTAATGAAATAATCCTGGGAGGCAAAAGAATATGACATTTAGAAAATCATTTGACTGCTTTGACTTTTATGACAGGGCGAAAGTAGGCGAGAAGTGTACCCAGGATGATTGGGATCTTATGAGGATTCCGATGAAGGCAATGGAACTCAAGCAGAAGTATGGGCTTGACTTCAAGGGAGAGTTTGTCCCAACAGACAAGGACATGATGGAAAAACTCTTCCACGCAGGCTTTGACATGCTGCTTGAATGCGGTATCTACTGTACCGACACAAAAAGAGTCGTAAAATACACCGAAGACGAAATCTGGGATGCAATTAACAATGTGCAGAAGGAATTCGTGCTAGGTACAGGCAGGGATTCCGTAAATGTAAAAAAGAGAAATGTTGCGGACAAGAGAAAACCCATAATCCAGGGAGGTCCTACAGGTTCTCCGATTTCAGAAGACGTATTTATGCCTGTTCATATGAGCTATGCCCTGGAAAGGGAAGTCGACACAATTGTAGATGGTGTCATGACTTCTGTCCGCGGCAAATCTCCTATCCCTGGCAGCCCCTATGAAGTCCTTGCCGCAAAGACAGAGACCCGACTGATTAAGCAGGCATGCGCAATCGCAGGCCGCCCAGGTATGGGCATATAGGGCCCAGAGACTTCCCTGTCCGCTCAGGGAAATATCGCATCTGACTGCTATGGCGGCCAGGTTTCCTCAGACAGCCACGAAGTCTCGCAACTCAACGAACTCAAGATCGACCTGGATGCAATCGCCGTTATTGCCCACTACAAAGGAAACAGCGACATCATCATGGACGAACAGATGCCAATCTTCGGTGGATATGCAGGCGGCATTGAAGAAACCACAATAGTCGACATTGCAACCCACATCAACGCCGTTCTCATGAGCAGCGCAAGCTGGCACCTTGATGGTCCTGTTCACATACGCTGGGGCTCAACCAACACAAGGGAAACCCTGACGATTGCAGGCTGGGCATGTGCAACAATTTCTGAGTTTACGGATATCCTTTCAGGCAACCAGTACTACCCCTGTGCAGGTCCGTGCACAGAAATGTGCCTGCTTGAGGCCTCAGCCCAGTCCATAACTGACACGGCATCAGGCAGGGAAATCCTCTCAGGTGTAGCCGCCGCAAAGGGTGTCGTGACCGACAAGACCACAGGTATGGAAGCCAGAATGATGGGTGAAGTGGCAAGGGCAACTTCAGGCATGGAAATCTCAGAGGTTAACAAGATTCTTGACGCTCTTGTGCCGCTTTATGAGAAGAACTACGCAACTGCACCCGCAGGAAAGACCTTCCAGGAATGCTACGACGTAAAGACTGTAACCCCAACTGAAGAATACGTGCAGGTTTACGACGGAGCAAGAAAGAAGCTCGAAGAGCTCGGACTTGTATTCTGAGCCGAAAATTCAAATCTGAAGTCTTACTGACTATACTGAAGGTCAGCGAGTATCTCGCTGACTAATTTTTTTTAAAAACTCGGGCGAAACTATTATAAGGACCAATTACGATTCATATAGAATTTTTTTCCATGTATAGTGGAACGAATATAATTATTTATAATATATAAAAGGGGATATCAAAATGGATTTGTGGACTATTATAAACGGACTTATATATCTCCTGGCTTTCGCATTGATGGGCTGGGTCTTACTGGATGCCAGTAAGGTTTCAAAAGGAAGGGGCTGAGCGGGATGTCTGAACATGAATCTACCAGCTTAGTAAAGACTCTGCGACCTTTCCATATATGGGCTCTCGGAGTCGGTATTGTGCTGGTCGGAGAATACATGGGCTGGAACTTTACGGTTGCAAAGGGAGGTATTCTGGGTTCCATGCTTGCCATGCTGGTTGCAGGAACCATGTATGTTGCGATTTCCCTATGCGCAAGTGAACTCGGATCATCAACAAAACTTGCAGGAGGACCTTACGACTGGGCAAGATTATTTATCGGACCCGGAGCGGCTGCCAGTGTGGGACTTGCAGTGTATATGGAATATATAGCCCTTGAAGCGGCAGATGCTATTGTCGTCGCATTTATTGCACAGAGCATCTTTCCGGAGCTACAGGTTTTTCCTGTGACGCTGCTTGTCATAGCACTTCTGACCTTCATTAACTACCGGGGTGTAGTTGCAGCCCTGACACTGAATTTTTTCCTGACCATGATTGCTTTTATTGCAATAGTGGCTTTCTTCTTTGCAACTGCCTTTGGAACCGTTAATATCCATCCTGAATATCTATTCCAGGGTGCTCTTCCAAATGGAATGATAGGTCTCTTTGCAGCCTTGCAGTTTGGACCCTGGTTCTACCTCGGGATAGAAGGAGCGGCAATGTGCGCTGAAGAGTGCAAGCATCCCTCAAGAGCGGTGCCTCTTGGACAGCAGGCAGGTATGATCACCCTGCTGATTGGAGCAGCAATGACTCTCTACCTCTGTGCAGTGCTGATTCCTACAGACCTTCTGGGAGTTTCCGTGTATCCGCTTTTTGAAGCGGCTCAGAACAGCGAAGTGTTTATATTTATTGCTCTGCTTGGACTTGGGACATTTCTAACCTGCGTTGCCAGTGCAAACGGTTGCGTGTGTGACTCCTCACGCTCGTGGTTCGCTCTGTCAAGGGATAAGTATGTGTCCTCGTGGTTTTCGGCAGTACATCCAAGATATAACACCCCATACCGGGCTGTAATCTTCACGATGCCTGTAGCGATCGGATTTGCCTTTAGCGGTTTTCTGGATCAGGTTATTACCTTCTCCATTATCTCGGGACTGCTCTGTTACGTATTGATTCCTTTCTCATTAATCCGCTTCAGGAACCTCTTCCCTGAGACCACAAGCAAGGTCAGACCTTTCGTGGGCCCTCTCCAGCCGTATATTGCATACTTTGCAATCGCAATCGCAATAACAATTCTCTCAACGCTGTTCTGGGGCTACAAGTATAACCTGATCTTTGCCTTTGTGTTCTATGGTATCGCGTATTTCTACTTCAGCCACAGGCACAGGAGTTCAAATGCAGAAAATAACTGGGCTGAAATGGGATGGCCCCTGCCCAGAGGTTCGGAGAATGCAAGGATAGGAAAGGAGGCGATGAGTGTTGGAGACGAGTAACCAGGCAATGGAAAGTAAGTATTATAGCAAGCTCAACGGGGATACAGGCTTAATTATAGGTATGCTTCTCCTGCTTGTAGGCGTAGAAGGGTTTGTCCTTTACAAGGTACTTTCAGAAACCTGGGAAATTTCCGGGAACTTCTTCTATCTCTACATAATCTTCGTAGGTCTTGTGATAGGAATTGAAACAGTTGGCTGCCTGAGTGTACGCCAATCGATAAAGAACCATATGTTTGAGTTCAAGTACTATGACTGAGAGGAGGCTGAAGAAATGGCAGAAAAAGGCATTATTACAGAGATCTTTGATATTGTGTTTATTTTCGTGCTTGCCTTCGCCTGTGTGGTTATTCCCACAGTGCTCCAGGGAGCCGTGCTGGTTTCCTGGGAAGAAGGAGGGGCAGGAATAGGCTTTCTCTGGGACCCGGTTGGTTTCTTCAGTTTCTTGCTGGTAATAGTTGCTTTCTTTGTTGTGATTCTCTATCACTCGGTAAAGCACTACAAGTACTGAGAAATAAATTGAAAAACACATTAAAACAAATGCCTGCCTGAAGAGGAAGTTCAGGCAGACAATCTTTTTTAAATTAAAGCAGAATGTTCCCCTTTTCGAGCGCATATCAGGATTCTATTCTGCCTATAAATGTGGCTTCCCTGAAAGAGGGAGCTATTCAGGGAGCAATGGAGGGATTTGTGGATTTGTCTGACAGACCCGATTCGGCTTCTGCTCGAGGGAATCCGGGCTCGATACCATCTCAGAAAGTACGGTATACCACTCGGGATATCTGAAACTGGATCCGTACATTCCTTAAGAAGTATAGTGGAGCCCCTTAACTCCTGAGAAACCTGAGTTTCTGGCCTATCTACAATAAAAGATAAAAGCTAATAGTATATATATTTTACTACGCCGATTTTAATTAAAGAAGTTTGATATATATAATTTTCGGTTTGTAAAGAACTCTAGACGGAAGCATATATATAGGAGATTTTGAAAACGAGTGTTGAAGAGTGGGTAGAAGGGAAATGGCCTGAGCCTGTAAAAATTGAGAGAAATTAGAGTTGTAAAAATTAAGAGAAATTAGAAATGAGTTTTTCTAGCTGGATTCTATCATTGGCTGCGTCTTTAAGGCGAGCGTCGGTTTCGGAGATTTTCACAATAAGGCGAGCAACATCTTCATCCGTTTCTCCCGAATCTGCGAGAGCTTCGGAAAGCCCTTCGAGAATTTCAATTCCTGACAACCCCTTTTCGACTATCATCTCGTCGATAAGCTGCCGCCCTCTGGAGAAATCTCCTCCAAGAGCCGCAGAAAGCAGATTATCGAGATTTTCGTCTCTGCTTTTAGTAGCTTCAAATACTATCTCATCAGTAACGACTGAGCCGGGCGCAAGCATGGAGACAAGCTGCAGGGTCTGCACAGCTTTTGCAACGTTTCCCTGCGCAGAATAAAGAATTGCATCTAATGCGCCTTCCGAAAGCTGTAACTTTTCAGCACACCCGATGTTCTCAAGATGGGCTTTCAACACGGAATCAGGAACATATGTGAAAAAAATTTGGAGACCTCTTGAGCGGAGCGGAGCAATAAGTTTGGAAGGCTTGGTAGTGGAAAGGATAAACCTGCATGTTGCACTGTACTTCTCCATAATTCGCCTGAGGGCATGCTGTGCATCCGAATTAAGAGACTCGGCATTATCGATATAGATTAACTTATAATCAGCATCAATTGAAGCCATTCCTGCATACTCATTGATAACTTGCTTAAAAATATCAATTACGCTTTTATAGATTTTTTTGGGGTCATCAGTGCCCAGCATACGCACGAAACGCTTATCCCGGACAAGATAACGCTTCCCCTGGTCAAAGAAGTCCGAAGCATTAAAATATGCAAAATTATTTTTCCAGGTACTTCCATAGAGCTGCCTGGCTAGAGCAAGAGAAGCTGTCGTTTTTCCGGAGTTTTCAGGACCGTATAAAATGAGGTGGGGCAGAGTTCCTGACTGTGTCAGTTCGGAAAGCGTGGCAACGGCATGTTCGTTTCCAAGCATTTCCTTCAGGGTGCCTGCCCTGTATTTCAAAGTCCAGAGATCCTGCATACCTTCCACCTTGTTTTTCAGTTTTTGAATATTACTTTGAGGGTCTTTATTTTTCCTCAATACTTACTCGGTTATATTTCCGTTTCCTCTCTCATCTACATGGAGAAGCTCCTTGATTATTACACCGTAGACCGGCCTTGCAATAATCACACCAATCAAGACACCAATGATGGTTGTGATGGCAAAACCTTTCAAAGAGCCGAAGCCCATTATGACCAGAGGGGACATGGCGATAATAACTGTAGCGGCTGCTCCTAAAATGATTGAGAAAGCCTTTCCTAACCTGGAAGCGAAAACCTTCGTTGGAGGAAGCTTGCCTTCGTAGAGTACCTCGTCCGTAATAATTACAAGGTGGTCAATCCCTGTACCTATGGCAGCGATAATACCTGCAATTGATGCCAGGTCAAGCTGCCAGCCTATAAGTGATGCAACTCCAAGGATCATAATGACTTCACTGACAGAGGTCCCTACCATGGGCACCAGGATTTCAGGTCTCTTGTACCTGAAATAGACCACGGCTGCTACTGCAATCAAGGACATGATACCTGTAATTACGGCTGCGGTTTTGAACTGGGACCCGAGCCCTGCGTCTACATGCCCTGAACCTACAAGCACCACATTTACCGGAAGAGCCCCTGCTCTGAGGTGAATCTGAAGGGCTTCAGCCTCGGTTTTGGCAGCCTCATCCGTGCCTGTGGAAGCTTCCCAGGAATATATTGGACCCTCTCTCAATTTCTCGGCTGCTTCCGGACTCAGAGGAGCCCCATAAATCTGAACCTCATCCAGATACATGTTCAGGTAATGTTCCTCCGGATTGTCGATTGCCCCCGTTTCGAGTGCGACTTTCTGGAGTGTCCGGGCTCCGTCTTCTTTAAGGGTAAAGGGAGTGTGCCACTGCCCGTCATGGAAACTCGGAATTCCCACACTTGCGATAGAATCGCCATAAAGCACGTGTTGAGTTTCATTTCCTGTTGTCTGGATCCGGATCTCAAACTTTCCTGGTTTTTCGGCGATTTCCTTGGCAGTTGCCAGATCAATGCCTGCAAAATCGATGAGAATATAGTCTTCTCCTACAGTCCTGACAGGGATATCTTTCAGGCCAAGCGAGTTGAGTTTGTCATTAAGAATGTCTCTTGTCAGATCCCTTGTCTCGCTGGTAACTCCTTCTTTATAAGTTGTAGCTCCATTTTCGTCATTGACAATCGAGCCCCCGACTTCCTGCATAAGAGCCTCAAGCTGTTGTTGGGAAACTGCAGTCCTGATCTCATAAACTATTCCACTCTCAGTATCGAATGGGACTACCTCGGCATCAAGGGATTTTGAGAGATAGGCCTTAATCAATGATTCCTTACTGGTGTCAGAGATAGTTACCTGAGTCTGGGTATCGCTCAGTTTGTCCACGCTTACAGTACCCAGTTCCAGAGACTCAAGTTGGGGTGAGCTAACCGGAGCAGATGTAGTAAAAGTTATAGATTTACCTGTAGCATCTGAGCCGCCCATATTAAGGTTATTACTTGTGACCTCAATAGGTGCTCCAATTATAGGCCCGACCATCTCACTCACAAGCTCTCCGGCGTCTGCATCTACCTGGGCAACCGCTCCTTCCAGTTTAATCTGAAGCCAGGATCCGCCTTCCAGATCAAGCCCGAAGTTAAGGTTAGTAGTTATCCCTTCTCCGGGAGTATAGCTTGGATGGATAGCCACTATAGAACCAAGCAGGAGAAGGGTGAAGATGATAACTCTTGTATTTTTAAAAAGGGCTTTTTTATCACTCATCTATTATACCTCCCTCTGAATTCGGGCTTCGTTACGTACCAGCGTAAAATTCCCGTGTTCAGGAGCCAGGTATTCATCATATCTGCAATAAGCCCTGCAATCAGCACTATTGAGATCTGCGAAAGCAGAGTAATCTGTGTGAATGAGGGAATTACAAGGTAGGAGAAAGTCGAGACTAAGTACATGACCGCAAGTGCTGCAAGGGTTGTAGTGGTCATGGTAATACCTGTGTGCATAGCTCGGGAAATTTTCTCATCTATTGTGCCCCGGCGTTTAATTACTCTGTTTGTGAGCAGAATGTCACTATCTACAGAATAACCTATAAGCATGAGCAGGGCGGCAAGTGTTCCCAGGGAGAGGTCTATCCCTGCAATGTTCATGAAAGCAGCAGCAATCATGATATCGGAAAATGCCGATAGTATCACTGCAAAGGAAGGTATCAGGGTTCGAAAGATCAGGAATACTACAATAGACATCCCTATAAAGGAAATAATCATAGCCTGAACAGCCTGAACCTGCAGGTCACGGCCGTAGATTGGTCCAACCTGCCGGATCTCGACATGCTGATAACTGCCCATAATATCATTTTCGAGTTCTTGCTGCTGTTCATTGTCCATAACCCCGAACTGCATGATAACCCTGCTTCCGGCCTGTCGGGCGTCTGTCAAGGGATAAGAAGAATATGTTTCTTCAAGCATTGCAGGAGAGTCAGCTGTTTCTACCGAAATCTGGGTACCGCCCTGGAATTCCATTCCCAGGTTTACCGGCGTCCCACTGCTTACAAAGGAAACCAGCAGTATTAATAAGGAAACTGCAAGTACTGCCAGGGGTAATGCCAGCAACTGGCGATTATCGTGACTCTTCACGAAATTATCTAAAAATTCGGTCAACCCTGTTGCCATAATTTAATACTCCGGATGCATGCATCTATTATTTCATTAGATCTGTCCGAATAGCTCATCACACCCGGATATATAGTCCGGATGTATAATCCAGAACACGAAATTTGTATATAGATTTATAATCAGGTTTACAATCAGAGTTATAATCAGATTGTTTGATGATCTTGAACTTATCCTGGCTATTCGGATTCAGGTAAGGGGGACAACGTTCTGGATGTTTCAATAATATAAATACGTTAATATTATTAATAAGTTAATTTGTTTTAATCCTGTATTCTCACAGATTATATTAATTCTTCCCCGTAAACCAATTTTTTTCTATACACCGTTAATTCATTCCACTTAAAATTAACTGTTAAAAATGGCACATGTTCTAACGTCACAGCTATATATACCAGTTACTGTTCATTAAAAATAATGATAGAAAGACCTTCCCTTGACGAATACTTCCTTGAAATAGCCTTTGTCGTAGGCAAACGGGCTACCTGCCTCCGAAATAATGTGGGAGCTGTGATCGTCCGGGATAAACGGATTCTCTCAACCGGATATAATGGTGCACCAAGCGGCATGGAACACTGCCTTGAAGTCGGATGTATCCGGGATCTGGAAAATATCCCTTCAGGCACGAGGCACGAAAAGTGCAGGGCAGTACATGCGGAACAGAATGCAATTATCCAGGCTGCAATCCATGGGGTAAGTATAGCAGGAGCAACTATCTACTGTACACACCAGCCATGTATTCTTTGCACGAAAATGATTATCAACTCAAACATCAAAAGAGTTGTATATGCAACTCTCTATCCTGACACCGATTCACTAAAGTTTTTCAGGGATGCGGGTGTGGAAGTGGAATATATATCTTTTGAGTTGAAACATGAGATTTCAGGCGGAAAATAACTTACAGGATTCAGCAGCCTCATGTACTCATTATCCAGAACAATGAAAGAAACAGTATGGAACCGGGAATTATTGCACTTCACTCCCTGAGAACATCGTCAGGTGACTGGATAGGCTATATGAACTAAGGAGTAAGGATAAGAGGTGAACCGATGTCTCAAGAATTAAAGGCCAGGCCGATAAGGGTAGAAGATTTAATTGAGTATCAGAACGGAGCCGTTGTAAGCAAAGAGATTATCCGTAAGGGCACCGGGACAGTGACCATATTTGCTTTCGATAAAGGAGAAGGACTGAGTGAGCATACTGCCCCCTTCGACGCTATGGTTCAGGTAATAGATGGGAAGGCAGAAATTACCATATCCGGGAATAAGAATGTTCTGGAGAAAGGAGATATGATTATAATGCCTGCCAGTGAACCCCATTCACTCCAAGCCCCGGAAAGGTTCAAAATGATTCTAACCATGATCCGGTCTTAATATTATTGAATTATTACTATTGAGCCTCATAGCCTGCAGCAAATTGTTTCAGAAAAGAGTCGAATCATATAATACTGCTGAACTCTTTAAAGCAGAAGTTCTCATATCTTTGAAACCGGTACCTGAGTTCTGAAGCTTTTCCCTTCTCAATTCAACTCTTTTTTTTGCAGACAGCGAAGCCCTTTTTTAATTACGTCATATTCTTCAGGGCGATATATTTCTTTTATAGAAGTCTCCTCCTCACAATAATGATCAAGCCCGCGAATAACAACCACAGGAATCCCACCCGCCCCTTCGCCCATCAGAAGGTTTGCAGCGCCTGCAAGTTCATCGGCAATCGCTTCTTCTGTGATTTCGAGAAGTTTTCCAAAAAGGTCTTTTTCCCCTATCCAGCGCTTTACAGGTTTTACTTTATAAATTCCTATGGCAGCGCCGGTCTGTCCTATCTTGAAAGCCCTCCCGTTTGTGTCCGTGACAATGACACTTAACTTTCTTCCGCTAAGCTTTTCGAGCTCCTGACCTAGCACTGAAGCACTGACATCCGGATTTTTCGGTGGATAGAGCAAAAATCCGCCCTCAATATTCGAATCATCAATTCCTGCGTTTACACAGGTATGCCCTGCGAGAGTCGTCACAAGCATAAAGGGCTTTTCCACAAGAACTTCCCTGCTTCGGGAAAGTACAGCCTGAATGAACCTCGCATCTTTTCCGGTCCGGGCTGCGACCTCAAATGCCGTCTTCCCTGGGGTAATATCCTCAAGCTTGAAGATCTCCCCTTCAGCTTTAGCAACAACGGTCGAGGCAGCGATAACAATGTCCCTGTCTTGAAGTTCGATATTCTCGCAAATAATCGAGGGCAGGTTGTCCCCGGCATGTATTAGGGGAATATTCTCAACGGCTATGGCTTCGAATTTCAAGTGTCTTCCTCAAGATCTTTAAATAAATAAAAGCAATTGAATGTTGTTCCGTCAGATACAGGAAATAATCCATTAAATCAATAATTTGCAGCAGTAAAGGCAGTAACCATAAATAAGACCACCGATATACTGGTTCTTGCGGCGATGATGAGAGTTACCCCAGCTGAGCAAAAGATGATGAGAACAATTTCCTGATGCCGCGCTTTTCACTTATTCTGAATTCTTATTTTTTCAGTTTACAGTGAATTCTAGTTTACACAACTTTCTAATTTTTACATAAATTTTTACTTACCTTACTTACCAATAATATCTTTTTCCGGACGCTTTAAGAGCCTTTATCTGTTTTCAAATCAAATTCTATAGGAGTGTTAAACATGAGCCAGTATGACCTGAACGAGATTATAAAAAAGATAAAGGATAAAAGTCCTTTTGACCTGAAAGATAACGAACTAAGTCGACTTCGGAGTTTAAGAGTCATTATAAGCAAACTGTACTACTCCCTGGACTATGAAAACGAACCTCAAGCTACCAGGCAAAAAGTAACTCAGCTTCTTCTTTACCATGGGCAGTTCAGCAGGGACGAGATAGATAAAACATTTCAATCGGCAGCAAAGGGACTTACTGAATATTCAACTGAATTTCTGAAACAGCACCCTGAGATTGCGCAGGCTGAAGCCCTGAAAAGTAAAGAATTTCCTGACGAAGTTGGAGAAAAAGAAGGAGAAGAGAGAGTCAAGGAAATAAAGTACAGATTCCCACACTATAGCTGAAAATCCAGATGGGCTGTTCGCCTGGATGCGGAAATAAAAAAGTGACTGGAAAGGGATAATCAGATAAATAAATTTATGTAACACTGTAAATTTCGGCCTCCAACTGGCAAAGAGACTAGCTTAAGAGATATACAGGTATAATTTTTTTTAACATAGTAACATTTATGGAGGTCTGTAAGAAGTTACCAATTCATAAAGTAAGCATTATTTTTTACAAGATTTCTTTAATATTGGAGTCATATTTGTCTGTAAAAAGCAATAGGAAGCCTTGTAAACTTCTTAATCGTTGAAAGATAAACTTATATCTAATGATCGCTAATTTTTATGCTCTCGTCAAATAGTATAGAATACATATTGAAATATAATATCTCAAATCTGTTCAAATAATCAAGATGATATGAGAAATTATGGAAGACACTGGCAATATAAGTAAAGACAGTTTTTTTGATTATGAGGAGAATGAGAATACCAGATATTCCAGGGCAGCTTACGTAACAAAAGCTACTATTGCAGTCAATTTTTTATTGACAGGTTTTAAATTTGTGGCAGGAATTGCGGGAAACAGCTCGGCAATGATTGCTGATGCAGTTCATTCTCTATCCGACTTCGTGACTGACATTGCGGTAATAGTGGGTTTAAGGGTTGCTACAAAACCCGGGGACAGTACGCATAACTACGGGCACGGAAAAATTGAGACTCTGGCTGCTGTATTCATCGGGCTCGTCCTTGCTGTGGTGGCATTTGGAATTTTTTGGGGCGGGCTTGATAAGATTCTTGCATTTTTCCGGGGAGAAACGTTGCCCGCTCCAAGTTTGATTGCGCTTCTTGCGGCAATTCTCTCAATTGTGTTAAAAGAATGGCTCTACCGTTATACTATGGTATCTGCCAGGGAACTCAAGAGCGACGCCCTTATAGCAAACGCCTGGCACCACCGTTCGGATGCCTTCTCTTCTATAGGAACTATGATCGGAATAGGTGGTGCTATTCTTCTGGGAGGGAAGTGGGTTGTGCTCGATCCGATAGCCGCAGTAGTATTGAGTTTCTTTATCTTAAAAGTGGCATTTGATATATCCTATAAAAACCTGAACGAACTGTTAGAAGCTTCGCTCGACTCGGAAACTTATAAAAACATTGAAGAGATTCTGATTTCTACTGAAGGCGTTCTAGGTTTCCATGAGCTAAAAACCCGAAAAATAGGGAATGCCATGGCCGCAGATGTCCATATTGAGGTTGACCGGGATTTGAGTATCGTGGATGCACATGAAATCTCAACGCGGATAGAAGATCGATTAAAGGAGACCTGTGGAAAAAACGGTCACTTCTCAATTCATGTGGAGCCGTGCTCTGATTTCGAAAATTATAGTAAGGATATGTCCAGAAAAAATAATAGAATGAGATCATGAGATGAAAATTGAGAATCAGATTGAGAACCTCTTGCATTGAGCTATTAAGAAAAAACAGGCGGATACTCAGTGAATTATCCTGCATAAGAATCAAAAATTGAATTCTGGGCTGGGATAAACCTGACAATTTAATATGATAGTTGAAAAAAGTAAGAATTGTAGGTAAAACCTGCAATTTCACCCTGTATTCAGGATTGTTTTCATTCTGAAAGATTACTCGATAGCTATTTTCTTTGCCGGCTCTTCCAGTTGCAGTTTTGGCAGCGTTATTGTCAGGACGCCATTTTCCATTTTCGCGGTGCTTCCCTCTTCCTTAACGCTTGCAGGCAGACGGATTGCCCTGTAAAATTGCGTGTATGCCCTTTCCCGGCGCAGATATCCTTCTTCTTCAGTCTCTTTTTCCTTCCCGGTCTTTGCACTGATCTCAAGCATATCTTCTCTGAGATTAATTTGGACATCCTCTTTATCAATACCAGGCAGGTCGGTGGTGACTACAAGTTTGTCTTCTTCTTCCTGAATGTCGACAGCAGGCGTGTAGACTCTTCCGCCTCCCCATTCTTCCATTGGCATAAAATCTTCAAACAACTGGTTGAGGCGTTCCTGCGTCCTTCTTATCTCTTCAAATGGATCCCAGCGTGCAGGTCCTGAAAATGTTCTTCTCATAGGCCATCTCATATTAAAATACCCCCTAAATTAAAATGATAACACAGACTTTTATGTGCTATTCTGAATATATTGAGAAAGGATATATACATTTTCCTGAACAATTTAACAAAAGCGTAGTACAAAAAGAACCTGAATGATAAAAGAAAAAATCCGAAAACCCGAAGCAGGGATTTCCGGTAAATTTATAGAAAGCTGGACAAATAGGAACACTAAATAAAGAATAATGGAATGTCAGTTATTTTGCCGTTACAAGCATTTTTACCAGGTCCGATGCTTTCACAAGTCCCAAAGAACCTTTTTTAGCCGAGTCCTCATCAAAGGTCTGTATCCCATCAATCCCATCAGAATCCGTGTTGTCAGTTCTGTAGACTGCAAAGGGAATGGGGTCTCGAGTGTGGGTCTTTACGGAAATCGGAGTTGGATGATCGGGCAGTATGAGAATTGTAAAAGGTTCGTCTGAAGCCTGAGCATGCTTAAGGATTGGAGCCACTATTCGGTTATCGAAATCCTCGACAGCTTTTAATTTTTTGTCAATACTTCCTTCATGACCGGCTTCATCCGGAGCCTCTACATGGACGAAAACAAGGTCCCTGGCTTTCAGGATTTCGATCGCAGCGCTGGTTTTTCCTTCATAATTAGTGTCCAGATAACCTGTTGCTCCCTCAACCTCAATTACATCCAGACCTGCATAAACTCCAATGCCTTTCAGGAGATCGACTGCCGAAATAATCGCCCCGGTTTTCCCATACAGTTCCTGAAACGGAGTAAACTTTGGAGCATACCCCTGACCCCAGACCCATATAGAGTTTGCAGGATTTTTACCTTCTTCAATCCTTTTCAGATTAACCGGATGCATCTCAAGAACAATCATAGATTTTTTTATAATGTCGGAAAAGAAATCACCATCCTTTCCTTCGGGCAGATATTCTTCAATCTTCTTTCCCGTAATATCATGCGGTGGAGTACATTCCGTGTCAGCTCCCAAATTCTTTCTGGCAACCATCAAGTGCCTGTAGCTGATTCCCGGATAAAAGCTCAGTTCTTCGGTACTGAGTTCCGCATCAAGGGTTTCAATGAGAATCCTGGCTTCCTCACTGCTAATATGCCCTGCGCTGTAATCTTTTATTCTTCCGTGCTCAATAGTTATAAGATTGCATCTGAAAGCCACATCATCAGGTGCAAGAGCAACCCCCATGCTGCCAGCTTCCAGAGGGGCCCGACCGGAATAATACACTGCCGGATCGTACCCGAGAATGGACATATTTGCAACATCGCTTCCGGGAGAGAATTCTTCAGGTATGGTTTTTGCAAGCCCGACTTTTCCGTGGGCTGCTATATAATCCATAGCAGGGGTTCGGGCTGCCTGCAGAATGGTCTTTCCACCAAGTTCCTCTATCGGGTAATCAGCCATTCCGTCTCCTATAAGTACAGCGTATTTCATTGCTTCACCTGTCTCCAACTGTTTTAGTCATTGATCTCGGGAATAAAATATATTATTTTCTACCCTATACCTTTACCTTGATTTATCGGTATTTGCCAGCAGGTCTTTCTGCTTATCCGGAAATTTTAATTGCTACACCAATTTTACACAAACATTATAATATAGTATCCATATCCTATACAGAACAGGTTCTCAGCATAATATATAAATGATAAAAGAGCTGGCATATAGCTGTCTCTACAAAGAATTATTTTGTAAAGAAATACTCTGTAAACCTGCAGAATTCCCGGAACATTCATTCCATTCCGGAACATTTAATGGAAATAACTAAAATTAGATCAACAGTTTAAGTAAATGGTGTAAGAATAACCAGTTAATGCCAAAACGTGATCCGATCATGAAAATTGTAATGAAATTTGGAGGAACTTCCGTTGGGGACGGGAAAAAAATCCGTCATGTTGCCCAGCTTCTGAAAAGATATCGTGAAGAAGGCAACCAGATCGTGGTAGTAACCTCGGCACTCGGTGGAGTAACCGATGGGCTTCTGGAAAATGCACTGTTTGCCTCAACAAAAGGCAAAGTCGCCCTTGTGAAGGAGTTTAAAACCGAAATCACAAACAAACACCATGAAGCCGTAAAGGATGCCATTGATGATCCCACAGTCGCAAAAGAAGTTATCCAGACTCTTGACCTCCGCATTGACGAGCTTGAAAAAGCCCTGATCGGGATTTGCTATCTCGGTGAGCTTACACCAAGATCAATTGACTATATTTGCTCTTATGGAGAACGCCTGGCTGCTCCGATCGTATCAGGAGCTATCCGTTCCCTTGGAATTTCGTCAATAGAATTCACAGGTGGAGAAGCAGGAATTATAACCTCATCGGATTACGGAAATGCCAGGCCCCTTGAAAAAACTTATGATCTTGTAAAAAAGAGGCTTGAATGCAGACTCGGATCCCAGGTTATAGTGGTTACGGGATTCATAGGAGAAAATGAAGACGGGATTATTACCACCCTAGGAAGGAGTGGGTCTGATTTCTCAGCCTCTATCCTGGGTGCAGCCCTGAAAGCCGATGAGATCTGGCTCTGGAAAGAAGTAAGCGGAATTATGACAACTGACCCGAGAATTGTGCCAGAAGCAAAAACAATCCCCCAAATTTCTTACGCCGAAGCCATGGAACTTTCTTATTTCGGAGCAAACGTACTGCATCCGCGTACTATAGAGCCCGCCATGCGCGAACATATTCCTGTGCGGGTTAAGAATACTTTTGAGCCGGAATTACCCGGCACACTCGTGGTTGCGGAAAAATTCCAGTGCAGGCACGTTGTAAAAGCCGTAAGTCTGATTAAAAATGTGGCTCTCATCAATATCTCAGGCGCAGAGATGGCAGGAACAGTCGGGACTGTAGCGAGGCTCTTTACAGCACTTGCGAAGGCAGGCGTTAACGTTGTTATGATCAGCCAGGGTTCCTCCGAGTCCAATATTTCTTTCGTGGTCAGTGAGACGCACGTTGAGTCTGCTTTAAAAGCTCTCCATGAGGAATTCAACCGGGAAATCGTAAAAGAAATCACTTCGGACAGAAACGTTTGCGTAGTCGCAGTCGTGGGTGCGGGTATGGCAGGGACGCCAGGTGTGGCAAAAAGGGTCTTCGGAGCACTCGGAAACTCCATGACTAATATTATCATGATCAGTCAGGGCTCTTCTCAGTACAATATTTCGTTCGTAGTGAGAGAAGACGATGCATTTGCCGCAGTCAAGACCCTGCATGATGAATTTGAATTATATAATGGAAATGGAACTGGAAAACAGCTGTAAAGCAGGCAGAGTGAGGGGCAGAAATGAGCGAAAAGCACCTAACGTACGCAGATTCAGGCGTGGATATCGCAAAGGAAGAGAAAACCGTCAAAACCCTTATCGAAAAGCTCAGTTACGTTCGAAAGGGCATCGGAGCTCCCCTGACAGGAATAGGGCATTATGCAGGGCTCCTGGACTTCGGAGAGTATGCCCTTGCCCTGACAACGGATGGGGTAGGCTCAAAAGTTCTTATTGCAAACGAGATGCAGCGGTGGAACACAGTAGGTATAGACTGTATCGCCATGAACGTTAACGACCTTCTGGCTATAGGAGCCGAACCTGTAGCATTTGTAGATTACCTTGCCGTGGAAAAGCATGAGGAAGGCTTTGCCGCCCAGATCGGAGAAGGGCTGGTAAAAGGTGCGGAAATCTCCAGGATGTCAATTGTCGGCGGAGAGACTGCAACCCTTCCCGGAATAATTAGAGGTTTTGACCTTGCAGGGACATGCCTTGGAATTGTCAAAAAGGATCAGGTTGTCGAGGGAGAAAAAGTCAGAGTAGGTGACGTGATAGTAGGTATCCCGAGCTCAGGCATTCACAGCAACGGGTACACACTTGTAAGGAAGATCGTAGAGGAATCCGGATATTCTTATCACGACTCCTGCCCCTACGACAGTTCAAAGACTATAGGAGACGAGCTCCTTGTTCCAACAAGGATTTACATTGAGATTCTTGATGTCCTGAAGGCATGCGAAGTCCATGGGCTTGCCCATATAACGGGCAGCGGGCTTTTGAAACTGAGAAGAGTAACAAAACTCGGCTTCGATTTTTATGATCCACTTGAGCCCCAGGAGGTATTTAAATTCCTTCAGGAAGAGGGCGGAGTGGAAGAGCTCGAAATGTACAGAACCTTCAATATGGGTATGGGCTTCCTCGTCATCCTGCCGGAAAAAGATGCTGCAAAAGCTGCAGAAATTACCGGTGGGAAAATTGTAGGGAAAATCGTAGAAAGCGGAATCAGGGTCAAAGACCTGGTAATAGAGTAACAACAAGCACAAAATATAATATAAAGCGGAGGGAAATGAGAGAAAATTTTTCCCTGAAGTTTTCCCTCCATAATTAGATCTTCCAGTCTTTTCCTGATATTGGGATTCTACTCTCCCCCTTATTTTAGAAAATCTTTTCTCTTACCCTGTTATCCTGATTACAGCCAGTTTCTAAGATTTCATTCTTTCCACATATCCTGATAACTGGTTGCGGAGACCCTGGGGCTTTCATAAGGTTTACTTTTTTTCGATGAGTCCGTTTCCTTCTCCTTTCCCGTCTCCCTGAGCCGGGTTATCTCCTTTATGCTGTCCTCGTTTTCTATGCTCAGGACAAAGCTTCCATGACAGGGTTTCGTATAGGGGAAAATCAGAGCATTGCCCTTCGCGCCCACTGCAATGGGCGGTACTCCTATTATATAGTAATCTTTAAAGATTTTGTAGCCAGGAGATACATAATAAACCTCATCAGAGTTTTTCTCAATATACTCTCTAGCTTCCTTGAAGCTTATCCTTTGCAGAAGGATTTCATACTTCATCTGCTCAATACAGCTCATTTAACTATCTCCTCAATTACCTTATCCAGCCTATTCTTCAGCCGGGTAGGATTATGAACATCGCTTGCGACTATTTTAACACAGTCGAACTCAATGGCTTCTTCGAGAGCCTCCGCGTTCTTGCCAAAGATTATAGAGTACATTTTGGCCTGAGAAATGGCGCTCATTGTTGCTGCAAAGGTCAATCCGGAATCGTTGTGCATAAAGGCAAAGCAGATATCGAAATCCAATCTTTTCTCAATTATATCCTCCAGGGTTTTGTCGAGATTAACCATTTTTTTTACATAATAACCATCGAAATCTGAAACTTTTACAAGCTTGATTACGGCATCATTCCCAGCAACAGTTACATCAAATCCTGACTTATTGAGCTTGTGGGAAAGATACAGGGCAATACTGGTTTGAATCGGGACCTCAGGACATCCCATCATAAGAAGCACTTTTGAGTCGGTCATAATTTTATCTCTAACGTATTTTATCTGTAAGAATGTAAGGTTAATCCTGATTTCAACCTTTGCAATTAACACATCGGATGAAATTCTTGAAACCTGGACAGCATCTTTTAATTTTACTTTATTCTGTATTTCCCTGTCTTAATATCTCCAGGTCTAATTCTAAATTTTTTATTTTCTGAAGCGCTTTGGTAGATTATTCCCTATTTTTCAAAGTTTCCTGTAAAACCTTCTGATCCTTTTTTTCAGAATGAAATATCTCATATACTATTTCCTCATATTTTAATTTATAAATTTAATTGGCAGTCGGCTGCGATACTAACAGTTGTTAGAATACTCTGAAATTGATATAAAGAAAAACATTACAGGTACGGAAATGGTGTGCTTAAGAGAATACAGGTATGAGATTCTCCTGAAAAACACAACTCCCAGAGAATGTGAAAATTACATTAAAGAGCATTCTGAGAGCGTATACCTTGTACCTGGAGGGTATAAGGTAAAAGGCATCACCTTGCTCGGCATGACTTCTCCTGTTGGCTTTTCAGGAAATGAGATTATATTCCAGTTCATAAAGCCCTGCTTCGGATTCTTCGTAATTAAACTCGAGAACGAAGTTGAAGAAATACAGAGACTCCGAAATCAGTATAAAAAGGACAAAAATGTAAAAAAAATAAAGTGAGATTAATAAACCGGTTATCGGCTGTAACTGCTTATTGCATGTAATGTATATCTTCCTGAAGTTTGCTTTATGCTCATTCTGGTCTTATCTTTTTTCAGGCTTTCACTTTTTTCGTACAAGCGACCCTGCACTCAAAGAATCCGGCTGCAGGGAGTTCATGTATCGTAGTCGCAACAATCAGACCTTCTCCGAGCTCTTTTACAACCATTATTGGCCTTCCCCTGTCATCCTTGAGCACGACATCGGCATCGGTTTCAGAAAAGTAACCGTCGCATCCTGCAGGGAGGACAAGGTTTTCCACAAGCTTCTGGGCATCGTGCTTACCCACAGGCTGAGGTGTACATGGGTTCTCTTCCATTATATATTTCAGAGAGAAAGGAAGCCATTCATATTCGTATTCCGGAACCAGAGGGCTGAAAACAAGAAGAGTTCCTCCTTTTTTCACAAACTTCTCAAGGCAGTGCCTGCCGCGTGCGAGTCCTGCACCTGTTTTTGTATATTGTTTATTTGCAAAACCTGTCGGTAGGATCAAAACCTTGCAGGCGGGAAGGTAAGGAGTACCAAGAGATGTTGAGAGCGCACGGCTGCATTCAAGCCCATATTCCACAAACAGTTTTTCAAAAAGGAGAGGGCAGTCCCATAGCAAAATTACGTCACTCATGAAGGAGGATAGGAAACTCCCACATATGAATTTATCTATCTTACTGAATATTAGAGAATTGACAAAGTCAAGATTCCAGACCCGTTATTTCGGGGAAACATGCAGAACCAGGTCTTTTCCCGAATTCGAACAATATCATGTGAGGGCTAACAGTGGCTGTAAAAGGGTAGCCAATCGACTTGAAAATAGTAGAATAATATTTTGTAATAGTTTCGCACATTTTTCGGTCAGAATAGTCGTGGATAAGTTTTACGTACTCTCTGCCTATTTCAGTGCAAATCTCAATGTCACTCCCGATGCTGTCTGTCAGGTAAATTTCTTTGAAAATCATGATATGCTCGGAAAGCGTGAAAGCTGAGGGGGGCTTGCCTGTAGCTAACTCAAAGTTTCTTGTAACTTCAGCCATGGATGGAAGATTTCCTGAAACAAAAGCTTCAAAAGTCTTTCTATTCATACTGAGCCGCTGGTAATTTTGCTGCCTGTAGGTTTTGATAAGATTTTTCCAGAATTCCGGCTTTTTCTGAATTTCCCGGAACGCCCTTTCCATCGGCCCGAAATATTTCTCAAGCCCCTTAGGAACCTTTTGATAGTCAAGAAACTCGAATCTTTTAAAATAAACTTTTGTTATGTTTGATCTGCAGAAAATACCCTGAACATCCAGTTTCATCTGTTTTGCCAGATAAATAGCCAGGCTATGAGCCATAATTCCCCTGAAGTAGGAATTCCCGTTTGAGAGGATAAGACTTGCAGCTTCCGGCTCCGGATCCTGACTATATTCCGCCTCAACCTTAACTTTCCAGCCCATTTTCTCATTGAGTGAATTTATGTAACTGATAACATCAGGGATCCGTTTAACTTTATAGGGATTGATTACCTCATATACAATTGACTCGTCAATCATTAATCCTGAAGTCTTTTTTACAAGCCATTCGAATAGTGTATGATGAACAAGCAGGAATTCTTCTTCCTCAATTAATTTATTACGGAATTCTGCGTTCTGTGAGACCTTACCTGGATCATTTTCTTCACTTTCACCGGTGTTTCCAGCCAGAGCGAGAGAGGCAGTTTCGATAGCATCCCTTATTGCCGCACTTAAGTTTCCGTTATTTTTTTCCAGAAAGGGCTTTAATTTATCCACATAACACTGGTCAATAGAGATATTTTTTCGAACTATCAAGGGAATTCCCTCTTCTGCCTTTTTGAGACCACAAGCAGCTTAAATTTCCTGGCATATGCACATTCTCATTTTCGTAAACCAGTTAATAAATTAGTGCTCATACTTCTTAATATTTTTGCTATAATCAAGAGCAAAAAAACGTATGTTAAAAGAAAGTAAACAAAATGAATTGAAAGAAAAACAACATTGTCAGAGTAGGGGATAAACATCGAGAGCAAAATTCAATATCCTGAGTGAAAGGATAAGTTGCTAAAAATATATTTTATGTTGGCGATAGGAGGGAGAGTTTTGCAGGAAAATCTTTGGGCAGCCTGAAGTGTGTATTAACACGCCCCTGCAAACTCGAAGATGATCAGATTCGATATGGTTCTGACCTCGAATATGTGACCTGCTGCCCGGAATACTTTTGAGAAAAGTTCGACCAACTTTAGAACAGCCCTTTCGTCAGAAAAACTGTGCCTGATCTTTAAATGCATTTTCCCGCCTTCACTGGTCCTTTCAATCTCACTTACAAGCTGGGTAACTGAGATTACTTTTTTGCAGATGATAAATAGCTCGGAGAGAGGAATCTCACGAATGGGTTTGCCTGCAAATGTTTCAAGAAAGCTTGTTATATCCGGAATTTCTCCCGAGAGGAAGACTTCGAATACGTCTCTATTAAAGTTTACTCTTTCATATCTATGCAGCATATACCTTTCTACAAGCGTTGTCCAGAAATCGGGCTTGTTTTTTATTTCTTTAAATGTATAATCCAGAGTTCCAAAGTTTTTCCTGATACCAGGTGGAATCTCAGTATCAGACTTGTATTCTTTAAGGAAAATCAGGATAGAGTTGGACTTGCGATGAACAAATGAAACATCAAAATTCAAATAACGGCCAAGGAAAATAGAGAACGCCTCAGCAAGGAAAGCCCTTAAACTGGGGTCTCCGTGTTCGATTACTATTACCTCGGTCTTGTCTTCTTCCCAGTTGATAATGGAGGCTTCGATTCCCCAACCGTGGTTCTTGCTGCGTTTGTTCAGGTATTCCAGAAGGTCGGAGGTGCTTTTTATCTGATAGGGATTAAAAAGCTCACTTACGAGTTCATCAGCAACAAGAATTCCGTCAGTGTTTTCAATAAACCATCTGAAGGAAAGCTGGCTTATAAGTATACATTCCCCACTTTCAATCAAGTTATTTCTTATCCCAGGGTATTTCGCAGAACCTTCTGTAAAATACCCCAATGCATCCTCTACGGACTCGTATCCCTCAAGAGCTGCATCTGCAAGCTCTATAGCATCTCGAATTGCAGCACTTAGATTTCCGTTGTTTTTATCCAGGAAGGGCTGCAACTTCCGAAGGTGTATATCTTCCATGGAAACGTTTTTACGAACCACAAATTGTTCCCGCCTTTTCAATATAGTTCATTTTTGAAAACAGCCTCACAGTAAAGGAGGTGCGGCTGAACTTAAAACTTATACGTTTTAGTAGATCGGTACTTATATATAAATTGTTATTTTTAATTAAAAGCCCTGATCCAGATAAATTTAGTCGGTTTTTTCGTTTGAAATATCAGAAGAAGAAAAATTAAAGATTATAAGTTCCGATACCGAACTAAGGTTGAATTTATGCCAGCCAGCTTCGAATACACTGGAAAATAGCTGTATCATTTTTTCAATAACTCTTTCATCGGAATAATCATGCCTGATTTTTATATATTCCTTTCCTTTTTCTGTACAGATCTCCACATCATTAACTAGCTGAGATGTCGTCACAAGATACTTGAAAAGTGGAAGGAGTTCCGAAAGCGGGATTTCACGGAGGGAGCGGTCCGCTTTGATCTCAAAATATTTTGTAATATCCGGAACTTCACCTGCTATAAGAGCTTTAAAAAGGTCCTTATCAAGATTTACTCTCCTATAATTGAACTTCGCATAAAGCTCAGCAAGTGTAATCCAGAACTGAGGTCTTTTCTCAAGCTCTCTGTAAAAGAAGTCTCTGGAACCGAAGTGTTTCCTGACCCCAGTGGCTGCTTCTTCCGGTTCCTGCCTGAGAAAAGGTTGCAGGTAGACAGTAACTGAGTTAGACTTTCTATGCAGGGCCTCTACATCCAGGTTCATCCAGCGTGAAAGGAAGATGCAAACTGCCTCTAGAAGAAACTCACGAAAATCCCGATCTCCGCCAGTAAAATCCATGATAGCTGGCCCATTTTCAGCATCTTCTCTACGCGGGCCGGAAACCTCAATCTTCCAGTCCATTTTTTTACTACTGCGGTTAAGATGTTCTTCCAGTTCGGGAAGTGTGGTGATAATGTAAGGATTTATAAACCCATGAATAACATCTTCATCCATAAGTTTGCCAGCACAATTTCTGACAAGCCATTTCATCATTTGCTGGTTCATAGTTACGGATTCTTCGCTCCTGAAAAGTTCTTCCTTTGCCGCTTGAGATTTTCTCTCTTTTATCAGTTTCTTATCCGTTTCCTCAGGAGTTCCGTAATTTTCAAGGTCAGGGCTAACCAGGTCAATAGCTTCCCTTATTGCTGCGCTCAAATTCCCTTTATGTTTTTCCAGAAGAGGCTGAAGCTTCTGAAGGTGAGTTTCATCAAGGGAAACGTTTTTTCGAATCAACACGACCCTCATTGTGTTTTTCTAAAAATGCGATTAATTCTCTGGAGAGATTAAGGTCTGCTTGGTTCAGCACCTGAAGTTTCTCCGGAAATTAACGAAAATTATTGAGATTCAATACGACTATTTATTTTTAGAGTTCTATTAAACAGGTTCAACACCATATGTTTTTTTATACTAATGCCTTTTCTGGCACTTATCTTACAGATATTGTTTAAAATATATCAAATATAAATATTTTAGTATTTCCTTCGAAAAATTAAATTTTAGAGGTTTTCTTGCGATACGGCTCTGGAAGTTCGGTGCAACCGGAATGGCTTTAAGGTCTGCATATATTACCTAGTCTCATGAGTAGTGATACCGAAAGGCTTACCAGAGTCCGCATGATTGCGGATTACCAGTTTGGGAAGGGCATCGGCAAAGAGCTATTTCCTGAAGGCTCAACGTTCCAGTTATCCCGGACAAAAAGAGTACGCCAGGTCCTTCATTCAGGAAAGCGTATAGCTACGGCAAGAGCAAAGGATGGTTTTTTTACCCTGAGTATTGAAGGGGCTTCCGTTGTACACAGGCTTTTGCCAGAAAAAAAGTTCAGGGTCGTTATCTCAGAGGAAGCTGCCCCTTTTGTGGAGAAGGGTAAAACAGCTTTTATAAAGCATGTAGTTGAGATTGATCCTGAACTGAGGGCAGGAGAAGAGGTACTCGTAACAGACGAAGCGGATAAACTGCTCGCAACAGGGCAACTGCTTCTCTCTCCTGCAGAAATTCTGGCTCTTAACAGTGGCGCAGCCGTAGATGTAAGAGTCGGAGTTGCTTCGAAAAAAGAAAAATGAATCAAGGCTTTCGGAGATCCTTGAAAAGATAAAAGATACGCAAGAAAGGGAAAATTGGTGTTAAATTTTATGCTAAGAAATTAGCTTTCTAAGTTATACACAAATTTACATATAGTTAAATAGAGTATATAAGACGCTACTTATATTGCTGAAATATTCTTATAATGAAAGGATAAAATGAATAAGAATATATGATAGATAGTAACTTTTGAATGAATACCATTAAGGAAAAAGCTCTTTAAAAGAGCAGCCTCAACCCTGAAATCCAGAGATTAAAGAGATAACAGTTTCCCGGAGAGTGAGCATATTCCAGAGCCAGAACAGATTCTAAAATATTTCCTGGTTCCAGATAACACCAGAATCGAAGCAAACAGGATTACAGTCGAGGGAGACGTTATTGTCGGCAATCACTCTAATATTGAATACGGTATACTCGGCGATACAGTTATTATGGGAGAAGGAGTGAGCGTTTCCGGGGATATCGCGGCAAGTTCCGATATCAGGATTGATATGTGGTCAAAAATGGGGAGCAGGGTAGAGGTCGGAAGGAATGCCTATCTGGGAGAATTTGTAACCATTGACGGAAAGCTACTCGTAGAAGGAGATCTTGACGTAGGAAAAGAGGTTAAAATCCGGGGAGGTTTCGAAGCCAAAGGATGGATAGTGGTAAGGAATCCAGTCCCTGTAATTATATTTCTATTTCTTTACATACGGGAAATGATGCGTCTAGGCAAAGGCGAGGAAATTGAAAAGGCTGTAGAAGAACTTTTTGATGATTCCGAGGAAATCCAGGGTTTCGAAGGAAAAGAACCGGGAGAAAATATATTGATCATACCTGCCGGGGCAAAGCTTTCTCCCGAAACTATTGAGGTTACCGGGGGAGCCGTTATAGGGAACAACTGCCTGTTAATAGGAAATATCCGGGCACAGGCTGTCGAGACAGGGAAAAAACTGACCCTCAAAGGAAGCATCTACTCTGAGAGTAAGATCGATATCGGAGAAAATGGCACTGTCTATGGAAATCTTTATTCAAAAGGGCAGGTGCAGATTGGCCGGAACAGCCGGGTCTTTGGGGGAATAAAAGCCGATTCAGTATTACTGCATGAAAATGCAAGGGTAGACGGTACAATAAAAGCGCCTTCGGGAGTGTCCTTTTTACGGGACGCCGCAGAAAAGCCTGTTCTTGCAGAGGTTAATGCTTTAGGGAAAGTAATCATGCGTGAAACGCATGAATTGCCCGAATATGCATCTCAGGATGAACCCGTTAAAGCCCTGAATTCCGTGGAAATAGATTCGCCCGTCAAGCAGGGTGCAAAAGCCGGAAATACTTTTGTGCCTGGTAGAAAACGAAAAACTGCCAGAACCCGGGCTCTGGAAAGATCCAGGCGCTTCACAGGAGCCAGGGCTTACAGAAAAGAGCAGAAATCCGGAGAGTAACCGGGAGTAACTACTTCGATTCGAGCCCGTCCGCAAACTTTTGACGTCCCAAAGAATCCGGAATTTCCCCTGACCTGAATCCTTCTCTGGATTTTATCCTAACACAGTAAATTTCATCCCTGCAGAGTATGAGTTCATGCCCAGGGCTGAAGAATTGAGGTAAAATTACTTTTTTGAGAAGGACCAGTAACATTCTTAGGCAATCAGGGAATTATCTGGATTCCGGAGAAAAAAGAGAATAATTAAGTTGGGAAATTCAATTGTTAAATAATTGACTGTGAGGCTCAACTGTAAACTCCTTAAATCCCCAGAGTGAATATTTTCAAAATTTAATCAATGCTCATTTCGAGCTGTGAGGCTTCTGGAATGAGATATAAATTCAGAATAATCCAGGCTAAATTCGTTAAACTTTCCGATCGATTTAAAGGAACAAATTTCAGGAAGGAATCCAATTGACAGAGAATATTACAGAAACTGATAATGTTATAGAGCCTGAGAGTCTACAGGCAAAATATGATTCAATTATAGAAAAAGATTCAAAATACGTAATGCAGACCTACGGGCGCCAGCCCCTTGTACTCTCCGAAGGCAGGGGGGCAGTTGTCAGGGATATTTACGGCAAAGAGTATATTGATTGTGTGGCAGGGATTGCAGTAAACAATATCGGGCACTGCCATCCAGCTGTTGTCAGGGCAATCCAGGCTCAGGCTGAGAAGCTGATGCATGTCTCCAATCTTTATTATACCGAAATCCAGGCCGAACTAGCAGAAGCCCTTGCCCTGGTTACGGGTATGGAGCGTGTATTTTTCTGTAATTCCGGAGCTGAAGCAGTTGAGGCTGCAATGAAACTAGCCCGCGTGGCTTCGGGAAAAACCGCTTTTGTAGCAGCTGAGCACTCATTTCACGGCAGGACTATAGGAGCACTCAGCGTAACCCATAAGAGCATTTACAGGGACCCTTTTATGCCTCCTGTGAGTTCTGAGACTACTTTCGTCCCGTACTCCGATACTGAGGCACTCAGGAAGGCTATTTCGGAAAACACGGCAGCCGTTGTTCTTGAGCCCATTCAGGGTGAAGGCGGAGTAAATATACCAGATCCCGAATACCTCAAAGAAGTCAGGGAAATCTGTGATGAGACGGGAACTTTCCTTATCTTTGACGAAGTACAGACAGGCTTTGGAAGGACAGGTACCTGGTTCTGTAAAGAGCAGTTCGGCGCGGAACCCGATATCATAAGTATGGCAAAGGCAATAGGCGGAGGCTTTCCAATGGGCGCTATCGCAGCCAGGGAGGGGCTCAGCTTTGCTCGCGGACAGCATGCTTCTACTTTCGGTGGCGGGCCGCTTGCCTGTGCAGCTGCACTTGCTTCAATCGAAACAATCAGGAAAGAAGGGCTCCTCAAACGCTCAAAAGAGAACGGAGCTTATTTCATGGGGAAGCTGAGGAACATGGACAGGGAAGATGTTGTAGAAGTCCGTGGGAAAGGTCTCATGATAGGAGTCGAGATAAAATATCCCTGCAGCAAATTTGTGGATTTTGCAAGGGAGTACGGCGTGCTCGTAAATTGTACCTCGGATTCTGTGCTTCGTCTGGTTCCTCCACTCGTGATTACTAAAGAACAGATTGATACGGTAGTTGATGTTCTTGAGCAGGCCTGAACTGATAAAGAAGGAAATCTCTGATATCGCAGAATACGTTCCGGGAACATCAATTGAAGAAATAGCTTCTGCCTACGGGCTTGACCCGGCTTCAATTATCAAACTCGGTTCAAATGAAAATCCGCTCGGCCCCTCGTCGAAAGCTGTTCAGGCTCTGGTGGACACAGCTCCCTGCGCAAATATTTATCCCTCAGCCGATGCGATAGAGCTCAGGGAAGCTCTCTCGAAATACACAGGCTTTCCGGTCTCAAACCTTATAGCCTCGGGACCGGGAATGGACGGACTTCTTGACGGGCTTTGCAGGCTTATTATTGAAAAAGGGGACGAGGTTATAGTTCCTACTCCGACATTTGCCTATTATGAGCTGCCAGCACGGGCATGCGGGGGAAAGCCGGTTTTTGTCAGGAGAAATAAGGATTTCTCAATTGATCCGGAGAAGCTTCTGGAAGCCGAGTCCGTAAGAGCAAAAATAATCTTTCTCTGCTCTCCCAATAATCCTTCGGGGAATCTCCTTCCAGAAAACGATTTGAGGAAAGTCCTTGAAAATACCAGGGCTCTCGTGTTCGTTGATGAAGCGTATGTCGAGTTTGCGGACAACACCCTTGCGGGGCTTGTACGGGAATACGATAATCTTGTTGTCGGCAGGACTTTTTCCAAGGTATTCGGGCTTGCAGGCCTGCGCCTGGGTTATGGGATCATGCCCGAATGGCTGGCAAAAGAGTACATAAGAGCAGCAACTCCGTTTTCAGTAAGCCTCCCGGCTTTAAAAGCAGGAATAGCTGCCCTTTCGGATTCCGAACATCTGAGAAAAAGCATAGAAATCGCAAGAGAAGGCAGAGAATATCTGAAAGAGAAGATTCCTTTTACGGTTTATCCTTCCCAGGCAAATTTCGTACTTGTAGATGTTGCCCCTTTTAAAGCAAACGCCGTTACACAGAATCTCATGAGAAGGGGAATTATTGTACGTTCCTGTGACTCCTTCAGGGAGGCGGGAGATACTTTTATAAGGGTAACCGTCGGGACTCCGGAACAGAACGAAAAAGTTGTCAGGGCTTTTGAGATCGTAAAAAATGAGGCTTAAAAGCCTCTATTTCCTTACTTTAAGCTGTATTGGTTATTTTATCTATTTTAAGGTTTTTTTGCAGGGTCGCCTGTATCAAACGTTTATCTCTTCAATTTCTAAAATTTTCATCAGCGGATAATTCAGTTCAGGGTCATATCCCATTCCGACTTTTATCTTTGAGGAGCCGTATTTTACGGTTATTTTTACTTTAAGCATGGGTCCCTGAAGTTCAGAGTAACCGAATTCGTTGTTCAGTTTGCTTTTTAACATATCCCTATCGATTTTTACGGAGATTTCTTCTACATAGGGCTGGACTGAAATGCTTTCCTGAATGGCCCTCTCAAGGCTTGAAGCCGTATTCAGATTCACAGGAGAGCCTGTGAATTGATGGTAAAGGGCTCCGAGTTTTATTCCTGCTTCAAAGAGTGCGTTATCTCTGTCAATTACTTTTTCTTGGACCAAATAAATCTCTCCCTATGGAAATTCATTGTTAAGTGTCTCAAAATAAATAGATTTACTGTTTTTCTTTCCTGGTGCTCAGCCCTTTATTCCGATATTCCTTGCTCCCCAGATTATTTAATAGGGGGACTTTGAAGAAAGGAGAAAAGATGTATGTTAGCATGAGGATAAAAGGCAAAATCGAGAAGGCCCTCATATACTCGACATTATACAGGTAGAGCAGCATAGTTATCCCGAAAATGGAAGCTACGAAGACCAGAATTCTGACATTCCTGATCTTCGGATAATTTACCGAGCTTACCATAAGAATAGAGAGACCAAGGGTAAGCGCTAAAAGGAAGTCTATCTTGACAAGACTTTCACCGAGCAACATGTATGTAACAAGCATTACGCAGCCTGCAGTTATGGGAAGGCCTTCAAATCCTGTTTTACGGGAAGCCATGGAATTGAAACGTGCAAGCCTGAGTACGCCGCAAACAGCGTAAAACGCAGGAAATACCGCCACAAGAGGGTCCGGTTCCCCGACAATCGGGTTTATTCGTCCGAACTGCAGGTATATGAGAAGAGCAGGAGCTACCCCGAAAGAGACTGCATCTGCCAGGGAGTCAAGTTGTTCCCCAAGTTCCCCTCCTTTAAATCGCCTTGCAATATATCCATCCGCTCCATCTGCAATTGCTGCAACAAGAAGTAAGATCAAAGCCAGAGCAAAACTGTCCTGGGCCGCCGCAGTTTGAAGTGTGGCAACCTGGACTGCAGCCTGGGCAGCTACCGCAATTGAGCTAATTCCGCAGATAAGGTTCAAAAGAGAGACCAGGTCCGGGAGTCTTAACATTTGAAATACGTTCATGCTCAAAAATCCCTGTCATTTTTTATTGTTGCTATAATGGTCTTGCCTGCAAGTACCCGCTCTCCTTTCCGTACTATGATTTCAAAGTCATGAGGAATCGTCACATCAACTCTTGATCCGAAACGAATCATTCCGATACGCTGTCCCTGTTCGATGATATCATTTACCCGAGAATAGGGGACAATTCGCCTGGCAATCGTGCCTGCAATCTGCGTGACACTGACATCCCCATACTTGCTGTGAATAATAAACTCATTTCTTTCGTTTCTTTCAGAGTCTTTACAGAAAGCAGGAAGATATCCTCCTTTCCTGTAAGTTATTTCCCTGATCTTTCCCGAAATCGGAGCCCTATTTACGTGTACATTCTGCAGAAACATGAAAATACAGACTTTCCGGCCTCGAATGTCTATGATAGTGCCATCGGCCGGGGAAATCATATAAGTGTCCGAAACTTCCACCTTTCTTTCAGGATCTCTGAAAAAAAGAACCATAAAGAAAGTCAGTGCCATTGCTATGTAAGCAGCGTGGGTTAGATGGGAGCTGTTCATTGCCCTGGAGAGCACTGCAAACATTGTGGTTACAAGCGCAGCAGTAAAAAGCCAGGGTTCCGAGCCCTTTGCAAGCATTAGCCTTAATCCCCCCCGGATCTGTGCAGAAGGGACCTCAATTGCTGAGAAAATATTACCCAGAGCCCATCAATCATTCCGAATAGTTCGGGCAGAATCCTGAGCACTACATATGAAATTATAAAAAGGGCAATGCCTGAGCCAGCCTTTGCAATATAATTATGTGCAATTATAAAACTGTCAGCTCCAAACCATTGCTCCCCGTAGGCAACTACCACGAAAATATCCCTGATAAGATTAAGTATATAAATAACTGGCACGGACGCGATAAAAGCCATAGCCAGGCGGTTGAGGGGAGCTCTTACCGCACCTATAAGCCCCATAAAAAGGGCAATGCTTTCAATTGCCGTACAGGCCAGGATAATCTCAACTGTATAGCCGTTAAGTGTTATCATATTCCAGGCTTTCATGTACGCAGGAATCTCGAAATACTGGAGAACCCAGAGAACCTGGGAAGTAACCCCTCCTATAATCCAGGTATTTAGAGCAGGGAGATTCGCAAATGGGAAATAGACAAGAGCTCCTAGTGCACTGGCACTGGTAAGCATCGAGGTTATATCAAGGGAACCGGCTTCACCCTGACTTGAAAATTTAGAATGCAGCACTTCTCTATTATTTCTTATATGGAGAGGGCCTTCCCTGTACTCCTGAAACATTATATACGCTACAAGTAGACAAAACAGGGTTACTACTATTGTGAGGAGCACATTAGCATAGTCCTGAATCTCGAGATAATGGAGAGGCTGATAACTCCAGTGGATGGAAAATACACCCCACCCAATCCCTCCGACCAGTTTACGACCCCTGAGGGTTCTGGGGATGGCGGATGACGCAACCATTAACCCGACTGCGAGCCAGAGTATACTTTCTATCATTTTTCACGCACCTTTTTTGCCAGAGGTAAAGTTTAGTCCTAGATTTTATTCTCTGCTCCTGAGAGTTCAGGAAGGCTCGGGCAAGTTATGAAGTTTCCGGAAAGTGACATATGAAATCATTTAAAATAATTAATAGATTACCATAGAAGTTTCTAATAAGTTCAGTAGTTTATATCATTAGTACTAAGGAATTCAAAGGTTATGGATTTTGCTTTATTTACCAGTGATGTGTAGAATTATTACCTCCGTCTAGATAGAGATGCCGAGTAATTGAGCCTGCAAATAAGATAATAGATTCCTATTATAGAAGAATAACGTTACAAACATGTCCTCATTTATATAAAAATGTGAGAATCAAAAGTTTGAGGAATAAAAGGAGACGTCTGGTTTCGACAAAAGAGAAACATTTAAGAGAAGCTACTGCATAAGGGATTTTTCTGCTTGACAGAAACTTGACTTATAATGTCAAAATTGAAATACCATGACGAGTTTCTACGTTATGCACAATAATAATATTATTTTATTCTGGCGTTCCTGCCGGAAAAGCTAATTCAGAAAGAGATTGGTGGCGGAAAATAGATCTCCCGGAAAATAAACGTGAAGGCGTTTTATGAAACCTCAGACTCCCAGTTTAACCGTCGATACCCTAATCCTCTTTAAAAACAAGCTTGTGCTTGTAAAGAGAAAAAATCCCCCATATCAGGGAAAATTCGCCCTTCCTGGCGGCTTTGTGGAAATCGGGGAAACTACAGAAAAAGCAGCAGCCAGGGAAGCTTTTGAAGAAACAGGCCTTTCGGTAGAGATCATCAAACTTGTAGGGGTCTATTCCGATCCTCACCGCGACCCCAGAGGGCATACGGTTTCGATATGCTATCTTGCAAAGGGATCCGGGGAGCTAAAGTCAGGTTCTGATGCTGATTCCGTCGAGCTTTTTGAGCTTGATTGGGTTCCTGATCTGGCTTTTGACCACAACAAAATTATAAATGACGCAAAAAGTGATATTAATGCAATTCTGTACCAAATGCAAAAGTATGATGTTTCCTAAAAACGGCAATTTCGAATGTAGAAAATGCGGAAACATAATACCTATAAAAGGTAACGCAAAAAATTTTGTCTCCAAAGCCAAGATTGATGACCATGAAGTAGTGGTTCTGGAAGGTGAACAGACTTCAGGTCTGCCGACAACAAGCGCAAAATGCCCAGAGTGTGGAAATAATACTGCAGCCTGGTGGCTCAGACAGCTCAGGTCTGCCGACGAATCCGAAACACGCTTCTTTAAGTGTACCAAGTGCGGATTTACCTGGAGAGAATACGACTGAGATTTAATTGCTCTTCTATCCACCCTTGAAAAGCAAATTTCCCGGAGAAAAAGATTTATCAGGCTACAGCTTCCTTTCTGCTTTTGCAGAGCCTGAAGCCGCCCTGTTTTCTGACCAAGGTTTATATAGTTGCCGGGAGTTTGAATCTAATAATTTTTCCGATTCCAGAAACCCATTAGACCTTATTCGGAGAGTTCGTTCCTCAAATAGAGTGAAGACTTCCGAATCTGTAAAGAAATTTATATATCTCAAGGGTAATAGAGAGTTTAAGATTTAAATATATTTATTGGAGAAAAATTATGTTCAAGGCAGCAATTAATGCAGAGCTTCTGAGAGACGCAATTGCCGCACTGGCTGTAATTGTAGATGAGGTCAGATTTAAGATAAAGCCGGAAGGTATTTCGGTAAAAGCAGTTGATCCTGCGAATGTTGCAATGGGAATTTTTGAGCTAGGATCATCTGCTTTTGAGGAATATAGCGCGGATGAATCTGAAATAGGAGTCGACCTTAACAAGATTATGGACCTGCTGGGAATTGCGGATAAAAGCGACACAGTCCGGATGGAACTTGAAGAAAGTAATCACAAACTCCTGATTGATGTCGGAGGGCTGTCTTACACACTTTCTCTTCTCGATCCTTCTACAATTCGGGCAGAGCCAAGAGTTCCCCAGTTAGAATTACCTGCAAAAGTTGTCCTGAACGGTGCGGATCTAAGGCGCGCTGTCAAGGCTGCAGAGAAAATAAGCGACCATCTGCTCATGGGAGTTTCCGAAGATACTTTCTATATGGAAGCAAAAGGTGATACCGACCAGGTTCGTCTGGAAATGGGCAGGGACCAGTTAATTGATCTGAAAGCAGGTGAAGCCTGTTCGCTTTTCTCTCTGGACTATCTGACCGACATAGTCAAGCCCACTAATAAAGTCAATGAGGTTACTCTTTCCCTTGGAAAAGATTTCCCGATCTTCATAGATTTTGAAATTGCAAACGGTGCAGGAAGAATTTCTTATCTCCTGGCTCCGAGAATTGAGTCGGACTAATCCTATGCAGGCTGACGAACTTGCGTACTACCCGTTTATTTCAGAAGCATCTACCCATGTTGAAAATCTGGGTATTTCCCTGGATAGTCTGCTTAATTCCCGGGCCTACCGGGCGGCAAGAGTCAGGGGGATAGAAAGGGTAAAGGAAGCTCTGGAAGGGGAAATTAGAAAACCCCCTGTCTCTGGAGAGGCCCAGATCCTATCTGAACTTCTTTCCTATCCTTTTGCGAGAATGCTAGTTGCCTGTGTGGACGACCAGCTCTTTACCAGGCGTTATGCTCTGGCAGAGGCAAAAGCCGCCTACACTCTTCTTAGAAACGAAAATCCGGCTTTTTTACTTAAAATAGGGGAAGATTTCGGGATCTCAGCCGACTTTAAAACTTCTTATTTCAATATGCATTTTACGGACTATATCCGCTTTTCGAATTCCCTGAAAGACCCTGCCTGGAAACTGACAAACCGCCAGTTCAGGGCTGGAGAAGTAAAAATTACCAGGGAAGAATTTGCAAGGCTGCTCGAAGAAGCGGTTAGAGAGCATATTGAACAGTCCTTTCCAATTCCTGAAATCCCGGCAGAGGTGACAAGTTTCTGCGCTCCTTATGTTGCCGAAATAAAAGACCAGTTTGAAATCCAGAAGAAAAAATTCGGAGCAACGGACTTTGGGACAGTGGAACCTGAACTCTTTCCTCCCTGCATATCCCATGCCCTTGCAAACGCACAGGGTGGGGTGAATCTAGCTCATTCTATGCGGTTTGCCATGACTTCCTTCCTGCTCAGTGTAGGTATGTCGGTGGATGAAATACTTAATCTCTTCAATATCTCCCCAGATTTTGACGCGGAAAAGACCCTTTACCAGATAGAACATATTGCAGGTGCCACCGGAAACGTATACAAGCCTCCTGCGTGCGATACCATGAGAACCTATGGCAACTGCGTAGGAAAAGACAGGTTATGTGAAAAGATAAATCATCCTCTGGCTTATTACGAGAAGAAAATCTATCTGAAAAACAGAGAAAGGGAAAAGGAAGAAGAGAAGGAGACAGAAAAGAAAAAAGAGGCCGGAAAGGAAGAAAAGAAGAAAAGTGGAAAAGAAAAGGAAAAGGAGAGTTAAAATTCAAAAAAATTAAAAGAGAAGTAGTTTTTCAATCTAAAGCTTATACACCTGTAGATAGAATGTCAAGTTTTGTCTATAAAAATTCTCCGATTTTGTTTACGAAAACTGTCTGACAAACTCTTCTGGCATTAAGGTGCGGTTTACGGTTTCTTCAATAGATAAGCCTTTACCCAGGAACCTTTTTACAACGCTTTCCATGGGTTCACCAACCTCAATGATATGCATATCAGGATCGTAAAACCTTATTACCCGCTGCCCCCAGGGCTGTTCCCTCATTTCATGCACATATTCAATGGAATCCATACCTTTCAGCTTTTGAAGGAAACTATCTAAATCTTCTTCTTCAAAATATAGTTCGGAATTATTCGATTTTTGAATGATATTATCTTTGTTTATAGCTATTAAATCCGAAAAATGTGATTTCAAATGTATGGCAAAGCCGCCCTCAAATGATACGTTCTCACCGAAATCGCACTGTACTTTTTGATTAAGGACTTTTTCATAAAAGTTTCTGGAAGCTTCTATGTTGTTAACGACAATAAGCGGACATATAAATCTCATTTTATTCCCTCCTGTGAGTAAACATAAAGTTGAACACAAACTATTACTCAAGCTGTTTATGAAAAATTATCGAATATATTCAACAATTCTTCAGGATCCTTTTTGCAGTATATTCCGTTTAGCTTATTTTTCCAGTGTTTCGCCACTGTCCCGAAAAAACTGCTCTGGAAGATTTCTCTGATCTCTATAAATTTACTTCGGTTTTTATTAATCAAAACCTAGCAGACTGAAACTATTTTCAGAAAATTCAGGTAAAGATACAAACCTGAGCCGGAATTCCAAACTACACAGTATTGAAGCTGAAAATCTACAGGGAATTACAATAGTCCAGGAATAAGTTCAGACAGGTTTCTGCAAAATGGAAAAGGATAAAAAAAGTAAAATCAGAAGTAATTTTCACTGATAGCGGGTACGAGAAGAAACCAGTAAAAATCCTGCTACCTCCAGCGTATATTTCAGGAAATATAAAATTTAAAAGCTACTTGCAAAGCAAGCAACTTTATGATCCGGAATCTCTACATAACCTGGATTCCTACTTCGTAGCTAATCTTTATTCTATAATGATTTACCTTCTTTTATATTCCCTGCATTTTTCCACGAAACTCTTCACCGGGAAAGTAACGGGGTGAGAATGCATATAGCCTGCCAGGGTGTTGTGCTCAATAAGGCCGTCATATCCATCCTGTATACCTTTTCCACGGAGCATTTCATATGCGAATTTTGCATCGCGGTCGCATTCTGTAAGCGAGTAGTGGAATTCATGACCCCGAACATTATTAGAAGAAAAATTTTTGTCCAGAGGGCGAGCTTCAGTATATCCGAGGGCTTTAAGCCGGTTTGTCATGCGTGTATTTGCAGGCACGACATCTGCAAGTTTATAGATCCTGTCCTCTACCTCATATCTCCCGCAGAGGTAAAGCAGACCGCCGCATTCCGCGTAAATGGGCAAACCGTCAGCTGCAAGACCCTTAAGTCTTCGGGTCGTTTCGGATTTCTCAAGGATTTCTGCGTAGAGTTCGGGATAACCCCCTCCGAGGTAAATTCCATCGACGTCCGGAACATCTCCTGCCATCGGGCTGAAAAATTCGACTTCAGCCCCGTGGTCCCTGAAAGCGTCAAACATATCCTGATAATAGAAACAGAAAGCCGGGTCCCTGGCAATTCCTATTCTGAGATCTGCTTCGGGTCTCTGGATCTCCCTGATCTCCGGTACTGAAAAGGGTTCGGCAAGTTCAAGCACGGCATCGAGGTCAACATTTTCCTCGATGAAAGCCGCCATTTCTTCAGTATTGTAGTCCTTTTCATGTGCCATATACAGCCCGAGATGTCTGGAGGGAACCTCGATATCTTTTCTTCTCGGGATCGTCCCTACAATAGGAATGTTCCCGGAAAGCGAATTCCTAACGAGCTCGGCATGCCTTGGGCTGCCTACCTGATTCAGGATGATACCTGCAACCCTGACTCCGGGGTCGAACTCAGAGTACCCCTTCAGGAGGGCTGCCGTGCTTCTGGACATGCCGTGCACATTAATTACCAGGATTACCGGCAGGTCAAGGGTTTTTGCAACATGTGCGGAGCTTGCAATTTCCGTAGAGTCGATTCCGTCAAAGAGTCCCATAACTCCTTCCACTACCACAATATCCGCATCTTCAGCCGTCCGGGCTACCGTCTGTCCAACTCCATCGGTGCCCATCATGTATGTGTCCAGATTCCGTGAGGGACGCCCGCAAATTGCAGTATGGTGAGAAGGGTCGATATAGTCAGGCCCTACCTTGTAAGGCTGGACTTTTAGCTGCCTGTGTTTGAGGGCAGCCATGATACCCATAGAGACTGTCGTTTTTCCGACCCCGCTGTGGGTTCCTGCAATAACTATTCCTTTTGTCATCTGCTGGATATTGTTGCCGTTAAAATATATTAAAGCTATTAACGCTGCTGCCTTAAACAGTGTGTAATTGTATTAAAGAGAAAAGGACCAAGGGATCAAAAGGAAAAAATTCTGAGGCTTCGAGGTAAATAATATGGAAGTGCTAAACTCTTAAGGACAGGTGTGGGTATAACGGAGTTAGATGATTTAAACATTTAGCAAAGGGCTTAAATTAAATCAATTAAATTTATTTTAATACATTCGAAATAATTATAAAATTAAATAAAGCATTATAAAGCTTTAAATCTATTTTTACCGTATTATTCCGGCTTATAAAGTTTTAGATGCATTTCTGAAATTTTCATTTCACGCTGTGAATGTAAGTATTGTTATATATATAATTGAATGGATAGTTTTTAGTTCCAGGTCTTCTCGAGTTATATGAGCAAGATCACATGAAATCAGAGGAACAATCGGAGGAATAAAGATGAATTCAAGTAAAAAATCAATTATAAAAATCCTGGGATCTATTTTTGCTATGTTAATGATCTCAAGTTTAATCACTGCAGGAGCAGTTGCCTGTGATAATCTTACAAAGCCTGCAGAAGATTCTGCAACTTCCTGTGACGCCTTTGCTGATTGTGATAGTGAATGTACCTCATGTGATTGCGAATCTGTTACAGACTGTGAGCAAGCAAACTGTGACTGCGAACTATGCGATTGCAATTCCATTATAGACAGTGAAAAGGATAACTGTGAGCAGGAAAGTTCTGAAGACCTTGCAGACTGCAACGAAGGAAATTGCGATTTTTGTAACTGCGAATCTGTTGCAGAGTGCGATCAGGCAAAATGTGACTGCAAATCCTGTAGCTGTAAATCCATCGTAAACTGTGAAGGAGACGCCTCCGAGCTTGTTGTAGAAGCTCCAGAAGACTGTAATGATACTGTAGAGGCCCCAGAAGAATGTGAAGAAGAGATTGAAGAAGTCCCGGTAGTATGTAATATTGAAGAAACTCCAGTTGAATGTGAAAATACTGAAAAAGCTCCGGAAAAAGTTTGTGGAGAAACGCCGGTGTGCGAGACTCCCGAGGAAGTAAAAGAAGCTCCAGTATGTGTAACTCCAGAAGAAGTAGAGGAAGCTCCAGTATGTGTAACTCCAGAAGAAGTAGAGGAAGCTCCAGTATGCGAAACTCCAGAAGAAGTAGATGTTCCAAAAGAATGTAATAATGTTGCAGAAGCTTCAGAAGAATGTGACGATATTGGAGAAGTTCCAGAAGAGTGTAAAGAAGAAATTATTGAAGAAGCACCGGTAGAAGATATCTGTGAAGAGGTTGAAGAAGCACCGGTGTGCGAGACTCCCGAGGAAGTAAAGGAAGCTCCAGTATGTGTAACTCCAGAAGAAGTAGAGGAAGCTCCAGTATGTGAAACTCCAGAAGAAGTAGAGGAAGCTCCAGTATGCGAAACTCCAGAAGAAGTAGAGGAAGCTCCAGTATGTGAAGCTCCAGAGGAAGTAGAAAACGTTCCCGAAGACTGCGAAGAGGAAGTTGTTGAAGAAGAACCAGTATGTGACGGCGCTGAAGAAGTAGAAGATGTCTGTGAGGAAGCTCCAGAAGAAATAGTAGACTTTCCAGAAGAATGCAATGATGTTGTCGAAGCTCCAGAAGAGGAGTTTGAAGAGGAAACTGTTGACATTCCAGAAGACACTGTAGATGAAGTAGTAGACGTTCCGGAAGAATGTGATGATGTTGTAACAGCCCCAGAGGAATTTGAAGAAGACGTTGTTGATACTCCAGTAGAAGAGGAAGAATGTGTTGACACTCCTGAAGAAGTAATTGAAGAAGACGTTGTTGATACTCCAGTAGAAGAGGAAGAATGTGTTGACACTCCTGAAGAAGTAATTGAAGAAGAATGTGTTGATACTCCAGTAGAAGAGGAAGAGTGTGTCGACATTCCAGTAGAATGCAAATAAATTAGGATGGGAAAATAACACATGTGCTGGAGAGTATACCCAACTCTCCACACAATGTTAAGATTTAACATTAGATTCAACTAGTTTTCGATCATTTTTTCAGGATTGTAGATCTTTAAATTTTATTTTTGCCCAGATGCTTATAAAAATACATTGCACATTAACTCTTAATTTGTGAGAACAATGTATAAAAAGAGAATAACTGGATCTTGATAGGATTGCTAATTTTACTACCCTTTAAGAGTTTTACTTAAGAGTCTTATATTTTTAAGCCGATTTTTCTACGGTATTGACTGCGACAGGAGCATTCTGGAAATAAAACTTTTATAAATTTACTATAAGAAAGATTCTTGCACAATTTAATTTAGCAGTTGCAGCCTCCTGTGGATTAAAAATCTTTAAAAACGCGTTGAATTTTCAGCTTTTGTAGAGTTATTAATCAAAAGCTCATGGTACTTCTGCTACTACAAATGCAACTTTTTGTAAGGATTTAAATTAAATTATTTGCGAATAATTATAGAAATAATATGAATAAATCATATTTTCAAAGATAAATTTTGACTGGCACAGGATTAATAAATGCTAACATTTATTATACATTAATTAATTTTTATTCAATATTTTTTTGGTTCCTGATCTTCTCGAACTAGTTGGGTAAGATCAAAAAAACACGGAGGAACGGAATGAACTTAAGTGGAAAGTCTATTATAAAAATTCTGGCATTTGTTTCTATTGTACTTATGCTATCAACTTTAATTACGGCAGGAGCAATTGCCTGTGATGCTCTTGTCAATTCTGTTGAAACAAATTCCGAACAGGTATGTCCAGATAATCTTACAAACCCTGAGCAAACGGATGAGCAGGCAAGTTGCGATTCGTTTGAAAATTCTGATTTTACAGAATGTGATTTATCTTCAGGTTATGGTCAATCAAGCTGTAACTCTTTTGCAGGCTCCGAGTCGTTTGCAGGTTATGGACAGGAAGATTTCGAGCAGTCGGATGAAAGTATTGAAGGCTGCGAGCTGACAAACTATGATATAAACTACGGACAGACGAACTATACAGATGCATGCAATCAAACAAATTTTGTTACAGATTGTGGACAGGCAAATTATACAGATGCATGCAATCAAACAAATTTTGTTACGGATTGTGGACAGACCAACTGTACCGAAAATTATAATCAGACTGGGTGCCCTGGAGATTACATAGAGTCAAATTGTACTGTGGGCGGCAGCCAGACAGACTGTGCAGGATACTGTGAGCCTGCAGGATGTACAGCAAGCTCGGATCAGGAAACTTGCACTACAGACTTCGAACAGTCATGTTCTGAAGATGTAAGTTGTGACCTGTCTTCAGGCTGTGCGCAGGAGAATTCAGAACAGACAACTTCAGGGAACTTCGTAGGTTGTACACAGGAAAGCTCTGTTGAAAATTTTGAAGATAACGGACTCATAGGAGAATCTTCAGGCTGTACACAGGACAATTTGGGGCAGGCAGATTCCGGGAGTACTGAAGGTTATACCCAGGAAAGTTCTGCTGGAAACTATGATGAAGAAACCGGCTGTGCCGGAGACTGCGGCTTAACGGACTGTAACGGTGACTGTAAACCGACAGGTTGCAACAGCAACTGCGACTTAACGGACTGTGACGATAACTGCACTGAAGAATATGACCAGCCAGACTCTAAACAGGTAGCTCCTGAGCAGGTGAACCCCGTACAGGCAACTTCTGAGCAGGCAGAACCAGAACAGGTAAACGTCAAACAGACAATACCTCAGCAGGTAGTCCCTCAGCAGACGAATCCTGAGCAGGCAATACCTCAGCAGGCGAATCCCGAGCAGGTAATCCCTCAGCAGGCGAATCCCGAGCAGGTAATCCCTCAGCAGGCAAATCCTGAGCAGGCAAATCCTGAGCAGCAAAACTCAGAAAATCCAGAACCTGTAAACCTTACAAACCTTGAAAAGGTAAATCCAGAAAAGGTAACATCAGAACAGATAAAACCTGAACAGAGAAACTTTGAAAAGGCAAACCCTCAACAGAAAAATTCTGGACAAATAAACCCAGAACAGGTAAGCGTTGATCAAATAAAAGCTGAACAGGTAAACAATGAACAGGTAAACAATGAACAGATTAAAACTGAGCAAATTAAAACTGAACAGGCAGAATTCCAGCAAACCGTCTCTGAACAGGCAAAAGCAGATCAGGTGAGCCTTGAACCGACAGAATCTCAAGAGGCAGAGCTTGAACAGACAAACTCTGAGGGGGCAAACCCTGAACAGGCAAACCCTGAACAGGCAAACCCTGAACAGGCAAACCCTGAACAGACAGAATCTGAGAAAGCGAGCCCTGAGCAGATGAGTTCTGAAGATCTTACAAGCTCGGAATAAATATATCGGACCATTTCAGAAGTAGAGTTAACAGCAAAAAATATAATCACGATGCCGGAGAGGATACACTGCTCTCCGACAAAATATTAGCATTGATAGTTTTGCAGATAACTCTTCTGATTGGTTATAAAAGAGGAATTCGCCGGAGTTCCGGGAGTACTGAATTCAGATATCTGAATTTCTACGACACGGTTCTGTTTATTAAAAATATACCTCTATGCTGAACTTCCGGCTTTAATGGCATGTAATCTGTAAATGAAACTATATGTGATATACCTGTATGCTTAATGATTACTTTTTTGAAAAATCTAACCGTCTTAAAGTCTTAATATCTGCATCTGTGCACATTAACCTTAAGTAAAAGGTTATACCTACTTTGAGGTAAGAACAGCCAGATTTTCAGGAAATCGCGGGAGAAGAGACCCTGCTGAATAAGTGGATAAACTCTCCAGTTTGTTACATTACTTATATAATAATTTCTGATATAATTGGTTCCCGGCTCCTGTAATCATACGTTCATATCATCACGTTAAATTAACATCCTCATACAGCACTAGTTCGCTTCATATTAAAAGTTCAATTAACCTCACCATAAACAATAAATTAATATTACTATAAACATTCACTCCATACTGTATACTCATTCAATTCAAACCATTGCCCCAGTCCGGGCTTTTCTAAGAAGTGTCAGTTAATTTGAAGTAAGGGTTATTGTGGACGAGACCGTTCCAGGTACGAAACATTGTCTCGCAAAGTGATACAAAAGGGCTATCGTGGGATAAGTTAGCCTGGAGTGGCGATTGAGAACTGCATGCCAAATACTCAACAGGGGATTTTAACCAGCCATGAAGCAGAGAAATCCAAAAAGGACTCCTGAAGTTATGAAAGAAAGCCCAGGTAAAATTCTGGAGGATCCTTATGGGCGAAGGGTAACCGGGCTTCGGATATCCATAACTGATAGGTGTAACCTTTCATGTATATACTGCCATAATGAAGGTGCCGACTGCTGCACCTGCGGTCCGGTAGGAAATGAAATGAAACCGGAATTAATCTGCGGGATTGTCAGGGAAGCTGCAAAATTCGGGATTAGCAAAGTAAAATTCTCCGGAGGCGAACCATTATTCAGGAAAGATTTCGAGGAAATTCTTTCCTGCCTTCCTCCATTAAAAGAAGTTTCTGCGACGACAAACGGCATCCTGCTTGAAAAACGCGCAAAAGCTCTGAAAGCTGCAGGGCTTGACAGAGTAAACATAAGCCTGGATTCCTTTGTACCTGAAAAATACGAAGCGATTACCGGAGCGCCCGCGGGCTCGCTTGAGAAGGTTATCAGGGGTATTGACAGTGCAGTTGAAGCTGGACTGACTCCTGTAAAGCTTAATATGGTACTCCTGAAAGGTATAAACGATAACGAAATCAGTTCTATGATGGATTTTGTCCGGCTGTACAAAGGGAAAGTAATTCTGCAACTCATTGAGCTTATGGACATAGATCCAGGGCTTTCAAAGTACATGATTGATTCGAAGACCCTCGAAAGCAGTCTGGCTGAAAGGGCGAGCGAAGTCCGGGTACGGCACCTGCACCACCGGAAAAAATATATTATCGACGGGGTGGAAGTTGAATTTGTTCGTCCTATGGACAACTCGGAGTTCTGTGCCCACTGCAGCAGGCTCAGGGTTACAGCCGACGGGAGATTCAAGCCATGCCTGCTGGTAAACGACAACCTTGTGGATGTCAGTGAGGCAAAAACCCCCGAAGAGATCGAAAAATTGCTCAGGCTTGCTGTAAGCCGAAGGAAACCGTACTGCCTTCCTGTCAGTGTACCAGAGCAAAGGAAAAAGGTTTAAAAAGGAAAACCAGGTCCAGGAATTAATACCATAATAAGGAGGGTAAAAGGTGAAGATTGAACTTTTAGTTGATGGAAGAAAGATCCCTATGAATGACTTTGTCCAGAACATCGTGGTAAACGTCATTAAAGCAATGGTAGAAACGTTGCATACTATCGGCAGCGGATGGAAGGAAATTTCCATTCATATTGAAAAAGATGAAATAAAAGAATAAAAATAAAAGAGTCTTACTGGATAAAGAAGATCGGCTTTTTCAGGTACCGAAATCTTTTCTTTTGAATAGTTCAGTTTCTTCGTCGTTCTGGAATCTCCAGCAGTTTTACAATTCTCGGAAATTTTGCATTACGATGTCTGAGATTCTTAGAGGTACTTTTCTATTTCCGAAAACTCGATCCTGGCAGTTGAATCCAGGGAAATCGGGGTTATTGAGACATATCCTTTCTGCATGATAGCATGTACATCGGTCCCTTCCTCTTCTTCCCGAATCAGGTCCCCTGCAATCCAGTAATATGGCCTGCCCCTGGGATCGCGCCTTTCCTCGACATCCGTTTTAAAGATTTTTCTTGCAAGGCGAGTTATCTCTACAGGGGTGTCCTCTTCAGCATGATAAGGAATATTTATGTTAAGGAGATCCACGTTTTCCGGCATACCGTGCCTGAGGACATTTCGGGCGACCCTGTTCACTACTTTTATCCCGACTTCGAACCGTTCTCTATGGTAATCCCTGGGATCGTCGAATTTCTGGCCTTCGTCAAGCACCTGCATGGAAGCGGCAATTGCAGGCACGCCATAACTTGCAGCTTCAAGGGCTCCTCCGATGGTTCCTGAGGTAGTGATAGTATCCGTGCTTATATTCTCCCCAATATTGAAACCTGAAAGTACCAGGTCAGGCATTTCTTTGAGGATTGTGAAGATGCCCAGAATTACGGCATCGGTAGGAGTACCTCCCACAGAGTAAGCAGGTATGCCCCCTGCATTCGTTTTCGTGATTCGGAGAGGCTCAAAGATAGAGATAGAGCGCCCGACACCGCTCTGCTGGACAGCAGGAGCTGAAATTGTAACTTCCCCAAGATCCGAAACGCTGTCAAAAGCAGCTTTCAACCCTGTGGAGTAAACACCGTCATCATTGGTAACAAGAATTTTTGGGACCATCTGCTTTCCCATAAGTTGTCGGATAATTTAAAATTAATGGAATGGCCGCATGAAGTGAAAATTCAGATAAGTCAATTTATTTCAAATATTAATATACAAACAAGAATAATATATAAGAAGCAATATAATTATTAATAAAGGTAGATCTTCGGGGTGGAAATAAACAGGGATCAAAAACTGGAATGAGAATAGGCTTTATAAAAAATAATTTAGATTCTAGAAATATGGGGAGTGGTATTAATGGCGGAAACAAGGGAAATAGTAACAGATGTGCATGTAATGGACAGGACCGCAAACCCGACACCTCTGGGATTTACTGGTCTTGGCCTGTCAGCAGTTCTCCTGAGTCTTAGCTATATAGGCTTATACCCTGTGGACTCGATGATCGTTTCCATGGCAATATTCCTTGGGGGCTTTGCCCAGGTATTCGCAGGCCTTATGGCCTGGAAAAAAGGGAGCGTTTTTGGAGGCACGGCATTTTGTGCTTTCGGGCTTTTCTGGTTCTCTCTCGCAGGCCTTATTCTTCTGCCGACGGCGGGCCTGATTGAAGCCCCGAATCCGATATCTACCGCAGCCTATCTCTTCCTCTGGGGAGTGTACACTTTCATAATGCTTATAGCAACGCTGAAGCTGGGCACTAAATCAATAATGTTTATCTTCTTGACGCTATTCCTGCTATTCATACTTCTGGCTGTTGTAAACGCTACAGGAAATACCGGCCTGCTCGTGGTCGCAGGCTATGTTGGTCTCATCATGGGTCTTTCAGCCCTGTATACCGCCCTTGCAATAGTACTGAATGATGCATTCGGAAGAACGGTCGCTCCAATATGAGAAAAAGAGCAGAAATAAAGTACAAAAAGCTAAACGCAAGCAGGAATCATACATAAACAGCAAGCAAATACAAAAATAAATGTAATACAGGCAACAGGCGGATAAAGGTAGTAAACCGTAAAAATAAAGTGGCAAAAATAAATAAAAAATGCCACAAAAAGAAAAGTCAATTAAGGGCTGCTTTCTAGCAGTTCCGAGCCCTATTTTGAACTTGAAAAGGATTCCCTATAACGTGTTTTGTCTGCAGACGATATTATTAAAGGGTTCCTTTATGATTTGAGAGTAATTTTTTAACCCGATGGCATTTGAAACTGGTGAAGCATTAAATAAGGGCACTTAGTCAGTCATCAGGTATTTGCTGGGACATGAAGGATCTATGAAACCAATCCTTCTTCTTTTATGATATGATTATGCAGCTAAGAACCAAACCGGGTAATCCAGATTTCCCGAACTTCGGGAAAGCTCTATGCCTTCACAATATGGAGCTCAGGTTTGCAGTTCCCGGTTCGGCTGTATAAAAGCTGCATAAATCCCGATAGTACTACGCGCTGGCAATCTTCTCCTGGTTTTAAACTGATCCCTGCCACCTTCCCCATTGAACTCCCCTGGTTTGACCCGGATTTCTGGTGGCAAAAAGATTCTTCGTGCAGGAAAGGAAACAGATCTGCTTGCGCTGCAGGCTGAGTTCAGATTCCAGACTCAGAACACGGTTTTTACGGTGTACACATAGAGGTGGTGAACACCTATGGCAAACATCATCAATCTTACAACCAAAAACTCCAGGTTATGGAGCCAGTGAGTCGTTTCTATAAGCTTGTCTGAATGTAAAATTTTTTTTCCTTTTACGGTTCTTAAGATTTCTTTTAAACTCTTTAACATCATTCTATCAAAACCCCACTCATAATGTATTCTATCTGGTATTTTCTCAAAGCATCTCTTGTTAGAAAACGCTCTGAATACGTACCCTATAAAATCCAACGATATCTCAAACAGGCACTCTATGTTCGAAAATGTCCTGCATAGTATACACTATCCGACGTTATCTCAAAGAAGCATCTTCATAGCGAAAATGCATTATTTACCCCACCGACTCTAGCTTTACAAGCTCGTCATATTAAAAGCTGTTGACCCTGTATAAGAGAATTTTATATGAACGCGTAGATAATAATCGAATGCTTCGATAAATGTCATAGTTGTTAGGATAGAGAGGGAATCTGAGTATTGATAATAAAAGGCAGTAAATCATCAGCTCACAGTAGAGTATATAAGCCACAGGTCGAAAACAAAAGGCAATAAAAAGAGTTCTTCAGTTAATTTCCTGTGCCCTGCAAGACGAATAAAAGTACAGATACCCCGAAGAAGAGAAAAAGAATGGACCGTCGTTTCCATGATCAATATCGAATTTCAATCAGATTATATAGCTTATTGTTTATCCTTTCAAGATATTTCGGAAGATTGATCTTCGTAACCTTTCTCTTTATTAAGAGCCTGCCTGATTTCTGCTTCCAATAGGTCAAGTCTGTTTTGTATTATATCCCATACAATTTCAATGTCAATTCCAGAGTAATCATGAATCAGGATGTTTCTCAAGCCCACAATCTTTTTCCATTCGATTTCCGAATATTTAACACAAATCTCAGGGGAAATATGTGCGGCAGCTTCACCTATTATCTCAAGATTTCTGATTACTGCATCTATTAACATTTCATTTTCAAGAAATTCATCAAAAGAAGCTTTGCCCAGATATCTTCGAATTTTCTCAATCGATTCGAGGATGTCCTCAAAATAAAAAGTAGAAATTTTCTCAGGCATAAACGACATCCTTCATAATGATGTCTTTTAATTGTGGCTTGAGTGCCTTTTCGGTAACAAGGTCAACTTCCCGTCCAAACAAATCTTCGAGGTAAAATTTGAGGTCCATGTAATTATCAAAAGTTTTCTGCCCCTCTTCGAACACCACAAGCACATCAAGATCGCTACTTTCTTTTTCCTCTCCCCTCGCAAAAGAACCAAATATTCCAATTCTTTTGACCCCGAATTTGTGACGGATAAATTTTTCATGCTCCTTCAAAGTCAAGATGGTATCCATAATAAATACTCGGCTTCAATCTTTAAATATCTGTCTTGAAACCGGAATAGGGTATAAAAGATTAAGAAATCAAAAACAGGGCAGCACTAGTAGTCGTCTCAAACCTGTTTTGTCCCGCGCCTGGCGTGGCTGGAACGCAAAGACCCTGATAAAGCGAAGAAAACTCCAACGGCATCTTTTAAAGCTAAGTGAATTTCAGTCGATTTTGCAACTTCGTTTTTATTTTTCTACCGGACTCCCCAGAAGACCAAATTCAACCCTTTCAACAATCCGCCTGCAAATTTCGTCCATTAGTTTACAGGAATCTGCAACTTACACGGAGCAGTGCAAATTTAATATAATGATACCGTTATCCATCTAGTATTTCCTATAGATCAAAAATTTACAATTATCTGATATCCCCCAATCAATTTCACGAGGATTATATAAAATGGACAAATACGAGAAAGTATTCGAGCTGGCTAAACGCCGGGGGTTTTTGTGGAACTCCTTTGAGCTGTATGGCGGAAGCCGGGGATTTTATGATTATGGGCCTCTTGGAAGCACGCTGAAGAGGCGGATAGAGCAGACCTGGAGAGAGTTTTACGTTATCCAGGAAGGGTTTATGGAGATTGAGTGCCCGACAATCGGGATCGAGGAAGTATTTGTTGCGTCCGGGCACGTAGGAGGCTTTTCCGATCCTCTATGTGAGTGCATGAACTGTAAAGAAGCGTTCCGGGCTGACCACCTTGTAGAAGATGTAACGGATGCGGCAGGAACTCTGAGTGCAGAGGATCTTACTAAGGTTATAAGGGAGAAAGGAATCTGCTGCCCGGAGTGCGGCGGCGAGTTCGGGGAAGCTTACGAATTTAACCTGATGTTTAAAACGACAATCGGGCCCGGTACAGGACGGCAGGGGTATCTCAGGCCGGAAACGGCGCAGGGGATGTTTGTCGATTTCCAGAGGCTGTCCCGCTTTTACAGGGATAAGCTGCCTTTCGGGGCGGTGCAGATCGGGAAGTCCTACAGGAACGAGATTGCACCGAGGCAGGGCGTAATAAGGCTCAGGGAATTCACGCAGGCAGAATGTGAAATTTTCGTTGACCCGCGGAACAAGAAACATCCCAACTTCGAGCGCTTTGCAGATAAAGAACTTGTACTCTATTCCCAGAAGGGACAGATAAAGGGAGAATCCTTCAGGATGACGGTTCGGGAAGCTGTGGAGACTGGAGTTATTGCACACGAGACCCTGGGCTACAATATCGCACTTACCAACGAGTTCCTGACAAAGGTAGGGATTGATCCTGCAAAACTCAGGTTCAGGCAGCATCTGACCGACGAAATGGCACACTATGCAATCGACTGCTGGGATGCCGAGATCGAGACCGACCGGTTCGGCTGGGTTGAGATTGTAGGAATAGCCGACAGGACGGATTACGACCTTAAAGCCCATGCAAGAGTGAGCAAGACCGAACTTTATGTGTATGTAGAATATGAGGAGCCGAAAATGGTGACTCGCTTTGCTGTAAAGCCGAACATGGGCAAGCTCGGGCCTGTTTTTAAGGGCAAGGCAAAAGCCGTTGCAGACGCCTTAAAACAGCTCTCCGAAGAGGAACTCTCAAAAGAGGAGATAAAAGTTACCGTGGACGGGGAAGAATTGACAGTCAGCTCGGACGCTGTGGAGTTTGCAGAAGAAATCGTAAAGGTCAGCGGAGAAAATGTCATTCCTCACGTAATCGAACCTTCTTATGGGATCGACAGGATTTTCTACGGCGTCATGGAACACGCTTATGATGAGGAGAACGTAGCTCAGAAGGCTGCCGAGTCAGGGCTTAAAGGCACGGAAGAGGCCGGGAAGGAGGAGGGTGAAACCGAAGGAGAAGAGGAAGCCCGCCTTGTTATGCACTTCGCAAGCGCCGTTGCCCCGGTACAGGTTGCGGTTCTTCCGCTCCTTACCCGTAAAGAGCTTGCAGATCCTGCAAAGGATATCATTGCAAAACTCAGGGAAAAAACCTTGCTTGCAAATTATGATGATTCGGGGACTATCGGGCGCCGTTACAGGAGAAACGACGAAATCGGAACGCCTTACTGCGTTACTGTAGACTATGATACCCTTGAAGACGGAACCGTAACTATCAGGGGCAGGGATTCCATGCGCCAGATCCGGGCTCCGATAAATGGGCTTGAAAACGTGCTCTACGAACTTATTTACCGGAACAGGGCTTTTGAATCCGCAGGCAAGCCCTTTAACTTCTAAAACCGAAAAACTGACAGATTCTTAGCTGTGGGCTAAAACCTGCAGCAAAATTTTAATTCTTTATATTTTTATAGTAGAATTAAGACTTTGAAACCAGATAATCTTGATATAATTAATCCGAAATAAATGATCCTGAAACAGAATGAACGACAGTTTTTTTCCTGAGAAGCCAGCTTTTATGAAGCACCCGCTGATAAAATCCGATACTGTTGAGCAGAGGCTCTATCAGTTGAATCTTGCAGGAAAGGCTCTCGAAGGCTCCAGTCTTGTAGTGCTTCCTACGGGACTCGGGAAAACTATTATAGCTCTTTTTGTAATTGCCTCAAGGCTTCAGCGTTTCGGGGGAAAAGCCCTGATTCTCTCCCCAACAAAACCGCTTGTAGAACAACATGCACTTTTTTTTAAAAGGGTTATGGCGCTTCCCGAGGAAGAAGTCCTGGCTTTTACGGGCAGTATTGCCCCTGCGGAACGGGAAAAACTCTGGGCGCAGGGTAAACTTATAGTATCCACTCCTCAGGTGATTGAGAATGACCTTCTTACAAAAAGGATCAGTCTTGAGAATGTATGCCACATAACCTTTGACGAAGCCCACAGGGCAGTCGGGAATTACGCTTATACTTTTATTGCGGAAAAGTACTTCGAGAGCGCAAAAAATCCTCATGTACTCGGAATTACTGCAAGCCCTGGCAGTTCGGACGAGAAAATCTCCGAGGTCTGTCAGGCTTTACATGTTGAAAAAGTCTCGGTAAAGACTGAAAAAGATAGGGATGTCCGCCCTTATGTGCAGGAAAAAGAGATAGAATGGCTTCAGGTCCAGCTCCCTGCCGAGATGGCTGAAATCCGGGGCTATCTGGAAAAAATCTTTGACGATCGGCTCGGAATCATAAGGGGTCTGGGTTTCTCGGTAGGCAACGGTAAATATGTTTCAAGAAAAGATCTTTTGCTTCTCCAGAAAAAGCTCCAGGGCGAGATTCGGATGGGAGGCGATCCTGCAGTTTTTACTGCCCTGTCCGTGCTTGCTGAAATGATGAAGGTAAACCATGCTGTGGAAATGGTTGAAACCCAGGGGCTTGAAACCCTCAGGAAATACCTGGAAAAACTGGACGCAGAAGCCTCTTCAAATAATGCAAGCAAGGCTGCAAAAAGATTAATGGACGATCTCTTTATGAGAAAAGCCCTTCACCGGGTAAAGGAGTGTGAAGTCGAGCATCCTAAACTCGAGTTCGCGCGGAAAATCGTATCCGAGCAGCTGACAGGAAGCCCTGATTCCAGAGTAATTGTTTTTACGAATTACAGGGATACGGCAGAGATAGTAGTAAATGCGCTATCCGGAGTTCCGGAAATTGTCCCTACCCGGTTTGTGGGACAGGCTTCGCGCCATAAGGACAAAGGGCTTACACAAAAACAGCAGGTTGGAATCCTAGATAAGTTCAGGGCAGGAGAATACAACGTACTTGTAGCAACCTCAGTCGCTGAAGAAGGGCTTGATATTCCTTCAACGGACCTGGTGCTCTTTTACGAACCCATTCCCTCGGAAATTCGGAGCATCCAGCGTAAGGGAAGGACAGGCAGGCAGCATAAAGGCAGAGTCATTGTACTCGTAACAAAGGGCACGCGTGATGAAGCCTATTACTGGAGCAGCAAGAACAAAGAAAAAAAGATGTTAAACAGCATGCAGGGGCTTGAAGCCCTGCTGATTCCTAAAAATTCAAAGCAAGGTTTGAAACTTTCGGATTTTGAATCTGAAACTTTAATTTCAGATTACGAGGGGGATGAAACTGGAAGCCAAGGTAAAACAGCTAATAGGTCGAAGATTGAAGATTTAATGCAGGAGAATGAGAACTCAGTGCAGAAGCCTCAAGCTCCACTACAGGAAATTGATGATTTGCCTGTAGACAGCAGGGATAGGACTGCAGACAGCAGTGATTTACCTGTAACCAGGAGTACGGCAGCAAACTCCGATTGCGGCAGGATGAATGAAGAATTAAGAGACTGGGACTGCAGGGCCGGCAGTGGAGAAAGGAAAGAAGACGGAAGTGAAGACGGAACCGGAAAAGGAAAAGAACAAAAAAATCAGGGAAAAATAAGAGAAGAAAACCTGAAAGAAAAACAGAGGACTCTTGTAGATTTCGAAACCCTTTTCGGAAAGAAAACCGAATCTGCACCTCAACCAGTCTCAGGAGAATCCGGGGTAGAACCCAGGGCTGAATCCCTGAAAATAGTAATCGACTATAGGGAAACAAAAAGCGGAGTTGCAAATGTTCTTGATAAGCTTGGAATGGAAATTGTTTTTGCAACGCTTGAGATCGGAGACTACGTTGTAAGCGACCGCCTTGCCGTGGAAAGAAAGCGCACGGATGACTTTGTAAATTCTCTTATTGATGGAAAACGCAATCTTTTTGCTCAGTTGTCCGATCTTACGAGAGTTTATGAGAAACCTGTTCTCATAATTGAAGGAACGGAACTTTTCACTTCAAGGCGAATCAACCCGAATGCCATCTACGGTTCCCTGATATCCATTGCTATTGACTTTGGAGTATCCATCCTTTACTCAAGAGACGAAGAAGAGACCGCTGCAATTTTAAAAATGCTTGCAAAGCGTGAGCAGACGGACAATAAGCGTGAGGTCAACCCTCACGGGAAAAAGTTAATCAGTACACTTCCTGAGCAGCAGGAATACCTGATCTCTGCGATCGCAGACATAGGGCCGAAAGCCGCAAGAAATCTTCTTTTGCATTTCGGCTCGGTAGAGGCTTTTATGAAGGCTGATATTAAAGAGCTCAAGAAGGTTAAACTGATAGGGTCAAAAAAAGCAGCCAGGATCAGAGAGATCCTTGAAACTCCCTATAGAGGGTAAGTGGAAAATCAGTTAGAGAGTCAATAGAAAAAGCTAAATTTCTCCGGGCTTCTTCTTTTTCTTTCCTTCGATATTTTCTTCTATTCCCTATCCTTTCCCTTTTTTAATTTATTCTATTTTTATCCTTTGCTTTTGTCCTTTTCTTTAATTTATTCTATTTTTATCCTTTGCTTTTGTCTTCTTCCTTAATTTATTCAATTTTTATCCTTGCTTTTGTTTTCTTTCTTGATTTTCTCGTTCTTTATCCTTGCCTTCTGTCTCTCTTCCTTATTCTCCTAATCTTCCGTTTACCCTACCTTTATAACTGCCTCAGCCGCTCTATAAGCCCGAGCCCTTTTTCAATTAATTCCAGATTTTCGGCAATACTGCGGGGATCTATCTCATCCTGAAGGGAATCTGCAATATTGACCATCTTTTTAAAGAGAAGGTCTTCCAGTATTTTCCGTTCTCCGTGAATTCCGGATACCTTCGATGCAGCCACAGGTCTTTCTACTCTGCCTGCAAGGGCAGCCCGGATTGCAGGGGCTTCAGAGGCTTCAGAAGCTGCAGGGGCAGCCTTTCCAGTTTCTTCTTTCTCGGGGAATCTTCCGGAAATTTCCTCTTCTATCGGCTCGACAGCTTTTTCTCCTTCATCGGTAGCTTCTGAGGCCCTCAGCCCGAAGCGTGGTTTTTGCCTGTGTGTCTGGACTCTTTTTTTGGTCTCAAAAGAAAATCTGTCTTTTTCTGTATGCTGCCTGGGCTCAGGAGCCTGGACTTCTGCGGCTGGTTCCTGTGCTTCTTCCTCTTCCTGAACGTCACATACAGGGCAAATTACTGTACCCTGATAACGAAACTTTGGGGCACCGCAGACTTTACAGTGCTCGGCAAGCATTGTGCCCCCTAGTTCAAGGAAACGTGCTATTCGCTTTACTTTTCTATCTTTTTCAGAATCCATATACCTGACCTTCCTTTATTCACAGCTTATAATGCATTTGCTTCTCATTTATTTTATAAAATTTTTCCTGTAGCTCACCGGTATGAGGCTAATTTAACCCTCTGCAACTCGAAAAGATCAATAAATCCTGAACCATAACGGGGAGACTCTAAGGCAGGTAACCTTGAGAATCACCGATAATATTTTATATACAAAGCCTGTCTTAGACTAATCTATTAGCTCTAATTTTTACATCCTAATTGACTGCGAAGGTGATTCGAGTGTCATCAAATGATTCAGCAGAAGTTATCAGACAATGTCTTCAGGTCTTAGAAAGTATAACAAGTGACTCTTCAGTTCCAAGAAATATCAGGCGTTCCGTGAATGAAATTATGGACATACTGAACAACGAATCCGAACCTCTCTTTCTTAGAGCTGCATCAAGCATCTCTATCCTTGAGGATATAAGCAACGATCCGAACCTTCCTCTGCACACAAGAACTTTGATATGGAATCTTTCAAGCCAGCTTGAGACTATTCCTGTAGACGAGTGACCCATAAAGATAGATTAAACAATATAAAAACGAAACTTACCCGGAGCACAGGCTGAGAACGGATGGGCTCCAGAAAAATAAGCAAGCTCAGGTGCGTTTCTTGAGACGACCCTGCTAAAGAATCCCGGACTCCAACTAATTCTAAAAAAAGACCCGAAAGGAAACAATCTTTCTATTCTGCTGGCTATTACGAGCCAGTTTTGGGATTTTCTCTGGAGTTTAGAGGATATCGACAAGGAAAAACTATTTTCCTTCTTTTTTATATATTTTCCTGGATCAAATTAAAGCCCTGAATCTTAAACCATAGTAGATTAATTCAGGAATTTTGCTCAGGAATATAAAAGTATCAGGATTGGAAAATATAGATAGGCGGAAAGATAGATCTAATATATTTAAAGAGAGTTTCTTAAATGAAACGGAGTATTCTGAAAATATATAAAGTATATAAAGTATATTACTTTTAGGCAGAAAAGCTATACTTTATAAAAAGCTGAGAAGAATAAGAGGGGGTATGAAAACTGTGTTTGAAGAAGTTTCAGCCCGTATAAGGGAAAATTTTGAGGCTAAGGACAGTATAAGGGAAGAGGGATTGAAGGTTTCCCGAGAAGTTGTAAGGGAGTGCAGGACAGCGTCATTCGCCTTACATGGGCAGGACTTTGAGAAGGCAGACAAAAGCATCAAAACCGCTGGAAAAGCGCTTGAGAAACTTGAAGTTCTTTTCAAAGGGCATGCTGACATTTATCACGCAGGTTTCGTAGAACATGCGCAGCAGGAATATTCAGAGGTTTCAGTCCTCAGTAGCCTGCTGAAGGGAGAAGGAAAAGTTCCCTCCCCGGAAGATTTGAGAGTTGAATACGCGGCTTACCTTAATGGGCTCGGAGACGTTGTAGGAGAGCTTAGAAGGCATGTTCTGGACCTCATAAGAAAAGAATCATTTGAAAAAGCCGAAGTGTTTTTAGGTGTTATGGAAAATATCCATGCAATGCTTATGGACTTTGATTATCCTGATGCCATAACCAGGGGATTGAGAAGAAAAACCGACGTGTCACGCTCCATAATAGAAAAGACGCGAGGCGATGTTGTTAATGCAATAGGCCAAAAGAGACTTGAAACTGCAATGAGGAATCTGGAATCCAGACTTTAGACAGGTTAGATAGAAAAATGTTTAAACAATGAGCAGGTCAGCGTTTTTTGAATAATAGAAGTTACAATCAAGCTTAAACTGCAACCTACTAATATACAGCTTATCCGATAACTATTAAACCGCCTATTATTTTAACAATAATCCAGCTGTTTGGCAGTTAAACTGTATAAAGTTTATAAGGCAGAATTGCGAAATTAAATGATTTAGAATTAAAGTAAGATTAGTTTCGAACTCCAGTAAGACGTAGAATTCCAATAATCTATTACAAGAGGATATACATGAAATTTGATCCTGAAAAAATAAAAAAGGACGCAAGAGAGAACTTCGACCATACCTGGAACGAGGGTAAAAAACTGGTCAGGACCCCTACCCTGAACGAACGTTATCCCAGGACTACTCTGAGATATGGAAAAACTCATCCCGTTTACGATACCATCCAGAAACTCAGAGAAGCCTATCTAAGAATGGGTTTTGAAGAGATGATGAACCCCCTGATTGTGGACGATAAAGAGGTACACAAACAGTTCGGAAGCGAAGCTCTTGCAGTTCTGGATCGCTGTTTTTATCTTGCAGGCCTGCCAAGACCGAATGTTGGAATTTCTGATGAGCGCATCGCACAGGTAAAAGAGATTCTCGGGGACATAGACGATGAAGGGATAGACAGAATCAGGCAGGTTCTCCATTCGTATAAAAAAGGAAAGCTTGAAGGAGATGACCTTGTGCCCGAGATTTCAGCGTTGCTTGGAGTTTCGGATGCCCTTGTTGCAGATATGATTGACAGGGTCTTCCCGGAGTTTAAAGAACTTGTGCCCCAGGCAAGTACAAAGACACTCCGCAGCCACATGACCAGTGGCTGGTTTATTTCCCTCGGTGCCCTTCTTGAAAGGCAGGAGCCTCCTTTCCACTTCTTCTCCATAGACCGCTGTTTCAGGCGAGAACAGCAGGAGGATGCTTCAAGGCTCATGACCTATTATTCGGCTTCCTGCGTGATAATGGATGAGGAGGTGACTGTCGACCACGGAAAAGCCGTCGCTGAAGGTCTACTCTCGCAGTTTGGTTTTGAAAAATTCCTTTTCAGACCCGATGAAAAACGCAGTAAATACTATATTCCTGACACTCAGACCGAGGTGTTTGCTTTCCATCCGAAACTTGTGGGCTCTAACTCAAAGTATTCGGACGGCTGGATCGAGGTTGCGACTTTCGGAATTTATTCTCCAACAGCCCTCGCAGAATATGAGATTCCGTATCCTGTCATGAACCTGGGGCTTGGGGTGGAAAGGCTGGCAATGATCCTGCATGATGCTCCCGACGTCCGGGCTCTTACCTACCCGCAGATCCCGCAGTATACTGAATGGGAGATGTCAGATAGTGAACTCGCAAAGCAGGTTTTTGTAGATAGGGTACCTGAAACTCCGGAAGGGCTTGCAATTGCAACTGCAATTGTTTCCCAGTGCGAATTGCATGGGGAAGAGCCCAGCCCATGTGAATTCCCTGCCTGGGAGGGAGAAGTCTGCGGCAGAAAGGTAAAAGTTTCCGTAGTCGAGCCCGAGGAGAATACAAAGCTCTGTGGACCTGCTGCTTTCAACGAGGTTGTAGCCTATCAGGGAGATCTCTTAGGAATTCCGAATACCAAAAAATGGCAAAAAGCCTTTGAAAACCACTCTGCAAGAGCAGGAATCCGTTTCATAGAAGCGTTTGCAGCCCAGGCTGCAAGGGAAATCGAAGAGGCTGCAATGTCAGGAGCAAACGAACATATAGTCAGGGTACGAATCGCCAAAGTTCCTTCGGAAGTTAACCTGAGGATAGGCTCAATAGCCCAGCGCTATATCACGGGCAAAAAGAAAAAAATTGATATGAGAGGCCCGATTTTCACATCCGTAAAAGCGGAATTCATGTAAAGGCCGGGGAAAAACGGGAGCAGACTAAATGTACTCCGAGCAAATGCCTTTCTCAAAATACCCTGAGCTCAGCCGCCTGATAGAAATCGGTGAACCTGTGTGCGTAACCTTCGAAAAAGGGCACGAATTCGGCAATGAAGCAGGGAACGAAAGCGAGCACGAAATCAAAAAAAGCATCGAAGGGGAAGCCGCCGAGAATGCAGCCGACACAGGAAATGAAAAGTTTCCTGAAAACTCCTGCCTTCTTTTTTGCGAACTTGTGCAGAAAGCCCGTATGGGAGAAAAATTCCTTGTCTCGGGGCAGAGTTGCTCTCCTGGAGATTATGTGCTGGGCTTCTCGGAGGAAAGTCCTGCAGCATATTACGCGAATTCCGGAAGATATAAGGATTTTCAGGCTGCGGAAAATGCAGCTTTATCGCTTCCGAGATTGAAAGTAAGGTTTCGCTTCATACGAGTTGAGCCCCTGTCCCTGAATAAAGGTAGTTTCGATGTGATGATTCTTTTCCTGAAGCCCGAAAAAGCCATGCGTATTGTTCAGGCCAGTGCGTATTCGAAAGGGGAAAGGGTAGCACTGGATACAATGGGCGCAGCTTCAATCTGTGGGGACTGTACCGTACTTGCATACAGGCAGGGCATGGGTTTGTCTTTCGGATGCAAGGGCTCAAGAAAGCACAGCGGATATGGAGATTTTGAGGTCCCGCTTGGGCTTTCTTTTGAGAAAATGAAGGAAGTAGAAAAGGTTCTTTCAAAACTTCCGGCGACAAGGAAGTAAAAGCTGATGTAGGCGCTCCAGAGTCTCCGGGATGAAGAACTTGAAACAATTAGCATCACTAAAAACTATGTCTTACTAAATTATCTGTGCTATAGCTGTGCTATATCTGTGTGTGTTTATATACTCGACAGTCTTTCCGAAATTAGAAAGAGGCTGCATGTCGGAACAGGTGAGTATCCTATTTTTTGTAGCTCACTTTTTTTGAAAAATCCGCAATCATATAGTGCGGTTTTCCGTGAAAAGGCCGGATGAGACTGGTTTACCCTGCCTCCTATTTGAGAGAAGCCGTAAACGAAATCCCTATTATTCTGAACTGACAACGGGATGAGTTTATATAGAAGTACAAACATGTAAAATGCGATTTTAATTCAAGAGCTATTTCAAACTCACACTAATGGAGGATTAAATCATGGCAGGACAGCCAATATTCATTTTAAAAGAAGGAAGTAAGCGAACCAGAGGCAGGGATGCCCAGAGTAACAATATTATGGCTGCAAAGGCAGTAGCCGAAGCCGTCAGAACCACCCTCGGACCCAAGGGCATGGACAAAATGCTCGTGGACTCTATGGGTGATGTAGTTATTACAAACGACGGGGCAACCATTCTTAAAGAGATGGACATCGAACACCCTGCAGCAAAGATGGTAGTGGAAGTAGCCAAGACCCAGGATGAAGAAGTAGGGGACGGCACTACCAGTGCAGCTGTGGTCGCAGGCCAGCTCTTAAGCAAAGCTGAGGATTTAATTGAGCAGGAAATCCACCCGACAATTATTGCATCAGGGTACAGGCTTGCAGCCGAAAAAGCCGTAGAAGTCCTTAACTCCCTGGCAATGACAGTAGAAATGTCCGATCGTGACCTGTTAGTCAGCATCGCTGAAACCGCAATGACCGGAAAGGGTGCAGAGTCCTCCAAAAAACTTCTCTCCGGAATCGCCGTAGATGCCGTCACAAGCGTTGTGGACACAAACGGAAAGGCAAGCGTTGACAGAGACAATATCAATGTTGTGAAGAAGGTAGGCGGCAGGGTAGAGGATTCCGAGCTCATCAGGGGCATGATCATTGATAAGGAAAGAATCCATCCCAATATGCCTGAAAAAATTAAGGACGCAAAAATCATTCTCCTCAACGCCGCAATCGAACTCAAGGATACCGAAGTCGACGCGGAAATCTCCATAACCTCTCCTGACCAGCTCCAGTCTTTCCTTGACCAGGAAGAGCAGATGCTGAAGAAGATAGTCCAGAAGGTTATCGGCAGTGGAGCAAACGTTGTCTTCTGCCAGAAGGGAATTGAAGACCTTGCCCAGCACTACCTTGCAAAAGCAGGTATCTTTGCCGTGCGCAGAGTTAAAAAGAGCGACATGGAAAAGCTTGCCAGAGCAACGGGCGGCAAACTCATTACCAACATGGACGAGATCACTCCCGAAGACCTCGGATATGCAGGACTTGTGGAAGAGAAGAGAGTTGGCGGCGACAATATGACCTTTGTCACAGGCTGCAACAACCCGAAAGCTGTAACCATCCTTCTGCGCGGCGGCACAGAGCATGTAGTTGACAGCATTGACAGCGCTCTTGAGGATGCCCTGCGTGTTGTTGGCGTTGCAATCGAGGATGAGAAGCTTGTTGCAGGCGGCGGTTCCCCTGAAGTTGAGGTTGCACTCAGGCTCCAGGAATACGCAGCAACCCTCGAAGGCAGAGAACAGCTTGCAGTAAAAGCCTATGCCGAAGCTCTTGAAATCATTCCGAGAACTCTTGCAGAAAATGCAGGGCTCGACCCCATCGACATGCTCATGGAGTTGCGCTCCCAGCACGAGAAAGGCATAAAAACCGCAGGACTCAACGTTTTTGAAGGGAAAGTCGTTGACATGTGGAAAGACTTTGTAGTCGAGCCTCTCAGAGTCAAGACCCAGGTAATCAATGCAGCTACAGAGTCTGCTGTTATGATCCTGAGGATCGACGATATTATAGCTTCTACCCGTGCAGCCCCAGGCCCAGAAGAAATGGGCGGAATGCCTCCAGGAATGGGTGGAATGGGCGGAATGGGCGGAATGCCTCCAATGATGTAATCTGGAAAAAGAAATCACAAACCATTCTGGGATAAAGAGGAAAAGGCACGGTTTTCAGACCGTGTCCTTCTTTTATCCCTGCAAATTGAAGTCTGAAATCTCTCTTCCGGCCTCTCACCGGAAATCCATGTGAATCTCCTTTTTTCAGACTTTTTAATTTTCTAAAATCCAGAGGCTTCTTTTAGAATTCTGCGCTCACTTCTTTTCAAGGCAATTAAGAATATCCTCAGCTTCGAATTTTGTTTTTATAATTCTCGTCCTGCCTCTCTGACCCTTGCCTGTGAAATCCGCATCTATGTAGTTAAACACCTGGAGCCTGTTGACAATTCCGTAAAAGCGAGTATATCCGAGCCGGGTCAGTTCATGGAAGGATTTATAAAGCTCGCCTGCCTGGATTTCTCGCTTTCTGGCTATTAGTTCGAGCAGGCGTTTCTCAGGATCGGACAGAAGACTTATACCCCTGCAGAGATGAAGCAGTTTGGATGCTTCGTAAGCTTTCTCCACATCTTCGGAAGAGATTGTGCGGCTCCCCCTGCGTTCGGCATTAAAACCGGAACGTTTGAGAAGGTCAATTCCAACCCTGAGGTCTCCGGTCCTTTCTACATAAGAGACAATAAGCTCCAGCAGTTCGTCAGAAATTACCTTCGGATAAAAGCCATACTTTACACGGTCTTTGAGAATATCAAGAATCTCAGCGCTTCCATATCTCGGGAAAGGGATATCCTCAGGCAGGAAAACCGAATTAACCCTGGAATCAAGACAGTAGAGATCCGACGCATCGTTTACTATCCCTATTATTCCTATCTTTGCTCCGGGATACTGCTCATGTGCCCTTAAAAGCGAATACATCACTTCATTGGCATGCCCTTCATAACAGAGATAATTGAGGTCATCCAGAGCAACAAGCAGAATTTTTTCAGAAGAGACAAGGAAATTAACAACCGTTTCAAAGATCTTCCTGAATGCAATTCCCGAGTTGGGAGGAGAGATGCCAAAAAGCTTTCTGTAAATCCTGGACATTACCGCAAAGCGTGTGGAGTCAATCTGGCAGTTGACTTTGACAGTAACGACGCCGGATGAGTGGGCTTCAACTTCCCTGAATATTTTCATAACCGCACTGGTCTTTCCTGTTCCGGGAGGGCCTACCAGCAAACAATTTAAAGGCCGCATACCGCGCAGGGCTGGCTTGAGCGCGAACTTCAGCGAATTCAATTGTGACTCCCTGTGAGGAAAATAATCGGGAAGATAATCAGGCTCAAGCACGGAGGGGTCCTTAAATAGGGTCTCATCCCAGAGTAGTATGTCATTACCTGTCAAGGGAAGTTACTCCATAGATTATTGATCTGCTATTATTGATAATATGAAAGCTCGGATTGTAAAATTATTTCTGGCTGGAGCGGAGCTTAATGGGTTACAGAGGCAGAAATAAGGTTATCCTGCACTTTGAATGGATAACCTTTAGTGATTTCAATTTTAATGGTGTCAAGCATTAATCTCTAGATATTCAGACCAGATATTATATGATGAAATCTAATTAATAAGAAAATCCCGGATTTACTATGAGTAAACTAAATTTCCAGAGAGTTAGATTTTTATAAATATATCAGCCGTTTTTTCTAAATTTTTAGTAGATATGTTTTACTGCATTTAGCTTTTTTGAATTTTCACTCATTCCTTCCATCACAAAACAAGAGCCAGAAGTCTTAACTGGAAAATATCAGGCATTGATTAATCCTGACAGGCTAAAAGAATAATATTAGATTTATTTATAAAGAGTCAGGCGGTAATTACAGAAAAAACGACTCCGTAAATACTGAAATTTATAGTACTTCAACCAATATAACTGTGATCTTAAACGTATATCTGTATGTTCAGTTTAATCATAGCCATGCAGCCATGGTGATGTTATATTTCGGAAAACACTAACCTGGTAAACTGATATTTACAACCATAAAAACATGGAAAGAGGCGGTACTCGAATTTGTAAACCAGCACTCTTAACCACATAATAATCACATATAATATCTTTAATTATAAATTACTCTACTTGAGCGCAACCGCTGACCCGAAACCGTTGACCCGAAACCGTTGACCCGCGACCGTTGCGCCGGTCGATCACGCCGTTACGTTGTTTTCGATAAAACCTTTTCTCAAAAGGTTTTCGCTCAAGCCTTTCCTCAAAAGGCTTGCGTTGCGCCGGTTTATCACGCCGTTGCCTGGGGATTTTCGCTCAAGCCTTTTCTCAAAAGGCTTGCGTTGCGCCGGTTTATCACGCTCCGGTTATGTTGGTTTAGATGAAGCATGGGTTTTCGCTCAAGCCTTTTCTCAAAAGGCTTGCGATCAAGGATTTTTGTAAAAGGCTTGCAATCAAGGATTTTTTTGAAAAGGCTTGTGGAGAGAAAAGTATGGAGATAGAGTCTAAGTTTCTTGTAACAGAAGAGGTGGATTTTCAGGCCCTTGAAAGCCTTTCGGAGCTTGCTTCATACGCTCTCTCCGGGGCAAAAATTCAGTTAAATGAGGATATTTTCTTTGATACTGAGAACCGGGCTATTATGGCATCGGGCTATTACCTGAGGGTCAGGAAATCGCATGGCGAAGAGGGAAGCTGGGTAACCGTTAAAAGCCTGGGAGGTTTTGAAGGAGGAACTCACAGGCGAGAGGAGTATGTAAGTTTCCTGCCTGAAGGAAAATCTGTGCTTGAGTGCCCTGACCCTCGTATCAGAGATCTGATTTTCGAACTTACGGCAGGGCTTGACCTTTTCCCGCTCCTGTCCCTCAAACAGAAAAGAATGATACGCCAGGTAAAGATGGGAGAAAGACTTGTAGCCGAGACTTACCTGGATAGGGTAAACCTGAAGAGCGGAGGCAGAGAAAAGCACTATAATGAATTTGAAATTGAGCTTAAAAGTGAAGGAAGCCAGGAAGATCTGGAAATTATGCGGGTCTTCCTGCTCAGGCACTATAACCTGGCAGAAAGCCATTTTTCCAAGTTCGAGAGAGCCTATCTTTTCATGGAGAAACTTCCAGAGAACACTTTCCTCAGCCTGAGAGAAAGAGCTTTTTGCGCACAGCTTGCCAGCCAGAAAAATATGTATGGAAAGCAGGCTCAAATTTTAATAGGACTTGACAGGGGACAGACCTGTGAGGAGCTCAGTCAGCTTCTGAAAGTCCCTCAAACCGGAATCAAAGCCCTGCGCTCAAAGTTTAAGGAAAAAAGGCTTTCTATTTTTCCTTTTACAACATATAAAGAAAAAGACTGTGAGTTTCATCTCCTGGTCGGAAAAAACCATATTTTGAAAAAGGGAAAGAAAGAGGCAGGATTTAAGCGATGGGACCCCGAAAGCCTGCTTGAATACTATGAAGCAAATACAAACAGAGCAGAAAAAACCCGGGAATATGCTCTTACGCTTTTTGACGAGCTGTTTATATTTCATGGAATGGGCCAGGAAGAGAGAAAACTCCTGGGGCTTGCAGCCTTACTGAAGGATACCGGGAATTTTATCTTTCCCGAGGAGAGTAACCGTATGAGCAGGGAAATCCTTCTGACCCACTCCATAAAAGGGCTCAGGCTCCACGAAACTTTGATGCTTGCCCTGATAACGGAACTTCATGATCCGTATGTAAACGAAAAAGGTGTAATCTCAATCTTTAAGGGTCTCAATACGAGGCTACCTCCCGGCCTCCAGAATAAAGCCCTGATGCTTGCAGCCATTACGTCGATTGCAGACCTTTTCGAAGCTTCCGGTACCAGGCCCGGGAAGATAAAGCAGCTTGAGGATGCTCTGGAAATAGAGATAATAGGAGCTCTAAATGAAAAAGCTGCAAAAAAATTTGAGACAAAGAGTAAGCTCTGGAAAACTCTTTCTGAAAGCAAACTCCTGTTTTCCCGGGCTGAAGAAGAAAAAGACCTGACCGAAGATAAATCCGAAATAAATGAAGCAGGAATAAAGAAACAGGCAGGGAAAGATAAGAAACCAGAAAAGAAGCAAGCCGGAGAAGAGAAGAAACGAGAAGAGAAAAAGGCTGAAAGGGAAGAAAAAATAGAGAAAAAAAATTTCAGACAACGTAAGGAAGTAACTGTTAGACCTGCTGACTCTATGGCAGGGCTTGCCTGCAGGATTCTTTCCTATCAATTTTCTAGCATGCTTTCCCACGAAAGAGGAACCGTAAAAGGAGAAGAGATTGAAGAGCTCCATGATATGCGGGTTGCAGTCCGGAGGATGAGAGCGGCTACAAAAATTTTCGAGGCTTATCTTGATTCCAGACAGCTTGAACCTTATCTTAAAGGGCTAAAGATAACACTTGGTTCGCTCGGGGAAGTAAGGGATCTGGACGTTTTTCGCGAAAAGGCCGAAAAGTACCTGAAAACCCTGCCTACGGGGCATGAACATGATCTGGACTCCCTTTTTGCAATGCTAACGCTGGAGCGAGAAGAAGCCAGGAAAGATATGCTTGCTTATCTGGACAGCGAGAAATACCAGGCTTTTAAAAGAGAATTTTCCGATGTGCTTGCCTCTCCCGAAAATCTGGGCCTTCCTGCAATTAACAGGAAACATGATGCTTTGCCCCACAGGGTAAGAGAAGTTCTCCCTTCAATCCTTTATGCACGTTTAGCAGATATCAACGCGTATTCCGAATGGGTAGATGGACCTTATCTTCCTGTGGAACGTCTGCACAGGCTAAGGATTGCAGCCAAAGGAATGCGTTATACCCTTGAATTCTTTGAGAGCGTGCTTGGGGAAGATGCAAAAGTCCTGGTCAAGGAGCTTAAAACCTTACAGGAACACCTTGGAGATATGCACGATGCAGTAATTGCAGTTGATCGGCTGGGCTCTTACCTGAAAACCGGAGAATGGGGTTCTGCCGGAAGTGAAAAAGCTTCCGAAAAGAAAAAGTTCCCGACAGGCGCAGAGGGAATCGAAGCCTATCTCGCGTACAGGGAAGAGGAACTCCAGACACTGCTCAATACTTTTCCCGAGGCCTGGGAAAGGATAAGGAACAGGAATTTCAGGGAAAGAATTGAAAGTGCAATAAAAAATCTGTATTAATGAGCTTTACTTAAACTCATTTTATTTTCAATAAAGCCTGTTAATTTAGCTTTTGTATGAAACCTCAACACCCGGAATTTCCTCAAGTTCAGCACTGCCTTCAAGGACTAAGGGAACTCCAGCATCCTGCATTATAAGAACTTTGGATTGGAGATTATATCCGAACATTTTCTTGAAGTATTTTTTCTGTTTCTCTACCTCCCAGATCTCGAGCTGGCATTCCCGCTGAGCGTGCATTTCAAGCACCAGGTTGTCGGTAGAGGCGATATAAAACCGAACATGGGAAATAATTCCGTTATGAGAGCGGTCCAGCCCTTCGGCAATGCGGAGCAGGGCGCTCAGAACCCTGATGCTTTTTACTACTTCTTTATTAAGCCCTACAAGATTGGGATGCTTCTTCTTAGGGGTATTTTTCCTGTGGAAATAGGCAAGGTTCGCTATGGTTTCGATTTCTTCAGGCTGAAAGCCCGGAAGACTGCTCTCCCTTATAAGATGATAGGCATAGGCCTGATGGGTATCATATGACAGGAAAGTCCCTATGTCATGCAGGGTTGAACCGTACTCCAGAAGTTCCCTTTCCCCTACCCCGAACTCGTAAATTCCAAGCGCCTGAATGCTATCAAAAAGTTCAAGGGCAAGCCTTGTGACGGTATGGGCATGTTCCTCATCGAAATTGCAGGTAAGTCCGAGCTGCATGATGCTGCGTTTTCTTACCGACATCTGTGTAATCATGTAAGAAAACTCACTCTTTGAGATGTAATCTACAAGCAGCCCTTCTCGAAGCCCGCGTTTACTTACCCTGACCTCGGAAAGCCCGAACTCTTCCATGAATGTTTCGATAATTGCAGCCCCTGCGATAATAATATCGGCTCTTTGTGAGTTGATTCCGGGGAATTTGCGCCGTTCTTCAAGAGGCATGGCACACATTGCCCTGACTATTTCCTTCAGGTCTTCGTATTCAAGTTTCTCAAAGCTTTCATGGGATGTTTTGTGCAGGTAGACAAAAGCGACCCTGGCAAGGTTTTCAATTGTTCCCGAGCTTCCGATCGAACAGTTTACGCTGTACCTGGAAAGGTCTTTTGTTATATCCGCAAGTTTGCGACGGATGTGTTCTTTAATCTGCTCATACTGTTCCTCGGAAACAGGCCCGGTCTCGTCAGGCAGGAACATGTTTGTCAGCCGGATGGACCCAAGGTTGAGGGAGTAGAGAGAATAACACTGGGTCTGGTCCCCAACCGATACTTCAGTGCTCCCACCTCCGATATCTATGAAAAGAGCTTTTGAGCTTCCGAGCCGAATCCCGCTTGAAACCCCAAGGTAAATAAGACGAGCTTCTTCGGTTCCGGAAATTGTGCAGACTTCCAGATTTGCCTCCTTTTTCAACATTTCGAGAAGCTGAACCTTATTGCTTGCATCCCGTGTTGCCGAGGTAGCCACGGCTATAACCTCTTCTGCCCTGTAAGCCCTGGCAAGTTCCATGAACTTTTTGCAGACAACAACTGCGCGTTCTATCGCTTTAGGCTGCAAAATCCGGTCTATGAATTCCCTATCCCCAAGCCGGACAGTTTCCTTCTGCTTGGTCAGGGGAAGGTAAGACCCATTGGGATTTATCCGGACCAGAAGAAGCCGGACCGAGTTAGTCCCTATATCTATAAACGCAACAACTCTGCCTTCGGAAGTTTTCTCGGGTTCCATTATTATCACCTGAAAGCCCTGTCTTTCGTTTTTCTCGAAGGAGTCGAGAAACTCAAAATAAGCTTCACACTACTAGTTCATATTTTTATTCTATTTGAGATTATTTGGTAGTGTATTGGAAGTTTGTAGTTGTTATTGTTTCCGCACATATTCTTTCTATGTATTGGATATATTGCTTATGTATGCGCTTAATAGAGAAAAGGTATTAAGAAAGCTCTCTTTTCAGGTTTTTTCTGTATGTTTGTTATAGGGAGAAATTAAGCTCTATCTAATGGAAAAAAGTATCCTGTTTGCATTTAAAATATTTTTTTATGCCGCAGTTATCGGTCAAATATCCTGTACTCCCGTATCATATGAAATAGCAAAATTCAGCGGAAAAACCTGAGTTCGAAACTTAGAACAGTAATTTTATCCGGCTGTCTTCTTACATATTACCAATGTGCAGGAAATTTTTACAGGAATCTCTTGAAAGGAAAGGTGTAACCCCTCAGAAACTCTACGTTTTTAATAGCGAAGGCGTTATTCAGGTTACTTTTCAGAGTGCTTTCCAGAGAAAGCCAGATGTGTGGGCGTTAAAATCAGAATTAAGATCAGAAATGGAATAGAATATTTTGACAGAGTGTGAATTAAATTTATATTTAAAATATTGTCTGATAAAATAACATTTTAAATGTGAATATTATTTGTTCACAGCCAATTTTTCATATAATTTATTTTAAATAAGTTTGGGAATTATTATAGATTACAACCCCACAAAAATAAGAGAGGAGACCCAAAAGAATGAACCAAAGCGGATGCACAGACCGCTAAAAAAGGATGGATCAACACAAATGGGGAAGTGACCGGTAGGGTATGTGAATAAGAGTTGCCTGGAAGACGTTCTAATCTAAAAAATATATTGAGTGTTTATTTTTTGGATTAGTTTGCCGAAATAGGTAATAGGAACAGCAGATCTTCCAGGCTCTCTCTAATCTTTTCAAAGTCGTATATATTTTAAAATTGATTAATTGATGTTTTATCAGTAAAAGGAGGGATGGAAAAAACTATCAACGTATCTAAGAACAGAATTTTCGGGATCCAAAGATTAATTATTGCAAAATAAAAGAACCACGCAGAATACTACTTACTAACTGCTAAAGGATATAAATCCTTCTCTAGTCCCAGTAAAAAGAGAAGTTGACAGAAGTAATAGGAACACGACGTAAAATTAGGAATTCCATGAAGGTTAGTAGGACATTTGAGCAAAAGGGAAAACCTAAGAAAATTGCTTAAAAATTTAATTGATCCAGGAGTTGAATCTATGACCCACCATAACGAAGAAAAAAAAGAAGAACCAAAGGAAGAAAAAGCTAAAGTTGAACCAATACACCCCTCTGAAAGCAGGGGAGGTAAAAAGAAAGGTCTGCTTGACACCTGTAAGTAAATAAACTCTTATCTGCTATTGGGATGAGTCTTTGATAAAATAGGAAAATAAGCACATTCAATGTTTAAGAAGAAAATAAAAAGATATCAGTGCTTAGTTTTTGCTAATTTTTCCTACGACAAATATATTTTAAGGTCTCATCCCATAGCGAAATTAATTTTTTTCCATTAAGAATTTTCAAGAAGAAATAAAAGGGACAGGAATCTTTTCACCCAAAAGGGACAGGAATCCCCTTTTTCACCCTTTCTGAGAGCCTAAATCCCAGCTTCCACAGTTTTCAAGCATCCACAATTGAGAATCCAGTTCTTCTTCTTCGGGCTGCGGGTGGATTCTTTCAGTCCTGCCATTAGGGAGCAGCAGGCGGGCTTTTACGTTATCTTTGAGGTGAGTGCCAAGGATCACATCTCTCAGGATGGGGATGTAGTCGGCAGATGCAGGAAAGAGCACTTCTACCCTGTTGTCCAGGTTGCGGGGCATAAGGTCGGCACTTCCCATAAAGACCTCTTCTTTTCCTCCGTTTCTGAAATAGTAGATCCGGGAGTGTTCAAGGAAGCGGCCGACTATCGAAGTAACCCTGATATTTTCACTGAGCCCGAAAATGCCTGGCCTGAGGCAGCAAATTCCCCGGACAATAAGGTCTACTTTTACTCCGGCGCGGGAAGCCCTGTAAAGTTCCCGGGTGCACTGGTAGTCCACAAGGGAATTCATCTTGAAGATCAGATGCCCGCCCCCGTATTTTTCATGCAGGTCGATCTCACGCCTGATGCGCTCCAGAATCTGATGCCTGAGAGTCTGGGGGGCTACGAGGAGTTTGATATAATGGTCCTTTCTCGAATATCCTGTAAGGGCATTGAAAAGGTCAGAGATGTCTTTGCCTATGAATGAGTCGCTTGTCAGGTAACCCATGTCGGTATAGAGCTTTCCTGTGACAGCGTTATAGTTTCCTGTGCTCATGTGCACATAATACCTGATGCCTTCCTTTTCAGCCCTCACCACAAGGCACATCTTGGCATGCGTTTTACGCCCCGGGAAGCCGTAAGCTACATGAACTCCTTTGCGCTCAAGTTCTTTTGCCCAGCCAATATTGTTTTCCTCATCAAAACGGGCTTTAAGCTCCACCAGAACCGCTACCTGCTTCTTCCGGTCAGCAGCTTTCATAAGAGCCTGGATAATCCTGGAATTGTCATCCACCCTGTAAAGAGTCATTTTAATTGCCAGAACGTCAGAATCATCGGCAGCCTCTTCCACGAAATCAATTACCGATTCGAAACTGTCATAGGGATGATGAAGAAGAACGTCTCGCTTTTTCAGGACCGCAAAAATTTTCCCAGTTTTTGCCAGTTGAGAATGTTTTTTCGGCTCAAAGGGCTCGTATTTAAGTTCAGGACAGTTAATCTGTGCAAGCTTAATAAGACTCGAAAGCCCCAGAGGAGCTGCAGACCTGAACATAAGGGAAGCATTAAGTTCCAGATTTTTAAGCAGAATATCGGAAACTCTTGAAGGCATTGTATAATCGGTTTCAAGTCTGACAACCGACCCGAAATAGTTCCTGCCAACTCTCTGTTTTACAGCAGTCAGAAGATCTTTATCCCCATCTTCATCAAATCCGAGGTCTGCATCGCGTGTGATCCTGAATGGATAGGCTCCAAGGATGCGCTGTCCAGGAAAAAGAAGGTCGAGATTTGCAGCAATAAGCTGTTCGAGCCAGACAAAACGCCCTGTTTTCAGCTCCTCCAGGCTGGAGGTTATTCTCTCCTGGTCTTCTTCAGGAACAACTATGAGTCTCGTGAACATTGGAGGGATCTTGACCCTTGCAAAACGTTCCCCGTAATCAGGGTCATCAATTAAGACTGCAAGGTTGAGACTGAGATTGGAAATATGAGGGAAAGGGTGCCCCGAATCAAAACCCAGAGGAGTGAGTAAGGGAAAAATATTTCTCTCGAAATAATCCCTCAGCTTTTCCCTTTCCCTCCCGGAAAGCTCAAAATAGTTAAGAACTTTAATTCCTTTTTCCCTGAGAGCAGGTTCAAGGATCTCATTCCAGCAACTGTCATTAAGAGGAAGCTGCCTGAGAAGCTCTTCCCGGATTATACGAAGCTGTTCCTGAGCCAGCTCATCTGTCCTGTCATCTTTTAGAGCTTCCGCTATTCTTCTCTGGACGCCTGAAACCCTGACCATGAAAAACTCATCAAGATTACTTCCAAAAATCGAAAGGAACTTGACTCTTTCAAGCAGGGGGTTGCGCTCGTCAAAAGCTTCTTCAAGTACCCTGTCATTGAATTGAAGCCAGCTATATTCCCGGTCCGTATATAAGCACGGGTCACTGAGGTCAGGCATGCCGGAAACTTCTGCCCGAGCTCCTTTAACATTATCCATAACCAGCCTATCAAAATCTGCACACTGAATGGGGAAGTTCCGCTCCATTACTATCACGCGTGGCCTGGGTTCTGCACTTTTTCAAATCCGTCTTTAAAAATCATGGAAGACCTGAAGATAAAATTTCTACGTTTCATAATTTGATTTCATTACCTTATTGTCACCCGGTTTTACTGGGTTGAAAAGGAGATAGCCCCCGGGTGTACTTAAATAACCTGAGATAGTAGCCTCAGGCAAATTTTTCCTTAATCATCCAACCCTTTAGCCGATTGGAGTTTTGAATTCTCTGCATAGTGGAAGTCAATCTCCTTATTAAGTTATCGGAGATGCATTGACACCAACGCCTATATAAATTTTTGTATCGGCTGGATTTTCAGGACTCTACGGAATCTCCGCCAACTCACTACTATTTATTAATATATAGAACTAAAGATTTATAACGTTATCTCTTAAGATCGATTATTTACAAAGACAAAACAAAGAGACTTTGAGTTAAAAGGAAAAAAATTACTGGAAGATTGCCAGAGAAGGTTTAGAAGCTTTCAGGTAAATTCTTTATTAATATATTTTAAGAATGGTGTCCAAATTATTTCAAGAGTCTACTTTTGCGCCGGTTTTAAATTTATCCTTTAAATGGGAATAAAACTCCTGCTCCTTTCCGGTGGTTTTTCTGAGCAGCCGTTCCACAATTAGCTCGGGAGTGCTTCGGGCAATGCGATTGTATACAGGGTTACGGTTCACTATCAGTTCCAGATTGGAATCCAGACCATCAGCTTCAATTCCATCTACTCTTACCTCTGCCCCGGTGTTTTCCAGGATGAGTTCCGACAGGTGGGAAACAAAAATCCCTAAACTCTGTTCATTTATTGAAAGGTATTCCAGAATTCCTGCTATAATCCGTGCAGAAGCTCCAGGTTCAGTAATTGATTCCAGTTCGTCCGCAAGCACCAGTTTTCCTGAGGCTTCGGAAAGTACCGAGAACTGTTTGAGGGTAGTTTCAAAAGCTCCTGCATCCAGGGTTCCTTTTGATTTTCCGAAATAGTAGAATTCCTCAACAGGTCCTAGTTCAAGTTCTTTTGCAGGAACCGGAAACCCCATATATCCAAGGATTACACACTGGGCAAGGAGTTCGAGCAAGGAAGTCTTGCCCCCGGAGTTCACCCCGCTCAGAAGCACAACCCTGCTTTCGAGACCAGCGGGAGAGAAGCCGGTTTTTCCGATGGAATAACTGACAGGATCGATTTCTCCGTGGCGGGCTTTTAAAAAGAGGTTTTCTCCGGCTTCAAAACCTATTCCGGTCTCAGAGATCAGTTTCGGTAGCTTCAATTGGAATTTTGCCGAAAAACAGGCTATTGAGAAACCCAGGTCGAAATCCAGAATTTCCCTGACAAGTTTTTCTACAGGCTTGTGAAAGGCTGAGAGCGTTTTTGCAAGCTCCCTTTTTCGGGCAAGCCTTGTTTTTTCAAGGCTATTATTCAACTTTTGCCTCAAAAGCTGTAGCTGGGACTGGTCTGCACTCAGAGGATAGGAAATCTCATCAGGAAAAAGACTCTCAAGCATTAGCTTTTCCTGCTTCTGGAGCCCGAGCTTTTCGCCAAGCTCCTGCTTCACGGCTTCAATTTCAGTTTTATAGATCCGGCTGAGTTCCTTTGCAAGCAGGTCTTTAATCTCCATTCCCCCGCTTACAAGCTTGATAAGCTCCTGCCCGCTCAGGGTAAGCGAACTTGCCTCAAGGGTTCGGTTCATGCGCTGGTTAGCTTCGTTAAGGGTTGAGGCCAGCTCTGAGTCAAGGTTTTGCAGGGCTGCCTCAAGCCTGTCAAGTTCAGGGTCAAAACCTTCAACAGGCTTTCCATCTTCTCCGAGCTTCGAAAGAGCTGCCTCGAGTATACTAAGTTTTTCTTCCGGGAACTCTTCAAAGAACCCGAATTTTCGGGAACGCAGAGCCGAGAGTATATTCAGGCAGGCGAGGATGCAGTCAAGATTGCGTGCAAAAAATGCCAGTTCCTTTTCAGGTAAAATCTGCCAGAACTCAGCTCTGGAGATATCCTGGAAATATTCAGGTTCGAGATCTTCAGGCAGGTCAAAGCCAAGATAGGTATCATCAAAAACAACCACACTTGAATAACCCCTTGCAAGATCCACAAATTCCGAGAGGTCTTCCACTCCCTGCACAGGCAAGAAAGCCTGGAACCTTTCTCTGGCTGCTTCAAGGATTTTTGAATCTCCGCAGAGGATTATCCGGTCTCTGACCCTGAGGTTTGCTGGAACCGGTTTAAGTTTCCTTACCCTCGCAAGCAAGTCCAGAAATTCGGAATCCTCTGAAAAGGCATAACCCAGTTCCAGATATTCTCCTACAAAAGCCAGTCTCTCCTGAATCAGGTCCATACGCGAGGCGGGCAGGGGGTAAAAAAGGTTCAGCTTATCCCTAGCATGTGAGGTATGGGCAAAACTTTTTATCAGCTCAAGCAGGCGGGAATAAAGCTCAGTTGCTTCTTTTGTCCTGAGAAAATCGGAAATTGAGCACCCTTCAGCCCTGGACCTGGCATCCCTGGCAAGGGAAAGGGCAAAACTATGGCTGATTCCATTGATTTCGGAAAGCGAAGCTATATCTCCCTCGCAAATAACCTGAAGAGCTGCGTCTTCAGTTCCGAAGTGTTCAATCAGCCTGTCAGCTACCCGTTCACCAATTCCATGAATTTCCCGCAGGCTGGAGAGAGGTTGAGAAGTTTTCATACGCAAAATACTTTTCATATGCAAGACACTTTTGTTTCAATAAATTCAGCTGGGCATAAGAAGCCCATATCTTTACTTCAAAAGAAGAGCAAGTTCTTTTTCAAGATAGGGGCGCATTGACTCTGTATATCCGTGTGTTTCTTCAGTAACGTTATACATTGCTTTTGGCTCTTTTGCAAGGGCAAAGGTTCGGAGTGCCTGGTCGTGGGAGATTATAGTATCATTAAAGGAATGAATCTGCACGAATTTAGCAGGCGGCAGGGTTGCAAGATAGGTATCCGGATCAACTGAGCGAGAAAAGTGGTAAGCTTCGGGATCGTCTGCAAGTGCAGGACCGGGGTTCTCAGTGCCGTAGCCTGCAGTGCTGATCACGATAACTCCTTTAAGGGAGGGGTTAAGGGCGCAGGCAAGAACTGCAAATCTTCCGCCATTACTTTCCCCGAGGATTGCAAGCCTTTCAGGATCGACTTCCGGCTGGGCTGCAAGCACGTCTGAGGCTTTAAGGGCATCATAAACCATGGAATATTCAGGAGGCTCAAGGCCGGCTTTGAAAAGTTCAAGGTCTCTTTCTATGTTTATGCCGCCGAGATTACGCTGGTCGGGAGTGAGAGTCGCATACCCCATTTTAGAGAGTTCCACAGCCAGACCCTGCTCGGCTTCTTTGCTGACCCCTGCTCCAGGCAACAGTACTACGCCCGGACAAGAGGAAGATTGTGCAGGAATTCTTAAGAGAGCCTGGATTTCTTCCCCCCGGCTTTCAAAGGACAGCAGTTTTAAAGTATCCGAATTTTCATGGGCGTACGCATCTTCGATTTCCTGAACTGCAAAAACTGGCTCCTCTCGATCCGGAAAAATTAGAGTGCCTGCTTCCGATATATCCCAGGAAGCTCCAGCGCCTGCTGAGCCCGACGGGTTATGTAGGATTCCAAAAACACCCACAAGTACAAGAAGAAAACCCAGAAGAAGAACTGAGGGTTTAGAGGCTCTGGTCCCTGAAGAAGCCCTGTATTTGCTTGCCTTTTTCCCTGAATCCTGCCTGCTCAAGGGAACCCTGCCAAAGAAATTGTAGTTACGGCCAGAAACCGTTTGCAGCACTTAAGAATAATACTGCTATGCCGGTAATGGCGCCGACAATCAGCACTGTTTTGGGCTGGATGTGAACTGCATTTTTATCTGCTTCGTAATAGCGCATGAGCCCTGCAGAAGACTGGAGCCCGGTACCTGATTTTTTAGCCATGTGTTAACACCTGTGAATGCATTTTATTAGAATATGAGTCTCATTTAATTAGAATAAGTTACGCTGCTATATCTGCCTGTAAATTAATTGTTCTGGTATATGATAAAATAATTATCTGGAAATTGGCAGTTGAAATTTAGAAAATTTAACATAACTGTTAAATTTCCTGTTAATTTGGTAATCATCACATAATTTACATTTCTGATATATAAATCCAGCAGAGAAATTTCTTTGCAGCCAGAACTCGGAAGGGTTGAAAGAGTCTATCACGCTCTTTAAGCGAGCAACCTCAAACAAGCACTTCGTCCAGCAGGAAGGGCGGGTAAAATACTCCTTTTTCAGTAATAACCGCAGTTACGTTTTCCATTGGAGTTGCGTCAAAGGCAGGATTGTAGACTTCCACGTCTTCCGGGGCTAGTTGTTCTGAGCCGAAGAAACGCAATTCATCCGGGTTTCGCATTTCGATTTTTACACTGCCTTCCCAGCCATTGAAATCGAAAGTGGATATAGGGGCTGCAACATAAAAGGGAATTTCATGCTCTTTTGCAAGAATAGAGAGGGAGTAAGTGCCTATTTTGTTGAAAATTACATCCTGGGTAATCCTGTCAGCTCCCACGAGCACACTGTCCACGAGCCCCTGCTGCATTGCCCATCCAGCCATGGAGTCCGAGATAAGAGTAACCGGTATCTTATCCTGCATCAGTTCCCATGTAGTGATCCTGCTTCCCTGGTTCAGAGGCCTGGTCTCACACGCAATAACCTTGATTTCTTTGCCTTCAGCAACAGCCGAACGCACAACCCCAAGAGCTGTGCCCCAGTCAACACAGGCGAGCCTGCCTGCATTGCAGTGTGTTAGTACGGTATCCCCATCTTTCAGGAACTTTGCCCCGGATTTGCCTATCAACTTGTTGGTAGCTACATCTTCTTCCGCAATATCCCTGGCTTCCTGAAGAGCAATATCCCGGACTCCCTGAGCATCAAAGGCGTCCGCGATTGCTCTCAGGACTCTGTCCACACCCCAGCTAAGGTTTACAGCTGTAGGGCGAGTTGACTTAAGAGTTTTTCCGACAACCTCAAGCTCTCTTGTTAATGTTTCGAGATCTCTGGCTCCGCTCAGGAAAGCTGCAAGCGCAATCCCGAAACCTCCTGCTGCACCGAGAGCAGGCGCACCTCTTATCCTGAGAGATTTGATAGCCTCGCAGAGAGAACTCAGGGTTTTGCATTCTATTATCCTGTACTCTTTCGGGAGCAGGGTCTGGTCCACCAGCACCACGGAATTCGACTCTTCCTTCCAGTCAATTGTCCTCATTAGATCACTTTCCAATGTAAGCATCAGGTTCTGCCGGAAAAATTTCCGGTTTTCCTTTCAAGCTTCCCATCCGATAAAAACCTATTCAACTGACAGGGCTTTGTTAACCTCCCTCATTCGCATTATCCGTACAATCTGGAAAATTTGAAAATAAATGGTGCCAATTGAAATAAAACTACGCTAACTAAAATAATTTTATGATAATTAAAATGGAATTAAGTTAATTAAAGTGAAGCTACGTTAATTAAGTGAAATTATGTTTAAAAATCTGCCTTAGACCTCAGAATGGCTTGAAAAATTGTAGCAGGTAAAGCAGCCCGTGACCAGCTTTCAGAAGAAAAATTTTATTTGAGAGATAAATAACACGTATTAAGTATATATAAATAAACGTTATATATTTCCCCGGAAAGGCAAACTTACATATAATAGATTTATAGAGTAACAGAGCAAATAAGACAAGATTTAAAATTCATAGTTGAGATACGGAAAGTCGTAATTTCAGGAATATAAACTTCTGAATTTCAGGGACCTTGAATCCGTAAATCCTTGAATCTGTAGATTTCAGAAATCGTAAAATATCTGTCATTTCATTGATGCGGTTTATGAGAATCTGGGTATTCAGCGGAGAGTAAGCGCTTATGACAAAAATAAAAATAGCAATTGCAGGAATCGGGAACTGTGCAAGCTCTTTGGTACAGGGAATTGAGTACTATAAAATCGAAGGTAAAGAGCCCATAGGACTGATGCACAGGGAAATTGGAGGGTACAAGCCCGGCGATATCAAAGTTGTTGCTGCCTTTGATATCGATGCCAGGAAAGTGGGAAAAGACGTTTCCGAGGCTATCTTTGCCCCCCCGAACTGCACAGCGGTTTTTTGTCCTGATTTGCCATCCACAGGTGTAAAGGTTAAGATGGGCAGAATCCTTGATGGGGTCTCTGACCATATGGAAAATTATGAGGAATGTTATACTTTTGTTATCAGCAAGGAACCGGAAGCCACAAAAGCTGATATTGTAAATGAGCTTAAGAGCTCGGGCGCCGAGATGCTTCTCAATTACCTGCCTGTAGGTTCTGAAGAAGCAGTCCGTTTTTATGCCGAATGTGCCCTTGAAGCAGGTGTGGCTTTCATAAACAATATGCCTGTTTTTATCGCAAGCAATCCTGAGTGGGCAAAAAAGTTTGAGGAAAAGAATATCCCTATCATTGGCGACGATATCAAAGCCCAGCTTGGGGCTACAATCACGCACAGAGTTCTTGCAGACCTGTTCGAGAAACGGGGAGTAAAACTCGAGAGAACTTACCAGCTCAATACCGGGGGAAATACGGATTTCTTGAACATGCTCAACCGGCACAGACTTGCTTCCAAACGGGAATCGAAAACCGAAGCTGTCCAGTCCGTGCTTTCTCAAAAGCTTGCGGACGAGAATATTCATATCGGCCCCAGTGACTATGTAGCCTGGCAAAAGGACAATAAGGTATGTTTCCTGAGAATGGAAGGAAAACTCTTCGGGGATGTGCCCATGAACCTCGAACTCCGGCTGTCGGTAGAAGATTCCCCTAACTCGGGCGGTGTGGTAATCGATGCCATTCGCTGCTGCAGACTGGCTCTTGACCGCGGGATAGGAGGAGTGCTGTATTCTCCGGCTTCCTATTTCATGAAACATCCGGCGATTCAGTACCCTGACGATGAAGCTTACAGGCGGACTGAAGAGTTCATAGCCGGAACCCGGGAACGTTAAGTTCAGGAAGAGATAGCTGTAAAAGCAAACTCCGAAGAGTCCCGGAAGCTCCTGGGAATCTTAAGTTATTTCTATCAAGAATTAAGCTTTTTCTATCTCTATCCGGAATTTAATCTTTTTATCCTGAGTGATTTGCAGAAAATTTTTCCAAAAATTTTTTCTAATTTTTTTGCAGATTTAACAAATTCCTTCAGCTATAATTCTAAACTCCGCACTTGCGCCTTCCGGGCGGGAGCGGTGTTTGTACAGAATAGCACGCCTTGTTCCTTCGCCTGTTTTTTCCAGTTGGATAATTGTTTTTGAGATATGTTCCAGGGAACTGCCGCCAAGAGGGCGCACCCCCCCTGAGACAATGTCGGAATATACCTGGTTGGTTATAACTGCAGCAAAACCGTATTTGCGGGCAAGTGCATGTAAAAATCCTATCTGGCTGGCAAGTTCTCTGCGGCTTTTCATGCCTGTCTCATTGTCCTCAAGCTCAAATCTGTAGTATGAGGTTGCAGAATCCAGAATCACGAGCCCGATATTCTCACCGGCTATTTTCTCCACCTCCCTGACAGCAGCATACTGCTCTTCAAAATTCATAGGTTCGTAGATAATGATACTTCTGGCTATTTCTTTCGCATTTTCCCCTGCAATTTGCTTGAAACGAGTAGGAGAAAGCCCTTCGGTATCTATGAAGATAACTCTCTGTCCCTGCTTTACGCATTCCACTGCAAGCTGGATACAGATATTTGTTTTCCCGGTTCCTGCAGGTCCGAAGATTTGAGTTACGATGCCTTTCTCAAAACCTCCTCCCAGAAATTCATCAAGGGAATTGCAGCCGGAAGATAGTAATTTCTCTATGAAGTGACACCTCTTTTTATGCTTGATAATATAACTGGCCCATGATATAACGTTTTTTTGTAATTTTCAACCTTTTTATGAAGATAAAGATTTTCTAAAATGAATAAAAAAGGTAAAGTGAGCAGGGAAGAAATGCTCAGGTAGGAATTCTCAGCCTCAGGCAGAAGAGAAAAAGATTTTGAAATAGTATGCTGGGAATTAAATCGGTCTCTTAGCTATATTTTAAAGGGTTTCAAGGAATAATGCCTTATACATGTTAGCCATACGTGTATCCGGCAAAACGGTCAGAGATATCCGTTGAAGCCTTCTGTACTTGAAATTGATTTCTTAACGAAGGCAGTTTCTCAAAAACAGGAATCCTTGAATATATTATCAGATCTGGTAACAAAGAGACGATCTTTGCATACAAAACAAAAGTGTTATTGTATCCAGATCTGAGGTGAAAAACCATTATTAAGTGATAGGGCATTTAGAATATTTACCTTAAAATAAAGGTGATCTCCACTCAATAGAGTGGAAAAAACGCTTCATAGGGGCACTTATTAGAATCTGCGCCCTTTTCCGAGATTGCTGACTGATACTTAAGAATCATGCATTTATAGGGATTACAGGGTTAGCTGAGGAATGGTAACCCTTGTGGGGTTTTGTTTTATTGCTAGAATGCGCTCTGTACCTGCGCGCTCATCCCGCAAACAACAAAAATAAACATAAAATGTAAGGCAGAAGCAAAAACACGCAAAAAACGGTAACTAAAAATCGGATTAAGAATTAGAGTAAAAATCAGAGGGACGTAAAGCATGGCAAAAATAATAATATACACAACGGAACGCTGTCCGAAATGCAATAAGTTAAAAAATTTCCTGGAAGCACACTCAATTGCTTTCGAGGTAGCAGATATGTCTACTCCCGAAGCTCTAACGGAACTGCGTTTCAACGGGGTTTTCACAGTGACAGCGCCTGTTTTACAGATCGATGATACTTTCCTTACGCATGAAGAGATCTTCCTTGGGGGAGAAGTAAGCCCTGAGAAAATCCAGGGAATCCTGTGATGAAAGCGATCTGAAAATCAGAATAAATCAGAATAAATGAATAATTCTGCAAATTCAATTCTTAAAACAGTTAATGAAGATGAGAAAATGACAGGCGAGATTCTCTTACCCGATGACCAGTTATCTGACAGCCACTCAGCGCAAATGCCGCTTGAAGAGTTGTCCGTCTCTCCTATCCACAGTGATGTCGAGTTATCTGATAACCAGCCAGTGCAAAAGACCCTTGACGGACTGTCCGTTTCACCCCTCCCCAGGGTAAGGACAACCGAAGGCTTCATTCTTAACTGGGACAGGAACATCATTGTAAACCAGCTCCTGAAAGAAACAAAGCTAAGCGAAATCTTCTATAACAAACCTTCAATTACAAAAGAAGAAGCCGTTGAGATTGCAAAGGACGCGGAAAAGATCATTAAAAAGATGAATATCAAGTTCCTCTCTGGCCCTCTTATCCGGGAAATCGTGAACAACATCCTGCTTGACAGGGGGCATGTCGAATGGAGAAACATCATGACCAGAGTCGGGGCTTCGGTCTACGATGCCTATGAAATCGACTCCGGATACGGCTTTGAAGCGAATGATAATGCAAACCAGCTGAATAATGCCGAGACCTCACATAAAAGAAAAGCTGACAAGATGTCCAAGGAGCAGAATCTCCTTTTGATGCCAAAGGAGCTTGCAGATTTACATCTGAATGGGGATTTTCATATCCATGATCTTGAATACATGGGCACAAGACCCTTCTGCCAGGACTGGGACCTACGTTATTTCTTTTATTACGGCCTTATGCCTGATGGAGTGGGAACCCAGTCCAGCGTGGCAAAACCCGCAAAAAATGCCGAGGTAGCTTTCCTTCATGCGGTAAAAGCTATGGGCTCGGCTCAGACAAATTTCGCAGGCGGGCAGGGTTTTTACAATTTTCTGACTTTTATGTCCCCTTATCTGGAAGGCAAGTCCGAAACCGAAATAAAACAACTTATGCAAATGTTCGTCTATGAAATGATGCAGATGATGTGCGCAAGAGGCGGGCAAACAGTCTTTTCATCCGTGCAGCTCTCGCCGGGGGTTCCGAAGCTCTGGAGAAACATTCCTATTGTTGCTATGGGGAAAGTTTGGGACGGCAAGCAGGCTCCGCTCAGAACTTACGGAGAATTCGAAAAAGAGGTCCGTCTCGGATTTAAAGCTTTGATGGATGTTATGCTTGAAGGAGATGCCTGGGGCAAGCCTTTCAGTTTCCCAAAGCCTGAAATCTCTATAGAACCTGATTTTATGGAAGAAGACGAAGAATTCAACAGGGTTTACCCTGAGCTTCCGACTTACAAAGGGCTGTACAGGATGACTTTCGAGCTGGCTGCCAAATTCGGAACTCCTTATTTTGATAACCAGCTTCCTGAGTACAGGGGCGCAGGAGAGGGGATTTCATGCTATCAATGTTGTGCTTATCAATTTTCTGCAAATCCTACAGATGACATCGAATTCAATGATAAACTTCATTTCAAGGACGGAAAGCATTTCTCAATGGGCTCCTGGATGGTTCTGTCTTTAAACTGCCCGAGGGCAGCATACAGAGCTGAACATAGTGATGAAAAACTCTTTAATGAGCTCAAAACCCTGATGAACAGGGGTGTGGAAGTCTTCAAAATCAAGCGAAAATGGATGAACAGCCTGATCAAGAAAAACCGGATTCCGTTTGCAGCCCAGTGTCCCAAAGATCCGAATACCGGAGAAACAGGGGCAATGGCTGTGGGTTTTGAAAGCCTGGTATATACCATAGGAATTGTCGGGATTAACGAGATGGTTCAGTACCATACTGGCTACCAGATCCATGAGTCTCCGGATGCATATAAGCTTGCAATCAGGGCTATGTTTGAGATGAAAATGTATGCTCAGAAACTTTCGCGAGAAACCGGGATGGAAATTGCTCTTGCAAGAACGCCAGCAGAAACGACTGCCCAGAGATTTGCAGTTTCGGACCTTCTGCATAAGCAATATACCGATAAAGCCGAGCTCACGATCAAAGGGAATGTAAAAGCCGCAAAACGGGACTTGAGCCAGACGCATGACCTGCCGATTTACTACACCAACGGGACTCACCTTCCTCCCGGTGCGGACGTGTCTCTGCCTGAGAGGATAAAGTACGAACATACTTTCTTCCCGATTGTGGACGGTGGAAATATAATGCATATCTGGCTTGGGGAAGGGAAGCCGGACCCTGACGGCCTGCAGGAGCTTGCCATGCATATAGCAAAGAATACCCAGACCGGTTACTTTGCCTTTACCCGGGACATGACTGTTTGCACTGACGAGGGATATGTAGCCGACGGCTTGCTGGACAGGTGCCCGAAGTGCAAGTCCGAAAACGTGCAGCACCTCTCAAGGATTACAGGATACCTTCAGTCTGTAGAAGGCTGGAACAAAGGCAAGCGCCAGGAACTTCTGGACAGAAAACGGTACAGTATACAGGAACTCAGGTAAGAGTTCCTTCTTTTTACATAAATCTAAGAAACGGTAAGCCATGAAAGTAAACTATGCGGGCACTGTCCCGCTTTCGACCCTGGATTGGAGAGGGAAAGCAGCGGTTACTATCTTTTTTCGGGGATGTTCCCTTCGCTGCCCCTACTGTCAGAACCATCCCTACCTGGAGGGGGCGAATCCTGTAGAACTGGACTTTGTGAAAGAACAGATTAAGAAATCCAAGCCCTTTGTGAGTGCCGTCGTATTTTCAGGCGGAGAACCTCTGATGCAGAATGCAATTATCCCTCTTGCAGAATTTGCAAGAGAAAACGGGCTCGCCATTGGAATTCATACTAATGGCTGCCATCCTGAAAGAGCAGGGGAACTGGTTAAGCGGAAACTCGTTGACAGGTTTTTTGTTGATATAAAAGCTTCTCCGGATAATCCTGAACTTTACGGAAAGGTTGCAGGCTGCGGACTATATAAAGCCGTGAAAAAAACGCCTGAACAGGTTATTGTGTCTGTAAGAGAAACGCTCGAAATTGCAGATTCCTGCGTCCCTGGTCTGGAACTCAGGACAACGGTGATCAGGGATTTTATTGGTAGTAAGGAAGAAATTGCCAGCATATCTGCCTGGATTTCGGAACACATTAAGAACAGAGAAGTTAAATATGTATTGCAGCAGGGAATTCCGGAATACAGCTTGCAGGAAAATCTGAGAGAAATACAGGTTCTGGAAAGGGAAGAACTGTACGATCTCGGAAGAGTCGCAAAAAACTTTCTGGCAAATGTGAGTATAAGGACAAAAGAAAATGGAGAAGAAGTTATTTCTGATTCTATATGATATTTTCCAATTAGATGATATTTTCCAATTAGATGATATTTTCCAATTAGATGATATTTTCCAATTAGATGATATTTTCCGATTTTTCTTTTTAAGCTATTATTTTTCAACCCAGATAAAATTTTTAATAATTTTATCTGAGAGATTTATTCCTCCAATGCTCGTGGAGGGGCGTTGGATTTCTGAAATAATGCCCTCTCATGATGTCGAAAATGTCTCTGTTGATTACTAAATTTTTGTGTAACGCATAAAGTTACACAAATTAAATAAAGGAGAGGAACTCAGTGCATCTTGGCTCACAGAGGATGTGCATTTATTGAAAAGAAAGCAAAGCTATCGTTTTCAAAAAAGACCATGAAAGACACAAGAGTATCTTCAATCGGAGAGCGTGCTTTAATCTCCGTTTTATCTAAGATTTTTAAAGCTCCTGATGGCGAGGAAAAAGGAGATGAAGGAATCCTTATAGGCGCAGGCTCAGATGACTGCGCTGTCCTTGACCTGAAAGGTGAAGACTGCCTGGTTGTTACTACCGATATGCTGCACAGGACCACGGATTTTCCGGAGGGAATGACCCCCTGGCAAATGGGCTGGATGTCAGCAGCTGTAAACCTCAGTGATGTTGCAGCCATGGGTGCAGAACCCACAGGGCTTGTTATGGCAATCGGAATGCCTGCAGATACCGAGATTGCTTTTGTTGAAGAACTTGCAAAAGGTATGCAGGCGTGTGCCGAGTTCTGCGGAACTGCGATTATCGGAGGCGACCTTGACACCCACGCAGAACTGACGATTACTGGAACTGCACTGGGCAGGGTAAAGAAAAGCCAGCTCCTTCTTCGGCGCGGGGCAAGACCAGGAGATCTGGTCTGTGTTACGGGATATACGGGGTCGGCAGGAGCAGCTCTGGAAGCCCTCCAGTCGAAAAAACCAGTAAGTGAAACCGTCCTGAAGGCGCTTTTTGAGCCAGTCCCGCGCACGAAAGAAGCCAGACAACTGGCCAGCTCCGGAGCAGTCACGTCCATGATGGATACGAGTGACGGCCTAGCAATGTCCCTTTACGACCTTTCCAGACAGAGCCGCGTGGGCTTCAGGATCCGGGAAGACGCCCTTCCTATCCTCAGGGAAGTCCGGGAATTTGCTTCAAGTCCAGAAGAATTGACAGAACTTGCGCTTTATACGGGCGGAGATTTTGAACTTCTTATTACAATTGACCCGGAAAAGCTGAAAAAAGTACAAAATATATGTAACTTAACTGTTATAGGAGAATGCACGAAGTATGAAGCGGGCATTGTACTCGAATCCCCCGAGTGCGAGCTTACAATTATAGCACAGCGAGGATACCAGCAGCTAAAAGCCTAAACAGTTGACAGATCCTCCTGATTAAAAAATTAACTTACCCCCATAAATCAGAAGCCCGGACTGAAAGAGACTAAAATTAAGAATTCCTGATTGACAAGCCCTCCAAAGATCACAAAAACTGAGTAAATCTCGGGCTAAACTGACTAAATTCACAATAATATAATTTATGCACAAGGTTCAGAAGGATAGACTATGAAAAAAGCTAGTTTACAAATATTTACAGCAATTCTGGTGCTGGGGCTATTTTGCGGAACTGTAACAGCAGCTCCGGGAATAATAGCGCCTGCAGAGAATTCGACTGTCAATAAGATAGTCGGTGATATTGAAAGTTTTAACATTCAAACAAACGAATCAGCAACTATTGACTGGTTAGTTAATGGAGTTGCTGATACCACAGCATCATACGATACCGGGACAAATACTTCTACTCTGCAGCACACTGTTGAGCCAGGTACATATGAAGTCAAAGCAACTGTTCAATCAACTGGGGAGAGCAGGAAATGGGATGTAACCGGTGGATCGAACGTACCAGTGATCACCCTATCTAACCCCTCATCATCAAACGTTAACGGTAATGTAGCAGAATCAAAAACATTCACTGCAACTGTTAGCCAGCCTTCGAATATGACCTGGTCTTTTGATGGCACTTCTCTTTACACAAATACAACCGTAACTGAGTCGTCCTATACAAGCGCCCCTGCAATCCAGGGCACGCATACAATCACGGTAGCTGCACAAAATGAAAACGGTACTGCAGACCCGAAATCCTGGACGTGGACAGTATCAGCAAATGCAGTGCCCGTTAATTTTGCCCCCTCTGAGAGAACGGTTAATGTAGAGAAGGGGAAATCCCAGACTTTCAGCATCAGTTCCACAAATGGACAGAATATTAATGTCGAATGGTTTGTCAATGATACAAAACAGGAGCAGGAAACCGAAACAAATGTGGCTTCCTCTTCATATGAGTTTAATGGGAACAATGCAACCGAATATACACTCAAGGCAGTAGCCAGTGACCCCAACAACGTGTATAGTCCATCGACACAGACCTGGACTGTAAAGGTTGAAGCTCCCTCAAGTGGGAACAGAATATGGGAAGAAGGGATGTCCACCACCTACACCTGGAATGCACAGAGTTATTCAGGCTTCTATTATGACCTTGATTCAGGGGTCTCCTCAGAAGAAATGAAGATTGAGGGTATAGAAAGAAGTATAGATGCAGGAAATATTAAGTATATAACAAGGCCTACTGAGACTGATTTTGAATATAATAAGTGGGGTTCCTACCAGGTAATAGGGTTTATGGCAGAGAAATACTTTGCAGGTTACAGCAGTGAAAACTCCCGGGTTATAGGGGACGATGTTAGCCTGATTTCTGACGGTATTCTTTCCAAGATCCTTATCGACAGTGATGATAAAAAATCCGCATATGCCGGAGACTCTCTTGTCCTTGAAGAGGGCTACTCCCTGAATGTAGTGGAAGTTGACGTTAACGGGAACACCGTCTGGATACAGCTTGAGAAAGACGGAGACGTTGTGGATGACGCCTTCATCGCCTCAGGGCAGGACTACGTTTATGAGACTAAACTTGGTGAAGCCGAAGACGTGCCCATAATTATCGCTCACTTCGGCACGGTTTTCTCAGGTACCGAAACCTCGGCTGCATTTGTTGAGGGAGTCTTCCAGATCTCGGACAATTATGTGGAACTCCAGAACGGAGACTCCTTCGGGGAGATGGAAGTAAAGTCCATCAGCAGCAATGAAATAAGAATGGAAAATGAGGATAATATCGGACTTGATGAAGGCGAAACTATCGACCTCATGGGTAAGATAAAGTTCCAGGTCGCTGATGATGGCGTCCTGCGCTTTGCTCCCGTTCTTGATACCTCGGAATCCGGGACTTACGAACTTCGCGGGACTGTTTACGATGAAGATAAAAACGGAAATTCTACTCCTGCGTGGAACCCTTTCAACTTCGAAGGCTTCTATTACAATATAGATGAGGGAATCGGAACTGAGGAGTTTAAGGTCGAAGAACTGAAAGGCAAGACTATTCCATCTGATAAACTGGTCTATGAATCCAAGCCTCAGAGCGTTCCGTTTGAATATAGTAACTGGGGTAATTTCATGGTTGTAGGGTTCATGGCAGACAAGTATTTTGCAGGGTATCAGGATGGAGCCGTTAACGGAGAAATCGACGATGTGAGCCTTCTCTCGGACAATATCCTTGCCAAAGTCCTTACAGACACCGATGACAGGAAATCTATGTACTCAGGTTCTGCCCTTGTGCTTGAGAATGGCTATTCCCTGAATATTATGGAAGTTGATGTTAATGGGGATACTGTCTGGGTGCAGCTCGAAAAGGATGGAGAAGTGGTAGATGATGCTTTCGTTGCCTCCAATCAGGATTATATTTACGAGGCCGACATTGGAGAAGCTGAGAATATACCCATGATCATAGTCCACTTCGGCACGGTTTTCTCAGGTACTGAAACCTCGGCTGTTTTCACACAGGGAATTTTCCAGATTTCGGATGATTACACTGAGATCAGCAATGGGGAAAGCTTCGGCGAAATGGAAATTAGCAGTATCTCCGAAAGCGGCATTAGAATGAAAAATAATGACGATATCGGGCTTGATGGAGGAGAAACAGTCGAGATCATGGGCAATATCAGCTTCAAAACGGCTGATGACAGTGTTCTCAGGTTCTATCCCGCAGTAGATATCCAGAACGAAGGCGGAGCCAGCAAAGAGCTCAAGATCAATGTACCTGATGAGATCGTTGTGGGTGATACTTTTGATATCGGAGTAACTGCAGGTGAAAGCCCGGTCGAAAGTGCCAGCATAAAAGTTAACACAACTAATGCAGGTAAAACCGATGCTAACGGAACTGTTGAATACACGGCAGAGAATGTCGGACCCCTGAAACTGACCGCACAAAAGGATGGATACACAACTGCAAACAAGAACATCAATATCATTCCTCCGAAAGAGAAGATGTCAGTTAGTGTTTCACCTGAGACGGTTTATGTCGGTGATACTCTGGATATTGAGATTGTCAGGGCAATAGGCGGCGATGCTATTGAGGGAGCAAATGTCTCGATTAATGGAAACCTTATTAACAAAACAGGATCTGACGGAAAAGCTGCTTATACGACAGACAAAAGTGGTACTCTTAAACTGAGCGTGACAAAGGAAGGATTCCTGGATAAGGAAGAAAGTATAAGGGTCAGAGACTTTGAGGCTATCTTCGAATTCTCAAACCTGGTGGTTGAGCCTCTGGAAGTAAGTGCAGGAAAAGATGCAGCAATCTCAATCAATATAGGAAATACAGGCAATGCTGCAGGTAATAAGACTGTGGAGTTGCTTGTTAACGGGAACGTAACCGACTCAAAGGAAATTTCCCTGGATATGGGGAAGAATACCACTGTAACCTTTGAGCACATAGAAGAGACGCCAGGCACTTACAGAGTAGAAGTTGGAGGAGAAAACGCAACCTACACTGTAAAAGAAAAGTCCTCCTTATTGCTTTACGCGCTTGGAGCCATTATCCTGCTAATAATAGGTGGAGCTGCTTATTTCTTTACAAAAGGCGGCGGGGATATGGCAATGATTCAAGAAAAGATAAACGAACTTAAGAAGTAAGCCGGACGCGGAAAGCAGCAGAAGATAATAATAAAGGCAAAAGGAAATTAAACTTCAAAAAATCGAATTTAAGGAAGCAAGAAGTAGAGAAATAAAATCAAGAAGATAGAATGGAATTCCCGCGTTTTAAATTAACGCGGGTCTTTTCAATTTTTTAAAATGGTTAATTTAAATTATTTCAATTTTTTAAAATGGTTAATTTAAATTATTTCAATTTTTAAAAAATTTTTTATTTAACTCTTTTCGATTTTTAAAAATAGTCTATTTAATTCATACCTGAATCAGGTTTGGTTTGAACTCAATTCAAACTCGACAAAAATAAAATTTGAATTCAATTTAAGTAATGCTACCTTATCTTATCTTCTAACGATCACTCCATCTTTTTGAGCGCAAGTTCAATCGCGTCTATGAGGCTGCTCTTGGGGATAATTGTTGTGACCGGGATATTCAGGATCTTTTCTACTGTCGGGCTCACTATGGGAGCGCAGACCAGGGCTTTTGCTCCGTCCCTTTCGGCGTTAACAGCTGCTATTATAGCTTCTTCCATTGAGGTTGCGGAGTATTCCCGGATTGTGACCAGCCTGCCAGCTATTTTTTTCTTCGTTTCCACGATATTGTCAAGCACCGAGCGAGCTGCAATTACAGCGATAAAATCTCCACTGTCCGATTCCTTAATATCACGGATAGTTTTCACGATCTGGCGGAGGGTTTTAATGTTGGGGTCCCGATTCCCTGACAGGATCTTATAAAGGGTACTCGGGGGAATATTTGCTTTCTTGGCGAAATCCACAGCAGTGAGGTTAAGGTCCTCTTTAATTACAGTGGAAAGCGTTTTTTGAAAAACCTCATCGGATTCAAATGCGGATTTGATAACCTTGTCTGCAACATTCATAAAATTCAACCTTTTAAATCCAGTAAGAAACATCTAATTTTAAGAAATAATTTACGTTTCACAGGAGATTTAGTCCTTAATGAGAAATATATCCAGAAGTATTAATACATTTGGGATATAATTAAGGCTTCTTTGAGAAGTTATATATAGGAAGTGTAGAAAAATATTAATACCCAATAAGGGTATTTACTTTTTATTTTTACTGGGATTCTTGTCTGGAGAAATATAAACTCTTCGCAAAGGAGTGTATGGAAAGCTGACAAAGAGAAAGCTGGAAATCAGTTAACTTTTCAGGAAGGCCCTGTTCAAAAAATGTTATTTAGAGCATGAGGTTTACCATTTATATGTATTATTATCAATTGTAAGGATAATCGAGGTGAAGCTTTGAAAAAACTAGGCATACTCACACTTACTCTATTGCTGCTGGCATCCATCTTCGTATCCGGCTGCGCATCCGATGATCTTACTGAATTAAATATTGGCTATCAGCCAAGTACCCATCAGATAGCATATATGACTGCGGCTGAAAAAGGATGGTGGCAGGAAGATCTTGAACCATATGGAATTACGAAGATCAATGAACACCCGTTTCCAACAGGAGCTCCTGAGATGCAGGCTATGATGGCTGGAGACATTGATGTCGCCTATGTTGGCGCAGCCCCTGTAATTACAGCTCTCAGCCAGGGCCTTGATGCAAAGATTGTCGAGCCTGTACAGATAAACGGCTCAAGTCTTGTTCTGCGGCCCGAATACGAATACAAAAGCCCTGAAGACTTAAAGGGTCTTAAAATCGCCACTTATCCGCCAGGGACAATTCAGGATACCTTGCTTAAGAACTGGCTCACGGAGAACGGGCTTGATGTTGAGACAGAGAATACCACTGAGACAGATGTAACAATTCTCGGAATGACCCCGGGAGATGCCGTCACTGCCATTTCAGCCAAACGGGTTGATGCTGTGTTCCTGCCCCACCCCTCTCCAACAGTTGTAGAAAGGGAAGGTAACGGGCGTACCATAGTACAATCTGGAGAGATGGAAGCAAACCACGCCTGCTGTGTACTTGTCGTAAGCGGGGAACTTATCCGGGAGCACCCGGATATTGTGGAACAGATTGTAAGGACCCATATTAAAGCAACCGAGTATAACCAGGCAAATATTGACGAAGCTGCTCAGATTTATTCAAATAAAACTACAGAGGAACTTGAGACTGTAAGGACGTCTATTGAAGAATGGGATGGTGAGTGGATTACAGATCCCGCATTGATTGAAAGTTCGGCAGTCAATTACTCAAACACTCAATATAAGCTTGGTATTATTCCAAAATCCCTGACACAGGAAGAAATCTTTGATACAAGCTTCTATGAGAAAGCAATAAGCGAAGAACAGACTCAGGAGTGATAAAGGCAAAGTTAAAATAAAGATCGGTTGCCTCTACTTCATAGGGAAGCAACCTTAACTTCTCTTTTTTCTGATTAATGAGGTCTGCCGGAAAGGTAAAAAAGTAAGAATTCTTTTAATTAGACATGAAAAATCGTTTCATAAAAACAATAGAAGAAAATAGCATTGAAGCAGTGTCTCTCATAGTCGCAGTTGCGATATGGCAGCTTATAGCAGATAGAATAGTACAGAATAAATTTCTTCTGCCTAGTTTTTATGATGTAGTAAACTCTTTCACTACTATTGTCGAAAGCGGGCTAATTTTCACGGATACATTGACAAGCTTAGTTCATTTCTCAATCGGTATTATTGCTGCGTTTGCAATAGGGATTCCGCTTGGAATAGCTATGGGCTGGTTCAGGAAAGCAAATCGAGCAATCGACCCTGTAATAGAAATCCTGCGCCCGATTCCTCCCCTTGCCTGGATTCCTTTTGCAATCATATGGTTTGGACTCGCTCGCCAGGCTGCGGGTTTTGTTGTATTTGTGGGAATGGTCTTTCCTATTATTATCAACACCTATACAGGTTTTAAAAATGTACCGAAAGTCTATGTTGAAGCAGCAAAAGTTCTTGGCTGTACCCGGAATCTGGATCTTATACGCTACATTGCAATCCCCTCAGCTATGCCTTCAATTGTTGCAGGAATCAGGATTGCCATGGGAGTGGGCTGGATGTGCCTTGTAGCTGCGGAAATGTTCGGAGTAAGCGATAGTGGACTTGGATATCAGATCTGGCACAATTACTACCTGCACAGGATGGATTTCGTACTGGTTTACATGCTCCTGCTCGGGTTCGTGGGCCTTTTAATCGACCGCTTCTTCAGGTATTATGTAGATGCAAAATTACTTAGATGGACTTCAGGAACTGTGGTATAAAATGGGCAGAGTAAGCGTAAAAAATGTTTCCCGTGTCTTTACTAAAAAAGAGGAGAACGGTGGTACGGAAGCCCTACACGATGTGAGCTTTGATGTTGAGGATGGAGAATTTATCTGCCTTCTGGGACCATCTGGTTGTGGGAAAACCACTCTGCTTCGTATCATTGCAGGACTTGAAACCCAGACTTCGGGAGAAATTACTCTCAATAAAGTCCCTATAACCGGCCCTCACCCAAAGAGGGGCATGGTTTTCCAGCAATATTCCCTGTTTCCCTGGAGAACCGTCATTGATAACGTCACTTTTGGGCTTGAGATGCAGGGAATTAATAAAGCTGAAGCCAGAAAGCATGCAGAGAAGTATATAGACCTGGTTGGCCTGGAACAGTTCAAAAACAGTTACCCATATGAGCTGTCTGGGGGCATGCAGCAGCGGGCTGCAATTGCAAGAGCTCTTACCAATGAACCCGAGGTTCTTCTAATGGACGAACCCTTTGGAGCGCTGGATGCCCAGACTCGAAACATTCTCCAGGACGAGCTCCTGAAGATATGGGAACAAAAGCACGTTACTTTTATTTTCGTGACTCACAGCGTGGATGAGGCAGTAGTTCTCTCGGACAGGATAGTGGTAATGACCGCAAGACCGGGAAGAATAAAAGAGATTGTAACAGTGGATCTGCCTCGCCCACGATGCAGGACAAGTCCCGAAGCTAACCGTTTAAGGGATCATGTCCTGAAACTTTTGGAGGAGGAAAGGTTCCACAAATAAACTTTTACGGCTTTGACGGAAGGTAGATAAAATCGCATTATAGAGACGCAAAGGGAATGAAAATAGGGAAAGAAGAGAAGAAAACTAGATCTTGATGAAAAATCCGGATTACTCTTCAGCCCGGATAATCACCTTGGTTAACGGCTCTACCTTCCTGACAATAACTTTTCCAACAAGCTCAAGTGTACCGTCTGCTTTTACGGAATTGAGAGTGCATCCCGGCCTGGCGCGAATATCTCCCTGGCAAGCTGCGATATTTATTTTAGCTCTATCAAGAAGAATAAGTTCAGAAGTCGTTTCGATATTGCCCAGAACTTTTGCCCCGGAACAGACAAGGGCACTTCTGGCTTTTACATCGCCCCGTACAATCGAACCTTTTCCCAGTTCGAGCCTGCCAGTTACCGTGAGGTTCTTCCAGAATTTCGCTTCCTGCCCGACAATTACATTGCCGTCCAGAATAAGGTCCTCCTCAAAAAAAGCTCGTTTTTCGATCACATAAGTATTGGACCTGGGGTGGTACTTGATAAAACGAATCATTAGAAATCACTCCGGGCTACTTTCCCGGCTATAGATGTAAGACGAATATTTATTCTCTAAAGCATTTGCAAAAATCTTGTCAATCGAGTTCTCAAAATATGATTGAATATCTATTATATAATAGCATCGAATGTTCACTATCAGATGCCACGAATAAGCAATTAAAAGAGAAATAATTGTTGAAAAGTAAACAAAAAAGCAATCCGTTTAAAATAAGTTGAAAAAACATAATCAGATTAAATGGACTGAAACAAGAGAATCAAAATAAAGAATTGATTAAAGAAAATTAATTCCCGCAATGAAAGGTCCGAAAGTTAGTTTAATTTATCTGAATAGAAAAGAAACTGAAGAATTATACAGATATGATTCTTCAGTCTTGCATTTTTCATTTGAAATATCCTGTTTATTCAACAAGGCTGGCAAAACCGTATTTGGGAAGAACCCTTTCGATTTTAATCCGGACTTCATCGCCAACTTTGGTACCAGGAACAAAGACAACAAAACCTTCGATACGGGCGATGCCGTCTCCCTGGCGGGCGAGATCCTCGATTGTTACATCGTAGACTTCGCCTTCTTCAACAGGAACAGAGCTGCTTTCGTCTCTGAACATAAAACCATTCCCAATAACTTAATTAAAGTTAATATGGTTTATTTCCCTGCATTTACTCGACAACGCTTGCAAATGCGAACTTGGGAAGTACTCTTTCGACTTTAATCCGGACTTCATCGCCAACTTTGGTGCCCGGGACAAAGATAACAAAACCTTCAATACGAGCGATGCCGTCTCCCTGACGAGCAATGTCCTGAATTGTTACATCGTAAACTTCGCCCTCTTCGACAGGGACTGAGCGACTTTCTTCTCTGAACATGAAAACCATTCCTTTAATTTACTTAATTTAACGTGATTATTTTATTTCCCTGCATTTACTCGACAACGCTTGCAAATGCGAACTTGGGAAGTACTCTTTCGACTTTAATCCGAACCTCGTCACCAACTTTGGTGCCCGGGACAAAGACCACAAAACCCTCAATACGAGCGATGCCGTCTCCCTGACGAGCAATGTCCTGAATTGTTACATCGTAAACTTCGCCCTCTTCGACAGGGACTGAGCGACTTTCTTCTCTGAACATGAAAACCATTCCTTTAATTTACTTAATTTAACGTGATTATTTTATTTCCC
>NZ_SCHL01000029.1 GCF_004099695.1 Methanosarcina sp. MSH10X1 | reverse complement strand
GTCTTCCAGGGCGCAGTCGACAGCATTGCCCAGATCGAAGGTCTCTGGCTCATTGACTACGCAAACGCAATGACCATTGAATCTGACGATGAATTCGGTGAACTCAACGATGTTTCCATCCAGGGAGACAGCCTCGTGATCAGCAATGAAGACTCCTTCACTCTGACCAGAGACTCTGAAGAGGAAATCGCTGAGGGTATGTTCTTCAAGATTGCAGACACCCCAGCCAACCAGCTCAGATACTACCCATTCGTTGAGAGAACTGTCAGTGACAATGAAACCGCTGTTGACGACAATGAAACCGTTGTTGACGACAATGAAACCGTTGTTGACGACAATGAAACCGTTGTTGACGACAATGAAACTGTTGACGACGACAATGTAACCGATACTCCGGGAGAGACCCCTGCAGAAGAGGAACCAACCGAAGATGATACTCCTGCAGAAGATGACGGCCAGGCTCCTGGTTTCGGAGTTGTCCTCGGACTTGCCGGACTCCTTGCAGTTGTCTACCTCGTCAGGAGGAACAACTAAATTTTCTGATTGAAGGGTTTTCTTAACCCTTCTTTCTTTCAATTCTTTTTTGGTTTTTTTCTTGAGGATAACTTTTTATTTACGGATTTCTTAGTTCTGGCGATTCTTTTAAATCTGAAATCCTGATTCTATAAGCCATCGGGTTTTTTCAGGGTTTTTACAGATCAAGGTGAAGATTTATGAAAAAAAGTATAGCATTAATTTCTGTGTTTGCGGTTTTGATGATCGCTTTTTCAGGTTGCATCGGTGACGATAACCCAGCAGTTGATAACGGAACAGAGCCGGATAATCCGGGAGCAAGCATAAGCCCTGATGATACTGCGACTGATATTAGCGAGCTTGAAAACCTTCCTGCAGGTTTTGAATATGTTGGATCTCTTCCTCTTGATGAAACTGATATCAAAAATGACTATAACGCAGAGAATGTTTCCGGAATCGTGGGTGGATCCGAAGGGATGTACAAATACAACGGGTCTGACTTCTATCTGGATGTAATCGAGCTTGAGGATTCCGGGGCTGCAAATAACCTGATAGATGCATATAAATCCTCCTTCCTGCCTTTACAGAATGAATCTCGCTTTGTGGAAGAATCCTTTAATGGACACTCTGCTGTCCGAATAACTGATTACATTATATCCGGAGGAAACCCTGTCCCAAGGTACTCCTATATCTGGGACAACGAAAACTATGTGCTGGTAGTTTTTGGAAATACTGCTGACAGTACTCAGGTCCGGCAGTTAGCCGAAGCAACAGGATATTGATACATTTAACGAGAGGGTAACATCTTTCTACCCTTATTATATCCTTTTTTTACAGCTAATTTTTCGCATTCCTTGCCGAGCTTCTTATCCCATTTTCAGATCTTCTTCATCGTGCGGATATAAAGAACCAAGGCTCATGAAATCTGATGCAAATTCGTTAAAATGATTGGCACATTACTGCAAATCTTCTTAAAAAATCATCTCGAAGGTAGTACATAAACCCAATCTTTTAAGAAAACAAAAAAGTCAAAGTTTAATCTCGATTTAAAACAGACAATTCCAGTAATTATACTTTTAAGATCTAATATGACGGATAAGAAACGGATAAGATAAAGGGTCTTTTGGGAATTAATCCCTTTTATGATCTTATCCGCCGACTTAATCCTTTATAAGGATTTTATTGACTCCAGGTCTAAGATACCATCCGCTCAGAGATACTATTTTTACTTTATCAGCAGTACCCCTTTTCCACCGACATTGACATCGCCAACGAACTTCCGGTAGGTAACTCCTTCGACTTCTTCTGTTCCTTCTTCTTTATAGGATGGCAGAAGATCGGAGGTCTCGCCTTTGATAATGACGGTACCATTCTTCATTTCGCTTGCAGGCATCGTAGCATTGCCTTCAATTACAATTTTCCCGCCATTATTTGAAATTGCAGGAAGAAGTCCTACATTGCCTTTTACGAGGATTTCTCCTCCGCACATATGCTCACCGAGGTAGTCTCTGGCATTGCCATTGATAGTAATTTTTCCTCCGCGCATGCCGCAGGATTCTCCCCTGTAACCTGACCCTACATAGTAAGAGGCATTTCCGTTGAGTATGATTTCTCCGCCTGCCATCTCACAGCCGAGCCAGCTGTCAGCATCGCCATTGATTACAATCTTTCCGCCTCGCATATTGAAACCGCAGTGCATATCCACGTTGCCGTTGATCTCGATCTCTCCTGCACTCATGTTCTGCCCGATGCGTTTTACTCTTGAGACATCACCTTCGAAAACTATCTTTGTGTTTTCTACGGAGTCGCTTCCCTCGATCTTTACATTAAAAAACTCGCCGAGAGGGTACTGGCTGTTTCCATACCAGACCTGAATCGCCTTAATCTCTTCTTCAGTCTTGCCTGCAAAGTTGTCAGGATTTATGTCATCGGCTTCGATTGGGATTTTATTGGCTTCTTTGAGGGAAAGTCTTACAACCTGCATTTAGAACACCCCTTCCGTGGCGATTTCAACAGGCTTCTGGAGGTACATATCTTCAACCATATAGTTGGCTTTGCTCACGGTGTAGTATTTTTTGAATTTGACATCTATATCTTTCTGCATTGCGCTGTCGATGGCTGAGGGAACTTTTGCGTTTACCCAGTAGATCTTACCTTTAGGAGTGGCTTCGATCTCTCCGTTCTTTACGACAATCTCTCCGTCTTTCAGCGTGTATGCAGCACCTGAGAAAGCTTTCTTAACCTTTGCATACTCTATTGAGGGGTCAATCTGACCAGGCAGGATATCATATATTGCAATATCGGCGTCTGAGCCTGCTTTAAGGTTTCCTTTTTCGGGCCTGCTGTACATCTTCGACTGTGTGCTCCTGGTCATGACGGCAAGCTCGTAAAAGTCCAGTTCCCTATCGATTCCAGGCAGTACCATCCTGTCAAGCGCCATTTTGGAAAAGCCGGAAATAACTTCTTCCCTTCTTTTTGCACTCATCAGGTAAGTAAAGGCTTCAGGATAATTCACAAAAGAACCGCCATTCGGGCTGTCGGTTGTAAACATAATCTTCCAGGGATCCTTCACGAGCAGGGCAAGTTCGAGTCCGATCGCCCACTGCACGGCGTTTACAAAGCTTTTTGGAGAGTAGAACAATGGCACAACACCGGATGCGTCTTCCAGTTCAATATCCTGGTTGCTCCACTTCTCGTGCAGCATTCTTGCATTTGCATATTCCACAGGTCCGTCTGCGGTCATGGTTACTGCAGGTCCGAAGATAACCTGTCCGAGGTCGAAAGTCATATGGTCTGCCCCGTTCACATAATCTGCAACCATAGGAGCTCCGGTCTCAAAATCCCTCCAGGAGGTGCCTGCATAGGCGTTAAACTGCACGTGAGTCACGTGGAGAGCCTGCCTGTCCCTGCTCGGCTTAACCTTCTCGAAGAGCTTCATAGTTTCTATGGTAGTTGCATAATTTCCTGGTTTTCCGAGGTTATTACAGTGCACATGTACTGAGTGGGGAAGCTGCAGGCGCTCATTAACTTCTGCAAGACCCATCAAGATTTCAGCCGGGGTTACGTCAAAGTTCGGGACCGGATCGTAGAGCCCGCTCACGTTCTTTCCCCATCCCCAGGCTTCTCCTCCTCCAGGGTTTACGATTTTTACTCCATAGCCTCTCGAAGCTCTAAGACCCCAGGCAACATATGCTGCCAGCTTCTCAGGCTCCTTATCCCGGATGTATTCCATAACCTGCCAGTTGCTTCCGAAAAGGGAAAGCCCCATCTTGTCCAGGATTGGAATTTCTTTGAATTCCTCATGGGTGTGCCTTGCAGCAAGCAGGGGGATGGCAGCTTCACAGATAGTTGTGTACCCGAGTTTTGCGTACCTGTACCCGATTGCATAGGTGTTTGGAGTATTGTAGCCTACCTGCGCTCTCGTCTTTTCAGTACGTGCGACCTGGCCGGAGAGTCCGGGTACAAGATTCTTCCTTGCATCGTTCGGGTTAATGAAACGTCCTACATTAATCTTGCCTGCGCTGTGGGTATGCCCGTCAAAGCCTCCTGCCATTGTGAGCCTGCCCTCGGCATCGATGACTTTTGCGTTTGCGGAAACGCTCTCTACAATCTTGCCATCTTTTATGCAGATGTCCATGGTCTCGCAGTTAATTCCCTGTGCAGGGTCGCAGACGTTTGCGTTTTTAATCAGGATTTCCGACATCTTCATGCACCTCTCTTAAGTTCCCTGATTTTTGCAGTCAGGTCTTTTACGATTTCTTCGTCGGTCTTGAATTTTGATTCAATCAGTTTCTTCATGCGTAGAGAAATTGCGTCCATACGGTAAGCCGTTCCCTCGGCTTCTATTCCCACAACGGCTGCAGGGAAGACTACATCTGCAATTTCAGTTGTTGGGTTCGGGTATGGGTCAATTTGAATTACAGGGATTCTTGCAAGATGTCTGACTGCTTTCTGAGGGAAATGAGCCCCTGCATCAGCTGCAGCTATAATTGCAGCGTCCGGCTCTTCGCGTACAAGAAGATCGTTTGCCCCGGTCTCTCCCGGATTATAGTATGGATATCCTCTGGCAAAGTCGATTGCCATAGGGAAACCTGTTTCCCAGGTTGCCACCTGTCCGAAACCGGTAACATTATAGTGCCCACGCATTCCTATCATAACAGCTTTTGTGTGCTGGTTAAGGTCTGAAATTAGAGAGGACATAGCATCTCCGTTCTTGTATTTGGAACGGGATTGTGTGACTCCCATGCCGAAGAAGATGCAGACGAACTTTGCGTTTTTCAGGGTTTCTGCAAGTGCAATCACTTCAGCCTTGGGAACGCCTGCGACAGTCTCCGGAATTACGTCTTCGTGCCCGTTTACAATTGAACGAAGGGCAGTGACCAGGAGCAGGTCCGAGCCCTGTTCGATCTCTACATAGCTGTCAGCCAGTTTTGCAGTATCAGTTTTCCTGACATCGACAACTATCATTTTCCTGCCTTTCCGTCCTTTCTCGGTAAAGAGCCCCTTTGAAAAGCTTGAGTAACGGACCATGTGTCTTGGATGAGCATGCACAGGGTTGCAGCCCCAGAATATAATTACGTCTGCCCTGTTCTTTATTTCCCCAAGAGTGGCTGACGGGGCTCCTTTCTCCTGGGCTGCAAGCGCTGTTGGCCCGTGGCAGACATTTGCTGTTGAGTCAATAACTGAACCCGTTTCTTCGGCGAGCTGGATAGCCCCGCTGACGGTTTCACAGGAGGTAGAGCACCAGCCGTAAGAAAGAGTCCTTCTGGAATTTACCAGAATTTTTGCGGCAGCTTCAATCGCCTCTTCATAGGAAACCGGGACAAGCTCCCCATCCTTCCTGATCATGGGAGTTTCTATCCGGTCGTGCTCGAGCATACCTACGAACTTGCTGTGTCCGAGAATACAGGCGTTTTCGATTTTTGTGATTTTGTTATCTTCAACTGTGACTGTGATATCGTCGCAGAGCGAGCCGCAAAGCGAACACACTGCGTCCTTAACTACTGGCATATTTTTTCCTCCGAATTCTTCAGGTTTCCCGGGTTTAACTGGAAATCTAAATTTCTCGCTCCGCCAGACTTCAGGCTTCCCTGTACTTTTTCATCAGGGACTTCATGTCCAGAGGTTTTTCATCCGTGACTTCAATTTCTGCAGGGACGCCTTTGAATCCCGGCATTCCGCAGCCGTGGGTGTCAGGGCTCAGCACCGCGTTTGCCCAGGGTCCCATAGGGATAAAGGCAAGGCCGTCAGGGTTTCCTTCATTTGCCTTTGCAAAGACCACCACGTCCCCAAACTCGGTGGTAACCTTCAGGCTGCTTCCCTCGGAGGCTCCCAGCCTCTCAAGGTCAGCGGGACTGAGTTCGCAGTAAGCACACGCATCAAAATAACCCTTATGTGTCTTTGCTTCCAGATGTGCGCCCTGGTCGGCGGTCCTTCCGGATATGAGATTTGCTTTTATTTTCATCGGATTTCCTCATCTGGGTTCTGATCCAGGTATTTAAATAAGCTAAATCTTTGTTGTGAAATCTCAGTGTCAGTATTGGGTTTCCTCTTTCTAACAGCCTTCAAACCGTAAAATGGATATGCCCTTTCTCAGGATTATATTTATTCCGGCTTCGCTGGCTGTTTTAAAGGGTCTGGTTTAAAAATTTAGGGATTAATAAATAAGAATGAATGAATGAATGAATGAAATATGGAAGCTAACTGTAAAGTTTAATCTGTAAAGTTTAATTTTCCATGAGGCAGAAAGCAATTCTGTTAATACATCTGTTAATACAGTTTGACTTTTTGAGCCTCTAAGTTTTAAGGGGGTGCTTATATGGAAAGTGCCCTTTTAATTTCTTTAACTGGAAGCCTGATGTGATAATTCATTACAATTCTGGTTTATATATTTATTCAGAATTATTTGTTTCAGGCTTTAAGGAAGATATCTCACATGATATCTCTGGGTCGAAGCCCCTGCCGGGTGCGATTTTCTGCTTTCCCTGTTTTTAAAAATCAGTCTGAAAGCTATTATATTTCTTTCTTATTATATATATTTCTGCTATATAGCTATATCCCATTAATTTGTTTTAATATATATTACCCTATTATGTCAGCTCTGACATAACGTGTTCACTGATTCCTTTAATGTGCTCTGACCCGTGAAATATCCATTTCTCTTATTCTCAGACTCTCATCTTATAAAAAATAATCATACAGAGGCACCATTTTTGCATCTTTTGATCGTTAGCTTTTAATATAACTTTGTTCATTTGTGTGTTGCAAGCCCGGATAGCCTAGTCGGTTGGGGCGCCAGACTCATAGGGACAATTATATGAGGCGTCTTTAATCTCCTGAGATATCTGGAGGTCGCGTGTTCGAGTCACGCTCCGGGCACTTTTTTTTATTTGAAATTCTTTTATCTTTCCTTACTTATTTCCATTTTGAAATGTTTTTTACTTGTTTTTCCTCTTTTACTTGTTTTTCCTCTAGTACTGCATATTCTTTCTAATTATGAAAACAGTTCTGAATCTCTTATAAATGGAAATAAGAATCGTTTTTTGACGATCTAAAATCTTCACTATTCCCGTTTCCTCTGACATCCCTGATTCCGAAGACTCAATAGCTAAAGGCGTTTTAAGTTAGGATTACAATTATAAATATCGAAAGTTTCGCTATACTCACCCTTCGGCTGCCTGTCCTTCCATACAATAGTATCATTGTAAATGACAGGAGATCTTGCAAACCTGCTGATAGTCATTTTAGTTTCTTGCTCGGTGGAGATGGAACCGGAAGTTTCGGGTTTCCAAAACAGGATAAGTATAAACAAATAATAAAATTGGAAAGAAACATCGTCCGGCTACGGAATTCAAAATCTTAAGTTGACTAAACTCACGAATAACTTCAAAGCTTTAAATTCAACCTCCGGGATTGCAGACTCCTCTTGTCAGGCTGTGTCCCGGACTTTCTCAACGACTTTTTTGTTATATGAGTTTACGATATCACTCCGGGTGATAATGCCGAGAAGTCTGGTTTTATCCTCTCTGTCTACAACAGGGAGCCTGCCTATTTGCTTTGAGGCAAATCGTTTGAGGACGGCATCCAGGGTTTCATCAGGGTAGGCAACCTCCAGATGTCTGGTAGCGATATCCCGTATATTTTTATTAGTTTGTCCTGACTTAACTTTACTTCGGAGGTCTGAGAGGGTTACTATGCCTGAAAGTTTGCCTCTAGAATCAAGTACGGGAAAACCCACGTGCCGGCTTCCCTGCATGAGGGCGGTTAGTGTTTCGATACTTTTCTCTTCAGAAACCGTCTGAACATCTGTAATCATGGAATCTCTAACGTACATAGAGCTCATTATATCAACTTCTCTTCCTTTACGGATTTTGAACCCTTTCCTTCGGAGGCTCTCTGTAAAAATGGACTCAGGGTATAGAGCGTTTGACATCATATTGCTAAGAACGCAGGCGAACATGAGCGGAAGAATCATGTTGTAATCTCTTGTAATTTCAAAAAGTATGAGAATAGCAGTCAAAGGAGCTCTTGCTGTTCCGGCAAAGACTGCACCCATCCCAACCAAAGCGTAAGCTCCGGATTCTGCAATCGTTCCCGGGAAAAAGAAGTTTGCAGCCGTTCCGAACGCCCCTCCGAGCATTGCGCCCACAAAAAGAGAGGGAACAATCGACCCTCCTGCCCCTCCTGAACCAAGGCTCAGGGAAAATGCGAAAATTTTCAGGAAAAGCAGAATTACCATGAGCTTGAAGGTAAACTGATTGCTAATAGCATCCGTAATTACACCATAACCCAACCCCAGAACCCGAGGGTAAAAAAAGCCAATTAAACCTACTGCAAGCCCGCCCAGGGCAGGCTTAAAAACGGGATGGAGAGGTATTTTCGAAAAAATGTCTTTTGTAAAGTAAAGAGTTCGAGCAAATACCGTTGAAACTATGCCTGCAAGAAGCCCGAGGATTAGATAAAGTGCAAGTTCTTTATAGGGGCTGACCAGCAGGTAGGAAGGAATCTCAAGCGTTGCTACTCCAAAAACAGTACTGGAAACAACGGTTGCAAATACTGAAGAAATAACTAAAGGAATGAAGATGCTTGTCTCAAGTTCTCCGTAAATAACTTCTACAACAAAAACCACACCTGCAAGCGGAGCATTAAATGCTGCAGCTATTCCACCGGCTGCCCCACAACCAAGAAGGACCTTAAGCTGCTTTTCCGGACTCTTTAAAACTCGTCCTGCAATAGTTCCCATTCCTGCCCCTGCAAGAACCCCTGGAGCCTCTTTCCCCAGGGAACCGCCTGAACTGATGGTGATTATTGACGCAAAGACCTCAAGAAAAGAGTCACGAAGATTCAGGTGTGCGCCTCGAAGGGTCACGGTCTCTATAAGTCCGTCAACACCATAACGCTTTTTTATTAAAAAATGCGCGATAATCCCGACAATCAGCCCTCCTATAGCGGGCACGAAGATTACATAGTAATATGGAAACTCGTGTACAGAAAACCCTCGCTGCATTCCGAAAAGAGAATTGAAGTACTCCAGGGCACACTCATATACGCCTATTACCAGACCTGTAAGAAGACCAATTAGAATGGCAATCGAGTTGATCTTTGAGGATTCGGCATCAAATCTCTGGGTGATATATTCTCTTATCTGAGAACACTCACGTAGACCATAGAACCTTATTTTATGTTTTTCATCAACTTGCAAATGCTTGCGCCTCTTTATTCTTTAAACAGCTTCAAAACACAGGCTTTTTATTTTTTGACCAGACGCAGATATCCTATTTTTTCTTTGTCATGATCTCAGTAAACCAAAAAAGATTAACATTCCGGCACTAATCAGGCTCTCTTCCATTATTTCAAGCTTTTCTTTTGTAATTTAACTTTTTGCATAGGCTAATGTCTAATTATTTTTACTTGATTTCTCTGATTTTAATTTCCTTTAGAACTTTGATTTCCAGAGTTTTATTTTTCCAGAACTTTGATTTCTACAAAGCCAATTTTTTAGAATTGCTTACCGGGTTCTCTGGACTGAGATTACTCTTTTCGACTTACTATGTAATCCATAAGATCGAAATCGTACGGCAATATCTGATATTTTTTGTTTGGATTATTACTTTTCGGTATATATTTATGACTTAAGTTACATACTTTAAAGAAATATAGCAGGGGATAATACTATGACATTACGAATGACATCATCCGAACGTATGGCAGCTGTTATATCAGGTCAAAAACCTGACCGTATTCCGGTAATCCCATTTGTAGAGGGATATTCCTCAACAATTACAGGCATATCACTTGGAGATTTTTATGCTGATGGGGATAAATGTTTTGAGGCGCAGTTCGCATCCATGCGGCTTCACGGTTATGAACAGACTCCAATGTATGGATATGCATCCTGTGGAGCATGGGAATTTGGTGGAAAGATCGGGTTTCCCTACAGGAAAGGGCAGGGTGCGCCTTATGTAACCGAGCATCCTGTGAAAACCGTGGGAGACATCGAAAAACTTGAAGTCCCGGATTTTAAAAGGGAATTGCCCGGCGCATATAAGATCGCAGACAGGGTTGCAGCCAGGTGCTTTGAACTCGGAATGCCGGTTACTGTACAAACAGGCAGTAATTTTACTGCAGCGTCTGTTGTTGCAGATACATCTGAGTTTTTAACATGGCTCATTATGGAACCCGAAGCAGTTCATCTCTTACTTGACAAAGTAAGTGACATGTTTATTAATGCTTTAGACTATTTTGCTGACAAGTATGGCTCAGAAAGCCTGCTTCCTTTCGACGGAGGACCGTCCGAATCAAATAATATGATTCCGCCGCAGATGTTTGAGGAGTTTGCATACCCATATATGAAAAAGGTTCACACCCATGCAAAAGAACTGGGAATACAGGCTATGCTCATGCACCCATGTGCAAATCAGAATCTGAACCTTCCATATTATAGAAAATTAAGGGAAGAACTGAACTGGTCAGGAAAATATTTCTGGCTTTTCGGACCGGAAACTCCTGTCAAAGATCAGGTGAAGGCTTTCGGAGAACATGACGTTATCTGTGGTAATATCAATCCTACACTTTTCCTTACCAGTTCATATGAAGAACTTCTGGAAATATGCAGGCAGAACATCGAAGAGGGTATAAAATCTCCATCAGGGTATATTCTTTCTCCTGGATGCGAATTCCCTGTAAATGCACAGCCTGTAAAGCTAATGGCGATGATAGATGCAGCGGAAAAGTATGGCAGATATGAATAACGTACAGGTGCGAATTTAGATTCTGCAAAAATTTCGATTAATAAGTTTTTATAAAAGAGGATTTGAATAATCCTCCTTTTTTCTATCATAAAAAAGCTCCAATAGTGATTTAATTGTATAAATGAGAACTTTTAAGCTCTTTTATGCCTTTATTAACTGATATGGCAGAATCTTCCATAGAAGTTTTCGATATAACAAGGATTCTTATAGCCGATGCTCCCTGGCATTTCCTGCTTGAAATAATTGTCAGGTCAGCTCTTATGTTTGTTTTTGCACTTATCTTTATGCGTTTCTTAGGAAGAAGGGCAATTCATCAGTTAACCTCTTTTGACCTTTTGCTCATTATTGCCCTTGGGGCGGCTTTGGGGGACCCTATCATTTATCCCGATGTCGCTATCTTATGGTCGGTTTTCGGAATCGCAACCATTACGGTACTCTATAAAATACAGAACGCTTTGGGAAATCGATTTGCCTGGTATGAGGATCTGACTGAAGGCAGTCCTGTAAAATTAATATCCGAAGGGATTCTTGACTCAAAGGAACTTCAGAAACATACCCCCACTCAGGATGATATTTTTCTTTTACTGAGGAACCAGGGGATCCGAAGTCTGGGGGAAGTTGAGGTTGCTTATCTTGAAAGGGATGGAAGCCTGAGCGTATTCGAATACCGCGCCGGGAAACAAAAACCGGGTTTACCCACAATCTCCGAAGACATGATCGACGAATGGGAACCTCACGAAGCAGGCACGAAAGTTGAAGTTCCAGGCTATCACTCGTGCTACAAAACGGGTGAGACTATCTGGCTGGAAAAAGGCGATACCTTTCCTGACTGTGAAGGCGAGATCTGGGTATTGTCTGAAGAGGTATAAAATTTTTGAACCATTTACTTTTTCCAATAGATTTCATGAGAGTGGTAAAAGAGAATTTAATCCATGCTTTTTGATTTTACTTTTCTTATAAATTAGGCCCTGTAGTTATATATTTATATTTTTGTAAAAATAACTCTTTATTATACCTCAAATGAGGGGGGAAATTATGGAAACAATTTACGATATACTGAAAGCAGAACACAGGCAAGTAGCTGATCTTATCCAGCAGGCAATGCGTGATGGTTCAAAAGAAACCTTCTTTAAAATCAAGGCTAAAACCGAGCCTCATCTGATGGGGGAGGAGAAACTCTTCTATCCTAAGCTTGAGGAGAAATCAGAGTTACGCGAGCTTGTCAGCCATGCCTACGAAGAACACAACGAGATAAAATCAATTTCTTCAGAACTGGAAAGTATGGATGCCGGCAGTTCAAACTGGACTTCCAAGCTTAAGGAACTGGATGAAACTGTAAGTCACCATGTAGAAGAAGAGGAAAACAAGGTATTCCCAGAGGCTCAAAGAGTCCTGAGCAACGACAAAGCACAGCAGATTGGTCAGCAGTACCTTGATTTCTCAAAGACTTTTAAACAAGAGCATCCAATGCCCTAACAAATAAAAAGTAAACGAAGAGACTACCGGTATCAGGATCTGACTTCTACTTGACCGGCTCTCTTTATTCTCTTTTTCCATTATACACTTATTTGCGTAATCGTGAGGGCAAATTTTTTAGATCTAAATGGGGGAACTATGGAGACGATTTATGATATTTTAAGCAAGGAACATAAGATTGTACTTGGCATGTTTGAAGAAACTTCTGGCAGCATTTCAAAAGAAGCCCTTTTTAGAATAAAAGCTGAAATCGAGCCTCACATGGCAGGGGAAGAGAAACTTTACTATCCGCTGCTTGAGGAGAAAGAAGAATCAAGTGACGCCGCTCGTAAGGCGCATATAGAACATAACGAAGCAAGAGCCCTGATGTACGAACTTGAGGGCATGGACGAGAATAGTGAGGATTGGACTACCAGACTCAATGAGCTAAAAGAAGCTATAATGCATCATGTGCAGGATGAAGAGAGTAAGGTGTTTGAAGTATCCAGAAATATTCTGGGACAGCAAAAGGCAGAAGAACTTGCTCGGAAGTACCTTGAGTTTAAAACCAGTTACAGAGAAAAAATCGAAGCTGGAGAATCTCTTGCATAACAATTCAGGCTCTAAAAATATATCGTTCTTTCTGAAAACTACCGGAATTTAACTTCTGAAACTCAATTTCTCTAATTTTATTTCTATCAGTGCACTAAAAGCAGAAGCTGTATTAATAATAGATTAAACTCATAGTTACTATTGCTACTGTTTTTATAAATTAGATATACAGGTTACCTATTTATACGGCTGTCTAACTACTTTCTCATACTAAATGAGGGGGAAATTATGGAAACAATTTATGAAATTCTGGAAGCAGAGCACGATCAGGTAGCTGACCTTTTGCGCCAGGCGTTGAGCGATGGTTCAAAAGTATCTTTTACTAAAATAAGGCTTAAAACTGATCCTCATATGATGGGGGAAGAGAAACTCTTCTATCCGGTCCTTGAGGGGGAAGAAGGGTTACGTGAGCTTATCAGTCGTGCTTACAAAGAACATAATGAAGCAAAAGCTCTTATCGCTGAAATAGAAGGTATGGACGAGAGAAATGAAGAATGGATTGCTAAACTCAACGAACTGAAACAGAGCATAGATCATCACGTAGAAGAAGAGGAAAGTAAGATTTTTGAAAGAGCTCGAAATGTCCTGAGCCAGGAAAAAGCAGAAGAACTTGCTCAAGAATACATTGAGTTCAAAAGGGGCTATATGAACAGAGTAGAGACCGGGAAGCCTCCTGTATGAAAAAATATAAAATATAATCTGCAATTGAAGCCTGATTTTCTCTTAATAAGTTCTTTTTATTTTATTACTACTTTTCCTTCTTTAATTATGCTATGAATTCAGGCCAATCTTATTAACGATGTTCTACGGATTAAATCTGCTTTTTCAGGTGGCTTTTTTATACTTTATTCCGATCTTCGCATTTTCCATCCAGACTAATTAGTTTTGATTTATCTACTGGAGAACTGTCAACCTGAATATCTACATGTTTTTTTACTGTATCTGCTTGTGTTAACCGCAAAAAAGTTTTATATAAGTGCTGATTTTTGATATGTCTGGTTCATGCCTGATTCGTATGGGATTTTTAGTGCAACTCTATGTTTTTATACGATTCAGCACTGATCCTATATACCATACTTAGACCGGATTGTCAGGTTTTATTTCTCACTTTAGCGTCCTATTTTCAGGATACCTTTATATATTACTTTACTCTATATAGTTCTCTAAAGATTAATTAGAATACCCTCAGGGGGTTTATTTATTACCAAGGATAAAAGAAAAGTTCAGTTTACCGGAAATTCTACTTATATTGTATCCCTCCCTATAAAATGGGTCAGGGATATAGGGCTTGAAGCCGGGGATACCCTCACTCTCACACCCATGCCTAATAGAACCCTGCTGGTTTCTTCAAGTGTGGTCTCAAAAGATCATTCTGCTCTTAAGGCAACGATTGATTATATTCACTCCGACAGCGCCGAAAATAATCTCCGAATTCTTATTTCCCATTATCTTGTGGGTTATGATGTCATCAGGCTGACCACCAAAAAGGGTTTCAGTGCTTATGACCGCAAGTTCATCAAGGATTCCGTGCGCCAGAAGCTGATTGGGCTTGAACTTGTGGAAGAATCCCGAAATGAGCTGGTCTTCCAGTGCCTCCTTAATTACAATGACCTGCCGCTTGGGCGGGTAATCAAAAACATGTACGGACTTGTACTTTCCATGCTTGAAGATTCCATGTCTGCCCTCAGGGATCACAATGTGGAAATTGCCGAAGATGTTATCCAGAGAGATGACGATGTGGACCGCTTTTATCTTCTTGCCGTCCGCCAGCTTAAAGCTTCAATTGAGGATATCGAGCTCTCTGATAAGATCGGGATCAGGCACCCCAGAGAGTGCCTGGGATACAGGCTTATTACAAAATGCATTGAGCGTGTAGGAGACCATGCGGTAAGAATATCCAGAAACGTCCTTAAAATGGAATCCGGGGTCGGTGCGGATAACCCTATCTTCGAGATGGCTGAACTCTCACGTAAGGTTTTCGGAAGCTCAATAGACTCAATGACCGAAGAAGACTTGCAGGCTATTAACAAAATCGTTGTAGAAGCCAAGAGAGTCTCCCAGTTCGGGGTTTCTCTTGAGCCGCAGAGTTGCGACGGTCCCGGTAACATTGAACTAAGCATGATTCTGGAAAGCCTCAGAAGGGTTTCGGAGTACAGTGCTGATATCGCGGAAGTTGCAATCAATATGAATATTAAGCAGGTCTGAAGTTGAGAGGCAATGGACGTTCAGGTACAGGAATAAAGGTATTTACATACAATTACTAGTTCCTGAAACCTTTTCACTCTATTATCTCTTTTTTCTTTCCTTTTATCCCTTCATCCTTTTTGAGCCTCTGTCCTGCTTCTTCAACGTTGAGAGAATTCAGAGCATGTTTTAAGTCTTTTCTTTTCAAAATACAACAAAAGCTATATGTCTATCTAAAACCGTAAACCATGCCTATGGATTTCCAGATCTTGGATGCAGATTATGAAGTTATTAATGACAGCAACCCCGTCATCCGCCTCTTCGGCAGGGGAGCGGACGGGAAGAGTGTTTGCTGTTTTGTACCTGATTTTCAGCCTTATTTTTATCTCAAGGCTTCTGGAGACCTTCACGCCGTAGCCAGGCTTATCAAAGATACTTTTGCGCAAGTTCAAAAAGTCGAAATTGTCGAGAAATTCGAACCTATTGGGTATCAGAAAACAAAAATAAAGATGCTCAGGGTCACTACTCACCTGCCAAGAGATGTGCCCGAGATCAGGGACGATATTCTGAAACTCCAGGAAGTAATGAGAGCTGAGGGCAAATGGGAAGTCTATGAGACTGACATTCTCTTCAGAAATCGTTTTTTAATTGACAGAAACCTCGGAGGTATGGTCTGGTTATCTGCAGAAGGAGACGCAGTTGATCCTGCAAGATATTTCCGGGGAAGCAGCTCAGGCAGTTCTCGTTGCGAAAACTACGCATGTGATTATTCAATCCTTGCATCCGGGTTTAAAAGAGTTGAGAATCTTACCATTGCTCCTCTTAAGTATCTTTCTTTTGACATAGAGTGCTTGCCTCTTGACGGGGGAATGCCTTCCCCGGACGTTTCACCTATAGTAATGATCAGCTTCTCTTTCGAGCCAGAATACAGAGGGCATAAAACTCTTGTGCTTCTGGCAAGACCTGCGAAAGATCTAAATTCCGATGTTCTTCCCTGCAAAGACGAAACTGAGATGTTAAACCGGTTTTTCGAAATCTTCTGCGAATACGACCCAGACCTTGTAGTGGGATATAACCATCAGGATTTCGATATTCCCTACATAACGGACAGAGTCCGGGCTCTGGTTGCACAGGGGAAATCAATAAACCCTGTTGTCGGCCGGGACGGCAGCAAAATCGGCTACAGACGATTCGGGCTTCTCACCCGTACCGAAATGAAAGGCCGTGTGGTTGTTGATGCGCTTCCTCTTGTAAGGAGAGCTTTCAGTCTCAAGCAGTACACTCTGCGTGCGGTCTCAAAGGAACTTTTAAGCCGTGAAAAGCTGGACGTCCCCCCACTTGAAATGGAAGAATACTGGCTCGATACAGGGGAGAAATTCAAAAAATTTGTCGATTATTCACGCAGAGATGCCGAACTGGCTCTCGAACTTATCCTTAATCTGAGGCTCCTTGACAAGTATATCGCTCTTGCCCAGGTAAGCGGAAGCCTGCTTCAGGAAATTGTTGATGGTGGCCAGACTTCGATGGTTGAAACCCTGCTTCTCAGAGAGTTCGGGTTCCGCGACCGGGTGCTCCTCCCCAAGCCCGATGACGGGGTTTCAGCTGAGCGATATGAAATGAGTTCCGATCTTAAAGGCGGAGAAGTCCTGGAACCCAAAAAAGGCCTTCTGAAAAATGTTCTCATTCTTGACTACAAGTCCCTTTATCCAACTATAATGATGGCACATAACCTGTGCTATACTACTGTAGTTACAGGCGACAGGCCCGACGGGGTGACTATCAGGCCTCCGTCGGGAGGGGAATTCGTGCCTCCCGAAGTTTACAAAGGCATTGTGCCTTCTATCCTTGAAGATTTGCTTAATCAGAGGACGCAGACAAAGAAAAGGATGAGGCAGGCTTCGGACGAAAATGAATACAGAGTACTTGATGCTACTCAACTTGCCGTTAAAATTTTGCTAAATAGTTTCTATGGTTACTCCGGGTATGCACGGGCAAGACTTTACAGCCTGACGCTTGCCAATGCCGTAACCAGTTTCGGAAGAAGCAATATCCTGAACACCCGGGAGATTATCAACAACACTATAGGAAAAATCGTTCTCAGGAATGAAGCGGCTTTACTTCTTGAAGAAGCCGGAGAACTCTCTTCCCAGGATAGGGTAGTTGAGCTGTCGGTTGCCTATGGAGATACGGATAGCGTCTTTGTCCACTGTCAATCCCACGGAGACCTTTCGCTTGAGGAGGTTAGCCTTGTAGGTAACAGGCTTTCGGATATTGTTTCTGCCTCCCTGCCTGACCCAATGGAACTTGAATTCGAGTCCGTTGCGAAACGTGCTCTCCTGATCGCAAAAAAACGTTATGCTCTCTGGCTCTTTGAGCCCAGGAATTCAGGCTGGGAGGATAAAATTAAGGTCAAGGGCATGGAGACGGTCCGAAGGGACTGGTGCGAACTGACCTCAATAACTCTCAACAGGGTTCTTGAGCTTGTGCTTATAGAAGGTAATGTTGACCGGGCTGTAGAACATGTCCGCGAGGTGGTTAGCGATGTCAGGAACCTTGACCCTGCAAAAGACTCCGAGATTATTGAAAGCCTTGTACTTACGCGCACCCTTACCCGGAAATCGGAGAGCTACAAGAACAAGCAGCCTCACCTTACAGTCGCGGAGAAGCTGAAAAAACGGACCGGTGTCATGCCTTCGATAGGTACAAGGATACCGTTTGTTATTACTGCCGGAAAAGGGCTTTTTGTCGATCGGGCTGAGGACCCGGACTATGTCAGGGAGCACAATATCCCTATAGATGTGGACTACTATGTCAAGAAGCAGATACTTCCCCCGGTAGAACGTATTCTGGAAGTTTTCGGGGTTCAGCTCTCTTCACTCGATTTTGATTCCAGGCAAAAAGGGCTATTTGATTTTGAAGCCAGGAGACCTGAAGTAAAGAAACCGGAAGAGCCCCGCTCTAAAAGAGAAAATCACGAAAAGGCTCAGGAACAGACTCTATTTAAGGAGAACGGGCGTGCAGAGCAAAGTTCCCTTTTCGATTTCTAACCTGCTCTCTTTTCGGTTTCCTGCCTCTTTTCGGTTTCCTGTTTCTTTTAAAAATAGCTTGAATTTTAAACATTTCAAGCCTGGGTTTTTCTAAACTTAGCTCCGCCTAATTTTTTACTCCGGCTCTCCCGGACCTTAGATTCTTTGAGACTGTTTTCTCAGTTTGACCTCTTTCCTGCCTGCCGCTGGGCTTCTATACCGGATTTTCTTCAGGTTATTTTGTTTTTTGTCTATATTTTATATAGAACATATATATTACATTACTTTATTCCATCTTCCTAAGTCGTATGTACTTCTCTATAATATATAAGGCGAATCTTTATATATTTCTCTCTTCTATTGTGAATTATACTGGTACCAGGTTAGTTAAATTTAGATTACTGACTCATCACTTCCAGGTGGAGTACCCCAAAATGGTAGACAGCTTGAAAAATCACATAATCTTTACATTACTCGTGCTCGGACTTGTTTTACTGGGAGCTGGATGTACTGGAAACGAAAACAGTAAAGACTCTGCTAAGGAGGCCTCTTCGGGAAGAGCCGGATCACAGGAAATTTCCCTTAAAGGTTCCGATACGGTTTTGCCTCTTGCCCAGGCAGAAGCTGAAGAATTCATGAATGAGAACCCAGGTAAAAGTGTAACAGTAGCCGGCGGTGGTTCCGGTGTTGGAATTACAGCGCTTATTGACGGGGAAGTGGATATCGCTACCGCGTCCAGAGAGATGAAAAATGAAGAAATGGAAAATGCCGGGGTAAACGGAATCATTCCCGTAGAACACGCTGTTGCTTATGACGGAATCTCAGTGATTGTTAATCCACAGAATCCTGTTTCTGAACTTACCTTTGGTCAATTACGCGGTATTTATAACGGAAGCATAACCAGCTGGAAGGAGATTGGTGGGGATAATAGGCCGATTGTAGCAATCTCCCGAGACAGCAGTTCAGGAACGTATGAATATTTTAAAGAGGAAGTTCTGCTTGGAGATGAATTCCGTCCGGATGCGCTTACACAGCCAGCTACAGGAGGGATTATGGGTGAGATCTCTCAAAATCCCAATGCAATCGGATACATAGGTGTAGCATACCTGGATGAAAGCGTAAAAGGGTTAAACCTTGACGGGGGGAACGGCTCTGCGGCACCAAGCCCTGAGAACATTACCAGCGGTGTATACCCACTCTCAAGGCCTCTATATTTCTACACAAACGGAGAGCCTTCAGGTCTCACAAAGGAATTCATTAATTTTGTGATGAGCGAGAAAGGACAGAACCTGATAAGTGAGGTAGGATACTTCCCGATAAATAATTAAAGTCTGAAAAATAACATTTTCAGGAGAAGTTATGTTTAGCAGGAATTCTAAGGAAAAAGGAATCGAATCTGTGCTTTTCGTTATAAGCACCCTTACGGTCGCAATCCTTTTTCTCATATGCTTATTTCTATTCAGAGACGGTTTACTTCTTTTTAAAGAAACGTCTCTTCTGGATTTTCTCACAGGCAAATTCTGGTACCCGACCTCCGTAAACGAACAATTCGGGCTTGTGCCTCTATTTCTGGGCTCTCTTCTTGTGACTGTCGGAGCAATTTTATTTTCAGTTCCTCTGGGAGTCGCTTCCGCGATATATATTTCTGAGATTGCACATCCGAAAGTTGCGGATTTTCTAAAACCCTTTATTGAGATTCTGGCAGGCGTTCCATCTGTTGTTTACGGGTTTTTCGGGCTTGTTGTGCTGGTCCCTCTTATGCAGGAGACCTTTAATCTGCCTACGGGACAGACTGCGCTTACAGGTTCCATTATGCTGGGAATTATGGCACTCCCCACAATCGTCACCATTTCAGAAGACGCAATAAGCTCGGTTCCCGGTACTCTCAGGCAGGGTTCGCTTGCGCTTGGGGCTACAAGATGGCAGACTATATATAAGGTCATAATTCCTGCAGCTATTTCCGGAATCTCAGCAGCTGTAATGCTTGGTGTGGGAAGGGCTATAGGAGAGACAATGGTTGTTCTGATGGTGACCGGAAATGCTGCAATAATTCCTTCTTTTCCGGGAGGATTTCTTGATCCTGTAAGGACGATGACCGCAACAATAGCGCTTGAAATGGGGGAAGTCCCTCAGGGAAGTGATCACTTTCATGCTCTCTTCGCTGTCGGATCCGTACTTTTCATTATTACCTTTCTGGTTAACCTGGTTGCGGATTCAATTAAAAAGAAATACAGGTTTAAGGTGAGCTAATCATGGGTTTGAGTCCAAAAACAAGCGAAAAGATTGCCTTTTCTCTGTTAATTCTTGCTACGTTAACAGTCACAGGTTTCGTGCTTATTATCCTGGCTTACATTATCTTAAATGGATACGGGGCAATTAGTATTGAATTCCTTACACAAATGCCCAACCGGATGATGACTGCGGGTGGGATCTATCCTGCAATTGTAGGTACCATAGCCCTGATCACAGGTTCCATGCTTGTAGCTCTTCCTGTGGGAATCATGGCTGCCATATATCTTAACGAGTATGCAGGAGAATCCCGCACCACCTGGCTAATCGAAATGGCAATCAACAATCTTGCAGGAACCCCGTCAGTAGTCTTCGGGCTTTTCGGGCTTGCGTTATTTGTGAAATATTTCGGTTTTGGCCCTTCCATACTTTCGGCTTCGCTTACGCTTGCTCTCCTGATTCTTCCGGTAATCATCCGGGCTACTGAAGAAGCCCTGCTTACGGTCCCTAATGAATATCGGGAATCATCCCTTGCACTTGGGGTCAGTAAATGGCAGACGATCAGGTATGCAGTATTGCCAGCTGCCATACCCGGAGTTGTTACAGGGTCAGTGTTGAGCATAGGAAGGGTTGCGGGAGAAACCGCTCCTATCCTTTTTACAGGGGCTGTTTACTTTCTGCCAAGGATGCCTGATTCGATCTACTCCCAGTTTATGGCGCTACCTTACCACCTTTTCGTGCTTTCAACAGCCGGTACAAATGTTTCAGAAACCAGACCTATCCAGTACGGGACAGCCCTGGTTTTGTTGATCATCGTACTGGGTTTGAATCTTGTAGCCGTTCTGATTCGCAGGCATTATAGAAATAAATTGAAAATTTGAATGGAGTTTTATTATAATCTATCAAGCTTTATACAATTACGAGGTCCCTAAATGACTGAATCTGTTCAAAACGTATCTCAACCTCAGATAGAAGTGGAGAATCTTAATCTGTGGTACGGGGAGAAACAGGCTCTTAAAAACATTTCCATGCAGATCCCCAAAAACAGCGTAACTGCCCTTATAGGGCCCTCAGGCTGCGGAAAATCCACTTTCATCCGCTGTTTAAACAGGATGAACGATCTTATTAAAAATTGCAGGATTGAAGGTAAAGTTTCAATAGAAGGCAGAGATATCTACGGGCAAGATGTGGATGTTGTTGAGCTTCGAAAGGAGGTGGGCATGGTTTTCCAGAAGCCCAATCCTTTTCCTATGTCGATTTATGATAATGTTGCGTACGGGCCGCGTATACACGGCGCAAGTAAAAAAGACCTTGACGGCATTGTTGAACAGGCACTCCGTTCGGCTGCGATCTGGGAGGAAACTTCAGACAGACTTAAGTCTCCTGCCCTCTCCCTAAGTGGCGGGCAGCAGCAAAGACTATGTATTGCCAGAACCCTGGCAGTAAAACCCCGAACAATTCTTTTTGACGAGCCCACGAGCGCTCTTGACCCAATCTCCACTTCAAGGATTGAAGATCTGATCATGAACCTTAAAAAAGATTATACCATAGTAATCGTAACTCACAATATGCAACAGGCAGCAAGGATATCAGACTATACCGGATTTTTCCTTATGGGGGAACTGATTGAGTTCGGTCAGACCAGGCAGATTTTCCATAATCCTCAAGAAAAGAGTACTGAAGATTACATTACAGGCAGGTTCGGGTGATTGGGATGGTTCGAGAAAGATACTTGAGGCAGCTGGATCTGCTCAAAGAGTCCGTACTCTCGCTTGGAGAGATTGTGGAACTGATTTTCAGAGACTCCATGACTTCAGTTATAGATCTCGATATCGGGCTTGCTGAAAAGACACTTGTCCTTGAGCCGGGAGTTGATAAATTCGAGGAAGAAATCGAGGCTTCCATATTTGACCTGCTTGCCCTTCAGCAGCCCATGGCAAGCGATCTCAGGCTTATCGTATCCTCTCTCAAAATCTCGGCGGATCTCCGACGGATTGTGGGATTGTCAATAAATATAGCCAAAATTCCCGGCAGAATGGAAGGCGGACATGTAAAACCGCTTGTAGATACGAAAAGAATGGCGGATATTGCCGCACTTATGCTTAAGGATTCCCTTATGGCTTTTGAGACCCAGGATGTCGAGCTTGCAAAAGCAGCAGCAGCAAGGGATGAAGAGGTCGATAAACTCTTCTATTCAGTCTGGGTCGAATTGATAGAAATGATGGCAAAAGATACGAGTATTATCTCCAGGGCTACAAATTTGCTTTTCCTGATTCGCTACCTTGAGAGAATTGCAGACCATTGCTGCAATATCTGTGAAAGCGTGGTCTATCTTGCTACGGCTGAGAAGGTTAGATTGAACTGAAATGGCTTTCTCGCCTTTTCTTTTTGTCGTTTCTATTTTTTCTTTCCTGGTGCTGAATTCGCATCCGACTTTCCTTTAGCTTCCGGCTAACATTTCCATATTTTTGGTGGGCTTCCCTGAAAATTTATTTGATTTCTTTTCTCACCATTTCCTGTTCTCTCTTATGTACAGGTTTTAAGTACATTTATAAGCATATAGACGCCCATGCCTGATATTTTTATCAAAAATACACGAATTTATTATAATAATTCGCTTCAACCTGCCGAGATCATTATTGAGGATGGCAAAGTTACTAAAATAGGAAAAGATCTCAGGGTCTCGAGCTCGGATACCGTAATAGATGCAGGAGGCGCTCTTACCCTGCCTGCAGGGATTGACGTACATGTTCATTTCAGGGAGCCTGGGATGACTTTAAAGGAAAACTGGTATACGGGCTCGTGTGCAGCAGCTGCCGGGGGAATTACCACTGTTATCGACCAGCCAAATACCATGCCTCCAACAACCGACAGGCGGGCTTTCGAACAAAAACTTAAACTTGCCAGGGGAAAATCTGTTGTTGATTTCGGGATCAATGGTGGGGTAACAGGAAATGTCGAGAGATTAAAAGAACTCTGGAAGCTGGGGGTCACGGCTTTTGGGGAAATCTTCATGGCCGAATCTACAGGCGGGCTAAACATCAATGAGGAAACCTTTGAAGACGCACTTGCTGAAATCAAACACCTTGGCGCGCTTGCGACCATTCATGCCGAAGACGAGAAGATGCGTCTTGAGCTGGAAGAACTGTTAAAAGGAGATACTTCCTATGAGTATCATTCAAGGGTACGCCCAAATGCGTGCGAAGCAGTTGCGTTTCAAAAAGCCCTGGAGCTTGTTTCCAGATTGAAAATCAGGGCTCACTTTTGCCACATGAGTACGCTTGAGGCTACAGGCATGATACGAAAGGAAAAATACCTTGCAAAAAGGGAAAATAAAGAACCTCTCATTACCTGTGAAGTCACTCCTCACCATCTCTTCCTGTCTACACGAGACTGGGAAAGGCTAAGATCTTTTGGGAAAATGAATCCGCCTCTTCGGGGAAGTCACAGTATTAAAGCTCTGGTAAACGGGATTAACGACGGTACTATTGACATGGTAGCTTCGGATCATGCCCCGCATCTGGAATCCGAAAAAGATGTCGATATAAGAGTCGCTCCCTCGGGAGTGCCTGGGGTTGAGACACTTATGCCTCTTATGCTTGCCGCGGTCAGAAAGAATATTCTACCGCTTTCCCGGATGATCCTGCTCACAAGCTGGAATCCGGCAAAAGCCTTCGGGCTGGACCGCCAATTCAAAGGCAGGCTTGAGATAGGTTTTGATGCCGATCTTGTTATTGTAAATCCACGCGACCTCCGCCATATAAAGGCTGAGTTCCTGCACAGTAAAGCAGGATGGACTCCTTTTGAAGGCATGGATGGAGTTTTTCCAGAGTATACTCTATCAAGGGGTGAGATAATCTGGACTGAAGACTCAATTAATGCAAAACCCGGAAGGGGCAAATTCTTGGAAGGTAAAGGAAAGAGATCAGAAGAGGACGAAGAAGATCTCGAAGAGGCTGGTGAGGCCCAGAGTTAAGAAAAAAGGGTTTTAGGGAGCCAAGCAAAGCTGAAAAAGTTCCGTAAATAACAGAAAAATTGAAAGCCAGTTTCCAGGAGAGTTCATTAAAATCATAAATTCTTTGAAATACGATGTAATATCCTGAAGCGTGGCTTTCTTATTTCTTAATAAAAGTCAACCGAGTCCATCTGGGACTGCAAAAGCTCCTGATGCTTTTTTTCCAGGAATTTGTAGACTGCCCCGTGGGTAGCTCCATCGAGGAGCATCCTTATAGCTGTCCGGATTATAGTGTTTTGTTCAGGGTGCCCAAGTACGGATACGGTCTTTCCGTATACCGAGATCTTAACATTTATCAGGGTCTCCGCAAGCTCTCTGGTTCTTCCGCTTCTTCCTATTATACGGCCTTTTACCCGCTGCAGCTCTTTTGGAGTGGTAGCAATATCAGAAAGGTCGATGACCTCAAGCATAAGCATATCATCTTCCAGGAGTTCGAGAGCTTTTTCGGGACTAAAACCTCTTCCTATCGCTTTGAGAGTTTCGAGAACCCTGAATTCTTTCAATGGGTCTTCTTCACAGGTGACGTCTATCTTTCCGCTTTCGCTGTCGATCTCAAGCTGGCATGTAGTTTTGTCCTCGATAAACTTTTTTGTTTCTCCTTTGGGACCTATTATTACTCCGACTCTTTCTTTGGGGATTTTGACATACTGGGTCATATCATTCCGCCTGTATTTTTGTAAGTAGCTCTTCAGGTTTGTCCTTTATCCCATAGCGACTGAAGAACCTGAGTATATTTTTCACGTCCCTGTAGAGGAACTCCCGGGCGTTAGGATGCTCCAGGGTCACGGATTGTCCCATATCAATGAATATGGGAGTCAGGTTATTCGGGTCGATCAGGATATTGTATTCGCTCAGATCGGCATGTACAAGGTTTGCTTCTTTATAGAGCAGACGCATGTATCCAACGACCGTGTCAAAAATAAGCTTTGCCTCATCATCTTCAAGAGGTGTATTTTTGAGAAGAGGGTAAGGTGCCTCTTTTTCTCCCATAAACTCCATGATAAGAATATTCTTCTCGGCAAGCACAGGCTCCGGGACTCGCACTCCTGCGCTTTTCGCACGCTTCAGGTTCTGAAGTTCCTTGCGTGTCCATGCAAAAATGATATCTCGCTTGTTATTTCGAATATTTGTGAAGCGAGGATCCTTCATAATATAGGCATCCATAGCCTTGAAGGTGCTGCTGGCAATCCTATAAATTTTTATAGCCAGTTCTTTGTTATCCGGGCCGTCGGCATAGAATACATTCGCTTCCTTTCCTGTACTGATAGCTCCGCCCATAGCCTTTATTATTCCTTTGTTGGAAAGGGTATAAAGAATCTTAAGGGTGGGGACATCAAATACATTTTCTTCTACCTTTAGCCTCTCGGAGTCTTTCTCCCTTGCCCGGGACTTATCTTTAGCGCGATCGATGCGCTTTATTTTCTCTTCCTGATCCATTACTATATTATCCTTTCAGGTATCCTTTCCTCTCGAGCCAGTCTACCTGCGGCCTTGTATATTTCCAAATCACGTCGGCTTTTTCGTTCTGGAACTCCCAGGGCACGACAATAACAACGTCTCCCTCTCGAATCCAGGTTTTTTTCTTCATTGAACCCGGAATCCTTCCCATACGAACGACCCCGTCCATGCAACGGAGCCTCAGCCGGTTTGCACCCAGGAGACTCTCTACAGTTGCCAGGATCTCGTTATTTTCCCTGCGCGGTGTGCGTATTCTTGTAACGGTTTCTTCCGTGCCTGGTTTGGATGTAGGTTTCTTTAAGTCTGCCAGTTTGATACCTCATTTTACGTAATTTATATTTATTATTGTGTTTTTTATTTTTATACTCTTAAATCCCTTATATATCATTTCTTCAAGTTTTAAGGTTATTCGTTCTGCAGCTTTCAACTTTCTGTTATTATTTTAATGCTGCGCTTTCCTGCTTTCATTTACTCTCTTCTTATTATTATTTTTTTCTAAGTAATTGAACGGGCGATAAGTATATATAATGGATGCCCCTTTCTATGTTCCACGCGCAAAACAAGCGCGGGCCGCTCTTGAAATTCTAATTTGAGAGTGAATATCGGGGTTTAACAAAGCAGATTTTCAACAATTTTTGAGTTTGCTTTTGATAAGTGCCCTGAACAAAAAGCTTTATATATTAAAACGGATGTATATGTGTTCCCTGTCTCAGCATGAATTGATTGTGCTGGAAGGGTTTTCTCATAGCGATCTGGTTCATATTTTCTCCTCATTTGAGGGGGAAAAGATACCTTTAAATACTATGAGCACATAATTATGTATTCCCGTTCTAGTGTGGTAATCTACACATGCTAGAATGTTCACCTGGTATTATGCTATCTAAATTCCCTTCATTTAGAAGGTGAATAGATATCTTTAAATACTATGAGTGTGTATCTATAACTTCCTGCATCTTAAATGCAGCAATTACTACTCATTAATAATGGAGTCAGGAGTTATTTCCTGACTGACGAGGATTTTGTCGGTTCGGTTAATTCTGGGCGGTGAGAGTTTTTCA
>NZ_SCHL01000028.1 GCF_004099695.1 Methanosarcina sp. MSH10X1 | reverse complement strand
GCCATTCTCACCTATCACTCTTATCTATTACTAAACGTTTTTTTAATTTCTTTTCCGATACTGATTTTCTAAAACTGGCTTTGATCTATTATATAATTGCTTTGAACTTAATCTTTTGAAGCGGCTTTTATTTAATTTATGAAACGTTATCCTTTCTGCTTGTCTTTTGGTTGATTAAAATTATTCTTTAGCTCTGCTTCCTGAAAGGTAGTCCGTTCTGATTAAATCTCATAGTCTCTGTTGCGGCGCTTTACTTTGATCCGAACCACATATATCTCAACTCTAATAAGGCCGAAATCATACGAAATAATAGTTGCTCTTTTCCAAAGGCTTGCAAAAACGGTCTTATGTATTTTAAGGTTGCTTCATAGGAGTAATTTAGTTAGTTTTTTCAGCTTCCTGTACTTAGAATTTCTCACTCGATTTTATTCTCCCCTCAACTCAAGCCCTGCTTTTACTCCTTTTATCACAGCTTCAGTAATCTTTTTCCCAAAATCCGTACTTGAACCCGCATAAGGAATTTGCTTTTCCTTATTTTTCGGGAAAGGTTCGTAGTCAGTTTCAGAGCAAGTTTCATAAGCAACAATCACTGCATCGGTGTTCGTGCCAAGGAAAGTGTAGCCTTTTTCGAGCAGGGCAAGCCCTTTTGCTTCTGTGGCTGTGATTATCGCTCCGAAGAGAGCAGTTTCGGATAATCTTGCCTTTGAGATCAGGATTATATTTATTGTTCCTATTTTTGCCCTGAATTCCGAGCCGTTGCTCACACCAGCGGTTATAAAGGCTGTCAGATAATCATCTTCTATTATCTGGAGGTATTCCATCTTGACAGCTGTAAGGAGGCCGAAATGAGCTTCCTCAATGCCCAGTTTCAGGGCTTCTTCTCTTAAGAATTCATTCGGATCAGGGGGATTAAAGGTTCTTGGCACCTGTTTGTTGAAGAGGGATTTTACCCGTGCGCAGCCGCCGTTTAAGCCCGTGCTCACGGCTACGAAATCTCCTTTAATGATAAGGGCGTTGTCTTTTAATATGTATTGCATACGAGGACTCCGTTTTTTTAGAAATATACATATAATATAGTCATACAATGTAGTCGGTCGAATTTGTAAAATAATGCTCTCAAGAATGAAATTATGGTTCAGGAAGCAATGGATTTGTGAGATCAACTGTCTCCTTTTCAAATAGCTGACTATTAAATAACTTTTCTAAAATTAATTTTTGTCTTTAAAGTTTTCTGAGTACCTTATATCTCTTGACACCCCACTGTTGAACGTGATGGCTTAAGAGGCGTACCTGTACCGTGCCAGTGTTTTTGAACCCCATAGGAATGTTACGAGCACAGCCGTGATTACAGTTAACGATCCGGTAATAGCCGGATCATAATGTGAACCATTATTCGGGAATAAAGACCAGCTGACATTATCCATATTATGAAAGAGGATAGCTGCAAATATGCTTTTCCCTGTATTATTATAAATCCAGACAATCAGGATACGAAGTGCAACTGAATAGATACCACGTTGCCATACTATCCACCCCAGATCATGGTGAGCTTGAGTATCGGGTATAATATGCAATATTCCCCAGAATGATCCCAGAATGATGCCTGTCATCAATGCATTCCACCGTTTCTGCATCGGATCGGCTGCATATCCCATCCAGCCCAGTTCTTCACATGCAGCCGTGATAAAGAAACCAGCGAATAGGATCGGAATAGTCAGAAATGGAATGTGGGGTTCGGGAAGTTGCCGCTCCGTCAGGTGCATGATCCCGTAAGATAGCAAATATATAACAGGAAGCAGGAAAATAACAGGCGCATACCAGATTTTTGGCCTGGTTTTTTTATAATCAAGCGTACTCTTAAATAACTGTTTTATTCCATAGGACTTATTTTCCCTGTATGTAAGGATCAAAGCCGCGATCATGGGACAAACGAAAGAAAGCGCACTAACAGGAAGATTCATCGGAACCGGAAGTCCTCTTTCGGCCATAGCGCCGATCAACCAGAATGGAATTGAGAGTAAGAATACCAGTAAAAAAAACTCGAATGGGGACTTTTTAGATGGTGTACTGGTATGCATGATCTTCAGCCACCTGCGGCTTAACCTGGTTTTGATTGGATAGAAATCTTACTTTGCGCTGTTCCGGATTGTGAAAATTAAGATGTCTATTTGCTTTCTCCCTTCGCCGGGGCTATTATAGTCTTTATATATGTATTATAATCCTGGTTATTTGATGAAAATCGTTCTATCAGTATTTCACTAACTTAACTAACTTAAGCTACTGGCAAACCTGTAAAGGAATCCTGTAATGATCGATTTATTTCCTTGTTCAAAGAAACGATAGAATCGGCACTCTTTTATAGAGATCTCCTGCTAATTCCCGACTCAACTAAGGGAATACAGCGATAAATAAACAGGATGTATGCAGGGATTCTTATGCTCTGCTTTACAAAATCATTCTGAGACTAAAGTTTTTGATAATAGTCGGGCAGCAAGGGGCAAGAAGAATCGCGGCTCAATCATATGATTATCCATGTTGTTCTCCGTTGCAAGCAGTTTTCTTTATCTCAAACATAATAAACTATTTATCAATGTTCGCTCAATTACTAGTTATGGATAATAAGTATTATTCATACTGGCTGGCTATGATCGTTCTCTCCGGAATATTTTATATCATCTTTGGAACATCCTATGCCCTTTTTGGTTTAGATGGTTTTCTAATCATTGCAGGAGTTCTTTTTATTGTGAGTATTCTATACGGTATATGGTATTCTGTATCCCATGAATCCCATAATTGAGTAAACGCCTGATTTTTTGATTAGCTTGATTTTCGGGACATATGAAAGTAAAAGGAGATTACAGGAAGCACAGGAACCTTCAAATTTGATATAATTGAGGGCATTGATTCGGCTGTTCGTATGAAATACCCTGGCTTACTACGAGAAACCTGAACTCTGCAAATACAAAAGCATCGATATAGATTTAATGCTTTTCACAACTTGTTTAGTCAGCCTGATACTTAAAAATAAGAGACTTGCCATTAAAAATTTGAGAGAGCTTTAGACCCGAAAAGTCAAAGCTCTTTCTCTGGCTCTGCTTTCGATTCAGGATTCTTTTCAGAATATCGTTTCTTTATATCAATTATTTTTTATCCAGTTATCAATAAGTGCCCACAATTCCAGAGCATTGCGGTCCAGAGCTATGCTACCGTGACCCTGATCATTCCAGGTTATGGCAGTAATCCTGTTATTTTTACTTCCAACCTCATTTACATACCACCAGGACCCATAATCCCCAAAGCCGCCTCCGAGCCCGACGTAAAGTAACGGAGAATCAATTCTGGAAGCGCTAATTTCATAACCTTTTATATTGCCCATCAAGCCGGACATATACTGATCCAGATACTTTGGCGGATGAGGGACAGCTCCCCCTGTCAATGTAACTTCAAGTAATCGGTTTTCCTCAATATAGTAAAGACTGCTCAAATCTCCACTCCAGTAATGATAATCCGGGGTATAGGGATGTTCACTGAATGCGTAAGTCTTGCTTGCCATGAGCCTGAATAATTGCATATTTGTAAGGCCGGGTTGAAAAAGAGATTCACTCTCAGGGTCCACATAAGCTAAACTGGCTATCCCCATCATATTTGCCATATCAGTATCATTAAATACCCCATTTTTGATATTTTCAGAAATGGCATCAAATTCCTGTACTTGCCCCTGTATAAAATCAAGTTCTTCAGGATTATATTTGATAATTATATCAACAGGTACTACTCTGTCAACAGATCCCCGATCCAGATTATCATACCTGCTTGCCTCGTAAGCTGTAATAAGCAACGCTCCATGGCTGTGCCCGATTGCAGTAAGATTTATTGTTTCTGCAGGCTTGCCATTTAAGAAAGCTGTGTGATTTCTTGATGCAACAATACCCTTATAAGTATCTTTCAAATATTCATCAAACGTCCAGTCTTCCATAAAACTGAAATCAGTCTCATTTGATGGAACATTTGTCTCTCTCCTATCCAGAATATATGCACTATATCCCTGCTGGGCATAATATATTGCCATATCAGAATAGAACTTTTCAGTCAGACCCTGTCCGGGGAGAATTAGAAGGTTTTCATTTATGCTTGTATTCCAGGGATCTTCTTCCTGCACATAGTTAGTGAGAATTATATTGTCATATTCTCCTGTCCCGACTTTCACCTTAATTTTGTACTTTGCCACATTTCCTGAAACAAGACCTATTCTGCTACTTCCTGTTGAAGGCGAATATATTTTTGAAGCCGTAAACGAGGTGGGATTATACGAAATCCCCGACTTAAGTGAATGGCTATTGATATCAGATACATCCAGATCCGAAGGAATTGCGGCTGAAGCCGGGGAGTAAACTAATATCAGGATCGAGAAAACAATTATTAATTTTATTTGCATTTTCATACTCTCACCCATATACTGTATTAATAAATCCTGAACTTGAAAACTTACATTTTTTAGCCTGCTGCATTATCTAATTTTGATATCGAATGACGATAGCTTTAAAACGAAGAAATATGCCTTTGTGGTAAAACAGACAGTTTATAGAAGAATCAAATGAAACCTTTTCATCCACCGAAAATTGGAGAAAATGCAGCAAAGTTCTTCCAGTTTGAACTCCTCTGTCTTGAGGGCACTGGCTAAAACTGTGTATATATTTTTTACATGATAAAAGTTATGATCTGAACTCTTTCTCGTAGTTTTTTAAAAGTTTTTACATTCTTAATGTGAGGTCTACTATTAACTCTAGAACTAAAACATGAACGGGAGAAGAATAAAATTACTATTTAGACAGTTATTTTTAAAAGTGGCAAAAAAATAAAATATCCTGCTGCTCTCTTAAATGGTTGATTAATAATAAAATTTAATATGATATTAATTACATAGTCTTCCGCATACATATTTATATTAGTTAATCTCTGAGAGCCAGCGCTGGGGTACATGTAAAAACTAAAGAACCTGTATTTTGTCTGGTTGTTTCATAGTTGATGACATGAAATCAATTCCGGGTAAGAAAAATCCACATGACCAATATATTTATAATGTATGAAAGAAATAGTCTTAGATACGGTCTATACAAATTTAGAGTGAATGGGTATGCCATCAATCCAGAAATTGTAGAAACAGCGCAGATTCGGGTTAATATAATCGGTTCAACCGTCTGCCTGGGGTTAAAACTCATTTACTGATAAAAGAACCGGAAAAATTACGGGACAAAATAATTGAAAACTTAATGAATTCGGGGGTATAGGGAATGACTGAAGATGAATTACCACTTCTTGAAGAAGAATGGAAAAAACAGGAGCAGGAAATCTGTAATTTTTGGGCCAGAAGGGGTAAAGCAAAGGAAGGTAATCAATAATCCTATGGGATAAAGAGTTTAAACAATTTGATATAACTACACTGTTATTTCCGAAACGATAAACTCTCAATCCCATGCAGATTTTAATCACCTATCTGTCTGGGCTGCATCTTTTTACTTTTTTTATTGATATAATATATCTTTTTTACCACCTGCGATTAGATATAGCATAATTACGTTACACAGCCGAAACTGCAGAAAATAAATACTCAAAAGCAGGCGCCTATTCCGGGAAATATTAATTTGGCGTTCATGTAAAACGCTGAATATATTACTCTTCTTTTCGATTGTTTCCTGATTCATCGATCACCAGCATTTCAGAGTTTCAATCTCTTTTTCAGTAACTGGCTAATGAAAAATTAAACTCCTGAAGCCGTAACTTCTGAGAGTTGACCGTTTATGAGACTTTAATATATGCTGTCTTTGTCGCTGTATTGCTACCTGCGGTATTGGCTACTTTTAAGCTGACCGTATATTTTCTGGCTTGACTTAAAATAAAGAGTAATGAGTTCAAGATTATAGTGAGGTTGTGGGTTTAAAAAGATAGTAAGAGGAGTGAGAGACCTGGAATTGACTTTAAGTGAGGAATACACTTTAAGTGGGGAATAAACTTTAAGTGAGGAATAGACTTCAAGTGAGGAACAAACTTTAAATTATTGATTTTTACTATCAATATATTGGCTCCGGCTCAAACATTGTTTTTACCCTTGCAGCACCAATAATATATATGCCAGGGAATACAATCTGGCTATGAGGTAAGGAGTTCGGTATAAAAATCAAGGGGTAATAATAATGGATATAAATTTTAGCTGGTATCTTAATGGTGATCCAGAATATGGTTTGAACCCTCTTTTGAAGTTTGTTAATTCAAATAGTGACGAGGAAAACAAAGCAATAATTTCCTGGGCAAACAAAAAAGGTATAGAGTTAATTGACCTTAAAAATCGTACAGAAGCTGAGTTAATAAACAAGAGGAACGAATACAGGCAGCTATTAGATAAAGTATTAGCCGGGACAAATCTTGAAGGAGAAGATTGCTGTCTTCGCGGATTCGGAACATTTGCGGAAAACAAGCTTTTAAGTGAAATATGTGAGGACCAGACGCATGGCTATCACGAATTTAAAGCAGACAAAAATGACTACTGGGAAGCGGTAAGACAGGCTGAATATACGGAATTGGGTTTTAATCCCGATTCATCTCGAAGACGTGAATTTGAACGTATCTTAAAATTGAACTCGGCCTCGCAATTCGAATAAGAGCTAACATTTGACCGGATATCGTTAGATTGCTTTTTAACTGCCCAATACCGGATTAAACCTATCCCTGCTGAGTTTGATTCCATAATGAGACCTGTGCTTCTACAGCATAAAATGATACACTTACTTTAACTTAGTTGCCTTTTTCTTAGAGTCTCCAGGTGTCAATTTTTTAATCAACTTATCTGAAAAACTTCCCACCACGCCCGCATGCTCACTAAGTGAACAAATATCGGGCGGTCGCTGGTTAAAAAGAGAAGTAAAATTATTTACATAGATTTTAGTAAAAATCCTTTGTTTTTACCTATCTCCAGGTGAAAAATCTCAAAATTAAGGCGAAGACAGCTAAAATTCAAAGGTATTATCTCAAAAATATGGACCAAATATTGCTAAATACGGATGCGTTTTTGGGTATTTGTTTTCTATTTTCACAGTCGTTCGGTTTCAACATCCTTTACGATATTTAATATTCACTGGTTTCTTCGGGATGTGCAGTGAAAGGGAACGCTTCAGCCCATCCAGACCCGCCAGGAATAAGGATACGGAATGTTTCCCTCCTTTCCCCTTTTTCTACTTCCAGTTTTTCGATTTTATCCAGATTTGTTTCAAACCCCTCTTCTGGTTCATCGAAATCTTTGATATCTTCAAGGTCAAGTATTCCACTGGAGCAGTACAACTTCTGTATATTATCTAGAATCCATCTCTTACTCACTGATACCATAAGCCCACCACTCTACTATTAACTTTTGAACCGTTAAAACTCCCTTGGATTTTTTCCTCAAATGCCCGAGCATAGTGCACTTCAGTAATGATAATTCGTTTCTCCGAATCTATATTTAACGTTTAAGGATCTTAAAATATAATGGAATTGCCCAATCACAATAAGGTAGGCGAGCATCTGGTCTAAGTGGTGCACGCCCTAGTATAGGAAATCTACTAAAACAGACCAGATTTGCCTGATGAATTATTACCTCTGCACATAGAATAATCCTGTAGAAAATCAGATCAGGAGCTACAAGAGAGCAGGCAGGAAAATACAGTAATACCAATATGGTGGTTTATTTAACTAAGAGAAGGGAAAACCCCCTTCCTCGGCAGACATAAGTCTGCTCTGGAGGGGTATTTTTCCTGGGATTAACTTACGAAAAGGAAATTTTCGAATTGCCAGGGATCGGGATTGTGTTCCACGGCTGGACTTTCTTTGAAAAATATTTTGCGATTTTTAAGTGGTGTCCAGTCCGATGATGTTGAAATAAATTTGCCAAGATACGGTCTGGCAATATCCAGAACAAAATCATGAGGCAGGTCCTCAGGTGTTTTAATACCTTCTCGTGGATTTTCAAGCATCCAGAGTATGGCAGCGACAATGCCTGCAGCTACCTGAAGAGTAGTAGCATTCTGACCGGGAGCAAGGGACCTGGCCTCTTCAATGCCCAGTGAGCTTCCGGTCCACCAGGAATTATAAGAATGGCCCATCAGGAGTGCCCCCATTATATCCTCGCCGGATGTTATTTCATTTGTCATAATCCTGAGCCTGGGTTGCAGCTCATAATTCCTGCCTCGCAATTCGCAAAGAGAGGAAAGTGTATCATGAGACGGCATATAGGCATAATGTACGGTAGGCCGATAGACCGCCTTTTCATCTTCCCAGACAGTTAACAATTTTGAAAGGCCGTATGATTCACCATGACGGATCGCCATACCTACAATTTCTTCATCCGGTATCCACGATCTGACCCATGTATTAATGCCCATCTGGGGCAAAAGGATTACATTTTTCGGTCCGTAAGGAGGTATATGCGCCATGGGAGGCAATTTGCTCTCATGCGTTCCCCAGGCTATTTCAACCGGAGCAGTTCCTTCTTCCCTCAATCCTTCAATGCTCCATGTTCCTACAAATTCGTTAACCTCCTTTGGTCGGCTGGCAATTTGAGTGTCCCGCTCACTGCAATGGATCACTTTGACTCCCAATTTCTTAGCCAGGCGGGCAAAATCCCTGTTTTTTGCAAGGAGGGTAATTTCCTGTTCATCCTTGGGAGAGACTTTCTTATCAGCACAGGTGCGGGCGGCAATATCCAGCAAGCCTTGCTTTACAAAGTGAGTTATCAGGCCGGGATTTGCGCCATGATCAACAACAGCAGTCGGCGCATTTTTCCAATCACGGGAAAGTTCGAGCAATCTCATTTGCCGTAAATAAAGCGATTTTTCCATTAGACTTTGAGTCAAAAATTTCTCAGCAGGATCCCATACTTCAACCGAGGTGTTAACGTATAATACATTGTGATCATGGCACCATTTAATGATGTCATTGGCATCGATATTCCATGAGAGGTCAATGATCATGCCTTCATTTTCCATATATTGTGACAAAACCTGATCCAAATTTTTCGGGGTAATTTTCTCACAGACAAATCTTAATCCCTGATTAGTATACTTTTTCAGGGCTTTTGATTTATCTTCAAAATCAATTAAGGTAATATTTTCCAGCGGAACATCTAGTTTGTCCAGTAAAAGAGGTAAGGTACATTGTGAAACTGAGCCATAACCGATAATGAGGATTTTATTAGAAAATGTTTTTTTCATAGGATTCGTAAACGCAAGACATGAATATAACTTTTCTCATATTAACTTTTGACAATAATATGATCTGATTTCTCAAAACCTGAGCGGATGTACGTGACTGAAAAATAGTTATCCTGTAAATTCTCAAAAAATCTGAGAGATCTTCATTTCAGATTACAGTCCAATTGTTAAAACTTATTGTTTTTATTTCATCATATACTTTTACCATTTGTTTATTTCAGTAAATACTATAGAGTTTTGATATTGTAGTGATGATGCAGTTTCTATTTTTTGACGTTATAGGTAGTATTTCTTATATTTGATTTTTTAACGTTGACTGTTCCAAATAAACCTGAAATTTTAAAATATTCTGAAATTTTTGCTTCATCTTTTCTTATAGCTATAACCTGGAAATATTCTCATATTAGCAACAGAATGATTAAACAAACTAAGATAGTTCACGAAAATTCTCAGAAAGTCTCCTACATTCAAAGTAGACTGGAAAATTATTATTATCCGCTACATAATTTATTGACATTCATTGTTACGAAAACGGAAAAAGAATCATCTGAATGCTTAAAGTTGTTTCTTCTATCAGTAACTTTGACCAATGTAATTATATCATTGGTAAACTCGAAGAATTAATAAAATATCAATATTTGGGCTCTGCCTACCGAACTCTGGTCCAACCGCATAAGCTACAATTTTTCCGAAACTGAAAAGGCTTTTATGTTCTAAACCCAAAGTATGAATGGATATTTTTTCATTAATATTATTTCGGGGGATAGGGTGAATACGAGCGAAAGTCCAAAAGTTCCGTATACTGTAGATAATATCAAGAAATGTATGTGTCCGAAATGTCCTGTCCAGGCTAACAGTAAATGTGCGATGGATAAGCTTGAAAATTAGTGAAAGGATTGGAAAATGCACGGAAAGGAGGAGTTCCGGAGCCTCAGGACGTTCCGGGGATATACTGTTCTACAGGCAAAGCTACCTGTCAGGACCTTAACCCTGACCAGCAATGCATTTGTTATACCTGCGCAGTCTGGAATGAGTACAATCTCGGAGAAGGAACGCCGTCTATGTATTTCTGCCAGAACGGTAAATCGACCTGATTTAGACTCCGAAGATAAAAAGCTACATCTGAAAGTCAGATAGCAAATAAACGCTACATCTGGAAGTCAGGTCGCAAATTGGCAAAAGTGAATTTTAATTAATAAAAGCAGTGCGCAGGACACTGTTGTTTAAAGGACTCAACCTGTATCCAGGCTGATCTTGCATGAGCTGAGAACCAGATGACACCGTTCGGCGCCTCGGTTCCGACTTTCCAGATTCAGGTACGTCAGGCTGAAGGTCTAAAAGGATGCCTTGTACGGCACATGCACGACTCTCAGGAACCAGGGGAATGAAGATTCGCTCGTATTTTTCAATTCGTCATGCAGGGGTAAATTGCGAGTCTTCGGTGAATTCGAGATACTACATTCTTTAGAGAAACAATGATCCGGAAAGTCATAACGAATTACCATCAACCAGGCAGTTGTTAAACTTATGGTTATTGGGTCGCGTCCTGTGATACAGGAATTAAGAGATATTCGGCATGAAGCTCATATTCAAAATAATTGAAAGGAGATTTTTGTAATGTCATCGGATGAGGAGCACCATAAACTTTCGAATGAAGAAATCGGAGAAAAACAGGCAGAGGAAGGTCTGGAGATCTCCTCGCCTCAAAGCTCGACACCGGCTGAGTTAGTCGACGCAATAAATCTTGTTTTCGGCAAGCAAACCCATAATCGCGCAATCCATGCTAAGGGTATCGTGCTGGAGGGAAGATTTCTCCCAGGTCCTTCGGCAGCGACATTGAGTAAGGCACCGCATTTTCAGAAGGTAGCAGTTCCTGTTACCGTGCGTTTTTCCGATTTTGCAGGCATACCCACGGTTTCAGACACAGACGCTCTTGCAAACCCCCGCGGTCTGGCAGTGAAGTTTCACCTGCCTGATGGATCGGAAACGGATCTTGTGATACACTCGTTCAATGGATTTCCTGCCGCCACCACTGATGAGTTTCGGCAACTCCTCATTGCAATTGGTTCCAGTGGTCCCGGAGTTGCAACTCCGACACCGGCTGATACTTACCTTGCAACACATCCGGTTGCGAAGTCGTTCCTGGAATCACAACAGCCCCCGCCAGTCAGCTATGCAACACTCACTTATTTTGGAGTCAACAGTTTCAAGTTCACCAATGCACAGGAACAGGTAAGTTTCGGTCGCTATCGTGTTGAACCCCAGGAGGGGAACCAGTTTCTGGCTGCAGAAGAGATTGAAAAAGCTGCTCCGGACTATCTTGCAGACGAGATTCGCCAGCGTTTGGCGCGTGCACCAATCAGGCTCGATTTGCGTGTTCAGATATCGGAACCGGGAGATAAGATAGACGACCCTTCAACTGCATGGCCTGAAACACGCAGGCTCGTCGATATCGGAGTCATCGAGATCACAAAAGTTGTCCCCGATAGTGAGGCAGCGGAACGCGCCCTTCTCTTCCTCCCAGCCCAATTGCCCGAGGGAATCGAGCCAGCCGACCCTATGATCCAGTTTCGTAACGCTGCCTATATTATCTCATACGGGCGCCGCCATCAATGATATACCAGGAAAAGTGGGAGTCACTAAAGGATAAATCGTGAACAGGAATTTCCTATTTACCTCTATTAAAACTCATGAATACTATTAATACTGGCAATTTGGAGGCTGATGATTTGAAGGAATGACTGCCAGCTTTATTTCGAGAACATTCCTTCTTTATCTTCTTCCCAAAGGCCAAAGGTACTGTTTTCAGTATCATTCAAAATTGCAAAATATTCCACTCCGACTACACTTATCTTAGGCTACAGCACTTTGACGCCAAGTTCATTATGTGATCCAGAGTTAGCAATAACTTAAACTTGATTCTTCTTTAGACGATCAATTTGATCGTATATATAGTGAATCAATTCTTCGAACTTATTAACTTCAGATAGATAATTCTCATACGTATGTAGTTTAGTTTTTTGTTCCTGAGTAGTGGCATTTTCTCTATATTCTTCTATAAGGGGAGTTATTTTCGTTTTTGCGATGTCCAGTTCGGTTCCAAATCCATTCCTGATCTGGATAGCAAAAGCATCTAACAGGTTTTTTTCCATATACAGATATGTCTTGCGAGATCCTGGCTTGTATATTCTTTTTATGCTCCAAAATTGTTCAATATTTTTAATCTTAAGGCTTATGGAAGCAAGACTATATCCGGTTCTCTGTGCTAATTCCTCCATACTTATTTCATTTGATTCAAAGTTAAGTATTGATAGGATTTGTGCAGTGATATCATCAACCCCATAGCCCTTAAAAATCTCATGACCGATGTCAGTTATCTTTTCTTCAATATCGTTCATTTCTCTCACTCATGAATCAGAGTATTTTCTATCAAATATTATGGGGTAGATAATCAGGCTGATACCAGTTTTAATCCACCAATACCAACAGCAATTAATCCAATAAAGAAGATTCGTGTTATATTCATTGACTCATTGAAAAGGAATATTCCCAATACTGTTGTCCCAATAATACCAATACCTGTCCAAACTGCATAAGCTGTTCCAACGGGCAATGTTCTCAAAGCTCTTTCCAATAGGCACATGCTTAAAATTAAAGTAATAACCGTAAATACCATTGGATAGAATCTTGTTAATCCGTCACTATATTTTAGTCCGATTGCCCATCCTGTTTCAAATAATCCTGCAATTATTAAAAGTATCCATTCCATGCTTATTTCCTTTCACAGATTTTAATAATTATTAAAAGCTATTAATGTTGAAATGTTAAATTTATATTTATATATTTTGGAAGAATAAATCATTTATCTCACAATAGTGAGAAATTCAAAAATAACCTTGAGTAAAAAGTCAAATACGGTTATGCCGAAAAACCACACAAACTAATACACTTTTCTGGCTTTGTATATATCCCAATAGATCAGTCCGATGAGTGGAATTCGAACCCACGAATTCCTTCAAACCAGAATCTTAAGTCTGCCTCTTTAGAGAAGTATCTTCTGCAACTCACAAGAAACCTAAAAACCAGATAAAAGCATAAAAGTAATTAAAAAATTAATGCGAGAGGTGCGATTCGAACGCACGAACTCCTACGAGACTACAGTCTTTCAAGCCGAGCACTCAGAAACCGAGAATAATTAAGGATTTAGATGTTCTGGAAACCTTAAGCCAAAAAACCCATAATACCAAACAAATCCAGCGAAAATTTATTATATACTCCTGAACTCTTGCGCTGTTCTAAAGAGTTTGAGATGGCAAAGGCACGAGCCAGGCAGCGGTTAGTAGACAGTGGAGTATCTGAATCCGAATTACTTGAACATGAACGCATGGACTTAATCTATGATGCTGAAGTCATGGATGCGAACCATAATTTCTTAAGGGCCTCATGGAACGCAGAGAACCCTGATAAGCCACAAATAAAAATTAATTATCTTTTCGATTGCCCGGTGAAAGTTGAAAATTATAAAAGAGCACTTGATAAAATGAATTCGTTATTAAACAAAGATAGAACTCCTGAAGTTATTGACGCAGAATATGAATTACTTCGAGCAATGTACGAATCAGGGATATGAGATTTTAATAATTGTATTCTAGCTCCGTGGAAAATTTCTAATGGATATTTTTGAGATAAAGCACCCAATAATCCTCGGTCTATCATCAATTTATTCACAAATATATAATATCTACTCTTTCCTTAATATTTCTCTATCTTTTACATTAACCATAAAAACTTTAATAATAAAGTTTTAATAGTGTTTTACCAAACTGAGTTAATTAGAAAAACATCAAAGCACGTGGGTTTTTTATAATGGTAGAAACGAAATCTCTTATTACAGAATTGCCTAAAGTAATAGAACGTGGAAGCAAAGAAGCAGAAAAAATTCTGGATACTCTTTCAAAAAAAAATAAAATCACATTACAAACTAATGAATTGGTTTTACCAACTAAATCTAAAGGAGGCTTATTCTCATTTACAGGTCAAACTGTTAAAGGCGATGTTAAGAAAGACTGGCTTGACAGACTAATTTACGGAGACAATCTTTTAGCAATGCAGGCACTTTTAGCAGGAGACCCTTCAACAGGAATGCCCTCAATGAGGGGAAAAATTGATTTAATCTATATTGACCCTCCTTTTGACTCTAAAGCAGATTATAGGACAAGAATACATCTTCCTTCGGTCGATATTGAAGCTATGCCTACAGTTATAGAACAGCATGCTTATTCAGATACGTGGAAGAATGGAACAGTATCTTATCTCGAGATGATGGTTCCAAGATTGATGTTAATGAGAGAACTCATGAGTGAACAAGGTTTTATTTTTGTTCACATCGACTGGCATATCGGGCACTATCTAAAAATAATATTGGATGATATATTTGGAAAAGAGAATTTTAGAAACGAAATTGTTGTTAAAAGAATAAAAAAGAATATTCAAGAATATGAAACAGTTAAACAAATCAATTCTGGTCATGATACAGTATTATTTTACAGCAAAAATATTAATGCAAGATTTAAACCATTTTTGAGACACAACGAAAGAGATGAAAGATACCATTCTTTTGAAGCATCAGGGCATCGAAATGGAATGGATTATGAATTATTCGGGTTCAAACCAAGGAATGGGAACCATTGGAGATGGACAAAAGAAAACGCTGAAAAAGCAATCAAAGAAGGCATTTTAAGACCTAATCCAAAAACAGGAAAACCAGAATATAAAATTGCAGAAACACAATTTGAAGTTAGAGACACTATTTGGGATGATATTACAGCATATTCCTTTAAATTCAATTATCAAACAGAAAAAAATGAAGATCTTATCGATTTGATGATTGAACATTGTTCAAATGAGAATTCAATTATTGCAGATTTTTTCGCAGGTTCTGGGACAACAGGAGCAGTTGCCGAGAAAGCCGGAAGAAAATGGATAATGTCTGATTTAGGAAAACCTGCCTGCATGGTCATGAGAAAAAGGCTAATTGACCAAGACGCAAAACCATTCTTATATCAATCAATAGGGGATTATCAAAAAGAGCAGTTTGAAAAATCTGCTTTCAGGACTATTGGGGATCTTGCTCATGTTGTCATCAATCTTTATGGAGCATTGCCTTTCCCTATTCAGGAGGGAATACCAAATAATTTAGGTTATGATAAAAGAACTAAAACGCTTGTCTTTGTTGATTCTCCTTCAAAAATGACTGGCTATAACACTTTAAAGAAAGCTCAAGAATTAAGAGCATCATTTATGGGAGGGTGGGATAAAGTTGTTGTTTTGGGATGGAACTTCCAGCCAGATATTGGAAAGGTAATGGATAACCTTAAAGATGATAAATTAGAGGTTTTGGTTATCCCTCCTGACTTATTGGACCAACTAAAGTCAAAAGCGAGCTATGCAAAACTCATAAAATCTGGAACTGTCAGATTCTCATCGCTCCAATATTTGACAATTAAACCAGTGAAAGCAATACTGGGAGAAGAAAATGATGTTATTGAAGTTGAATTAGATAATTATACTCTCCTTTCTCCTGATGTGTTGCCTTTAGACCAGAAAAATAAGGAAAAATTAGAAGAAATTATGGGTAAAGACCCATTGAGTTTAATTGAGTACTGGAGTATTGACCCTGATTATGATGGAGAAACCTTTAGGAGCAAGTGGCAGGATTATAGGCAGAACACAGAGAATGATAGTGATCCCTATAGAGTTATAAAGAAAGCTAAACTCGAAATTCCAAAAGTTAACGGAAAAAGAAAGATCTGCGTTAAAGCGGTAGATGTTTTCGGTTTTGAAAGTGTTACTGTTCAGGAAGTGAATTAATGGTAAAATCAACACATTCAGGAACAAGAAATGTACCTTTAAAGCTAGCTGAAGCAACAACTGCTATTGTTAATGCAGAATGGGAAAATGGGGGGTTTTTAGATAAAGTTACACCAGTAACTAAAGATTTACTCAGATTCTGGGATCCTGAAGGAAGTTTTGCAGATTTAAGAAACTCTAATTTTCACAGAGGCCAGTGGCAATCAATCCTTAATTCTATTTACATCCATGAAGTCATGAAGTTAAAGAACGTTCAAGACATATACATGACAATTGAACCTCAATTATTGCAGGAAATGGATCTCTTGGATATGCAAAAAAATAAGTATCTACACCCAAAATACTGCATAAAAATGGCAACAGGTACAGGAAAAACATGGGTCATGCATGCTTTACTTATCTGGCAATATCTTAACGCAAAGCATGAAGAAACAGCATCAGGGACTTACTCCAAAAAATTCCTTTTCGTTGCTCCTGGGTTGATTGTTTACGAAAGATTATTAGATGCTTATCTTGGAAAGACTCAAGAAAACGGGCAAAGAGATTTTGATACCTCAGATCTAAAGAAATTCGAGGACATCTTTATTCCAGAACCATATAGAGAAGAAATTTTCAATTTTATCCAATCAGCAGTCTGTACTAAGGAAGAAATAGCAAGAAAGACTACTGGAGACGGGTTAATAGCAATAACCAACTGGCATTTATTGGTTGAAGCTGAAGAAAATGACGAGGATATTAGTCCATTGGAAGATCCAAGCATAATAGTAAAAAAGGAATTCCCAATAAGACCAGGAACTTCAGCGGGTCACAGTTTAGATGTTTTGGATAGTCAATATTTCAAAGGGAAACAATTAGATTTTCTCGCTAATTTATCTGATATTGTTGTTTTCAATGATGAAGCTCATCATTTAGGAGAATGGAAAAAAGAAGATGAAGTTTTAGAGAAAAAGTGGCAAAAAGCGTTAAGCAAAATTCAGAAGGATAAAAAAGACAAATTTATTCAAATAGATTTTTCTGCAACTCCTTATAATGTTACCGGAAGCGGGCAAAATAGACAAATACACTATTTCCCTCATATAATTTCTAATTTTGAACTTAAAGAAGCCATAAAATTAGGTTTGGTTAAGACTGTTGCCATTGACAAAAGAAAAGAGGTAGCAGCCCTTCCTTTAGACTTCAAAGCTGAAAAAGATGGAAAAGATATCAAACTATCTGATGGTCAAAGGGTGATGCTCAGAGCCGGGCTAAGCAAATTGAAAATTTTGGAAGACGGATTTACAAGCTTTGACAAGGAAAAATATCCTAAAATGCTGGTTATATGTGAAGACACCAGTGTTGTTCCTTATGTAACTCAATTTTTCAAGCTAGAAGGCTTATCTGATGATGAAATAATGGAGATTCACTCAAATAAAAAAGGTGAGGTTAAGCCTGATGAATGGGATGCAATTAAACAAAGACTGTTCAATCTCGATAAACATGCAAATCCAAAAGTCGTTATCTCAGTTCTTATGTTAAGAGAAGGGTTTGATGTAAATAATATCTGTGTCATCGTTCCTTTAAGGTCAAGTACCTCATATATTCTTTTAGAGCAGGTAATCGGTAGAGGTTTAAGATTGATGTGGAGAGAACCTGATTATACCGAGATTAAAAACGAAAATAGAGATAAATTATTAGTCAAAAAACAAGAGCCCGACAATTATTTAGATATTTTAAGCATTGTTGAACATCCTGCCTTTATTGAATTTTATGAAAGGGTTTTAGAAGACGCTATTGGTAAAGTTGAGAAAGTTCCAGAGCGTGAAAGAGTTATTGGAGATTTAATCAATATCGGATTAAAAGAGGATTACAAGGACTATGATCTTTTTTGGCCGATCATAATTCACGATAAAGAAGAATTTATTGAAGTAGGTGAGTTATCTGTTGAAGACCTTGAGCCTTTTCCAACTTCCTTAGATAAATTAAAGAATATTATTCCAAAACAAGACGGAGATATCTTTTATGGAGAAGAGCTAACCGTAAGAACAAGATTTGGAGAATACACGGTAACCGCAGATATATTTAATGCAAAAAATTATAACTCATTTGTCTCAAAATTAATTAATATCGTTTCTGCTGTTCCTGTTAAGATTTCAAAAAGAAGTACAAAAAATTTTCCTGTGATGCAGATCAATACTGCTCAAATAGCTCAACTTGCTGACAGATATATCAGATATAAATTATTTAATCAGGAATTTGATCCTCTCATAGATAATAATTGGAAGATACTTCTACTTACAGAATCAAGAATTACAGAGCATATAATACGAAACATCAGTACGAGTATATACGATTTACAGAATAAACTGGATGTAAATGAAGCAAAGATTGTAAAAAGACAATTTTCTGAGGTCACTGAGATTAAAGGAAGAGAAAGATATTGCATAGAAGTTTCAAAATCAATCTATCCAAAAGTTCCTTTCCCTAGCAATAAGGGAGGATTTGAAAGGGCATTTATCGAATTTATTGATAGGGACGCAAAAGTAGAAAAATTTGTAAAAATAAATGAATATGCTCATAACTTTGCTAGTATTCTTTATATTAGAGAGGATGGATTGTTATCTCATTATTTCCCTGATTTCATAGTTAAAGTAAATAATATAATTTACTTAGTAGAAACAAAAGCAGAAAGAGATGTAAATAGTCCTAACGTAAAACTTAAACAGATTTCCACAGTTGACTGGATCAATAAGATAAACGAACTAAACGAAGAAAATAGGATGAATTGCACTTGGAAATATGTATTATTAGGTGAGAAAACATTCTATTCAATGTCAGAAAAAGGAGCCACTACTTCTGAGATCTTAGAATATAATCTAATGAGCAAATCTAAGATAAGAGGAACACTTACGAGATTTATAAGCGATGAGGACGATAAGTATTAAAAATAAATTTAAAGTGCTTTTGGTGAAGACGTAAATTAACATTTCACTATTCATTTTTGATGTGAAAGTGCTCATAACATTTTCACATGTTTTATTGATTTTTAAATTACAAGATTTTGAGACGAAGTTTGACTTTGGGTTTATCCAAGGAATCATTAAATACCTAGAAAATTAACTTTAGTATTCATAAGTCCTAAAAATGGTACTTTTAACATTTTATAATTGCATACAAACATCTGACTTTCTATTTTTAAGTTATTTATACCTAAAAGTTTAATCTGAAATGCGAGATTTTGAGGATTCGGATCCTCATACCAAATCTTAAATTCGTTTGCTTAGGAATTCATCTTGCCGCAACTCATAAGAAACTCAAAGAATAGATAAAAGCATAGAATCAATTAAAAAAAGTATTATGCGAGAGGTGCGATTCGAACGCACGAACTCCTACGAGACTGGACTCTGAATCCAGCGCCTTTGACCTGGCTGGGCAACTCTCGCATGATGTGGCTTATGTAACAGGAGCAATAGTAGTGCTCTTTGTTCTTATACTTTTTCCTTGAAAGCCTGTTCGGAGGACGAAATTCGCCTGAACTCTTCCAATAATTTCCTTTGCCTTTATACTCAAACCAAAAAACAGAATCCAGAAACTGCTTGAGACTATAAAAATATATAAATAAATTTGGAATTGATAAGATTTTCATCTCATCAATTTCAGGATAAGGGCTTTTTGTGCATGCAGGCGGTTCTCGGCTTCATCGAAAATTACGGAATTTTTGCCGTCCATGACTTCATCCGTAATCTCAAGGCCACGCCTGGCTGGCAGGCAGTGCATAACTATTACATCCGGCTTTGCGGCTCCGAGGAGTTCGGTGTTGACCTGGAATCTGGCAAAGTCTTTCAGGCGTTTCTCCTGTTCGGCTTCGTCACCCATGGAGACCCAGACGTCCGTATAAATGATATCCGCATCTTTTGCGGCAGCTTTAGGGTCATCGGTAATAGTAAACTTGCCTCCGAGAGCTTTTGCCTTTTCAAGGAATTCGGCTTTCGGTTCATATCCTTTCGGGCAGGCGACTGCAAATTCCATCCCCATGATAGCCGAGCCGAGCAGGGCTGAGTTGCAGACATTGTTCCCGTCTCCCACCCAGGCGAACTTAAGGCCTTCGAACCTGCGCTTATATTCCATTATGGTCATGAAATCGCCCAGGATCTGGCAGGGGTGTTCCCGGTCCGAAAGTGCATTGATTACGGGTATTGCTGAGTATTCAGCTAATTTCTTTACCGTTTCGTGGCTCATAACCCTTGCCATAATTCCATGAAGGTAGCCTGAGAGGGTTCTGGCAGTGTCCTCAATAGTCTCGCCTCTTCCTATCTGGATATCCCTGGAGTTCAGGTAAAGGGCATGTCCCCCGAAGTCGGTCATTGCGACCTCAAAGGATACTCTGGTTCTTGTGGAAGATTTCTCGAAGATCATCCCGAGACTTTTGTTCTTCAGGAACTCTGTAGATTCTCCTGCCTTGCGTTTTGCTTTCAGGTCTGCGGCCGATTCGAGGAGCTCGTATATCTCCTCTCTGGACAGGTCAGTTATCGAAAGTACATCCTTCTTCATCGCTTCAACCCCGACTTTATTCTAGCTAAATCTACTCCATTATAGCTGAATTTACTTCATTCTGGCTGAACTTAAACTTTATATTACTGCATAGTACTTATTTTCACGCCGTACATTTGCAGGACTTTTCAGGCAGTTAACTTACTTCTATCAATTAGATAATTCCGAACAGTAACTTTTTTGTGCGGTTAACCCCTGAGTTCTCTCATATGGTCAATTCTCTTCTGGATAAGTGCAGCAGTCCCAATGTCTTTCCGGAAAAATAGTTTACCATGAAGGTTTTCAAGGGCGCTCTGGGCAATTTTTTCGGCTGCAGCTATGGTTTCCGCAACCCCGACAACTGCAATGGCGCGGGAAGTTGTTGTATAAACTTTTCCGTCTTTTTCATAGACACTGGCATAGTAAATCGAAGCTTTCCCTATGTCTCCTACAGTTACCTCGCTGTCCTTTTCAGGCTTATCAGGATAACCAGCAGGAACTGCATACTTACAGACAGTCGCTTTCCTGCTGAAACTTACAGGGAGGCTTCCAAGGGTTCCTTTAACCACCGCAGACATGATTTCCACAAAATCGGTTTCAATGAGAGGAATCACGTTCATGGCTTCGGGATCACCGAATCGCGCATTGAATTCCACTACCTTGGGACCGCTGGCTGTAAGGATGAACTGGCCATAGAGAATGCCCTGGTACCCGGTTCCAGTTTCTTCATGGAGTGCCTTTACGGTATCCTGCATAATCTTCTTTGCTTTTTCCAGATCTTCAGGGAGCATAAAAGGCAGGATTTCCCTGGCGTCGGTATATGAGCCCATACCGCCTGTATTGGGTCCGAGGTCTCCCTCATAGGCTCTCTTGTGATCCTGCACTGCAGGGAAGAAAGCAAGATTTTTTCCATCCACAAACGCCTGGAGAGTAAATTCTTCTCCTATAAAGCGTTCCTCGATAACCACGGCTCCTTTTTCGAGAAGCTCACTTGTGTAGGCTTTGGCAGCTTCAAGGTCAGGGAGCTGGTCTCCCATAACTTTTACGCCTTTGCCCCCTGTCAGACCCGAGGGCTTGACTGCCACGTCTCCAAGTTTTTCTATGAAAGCATGGGCAGGCTTTTTTTCTGTAAAAACCTCATAGGCAGGGCAGCCTGCAATTCCATATTTCTTCATGAAATTTCTTGCCCAGGCTTTGTCAAATTCTATAATCGCACAGGCTTTTTTAGGTCCTACAACCGGAATTCCGGCTTCCCAGAGGGCATCCGCAGCTCCTGCTGCAAGAGGGGCTTCGGGACCTACAAAAGCTATTTCAACATTTCTGGCCTTTGCATACTCAACGACTTTTTCAATCTCGGTTTCCTTCTCAAGGAGAAAATCCTCACAGAGGGCGGCAATTCCGGGATTTTTCTTCGCCATTAACGCATAAAGGGAGGGGTTATGCTTGCTTTTCTTGATTCCTTCGGCGATTGCATGCTCTCTCCCGCCTCCGCCGATAAGCAAAATTTTCATTTTTATTCTCCTGGTTTTAAAAAGATTACTTTATTATATTCAGGTTTGATTTCAATATCAGGTTTGATTTCAATATGTACTGATAATGGGGTAAGATAAGAAAAGGTAATGAATTTCAGTCCTCAAAACCTCTCGACGTTACTTTATGCACTTATCTGTTGTTATTGACAATGCTTTTTATCAGAGATACACTCAAGGACTTCCTAGTTCTCTATTTCTTCTGATAAATATCTTCTCATTGTCAGGCTTCAGATCTACACAAAAGTCGTTCTTTTCAGTGTTTTTTAATTACCTGTGCTGCCTTCCAGTGTCCATAACCTGGTTTTATTAAGTGAAAAAGAGTAAATTCTTCTCACGAGATTACAGGCGCGAACGAATCCATATGAAATTTTCCAGGATGAGTATCCGGAAGTAGCAGCAGGTTTTAATGATCTTATTGAAGCCCAGAAAGCGTTGAAAGGCTTGATGCTAAAAGAAAACAGCTAATCAACGCAGTCATCCAGATTGCGAATCGGAATCCCGCAGGCATGTAGATACATTCAATGAAGGCAAAAATGAGAGGCAACTCGTGATAAAATATTGTTGCAGTAATCCTTATTTTTAATCATCCGGTTTTGCCAAAGTTCTTGAGTGTCTCCTTACAGCGATTAGGGATTCTAAAGTAAAATCTGAAAAGCCTCGTTAACAATGGAAGGGCTCTCGCACTTTCCTTACTTTAAGAGATCACCTGCACTCACAAGAGGAACGAGTTCCGTACCTGTCTCGTTTAAGTTTTCTCTGGCTCCCTCTTCCCTGTCCACGACTGTAATTACATACTTAACATTTGCTCCGGTTTCCCTGACAACCTCAATTGCATCCCTGACCGAGCCTCCGCTTGTTGTCACATCTTCAAGCATTACAAGCCGGTCTTCCGGTTTAATGTCGCCCACGAACCTGCTCTTTGTGCCGTAGCCCTTTACGGCTTTCCGGACTATAAGCAGAGGAAGGTCAGCCTCCATTGAAACCGCGGTTGCCAGCGGCACACCCCCAAGTTCCACACCTGCCACTATATTAACATCCATTTGTTTTATCCTGAATGCTGCCTGCCGCGCTATAAGTTTTAAGGTTTTAGGATCAGTACTGGCTTTTTTAATGTCTATGTAATATTTGCTTTTCTTCCCTGAGGCAAGCGTAAAGTCCCCGTAGCGTACAGCTCCGCAGGCTTTAAGGGCTGCTATCAGTTCCTGTTTTTGCGTCTCTATTTCACTTTCTATTTCCGGTTTGCTCATGATCTCACCTGTTTGCAGCCTTATTAGCTATTTGTTTTTAAATATTACCTGCAACATATTAAATATTATATATCTCGATAACAGCATCAATTCCCAGGCTTTTTGATCAAACTTTTTCGGAAAAAGTATGTGATCAGGCTTTTTGATCAAACTTTTTCGGAAAAAGTTTGTGATCAAGCCTTTTTCGGAAAAAGTATGTGATCAGGCTTTTTGATCAAACTTTTTCGGAAAAAGTTTGTGATCAAGCCTTTTTCGGAAAAAGTTTGTGATCAAGCCTTTTTGATCAAACTTTTTCGGAAAAAGTTTGTGATTAAGCCTTTTTTTGAGAACGTTTGTGTTAACTTCTGCAAGTTTACCACGGCTCTTTCTTTATACCTGTGAAGTATCCTATTATATTTGTCGTCAGATGCAGCAGAGGTGTCGTTATGAGGATGGTTAACATTACCGAAGTTGTAAAATTATTTATGAACCATTCCGGAGCTGTCAGGTATGCAAAAACCCAGGCGCCGATTACAAAATCCAGCTGGTCTACCAGTGGAAGCGGAGCTCCTCTTTTCAGGCCCATCCTGCGCTTGAAAAAGCTCTTGAACATATCTCCGAAAAGTGAGCCGCAGGCAAGTGCCAGGACAACTTTGAAAGCCTCGGCATAGTTTGCGCCGAAAGCTGGCATCTCAGTGCCCAGGATTTCGAATCCTCTCGAACTCAGCCAGATCTGGATGCTACCTGCAAGCACTCCGAAGAAAATGCCTGAAAAAAGTCCTCTGTAAGTTTTTCCATCTCCTATAATCCTTCTTCCGTCCCTTAGGGTCCGGCCTCCGTCAATCGGCTTACCACCGCCGAAAACAGCAGCAAAAGGATTGGGAAGGTACGCCGGAATCATCAGCCAGAACGCTTTTATTATCAGCTCGATCGTTGTATCAACTCTTTTTATCGGTTTTGTCTTTATCTTGAAGCGAACTCAACTTTCTGGATATTGATGTACTCTTTATTTTGCTGTATAATTTGCCCGCAGGACATACCATAACTCTTGCTCGTTGTTTTCTTAACTTTCGAACTTATCAGTTTCGGTTAATAATTGACTTAATGGTGGGTCTGGATGGTTTACCGGACGGCAGGCTTGAGCAATCAATTTAAACCAATTAAATAAGGGCTTGATGTGCCTGGTTAATGGGCTTATCTAACTATTGACTCTATTTAATTGTATTTATTTTATTAAGTTTTGATCTTAACTCGCGCTCCTAAATGCATTTCATGACCGCGGTCCCCGATTAGTTTTTTCCAGCAGAGGATAGTTAACATAGAGAAATGAGTTGATAAGGAAAGATGAGTTAACAAGAGTAAATCCGTTAAATACAAACAGCTTAGTAATTGAGATATTTACCAGCCTTTATTCTTCCGATGTCTGCTTTATTTTTTGTAGCTGTAATCATTGTAACTCGGAGTAATGTATTTCTAATAATATTTTATCTCTTTTATTTTTTAAATCTTTTTCTCTCTTTAGAGAAATAACTGATATTAAAGGGGATCCCAAGGTTTAATTTGCCCAGTGTGATTATTCTTTTCCTTCACCTGAATTGGAAATTTAATACTTCTATCATAGCTCTAACCGCACTTTCTCCTGAAACCGGAACCCAAATTATTAATCAGTTGGATTATAGTATTTTTACCATGAGGCTTGAAATTTTTTATTCGGATTCATTTATTATAATAGCCTCTATATATGAACATTTTCACACAGTAACACATGCCAGGAGTGACTGAAAGTTTTTCAATTCCCTTTTAATATATACAACTTTAAATAGTATGAGTACATTATTAATTGTTGGAGATGAATAACCTTCTAATTATATACGTATACAGGTTTAATTGTTAAATCTGTAAGGCCCTTCCCATCAATGTCATAAAACGGGGCTCTAGTAGTCGGTTATAAACATATATTATTTGTTTTTAATAACCGGTTGTTGGACTTAAAACGGAAACAATCCGCTATATTACGTAAAAACGTTTTTTATCGTCTTTAAAATTTCAAAACGAAATACGTTACCGTATAAATATATCTACAGTGTATATATTTACCAGTTGTTGTCAGTTTTGAGAGGTAATTATAAAAGCATTCTTTGAAGGTCTAAACATAATTATCTTGATATTATTTTAACTGACAAACATATCCATTAAACTACAAGTATGAAGGGGTTATCATGAAAGACTATGAAGTAAAAGTGCTGGACGAAAACGACCACATTTTTATTGAAACGTTAAGGAACCTCGGGATGTCCAGAAATGTCGCTACAACCATGGCATATCTTATGAATGTTGACGAGGCATCATCCCGTGAAATCGAAATCAGTACCGGATTAAGACAACCCGAAGTGAGCCTTGCAATGAGGCTGATGCGCAACCAGTCATGGGTCAGCGTTCGTTCGGAGAAGAAACCTGGTAAAGGGCGCCCGATAAAGATTTATGCTCTTGCAGCTCCCGTTGACGAGATCATAAGTTATTACGAAGACAAAATTTACAAAGAATCTCAGGCGACTATCTCAGCAATTAAGAAACTGAAGGTCATGAGCAAAAAAGTGCCTCTTACTCCCTCAAAGTAAAGACCCTCAAACAGGATTTGCTCCATAATGGCTGACAATCCTCTTCTGGGGTTCGACCATTATGGAAGTAAAAATCTTCTCATTATTTTTCGTTCCTGCTCTTTACTCTTGATTCTCTCTGCTCACTCAATTGTCTTTTCCCCCGTTAAAAATAACGAATTCCGGGTTCTTGAGCCTTTTACTGCGCCTCTTCTCCTCTTCTCCCCGGTTTAATTCTCATCGAGCTTCTTAGACCTTCTCTTTTCATTATCTCCCCTTTCATATCCTTCTATCCCTCGCCTTAATTCCACCTTAAACCAGTTTGCTTGGAATATATACCAGGGGAGTTATCCACCGCTATTCTGTGTACATGGATTGAGTTACAAACCGCTGTCCCGCAAGCGTGGCGTCGCTTGAGCCCGCCCCGGTTACACCGGTTAGATAAATCAGAGTTTTCGATAAAACCTTTTCTCAAAAGGTTTTCGCTCAAGCATTTTTTGAAAAGGCTTGGTAAGAAACGCTCTTAGTGATAAAAAACTCTATATCAGACTTTAAAAAAGGTGGAAAAAAGGAATTGTAATAAAGGAGGGGTTCTGCCTTTTGCTGGCAGGTCAGCCCCCTGTGACAACTCTGAGAATTGTAAGCTTATCGGAACTGACTGCCCCATCAAGGGGGACAGCATTCCCTCCATTTAATACAAGTACTGTTTCCTGATTTATATCCAAAGTATTAAGCAGGTCTTCGTAGGTAGCACTCTCAGCTATTTCTACGGTCTGCTCGGAAATCTCTCCAGCCTGGATTGTTATGTGTACTTTTCTACTCACTCTATAGATCCACCGCCGCTTACCTGAATTTCGTCTACGATTTCCTTTATTAACTTCTGCTCCAGTTCATATTCTTTTCTGATGCCTTTCCTTTCTGCATTTCTTTTCTGGAACTTTCCTGTCATTTTCAAATCTCCTACGATTTTTCAGGTTTGCAACATAGTTGGTATAGATCTCTTCAAGCAGACGTGTCTCTCTGTCTTCTCGAGATGTATATCCAATAATTATAATGATTTTATGTTTTAATTAATTTTTTGGTTGACAATGAGCTGGTTAACACATTTTATTTCCCAGACCTATGACTACCACCTGCACTAAACTCAGAACTTTAGTATAGGTTAACATTGGGTCTGATGTCGTTCTAAAACTTGACAAAAAAAAGTATAAATTGAACTCATGAAATTAATCCAGGAATTATTTGTTCAAAAAAGTATATTTTGCTGAAAAGCTGGATAACTAAAAGAAGTTTCTAACCCAAAACAAAAAGTTTTAATACATGTTTATTTCGGAAATAGAGCTAACCTGGAACAGGGAAATAATAGAGACTGAAGAAAGAATAGAGACTGAAGAAAGAATAGAGACTGAAGAAAGAATAGAGACTGAAGAAAGAATAGAGACTGAAGAAAGAATAGAGACTGAAGAAAGAATAGAGAACTGGATAGATTGCCTGACTCTTAACTTTAATCTGCTTCGTCAGTTATTATACATCAGCCGGGATTCGAACCCGGGTTCGAGCGTTGGCAACGCCCGGTGATGACCGCTACACTACTGATGTGC
>NZ_SCHL01000027.1 GCF_004099695.1 Methanosarcina sp. MSH10X1 | reverse complement strand
CAGCTGTGACCATTTTTTGTCGCTATACCTGTTGAGTATGATTGAATTCCGGTCAATGTCCTTATCCTCAAGCCAGGATTTCTCAACCTTGAAGCACACTACAGGGTTCTCAATGTTCTTTTCCGTTGCAAATCCTGCGTTTCCCACCCAGAGGTTGAAGTATTTATAAACCTCACCTGAGGACAGATTTGAAGTCAGAGTTGATTTTGCTTTGAGCTGCTCGGCAATGGTTGTGGTCTTGCCTGCGGTTTTCTTTGCATCAAAGCTCACATATGCAACGCAGGTGGCATTCTTTGCGAAATCAAATTTCACAGGTTTTCCGCTTGCAACATGTGTCTGTGAGAGTTCCTTAACCTGAACATTTCTTGCTGGCTCGGGAGAACCGCCGCCGCCGCCACCGCCGCCGCTCTTGCGGTTGTTTCCACCATTATCGTTATCATCTGGACTGCTCTGCTGCATTACATTTATCTGGGCAGTCTTTGCCGGGGAAGTGCCGTTTGGATTGACCGCAGTTAAGCTAACAGTATAGGTTCCAGGAGTTGTGAACACATAAACAATGCTCGTATCCGTGGACTCAATAGTTCCGTCACCGCCAATATCCCAGTTCCTTGAGGTTGCATTTTTCGATAGGTCGGTAAGCAGGACCGGGAGAGGAGCACTGCCGCTTGTCACATTGGCGCTGAAGTCTGCAACTGGATAAACTTTAAATTCTTCTGCTATTATTTGTAGATATTTTGTATCTGTCCCGTTTTTGTTGCTTGCTGTCATGCTGGCCTTATAAGTGCCTGGCTTTTCGTACACGTAGACAAAGGTTTTGCTGCTGTTGTCAGTTTTCCCGTCACCATTAACGTCCCAGCTTATAGAGGTAGAATCCTGTGACCAATCAGTAAACTCGACCTTAAGAGGTACAAAGCCTTTTGTTGTACTGGCGCTGAAGTATGCTACAGGCAGTACCACACGTGTCAATGGATAATTGTCCGTGATATTACCGTTAGTTGAGACAGTAATACCGTTAGATGAGACAAAGGGGATATCAATAATGCCGTCTTCGTTTCCATCAGGGTTGGACTTATTATCTGAGAATCCCATGTATGACGGACTTCCCCAGAAATTTCCTCCTATATACGGGCCGCCCATAACATTTTTGCCCGAAACTATTTCTCTGTACCAAGAGCTTTGATTATTTCTGATGTTTGCATTATTATTATTGTTGAAATAGTTGTCATAGACCCAGTTTCCATAACTCCTCGGGCACATGTAAATTCCATTAGCGTTTGAACTAATGTTATTGCCCGAGATTTCGTTATTCCCGGAAGAGTCAAGGGAGATGCCCTGTTGGCCGTTATTGTAAACTACATTTCTGGACAGGTTGTTATCAGTGGAAATCGTGAGGAATACCCCAGATTCAGAGCAATCAATAGCTATATTTTTAGAAATTGTGTTACCTGCTGATCCTGATAGGCTAATACCTCTTACATTGTTCTGCAATGTATTGTTGACAAGAGAACTGTTATTGGAACTCGCTAAATAGATACCATATCTGCTGTTCCAACTTGCAATGTTATTTATAAGGTCATTACCGCTGGTGTTCTCAAGCAGGATGCCATCAGCGCTGAAACCACTGTTACCTGAATTGGAATTTGCAATATTGCCTGAGAGTAAGTTTTCTCTGGACGATGAACTTACGAAAATGCCCCTGGCGTTTCTGGATGCGCTGTTATTGAGCACTTTATTATTGCTTGAGTTGTCCAGAATGATGCCCTGATTGGCGTTGGAATTTGCCTCATTGTTTTCAATTGTATTCCCATTAACTCTAAAAAGACCGATGCCGGCACCCCTGTTTGAATTTGCCTTATTACCCGAAAGTATGTTGTCTGTGGATGTCAGGGTTACATATAAACCGAGGGTATTATTATAAGCATTATTGCCGGTAAGTATGTTATTATTGGAATACCTTACAGCTACTCCATACGGACTGCTGGAAATCGTATTGCCTGTTATATTGTTATCGGTTGTATTATCCAGCATAATATCATGCTGACTGCCGAAATCTACAGTGTTGCCTGAGATTGTATTGTTTTTCGTAAAGGTATTTGAGGCTATATATTCAGGAGAAGTTACCAGGTAGATTCCATTGGTTCCGTCGGACACATTATTGTTTCTCAGGATATTGTTACTCGAATCCGAAAGCAAAATTCCATATCTTGCATGTGATTTTACATTATTGTTTTCGAGAATATTAGCGTCTGATCTTTCCAGAGTTATACTGTGGTTAGCACTCTGGGTTATATTGTTTCTTGAAATTTTGTTACCTGTGGAAGTACTGGAAAGATAGATCCCAAAATTTTGATTTGAGATCGTATTGTTTGAAACATTGGACGAATAGGACTGCTGGATGTTAATCCCTCTACCTGTTCCAATTCCACCGGTCTTAGTAGCTATGTTGTTGCGTATGGTTGTGTTCCCGGAAGACCTTACATATACTCCCATGGCATCGTTTAGAAATTGGTTATTCTCTATCACACAATCTTTGCAGTTTTGCAGATAGATTCCTGATTGCTCTGTTGCGGCTCCGCTGATCGTAAATCCCTTAATTACCAAATTGGCTCTGGAATTAGCAGAGATCACATTTCTGGCTGTGCCATTGGAAGCAATTATCGTGTCACTATAGTTTCCCGATGCTGACATCAGTACCAGGTTGTTAGTTTTACTTATATCAATATTTTCTGTATAGGTTCCCGGGTATACGATAATTGTATCACCCTGGGGGTTTGCACTGTTCACCGCGGCCTGTATTGAGTCACCTGGATGAACCTCAGCGGCTGCTCCGATACAGGAGCTTAGCGTGAGTATTAAAAGGGTTAGTAACAAAAATTTTATTCCGTTTATGTGAAATTCCTCCATACAAATAAAGGTAATTGTAAATGCCACTCCCTTAAATTAATTAGAAACTAATTGCAAATACAATATAAACATAACGGTTTTGATTAGCCTGCTTTTCAGGATATTAGAAAAATAGAATTTTAATAACGTCTAAGCTTATTGAAATTCCCGAATTGCTCCTGTCTGTCATTCTCCACTATCCTTTTTCAATTATATTAAGTTGAAAATAAGTCCACACTGACTCTATCTACTCTTTTTATTGCCTTCATCTTGCTGCCGGAATTAAGAATCAGATATATTTTTGAATCACTCTGCAGGCAGCCAATTCAGATTTTTTACTTTTCCCCGGGTGTGTGAAAGCCTTATTATCTTCATTTAGAAGGGCAAAATTAATATATTTAGTAAGTGCTACCAGAAAATGTTGTTATCTTCACAAATTTCCTCTTAAAAAATATGTGATATTCTCTATATGCAGTCCTTTCTCATTTTCTCCTTCGAAAAGGGCACCTGTACAGGACGCGCCATTTGCGAAGTAAGAGCTTAAAGGTAATTCAGAGTTCTCCTGTAGATTCTGGCAAAACGGGATGACTTCAAGCGCATTTCAGGAACGGATAATTCGCTGCATGAAAAATACTAAAAGAGACGGAAGGTTGCAAAAAACCAAATACTGTGAGTTGAGAGGCTGGAAAAAATAAAAATAAGCAGGATAAAGAAAATTGAGCGGTATGAAGAAAAATGAGCGCGGTATCTAAAAAATATTCAACATAAAGAAAAATAGGTAAAATGAAGAAAAATAGGTAAAATGAAGAAAAATAGGTAATATGGAGAAAAAACAGGCAAGATGAAGAAAAAACTGTATAACCTTTAATAAGAGATTTCTTGCCTGAAAGGTTCTTTCCCGCCTCAATAAATCGTTTCCTGTTTTGTCCTCGAATTATATGCCCTGTATTCGTCCTGTTTTTTGTCCTGCAGGTAGACATGCTCGTATTGCGGAAGATTTAGCCTTTTCCTGTATTCCTCCCTGGCTTCAGCTTGGCAGTTCCCGCAGGCATAGATTGGAACCGAAATCCCGAAGATCCTGCTGTCATTTGTGCTCCTGTGGGCACTGGAATCTATGGTCTTGTACCCCTGGCAGTCGGGACACATTCGGATTCTCTCTTCCTGTAACTCCTGAATCATATCCGTATCGTAAAAGATCTGTTTTCTCCGGCTGTAGAAATCTCCGTGTTTCGTCACCTCGGCTTCTACGAGCCTGTCCCTGTTTTCCCAGTTTTCGAGCTGAGCCGCAACCGTTTCTTCAAGCACCTTTCTATCTCTTGCAGCCTGGACAAACATGCCCGGCTTGAAATCAGGCTCCCTTACGCAGGAATAATCAAGCCCTGCCATTGCAAGGATTATGCCTGTGTTCACATACGGCAGAGCACTCTGAATTGCGTAGCCTCCTTCAAGCACTGCCATGTCAGGGGCAAGTTTCTCATTCAGTTTTGCGTAGCCCTGTGCGGAAAAGCGCATATTTGCCAGCGGGTCGGTATAGTGGTTATCCTGTCCCGCAGAATTAAGGACAAGCTCAGGCTTGAAATCCTCAAGAATCGGCAGTACAAGAGAATCAAGCACGTAAAGTATACCTTCATCAGGGGTTCCCGGCGGCAGGGGAATATTGATTGTGGTGCCAAGGGCTTTTGGGCCTCCAAGTTCGCTTATAAAGCCCGAGCCGGGGTATAGCGTTCTTCCGTCCTGGTGGAAGGAGATAAAAAGCACATCAGGATCATTATAGAAAATTTCCTGGGTTCCATCCCCGTGATGCACGTCGGTATCCACAATTGCAATCCTGCGGATCCCGTATTTTTTTCTCAGGTATTCCACAAGGATAGCTTCGTTATTGATGTTACAAAATCCCCGGTTCCCATGCGCTACCGTCATTGCATGATGCCCGGGCGGGCGGACAAGCGCAAAAGCATTCTTTACCTCCGCTTTCATAAGGGCGTCCCCAAGCACCAGGCAGCTCCCTGCTGCGATAAGGTGAGGAGTTGTAGCCTGGGCTTTTATATCAGGCACACAGAAGTGGACTCGCGCAACATCCCTGTACTCGGCAAGGCGGGGCTTATATTCGGCTATTTCCGGCAGGTCCATAAGGCCTTCTTCAAAGATCTGGTCCCTCGTATAAAGAAGCCGCTCTTCTCTTTCCGGGTGGGTCGGCGAAATGGCCCAGTCAAAAGCAGGGAAGAAAATCAGTCCCGTCTTTTCGGTTCCAGTACGGTCTGCCGGGGATAAAGGTCTCTCCTTTGCCTCCAGCCCGGTTTTTTTCAATTCCATTTCATTTCCCTCGTTTTCAGGCTTATCTTCCTCATTTCCTACTTTCAGGATTTCTTCTTTTTCTGCCTTATTTCTCCCTTCTACCTGCTCTTTTTTCCTTTCCTGCGCACCTGTTCCGGAACCGGTTTTCAGCACATCCCTGATTTTGCCAAGCCCAAGTTTCATGCCTTTTCCCTCCTTTTCCATGCCGGGATCAGGCCTGCGGGAATCTGCATGTCCACGTCAAAAAGCCGCCCTGAAGTATACCAGCCGTTGACTACGTTGAAAACTTCACTATTAACGATCTCGGCTTCGCCCGCATACTCGGAAATACCAAAGTTTTCCGCACGTTCCCTCAGGAGTTTCGAGGCAAGGGTTTCAGCCTCTTCGAGGCGTATTTTATTAAAATTCCCGAGGTTAGCCGCACTCAGGCTGACAATCTCCCCTTCCTCGGCGACTGAGTATATTTTCTGCTCAGTATCAATATGCAGGTTCAGGGTAAGCGTGGGCCTGGCAACGGCTGCTCCTATAGCGTTTCCTACTTCGGCGTATTCAGGGATAACAGGTCTGGCATCAAGTTTTTTCGCAATCCCGTCAATAAGGCCTTTTGCCCCTCCTCCGATTCCTACCACATTCTGTGGTCTCGCCTTCTTCTCCTGCAGGACCTCCCATATCCTGTAAGCAGGCTCCTGTTCCCATTCAAGAAACATCTCATTGACTGCATCTGCAATAGTCTGTGCAGCTTTCTCCACTATCAGGGATGCGGTTTCGGTTTCGGATTTTCCCAGGCAAGAAGCTGTAGCTTTGATAGCCTCGCTTGCACGTTCGGGATCTCCTACCTTGATAAGCCCGAGAACATTGAGAGCATCAGTAGGGGTAGTTTCTTCTCCCCCCATAGAGTAAGCAGGACCTGCCCTGTCGGGGCCGACCGTTATCAGCTTTTTACCGGTATCCGTTTTCCTTACCCTTACGACGCTGTCCCCTCCTACAGCTATCGAGCGGACAGCAAAAGCCCGAACATGTGTGAGGAAGCCTCCGAGTTTTGCACCTTTAGAAGCCAGAAGCGGCTTGCCTGAGAGAATGAGTGCAAGATCTGTTGTAGTACCTCCGATGTCCACCACAACCGAAGTCTGACCCTGGGGGGTAAGGGCAAGAGCTCCAATCATACTCGCAGCAGGGCCCGAAAAGATAGTTTCTACGGGGAATTCTATTGATTTCTCAACCGGGAGAGTTCCTCCATCGGCTTTCAGGATAAATACGGGAGCCCGGATCTTTCTCTCCTCAAGGGCTTTCCTGATTTTCTCGACAAATTCCTGATAACGCTCCCTCGTGGCAGAGGCAAGCATAGCAGTTGCTATTCTTCTCGGGAAATTCAGTTTTCCCGAAACCGTATGCCCGAGTTCCAGTTTGCAGCCAGGATAGATCTCCCTGAAGATTTCCCCGATTTCCAGTTCATGAGATGGGTTCCTCTGCCCGAATTTACTTATGATGGCTGCTCTTGCAAATCCGGATTCCCGGATCAAATCCACAGTTTTCCTGATTTCGGTTTCATCGAGAGGCTGGATTTCCCTGCCCCTGTAATCCATAGCCCCTTTCAGATAAAAACTGTCAGGGAAACTATAACTTTCCGGGTTAATACCGGGTCCCGGAATCAGCACCAGGGCTACACGGTCAGTTTTGCCTTCGGCGATAAGATTGGTTATCACGGTTGTACTGAATACCACCCTTTCCAGCTGTTCAGGAGGAACATCTTTGCTAATCGCATCAAGGGCTTCAAGCAGGGAATCCAGAAGCTTCCCCGGCTCAGTGGAAACCTTGGCAGCACTGCATACTTCTCCATTCCGGATAAGCACTGCGTCCGTGGTAGTGCCTCCGACATCAATTCCTATTAGCATTCACAATTCGCCTATCCTCGCTATGTGTTCTTTTATTCTCTTTTTCCTTACTTCATATTAAATACCAATCGATATTAGTTCTGAAAAATATAAGAGCCCATCCGGGTTCTTGTTATAGAAGCCTGTGTATATAGAAGCCTGTGCCACCTGGTTAAACTTAGCCATGCTCCGTTTCCAGGGCACAGGGATACTATTTTTAAGCTTATAGGACAAAAACGTTCTGAAAAGAAAAAGCTGCTCTCTACAAAAAGTTGATTTCAGGACAGGTGGAAAGCCAGCCTGCTTATAAGAGCCTGGATAAGTCAGGATTTTGAAAACGGGATTAATCGAATTGTAAGGTAAAGCAGCTTTACACCTTTGGGGCCGTTCCCCTGTCTTCGAACCTGATTGTAAACTTTGTTTCCTTCTCTTTCTCAATTTCGATTGTTCCGTTAATTTGCTCAATGAGAGCATTTACAAGTTGCAAACCCAGAGTTCCGGGGTCTTTGAAATCGAGATTTTCCGGAAAACGGCCCCCATTGTCCGAATAGATAAGGGTAAACCCTCCGGATTTCTCAGGCGCTCTCTCTCCTATGGCTTCGCCTGCTATTTGACATTCGGGTTCGGTTTGGTGAAGGGAAATCCTGATCTTTCCTTCTGCACCTTTCGGAAATGCGTACTTAAGCGAGTTTGAGAAAAGCTCGTTAATTACAATTCCCAGGGGAATTGCGGTATCGATTCCCAGCAGTGTGCTGTCCACCTCGAGAAGAAGCTTGATCTTCTCATTTCCTATTCTGTAAGAGTGGAGAATATCCGCAGTCAGTTTCCTGAGATAGGCTGCGAAATCAACGCTTGCGGCATCTTCTGACTTGTAGAGCTCTTCATGGATTATGGACATTGAAATTACGCGGTTTTCGCTTTCCCTGAAGGCTTCAATAACCTTCTTATCTCTGAACTTGTCAGCCTGAAGGCTAAGCAGGGATGAGACTATCTGAAGGTTATTCTTTATCCTGTGATGAATTTCCCTCATGCCTATTTTTTCAGCTTTCTCAAGAGTTTCCTCAGCTTTTTTCCTCTGGGTAATGTCATAGGCATACCCCTGGATAAATACGGTCTCTCCCGAGTCATTGCACACGTTGTGGATTAACTCATGGACCCACCTTATGCTCCCGTCCTTCCGCTTAAGCCTGTACTCGTACTCCATAATGGAATTCGGGGAAGAAATCATTTTTTCCCGGCTCAGATTGAGCACTGGCCTGTCTTCGTGGGCAATAAGGTCAAGCAGTTTTACTCTTCCTGAAAGAAATTCCTCTTCCGCATATCCGGTTATTTCATCAAGGGCTCCCTCAAGAAAAAGGGGGTTGAAGTTTCTGTCAAGTTTAAATGAAATACCTTTGAAATTTTGCAGGAACGACCTGTAAAGTTCCTCACTTTGCTTTAATTTTTCCGATGATTGTTTGATTTCGGTAACGTCCTCCATTACCCCGAGCGCCCGGGATATGCAGCCGTCCTCGTCTTTCAAATATACCCCTCTGTTCTTCACGCAAAGATAGCTTCCATCCTTCCGCTTGAACCTGAACCCTTCAACGTATTTTTCTCCTGTGTTCCAGCAATTTTTGAATGATTGCCGTACTCTCCTGCGGTCTTCAGGATGAATGTGTTCGAGCCAGCCGTAAAAATCCATACTCTCAATTTCCTTATTACTATAGCCCGTGAGTTCCCTGACCGCCCCCGCCCATTCTACACTGCCATTCCTCAGGTCAATATCATATATCAGCTGCCCTGTCTGTTCCGTAATAATTCGGTATCGCTCTTCATTCTTCTGCAGCTTTTCTTCCATCTTTTTGCGCCCTGTGATGTCAAGCATGACTCCTATAAGCCCCTCTATATTCCCGCAGGAACTTTTATATGCGGCTTTATTAAAAATGAAGTCCCTTCTGAGTCCGTCAGAACACAGGACTTTTGACTCGTAAGCCTGGCTTCCTCCTTTCTGGAACAGCTGCCTGTCCATTCTTTCGTAAATTTCCGCGAGCTCTTGGGGAATCGCTTCGGAAAGCTCATTTATAGTGTGCCCGGTTACTATTTCCTTTGAACTTCCGAGAACCATTTTCGCAAAGAGCTCGTTGCAGCCCTCATAAATCCCTTTATAGTTCTTATAAAATACTGGGGCCGGGATGGCATCCAGCAGAATTTCCAGGAAATGTACCTTATCTCGGAGTGTGGCTTCCATCTCCCTTTGGTGAATTGCAAATGAAAAAATTATTGCAACCGCATTGAGGAAACGACTCTCCTCCTCGGTAAACTTATTCTTCTCGGTGCTGTGAGCCGCCAACACTCCATAAGGCTTTTCAATGCTTCCTATAAGTACACTGATCCCGCTAATTATGTCCTTGTGCTCTTCAAGATCCATTGCCCCGGTGAAATTTTTCCTGTCCGGCTTTTCCAGCAGGACGGGCTGGCTTGAGAGTACAGTATAGCTTTCGCATGTCGCTAATTCTTTCCTGATTATTCTGCCTGCTTCTTCCGGGCTCCAGCCGACTCCGGTCTCAAATAAAAAATTTCCGTCAGGCAGGAGTTTAAGAATACTGCAATACTTTACACCAAGCATATCTGCAACCAGAGGCAGGATCTGGTCTAGCAGAGCCTGAAAATCCGGGACTGAAAGAGCAAGCCCGGAAATTCGGGAAAGGATCTCATGTTCTCTTTTTCTTAAAATTAATTTCTCTTCGGTTTTTTTAAGGTAAGTTATTTCGGTTGCAGAGGCAACTATGCCTTCGCAGGGAAGCAGGGGAGTAATGGTTATTGTATAAATTTTTTCTCCTGCTTTCAGTTCAGCCTGCGCGGGTGTCCGTCGGAGCGCTATCCCATGGGCAGTATTCAAAATTTCAGCAGGAGCTTTTTCTCCAACCTGGCTATTAAAAGTTTCAAGCAAGGATTTCCCTGCCTTATTTGCGTAAAGAATCGTCCCATCTATTCCTATTCTCAGGACAGGGTCAGGGTTATTTAAAAGAAACTCTCTCATCCAGTTTTCTTCGGTTTCCGCACCCGCATTGTATTTCTGATTTATGCCAGAGCCCCCGATTCCTAATTTCATAAGCTCATTTTTCAATAGCTATTTGTCAATCCTGAAGGTTATGTATGCCAGAGCCCAAATCTCATGCCTATTTTCTAAGGCTTAACCTGTTGTTATCTGTAAATTCTTATAACATATTAATATTCTGCTAATGTATCCAAAACAAGTTATATAAAATTCAAAAAATAACTCAAATGCGTTTTAATATGATTTCGGTTGGGTCCGGACGATTAGCCATGAATATTTATAAAAAGCCTCACATTTAAGACTCTGCGAGCTCCGACAGATCGAGGTACCACCCGAAAGAAGCTTCGACTTCTGGGCACGCAGGATTAAATATTCATAGGAAACGAATTGAATAAAAATATTCAAATTAAATATTCGGATATAATTAAATATTCGGATATATCTGAGTTTATTTATCCTGCTAGTATAAAAAATACTAAAATCCAGATTAAAACCTGAAATTCTAAGGAAGGTGTTTTTGTGGAGGATTTGAACTTACTTAAAAGAAAACTTGACGACATGAGCACAACTGAACTTTCTGAATATGTAAAGGGAAATTACCCTGAAAATGAGGAACTCTGGGTCGGATCTAAAAAAATTGTCATCAGAAAAATCCTGAACTTTGAAAGAAACAGGATGAACAAAGAGGAAGCCTGAAAAAATTTCTACCAAGCCTTTTCAAAAAATAGCTTGCCCGCAAGCCTTTTCAAAAAAGGCTTGAGCGAAAACCTTTTGAGAAAAGGTTTTATCGCAAACTTTTTCAAAAAAAGTTTGATCAAAAACCATGCTCCATCTAAACCAATATAACCGGAGCGTGATCGACCGGCGAAATGCAAGCCTTTTCAAAAAAGGCTTGAGCAAAAACTTTTTCAAAAAAAGTTTTATCAAAAACGTCACTATCGGCGTGATAAACCGGCGAAACGCAAGCCTTTTACAAAAAGGCTTGAGCGAAAATCCCCACGTAACGGCGTGATAAACCGGCGCAACGCAAACTTTTCAAAAAAAGTTTGATCAAAAACCCTGATTATCCAGACCGCTGTAACCGGGGCGGGCTCAAGCGACGCCACGCTTGCAGGTCAACGGTTTCGGGTCAACGGTTTGTTTAGTCAGATTTCCTTAAATTTTTCTTTGGGGGCTCCGCATCTGGGGCATTTCCACGATTTCGGGAGGTTTTGAAAAGGCGTATCCGGAGCTATGGACTGTGAGGAGTCCCCGAGCTGGGGGTTGTAAAGGTATCCGCATTTGCTGCATCTATGCATTCGAATCACCCTGTTTTGATCAGCCTCAGTTAGTTATGAGATTTTATGCTCCTGCTTATTCATAATATTCATTTTGAGATTTCAGTGAAGTTTCTATTGTCTTTGTTCAGGTCTTTTTCCGGCTTTCATATCCAGCCCCTTAGCTGCATGGCTTCAACCACTCTGCCGACAGCAAGGGTATATGCAGCCTGCCGCATTCCGACATTGTTTTTTGATGCGAAATCGTACACCGAATAATATGCTTCTTTCATTTTTCTTTCAAGGCGGCTCTGGACCTCTTTTTCTTCCCATTGCATGCCTGAATGGTTCTGCACCATCTCAAAATATGAAACAATTACACCGCCTCCGTTACACAGGATATCGGGTATGATGTGGACCCCATTTGAATTAAGAATTGATTCTCCTTCTACCGTTGTAGGGCCGTTAGCCATCTCGGCAAGAATCCTGGCTTTGACTCTTTCTGCATTCTCTCCGGTTATTACGTTCTCAAGCGAAGCCGGGATCAGGATTTCGACTTCCAGCTCCAGCAACTCCTCATTAGTCAGATTTTCCGCCCCGGTGTAGTCCAGTACCGAACCTGTTGAGTGCTTATGCCCTGACACGTCCTCAGGGTCAAGCCCGTCGGCTGAGAAAATAGCGCCTTTACTGTCGCTTACAGCCACGATTTTACACCCGAACAGCCGCTTTGCCAGGTAAGCGGCATGATATCCCACGTTTCCGAAACCATGGATTGCAACCCTTGAGTCTTTCAGGCTTATTCCAAGCTTTTCTGCGGCTTCCCGGATTGTATATAAGCCGCCTCTTGCCGTGGCATCGTACCTGCCTGCCGAACCTCCGAGACTCGTCGGCTTGCCTGTAAGGGCACCAAATACATTCTTGCCTGCGAGTTTCGAGTACTCATCCATCATCCAGGCCATGACCTGCGGATTTGTATAAACATCAGGGGCAGGGATATCTCTGTCCGGACCTATTATCTGATAAATCGCACGGATATATGCCCTGCTCAGGCGCTCGATTTCCCTGTGTGAGAGTTCTTTCGGGTTGCAAATAACCCCACCCTTTGCTCCTCCCAGAGGCAGCTTGTGAAGGGCGCATTTCCAGGTCATGAGGGCTGCAAGGGCTCTTGTCGTTTCCATGGTGTCCTCGGGATGAAAACGTACACCTCCTTTTGTCGGGCCCAGAGCCTCATTGTACTGAACCCGAAAACCTTTAAAAACTTTTATGGAACCATCGTCCATGTGAACAGGCAGGGAAACATAGAGTTCCCTCATAGGCATTTCCAGGAACGCTTCCATATCAGGTGTAAGCTTAAGACCTGCAGCGCAGGTACACAGATGCTGCTTAACATCATCAAGGAGCTTGGAACGAGATTCCACGATTACCCCCTTTAAATAATGGGCTATCGGAAGTTAAATATCTGCTGGAAAACTGATTCTTTCTCTTACCAGACTTCTTAAAACAGCAAGGTTTCCAGATTTTTTGCCCGTTTCGTGCTGTTCGGAAAAAATAAAAAAGCCTGGATCTCACATATCTATTGAAATGTAAGACGTAGAAGATTGTTATTAAGGTATTAACATATAATAACACGCAGATTCCTGATTGGTGCAGCAGTAAGCACTATTTAAACTGCTGTAAAAGTTATCCGCGTTTAAAAATATAAAAAGCATAAGGATACAAATAACTAATCCAATAGCCGATAGTTTGCCCATACTTCCCCCTGAATATTATTTATCTTATAGTTTCCCGCCGATTCTCCCCCAGAATTTCCCTATTTTATTATGCACTTAACTATTAAAAAAATATGCACTTTATAATTAATTAGAGAGTTTATTGGAAATGAATTATAATAATATCAATAACGTACCAGAACCAGAATAACTATAAATTTGTCATGAAGGGGATGCCAGGACAAATATATAAACAGTAAAAAGAAGTAATAAATTTTAAAAAAGTGTCCTTAAAAACGTTCCAAAAGCTTTCATAAGTCTTAAAGAGTTACCTGAAAACATGAGTTTCCTCATAAGGATAGACGGATGGTCCATATCCCCGTACTCGGTGATGGTGTTGAGAATAGACGGGGTATTCAGAGAACTTATAAGGTCATTCAGTTGCCTGTCCTCCAGCTTTCCCATGTAGTCATGGATTTTCATGCCTATTTCAAGTTCCCTTCCAAGGGATTTTCGCCAGACCTGATCATATTCGGAGAGCCGCTTTGCCGAGGTATCCCCTTCAAGCGCAGCCTCTGCTGCAACCTTTCCGGCGATTTTTGCCGCAAAAGCTCCGGTGTAGACTCCGCCTCCTGAGGTTGGCTTTGTCTGTCCTGCTGCGTCACCTGCCAATATAACCCCGTCAGTAACCGTTTTTTCCTGAGAGCCTATGGGAATTCCACCTACGATAAAATCAAGCATGCTTCCCGAATATCTCGCTTTTACGTGAGAATTGGAACGAAGGAATTTCTCAAGGTAGGCGAGGGAAGAATTCTCTTCCTGACCTTTTTTCCATGCAAGTCCGGGTTCAAGGGCAAGCCCGATTCTTGACACTTTTTCGTCAACCGGTACGGTCCAGGCAAAAAAACCGGGAGCAAAGGAACCGGGGAAAAGTTCCACAAAATCACTGTCATCCGAGGCATACGGAGCTTCTATCTGGATTCCCGGGAGTATGCGGGCAGGTTTTTCAAGCCCTGCATAGCTGGCTATCCGGCTTTTTACGCCGTCAGCCCCTATCACGACGGAGGTGCTTATTGTTTCGGGTCTGCCTTTCCGGAGTACCCTGAGTTTTACCTGAGAGTTCCCATTACTGATTTCGGGATTCGCTTTTTCAAGTTCTACAGCCCTTGTCCTGAGAGACAGTTCCGCACCTTCTTCGATAGCCATCACTGCGAGGGTGCGGTCGAAGTTTTTCCGCGAGACCACATATGCCCTTGTCTGCCTTCCATCGATTGGCAGGCACTGCCCATCCGGAGCATATACAGCCGCCCCGCGTACGGAATTGAACACAAACTCATCTGAAGGCTTGAGCTCGCATTCTGTAACCGCTCTGGTGCTCAAAAGCCCGGTACAGCCCACAGGCGACCCTATGGAAGCATGCTCTTCGATCAGGAGAACCTTTGCCCCGTTCAGGGCTGCATAGCGAGCCGCAGTTGATCCTGCAGGACCGGCTCCAACCACAACAACATCATATTTCATACCGTACTACCTTTGAGAGTGAACCTTTGCCATAGCAGGAAGCTTAATATACTCATAATTCATAGATATAATTTAAATTACAAGCTTAATATATGAATTAAGTTATATTTATGCGAAAGAAATTTTGATCGGGTAAATCCCTTTTCGACTTGAAAAATGTTTTTGTCGATGAGATTCTCTTTTATCGATCAGGTGATTCTTTGTTTAGTTTTTAAGTTCTTCTCTGTCTCCGATTGCAAAAGGTTCAGGTAAGATTTTTAGATCATGATAGCTTTTAAGCTTCACAATCTTAATATATTGATGATTATATCACCATGAGACTGAACCATAACTAAACTATCAAATACTTAACGATTTCCTCAAATCACTAACCAGGGTTTTCATGCAGCAGAAAAAAGAAAAGTTCCAGGCTTCGGATCAGCAGAAACCGCAGAGAAATAATCAGGGCAGAAAAAATTCCCGGATTCCGGATAAAAAAGCCTCGCAAAATCGAGATAATAAAGCTCCTCGTAGTTCGGATAATAAAGTTTCCCGACACCCGGATAAAAAAACATCCCAAAGTCCTGATAAAAAGAGTTTGCATACTCCGGCGGAAAAAATAGAAAACAAATCCGCAGGTTTCAGAAGAGGGCCTTCGGAGGGAAAGCAGGCTTCCAGCAAGAGCCGTGGCTCTGAAAGAAACCCGGACTTTGTCCACCAGAAAAAAAGCTCCCAGCGCTTCGAGTATGAAGACGATCAGATCTTCTGGTGTAAAAAATGTAACCTTCCCCTGATCGGGGAGGAATGTGGAAGATGTGGAGGCAGGGGAGAGCCCCTTAAGCTCTCTCAGCCTGCAGATGTCCGTTTTTGTTCTCCTTATGAGCGGGAAGTTCTGGACAGGCAGCTTTATTCAGCCTTTGGCTGCAATCCCCTTGCAAACAGGTTAATCCTGCTCAATAAAGTCCCTGGCGAGGATAAAACCGATGAAGTACTCGTAGACGGCTTTATTTTCGGAATTCTCCGGTTTGAGCTTTCGGAAATGAATTACAGCTTTGAACCTTCCCTCCAGGGAGCAAAGATTCTCCTGAAACACACTAAAGGCAGGAAAGTCGAACTTAAGAAAACACACAGGCACCTTAATGGAAAAAGCGTATCAGTGGAATCCATTGAAGCTTTCGACAGTAATATAAATGCAGGAGACTTCGTCCTTGTTACGGCAGGCAGCCTGACAGGTTACGGGGTTTCTTTAATTAATGCAGATCTTTTCAAAAATCCCTCTCAGCTGCAAAATCCTTCTCATCGGCGGGATGAAGCGGCTGAAGTCCGCTCTGAACCTGAATTACCGCCGGAATTAGAGACAAAGGTTCTCAGGATCAGGAAGGTTGACAGCAGTGAGGCTTCGCTTCATCCTGAAACCCCGGATCTGGGGGCATGCATAGAAGCCAATAAAAAACACCTTCAGGTTCTCGGGAAAAACGCGATCAACACTATCCGCGGGATTATCTCCAGAAAGGAATACAGGGACCTGCCTGTCTATGTATCCTTCAGCGGCGGAAAAGACAGCCTTGTGGTGCTTGACCTGGCAAGAGCTTCCCTTAAGCAGAGGGAACTCAGGGCTTTCTTCCTGAACACCGGGATTGAATTTCCGGAGACCGTCGAGTTTGTGCAGAGTTTTTGCAGGGAAAGGGAAATCCCTCTCAGTGAGGCAAACGCAGGTTCAGCCTTCAGGGAGCAGGTAGGAAAGTTCGGGCCTCCTGCAAAGGATTTCCGCTGGTGCTGTAAGGTCTGTAAGCTGGCATCGGCAGGAGACCTGGATGCAGGGAAGGAAACTCCCTCTCAAAAAAACGCCGGTGATGTGGCTTATCTGACAATTGACGGTAAGCGGAAGCACGAATCTTTCTCAAGGGCAAGGATTGCAGCAAGCGAAACCAATCCCTTTGTCCCTGCCCAGCTCAATATCTTCCCTATCAGGGATTGGAAAGCTATTGAGGTCTGGCTTTATATCCACTGGAGAGGGCTTCCCTACAATCCTCTCTATGACCTCGGCTTCGAGAGGGTGGGCTGCTGGCTCTGCCCGTCCGCTCTTGCTGCCGAGTATGCCAGAGTAAAGGATCTTCACCCTGAGATGTATGCGAAATGGAATGCCTTCCTGCTGGAGTGGGCAAAAAGCCGGGGACTTTCCGAAAAATTCGTAGAGCACGGATTCTGGCGCTGGAAGGAATTGCCTCCCAAGATGCTCAGGCTGGCTGAAGAGCTCGGGATTTCCGTGCTTCCCGGAGAAAACACTGAAGACTTTGATATTGAAGTCGTGGGAGGAATTTCCCCCTGCCGGGCAGGCGGTTTTTCAATAGAGGCAGGCGTTAAAGGCATAAAAGAAAAAGAAGCCGCAGGTTTTATCAATGTACTCGGGAGTACGGTTTATGCGGAAGACCTGGGAATGCTGCTGGTTAAAACCGGAACCGGAACTGTAAAGTTTTTTTCAAATGGGAATTTGCTTGCAAGTTCGGAAACAAAGGAAAAGGCGGTTTCGCTGTTTAAGGAGGCTGCAAAGCAGTTTGTAAGGCTTTCCCGCTGTACCGGATGCGGGATCTGCGTAAAAGCCTGCCCTGTCGGGGCAGTTTCTCTCGAAGGAAAAACGCCGCATGTAAACGAGGCCTGCATCAGGTGCGGAAAATGCACGGAATCCTGTGTGGTGACCAGATACTTTGATAAACTCGTACCTGACCTGGATCAGAGGTTAAAGGTGTAAAGAATCAAAAGTCTGGATATTGACCTTTAAATATTTTTTAAAAATTTCCTGATTATATTTATAGAATTTATGCACTTGAAGTACAAGATCAAGCAAGTTCAACTCTGATTGGTTTAGTGTTTTTAATTCGCCAACTCATCTTAGAATTTTTACATAAAAATTCTAACTACCCTATGATAGTGTATTATATATAAGATACTTAGCGCAGGCATCAACAGGAAGAATCCAATCAGTTGTATGTTTGAGACTATCTCAGACCAGAAAAATTGAATCATAAGCTCATCGATCAATCCCAGCCTCATCTTAACTGTCTGCACGATTATCGGAATAGCAATACAAAGAAGTGGTAACAAAGCAATTAGTTTCATCTCTTTTGTGATCTTTGTCCTGTCATAATCTATTGAAGGCAATAAGTAAATAAGCAAACTGATCGGAAGAATGACAACATAGATTACGAGGCTGGGCAACTGGTTATACGGAAAACCCAGGTAGAATATTTTATAAGTTATAGGGTAGATTGCAGTTTCCGCTAGTCTCTGAATGGGAAAGAAGAGCAATGCATAAAGCAGCGAATCAGGATGAGATCCATAAATCATAACTTCAGTATATCCGACCGCAGCTGACATGGTCTGATACGCACCAGCAATTAATAAAGGTACACAGCACAAAACTTTTCTGACATCCTTTCTGTTCTGGACAATATTCTGTCCAATAGAGACTATCGGTACGAAAAACAGAACAAACAATGCTGGTGTCATCACCAGGGCGACTATGTTTCCAAAGATTGTTAAGAGAAAAACAGCAAACCATATATACTGTAAAACAAAGAGAAGAGCCTCTAAAGGCATTATATTCTTAACTTTTAAGATGAATCGGCTAATAAAATTCATATGAATTACCGTTGATTTCATTTGTTTAATTTTGTAATTGAATTGAGAATTTACCTTTATCAATAATCTTTTTTTAATCTTGTTTGAGTGCTGTTTTTAAAAATTTGCGTTTCCTCATATCCAACTGAAAAGGCATATATATAGGATCTTAATGGTACAGCCACTAACAATTATAACAATATCACCGTCTTGCGAGCCTGCCCGGAATAAAGCTCATAATCAAATCCTGTATTCGTCTCACCTGCAAGATAATCACCCAGACTCCGACTGTCCCAAAAAAAATAAACTAATAAAGAAGAGATGCCTTTAAAGGCATCTTCATAAACATAAACACGATTTCAGATTATGTCAGCTTTACATGATATAATCATACAATCCATGGTTATATTTTGCGGTTTGTCTGACACATTGAGCGGTATAATACCCCACAGTTGCATCTGAAGTAAAGCCTTGTGGATCATTATTTATTTCATCCCAAATAGAGTCATAAAACTGAGCACTATAATCAGCGTTATCCTTAACTGCTTGTCCAGGTTCAGTCACAGTAATAGATTGAGTATTGCCACTGACATAGCCACCAAAGTTATAACCAGTATTCCATTGATAATAGATGTATGTTTCATACAGATCATGATTAACACTATTGAACCGATTCACCAAGAAATTATAAAACTGTTCCATCTTTACTATTTATCATTTTTTCTTTCTCCAAAATCCAACCATACAGATTGAATACACCGATAAATACGACCTGCAACTATAAAAAAATTTTCTGTATGTTGTATGATTTCATAAACCACGAAAAAAGCCAGAAGACTAGGAGGTAAAACCAAAAATACCTCCAGGTGCTTGAAAAAAACGCAATCAACACTATTCGCGGGATTATTTCCAGGAAGGAATACCTAGACATGTCTGCAATGTGTCCTTCAGTGGCGGAAAATGAGATCTTAAAATATTTGATTTGATGCGGAAATCCCTTGAGCAAAGATAACTTAAAGCTTTCTTCCTGAATATCGGGATTGAGTTTCCGGAAAATGTGAGTTTGTACGAAGCTGCGAGATCTGCGTAAAAGCCTGCCCGGTCGGAGCAATTTTTCTAGAAGGAAAAATCCCGCACGTAAGCGAAGCCTGCATCAGGTGCGGGAAATGCACGGAATCCTGTGTGGTGACCAGATACTTTGATAAACTCGTACCTGACTTGAGTAAAAAGTTGAAAGTGTAAATAATCAAAAGTCCGGGTTTCCAATCTTTCCTTTCTTTATGATATTTTTAAATAGTTTCTAATTATATTTAGATACTGCATTTTCCAATTAAATTTAGATACTGCACTTATATTATTTCCGCATATATTTGACTTTAAACCTGTCAATCTGGTTTAAACCTGTCAATTTGACTTAAACCTGTTAAATCGACTTAAAACTGCTATTATCTACCTATCTAAATGGAACTAAAAAATGAGATTGAGCCATACCCCTGACGGAGTAAGCCAGCTAATTGCCAGCCGCTGGAAAATCGGAGCTGCCCTGGCGGTAGCCCTGCTTCTGTACTTTTCTTTTCTAATCCTGCTGCCCCTGGCAGACGGAATCGTACTGGGCATAGTTTTTGCTTACATTGCCAGACCTATCCAGAAAAAATTCAGAAAGTATAGAAAAACCGGAGCTCTGATTGCCAGCCTGTTCATATTCGTCCCTATAGTATTCATTGTCGGGGCAGGCGTTGTTGAGATTCTTAATCAGATTTCCTGGGTTATCGAGAACCAGACAGCTGTTGCGGCAGCAATTCTCAATTTCGTAAATGCCATGGATATTCCGGAAAATATCCTGCAAAGCATTAATGCTGCTATCTGGGATCTCTTTACTTCGCTTCTTCCTGCAGTAGGCAGCATAGGGCTTCTTTCTTATGCGCAGAGCATTGGGCTTTTTTTCATTAATTTTGTAATTTCGATTATCTTCTGCTATTTTATACTTGCTGATGGCGACCGGCTTTACTGCGCTTTCCTTGGCGTGATCCCTCAGGAGTACAAGGAAATAGTAAATCGTTATGCGAGCCATCTCGACCTGATCCTCAAAGGAATTTTCATCGGTAATGCCTATTCTGCCCTGATAGTAAGCGTAACCTCGGTGCTTGTTTTCTATGCATTTGGGTTTCCTCATGTACTGGCCCTTGCAACCCTTGTATTCATAGCTTCGATAATTCCCCTTTTTGCAGGGTATATGGTACTTATACCTCTTGCTTTAATGCGTTACCTGGAAGCAGGGCTTGAGAGTGCAGCGCTTTTCTTCACAGTCTCTTCCCTTATAATCTACGGTCCTCCTGAACTGATTCTCAGGCCCTACCTGACCAGCCTGAAATCCAGAATTCATCCCATGCTGCTAATGCTTGCCTTCATCGGAGGCGCTTTTGTAGGAGGAATTGCAGGTTTTTTTGCAGCCCCTATTCTTCTCGGAGCTCTGGTTGCGGCTTACAGGGTTTACCAGGAACAGGTCAATCCCGAACTTGTAGAAGCTAACCTCGAAGTCAAGAATATTGTATACTCCTGCAGGGCTGGTTCAGAAAAATAATTTCCAGAGATCAGGCTCCGGTCAAGAGCTGAAAAAGCCTGAGACCTGAAAGCTTTGCATGATATGATAAAAATACCAATCGAAAGGGATTGTTTTATATCGTTGAAGGATATTAGGACTGTCATATATTCTTCTCTACTTCCTTTAAACGGGATTTACTGACGGTGCATCCCCAGACAATATTATATAAATCAATCATTTGCTTCAACCGAATCAAATCCTGAACAAAATTCCAGACCGAAGTTAATTCGGAATAAAATCCCATTGTGAAAACAGGTGATAGAATGCAGTTATTGCTCATTCACTCTGATTATATTGAATACGAAACCAAAAAACAAACTCCAGTAGCTGAAAAAATCGAAGAGTCCTTAAAGTCCGGCAGGCTTGAGGAAGCACTTACCGCTTTTATGGCTGTGGAAAGCGTAGATGAGACAAATCCTGAAGAAACCATAGAAAAGACGGTTTCCGAGATCGAAAAGGTAGCTGCCCAGGTTAAAACCGACCGTATAATGCTCTATCCTTACGCTCACTTAAGTTCGGACCTTTCCTCTCCGAAAGTTGCAGTACAGGTTCTTAAAGGAATAGAAACTGCGCTCTCAGGTAAATATGAGGTCAAACGTGCTCCTTTCGGGTGGTATAAAGCCTTCAGTATAAGCTGTAAAGGGCATCCGCTTTCCGAACTCTCCAGAAGCATCCGTCCTGAGGCGGCGGCAAAACCGGCAGGCAGGGCAGAAGCAGCCGGGGATAAAGAAGAGGTTGTTTCCGAAGCTCTCAAAGCCGAAGGTACGGCAAAGTCCTACTGGCGCATACTTACCCCTGATGGCGAACTTCACGAAGTTGAGAATTTCGACCTTACCCCTTATCCCAAACTTCAGCAGTTCGTAAACTACGAAATTTCCAAGAGCAGGGCTGTTGAGCGGGCTCCTCCCCATGTGGAGCTTATGCGGAGGCTTGAGCTTGCGGATTACGAGCCAGGGTCCGATTCAGGAAATATGCGTTATTATCCCAAAGGAAGGCTTGTAAAATCCCTCCTTGAGAACTACGTGCTTGATGTCGCAACCGATTTCGGGGCAATGGAAGTCGAAACTCCTATCATGTATGACATGAACCATCCGACCCTGAAAAAATATCTTGACAGGTTCCCTGCAAGGCAGTACTCCATCGAGTCCGACAAGCGGCAGATGTTCCTGCGTTTTGCAGCCTGTTTCGGGCAGTTCCTTATGAACCATGACATGACGATTTCCTACAGGAACCTGCCCCTTCGGATGATTGAAATGACCCGTTACAGTTTCAGGAAGGAACAGCGGGGAGAACTTGTAGGTCTGAGAAGGCTTCGGGCTTTTACCATGCCTGACATGCACACCCTCTGCGAGGACATGGACCAGGCTGTGGACCAGTTTAAGCAGCAGTATGACCTCTGTATCGATGTGCTTGAGAATATGGGAATCCACATTAGCGATTACGAGGTTGCTATCCGCTTTACCAGGGACTTTTACGAGTCGAACAAAGAGCTTGTAGTCAGTATGGCAAGGACGGTCAACAAACCCGTGCTCGTGGAGATGTGGGATACCCGTTTCTTCTATTTCGTGCTCAAGTTCGAATTTAACTTTGTAGATGCCCTTGAAAAGGCAAGTGCCCTTTCCACAGTCCAGATTGATGTCGAAAATGCCGAAAGGTACGATATTTCCTACGTAAACCCTGAAGGCAAACTGGAACGTCCGACCGTGCTTCACTGCTCTCCGAGCGGGGCAATCGAGCGCTGTATTTACGCCCTTCTTGAAAAAGCTGCAATGGAAACCGAAGAAGGAAAGGTTCCAATGCTGCCTGTCTGGCTTTCTCCTACCCAGGTCAGGATTGTGCCGATCTCAGAAAAGCACATCGCTTTTGCCGAAGAGGTTTCACAGAAACTGGACTGCAGAGTTGATATTGACGACCGTGACCTGTCAATAGGAAAGAAAGTCAGGGAAGCGGGCAGGGAATGGATCCCTTACGTAGTTGTCATTGGAGACAAAGAACTCGAAGAAGGCACAATTAACGTAACAATCCGGGCTGAATCTGCACAGGATAAGCCCAAAAAAGCGCAGATTACTCCGGAAGAACTCAGCACACTGGTCAGAGGCGAAATCGCAGGAAAACCGTACAGGAAACTGCCACTTGCAAAATTCCTGTCTGCAAGGCCAAAGTTCTTCTGAGATCTTTAAAATTTCTAAGCCCTTTCAAATAGGTTTTTCAGAAGCCGGTGAAGGAAGCAAAAATTCCTTATTTGCTTCTTCCTTCTGGCTTTTTTGGCATAACATATATATTGACGTAATTCTTATTATTGAAAAGGGATTCGTTTTAAATAAAAGCAGTTCCAGGGTTATTCTTTTCCGCTTCTGGACGAAAATATCCTGACGCAAGTTTTTCTAAACTTAAATTTTTACTAATTGTTTGTAAGTTGCGGGGAGTTACTTCTTATCAGGTTTACAGTTGTATGCAGCATTTCCTGCTACATGGCTATACCAGTTTCCCAGAAACCTCTTATAAGGCACTTTCTGGTTTTGAGTTGGAATAATAAGTTTCTACACTGAAAAGTATAAGGACAGTATACTGATGACAGATTCAAATGAAATCCCGGCTGGCATGGAAACCATCGAGCTTGAGCCCCTCAGGGAAGATAAAAAGAGTATCTTCGAGGATATTCTGAGATATTTTGAAACAAATCAGAGAGGCTATATCAAGGTTCCCACAGGCTGGGGTAAAACCTTTCTTTCGAAACATATTATGAAAAAGTACTATGACGAGGGAAAGCTTGTGCTTTTCCTGGTCTCGAAAAATAACCCTCTTCTTAGCCAGACATATTATGATAGGAAGAAAAACCAGCCCCTTTTTCCCAATAGCGAGCTTCTCTCGTCCGAACATAGGGTGAACAGAAAAGAGCTTGCTGAGACTTTGAAAGCTCTCGGGCAGAAAAAGGGCGAAGGATTTGTGCTTTTTGCCTCTCTGCAAACCGTGCTCGGGAAGCAGAGTTCAGAGATTAAAGATCTGATTCTTGAATTTACCGATCTTGTGATTGTGGATGAGATCCATAATTTCATCAATAACCGGGGAAATGATTTCCTTAATGAAATAGGGGAAAGGACAAAAATTCTGGGAATGACCGCAACTCCTTTCCAGGGTGTTGTCGGGAATGTCAAGTTCGTGGATGAAATTGCAGGGGATATGAGGGAAGTCTACGCAAAAACCCTTCCTGAGTGCATTCTGGATAACGAACTTGCACCGCTTAAGTATACGATTGCTGAAAGTTCGGAAGATATCTTTGAAATCTTTGATTTTGAAAAAGGACTTGACGAGCTTGATAAGCAGGATCTTTTCCTTGACTGCAGCACCCCTGACAAATTGAGAAAGGTAATCCGAAGAACCCAGCTTGCAAAAGAAGTGTATGACTCTATGGTAAAGCAGAGGCATGCAAAAACGCTTATCTTTTGCGCCCCTGTAAGGAAGCGTGTCTACGGCGCAGGAGCAGACGGTGAGGAAATTAACGCTTTCCATGCAAAACTCACCTCCTCGGTTTTTAACGGCGAAGTTTCGGTTACCGAATTAGAAAAGGATGCTGAACCTGTTCTACCTCTTGATTTCGAGAATTATAAATCTGAAGGGGAGTTCAGGGACACGGTTTTCATAAGCTCCGAACTGCCCAGAGATGAACAGAGTGCTATTCTTACTGCTTTCAGGGAACTGGGAAAGCCCCCCTATGTGCTGTGTACCGTGGGCATGCTGATTGAAGGTTTTGATTTTCCGGGTCTGGAAGCCCTTGTTTTGCTTCGCCCCACCCTGAGCATGCGTCTTTTTGAGCAGCAGGTTGGAAGGGTGACCAGGCTTTCCCCAGTGTCAGGAAAGCAGCGGGGCAATATCTTTGAGATTTCAGACAATATTGATTCTCTCTACCAGCGTTTTGGAGAAGGTGTTTTCTCCGGAGAAAAGGTGGATCAGGTCCAGATGCTCCAGCCTGAGATCCGACTTGAAGAGCTTTTCTCAGAAGGGGATGCAGCCAGGGCGATCGAGGAAGGTAAGATCGAGATTAAGAAAGTGGAACTCGGACCCCGCAGAAAAGGGAAAGGTAAAGGCGCCCAGGTCACGGAAATCCCTGTAAGGCTTCCTCCGACTGCTATTCGGGCAAAATACTTCTCCCGCCTGCTCGCGCTGACCGAGGAAAAGGACATCGGGGCTTTTGAGCGGGAAAAACGCGAACTCATGCGGGCTACCCTGAGATTCCGGGTCAGGGAGCCCAGGGACGCAGAAGAGCTTGCAGAGCTCTCAGGCAACATAAATAAGCTCAAGCGGGAAGCCTATGAAGACCGCAGGCTTGGGGACGTTTCAAGGCAACACAAACCAAAGGTTTTTGGTGAAGTCGAATGGCTGCTTAAACTCCAGGCTTTAAATTCCCTTAAGTACGAAGGAGGGCATCTCTCAATGCCCGAGAAAAACCGGATTTTGAAAATCCTGGGTTTTGAGCCTGATTTCCGGAGGATCGACAGTCTGAGGCTCAAATGCCTTAAACTCGGTTCGGCGCAGAAGACCATTCCTGAACTTGTAAAGGTGCTCGGGTTCGTAAGCCGCCTCTCATCTTCGGAAACCTACCAGTTCCTTGACAAAAAGAAAAAAGAACAGTGGAAACGGGAGTTCCTGCCTGCGGTTTACTGGGGTTTCTGCTTTATCAATGATTCTTCGGAACTGAAGGAACTCTTCGAGTCCACGGAATGGGACAGGCGGGTTAAGAACATTATCAGGCAGAAGTAATTCTTTCATGCAAAAAATAATTCTTTCATGCAAATGGTTATTAGGAATGAATCAGGAGAAAATTTACTTCTCTTTTTTCTTTTCTCTATATTCATTCATCTTTTTTAGAAATCCTTTTATGAACATGAATATTAAAACCTGTAAAATCTTTCTTTCGAAGATAAATGATTTTTTAAGAATCAGTTTTAAGAATCAGTTTTAAGAGACGCAGTTTTAAGTTCTGAATCCGGTTTAAATAGGAGGGTGCAGCCTTTTATATTTTTACCAGGCAATAACATAATAAATAAAGTTCCATGGTCGAAGAACTACAGGCAAAGAAAAAGAAAGGTAAATAAATGCTGGCTGCTGTGTAAATATTCGTTTTTATCAGGGTTTGATACTTCTTAGCAGGTTTTGATACTTATGGCTCAAATTATCGTTGATGAGGATAGCTGCACGCGCTGCGGCATTTGTGTGAAGATTTGCCCCTCGGGCATTATCGGTCCGGTTGATGAGGATCACCTCCCGCAGGTGCAGGAAGAATATGCTTCCCATTGCATATACTGCGGGCATTGTGAAGCGTTTTGCCCTTCACAGTCCCTTGTTCTGAACCTCCGCCCTGATGAAAAAGTTCCCCTGCTGGCAGGCGCAGGCACAATTTCCCCGGAGGATATAGGGTTTTATCTTAAAAAACGCAGGTCTGTACGGCATTATACCACAGAACCCGTGCCGAGGGAGAAAATCCTCGAAATACTCGATATTGCCCGCTATGCCGCATCGGGCACCAACGGTCAGCCAGTTGAGTGGCTGGTTGTCCATAATCCGGATAAAGTCAGGAAGGTTGCCGAATTAACCATTGAATGGATGAAAAGCCTGGTAAACACCCCGCATCCCATGAGCGGCTACGTGCCAGCGCTTATCTCGGCTTGGGAGCAGGGGAACGATGTTATCTGTCGGGGTGCCCCGCACCTGGTTTTTGCCCATATCCCTGAAGAAAGCCCGATTGCACCTGTTGATGCCATTATCGCCCTCACCTATTTTGATATAGCTGCGCCGGCATTCGGAATCGGCACCTGCTGGGCGGGCTTTGTTGCGGCAGCATCCACCTTTTATGAGCCTCTCCAGAAAGAACTCGGCCTGCCCGCGGGAAGAAAATTTGCCTATGCAATGATGTTCGGCTACCCGCAGTACAAAGCATATGGAATCCCTCGCAGGAAACCTCTTCAGGTTACATGGCAGTAAGATTCTTAGATTCGAGAGGGTTTAACAGATTTTAAGAAGCTCTAAGAGTTTTCAAAACTTTAAGAGCTTTTAAGGATTTTTAGAAATTTTTAAGAATTTATAAGAGATTTTGATAACTATTTATCGTCTCTCTTATGTTTTAGAGAATGAACTAATTAACAGGAAATGTTATTATAAAGAAATAAGGAAATAAGAGAGGTTCAGAAAATGGACATATTGAAAAAAATCTTTGGTAAAAAAGAAACTGAAACCAGAAAGGAATCTAAAAAAGCTAGAGATGACGCAAAAAGAGAGAAAATAAGAACGCCTTCACCGGCAAAAACCTCAATCATTGATAAAGTTAAATCGCAAAAAGAACAGAATGCAAAAAAGCCACCAAAAGGTAAAGCTGAACGTGCAGCACAGAAAGCCGCCCAAAAATCAACACAAAAAGCGGCGCAGAAAGCAGTAAAGCGCAGATAATTGCTCATTTTTCTTTTTTATTTTCAATTTTTATTGTAATTTAAATTTAGCAGTTTATTATAATTTACATTCGGAAGATCGGCACTGGGTTTTGAAATTTTTTACCGACGGCGCTTCTTTTAGTCGATGCTTAACACAGTGTAGTTTGCCTGTATCTCTTTTCTTTATCCGGGGGATTTTCCTTAGGATAGTAATTTATAGCTTCTACGAGTCTGTCAATAAAACCTATCTGTCCTTTCCGGATTTTTTTCTTAGCCAGCTCAATTTCAAACCAGCCTGCTTTGTCGACCTCGGGAAACTCCTGTACCTTCCCGGAGTTGCAGTGTCCAGGGGGACTTCATGCTTTTCGAGTAGCCCTTCAGGTATTGACCAGGCTCCATCATCTTTTCTCGTCCAGAATGGCCCGCCCGGATGAACCAGCATTACTTCGAGTCTTTCATTCCTGAACCTGAACAGAAGGATGCCATAACTATAAACACTCACTTTTCTACTTCCTCTATAGATTGCTTTGATCTTCAGGTTTTATAATATTTTTATTCCGGAGCAGAATATGAATTTCATCTTTTAACTCGCTGTTTCCATAATGTTTGGAATTGATTAAATTGGGTTTAACTACCGGGTTTAATTAGCAGATTTAAACTTAATGTTTAAAATTATAATCTGTTATGGATCTCCCTCACAAATAAATCACCTTAAATATTTTAATATATTCTCCTAAATTTTTATATAATTTAATGAGTAAGTAATATACAATTAGCTAAATTTCTCGAAAAAGAACTGAGCACTTGAAATGCACCACAGTCTGGAATTCCCTACAATTTGAATTAGGCTAAAGTTATAAATTCCTTATAAGTTGAAATTCCGTATAACTGAATTCCCTACAATTTTCCCTGTGATCCCATGAAAGACAAAAATAACCGTTATATTCCTGACCCAAAAGAGTTTGCCCGTGAAATTGCAGAGGAGACCCGACTGCTGCGCCAGGAAATTGCGGACGGAATCACGCACATTTATTATCCTCTGGATTTAAGGCGCAATGACTCTCTCAAAAGCCTGAGCCGTATCCTTCGTGATTTACTGGAAAAGAAACTCTGGCTGAAAATCCTGATAGCTATGGGGCTGGGGATGCTTTTCGGGCTTTTTCTGGGACCCTTCGGAGGCTACGTTGATCCTGTCTCTGCCGAGATAATAGGAGAATGGATCGCCCTTCCCGGCTATATCTTCCTCGGGCTCCTGAAGATGATTGTTGTCCCCCTTGTTTTTGCATCGATTATCCTGGGGGTAGCCTCAAGCCAGAGCCTCAGCGAGTTAAAAAAGACGGGGCTCTTTACCACCATTTACTTTGTAGCGACCACAGCAATTGCAACGGCAATAGGGCTTGGGATGGCGCTTTATATCCAGCCCGGACAATACATAAGCGGAGACCTTATCGAAAGTGCGCTTGGAGGTGAGGCTCAGATGGTATCTACCAATCTGGCTTTTGACCCTTCCATTCTGACTCTCCCTTCTTCGCTTGTTGGAGGACTCCTTCCTGCAAACCCCCTCGGAGCCATGGTTAATGGAGAGATGCTGCAGGTTGTCATTATTGCAATCATTATAGGGGTTGCTCTCGTTTCTCTGGAGAAAAGCCAGTCCACCCCTATGGTCAGCTTTTTAAATTCGGTACAGGCTATCTGCATGACTGTGGTCAAATGGAGCATGTCGCTTGCCCCGATTGCCGTTTTCGGGCTCCTTACCAAATTTACTATAAAGCTCGGAATAGATGCCTTCATGGGGATGGCGATATATGTCGGCACAGTGCTTGCAAGCCTGCTGCTTCTCATGTGTTTTAATCTGTTAGTTGTCTCTCTCGTTGCCAGGTACAATCCTTTTGACTTTTTAAAGGCTATCCGCGATGTCCTGCTCCTTGCCTTTTCGACTTCAAGCTCTGCTGCGGTTATGCCCCTGACTCTCAAAACAGCAGAGGAAAAACTGGATGTTAGACCATCGATTTCCCAGTTCGTGATCCCTCTCGGCGCAACCGTGAATATGAACGGGACCGCGCTTTATCAGGGTGTGGCAACGGTTTTCCTGGCTGATATCTTCGGGATAGACCTCGGACCTCTCCAGCTCATTTTCGTGCTTGTCATGGCTGTTGCAGCTTCCATAGGAACTCCTTCAATCCCGGGCGTGGGGATTGTCATCCTTGCGATGATCCTGAGTAGTGTCGGAATTCCTACAAGCGGGATAGCGCTTATAATGGGGGTGGACAGGATTCTTGACATGAGCAGGACTGCAGTAAATGTGGCCGGAGACCTTGTAACCTGTAAGGTTATGGACCGGCTGCTTGGAGAAAAAACAGAAATATCGCTCGGAGAAGCTACTGTCAGGGCTCAAAAGGTTTCTGAGGACAGAAAAGAAGAAAAGGTTTCGGTAAACAGTGAGCTCCCAGTGTCCGAAAGTTCCAATGTTTGAGCCCTGTTCATAATGTTTACTCTGCATCCCGGTACCCACCACATTTTTCTGCCGGAAGCTTCTACCATACATGCTTACCGAAAATTCTTTTTCGCGGGATCTCTTACTCACACCCCTCTTTTTTCCCTGTACATTTCTATTGCCCTCCTGACCCTTTCCTCCTCGACCATTCCCGTAGTCGAAGGGGTCTCAAAGAACCTTTTCGGGAGAGTAAGATTTTCGAATTTGAAACCGAACTTCTTCTTGAGTTCATATTTTTTCCTGAAAATATCCTTACCTAACTCCTTCAATTCTTCTTCGGTTCGATTTATTCCTATTGATTTAAGAGCCAGAATAACGTTTTCGTATGTATAGACATTCCTCCCAAAGAGGCAGGGAACCAGACAGTTAAGGATACTTCTGCGGTCTTCTTCTTCAATTATGGTATCTACAATTTCCTCATCCGAAATTGGATGGTTAAAGGCTTTCTGGTCTGCGGTGTACCCTGCATTATCAAGATGGGAGTGCCGGAAACCCACCGCAAGCCCGACGATATTCCCAAGCCCGGTGTGATAGCCAGGAATTTCCAGGCCTCCGAGCTGGATTGCAAACTCTTCTCCTCCGTATTTCTTTGAGGCATAGGCTATGCCCTTCCCGAGAGCCCTGTAAAAGTCATTCGGAGCCTTGACTAAAAGATCTATTGCCCTGAGATATGCACCTTTATCTCCCCAGGAGAGCTCAAGCCCCAGGGTTTCATCGGTGGAGATTTTTCCGCGCTGCTGCATTTCCGTAGCCCAGGCGAGTACGACTCCCATACTGATTATATCAACCCCTGCCTTTTCACAGGCTTCGATAAGCTCGAGCACGGCTTCAGGGTCGGCTACTCCAAGGTTCGAGCCCAGGGCATAGATCAATTCGAAATCGTAGGAAATATTCAGGGCTTCATACTCATGGGCTTTTGAGAAAGCCCGCTTCAGCATGGCTATATGGATACATCCGATCGGGCACCCGGCACAGGAAACCCGCCTGAGAAGGTACTTTTCGGCAAAAAGCTCCCCTGATATGGTTTCAGCTCCTTCGAAGAAAGCTGACTGCAGGTTCCGGGTAGGCAGGCCCTTAAGTTCATTCAGCACGAGAATATTTTCGCTTGTGCCCAGGTTATGGTATTTCTCGGTAAGCCCGGTTTTTACAATCAAGTCGTAAAGCAGATTGCAGGTCTTCCGGTAGGCATTATGCTCAGGGCTTTTTAATTCACGGTTTCCTGAGATAAGGACTGCTTTAAGTTTCTTTGCCCCAAAGACCGCTCCGAGCCCGAGGCGCCCGAAGTGGCGATAAGTATCAACATTAACATCTGCATACGTAACCCCCATTTCTCCTGCAGGCCCTATCCGGATAATACTCCGCCTGCCTGCACCGGGCTCTACTTCACGCAGAATTTTCCCTACATCAATTGCTGAAGAGAGGTGCCATATAGAAGATGCATCCCTGAAAGTAACTTTGTCGTCGTGGACTGCCACGTATACAGGGTATCTGGAGGCTCCCTTTATAACAATTGTTTCATACCCGGAATAACGCATGGACATGGCAAGATGTCCGCCCGCATAGGATTCTCCCAGCTCTCCATTATGAGGGGAGCGGAACAGTGCAACAGCCTTGGTACATGTAGGGTATATGCCCGAAAGCGGGCCTGTGCTGAGGATGATCGGCATTTCCGGGTCAAGCGGCCCTGTACCTTCTTTATACTCTTCAAGCATGAGGTTTGTGGCGACTCCCACGCCTCCCAGATATTTCTCATAAAGGTCCGGTCTTTCCTCAACGTGGTAGCTCTGGCTGCCCAGGTCGATATAGAGTATATTCTTAAGCCCCTCGATAGCGTACTCTTCGGTTGTCATTCTTCCTCCCCAGGCTCTTCTCCCCCGTAAAGGTCTTTATGAGACGCAGTAGGGCTGACCGGACTTGTATCCGGAGCCGGGCCGGTATCCGTAATTTTTACTTCCCCACTGTCCTCTACCTCAACCATTTCCAGCACATCATGGGGACAGAACTTAGGGCAGACCCCACAGTGCTTGCAGATTACGGCTTTATTTTCTGCGTCCAGATGAATGGCTCCCATTAAACAGGCTTCGATACAGTTGCCGCAACCGTCGCAAATCTCTTTATTGAGATTTACTCCTCCTCCCTTCCGTTTTGACAGCGCACCAAGCGGGCAGGCTCTCATACACGGAGGATCTATACAGGCATGACAGACAATTTGAACATAAGGTGTTTCGATCCCGCCGCGTGTCTGGATATCAATCCGGCTGTTTTTCAAAGATATGGTATCGTACCAGGTCCTTGCGCAGGCCATCATGCAGGAATAGCAGCCTATGCAACGGGCTGGATTAGCGACCTTTAATCTTTTTGCCATTATTTCCCCCTCTGAGTCCTATTTTTAGAAAGTATGCATCCCCGGTTTATATAATCTGGTATCGAAGTGCAGCAGTAAATCAAGCCAGAAGACTTCGGAACAGGCTTCCGAAAAACGGCAAGGCTTTCCCGTATTACATATAAGACTGCATTCAAAGAAACGCTTTCTTTAATGTAAATCGAAAAGTTTTTATTCTTAACTCGCGTAAAAGGAAAGTGGATTCCGGTCTGAAGACCAATTAAATAAATATCTATCGAAGACAAGCTCGCCTGGAAGGTTCGTATGCAACAGATTGAGATGATACAGCAAAACAAGATGATGCAGCAAAACAAAGTGATAATCGGTACTTTCAGTGCACTTTTTACTTTGTTGATGCTTATCGGCCTGTTCTGGGTCTGATGCGGTGTCTCTGCGAATTCCGCAGGGAATGGCAGTTTTACTTTATAAAGGATGGAAAGTTTTCCCCAGGACATAAACGGCTTCTCGTGAAGCGAAGATGCAAAAAGTTGTGCCTGTCGGAGCCGGGGATTTTTCTTTTCGGTTCCTATCAGTTTTTCAACCTCAACCACTTGTTTTAATTTCCTTTTAATCCGAATGAATCAGGATTTCCCTGGTTTTTTTCCGGTTTTTCCCTCACAGGTCCCATGAAGTGCAGTATCAGTTTTTTATCGCCAATATAAGGCATGTCTAAGTAAAAGGTTCCAATCAGGTATTTGAGTCTTCAAATTACTGTTGTATTTAAAAATAGAAATGAAAAAACCCTTATTACTATAAATGAATTATAAAATAGGAGCTGTTTATTGGAATGTGATCTGTGGGGGCATGGTCATAGTTTCAGTTGTAATTCCTCTTTATAATAAAGAACCACATGTTAAAAGAGCGTTAAGGTCTGTCCTGAAACAAACAATACAGGATTTTGAAATAATTGTCGTCGATGACGGGTCAACCGATAATAGTTTAGATAAAGTTAAAAGTTTCAGTGATCCGAGAATCCGGTTGATTGTTCAGGGGAACTCAGGCGTTTCAACAGCGCGCAACCGGGGAATTGACGAAGCGAAATCCGGGCTTATAGCCTTTCTTGATGCGGATGACGAATGGATGCCGGATTATCTTGAGACGATTTTAAGGCTTCGGGAAAATTATCCGGGTGCAGGCATGTATGTAACCTCCCTGAGAACTGAATTTATTGAGAATGTATTGATGGACAAAGCTGAAGAATTAAGGAAACTAATTCCGGATGAAGGATTAATACGGAATTATTTCAGGGTATGCCTGAAAAAAAATGCTTCAGAGCGTGAATTATTCAGTACGTCCTCTGTAACCGTTCCTAAAAAAATTTTCCTGGAAATTGGGGGATTTCAAACCGGTTTCTGGTGGGGTGAAGATGTTGATATGTGGGGCAGAATCGCCCTGAAATATCCGATTGCATACAGCAGCCAGGTCTGTGCGGTTTATTACCAGAATTTTGTAAACAGCGCCTCGCAGAAGAAAAAGCCTGTAGAGATTCACCCTTTTGTAAAAACAGGAAAAGAAGCTCTCAAGTTTGGTGGAGTGCCGCATGAATTCGTAACCGATCTGGAGGAATACATAAAGCACGTTGAGATGTACACAGCAAAACATAACATAGAAGCCGGCGATAAAAACCTGGCTTTTGAACTTCTAACCAGAAATGACATTAAGTTAGCTTATAAAAAAATCTTGCTCAGCACAATTCTTTCAAGAGCCATAGAAAATAATGTTCCGGCATTGTCTAAGTTTGCATTAATAAAATAATGTTTTGCTTTAGTGGCCAGTGACAGATGTCGAAATTTGTATTTGCATAGTTGAGAGAGTGTGCAGGTTCAGAGGACAAATAATATAATAAGACCTATACGATAGGACCTATAAATCCTGAGGGATTAATGATTTTAGAAAACCTGTCTATCGCCTATGGAATAACTATTTACTAAAGCACATGACGGGCTTTAACCGATAGTGTTTTTATTTTGCAGGCCAACAAAATTGAGAAATCTGCTTATTTTTCATTTGTAGCAAGACTTGTATAATTATGTAAAATTTTTAATTTAGATTAGTGAACATGCTACTTTTTATTTTAAATTTGCATTATCAATGTTTTGATAAAAGGTACAATTCTGAAAAATGATTAAAATTAATAAAAAATTGATTAAATAATATTCAAAATAACTGTTTTTTGGACAAAATAAGAAAAAATTAATAGATCCTATCTAATTTGCTTAAACGAAATTAATTTGTACGGAGAAAAAGTTTGCCAGGCAGCCAGATAACAATGGATTCAAGATGGTTGAAGTTAGTGGCCTCATGTTTTTTTCTTTTCCTTAGCTCGGCGACATCACTGGGCTTCATATGGAGTGTGATTTTGGGCATGATGTTTTTTATATTGCTGAAAATTTCACCTTTTAATAAAGAATGGGTCCAGACAGGATATGATGAAGCCAGGGAATTAAAAAAAGAATATGAGACGATGCTTTTTATTATTATTGGAACAGCCATATTTTATGGCTTCTTACAACTCACTTTCAATGTTTGAAGGGTTTTACTGATATTGTTTATTTTTCATAACTTGTGTGATTCAAAGGGCTAAACTCTCAGGTTAAAGTATAAGTAATTCCAGGGCTCTCTATACAATTTTCTTAGGGATATGACGAATTCAGGGGTATTTTCAGAGCGTCTTAGATTAGCTTACAATCGTTCAGAAAGCGAAGATTCAGTCTTAATTTCACCTTTGACCTGATTTCGTGCCTCAACTCAAAATAAAAGTTAATATAACTAAGGCTCTGTAGAAATCCTCTAAGTTCTATTTTTACCCAAAAATATATAAAAATAAAATTGTAAAAATGCTCCTTATTT
>NZ_SCHL01000026.1 GCF_004099695.1 Methanosarcina sp. MSH10X1 | reverse complement strand
ACTACCAGAACAACCGGGCGGGCGGCCCGAAGCATACCCCATCCTTTAGGGTGGGGTGGCCGCCCGCAATTTGATTTAGTAAGATCAATACGGCTAGTGAATACGATATAAAAATATCCGATTCTTTACCGAATGGAGCTGCTGCCAGAGGGATATTGATAAATAATTCTTACAAGACCTGACAAGACCTGTAAATTTTATGTCGATTTACAATAAAAAATTATCCAGTAAAAGGAGAAAACTAAATGGGAAGCAAAATTCTTGAAGGATTCTCTACAATCACCAGGTCATCGCAAGAAGTTACTTCGGACATTTTAGTTATGAATTTTACCATTGTAACCGCCTGCCTGGTTGGAGGCCCCAATAACAGGACAGCCGGATGGGCGCTTGTAGATACAGGGCTTGAAAATTCGGCGGATTTCATATTGGAAGCTGTTGAAGAAAGGTTTGGTAAAAGTAGCAGACCACAGGCGATTATTCTTACACACGGGCATTTCGACCATATAGGGTCGGTCCTTGAACTCTCTAAATTATGGAATGTTCCGGTATATGCCCACAGGTTAGAATTGCCCTATATAACTGGAAAAAAGGATTATCCTGTCCCAGACCCTACCGTAGATAAGGGTCTGGTAGCTAAAATGTCACCAGCTTTTCCGCACAAACGTATAGACATAGGTTCTCGTGCTGTAGCGCTTCCTGACGATGGCAGTGTACCCGGTATGCCGGGCTGGAGGTGGATACATACTCCCGGACATACCGAAGGACATATCTCATTGTTCAGAGAAAAAGACCGTGTGCTTATAGCCGGAGATGCTCTCAGTACAGTAGAACAGGAATCGCTCGTGTCCGTAGCCACCCAGAAGGAAAGAATTAGAGGCCCTCCTAAGTACTTTACTATAGATTGGAACGCGGCGAAGAGTTCAGTAAAACAACTCAGGGATTTAAGGCCATTATTGTTAATTCCGGGGCATGGACAATCTGTGAGAGGAGAAGAACTGACAGAAAATTTAGAAAAACTGGTAAATTATTTCAATCAGATAGCAAAACCTGATCAGGGCCGTTTTGTCGAGAAGTGATAATTTGACTTTTTTATTCCTTTTCAATTTCGGAATAGATCCTGGAAAGCCCCTGCAGAGTGAAATACCCTTTTCTGGTAATAATATAGTCTCCCCGCTCATTTCGCTGTAAAACCATGCCTGTTTCAAGCAGTTTCTGAAGGTGAAAGAGCAAGTTTCCGCCGCGCAAACCTGTAAGTTTGGAAAGTTCGGAAAACGTTTTGCTTTCTCCGGAGAGTGCCTGGAGCATCAGGAGACGCTGGCGGTTAGCCACAGGCTCGCAGACTTCAGAGACCAGCTTTTCAGGCTCGATTTTGCTAATATCGGTTTTTTTGTTCTCTTCTTCCCGGTCTTCATAAATCTGAAGCGAATGCATGAGTTTGACCTGCTTTTCAAAAAGATTTGTAGCTTCCGAAAAGCACCTGCTGCAACTGGAGGTTTTTGCTTCCTTTTTTAGTTCCTCCAGTCTGTCCCGGTACAGTTTTATGGTCTCAGCTTCGATTCTGCCCCTTCCGACAAGCCCTGCGGTTTCCTGCAAAAGTTCCCTGAACGCCGTTTCACAAAAATCCCGCATCCCGCAGTCCGCAGTCATGCGGGTATGCATCCTCTCGCTTGCATCCTCACAGAGATAGTCTACCATAGGTTTCGTAAAATTTCTTCTCATTTCCCCAAGCATTCCTTCAATGTGCTGCTGGTTTGCCCGCTGCAAGAAGCGTGAGAACTCATTCCGCAGGGAGCTTACTTCTTCCTTAATAGAGCGCAGTTCGGTTCTGTAATTAATCTCGGAATTTTCATTGGCTATCTCCATTTTTTACCTGCCTCGGAAACTTTTGAAAACTGGATTATATGCAATTAAAATTATTTTAGTTAAAGCTTGTTATATTCAGGGCCACTAATTAACACTGTTAATAAAGCTGTTAGCTTAAGGCAATATAAAGCTTGTCTTAAAGGTTATTTTTCTGTACAATCTAATTCCTGTACATAATTCTGACGCTCAAGTATATAAATATACACAGCCTTTCAAATCCGGGTGATAAATCATGGAATTACAGGATATAAACAACTTCGTGCAGACCGCAAATGAGGATCAGCTCAAAGCCTTCGGCTTCCTCGGACAGTGGATGATGGAAAACGTGCCTGAATACTGCACCTGTGCCTCAAAATGTTCGCAGAACTGTGAACTTGCAAAGGCACTCGGCGGAGCGCTTCAGGCTGCCGGACAGAAACTCCAGGGACAGTGAGCAGAATAAACAGAAAAAATAAGGGGCAGAAGTAAACAGAATACCATCCAGGTCTGCTGTACTCTACTTCTTATTTTCATTTTATTTTTATTCTCCATTTTTTCTTTTGATTTTCAGGCTTATTCGGGTTTTCAGGCGTTTAAATTCTTCACTATTTACTCTCAGCTTTCGAAAACCTGCTCAGGATCCCATCTACAGACCGGAAGATTACACTTATTTATACTAAAGTGGTATATTTTAATTCAAATATATATGAGGGCGAATTGATATGGACTCGACAATCTCAGAGCGGGAAAAATTCTGGGACGCAGAAACTTTTGCAATAATTACTGACCGCACAAAGCCAGCTATGAAATGGACTGCCCTGGAACTTAAAAACCGCGGCAAGAAAGTCTACCTCGTGGACCTTTCAGAAAAACCCGATCCCGACTCCCTGAAAGATATCTCTTCTCTTCCTTCAGGCATAAACCATGCAGTTATCGGAATAACAAAAACCGAGCCCGCCGATCTGATCCCTCTTCTAAGGGAAAAAGGTGCAAACCGAATCTGGCTTCACTGGACAACCGAAACCGAAAAAGCCCTGGAAACCTGCCGGAAACTGAATCTTGAGTGTATGACCGGACATTGCCCCATGATGTACCTCGGAAGCGGGATAAGTATACATGGTGTGCACAGGGCGATTGCGAAGATGACGGGGAAATATTGAAAATCCGGTGGTTAAACTTCGATTGTCTAACTTTCAATTTCCCATCTTCTTAAATTTATTTTCTCCAGCTTCGTTCCATTTTTTCATACAGACCAAGTAAATTATTTCGTGTTATTTTGAAATAAGGATGTTCGGGTCCATACTCTTTTTCGATTATGCCGAGGGCTTTTTCGTAGAGATTGATTGCAGTTTCGTACTCGCCCATACTTTCATGGAGGCCTGCGAGATTGTTCAGGGTTGTCCCGACATCAGGATGTGTCGGGTCAAGAGTTGTTTCGTATATCCGGAGGGCGCGGGTATAAAGAGGAAGGGCTTTTTTATGCTGGCCGAGAATTCGGTAGAGTTCGCCCATGTTGTTTAAGGTCTTGGCAACCTCAGGGCTGTCAGGGCCCAGGATGCGCTCCCGGATTTCCAGGGCTTGCGTATAGAGTTCCAGGGCTTTTTCGTGGCGGCCTTTCTGGACATAGACGCCTGCGAGGTTGTTCAGGGTCGTGGCAAAGCCCGTGTGCTCGGTTTTTCCGAACTTTTCCATGATTTCCAGGGATCGGGTGTAGAGGATCATAGCCTTTTCATATCTTGTGGTCTGGAAATAGAGCAGTGCCAGGTTATTAAGGGTCTGTGCCACCTGCGGATGCTCGGTGCCGTATACCTTTTCCTGGAGCTCCAAAGCCTGCATGTACCTGTCCTCGGCTTCATCAAGTTTGCCCATCTCCGCGAGCAAAACACCCAGGTTATTCAGGGTTCCTGCTTTATATCCCATAACCACGCGGCTGTCACGCTCCTGCTCAAGAAGCTTTCCAAGAAGTTCGAGAGCCTTCCTGAAGTATATTTCAGCTTTCTCGGGTTTTTCAATTCCCTTATAAAAGAAAGCCATCCTGTTAAGGGTTCTGACGGCGCCGAGGTTTTCCGGACTCAGAAACTTTTCCTGGATTTCCAGCGCGCGGGTATAGTATGAGAGGGCTTCTTCGGGTCGCTCCATAAGGGTATAGAGAATGCCAAGCTCGCTCAGCGTATTCCCTGTCTCAGGCCCGGGCTGGTCGGGAAGGTTTTCTCGAATACTCAGAGCCCTTGAAAAAAGCCTGAGGGCTTCTTCGTAATTCCCCATATAACGGTAGATTCCTGCAAGCCCGTTCAGTGCGGATGCGGTCTCAGGATTCTCAGGCCCGAGCCTCTTTTCCGCAATACCCAGCAGTTCTTCATACAGGGGAAACAGCACTTTCCAGGACCCGGATCTATAGAAAGGCTCGGCTTTGACTGTAAACCAGCTTACAAGTTCCTCAGGCTCAAAGACCTCCTTTGCGTGTATAAATGCTTCCTTTAAGGCGATTTCGTCTTCAGGGGTGATAAGCTCGGGATCCAGATCTTTCAGCCTGTTTTCGTACCTTTCAAGCAGGTTTCGGTGGCCTTTCGCTTTCCTTTGCACTCCTTCTCCCACCATTCTCTCTGGATTTTCATCCATGGCTTTAATAGAAGTGTTTTCGGCAGACGCCTCTTCTTTTCCTGAAGATCCCTCTTTTCCTGAAATTTCTTCGACTGAGTCTTTCCTGAGATCACTCGTAATCTACCCCTCCTGAATCAAAAACGGGATAATAAAGGTCCCGATTTTAAGATTTAAATATATCTAACTCTAAACATTCCGCGATGCTCCTATATTAAATAAGCTTGTCCAATAGTATATGTTGTCAAATTCATCTGAATTATATTTAATATTATAAATTAAATTCAATATTATGAATTATATTCAATATTATGAATTATATTCAATATTATAAATTAGATTCAATATTATGAATTATATTTAATATTATAAATTAGATTCAATATAATGGATTATATTCAATATAATGAATTATATTCAATATCATAACTGCTGGTGGAAAATAAACAAACACTCTGACAGGCTAAGGATAATGTATGAGATTCAGTAATCTCAAAAATAATTTGAAAATTGTTCAAATTATTCCTTATTTCATGCCTTTATATTGATTATTCGCTCTGTGCCTCTTTTTTGGCTGCATAGCTCTCAAAAAAGGATTCACTGAGATTTTTATTTAATTTCAATCAAAGTAAACTTAATTCTTTATTATGAACTCTATACGTCATAATATTACTATAAAATAAGGAGCCAGTAAAGCAGATAGAAACACAAAGGCAAAAAGAAGGTAAAATTAGTATAAGTCTTGATAACTTATAGAAAACTCCCCATTCCTCATTAGTTAAATCTGTTTTTCAACTAAAAATGTTTATTTATTTTTTAAAATTCTTTTTCACTATGATACATTTAGATACCTTTTTATTGTCGTTACCGGCAGCATTTCCTACAGTTAAGCTGACAGTATACTTTCCAACTTTGTTATATGTATGTACAGGATTTTGAGCTGTTGAAATGCTTCTATCTCCAAAGTTCCAGGACCATGAAGAAGGTGATCCCGTACTCTTGTCTATAAATGTGACTGCCAATGGTGCTTCTCCTGTACTGGGAGATGCCGAAAAGTCTGCAACAGGAAGTACCGGCTCCAATCCTTCTTCCGAGACAGTAGCCATATAGATATCACGGCCTCCGTTGCGCCAATCATGCCACACTATCTTATTATCATAGATAGCCGGGTAGAATGCTAATTTACTGGTGGTTATCTTAGTTTCCGTATTTGTAGAGAGGTCATACATGTAGATATCATTGTCATACTCTTCGTCCCGGTCGTCAGTCCAAACTATTTTATCACCATAAATAGCAGGATCGTATACTGATGCATTGGTAGTTATCCTTTCTTCCCTGGAAGTGGAAAGGTCGTACATGTAGACATCGGGGTTTTCATTGCGCCAATCTTCCCATACTATTCTGTTACCGTAGATTGAAGGAAATTGTTGATAGGATGTATCGGTAGTGATTTGGGTTTCTTCGGAAGTGGAAAGGTCGTACATATAGATATCCGCATTTCCATTACGACCATCATACCATACTATCCTGTCACCGTAGATAGCAGGATCGAGACCGATGGCGTCTATCTTTTTTTCCTCGGAAGTGGAAAGGTCATACATGTAAATATCGTAGTAGTTTCCGTTGCGGAAATCTTCCCATACAATCCTGTCCCCGTAAATTGCAGGATTCATCTGATCTGATGCATTGGTTGTGATTTGAGTCTCCCTGGAAGAGGAAAGGTCGTACATATAGATATCGGCATTTCCATTGCGCTGGTCCATCCACACTATCCTGTTACCATAAATAACAGGCTGGTGTGCTGATCCACTGGTGGTTATCTGCGTTTCCCGGGATGTGGAGAGATCGTACATGTAGATATCAGGATTTCCATTGCGATCGTCTAAAAAAGCTATCTTATCACCATATATATCTGCATTACAGGCCAATGCACTGGTAGTTATTCGGGTTTCAGTGATTGCAGGCGAAACGCTCTCCGCAGCGGTTATCAATGCTGTAGACGAAATCAAAAATAATGCAACAGCTATTGAAAAGAAACTTATCTTACAAAAAGTCCTTCTTTTATTCATTATGTTCATCTCTGATTTCTGATTATGAGGTTTGACTCAATTATCAGGACTCAGCATAATACTTAATTTTTCTCTTTTAGCCCTTATAAATATAAAAGTCAGCTTATTTCTAGAAAACCTGATAAATCAGCTGCAGGAGAGTGAAACAAATACGTAATAAGATATCAGACCGTTTAACAAAAACTAATTGTGATACTAATTGTGATACTAATTGTGATACTAATTGTGATTCCGATTTAGAGTAATTACTACAAATATGAGTTCAGTAAGCGATACAATGTGTGTATGCACGGCAGCAGTTCAATTTATTGGATTGGAACTGAGGTCACGTATCCGAAAAAGAGAAGTCAGCATAATTGATATAAAGAACCAGAAAGAAGAAAGTAAAAAAATCGGATGCAGGAAAATAAAAATTCAGGAATCAGAAAGAAGAAAGTAAAAAAATCAGACGAAGGAAAATAAAAATTCAGGATACCGGAAAATAAAAAATCGACATCCGGGGAATAAATTAAAACAGGTGCTGGCTGGGTGTTTCCTCTTACCAGACAAGGCTGTTTTTCAGAGTTGCCAGAATATTTGTGAACTCGTTGCTGAACCTGCACTTTGCAAAGTCCGGAGAACTCAGAATGTTTTTCTTTATTTCCTGCAGTCCGATCAGGAGATTTATGTCGTCGCTATACTCAAATCCTCCGTCAGATGCCGTGATGTTTTCTGCAAGAATCTCAAGAAGCTTCGGATCAAGATCGTTTGTAATGTAAGTGTCCAGAGTCAGAATATCTGAAATTCTCTTGTAGAAGTCTATGAGCTCCTGGTAGCCGGGTATGGCGTAGGTTTTTGCCATTTGTTTTTGCCTGTTGAGGTAAATCAGGTAACGGGAAATTGTGCTTATTACGTTTTCTGTAGCCTCTTTTTTAGGGAACGCGATTGGGAACCTTTTCAGCATCTTTGAGTTAAGGTTGCCGGTATTCTGCACTCCCTGGCGGCTCCAGACCTCAGGAAAAGCCCTTGCGATCGAAGAATTGAGCACGGCTGTAACATAGTGGTAGAGTGTCGGGTCTCCAAGGACGGCTCCTACCCCATTTGCAAAAACGTGCTTTCCGGACGGGTCGTATGAAGCCTGCAGACAGGAGTTGCTGGTTATTATAATTTTAGGTGTATTAATATACCTCAGGAAGCTTTCATCTTCAAGGCGGTAATCAGCCGAATCGAATTCCTGTTTCTCAACCCTGGACTGCTGTTTAATCTCCATTAGCAGTTTATAAGCTACGGGAAACTTTACTTTCAGTTCCTCGGGCTGGAATATTCTGTATTCTTTCCTTATTTTGTTGTCGAGGACTTCATAAGGCAGCATAAACTGGTACTGGGTTGACCGAACCGCAAATTCATTCGAAACGGAATCATCTACATAAGGGTACATGAGTTCTTTTTCTATGACCTGTTCTATGCCTACACTTGTGTGCGAGTCTATGCTGATGCAGGATGCATCTGTGCAGTTCTCTCTCGAAAGACCAGCTTTTTGCAAAAAATCGTTAGTTGGGGGTACACCTTCAAAAACTTCTATTGAGATGTCTTCCAGGGTTCTAGGGATTTTGCTCAGCCTTTCAACTATGTCGTCTTTACTCCAGAACATATATTTCACTTCTTTTTTATATATATAGGGAATTCCGGGTAAAATGGTTTCTTTGTGGGTTGGGTTCTCAAAAATTCGTTTTTGATTTTGAGGCACCTGAATATTAACTCCTCAGAATCGCCGTATTAATCTTTGAATACACCTCTTAATATAATAATTTATTCATAATAAAGGTTAACAATTGAAAAAAAAGTTTATTCCGTTGTGAGGAGAAGCGAGAACTGGTGGCAGTGAGTTATTCGCTTCCTTTGATAAAAAGGGAGATGTTCGGCAATTGTAGAAGAATCCCGAGGTTTACAAACCGGAAAAGATTTCTAAGGCCGTTCTTGCGTTTTCCAGCATATTGTGGTCATTATTGAAATAAACATAGACTTTCCCAGGACCGAATTCGCGTATTTTATTGATGGTTTCGCTAATTTCTGTCCTAGAATAATCATAATTGTACCAGCTTTCCCTTCCATGCATTCTCATATACGCGATCTTTCCGGGAAAGATGCGGTCTCTGTAATCCGGCGAGTCTACGGAGACGAGAGTTACTTTTTCCATAAGTTCCGCACATGCTTCATCATCTCCAAGCAGCTCTTTATTCCTGATCTCCAGGGCAAACCTTTCCCCGAGCTCTGCGGCTTCTGTAAAGCTGAGTGCTCGTGCAGCGTCATCAAATTTCGGAGGCATTTGAAAAAGGTAGAAATCAACAAGGTGATCCATGGGTTCGAAGAGCTCCCGGAAATTTTCCCAGATTTCAAGGGAACTTTCACTGAGCTGGCGCCAGTGAGTTATAGACCTGTGCACTTTTATGCTCCATCTCAGTCCTGTTCCCTTCGTGCTCCAGCCTTCAATCTGCCCGAGTGAAGGAAATCTATAAAAACTGGCATTAAGTTCGACGCTGTTCAGGCCGGAATTCTGGATAAACCAGTCAAGGCTTTTCTTTTTGTTCCATTCATAGTACCAGCCGCTTGTGCCTACAAATGCATCCATAAAGTCCCCTTTTGTATATCGGCGTAATGGCAGATCTATTTTTGGCTCATTTTTTAATTCTCACAAATATGAAAAAGGTTTTTCAGGTAATATAAAACAGGTTCAATACCCCATGGCATGTACAGGTAGTGGCAATGAAAAAAGTCCTGTCCTCAATGTTTTCAAATCTTCCCCTGCCTGCGGTTGCATTAAATTCATTTAAAAACTCAAGAATTTCCAGCAGATTCTGCCTGAGTTCCCTTCCTTTAAGCCCTCCTGTGCCTGGCTTCATCTGGTGGCTCTCAAAGATCCAGCCTGGCAGGTTACGGCGAAGTTCTCGTGTATATTCCGTAATGGTTTCAGGCTTCTTACGCCCGAAGGTGGGGCAGCGGTCTTCTGGACCCGGGCAGCCGTCTGGACAAATTTCTCCCTCTCTGGCATAAGAGAAAAACAGCATGCCATATTCAGGGTAACGTCCTGTGATTACAGCTTCAGGAAAGGAAGCTGCAAGCTTTTCAAAAAAAGAAATCAGCCTTTCATCTTCAGGTTTGATAAGAAGCTCGGTTACCGGGTTGTTTCCTTTCTGGATTTTACCCTGAGCTTCCTCCGGTTTTTCATTTTTCCCAGGCTCAGGAGGGAGTTTTAGAAGACCAGAAAGCATGTATGCAACCGCATGGCAGGGAACGGCAGGAATAATGTATTCAGGGATGCCGAGACTTAGAAGAAAAGGTATGTTATCCAGATCCATTTTATAGAAGTAAGCTTTCGATTCGATGCTTTCTCTTTTGCTTTCTCCTTCGTATTCTCTTTCGTTTTCTCCTGCTGCTCCGGGAGATTTGGGTGCTTCAGCATGAAATGGTGCTGAAGCCTTAATTTTCAGCAGGTTTACCAGATCATCTTCGGTTTTGATAATTTCGGCATCGCTTGTTGCAGGCGCATTTTCGTCCCTGTCGATGATGAGCACGAAGGGGAATTTATTCTTCCGGGCATACTGAAGGAAATCCGTGCCGATTTTTCCCCCTCCCAGCACAAGGTAATAATTTTTGATTACCTGGGTTTTCTCAAGGCGATTTATTTTCTCATTTATTGCAGATTCTTTATATTCCCTCTTTTCCATAGAACACCAGCCAGATAGTTAAGAGTCAGCAAGTTACGAGGCTTTTCCTTCAGCCCTGTGAATAAAAATTTAGTTTCCTTTTATATAAGTGCACAGGAGAAATTGTCGGGTATAAACTTGCGGACATCACGATAGTAGTTGTTCAAGGTATCCTGTGGGATCAATCAGGTTTTCAGGCTTCTCTTCACCAAACCAGTTGCCTCCCAGATAATTCCTGTGCGTGGCAACGGGCAATTTTTTCCAGAGCTCAAAATGAAGCATGCTCGGATTCTTATCTTTTAGCTTTTGGATATAAAGCGGGCAGAATTCATCGATTTTGCTGGAGTTCAGCACCATGCCGACGTACCCTATCAACCGGCCTGGCTCGATTTCGTCTCCTTCTCTCACGGTAAAACCTGCAAGCTCACCGTACTTGCAGAACAGCCCCCTATCGTGTTCAATAATTACATAGTAAGTCGGATTCCAGTAAGGCAGGATTTCGGGCGAGGTCATCACTCCGGTCTCTGCGACAACTCCTTTCTCAATCGAAACGACCTCCGTGTTTTCAGGGGCATAAAGGTCAACTCCGCAGTGATATCGATCGCCCCTATTTTCCCAGAAGGAGCCGGCTTCGCCTTTTTGTGGAATTTTGACCTTTTTGTAGTCTGTTTTTTTCGGGCTCATTATTTCCGACGCTGTATTCTCTGAAAATATTATATTTAGAGGTCGGATTTTCATAGGATAACACTGTATATGAGAAGTATAAAAGGCTTTTTTACTCCCATATCAGAGCCTGTAAGTAAAGAATTTAAAAACTGGCATTGTAAAAAAGAAAAAAATAGGATTGGTCTTTAAGTTCTCAATTCTTTTTTTTAATTTGATATTTTTATATAATATCCTACCAATCCTTTTCATTCCTTTATGTGAAATCAGGCTCGAAGGAACATTATTTCACTGAACTGATTTCACGCACAGGCTCCGGGGATAAGCCTGTGAGCTGCAAAAGGCACTTCATAAATAAAGCAGGAAGCCGTAACTTTTAGATCGTTCTAAAAATTCACCGGCATACTGAAATTTGGGGGAAAATGTATGAACGGAAAAGAGTGTAATCTATCACTGGATGAACTTCTGAAGTTTGATGGGGTAATGGCAGCCGGGATCTTCAACCCGGAGGGGAAACTTGTTGAGTACAAGTCCAGGGATGAAATGCCTGAAGAGATGGCTGAGATGACTGCCAAATTCTGCGGAACCGTGAACATGATGTTCGATGCTCTGGCCAGTGCTTACACGCAGCTTTATAAGATGAGCTGGGTGCCTCAGCACAACTGGATGTACAGCGGCGGGGACTGGACTGTTATGATCTCGGGAACGAGAGGGATCTTTGTTGAGAGCTCAAAAGCGGATTTAAAGAAACTCTTTACAGCCCTGGGAATGTGCTAACGCCTGAATAAGCCCTGCTAGCAGCTTGATTCAGGCACTCTTTTAGTTTTTCTCAGTGAGGTCTGCACGTAGGCGGTTTAAGCCTGAGTAGGTTGCACTTTTTTCACAGTACTGCGAAAAAACAAATTTCTTTCGTTGTTTTATTATACCATTAGTTACATAGTTATAATTGGTCCATAGGGTCAGTCCCGGTGTATAAAGAAGACGTACAAAGAAGATGTAACTTAAATAAGTAGTAACTTGACTAAGGTAACTTAATTGACTAAGATAACTTAATTGACTAAGGTAACTTAATTGACTAAGGTAGCTTAATTGACTAAAGTAACTTAACTGAGTAATGACTTAAATAAGTAATAAATTAACTGAGTACAGAACTAAACTACATTAAAATTGGACCAGGCCTTATGGATCACTTTAAAAATCTAACAGGCTCTTAGCAAATCTTTCTTTAATATCTCTTTTAAGTAATTCTCTGATCTGTTTTTCTTGTTCTATCTTCTATTACCGTTTCTTATTTTTTCTGTAAAGTGCAGCGTCTGACCAGTAATCTGATAGTCAGGTGCAGATTCTCAAATGCCTGATCAGGATTTAAGAGGTCTTAACAGATTTTCCATAGCTTTAGCTGCGCAGTTTTTCACTTTATTAAAATCCTGCTCATTAAAACTCCTGCAGGCTTTTGCTGCCAGAAAGCTTGAAAAGAGCCTGTTTCCCACTTACAACCTGAGTTTCCTTGCGCTTATAGAGTGAAGCTTCTCCCAGGTTAAAGCCCAATAAGATGGTTTCATGGATTGTGGCAAGAAACGCAGCGGAAAAGCTGCAATATCTTAACGCTTAATGCTCCCTTCGCCCACTATTACGTGAATTGTTCCTTCCTTATCCCAGTAAATTAAATAAAGCTTTAATCTATTAAATTCAGCTTAATAAGAAGGTAAAATGCCGGAGAGATTCAAATAACCTTTCTTAACCCTTTAAATGGGATTATAAGCAGGCACAAGTTGCAGGCTTTAAATATATTTTCATTATCAAGATACTGCAAGCTGCTGAAAATAGTTACTTCCAACTTAAAGCTACTCCCGAAGTTCTTGAAACCGAAGCTTAAAGTTGATGCAATAAATTATACTGTATATACCGGGCTGTGTGATAAAAGCTTACTTTCTATGATTTAGAGATACTTGTAAATCGCCTTAATCCGGAGTGAATGGAAAATGGAGCCTTTTGAACCTCAGAAAACTAAGACTTCCAGTTATATCGGATGCAAGGAGTTCCCCTGTTCCGACATTAATGAGAATGGATATCTTGTACCTGCTCTGGAAATCGATCCCGAGAGGATTAAAGCGGTTATGGTTTCGGAAGCCCCCCCTGAAGATCCGGCGGACTACTTCTATGCGCCGGGAGAGCCGTTTTACCTGAAAACAACAATACAGGCTTTCCGGGATGCAGGTATGGTAGTAAATAGCATGCAAGAGATCCTTGACCTCGGGTTCTATCTAACAACTGCAATTAAATGCCCGAAACTGCAGTATGGGGTCTCGGCTGCAACAATCAAAAACTGTTCCGTAATTCTCGAAAAGGAGCTTGACCTCTTTCCTGAGCTTGAAGTTTATATGCTAATGGGAGACGTTGCTATAAAGGCTTTCAACTACATAAGCAAACGGCAGACAGGCAAAAACACGATTCCTGCTGGCTCGACTTACAAAATCCGCAGGAATCAGTTTTATTATCAGGACAGGCGGGTTTTTCCATCATATGTGCAGACAGGGCAGAACTACCTGATTGAGAAGTCAAAGAGGGAAATGATTGCCGAAGACCTGGCTGAAGCAATAAGAATAACAGGGTAATGCAGCTGTAAGTTAATGCAAGTCAGCCCAGAATAATTAAAAAGCAGCTCAGGCTAAAATAATTGAAAAAGGTCAAGTTACATATCTGGTGAGCTGCTGGAGGATCATAAGACGACCTGGAAAATCGGGTGAGCTGTTTAATAAAAAATATTATGTATAATGGGTTCCATTTTAATTTTATGAGTAAGTTAGCCGAAGCAATCACATATATTATAGTTCTTGTTTTTGCATTCTGGTTTGTTAAAGCTTCTGTCACTCTAATCCCTGAGTTTATAAAATTTCCATAAGCTAGCGTGTATGCTCTGGACTTTGATCATAAAAACCACTGTTTATGACTTATTATGAGGATCACTGTTCAGCACTTTAATTATTCATGAATACTATTCTTTTTCATCTTTTTGATGCTATTCAGGCGTTTTCCCTGAATTTTATTTTGAATTCGGTCCCTGCCCCTCTTACAAGCTCAATGCTGCCATCGATCTGTTCCACGAGGATATTTACCAGTTGAAGCCCGAGTGAAGAGGTATGCCTGAAATCTATTTTACCTGAAAGCCCTATTCCGTTATCCGATACGGCCAGCAGAAATTTATAGGTTTCACATCTGCCAGTGTTTTTGTCTTCACACTCTACTTTGCCGCTGCCTATTCTGTGCAGCCTGATCTGGATTTCTCCCCTTCCTCCGGGAAAAGCATGTTTTAAGGAGTTGGATACGAGTTCGTTAATAATGATGCCCAGGGGTATTCCCGTGTCCATCCCAAGAAAAACGCTTTCCAGATCCAGTTTTAAGTGGATGTCCTGATTGCCTACCACATATGACGTGAAGAGCTCATTCGCAAGTTTCTGGATGTACGCTTTAAAATCGAAGGTCTCAAAGTTTCCGGTTTCCCCGGTTTTATAGAGCTCTTCGTGAATCAGAGACATCGAGATGACCCTGTTCTGGCTGTCCTGAAAGGACTCTCTTACTTCCCTGTCGCTGAAATGTTCAGCCTGGAGGCTCAGGAGGGACGAGATCACCTGCAGGTTATTCTTAATTCTATGGTGAATTTCTTTTTTTCGGATCTCTTCGGTTTTCAGAAGGGCCAGCTCGGCTTTTTTACGCTCGGTAATATCAAGCATGACACCTACGATCCCGATAATATCCCCCGAGACACTGCTGTAAGTAGCCTTGTGGGCAAGAAAATCTCTTTCTTTTCCATCTATGGCACACCTGACCTTCAGTTCATGGGGTATGCTTCTGCCTTCCTCAAGAAGCATCCTGTCATAAAAAGTAGAGTCTTTGAGAGTTTCATCTGAAAATTGCTCTCTGAACTCAAACATTGAGTGTCCTATTACTTTCTCCTTTGGAAGACCGAGAACCTCTCTGGCAAATATCTCGTTGCAGCCCTGGTAGATTCCCACCAGATTTCTGTAAAAGACCGGGGAGGGTATGGCATCGAGGAAAGTCTCCAGAAAATACACATTATTCTGAAGGGCTTTCTCCACCTGCTTGCGCCCTGCGATCTCCTCGATAAGCCTCTCATTTGTTCTTATAAGTTCGGAAGTCCTCTTTTTAACCAGTTCCTCAAGCTGTTCCTTATACTGGCGCAACTCTTCTTCAGCATGCCTGCGTTCGATTACCTCTGAGATCAGAAAAGCCACCGAGTTAAGGAAATATGTATCATCCGCAACAAATTTTCTCGGTTTTTTTGAGTGTGCACTCAAAATCCCAAAGGGTTTTTCCATCTGGCCAATAACGACACTTATCCCGCTGGCTACATCATGCTCTCTCAGGAGGGAGGGAGCGCTAAAACGTTCTTCCTTTTTGAAATCCCTTACAATTACCGGCACTTTCGAATATGTAGTGTACCCTGCCTGGTATTCTTTACTCCCGCTGACAATAGCCTTTCCTACAAATCCCGGCTTCCAGCCTGCTCCTGCCCTGAGCAGAAAATTCCCGTCCGGAAGAAGTTCCATAATTTTACTGTATTCTACACCAAGAGTCCTCGCAACCAGCTTTACACTTTCGTCCATAAAAGCCTGCAGGCTTTCACACCTGAGAGCCATCCTCCCCATGTTATGGAGTGCATCACTCTGTCGCTCTTTGACCAGAAGTTTTTCTTTCAATTTTTTATGGTTGGTTACATCAAACCCGTAAACATTTACCTGTCCCTCTCCCTCAAGAGGATAAAATGAAATGAGATAAACCCGTTTTCTGAGCTTGATTTCCGTTTTTTCGGGGTTGTTTCGGGCAATCACTCTCTTTACAATATTTCCAATGGAGTAGGGCACTTTCTCTCCGGTTGTTATGCCCCATTCCTGAAGGAAAAGCTCAGCTGTCTCATTCGAATAGATGACCCTTCCATCCTTTCCTATCCTCAGTAAAGGATCAGGGCTGTGAATAACGAATTTTTCCACTCTTATTCTCCTTTGCTTTCTCTTCAGGCTGTTCCTTTTTAAAACCAGCACATTCCGGAGATAAGACTTAAAAGTCAAAGCTGCCCGGATTTCTAATACCTTGAGTTGCGGAGCAGGATATTATCCTGGGCAGCAGTGAGGTTAATTAACCCCATAATCCTCTCGGTCCCCTTTCACTACTTAATAGATATATGTCTGTAATAGATATATGTCTGGCTTATATTTGCTTTTTATAGCATATTATCTTGATTTTTATTATATCTTTTTTTTCTTTTAACTGATTTCATTTTATCTTTGTTTTTGTTTGATCTTAGTTTTATTTTATCTTCGTACCATATCCTCTAAACTCACACGCTTGAGTGTGTTTATAATAGTCCGGTTCTAGAATTACAGCCAGTCAACCTTTAAAATATATTAATAACGTCGTGTCCAGAAATCTCTAAACTATATAGGATATTAGGAAAATCTATATATGCTTGCAATACAAATATAGTATGTCGAAGAGAAGAGCAATCGAACCTGAGATAACAGAAAAATAAATATGACTAAAAAGAGGTGATAAAAAAATGGAGAAACTAAGGAATTTGATTATCGAGAACGTAGCAATATTCAATGAGGCGTTCCCGAACAAATTCTGCCATAGTCCGGATGTCATCTCCGCAATCTCGCACGACTATAAGTTCACTTACGGACAGGTTGAAAACGAGATCGAGAAGATGGTCCATGAAGGGGTTCTCGATGCAGAACTTTCGGACTGGTACGATATAAAGCTTTCATAAGAAGCTTGCTGCCTTTCGAGCAGAAGAATAGAAATCACAAACCACTGCATGAAGACATAAAGGACTAACTGAGAAATAATTAATGGACTGAATATCTAAAAACTGACTGGATATTTAGCCGCTTAGTTAAGTATTTGCACGCCGACCCAGGTGTTCAAATCGGATAAAGAAATATACGCAAAACACGGCGAAAACTCCGGAAGGCGATAAATTCGCTCGAAGTTTCGCAGAGCTTAATTCTTTTTCCCAAAACCTTTTTAATTCTAAATAATTTCCAGAAGGGCATTTTGCATAGCGCTTTTTTCTGATAATGAATTCCAGCTAATAATACTAATTCCAGCTAATAATAATAATAGATACATTTGAGTTAACGATATTAATAATTTGAATTGATTATTAAGCCAGGGTTTTTCAATTCGAAGAAGAGGGCTGAGGGAAAAACTCGCTGTCTTAAATTATTGTCATCTTTTCCTGAAAGGCATTTTTTCCATAGCTTTTGTAACCTGTTTTTCCATCCCATTTTTTAAAACAATCATATCTTAATACTTTGATTAAAGGATAGTTTTGAACCGGGCTTCGGTTCATACCCTTTAAGGGCTATTACCCAGTCCTCTCCATCCCATTTTTTCCCATGCATCATTATCATAGCGCGATTTAACAAGAGTTCTTCTCCCGAGTCTATGAAACCGTTTCCATTCTTGAGTCCGTGTTCAAAAGCATATTTAAGACGCCAAGAGTACCACTCTAAAAATCGTAAGAATGCTTCAAATTTCGATATCCCTAAATTATTCATAAAGAATTCGATACAGATTTCTTGAAGTTGGTCCTGTCTCGGCAGCCAGATATAATTAGTAGAATTATTTCCCGGATAGAGTAACACCTCAACTTTTTCAAAAGCAGGATTGTAAACAAAATCTCCGGATTGAAATACCCATTTCCTTTGAATTTCCTTCGCAAGGGAACACATTTTGACATATTTTTCTGATGTATCCATTTTAACCATCCTCAAAATAAATTATGAGTAATAGGTTAAAAGGAGCACCCGAGCTGTGTGAAAGTATTCGCTTCAGATGGTTCTTATAATGAATCCTGCGTATCGACTGACAAGCTCTGTCAGGCGTAGTGACCCCGATTATGCTATTATTCGACTCCTTAGGTGTAGAAAATTGAAAATGGGGAAAGCAGGTATCAATTTGCAAACGGCTGAAACAAAATCCTAAGGTCGAGGTTATGGTAATAATGGTAAACGGAAGCCCCTATTAAATCATATTGTTCAGGGGATTGTTCCTGAGTTAATTTACTATGCCGCAATGTATGCTTTCCATGCTGTAAAACAGAAGTAATCATTAATAAGGGGCTCTCTGCATACCACTTCTTGATTCTGCTCAGATACACTAGACTCCTTAAAAAGATGGTAATGGGTTATTTGAAGTTTAATATTACGAAGAGTTATAGTATTATATTTCTTAAAATATGTACTTTAGTAAAATATCATTGCCCCGAGTGCCTTTTTTCTGATAATATCTTTTGGCATGCTCCACGAGCAGGGCATGATATTCCTGGTACACCGCCAGGTCCTGAGGAAGATTTTCTTCAAATAAAGCTTTGATTTCATTATAACCTGCTTTTTCATCAACAAGGTTAAGGTTTGTTACTATTCTTTTTGTGTAGGCATCAACAACAAAGGAAAGCTGTTTGAAGGCATACAGCAGGATAGAATCCGCGGTTTCGGGACCCACGCCCTTTAAAGAAAGGAGCTCTTCCCGAGCAGGAATCCGGTCTTCAAGTTCCGAAAACCAGCCTGCAAGGGTTTTCAGGCGTGCTGCTTTCTGGTTATAATAACCTGCCGGTTTGATAGCTTCTTTCAAGGCTTCAGGGGAAAGGGAAAGAATCGCTTCAGGGGAAAGGGAATCTATCTGTTTAAGGTTAAGGAGAGCTTTTTCAACCTGTGTCCAGCTCGTATTCTGGGTGAGCAGGGCTCCGCAGATAATCTCAAACTGCTGGTTCCGGGTTTGCGGGTAGGTATAGTCGGCAGGATGGTATCCCCGGACAGAACCGGTTTTTGAGGGGATTGCCACGCCCGTTTTTTGAAGATCGGTCAGAGGCCACCAGCCCTGCGGACCGTAAGAAGCAAAAAGGCAGTCGTAGATTTTTCCGATTGCAGGTACGGTGCTTTTTGCTCCGGTTTTTTTGCTTATCCCTGCACCGGTTATTTTGCTTATCCCGATGGCTATTCTTCCGGCATCGGGATTTTGAACACGGTTTTTCATTTCATTACTGTAGGGCAAATAAATTATTTAAAGCCGTTCCATTCCGTTTTAACAGGGCAGTATAATACAATTCCAGGATACGATTCCAGGATAGTACGCCTTACTCATATCTCAATGCGTCCACAGGCTTGAGTTCCGAGGCGTTCTTTGCAGGCACCAGACCTGCAATCAAGCCCACGATTATGGAAACAAAGGTTGCAATAAAGGTAGCTTTAAGGCTGAGGGCGAACTCGAAGGGAGCGTTCATTTTTATTGAGAGGAAGAAAAGGACCGCCTGCACTGCTGCCGTGCCAAGCAGGATGCCTATGATTCCGCCTACAAGGCTGATCATTGCGGAATTACAAAGAAAGATCAGCATTATATCCCGGTTTCTTGCCCCTATCGCTTTCATGATTCCGATCTCTTTGGTTTTTTCGAGCACCGATGTAAACATGGTATTTGCAATTCCTGTAGAACCCACAAGAAGAGAAATCCCTGCAATGAAAGCCAGAAAAGCCGTCAGGCCGTTAATCAGCTTTCTGACATTTTCTATTGCTTCTTTATTAGAATTAACATAGAAATCCTGGGTGTTTTCATTAACTCTTCTTGAGAGCCTCAATTTATTCTCAATTTCCTGAATCGAGGAATTGTAATCAGCTCCTTTGTAAAGTTTTACCTCTATAGAACTGTAAGTATCCCTTTCCCTCTCAGGAGAATCTTCATCACTGGAAAGGGAATATATTTCCTGGTAAGGCATATAAAGGCTGCTTCCGAAAAGCCCGGTAAGGCCTCCCAGAAGTCCGCCGCCCTCTGCAAGGATCCCGACCACCCGGTACGACCTGCCGTTCAACATAATCATCTGGTTTAGCCTGATTTCTTTCTGGAAACCCTCCTTTGCAAGTTCATTCGAAAGGACCACAACATTCCTATCCCCGGCTTTTAGCATCCTTCCCTGCTCCAGATCTTTTTTGATAATCCTGGGCCACACAGCCGGGTCCACACCTTTGATCCAGACCCAGACATTCTCGCCGCCGAATTGCAGCTCTGTACCGTGTTCAACATTAACATTGATATATTCAATAGCCGGAATGCGGCGCAGGGTAAATACATCCATTTTTGTAAGTTCAGCTTCTTCTGCGGATTCAGGTTCCAGATAGTCAGCTGTACTGGTCTTAGCTTCTACCTCGTACTCTCCGGCTTCTGTAATCATCCCCGATCCTACTTCCGAATTCTCAGAATTTTCCTCCAGACCTTCTTCCAGATCTCCCGAACCCTCAACTACGGAATCCTCAACCATGAATTCTTCGTCGGTTATCTGGAAGGGAGTTGAGGCTACGATTGTGATGGTATCACCCCCGAAGCCTTCCAGAGTTTCAGTCACCTCTTTCTCGAAGTACTCCCCTGTAGTGACGATTGCCATTACCGAAGCAATGCCTATTATCACCCCTATAATGGTCAGCCAGCTTCTCAGCTTATTGGATTTGACCATACTCAGGGCGATTCTTAAAATTTTCCCGGTTTTCATGGAACACAGGCTCCAGTTTCAGCGTTCTTTCGATTTACCTGCCCGGACCTTCGGATTCCATTTCGTTAAATTCTCTTTCCTGCGCGCTATTTGCTTCTCTCTTTTTCTGATGCTTTTTATAAACCACAACGCACGCTACACAGGCAAGCATGGCGAATCCGGCTTTATACTTAAATGATCCCGAGTCGCCTTCCTGAGGCATATCAGGCTCGGCTGAGGGAGTAAATGGCGCGGAATAGAGGGACAATTGCTTTTCCTCGACCTGCCTGATCCCGTCATTTGAGGTATAGCTTATTTCAAATTTTATTGGCAGGTCTTTTCCCATCTCTTTTGGCTTCAAGTTGAATTCGGCAACTGTATAATCTCCTTTTGGCAGGTTCCCGAGCATTACGGAGTTGCTTCCGTCCGTAACGCTCCAGTTTGCCTGCAAGGGTACAGAAACCTTAACTGAATTTGCCCCATTATTTCCTATGTTCGAAACCGAAAAAGTGTAAGATCCGGCAGGTCCTCTTTCCATAAATGCTATATCGAATTCCGTGGTGCCCCCGATATAGATCCCAGCCTTGCTTTTGATCTCTTTTCGCTTCTGGTTATCTACAGTACCCGCTTCCGTGATAGTCTTGAGTTCTTCAATATCATCATATGTAAGCACCATATCCAGCTTATACATGCCTGGCTTCGTATTGACGTTCGTCAGGACCTCGAAGCTGACATTGGCAGTATCATCGATGTCGACAAGGTTAATGTGCTTGACATTACTGGAACCTACAGGCAGGATCACATCCCCGGTACATTCCCAGGAAAACATTGCATTTTTCAATGGAGAGTTTCCCACGTTCTTTATACCGAAAATAAGATTGGTTTTCTTTCCAGGGACCATTTTTTCAACACTGATATATTCGATTTCAGCGTTTGATTCGCTGTTAACTTCTATGTTGAGTTCTTTAGTAAGAGCAAGCCTATCTTCGTTCCCTTTTGTATAAATATACACCTTCAGAGGATACTTGCCTGCATTGACACTGTTCTCAAGCCCGAGCTTGAATTTCACGACCCTTCTGCGATTATCCTCAGAACGTTTTCCCAGTGTACCTATGTTCTGTACAAGTTTCTCTCCGGCAAGAGCCCTGAAAGGATAATTGGGCTTTATTTCCACGATACAATTTTCCAGATCCTTATATCCCGTATTCTGGATCGAAAGCCTGACTTCAAGGACGTCCCCGGGTTTTACAGGATCCGGGTCCTGGTTGAGCAGGTCGACAGTTAAGCCTTTGTCAAGACCCAGACCTGCACTCTCATCCTCAGAGTCGCTATTATCTTGAGGGCTGTTCTTATCGTCGAGAGTATCTTCAGCCAGTACAGGTTGAATGAGTGAAAAGAGCAGCAAGAGCAAGCAAATAACACCTGTAAGTTTAAGATTCATTTATATTCCTCAGCTTTTAGTCTTATAAATCTAAAAAAATACGGAAGGATTTTATAGGGCACATACTTCCGAAAAGTTCATATTTTCCCTCTCAGGCTTCAGTTTCCGGCACCTCGTAATGGATTTCGGGGTCGAGCTTTTCTTCATTAATCCCGTCTCTGACAATTTTTCCATCCTTTAGCTCGATGTGCCTCCTTGCATATCTCGCAAGGTGCAGGTCGTGCGTAACCATGACTATTGTTTTACCTTCCTCTTTCCAGAGCCGGTGAAGCATTGCCAGTAATTCTTTTCCTGTCACACTATCCAGGGCACCTGTTGGCTCATCTGCGAGAATGATTTCGGGATTGCAGGCAAGAGCTCTGGCTATAGAGACCCTTTGCTGCTGGCCGCCTGAAAGCTGAGAGGGCTTGTGCTGGATTTTATCCGAAAGCCCTACGAGTGCAAGCAGTTTCTTTGCCCTTTTTTCTGCAACTCCATCGTCAATTTCCTGGATTTCAAGGGGCAAAAGCACGTTTTCAAGGGCTGTCATACCGGGAATCAGGTTGTACTGCTGGAAAACAAATCCTATTGTTCTGCCTCTCAGGGCTGCAAGATCCGACTCTTCAAGCCAGGCTATGTTCCGGCCTTTCAGGAAAATCTCACCTTTTGTAGGGATATCGAGGCAGCCCACAAGATTCATCATTGTGGATTTTCCACTTCCTGAAGGCCCCACTATTGCAGCGAACTCTCCTTTCCTGAATTTTACGCTTACAGCCTTCAGGGCATTGACCTGGACTTCTCCCATCTGATAAGTTTTCCAGACGTTCCGAAAGGCAATCAGTGTATTTTCCATATTTTTCTCCAGAATGACTTACTTATGTAAATATAATTAATTGTTTAAAAGTTTATTTTCTTTATGCTTCATGTTAAAAGAAGAATTTCACTTGTAAAGAAAAATTGCAAAATAATTACAGAAATATTACAGAAATATTACAGAAATATTACAGAAATATTACAGAAATATTACAGAAAATATACGACTTATGGAGAGGAAGTTAAGAAAATTTATTCAGGGAACATCCGAGGCTCTCTTTAAGAAAAGGGGAAGAACCGGTAAAGATACTTCGAAGGAAAAATGTTTCAGGAATTATTCGAGGTCCGAATCTTCAAAGATAAATAGTTCATCAATTGTTGTGTTAAGACACTTTGAGATCCGGTGCGCAAGTTTGAGCGAAGGGTTGTATTTTCCTTTTTCAAGAAAGACTATGGTTTCTCTCCTGACTCCAACCATTTTAGCAAGGGCTTCCTGAGTAAGGTCATGCCTCGCCCGGAGTTCCTTTATCCTTGTTTTCACGGTTTACCCTCCGGAAATCTCACTCGATGTCACCTTTCCGCATGAAATACCACCTGAAAACGTTTGCGGAAATTATCATAAAGAAAAGAATTATACCCAGCACGCCGTTTGCTGTCAGTTCGGCCAGCCCGAAATACTGAATCCAAGATAGCACCGTGATAACAACAAGAGTCAGCAACCAGGAATAAGTAATGCCGTAAGCTGCCAGCTTTTTTGTCCTCTCGTCCCTGTCAGGAAGGTCCCCACGCCTGAAAAGCCTGAAAACTGTGGCAATGAAAATAATCAGCCCCATATTGATCAGAAAAATCGGGATCAGTATATCAATATCAAAAAGAACTTCTGATAAGACTACAGATAAGGTTCCGGCAGCCATTAAGGCTATTCCGAAAACAAGTTTATACAGATATTTTTTTTCCATACTCTCATCTCGCAGTAAATCTGAAACAATCTTTTGTGAAACAATCTTTTGCAAGGTTTTGTTTATTATTTACAACAAATTATTCGATATTTTTAACATTTAGTTAGATATAGATAACATACCCCAATATTTAAAAGCTTTGTAATGAAAGGAATTTTCAGTTAAAAACGGATCTTCAATCAGAAATTAACATCATTGTGTGCTCTGAAGCAAAAGTACTGAAGAGCAATAAATTTCGGAATAGAATTAATAGAATTCTAACTGCCCTGGCAGAAGCTAAAATTCTTTGTAAGCTGTTGCGTTCCGGAAGCATAAATTTAAAAATGTAAGAACTTCAGCCTGAATTCAGGAAATTAATGTTTAATAAACGTGTTTTTTCGATACTCTTCAAAAGCCGTCTTTAATTCTTCCTGTGTGTTCATAACGATCGGTCCGTACCAGGCTACTGGCTCACCTATCGGTTTTCCGGAAATAAGCAGGAATCTTACGCCTTTATCCCCGGCAGTCACTTCCAGGGAATTTCCGTCCCCATAGAGAACCAGGTACTCCGGCCCTATTGCACAGTGTTCGGCAGGGTCGAGGTATCTTCCGCCTTCAATTTCAAAAGCACACGGCTCTCTTCCCTTATCGAAATGACCTTTTCCCTCTATTACGTATACAAAGACCGTATAGCCCGGAAGCGTGATGTGGGTGAACTTCTCTCCCGGTGGCACGGTTATGTCCAGATATTCGGGCTCGGTAACGATTCCTTTTACAGGTCCCTCGACCCCATTCACGTCCCCGCAAATAATCCTCACTTTCAGCCCTTTTTCCATAAGAAGTTCTGGAACTCTATTGCTTTTGATTTCCTGGTAGCGCGGCTTCATCATCTTGTGCGAAGCCGGCAGGTTTGTCCAGAGTTGAAAGCCCCACAAGTGCCCTTTTTCATCCCCTTCAGGCATTTCCTGATGGACAATCCCGCTTCCCGCCGTCATCCACTGCACATCTCCGGCTTCGATCAGCCCTTTATTTCCCAGGCTGTCCTCATGCCTGACCGCTCCCTCAATAACATAGGTTATAGTTTCCATCCCCCTGTGGGGATGCCACGGAAATCCGCTCTCGTAGTCTTTCCGGTTCGCGGAATGAAACTCATCAAAAAGCAGAAACGGATCAAGCTCAGGCACCTGATGAAACCCAAAAGCCCGCCTGATATGTACACCTGCCCCTTCAACAGTCGGCATACTTTTTATTAATTTTCGGATTCTTCTCGGATTGGACAGCATAATTACCCCACATGAAAACTATTTCTCGATCCCTTATCCTACTATTAAGATCGTGGTATTTTGGTTTTTTGGAAAACGCGCTATAAAACCACATAAAGTTGGCGCGATGGATTCACGTTGAATATAATTGATAGGTTTTTATGGCATGAAAACTCAATCCTGATCTATAGCCAGATTTCTTTAAGGTAGCTGAAATAAATATAAAAATAAAAAACAGGGAATAATCAAGAAAGATAAAAACAAAGAAACAAAGGAACCTGAAAGATGACCCTAGTTATCGCTTTTATCGGGAAAAACGGTGCAGTAATGACCGGAGACCTGCGGGAAATAACCTTCGAAGGAGATAAGCCGGATCGGGAAAAGCTCGAAAAAGAGCTCTACAGCGGGGCAATAGCCACGGACGGCGAACTCGCAGAAAAAGCCAGGGAATTCGGGGTCGGCATAACGGTCACGGACTGCAAGAGCAAAATCTCGGAAAGGAACGGCGTTCTGGCAGGCGAAGTGTCCTCAATCGAAGGCGGAGTCGTTAAAAAACGAAGACTTTACGCCTCAGCCGGAAATTACGCGATTGCCGAACTCATAGACTTCGAATTAACCTTAACCTCGCACGCAAAGGGAAGCACCTTAATAGTCCTCGGAAACGAATTCACAAAGCAGGTAGCCAATAAATGCTTCAAGGACAACTGGACAAAAAAAAGCACTTTTCAGGATGCCGTAAAAATTCTCATGCTCTGCATGGAAACCGCAGCCAGGAAAACCGCATCTGTGAGCCAGCAGTTCTATTTGATTCAGACAATGTCGAGTGTTGATGTTTTGAAGGCTGTGGAAGAGGATCGGAAAGGGTGAAAAAATAAAAAAAGACAATCGTTTCTAAAGTTTTTTTGTTTTCTACTACTGTCTTTCAATTTAACAATCTGATAAGTTAATAGCTGAGAATTAATCTCAGTTACTTCAAAAACTTGAAGGAAACAATTGAAGCACCAGGTAACTATAAGAATTAGCGAAAGATTATGATAAAATATGCATATATCAGTAAATATATCTATAAAGATGCTATGATACTTTTAGGTCTTGATGAATTTTCTATAAAGGAGTAGAAAATAATGGATTTCATAGATCAAATAAAAGTATTGTCTGCAAAAATTCCCAAGTTATCTGAAAGTATAAAAACTGAAGAAGCCACAAAAAATGCTCTTATAATGCCTCTTTTAGACATACTAGGATACAATGTTTTTGATCCTACTGAAGTTGTTCCTGAATTTACAACAGATTACGGAACAAAAAAAGGAGAAAAGGTTGATTACGCTATTATTCAGGATGATAAGCCAATAATACTGATAGAGTGTAAAAATATTGGCGCTGATCTTGATAAAGAATACGCCTCTCAACTATTCAGATATTTTAGCGTAAGTGAGGCAAAAATTGGAATCCTGACAAATGGAATCATATATCGTTTTTATACAGATATTGACGCTCCAAATAAAATGGATGATAAAGCATTTTTGGAGATAAACTTATTAGATATCAAAGAACCTTTGATAAATGAGTTAAAGCGGTTCAAGAAAGAGTCTTTTAATATTGATGATTTGGCAAATGTAGCCTGTGAATTGAGATATACAAAAGAAATCAAGCAGATACTTGCTAATGAAATTAATTCTCCCTCTGAAGAGTTTGTTAAATATTTTACTAAAAAGGTGACTAACTCTCCTTTTACTCAAAGTGTCCGTGAAAGATTCACTGTTCTTACTAAGAATGCTCTCAATCAGTTTATCAATGACAGGATAAATGAAAGGTTAAAATTCGCAATGACTGAGGATTCACTTTCTCCTAATTCAATAGAACCTGTGCAAACCTCAAGTTTTAAAGAAGGCAAAGAGCCACCTTCATCTGATATTTCAGATGATAACTCAGAAAGAATCGCAACAACTGAAGAAGAGTTAGAAGGATATTATATAATCAAGGCAATTCTTCGTGAAAGCTTAGATCTAAAAAGGATTGCCATAAGAGACAAGAAATCTTATTGCGGTGTGTTATTAGATGACAATAACAGAAAACCTATTTGCCGCATGTATTTCAATACTAAGCAAAAATATCTAGGCTTATTTAATGGAGATAAAGATGAAGAAAAAGTTCCCATAGATGATTTAAACTGCATATATGACTATGCAGACAAACTGAAAACTGTAGTTGGCAGTTACGATAATAAAAAACTAGATGTAGAGGGTATAAACTAAATTCTTTCAAAACACCTTCTCTTTTTAATTCTTTGATATCATTTGCTGGAAGCTCAAAAAACCTTCAAGGCTAAAGCAATAAAATACATTTGTAGTTATTATATATCAGGAAAGCAGGGAACTTGTATAAAAACTTCAAAACCTGAAAACTCCCGATTAATAATTAATACCACCTCTACAATTATCTCCTTCATGTCCCCCAAAGCCGGATGGCAGTTCTGGATAGACCGCGGAGGCACGTTTACTGATATCGTTGCCCGCAGCCCTGATGGAAAACTGATCACGCACAAGCTTCTTTCCGAAGATCCGTGTCACTATAAGGATGCAGCCATGCATGGGATTCGGCAGATTCTCGGGCTGCCAGGAGATGCGCCGCTGCCTGCTGAAATTATAGAGTCCGTGAAAATGGGAACAACGGTCGGCACGAATGCTCTGCTTGAGCGGAAAGGGGAAAGGACTGTACTTGTTATAAACCGGGGGTTCGGGGATGTTTTGAGAATCGGGTACCAGAACCGCCCGGATATATTTGCTCAGAAGATTGAGCTTCCGGAACAGCTTTATGAGAGAGTTATCGAGGTGTCCGGCAGGGTCGGAGCCGGCGGGGAGGAGCTTGCAGCCCTTGACCTTAAAAATGCAAAAAAAGAGCTTGAAGCGGCTTTTGAAGCCGGAATCCACTCGGCTGCAATCGTGCTTATGCATGCGTACAGGTTTCCCGAGCATGAGCTCAAACTCGGCAGGCTTGCCAGGGAAATCGGGTTTACGCAGGTGTCGCTTTCCCATCAGGCAAGCCCGTTAATAAAACTCGTAAGCAGGGGGGAAACGACAGTCGTGGATGCCTATCTTTCTCCTGTGCTCCGCAGGTACGTCAATGTGGTGCAAAAATCCCTGGGAGATGTAGGGGGAGGAAAAGAAAGCGGAAATGGGACTGATAAAGCTAGCTGGGGAGGTAGAGATCCGGGATTAATAAAAAGCCCCAGGCTCATGTTCATGCAGTCCAGCGGGGGGCTTACGGACCCCGCAACATTTCAGGGCAAGGACTGTATCCTTTCCGGTCCGGCAGGGGGAATTGTCGGGGCGGTTGCAACTTCGGAAATGGCGGGAGCAGGGAAGATCATAACTTTCGATATGGGAGGCACCTCTACGGACGTAGCCCAGTACAGCGGGGAATACGAGCGCAGTCTTGAAACCGAGATTGCAGGGGTGCGCCTGCGTTCTCCAATGATGCGTATCCATACGGTTGCAGCAGGCGGAGGCTCCATACTTCACTACGAGGGAGGCAGGTTCAGGGTTGGTCCCGATTCGGCAGGTTCGGAGCCGGGGCCGTCTTGCTACCGAAAAGGTGGACCGCTTACGGTTACGGATTGTAATGTCATGCTTGGGAAATTGCAGCCCGAATTTTTCCCGCCGATTTTCGGGTCTGATGCCAACCAGCCGCTTGATTTTGAAATTGTGCGCAGGAAATTCGCAGAGCTTGCGGAAAAGGTTTCAGGTGAAAGTGAAAGCGGAAATAGTACCTGGACGCCTGAACAGGTAGCCGAGGGTTTCCTTTCGGTTGCGGTTGAGAATATGGTAAATGCTATCAAGAAAATCTCGGTCCAGAGAGGGTATAACGTAAAAGAATATACTCTCTGCTGCTTCGGAGGAGCTGCTGCCCAGCATGCCTGCAGGGTTGCAGACAGCCTCGGGATCGAAAGCATTTTCATTCATCCGTACGCAGGCGTGCTCTCGGCATACGGCATGGGGTTTGCAGACCGGAGGCTGATAAAAGAACACTATGCAGGCAGCGAACTCTCAGATACGCTGGTAGAGCATTTAAAAACAGTATTTTCCGGGCTTGAGAAAGAAAGCCGCCTGCTCATGCGCGAACAGGGACTGCAGGAAGATAAAATTGCTGCGCTCTACAAAGTGCATATGCGTTATGAGGGCTCGGATACACAGCTGGTTGTCGATTTTGCGGATAGGGATATTCTCAGGGAGGAGTTTGAGGAAGCCCACAGGAAGCGTTTCGGATTTGTGATGGAGGGCAAAGCCTTGATTATTGAAGCCGTTTCCGTAGAAACCATCGGAATTAATGAGAAAGTTCTTGATCCTGTACTGGAAAGGGAAGAACATCCTGTTATCTCTCCTGTCGCCGGAGTCCGGATGTACAGCAACGGGGAGTTTCACACGACCCCGGTTTTCCAGAGAGAAGAGCTCAAACCCGGAGCCTGCATACTCGGGCCTGCTATACTTATCGAGAAAAACACGACCATTATTCTCGAACCCGGCTGGGAAGGAGTAATTACTGAACGTAACCATCTTTTCCTTAAAAGGAATCTTCCGCTTCCTGCCAGTACAGCTATAGGGACCGGTGTCGACCCTGTAATGCTAGAGATTTTCAATAACAGGTTCATGTCAGTTGCCGAGCAGATGGGATTCACCCTGCAGAATACCGCACACTCGGTAAATATAAAGGAGAGGCTGGACTTCTCCTGCGCCGTTTTTGACGGGCAGGGGAACCTTATAGCAAATGCGCCCCATATCCCTGTGCACCTGGGCTCAATGGGAGAATGCGTAAAATCCCTTATCCGGACACAATTAAAGGAAATGCGTGCAAGGGATGTATATCTGATCAATTCCCCGTACCACGGAGGAACCCATCTGCCTGATATCACGGTTGTTACCCCGATGTTTGGAAGTTCAGGGGAAATCCTGTTCTACCTCGCATCCAGAGGTCATCATGCCGATGTAGGAGGAATCAGCCCGGGTTCCATGCCGCCGGGCAGCAGAAACATCTCGGAAGAAGGAGTGCTGAGCGAGGGTATGAGAATTGTAAAACAGGGTCGGTTCTGTGAGGAAAAGCTGAAAGCCTGGCTGGACTCGGGAGAATATCCCGCAAGAAATCCTGACCAGAATATTGCTGATATCCGCGCGCAGACCGCAGCAAATGAGAAGGGGCTTTCCGAATTGGGCAGGATGGTTGAGGAATTTTCCCTTCAAACCGTTAAAGCTTATATGGGCTATGTACAGGATAACGCCGGGGAAGCGGTCAGAAGAGTTATTGACAGGCTCGCAAACGGGGAATTCATCTATTCACTTGATGACGGAAGTGCAATCAGGGTGAAAGTTACAATCGACCGCAAAAACAGGGGTGCCAGAATCGACTTTACAGGTACTTCTCCTCAGCTTCCGAATAACTTCAATGCTCCCGCTTCGGTTTGCATCGCTGCCGTGCTCTATGCGTTCAGGACGCTTGTAAGAAGTGACATTCCTCTCAATGCAGGCTGCCTGATGCCGCTTGAGATTATCATCCCTGAGGGTTCCCTGCTAAAACCCGTACCCCCTGCTGCGGTTGTTGCAGGAAATGTTGAAACCTCGCAGTATATTGTTGATGCCCTTTTCGGAGCCCTTGGCGCGCTTGCGGCTTCCCAGGGTACGATGAACAATTTCACCTTCGGAAATGCCGACCTCCAGTACTATGAAACCATTTGCGGAGGTGCAGGGGCAGGCCCCGGATTTTCAGGAACGGATGCCGTTCACACGCACATGACCAATTCAAGGATTACCGACCCTGAAATCCTCGAAACAAGGTTTCCGGTTTTGCTTGAAGAGTTTTCCATCCGGGAAGGAAGCGGCGGAGATGGCAAATTCAGGGGTGGGAATGGGGTTGTCCGTAAACTCAGGTTCCTGAAGGATATGAATGCCGCCATTCTTTCAAGCCACAGGAAACTCCCTCCTTTCGGGCTCAAAGGCGGAATGCCCGGAAAGTGCGGAAAAAATATGCTTATCCGCAGGGACGGCAGTGTTCTCGAAATAGGAGGGCAGGCTGAAATTGTGCTGAAGTCCGGTGAACTTTTTGTGATCGAAACCCCGGGCGGTGGAGGATATGGCGAGAAGGGAACCCAGGAAAACTAAAAATAAAACAAAATAAAATAAAACAAAATAGAATAGAATAGAATAGAATAGAATATAATAGAATAGAATAGAATAGAATAAAAATAATAAAATAAAAATATAATAGAGTAGAATAAAAAATAATAAGATAAAATAAAAAAATATAAGAAATTAAAATGGAAAGTAGGTCAAAATATAAGAAGTTAAAAAGGCTTTTTTCGGAAGGCAAACCTTTTTACTTCACACCTGACTTCACTTTATAATTCTGTAAGTATATTCAAAGTCTCCTCCGGGCTTTCCGTTTCCATCCCCATCAAGAGCAATACCGCGCTCGTCCATTATGAATCCTGATCCGGTTTCGCTTCCAATTAAGGTGACTGTAATTTCAGCGCCTGATTCCCCCGCAGGATATTCGTCATAAGGACGGAACATCAGCATTCTGGAGCCTGTGTCAAGCAAGCCGTCAACAGGTTCATTCGATGCAGAACTTCTGACTATTACGGTTTCTTTCGTGATGGTTGCGTTATTCATAGGCATATCAAATTCGATCCAGATAGGGGAATCATGCCTGAAAGCAAAGGTCTGCCTGTCAGGATAGATGGATTTAACCCTTGGAGGAGCCTGTCCGCGCTTGAATGGCATGGAAAAGGATTTTAAAGCTTCTGGAAGGAACCTGTCATAACATATGTGTTTTTTAGAGGCATATATAATGGCAATTCCTGCAAACGCCCCCAGCAGGAGTTTACACCATTTATTTATTTTGTACAGGCTTATACCCTCCTTCAGGCTCACTCTACTTCGATTCCGTGTCCACTCTTTTTAGCAGCCTGTCTCTTAAGTGCGTATATAATTGTAGCGCCAGCAAGCACACCAAGAACTATTTTACCTATTTTCATTGAAGGCCCATGAGCTGCTTCAACTTCGGCTGGTTCACTCAATATTATCTCTTCTTCAGGTTCAAATTCGTATTCGATTTCTTTTTCAGGTTTTTCTGACTTGAGTTGATTAATGAGATACGCCCCGAGGGCCAGTTTGGCATATTTACGCAACGTACCCCTGCTCCTTGATTTCATTTTCTTCATCACATATGCACTCAGCGCTAACTTACCGTATTTGCTTATATTCAGCAATCTTACACCCCCTCGCTTTTCCCTTACCGGACATCCCCCGAATTCTATAATTTTTACCCGGAAAGGAGAGTAGTGGATTTAATACTCCTGTATTTATCCTATAGCTTGCATATTATATAACGGCAACTATACAAGGGATTAAATTATTTTATACTGACTTCGAGACTATTTATATATTTGTTATAGTTTTAAACAGGCGCGAGATCCGGCACACAGGAGGAAGTAAATAAAAATGCACTTAAAAATTAAACCGAAGTACGGAAGGAAAAATTCTGAGGCAAGTAGCAAAGAACGGTTCTCCGGTTTGAAAGTTACAGCCCTGTCCTGCGCCTGTGGAAAAAATTCGTAATAAAAGAGAAGTAAAAGGAGGAATTATTATATGAATAAAAAATTAAAATAGAGAATTAAAATAAAGAATTAAAATAAAGAATTAAAATAAAAAATTAAAAGATTTTTTGTGGAGTTTCTTCATCTCACGATATTGAATTTATATTCGAAATCTCCCCCCGCTTTTCCATCGTTGTCTCCATCAAGGGGAACGCCTTTTGTATCGGTGATAGCTCCCGATCCGGAATCGGTTCCTATTAAAGTAATGGAGACTCTGGCTCCGCCATTTTCCATAGGATAGTTTGCATATGGCCGGAACATCAGAATCCTGTCACCTGCATCAAGGAAACCGTCTACAGGTTTATCGGAGACTGAATTTTTAACTATAACCGTATCCTTCGTGATAGTAGAACTGTCCATAGGCGCATCGAATTCGACCCAGATCGGGGATTTGAGGTTATGAGATAAAGTTTGCCTGTCCGGGTAAACAGCCTTGACTGTAGCAGGAATCGGACGGCGTTTAAACGCTCTCCCGGGAGTGGTTTTGGGTTTTCTATGAATTTGTTTCTCACGAACTACCTTATCGTAAGTATATCTCATTGTAATTCCGGCAACCAAACCCGCCACAACTCCGGCAACGGTTCCAGCAACTGCTCCCGTTATCAGACCACCAGGTGTGTGCTTCTTTGTCAGTTTTATACCCCCACAACATATTACGGACTCAGCCTTAATTTTACAGGCTTTAAAAGCATTAGTTGTGACTGCATTTCCTGGCTGAAGGATGGATACTTACTGGAATAATAAATATTTACCAGTCCTGAGCAGGAAAAGAATTAAAAGTTAGTTTAATTTGACAGCACGTTCGACTCAGTACATCCATCTGAATGCCCTTTATTTTATTATGAGGCATTTATGTGGTTTAAGAGTCCTCTTAGAAGCGGATATGACTTTTTTGTGTACTTCTTTCTCATGGATATACCGATCGTAAATATACATAACCACAAGTCCGGCAGTCAAGCCAGCTAAAATCCCGGCAGCTGTCCCTGTTAATAAACCGCCAACTACATGCATTTTCTTTAGTTTTATGTTTATACCCCCCATTTGTTAACTACTTACAGTGGTAACCTGTTCAACCTTAATCTTACTTTTTTCTTAGAGTTCTTTGTAACTGTAAACAGTACTGCAACAGTAACCTGTACTTCAAATACAATTACAATAATCTTGAGTTTCCGTAACCTATTCCTTTCTTCCCCGGTTTTCCCCTGGACGGAGACTCGATGCCCGCCGGAATAATGAATATTCATCAACCCTGACCGGGAAAATAGCTTACCGGCGCTTTTGAATTAAACCGCATGTTTCTCACATGCTACCTCTGTTTATATTATCCGTAATATATATAATAGCCGCAAAATATACATTTTAAATAAACGATACTTTGCTTTTGCCTGCTGTCAATAATATAAAATATCGGAAGAATGGAAAGGGAGAGTAGTAGATAGGATAGGTGTGATCCGGGTCGAAAAACCTTTTTGTATTATCGAAATGAAACTAAAAGCATGAAACAATCAATAGGAGCAAAGCCACAGGCGTTTCCGACGCCGACCTGGGTCGTAGGCACCTATGATATGAACGGAATACCAAATGCCATGACCGTAGCCTGGGGAGGGATCTGCTGCTCGAACCCTCCATGTATCAGCGTATCCTTAAGAAAGGCAACTTACAGCTATGCCGGGATCATAGAAAATAAGGCATTTACCGTAAGCATCCCGTCCGAAGACTATGTAAAAGAAACCGATTACCTTGGTATGGCAAGCGGCAGGGATGAAAACAAGTTTGAAGGAGCCTGTCTCACCCCTGTAAGGAGCGAAATCGTGCCCGCCCCTTACGTAGGAGAGTTCCCGGTTGTCCTCGAATGCAAACTTCTGCATACTCTTGAGATAGGGCTTCACACCCTCTTTGTAGGAGAAATCGTGGATATCAAAGCCGAAGAATCCGTGCTTGACGAAAATAAGAACCCGGATATTGAGAAAATCCGTCCGATTATATACGGTACCGGAAACCGGAGCTACTATAGCATCGGGTGTAATATCGGAAAGGCTTTTTCGATAGGGAAGGAATGCTGAACTAAATGGAATAAGAAAGATGGGGCGGTTATATCCAGGGGCTAATTAATTAACAGGCTATAAATATCCGTGCTATGTCATCTGTCCTTTATTCTTCCAACCGCCCTTGCGCATTTCCAGTTGCCTTTTTACTCTTTCCCAAAAGCCTTTTTCGCAATTATTCTCCATCCCCTGTGGTCTTTTCCCTCAAATTTTTCCACAACGGCTTCAAGAAGGGAAGGGATATCAAGGTGCTGCGGGCATCTTTCAGCGCATTGTCCACACTGCACGCACTGGGAAGCGTAGCCGAGAACGCCGCCTCTTATTATCGCGCCAGGCTTTGCCGCATACATCAATTTCGCTTCTTTTTCATTGCCTGACAGGTAGAAATTATCATAAATTTCAAAGCACCCGGGAATATCCACACCTGAAGGGCAGGGTAAACAGTATCTACAGCCTGTACAGCCTGTTTTCATAAGTTCCCGGTATTTTTGCTCCACTCGCTTCACAAGCTGTATTTCGGCTTCGGTCAGGGTATCAGGGTAGGCTTCGGATGCAATCTTCAGGTTTTCTTCAATCTGGG
>NZ_SCHL01000025.1 GCF_004099695.1 Methanosarcina sp. MSH10X1 | reverse complement strand
AACTCAGTCGATGCCCTGGTGCAGATGAGAAATGCATATTCAAGAGGAATCGAAGCCAGGATATCCATCTCAGGAAAAGTTACCGAGAAAGGGCCGGAAGTATACGATTCGGCAGCAGTTAAAAAACTTGCAATAATCGCGGGCACGGAAACTGCAAGAAACGTGCTCAGGATAGATGAAATTATACCGAAAAAATGATTTCACGCTGATGGCAATGCATATCCCTCTCAAAAGCATTGTTATCTACCTCCAAAAAAACACGTAAAACCTGCAACACTTCTCAGAAAGGCACAGATTTGCCATTTTTATATGCCTCCTGAGAAGTAAAGTTCAAATCTGCAGAAAAAGACAGCTCAATATTTAGTCCCAGGTTTCCAGACTGGAGGAATATGAGCCAGAAAATAGGAGAACAGCGGTTTTCAGGCTTATTTGCCATTTTGAGGCTGAAAAAGCCGCAGGTATTGAAAACCTCCGTAACCTCGGTATACCTCATGACTGCCTACCTCTATGGTCGAAAATGAGGTATACTATAAACTTCCTGGAAAGTTTGACCGCAAAATTTTAAGAAAATTTATCAAAAATCCAGCATGCTCTGGCTTTTGATGATGAAAACTGTTCATTCAGTAGCAAATAATCCGTAGAAAATCATTTACTAAGGAGTTTTCAACTTTTAACTCTATAAATTATTATCAAATAATTAGAAAAACATAATATGTAATAAATAAGTTTTCCAATGTAGTAACAGGCTCTTGATGGCAGATTTTATGAAAGATTCCGACCTGAAAGATCGTTTCCTGAATGCCCTGAAAGGCAAAGCTGTGGATATGGTACCTGCACTTTCGGTAACTCAGACCGGCACTTTAGAGCTTATGGAAAAAAGTGGGGCAGCCTGGCCTGAAGCTAATTTTAATGCTGAGAAGATGGCAAATCTTGCCCTTGCAGCCCATAAATTTGCAGGGCTTGAAGCTATACGCTATCCTTTCTGTCTCACCGTGCTTTCGGAAGCTATGGGGTGCAGCATCAACCCGGGAAGGTATGATGTCCAGCCTTTTCCAGGGTCTCAGCCTTTTGCGGAAATGGCAGAGACTCTGGAGCTTCCTTCAGACCTCGCGGAAAGAGGGCGAATACCGGTCCTTGCTGATGTAACCTCTATTCTCAGAGAAAGGGCAGGAGAAGAAATCCCTCTTATAGCAGGAATTGAAGGACCTGCTTCTCTGGCTTCAAGGCTGCTTGGGACATATAACTTTCTTACCTGGGTACTGAGAAAACCCGAATTGCTCCGGCGATGTCTTGAGGTTACAGGGGCTGCCTGTTCGGAATATTCGGCTGTGCTGTCCGAAGCCGGAGCAGATGCGGTTTGCATAGTTGACGGGATAGCAGGACCTGACATGCTGGACCCGAAGCATCTGGCTTCCCTGATAAAACCCGAATATGAAAACTTCTGCAGGGCCGGAAAAGGAATGAAGCTTATACACATCTGTGGCAATTCCACATCGATCCTCAAAACCCTCTCTGAATGCGGATTTAACGGAATCAGCATAGAAGAAAAGGTAACTGATTTGCCTGCTGCAAAAAAGCTTGTCGGGAAAAAAGTAAGCCTTATAGGAAATCTTTCCTCATCAGGTGTTATGCTTACAGGAACCTGCGAGGAAGTAAAAAATAAGGCAAAGGAATGCCTGGAAGGGGGAATTGACATACTTGCTCCTGGCTGCGGGATTGCTCCAAAAACTCCCCTTTCAAACCTCAGAGCGCTTGTTGATGCCAGAGATGAGTTTTATAGTAACTGATTTTTTTAGCTGCCCTTAATGAGGATTCTAGTCTTTTTATTCCTGCCGATACTACAGGCTTTATCCTCTCTGTTATCACTTTTTATCCTTTCTGTTCTGTTTTCCCCTTCTCAACTTTGTTCTCTACAGGATCAATTCTTCACAGAATCCGTGATTATGAATTAATCTCTACAGAATCAATGCCCCTGAAAAATCAATTCTCCACAAAATCAATGCTCTATCGAAAATCAATACTCTTTCCAAAATCAATGCCCTTCCAAAAATCAACGCCCCATCGAAAATAAAAACCCTCCGCAATATACCCCAAATTATGTTATATATTTTTACGTCTAAATTAAATTATAAAAGGATTAATCGATGTGAAAACGCTGCGCAGCTCATTTCACTGATTGAAATCCTATCCGGTTCATAAAAATCTGATAGCGGATAGGCTCCAATAATTTTTGATTTTCAAACCTGTGTGGAGTGAGAATAATGTATGGGATCGCACTTGACCTTGGAACAAGCGGCTTTAGAGCGCAGCTTATAGACCTGAAGACAAGAAAAGTCATAAAAACTGCAATGACAATGAGACATCCTCTTCCTGGAGGCAATGTTATCGATCACCTGAACTTTGCCCTGGAAATAGGGGGAGATGTTGCAAATAATATCATACTGGATGCCGTGAGGAAGATAATCGAAACTCTTGACGTCGAACCCTCCTGTATCCGGAAAATCGTGGTTTGCGGAAACCCTATCCAGCTTTCTCTCTTCCAGAACTCGGAAATCCGGGACCTCGCCTTTGCCGGAAAAAACATGCAGCGAAGGCTTGGAGTAGAGAACGTGGACCGAAGTGCAAGGATCTTTCCGGCAAATGAACTCTTCAAAGGCGTTCTTGACCTTCCAAACTGTGAGATCACTGTGCCTCCTGCAATTGCCCACGAAATCGGAGCTGATGCCCTGGCAATGATGATAGAAACCAATTTCCTGAACCAGAAAGATGTTTCTATTGTTACGGACTACGGCACAAATGCGGAGATGGCAATAAAAGTAGGGGACAGGATTATTACAGGCAGTGCTGCTGCAGGACCCGCCATAGAGGGACAGGGAATAAGCTGCGGAATGATCGCAAGCCCGGGTGCTATTTCGGATGTAAACCCGGAAGGGGAATACTGGCGGCTTACTGTCCTGGATGAAAAGATGGAAGGGAAAAAAGGACATCTTGTAAACCCGGTCACCGGGGAAATCCTTGAGAAAGGTGAAATAAAAGCCGTGGGAATTACAGGCACAGGCGTAATTGCGGCTATTGCCATTGCCATGGAAACAGGTTTGATGGAGCAGCCGCCTAAACTGCCCAATGGAAAGCTTATCCTGGGAGATTTCATTGAGATCACCGGTGAAGATATCTCGGAAGCCGGAAAAGCGATAGGGGCAATTCGTGCAGCACAGCTAACTCTCCTGCTGGAGGCAGGGGTCTCTTTCGAGGAACTCGAAAACGTCTATATGTCTGGAGCATCTGGAACATACGTAGATTGCAGAAAAGCCAGGAGAATAGGCTCCTGCCCGGATTTCTCAAATAAAGTCGTTCAGTTTGGAAATACTTCCATAGCGCTTGCGAGGGAGCTTCTCCTGGATGAATCCCGGCTTGACGAAGTTATCGCTCTTGCCGGAAATATAAAGGCTGATCACCTTATGATGGCGACCAGCGAGACCTTCAAGAATATCTATACCTGCGAGCTTTCCTACTGGACCGAAGGCATGAGCATGAAACTGTACAAAAAGTTCATGAAAATGTATAAGTATCCGCCTTTCCCGGAGCCCATAGAAAATACCGTTATGGAAAAAAGGGCATCCAGGGATATAGAAGAAACAGGCAACGTTCCGGTAGAGATTGTAGAAGACGTAGGAATAACCCTTGAAGTCCCTGTTGAAGGCTGCCTTCACTGCAAACGCTGCAATGAAGAGTGCCCGGAGAATGCCCTTATGACCGTTGAGAAAGAAGGAAGACCCTTTGTAAGCTGCAGTACCCAGGACTGCCTCGGAACGAGCTGTAGGCGCTGTGTGCGGGCTTGCCCGGTAAATGCGATAGACTTCAAGGATATTGCAGCCCTGAGCATAAACGGATTTCAGAGAGACTGCGTAAAAGGCGGAATTTACTGATAAAAAACTTCTAGAACTATGTATTACCGGTGGGTCTTCAATAATGACAAAAATCAGCGTATCTTCCAGAATCTGTGGTTTAAGCCATACAGTAACGGGGAGGACTGAGGGAGATAGGATCTTCATAGAAATTGATAGTCCATGTGAAAAATTCAGAGAATTCACCTTTCTGGAGTTTCCTCTTCAGGAACTTCCAGATAATCAGAATAATATAACCCTGGAGATGGAAAGACAAATTAACTGTTCCTTTGAGTGCACCAAGGAATGTGCTCTTGACTGTACCAGAAAATGCCTGATTCCTGATGCAGTATTCAATGTATGCAGTATAGAAAATGAACTTTCAAAAAAAGAGCATGCAGAACCAAAGCTTCTAAAAGTATCCCTTCTTAAAAATACCAGGGTCCTTCTAAATGAGAGCGCAAATTAAAGGCTTATATTGCTTATTCCAGATAGTGGATCTATTATCAGGGCTCTTAAACAGAAGTACACCCTCCAGATTCAATTTTTAAGAAATATTAAGAGCTTTTAAGCAGACCGCTAAGGACTGGAAAAACAGTAATCACGGTAATTAGCAGCAATTACCTCTGGCTTTGAGCATTAAAAGCAAAGACTAAGATGAAGAAATAAAATGAGTGAAACGAATTTCTCCTCATACATTCCAAACATGAACCTCCAGGAAATCCTTGAGGCGAGGAAGAAAAAAAAGCTTTGCCAGGTCCGGCATCACATAAAAGCCTTGCTGAGAGCCGGTGACACCGAATTAAAACACGCCGTAAAGCTGAATGTGTAGTTTGTATCGGGATTGGCAAATCCCGATCTTCTGGTAAAGATGAATACTATTGCCGTTTTACCCCAGGACTGCAATTGAGTTGAACCATAACGCTGGTCTGAGGATAAAAACCCATGTTTTACCAGGCAGAAGTACCGGGATGGCTGTCGGGCGGCGCGGAGCTGAATCGAATGCTATATCAACCGCGCGTTTAGGCTATCTCGCAGTCCCCATCAACGGTAAATACAGGGAATATTGCAAATGAAAACGTTTTCTCGGCTTTTAGGAGCGGCTCTTATTGCTATTACCACTACTGATTTTGTATGGTTTAGCCTGACTTACTGAGCATACCTTACGACTAAATCCGTAATCTCAATCTCTGTGCTGGCTGGCGTTTATCCAGTGGCAACAGCGCTTTCCGTCAACTGGTTTGGCTGCTCCATAGCCGCGAAGAGCCCGCCATATTCCATCGGAGCAAATTCCTTAACCGCAGCAAAGAATCTTCTGCAAATTCCCCTGGCGGGGGGAGACGCCCTTCAGGAAATAGAGTAATCTCCTCTTTTGCGATTTGCATATTTTTTAGTTTCCAATGTAACTAAAATATATCTTTAGAATCTATGAATTTAAATCCGCTCCAGACCTTATATCTTTAAATAACCAGAATTTGCAGGTTTTTTGATCCCATAAGATTGAAACTAATCTGGTCTATGAATCTGGTTTATGAGTTTTTATAAAACGTGGGCGCTTTAAGGATTCCCGCAGGACAACGCACTAATAAGATTCGGTGTGAAATCGGATTAGTTTTCATATGCTTATTTTCATAAGGTAGCTGGTTATCTGACATCGAATTTAGTTTCATTCGCAACTATTATATACCTCTCACTCTTATCAGAAGCCAGATTAATTTCAGACTTAACGATCTCATAAATTTTCTTTATTTAAAAATAAGCCTATCCGGTTCATTAATGTGAAGGATAAATTATGGAAAAACCAGAAGAAATAGGCCCAAGGGAAATTTTAGGTCCGATTGCCCACATCTACCGGAGCCACCTGGCTTACATGGCAAAGGAACTCGAAGCTTACGGGGTCGGAAGCGGACAGTTCGAGTTTTTACTGGTTTTATATCACAGAGACGGGGTCTCCCAGGAAACGCTTGCAAAAAGCCTGAAAGTGAGCAAAGCGACAAGTACCAGAGCAATCCAGAGCCTGGAAAAAGAAGGTTACGTATACAGGCAAAGGGATGAGAGTGATCTTCGAGCTTACAGGGTCTACCTTACCGGGAAAGGAAACGAGATGAGAGACTCCATCCTTGAAAAATTGATTTCTTTTATGGATATACTCTTCTCGGATTTTACACAGGAAGAAATAGAAATTTTAAGGCTGCTCATTCATAAAGCTGCAATCAAACTTTTTGAGCCCTGTATCGAGCTCCCACCTGACAGGCCAGGTGCAATGGAGTAAAAACGAATAATATAGAGTAAAACTGCAGAGAAGAAAAAATGCATGAAAAAAGTGATTTTCTTGGTAAGGAGAGCATAACGAAGCTTCTGTTTAAGCTTTCAGCTCCTATTGTTATTGGAATGCTGGTACAGGCTCTTTATAATGTTATAGATACCCTGTTTGTGGGAATGGCATATGGTGCAGATAGTGTTCAGGCAATAGGCGGGCTCTCGATAGCTTTTCCAATTCAGATGATGATCATAGCTTTCGGAATCGTACTCGGCACAGGGGGCTCTTCTATAATTTCACGTGCCCTTGGAGCACGAGAGAATGAAAAAGCCGAAAAAGTACTTGGAAATGTTTTTTCCCTGAGTTTAATCTTAAGCGTTCTTATAGCCGTTCCCTGTCTTTATTATCTTGACCTGATTTTGAAGGTTTTCGGAGCAACTGCAGGCGTCCTGCCCTATGCCAGAGATTATCTTAATATTATAATCGCAGGAGGGACTACTTTTGTCTTTGGAGTGGCTGTCCAGCATATTGTCCGGTCTGAAGGAAACGCCCGTCTTGCGATGAATGCCATGCTGGTAGGAGGCGGTCTTAATATTTTCCTTGACCCGCTTTTTATGTTTGGCTTCGGAATGGGTGTGAAGGGTGCTGCAATTGCAACTGTACTGTCCCAGGCTGTTGCCTCGGTCTGGCTCCTGCTATACTACCTGAGAGGAAAAGGAGCTGTACATCTCAGGTCGGAAACCCTGAAACCCGATCTGAACGTTATTAAGGAAATCGGGTCTATCGGTATCGGGTCTTTTGTAATGCAGTGCTCGAACAGTGTCATGATGATTTTCGTTTATAATGCACTTGCAACTTATGGGGGAGACGCCGCAATTGCCGTGTTTGGTGTAATAATGAGGATTAACTCCTTCATTTTCATGTCCCTTCTGGGCATGGCCTTTGGTCTGCAACCGATTGTAGGGTATAACTACGGAGCAAAGAAGTATGGAAGGATAGCCGAAGCCGTAAAATTATCGCTTGCAGTGACAACAACTATCGGGTTTCTTGGTCTGCTTATCATTCTCTTCTTCAGGGAACAACTTCTGGAACTGTTCAGTTCAGACCCGCAATATCTGGAGCTTGGGAAAAATGCTATAATTATCATGCTTCTGGGGATGCCCCTGGTGGGCCTGAATGTGATCACAACAACCCTATTCCAGGCCCTGGGAAAAGCCAGACCTGCTTTCCTTCTCTCCGTTAGCCGGCAGCTTCTCTTTCTTATCCCTGCTGTTATTTTCCTTCCCCGTTTTTACAAACTGGATGGAGTCTGGGCGGCTTTTCCGGTTGCGGATTTACTGGCTTTTATGCTTTCCGGATTCCTGCTTTTCAGGATATACAGAATCTTCAAAGAACGCAAAGATTCTTTAAAAGCAGGTACAGGCTCAGAGATTGCCGATAAAATGTCTCCGATCTGATTTTAATAAAATAGGCTTCAGATAATTATAAGCACTCTGCGGGAGTAGACCCGGAAAAGAAAGGGAATTAACCCTTTCTCAATTTTCTGGTTCAATGGAAGCTATGGTTTTCTGTTCCGTATACTCGATCAACCTTACAGATCCTTCGCCGCCTTCGGAATCGGGCTCCATTTCCACAAAGTAAGTGTAATCCGAGATCGCCAAAAGCCCGCCTGCTCCTCTGCTGCCCACAATAAGCGAATAGACCTTTGCGTTGTACTTCTTCTTTGCCTCTTCCCAGCGAGCCAGTACAAGCTCGTCGGAAACTTCGGATTTGCCGTCGGTTATGAAGAGCAGGTCTGCACCCTGAAAGTCCTTTTCTTTCAGGGATTTTAGGCCTGAAGCCAGGGCGGTATTGAAGTCCGTTCCCCCTCCGAAGGTATAGAGCAGGAAATTCAGGAATTTCTCGGACATTTTTTTCCTGCTGCTGAGTTCGATTTCAAGGTGCTGGCTTGTCGAGGCAAAAAGAATAACCTTCATGTCCCGCTGCTGGGAGAGCATCCGTTTTGCCATTGCCAGTACCGCAGCCTTGGCAAGGGTTTGTGGAGCGCCGTGCATGGACCCGGAAGTATCCACAAGCACAATCATCGGACCTCTGGGCTTTATGCGGGGAGGACCTGTGAAATGCTTTCCAAGTAACTGGTAACTCAGGAGCTTTCCTTCAAGCATATCGGCATAGAATTTTTTCTTCAGGGACGGGTTCAGGAGTTTTGCGGCTTCCATAGGCAGAAGGTTATTGATGGAATCGGAAAAACGTACGGTCTGGATCCGGTTTTTCCCAAATGGCGAGAGACGTATGCGGTCCGAAGGCGGATCGAATTCCCGCCTGCCTATGAAATCCACAATTTTCCTCAGGTCCGGGCTTTTCTCAAAAAAGGCCGAATAATTTTTAAGCATCTTAAGCTGCACATAGAAAGGCTCTTTTTTAAGCTCTTTTACGGAATAGCTCCAGTTCCGCTGGGGAAAAAGCAGGGCAAGGGTATCGAAAAGCTCCAGGTTTTCTTCCATTTCCGAAACGAATTCGCTCATTTTCCCGTACAGCCCCTCCATTGCTCTTTCCAGGAAGTTCTGGTAGCCATCCGTCTGCATGAAAGCAAGCACAGCGTCGGAGAGGGCAAGTCCTCCGGAATTTCTTTTCTCGCAGTCATCCCTGCCTGAAAACTCTGCAGTTATGCCATTTTCCCAAACCAGGAGAGTTCCTTTCAGGATTTCTTTAAATTGCTTGAGGATCTCCTCCATTCCGACGCCCAGTTCCTTAAGATATTCTGCACCCGAAGCGCTGGTTGAGGAATCTGAAAAGCGTTCCAGTATCTCATAGACCAGGGTAAGGAGGATTTTCAGGCCTGCAATTCCAGCTCCCCTGCTCCTTTTTGCAATTTTCCGAAGTTTGGGCCAGGGTTTTGAGTTTCTCAGGGTGAGGAGAATCGGATAAAAAGCTCCGTAGACCCGGATGAATTTTTCAGGATCTTTTATTTCGTAAGGCTGCCCAAAGAGGATTTCTAGGGTGAGGATTTCAGCTATTTTTTCCCGCAGGGGACGGGGAATCGTCCGGGGAAAAGCTACCGTGCTCCTGAGGTCCCTTTCCAGTACGGTAGCAGTCTGATTCTGAAGAGTAAGCAGGTCCCGCAATCCCTTATTTTCCGAGTTCCGGTTTACTGAAAAAAAAGAATAAGTTTTAGATGAGGCTGTATCCGGATTATTCGGGAAATCCTCAGAGCTTTCCATATTAAAACCTCATCTTTAATTGACTGGTTTAAAATTATCCGGTTTGAAATTACGTGTCATGAAAACCATCCGCCTTGAAATCGCTCAGTTGAGCTACCTGGCGCAGGCTCTTTATCTTAGCTTAAATCGGGAGCCAATCCCCTTCATGAAATTATTGACAGTGCTGCTCGAATCCGGTACGGGAATTTTTTCCACTTCTCTTTTGTCAGTTTCTTTTTTCTCAATTCCCTTTTTCTCTGTCTCTTTTCTTCCGGCTTCATTTACAGGCCTGGTTTCAGGCTGTGCCTGCCTGTTCTGCAATCCGAGCATTGACCGGCTTTTTGCTATAAGGTCGTTGAGCCCGGATAACTCGGTACTTCGCGTGTCGTGCAGGAGGAGAGCTTCGTTTCGGTCAAGGGTGGAAAGCCAGATGTTCGCCTCCATCAGGTTCCGGAGAAGTTCCCTTTCTTCTTCAAACCTGTATTTTACGCGTTCTACCCTTTCGGCAAGGGCTTTCAATTCTTTCTCAAAAATTTCCCTCTGCATCTGGGGCAGTGTGTTCGTTTTTCCAGCCGTTTCATGAAGCAAATCGACTTCCCTGACAAGATTGTCATAGGGATAGATCCTTGAAGAGCCTTCCGTTTTCAGAGTATAGCTGTGGTTCGGATGGGAAGTATGGTGAGTTTCGATTTCCTGTCTCAGCCGGAATTCTGCTCCGCAGCTGTCGCAGACAATCTTTACTGGAAGCTCGTTTTTCAGGGCAATGCTTAACGCAGCCTGGAGATCTTCGGCTTCCTGGCGCAGTTTTTCCGTATTGATTCCGCCCGAGACTGCGAACTCAAAAACCGTTTTCCGAATGGTTTCCCGCTCTTCCGGCTGATTCCAGAGCATGTGCTGAAGCAGGAGCACCATTGTCCTGTCTACTGCAGGGCACCCGCTGCTGCAGGCTGCAACCCTGAGCACCTGAACGACTTTTTTCCAGCGCCGGTCCGAGATTTCGATCTCCTGGAGCTGAAGGCTTTTTCGAAGTTCGGTTATAATTATCTCAACATCAGGGTCAACAGGAAGCTTCGTGGCGTTTTCTCGAAGCCCGTATATTGCGGAAACCCTGAGGCTTGCGGTAGGCACGAACTCTTCAGAGCTTCTGAATAGAAGGTCCCGGAAGTTCTCCTCGTCCTGAATATAGGCCAGCCTGTACCTGAATAAAAATCGGTCATAAAGGGCTTCAAGACTCTCGTCTTCATCAGGGAATTCATTGGATGCCCCGAAAACCGAGAGCAGGGGTACGTCAACAAGTTCCCTGCCGTTATGGTATTTATGTTCGTTCAGGATGGTCAGGAGGCTGTTCAGGATCGCGCTGCTCGCTTTAAATATCTCGTCCAGTAAAGCGACATGGGCAGTCGGAAGGCAGCCGTCGATTTTCCGTCGGAACTCGTCTTCTTCCAGGGCTTTCAGGGAGAGCGGGCCAAAGATTTCCTCAGGAGTGGAAAAGCTTGTCAGGAGATAATTGAAAAAGCTCCCGCCTTCGATCGACTGGCAGATATTTTTCGCAAGCTGCGTTTTTGCCGTTCCCGGGGGCCCGAGGAAGAGGAGGTTTTCCCCGGACAGCACGGCAAGGAGAGAGCCATTAATCTCGGCTTCCCGCTCTTTAAAATATTCCATGAATGCGGATTTGATCTCAAGAAGCTTTTCTTTCAGGGGCAGACCTCCGGTAGCAGTAATGGGAAAATAGAGGTTTTGTTTGTATCTCTCGAAAGGTTCAGGCTGATTCTATTTTGATTCTATTTTAAATCTTCCAATCAGGTCGCTGCTGAAAGATAAAAACGAATTCTCCATCTTCAGGCTCGTTATTTAATGCCCCCGAAATCGTTCTCGGTAGAATTGCCTTTAAGGTCTCTTTTTAGTCCAGGATGAAAAGTGATCTCAGGTCTGGAAATTCTCAATTCACGAAGCTTTGACGCCTCAATTCACGAAGCTAAAATAAAGCTTCGCATCTATTGTAAGGAAGTTTAATTCAACAGAAATATAGCCGGAAGATTACATACGTAAAGACAAAATAAGTCAGCAGGTCGGAAGATTTAATTTTCACGAATTATACTTCTCGCTTATGACCTGAAAATAAGCATATGGGGTGGAACAATAGACGAGCCCGTTTTTTACTACTGTGCCCAGAATTTTATTGATAGGATAGGGTGCATATCAGAAATCGAATGTTCCGGCATAAGGTCTGAAAGTGAGGAGGAAAAAAGGAACCGGGTCAAGGCATCCTTGCGTGCGGGCAGCTTTCCTGGCAGCGGCCCGTTATCTCTATTTTCTATCGAACGGGATAATTCGAACGTAAATGAAATTAATATTTTGAGAAGGCACTGGGAAAGCTGCAGAAAAGATTTTCCTGTGGCGGGAGTGGTCTATTCAAATGGAAGGCCGCTTGTTTTTTGTGCGAAAATAATGGATTTCATGAATGAAGAAGAATTTAGATTATTATACGGAAATATTCATGATTCTTTCCTGTACTTTACGGATAAGTATTCTTTATCATTGCTGCAGGCGGGGCAATGCGTATTGACTTTATGTTTCGGATTCAGGGACCCCGAAAGTATTGAAGTTGCAAAAAAGTTCATCGAAAACGACGGACACGACATGCATTTACTTCGGCGGGCTTTTGTTGAGACCTGGCTTATAAATTTAAATACTCTGGAGCTGGTTCAAGGAACCGGTCTTCTCCGGAAGGCAGGTCAAACAGTATCGGAAACGGCTGACGAGGTCTTGAAGAAGAATAAAATTTTATCTTCAAACGGGGCTAACTTATCCCCGGATGCATTAACCAGACCTTTTTCATTCATTCAGCATATCAAAAGTTTCAACACCGAAATCGAGAACGGCACGTCAACGCTACCGGAGGAATGGTTAGAAAGGTTCAGACCCGAGTGCGTAAACCTGAAGATACGTGCATGTAAAAAGCAGATTCAAAGAATTGAAGCCAGAATAGAGGAATATGAAAGACAAATCGGAGAAGAACTTCTCTCTAAATATAAAGAGGGCTTTTCTTTTAATGATCTGGATAGGGATCTGAAAATTGCTCTGGACAGGCAGGATACGCTTGACGGAATTGAAGAAAATATAGATTCAATTCGAAAATTAAGGTTCAGATGGAAAGAATCTCAAAAAATAGTAAGGGAAATACAGGAATCATCTGGAAAGCTGGGTGAACAATACAGAGGCTCATGTTATCAACTCACTAAAACGTTGTTCGAACAGGAAACAGAAACTATCAGAGCTGATCCCCATCTGGGAAGAGTATTTGCTAAAGTGTTTATAACTCAGGCTGAGATTAGTAAAAGAAATGAGGAGATCTCCAGACTGCACAGTGAAAAAGCCGGATTTTTTCATAAAATGAAAGCCGAAACCAGAGTAATGTACCTGAAAGGGGTTAATCAGGTAAGTGACTGGAAGAAAGATAACAGGTGGGTTGAGATCGGAGAGGAGGTTGTAAACTCTCCTTCGGCTGCGAGAAGCCTGAGTTCGGTAAAACCGATTTTTAAAGTTATCGAGGATTTGAAGGCTGATAAAGAAATCCTGGATATCAGGAATTCCCGGGAAATGGAACTTCAGATCTGGATTAAGGAAAAAATAAAAAGTATCGCGGACAGCAATGAGTATGCTTATCCGTGGCTGGAACTGGAAGAAAAATTGATCAGGAGAGCCGGGGTAATCAGGCAGGAATGCTCGGCACTATTTCTGTCTCTTGGTAAAACTTTTCCAATGACCCTGCAGGAAACCCCTCTAATGACCTCGCGGGAAGTCCCCGGATTTAAATTACAAGGCTTATGTGCCGAGATAAAATTCAGTGAATCCCAGATTTTAGAATTCAAAAAAGAAGTAGAAAAACTGCGGACAGAGTTACTGAAAATTATTCCATGAGGCTATTTGTCTGGATTTTCATGCATTTGAAGCCTGAATGTCAACAGGGGCACATCCCTGGCATTCTGAAGGAAATCAGGAGATTATCACTTTTCTCTTATTCTTCTTATGAAGCATTCTTCTTATGAAGCCAGCCTGAAATAATCCACTTTTATATATTTTAAGGAATTGACTTAAACATTAAATGTATTGTGTGAATGAAATGCATAAGTAATTTATGCAAGTAAAACATAATAAAAATATTTATAGATTCCGGAATTTGCTATCATTTGTATAAAGTTTGGACCCCGGATTCAATGCCGGCTATTGAACGTATAGATAATGCTGGTTCAGGAATTACCGGCTTTTACAGGAGCCTTGATATGATTGAAGTAAAGAATCTTTCTAAATTTTACGGGAGTACAAAAGCCGTGGATAGTGTTTCCCTTTCTGTAGAAAGAGGTGAACTTTTCGGGCTTCTGGGCCCGAACGGCTCAGGAAAAACTACCATGATAAAAATGCTTACAGGTCAAATAAAACCGACTTCTGGCTCCCTCAAAGTGCATGGAGTGGACGTGCTTGAAGATCCCATAAGGGTCCGGGAACTTGTGGGTGTTATTCCTGAGCAGGAAACTCCACCCAGTTTTTTGACGGCTGAAGAATACCTGCATTTCGTCGCAAAGGTCAGAAAAATGGAGCACTACGAGGCAATTTGTGAGCGATGGTTTGAATTTTTCGATTTCAAGGACCAGAAAAATTCGCTATGCAAAGACCTTTCAAGAGGCACACGGCAGAAATTGATGTTTGCGCAGGCTTTCCTGCATGAGCCTGAGCTTGCCATTATAGATGAACCCCTTATCAATCTCGACCCTGTAATGCAGAGGAAGGTAAAGGATTTTCTTGCAGGTTATGTGAAAAACGGAGGAACGATTTTCATTTCAACACACATTCTTGAGATTGCAAAACAGATCTGTACCAGTATCGGGATAATCTACAGGGGAAAACTGGTCTATACAGGTCGTATGGACAATCCTCTTCTCCAGGATGGAAATCTTGAGGAATTCTTCCTGGAATTGGTAAGCCGGCCGGGAAATTCCGATACCTGTGTAAGCATATCTGCACAGTACGCGTAACAATGAAAATAAGAACAAAACTCGCAGGGATTTTATGTTTGACATATTCAAAAGCATGCTTAAAGAAGAATGGCGGATGCATTCGAATCTTTTCGGGAATAATGGGTTTTCCCTGTTTCCGGTTTTTATCTTCCTGTTCGCTTTTCTCGTAAGCCTGGTCCTGCCGATTTTCAGGGAAATCTTTACTTATGCCCAGATAGCGCTCGGGATGCACTACCTTTTTTTACTTCTTGGAGGCATGATAGGAGCCTTCGGGCTTATGGGCAGGGAGTTTATGAACCGGCGTTTCGGGCAGGCAAGCCTGATCGCATATTCTTCGAGGACGCTTCCTGTCTCCGAGAGATTGATCTTTGCAAACTTCCTTGTAAAAGATATAGTATATTATTTTGTCCTTTATGTGCTGCCCTTCATTGCAGGTTTCTCGCTTGCAGCAGCCCTTATCCAGGCAGAAAACTTTCATTTTCCTGTTACCCTTCTTATTCTCCTGCTGACTCTCTCGCTTTCATTTATGATCGGACTTTCCCTGGTGTTTTTCCTGTCTACTATATATGCGCATTCCGGAAAGCTTCTGACTTCGGGTTTGCTGGCCAGTTTTATTCTCCTGCTCTTTGTTTCCGGAAATCCGGGCTCAGGCAGCTTTTATAGCCTGCCAAGCCTTTCTTTTTTCCTGCTTCCCTCAAAAAACCAGTTTTTGCTCTCTTCCGTACTTATTATTGTCCCATCGGTTTTATCCCTGGTTTTCCTGAAGGTAGACTTTCCCCAGGCGAAAAAGAGCTTTCCAAACTCATTTTCCAGGCTGTGCGAGAGATTTGGATCGTACAGGTACGCAGCCTTTGTTGCAAAAGATCTCCTTGACCTGAAAAGAAGTGAGGGAGGGTTCGGAAAGTTAATTTTCTCCTTCCTGCTTCCTGCAGCTCTCATCTGGATGCTTCTTTCGGCCCTGGAAGCGGTTCTCCCGGTTCTGAATACTCTAATCCTGTTTTCCCTTATTTTGGGAGTACTTTCCTCTTCAATGTATAACTGGCTTACCGAGTACGATATCTTTGCCTCGTATGCTTTCTTTCCGCTGAAGCCTTCAGATATGATAAGGAGCAAGCTCAACAGTTACCTTTTCCTTAATCTCGTTCCGCTTATACTTCTTGTGCTGCTTATTTTCAGAATAGACCCTGCAGTTCTGCTACCAGCCCTGCTGCTCTTCATCCCGATTTCCCTTTATATGGTTTCAATACTTGTCTATCTTACAGGGCTTTCCCCTTCCATAAACCTCTACAACGGCAGAACTTTTGCACTTTACACATTTTCTGTGATGCCGCTCCTGCTTGTGAACGTTATTCTGTCGATGTTTAGTCCCTTTTATGCGTTTATAAATCTCCTGCTGCTGCCCCTTGCCTTCTACCTGCTCGGGCAGGGCTTCAGGAAATGGGACCGGATTGAGAGCCCGCGTTTTTAGCATTTCCAGCAATCTGCCTGGATTTCCCGGTTAAGCCTTCAGTTTATACCTTTCACAGTCTGGTATGCAGCCTGCATAGATTTCTTTTTAAACTTTGATGGAAAATATATATGGGGGAATAGCTAACGATTCCTTTTCTTGTCGCGGTTTTGATGTTTCTGAGGACACTGAATACACTGCTTAAAGACCTGAAGTTCAGGTCCCTCCTGTACTTAGCCGTGATAACGCTTTCCGGAGGCACAATTTTTTATCATGCAGTCGAAGGCTGGGGATGGCTAGACTCTTTCTATTTTTCAGTTGTTACTCTGGCAACTGTGGGTTATGGGGATTTTACCCCTAAAACCGATCTTGGAAAAATTTTTACGGTATTTTATCTTTTTACAGGTATTGGAATCCTCCTCGGCTTTGTCAATCCGATTGGAGAATACCTCATAGATAGAAGATTCGAAAAAGTAGAAAAAAAGAAAAAGGAGGTTAAAACGTCAGAAAATAGATTCGATTTTTTCGAATTTTTAGGAAAACATAGGGGTGAAAAGTAAAGTTTATTGCTGCAAAAATCTGTGCTGAGAAGTTTAATCCGGTTTATCTCTTTTAAACAACTCGTTTTTGACACGTTTTAATTGAGAGTTATTTTTATTTTTATTTTTTATTTTATTTTTATTTTTATTTTTATTTTTATTTTTATTTTTATTTTTATTTTTCTTGAGAGCTCTTTTGAATTGATAAGTCGATTCTTCTACAGGTGTATTTGATAAACGATTATTTGAGCTGGAAACTAATATATAACTTAGAGACAGTATACTCAACTACTTATAGAAAATATCGATACAGAGGTGTTTCTATATGGCAAAGAAGTCTTCAACAGCCGACAGTCCGAAAGTCGGGGCTGCCTGTGGAAAGCCGCAGGCAAAAACTCCAGTCGAGACGCCGGCAAAGAAGGATGTAAAATCATCCAAATCAGGAAAAAAAGGAAAGTAATCAAAGTAAGTTAGTTCTTCAGGCGGTAGTCTTCATCTGGATCGAAACCCGGAAAATATTGGAGCACAACGGGAAAATACATGGAGCACAACCGAAAATATGGAGCACAATAAGTAAAGTAGATAAGCTACTGCCTGAACTACTTCCTTTAAACTCTTTTAAAATTCTTTTGAAACACTTTAATCTCTTCTAAACCTATTTTTAAACTTTCACACCAGATTTTTAGGCTGTTTATGTGCAGGCAGCACAGGCAGCTCCATACTATTGATGAGGATCGGGCTCTGAATATCCTTTGCTCTTTCAATCACAAGCTCCTTTCCTTTCTGGGTAAGGGCAAAAAGCGGGATCGCAGCCGCGACCTGCACAAGGGGCTTTGCAAGTTCCCGGATAGATTTTGAAGCACAGCTGATTACAATATCCGAGTTTTCCAGAATGCCCTTCGCTTCTTCCCTGGTTACGCCCGTAACATGTACGGCAATTATTATAAGGTCAAGCCCGAGTTCGGCTTCGAGTTTTCTAAGGGTTTCCGCAGTTTCCGGATCAGCTGCGGTTACGGCAATCCTTCGGTAGCCAAGTTCGGCAGCTTTCCTTGCTCCGCCTACAGGGTCGATGGCGGCGGTTGAAGGTTCGAGTATGGTTCCGCCAAGTTTCCGGATCCCATGGATTATGCCGTCTATGGGCTCGGTTTCGATAAGACCGGACATCCTGCCCCCTATGCCCTGAACAAGTGCAGGGTTGCTGGCAATAACCGTGCCTGCACCGTCACAGGCAGTTACGGTCGTCTCAAGGAAACCACGCCTGAGTCCGGACATCATAATTTCCGAAGCGCCGAAAGCCACATAGGTATCAAGCTCAAGAAGCTTGCGCCCGGGCGTGAACATCCCGACGTCGCAGATTCTGGATTCGATATTCTTTTTAACCTCTTCCTGAGTTATATCCTGGACTCCTCTCAACTTGGAAAAAAGAGGGCACCACTCGATTTCCGGTTCCCCCACTTCCACAACCCTGCCGTCTTTTACGACGACTCTGGCTTTTCCCAGCAGTTCCATTATATGAGGCATATAAACGCACACCTGCTATTTATTTAAAGAAAACGTGTTTTATTAAAGAAAAATCTATTTTACAAAATAATTCTCTTCTTATTAAAACAAGACTTAAAATCAGGAAAAGTGGAGTTAAGATAAAAATTAATAAAAAAAAGGAATAACGGCTTTGAGAAGCCGCTTTTACTTTACTTCAGTTCTCTTGGCTGCTTATTTTCAGGCAGCACCGGCAGGGGCATGGTATTGATCAGAAGCGGGCTTTTGATATCCTTTGCCCTTTCGACCACAAGTTCCTTTCCTTTCTGGGTAAGGGCGAAGAGAGGAACGGCAGTCCCTACCTGGGCGAGGGGCTTTGCAATGTCCCGCACGGATTTTGAGGCGCAGCTGGTTGTGATATCCGCGTTTTCAACAAGGATCCGGGCTTCTCCTTCGTTTAAACCTGTCGTATGCACGCCAATTATTATAAGGTCAAGCCCGAGTTCGGATTCAAGTTCCCTTAATTCTTTTGCAGTTTCCGCGAAAGCCACGGTTACTGCAATTTTTTTGTATCCGAGTTCGGCTGCCTTCTTCACGCCTGCAACCGGGTCCATTTTTGCAGTCGAGGGGTCAAGCACGATCCCGCCGCGCTCCTGAATCCCGTTGATGATCCCGTCAATAGGCTCGGTTTCGACAAGCCCGGACATCCTGCCTCCCATGCCCTGGACAAGGATAGGGTTATTGGAAATAACGGTACCTGCGCCTTCGCAGGCAGTTACGGTTGTATCAAGCAGACCCCGGCTCAGCCCTGTCATCATGACTTCCGAGGCTCCGAACCCTACAAAGTCCTCAAGCTCCAGCCTGCGTTTGTCCGTAAACATCCCGAAATCGTTTATCCTGAATTCCATATTCTTCCTGACTTCTTCAGGGGTTATCTTCTGGATTCCGCGTATCTTCGCAAAGAGAGGGCACCAATCCACTTCAGGCTGTCCGACTTCGATAACCTTCCCATCTTTTACGACTACTCTTGTTTTTCCAAGCAATTCTATTATATGAGGCATGGTTACACCTTTTTACTGGTAAAATAACATTGTTAAGAAACTAAGATCCGATGAAAATAGCAGTTAAGGTTTGTGGCTATTTATATAATAGCTTTTGGATTTGGGGTTTTTGATTCTTTTCGTAGTTTTACACGGAAACTGAGATAACTCTTCAGCCCTGTTTTCAGTAACAAACTTTACGAGAGTCTCGGAAAAATCCGGCAGAATAGAGGGGCTGTAGCTTTTCAGGACTTCCTGTTTTAGCTCTTCTTGCCTCTTCCAGTCCATATAATCCATGATTTTTATCAATTCTTCGCCTTTTAGACCTTCCAGATTAAGGATAAGGTTATTACCACCGAAAACAAGCTGTTTGACAACATCAATGTCGATATTTACGTTCACAATTAGCTCTATTTGTCTAGCAAGGTCTGAATTCTCTCTCAGTAACTTCAGAATTTCCTGCTGAAGTTCTTCCTTTGCTTTTGGGTCATCGGAGTTTCCGGAGACTTTCGTAAGGGCTTTTTCAAGGGATGCACTCATTTTAAGGCTTATCTTGTCCAGCAAAGCTCTTGCTCTTTTCACACCTTTGGAACCGAGTTTCTCAATACCTTTTTCTAAAAGCATATCTTTGCTTTTATCTACTACAGCTTTGCCTCCCGCATAGATAAATGGCAGAGCTGGAGTGAGAATATCTGTTGCTTGCTGGGCTAGAAAGGCTGGATCCATGAAACTCCTCCGAATTCTTTTTGACATTGGAGGCATTACAAAATAAATCTTACTGTTTTGAGCGAATAAGAAGAAGAAATTTCAGATTTTAGCTTTTTCCAGACCTCTATTTGACAAAATTTACAAGCTTCGTCCCTCCTTCAAACTTTACATAAAGGCCGCTCTCCTGTATCGAGCGTAGAGGTGCCTCGAATCTAAGAAAGGGATTCTTTATGTTCTGCTGGCTGACAAATAGCAAATGAGCTAAACTAAAAGTAATGCTGAAAAAAGAAGATAGTCAGGAAAAATATAGGCATTTAACAGATCAACTATCCAAGTTTGGTTAATGCATTACCAAGGTTTATAATATATTTAATGATAATTATAATATCGGCCGCAAGGGTTTACACTTAATTTTCAGAAAAACAAAAGCATATTGTCTTGAAGATGTTAAAGAGGCCTTCTCTTTTTAAATATAATTCTTCTTTTTTAAATGTGATCCTTTGCGGAAGTAGGTAGAGATTTGGGGGATATGGTACATGAAAAATCGTATACTGGTTATACTACTTGGCGTTTTGTTCATATTGTCAATGGGAACTGCCCTTGCACAGGATATGGAAGCAAATGACTCGGAGGCAAATGATACAGAGGCAAATGACACAGAAACTTTTCAACAGGCTTTAGAACAGGATGGATTTACCGTACAGGAAGGTGAACTGGGTTACTTTGATTTAATCGGGTTATTAGAGAAAGGAGTATTGCCTTCTGCATATGGAAACAATCCCACCACAAAATATGTGGCATATTTTGTTCCGGCACCAGCCGGTTCTGAAGTAGATGAACGGGTTTCTAAACTAACAAGTACGCTCGGGATGAGCGGGAATACGACTCCGATCTGGAAGCTTCGTCCTGATGAAGCTGTTGTTTTTATAGGAAGAACACCGCCGGAATGCAGGTACTTCAGCTTCGACCATTACATAATGCACAGGACAGTTGGGAACGAGAGAGGATGGCTTTTTTCAAACATAGCGGATACAGTGAACAACCGTGTTATCAAAACCGAGGGCACTCCAGATGGGTCATCCGGGAATCCTTTCAATCAAACCACGGTAATTATCATTACGGCTGACAGAGGCATTGATCAACGCATCCGGGCTGCTGCCCAATTCGCGGGGTATTCAGGCAACATAACCAATACCCAGGTGCTTCCATCATCCATATTAAACATGGGCCTGGAGAATGATTCCGATACATTTGCCGCATTTGTCCGTCCAGCCTTATTCAATGACACGCAGGCTGGCGAGGATTACATCAATAATACACCTGCAACTGTTCTCAGGATTACTCCCAGCAATACTACGGAACTGGACCCGTATGATTATCCTGAGCTAAGGGTCCGTGGAACCGGGCAAACAGAGTTTGAGCTTATGGATGATCTTGAAGAGCTGAGGATTGCGATCTTAGAAAGATATAACGAATCAAATGCCACAGAACTTCCGACCAGTCAGGCAGTTCCTGTAGGGAGTGATGCTATTCAGAGAGGAATCAACGGTGTAGGTCCTAACAACGATGCATGCTATCTATGGACAGCAAACCAGACTGCCTCTTCGCCGACACCTCCTTTCTTTAACACCTCGGAGTATTATCCTTTCCTGCGAGACCCGGCAGTTACTCTGGGCAATGATACCAATGAGTTCATAATCGTCTATGGGGTCAACCATGTAGCCACAGGAAAGGCGGCGTACTCAAACTTCGCAATATACGGAGCGGATGTGTGGAACGGCGTTAGAGCAATAACTGACGAAGATTTCAATGGATCTGCTGAGGAATACCTTCCTGATAATCCTAACGCGAAGTACCTGTATGTCTACAAGCTCGCCAGGAACTGCAGTGAAGGTGATCAATATTGCTACGAAGTTCCTTACGGTATGGGAGTTCATGGCATAGAACCGGATCAGCCGCTTTTCATTGGCTGGAGGGCTTACCTGGAAAATACAACAAAAACAGGACCAGCCTACTCAGAAATCGTGTATGATAGGGCTATAAAGTTCGATCCAAAGAGTTAAGGTAAAAGGAAATGGAATATTGAGATGGACTGAAGCTCTGCCTAATATATGTAGCCTGTAAGCCCATCCCTTTATTTTTATATCTATGAAACTTACGCGCTTGAGGGACAAAATCAGATACATAGGGGTCGAGTCTAAATGTTTGTTCCGGAAACCCGAAAGTTCAACTTTAATGAGCTCTCAATTCAACTGCGTAAGTTCCATTAACTATTTCCCTAACACTCTTTTCCTGCCTATTCTCATAGTAATAAAAAATGTTGCTGTTACCATCAATACCCTGAATGAAAACTCCATGGGCATTGCTGTTAGTTTCTTTAGCTAACGAAATAAGATCCATATAACATCATGCATATCCTATGACATCATGCATATCCTATGACATCATGCATATCCTATGACATCATGCATATCCTATGACATCATGAATATCCTATGACTCTTGTAAGCTTTAAGACGGATAGAAGGGTTATAATGGGCTTGAAATTTTTTACGCCAAACTATTTTTGAATTAAAAACAATTTTTGGTATAATTTATTTAATATAATTTATGCTATTACTATGTGTTGGAGTTGGGACAGAGCCGGGGTATCACCAATCAAATAAAAGAACCTCCTGGTCGCTATCCTTCTTCGAATCAATGTGCTTGGGGGAGCATAATATTCGAAGGGGCTGTATTGGGGGATACAGCAGGATAACCCTCGGGGTTTCTTTTGGAATTACTTTTAGAATTATATGCTTTAAAAATTGTTTATTCATTTAAAAATATAAACTTAAGGGGTTATTCATGAAACATCTAAAAATATGTCCAAAATGCAACGCTAACCTTAAACTGCACTCAGACAGCGAGACCCAGTACTGTGACATTTGCAGCTACTGGACAAAAGCAGGTACGGCAAGGCTTGATTCAATAATGATTTATGGATGAAAAGGAAATTTTATATTTTTGATCTTTTTGATATATTATTTGCTAAAATCTGGGATTTTTTGCTTTTTTATGAAAATTATGTAAATGCCTCTTTTCTGCATACAATTTGGAGGAGCTCCAGGTTCTGAAAAGTAGTTCTATCTATCCTACCGGCTGGATAGTAGAAAAGAAAGTAAGCTAGAAAGCTGTTGAAAAAGAATAATTAAAAAGAGGTCGAAATGTCAGGAAATGAGTTCTCCCTGACAATTGTTGACCGGGGCTGCCCTGCGGTTTAGAGCTGCGGGCGCCTGTCGATGATTCTTTTTGCTTTGCCCGCGGTTCTTTCGATGCTGCCTTTTTCAAGGAGTTCGACGTTTGTGCGGATATTCAGAACGGCTTTGAGTTCGTGCTGGACATGGTCCTGGACGGCTTTGAGGTCTTTGAGGTCGCCGGTAAAGGCGTTGTCTTCTAGTTCGACTTCGATTGTGAGTTCATCGAGCATGTGTTTGTTGCGGTCGAGGATGAGCTGGAAGTGTTCGCCCACCTGCGGGATCCGGGAGATGACGTCCTGAATCTGGGAGGGGAAAACGTTGATACCTCTTACTATCAGCATGTCGTCGGCTCTGCCCATGAGGCGGGAGATTCTTGTGGTGGTTCTGCCGCAGTCGCATTCGGACTCAAGAAGCTTTGTCATGTCGCCTGTGCGGTACCGGATATTGCAGAAGCCTTCCTTGTTTATGGAAGTGAGGACAAGTTCACCTTTTTCGCCTTCCGAGACCTGCTCTCCGTTTTCGTCAAGGACTTCGACAAGGAAATTGTCGTTCCAGATGTGCAAACCGTCCTGTTCCTGACACTCGAAACCGATTCCCGGCCCGAACATCTCAGACAGACCGTAGCAGTCATAGGCTTTGAGGTTGAGCCGCTTTTCAAGCTGTTTTCGTGTGTTTTCCGACCAGGGTTCCCCGCCGAAAATGGCAGCTTTTAAGGAGAGTTTGTCTATTAGGTCGAGTTCCTCAGCCGTTTCGGCAAGGTAAAAGGCATAGGAGGGTGTACAATGCACCGCCGTTACCCCGAAGTCGATCATCATCTCAAGCTGCCGGGCGGTGTTTCCGGTTGCAGCTGGCACGACCATTGCGCCCATCCTTTCAACGCCGTAATGGAAACCCAGCCCGCCGGTAAAGAGCCCGTAATTCATGGAATTCTGGATCGTGTCGCCTGCCGAAAGCCCTATCATTGTGAGGTCTCGGGCAATCAAATCCGACCAGGTCTCAATATCCTTTGCCGTATACCCGACGACTGTGGGCTTTCCGCTCGTGCCTGAAGAAGCGTGGATCCTTACTATGTCTTCTTTCCTGGCAGCAAAAAGCCCGAAAGGATAGTTTTCCCGAAGATAGGCTTTCCGGGTAAAAGGCACTTTCCGGATGTCTTCGAGGGTTTTAACGTCCTCGGGAGTGACTCCGGCTTCCCTGAACTTCTGCCTGTAAAAAGGAACATTTTCGTAGACCAGCTTCAAGCTCTGTTGAAGTCGTTTAAGCTGCAATCTTTTCATTTCTTCGGGATTCATAGTTTCGTATTTCGGCTGCCAGTATTTCATTAACAGAACCTTCTTTTTTATTTGTGAAACCCTTCTAAGGTCATAAAGTTTAATATATGGGTGCCATGCGTCTGCATGTCATGATATATTGAATAATCTAATCAGTAATATAAAATGTTTGGAAAAATCCTTCTGTACTGTAACCGTTACTACATATAAACGTTGTTGAGATGAGAAGGGGCTTGAGTGAGAGGCTTGGAGATTCTAATGTTTTCTTTCATCAGGAGAGGAATAAAGAATATGGGTAGACTTAGAAATGACCTGGATATAACTTGGAAATAACTTAGAAATGAACTGGATATAACTTGGAAATAACTTAGTAATGACCGGGAAATAACTTAGAAATAACTTGGAAGTGACGTTAAAATAATTCAATAATACAGGAAATTTCTGTATCAGGCGAATGTGGACATTTTCCTTATAACTATATATTCATATATCACCGCCACCAGCCAGCCAATAGCCGCTCCCAGCTGAATCCAATCTCCTGAGATTCTGTATAAGTTTACAGTGAGCAGGATGTTAAGAACTGAAAGTGCCATTACAAGGACATGTAATTTCTTCTCTGAGCGTGCAGTGACTTCTATTGTTCTCCCCTCTTTCTTATCTTTATTTCTCATCCTTTTCAATGTATTTCTATGCTTAACTCCTTTTTTCTGGCTCCTTTATCAGTAGTGCCAGAATCTTTTGTTTAATCTCTTTTATCTCAGTGAAAGTCCATGGCATGGCTGAGTTCAAAGGCTGTCTCCCAATACTATTTGCTTCCTCCTTTAAATCAATTATCTCAACCTTCAAATTTGTATAGAATTATCAAAAAATAGTTCCAAAATATATAAATAGAGTGTGTCCTTCTTTATTGTATGGAGGTCACACATGGAGAACAATATAGAAGAAGTTGAGAGAGATTTCATAGAATTCAGAAAAGAAATGGAAGAGGAAGAACACACAAAGAATGAAAAACAGTTACCAAAAAATCAAGGTTTTGCAGGAAATGGTGAATTAACAGTCAAAGAATGACCTGACTTTTTCCTTTACAGTCTTTTCTGCCGTGAGCTTCGAAGGCATTGGAGTCTGTCAAAGGCAGCCATTTTCAACCCGGGCTCTCAAGACCTGCGGCAAGCAAAATAAGAAACGACAGAAAGCCAAAGCCTGATGACAGCCGAATTAAAATGAATTAAAATGAATTAAAACGAATTAAAACGAATTAAAACGAATTAAAATGAATTAAAACGAATTAAAACGAATAAAGCAGAATCCTTCAGCAACTTGGTAAGATCAAGTTATCAGCGTAAGATTCAGTATAGAAGATTCAGTTATATTATACATATGTCGGTTCCATACTTCCTTTCCAAATTATGATATTAGTGACATTTTTATATAAATGCACGGGGCTATATATTGATATTCCTTAGAATAAATACTTCTTTGTAAGATATGTATATATATTGTGAGTTATATATATGTACTGCTCATAGAGTAGCATTTTTAGTTTTATAGATTTTTGATTGATTACGACTACGTAATATTGAAAAATAAAAGCTTAGTTCAGGAGCATTTTATGGAACTTATGGATCAGTCGATAAATTTCAGGCAAAAAAACTTAGTAATAAAGTCTCTCCGATATATGGAAAGACATAAAAAAATTAATCAATATTGCGACGAATTCGGTAAAAACTGGACTGAATTATCTTTTGATGAGGCAAATAATTTGATCCGGATGCTTGACAAGATGCCTTGGCAGTAACTCTTTTTAGCGTTTGTTCACTCTTTTTTATTGAGATCCAGACAGGTGAATTCAATATCGGAGAATTTAAAACCATAAAAAAGCTTATTGGGGTTTAAGGGGGTTTAGTTCAGAAAGGTGTGCCATACATGAGTATGGCAACATCGTCAAAGTGTCACGCACAGATGCCGGCATTTTTTCAGATTCTATATACCGTAAAGAGTTAGAAAGAAGTTGAACAACATCCAGGTCCTATCCCTTCACACTAAATTATTGGGATATAGATTATAGGAAAACTCAGAACTACTTTGTGGGATTAATGCACATCCTCTTTTTCAAAAGCAGCCTAACTAAAAGATGAATATACTTTTTAGAGTGTTTTCTGGAAAGAACAAATTAAAAAAGAGAAATTTAAGGTATTTTATTAATACCTGATCGGTCTAGAACCATATCTTGTACCGGTTCTTTTTTCGCCTTCTTCTTTTCCTTCTTCTTTCCCTTCTTCTTGCATTCTGGATCCGTGCATTTTTGTTTTAAATCCTTCTACTCTTGTTTTAAGCCCTTCTGCTTTTGTTTTAATGCCTTCTGCCTTTGATCTGAATTCTTCTGTTTTTGCTCTGGATCCTTCTACTTTTGATTTGAATGAACTGCACAAGCAGCAGCCTTCTCTGCAGTGCGAGATGCGTATATGTTTCACAAGGCAGGCAAGCCCTACGATGGCTAAGATATAAACTACTATTTTCTTAAGCGTATTCATAGTAATCCCCCAAATCTATTATTGTATTTTATTGTTTATGAAGTTAATTAATTCATAAAAAGATAAAGCTTTCGTCTATAAAATAACTTTGATAATATATATTTAACCTTTGACTATTTATTATCCGATTAATATGCCATCAGCAATGTCTGAAGATCACAGATTATATTGAGTGCCCGAGCAACCAGGTGATATTGACCGGTGATATCACGCCCTACTAAAAAATTTAGAGGTTCGAATCTTATAAGTCGCAGTATGTAACAGGTAATAGGTATCTTAAGAATGCAACATTATGGTAAGAGCTATGCAAAATCATTTTTTAAGGAGTTATCTTTCAAAAAATCAGTGTGTAATTTCTGGGGTTCAAGGTTTTAAAAGGCTCATTGCAGTTTTTCATAACTTCTTGATCAGGTTTCCCTTTTCCTTTCCCGCGTCTTCCTTTCCTGGGCTGCTGAAGGGCTCTTCTTCTATTCCCCGCGTCTTTTCTTGCTTCTGTGTTCTTCACCAGGCTTGCCTATCTGCTCGTCCTTTCACCTATTTAATAAAGTGTCTTTAAATAAACTCATTCTAGAGGTTAGCTTGCCCTCCAGAAACCAATTTTTCCCAAGCTCTAACCCTCTGAAAAATGGCTGCTTAGGGTAAAAGGCTTAGCGCTTTTAGCATTTTGCTTCATATAATGCAAAGTCCCCTTGGAGAACCCCAGTTTTTTTCACTCAACATACGAGATACTTAGGATTTTTTGCCTAATTTCTTGAGAATCAACCTTCAAAGCCCCAAACTCAGGATTAATAAAAACAAGTCTTCTGGTTTTTTCTGTTAAATAATGGCTTAGCTCTCTAGTTTTTGTGAGTTAAATAGACCCCCAGGTTGTTTGCTTATCCCCATAATCTAAATTTCTGTTCAACATGTTAGAAAACTTGTCAATTATTTTCTTTTCTCCAAGCTATTAACCTCAAGTTAGAATTTTCAGTTACAATGGACTTTTCTTGCCTTTAATACCATCTTTACTGACTGAGAATAATAAAATCTAACTCGCAAAACTTTATAAATAATTTGATACACCTTGAAATATATTATTTTTTAGATTATTCATATTAATTGGCGTAAATATAATCTAAAGCAAGGATATCAATCGAATTGAGATCAGAAAGGATAAAAATGCCTTGATAACTATTTATATTGATTTCCTGCTTCGTAGGAACAGTTGTTTAGGATGGTCTATATGAAAAAAATGATTATTGGTTTAGTTTTAGTTCTTGTGATTCTCTTTAGTGGATGCGTCACGATGTCATATGATGCGAAGGTGAACAGCAGTGGAGGAATTGAGGAATACAATATGACAATGGATACAAATTCATATGTCTATTCTGCGCTAAACTCACAGATGTTAGAAGAAGACGGAGAATCACTGAGAGACGGTGTCATTTCTAACGGAGGGGAGTATAAGGAAGTGTGGGACGGAGACAAGGTGGAAGTACAAGTCAGCGGATTAACATCTGAAAATGCCTCTGTAGAAAAAGACAAGGATTACATAGTGTATAGAGACCAAATTGGCACATTGGGCGATTATGACGAGAATGAAGAAGACGAAGAAGATCTTTTTGGTATGAATGAAGCTATGGACTCTGCCATACAAATTCACTACTATTTGGAGATGCCGAATGAAATTATTGATTCAAATGCCGATTATATCGAAGGAAATAAGGCTGAATGGCATATGCTTAATTCAACGTCGATAAGGGATGTATATGCAAAATGTGAAACCCCTTCTTTATTACCTGGAATGGGATTATTGAATTGTGTAATTATATTTTTGATTATGGCATTCATAGTAAAAAAGAAGTTTTAAGGTTATATATCTAAATTGTCTCTTGAAATTTAGAATATCTATTAAATATCCTAAAATATATTTTTTACTTTTTTAGCTAAGAACCTGGAGATGTAAATTTCATCACATTCCTATCTACAGATGGATTGCTATCTACTACTTATAAAGTTGATAAAAATACTGTACTTATGTAGAATTCAGGGTAAAAAGCATATTACCCCTGAATTCTGTTTATAACGTAAAATTCCTTTTTAAAAACCTAATTTTTTAATTGGAATAAGAAATTTTCACAGCTTTTTGCCTTATTTTTTATAAACAGCCTCTCAAAACCAAAATTCCGGGATAACAATATTAAAGCAAAGCTGCCCATAATTTAGCATTATATTTACCATCATAGGTCCCCTCGTGAAAAATAAAATTATAATAAAAATAAGAAAACTTAAAAATTAAAAAGTAGCTGTGACAGGACTCTGCAATAATTAAAAACCAGCCCTGTCACCTGCTCATAATTTTCTTAAATCAATTATTTCTCTGAGTCCTTGAAACTTACCGTGTAGGTAAAACCGCTGGTATTTTTCGGGAGGATTGAAAGTTCCCAGGCTCCGATTGCTCCGGGTACTTCATAGGTTTCAGTGTATTGTTTACTGCTGTCATAGATTGGATTATCTTCTATTGACCAGATTGGGAAGTACAGTCCCTGAGCGTATACGCTGCCGCCTTGAGCTGTTTCTACATGGGTCAGGTTAACAGGGCTTGAGTTGCATTTCAGGTTAATTTCAAAGGATGGCTTTTCCTTTTCAGGGGAGATGCGCACCGCTGAATTTGGGTCATAAATATCGGTCGAAACTTTAATCGTTATCGGGTCTGTGTTTTCAGTGTTAAAGGTTTCTACATAAGGAACGGAAAGCGGTTTATTAACCGTAAAGCTCAGGCACAGCTGCGGCAAGGATCCATCGTTTGCTTTTCCGTCAGCGTTCATTTCTACGAAACCGTCATAAGCTCCGCTCGCATTGTCGGGAACAGGAACACGGATGGTCATATTTGTGATTTCGCCGGCTTTTATGACCGAAGGTGCGGAAACTTCTATCAGGTCACCACTGAAAACGGGTTCTCTATACGGATTTGGAAACATAACATTTTTCGTTACTTTCGGGTCGATAGTGACATCTTTGCCTGCCACGTTTTTGACTTTTATCTCGTATACATATTCCTTTCCCGGGTCAACATTATCGAAAATGGAGCTTGTCTGAAACTCAAGCTTCGGAGGGACAGGCACTGAGATCCCGAGACTCATTACATTGACGTACCGGGAAGTGCCGTATTCTTCAGGATATACGTCATCTGTAAAGACTATCTGGGCCTGATATTCTCCACTGTTTGCATCCTCAGGCACATTTACTTCAACCGCAAAGTTCTGCTCTGCGCCCGGACCTGCATTCACGTTTGCCGGGGAGATCGTAATCCAGCTTTTGTCGAGGGGGTAAAAACTGCCAGGCACACCCATAACTTTAGGGGCTACATTGAGCTTTTTATCACCTTTATTTGTGAAACTGACATTGAAGGTCTCACTGTTACCCGGCGTGAGATACACAGAATAATAGGTCGGGTTTATTGAGTGTACGGTGTAATCTTCGTAGTCTGCTACCGGTTTATTGACAGCAGAGTTGTCACAAATTCCGTTTTCGCAGGTAACGTTTCCGGTAAGCTCATCAGGCTGAGCAAGTGCAGCCGGTATTAACGCCAGGCAAAGTAATAAACTCAGGAATTGGAATGCTGATTTTAATGCTGTATTTCTACTCATATTTCTGACTCCTTTCATTTATTCATGAGTATTATTCATGAGCAATCCTGAAACTCGAAATGACTTCTCTAAATCCCGTTTCTTAAGTAACTGATCGAGTTTCCGAATTCCGGATTTCAATCGCTTATTTCACACTCGATCGAATCCCAGACTTTACAACTTCTAAACATATATAATTTTTATGAAAAATCTCTAACAATTAACACATTAATCAAGTTTATGAAGAGTCGGAATTAAAATTAAGCAATGTGATAGAATTATTATCAGAACAGATACTCATTATAAAAGGGGTAAGATATTTTGAATGAAATTCTACTCATCGCTCCCTGCGGAATGAATTGTTGCATTTGCACGGCTTACTTAAGGAAGAAAAATAAGTGTCCCGGCTGTAGAATTGACGCTCGTAAGCCTGTTACTCGCGTCATATGCAAAATAAAAACGTGTGAAACTTTAACAAAAAACAGGCTAGCATTTTGTTTTGATTGTGAAAAATTTCCCTGCAATAATCTAAAACATCTGGATAAAAGGTATCGTACCAGATACGGTATGAGTATGATTGAAAATCTTGAAAGCATCAAAAAACTGGGTACAGGAGAATTCCTGAAAAATGAAAAAATAAGATGGGCGTGCCCCGAATGCGGCGGCACGATCTGCATTCATAAAGGTTATTGTTATAACTGCGGCAGAAAAGTTTGAACTCAAAATTTTACTTTTGGGCGTTTGTCACGCTCTAATTCATGAAATATTATAGTCCACATCAATTACCTGAACTTCTACTAATTTTAAGTCGCTATAAGTAAACTTTTCATACTGGTGTCTGAATATAATCTACTTAAATAAAATAAGGAGGACTGCTGGAACTGGTTTCTTCCGTAATTATCCCTGTGCTTTCTCTGGTGACATTTGCAGGAATTCACAGCCTGACTGCGAGCCTGCGCTTCAAACGACTTCTCGTGCGGGTTCTGGGGGACTGGGCAGACAGGCTGTATCTGCCGGCATACAGCCTCGTCTCAGTGCTGACGATCTTGCCGCTTATGTATCTTCTTTACAGAAATCCGGGACGGGTTCTCTACAAAGTGCCTTCGCCCTGGCGCTGGCTCATGATCTGCGGGCAGTTGATTGCCGGGCTTCTTGCCCCGGGGGCTTTTCGGGATGCTCCCCACCGGTTCAAAATCCGCTCGCAGCTATCCGGTCCGCAGGTTTCCGAAGCGGGCGGCTCCCTGAAAATCCGGGGCATTTACAGGCGGGTAAGGGATCCCTTTTTGCTTTCGGGGCTGGTAATGATCTGGCTCACTCCGGTTATGACCGTAAATCTGCTTATTATATACCTTCTGGCTACCATCTACCTGTTTCTTGGGTCCCTGCACTGGGAGACAAGGCTGGTTGCACAGTTCGGGGACGAATACAGGGAGTACCGCAAGCGGGTTCACAGGATAATTCCCGGATTAAAAGGGAGTTTTAAGGAATCGGATTAAAACCGGAGCATTGGCTCTGGAGAATTATTCAAAATTTAAAGGTGCCATCTCAACTGAAGAATGTAGCTAAATTAATCTAGCGTTAATGGTTTGATTTTAAAGAAAAAGCAAAACAAAGGATTTTATTAATATAAAAAACGGTCTATAAAATTAAAAATGGTAAGTAAACTTTCTGCTTACCAAATTATTTAATGACAATATTCTTATGAACCCACAACTTTCCAACAAAACCTTTACACTTGATAGTCATACAGCTAATATAAAAACCCGTCTTTTTATACTTATGTACCGGATTTTTTAGTGCTGGAGTAATTTTTGTTCCCTGGAGAGAAGTTCCATCTCCAAAGTCCCATCTGATATATGTCTCTTTACCTCTTGAAAGATCCTTAAACTGTACGATTCGCGGATCCTTTGAGATAGCTACCGCCGTGTAATCAATGCGATTATTTCCACTGGATATTCGAGCCGTCGCCGGTGGAGTTCCTGAACCGAGAGGAGTCGGGGTTACAATACATTTTCCATAGGCTCCTTCAGACAATAAAGTCAGTATCATTACTACGGTGAAAACGGATAATGTTATTTTCCATATAGACTTTCTATTGTTTTCCATTCTTTCCCCCTGTTTCTCTTTATTTTATCCGGGAAAACCCGTAAGAAATACAGGAGAAATTATCTTATAAACATACTTATTTTTGAGAAATTAAATAAAAAACATGATGCGAGTTTAAAGCTTTATAATGCTTTACCTTCCCATTTGAAAGACTCAAACATTATTAATTTTTTTAAAAGATTTCTCAATCCCTTTATGCTTAAATATAAGGATTATAAGAAGGTTATGTAACACCAGAACTTAAGAAATTTCCTTTTTTCCGGCAAGAATCGATAAAACTTCCACAATTTACTTCAACTCCATTTATTTCAGATATCTGGCTATAAAGGCTTATGAAAAAAGCAGGTGGCTCTTTTTACTACAATGGAAATAGTGTATTGCTGATGCCTGTCAAACTGCTAGCGAATTCTCAGTCTAATATATAAAGCTAAATATAATTAAAATCTAGATTTAACTGAGAGGCGGAAACCCAGAATCAGGTCAGAAGGATATTGGCAGGTTGATGCAAGCTATGATAAAATCAGGAGGTTCTTTTTTCTATAAGGGAAAACGCTGCACTGTCGGAGCGGTTATCTCGCTCAAAGAAGTGCTTTACCTGGTTACGGTTTCTCACATTTTCCGGAAGGAAGGAGAATACATAGTAGTTGATGGGATGATACTCCCGGTCACGAGCATTCTAAGGAATTATGATTTAGCCCTGATACGGCTCCCTCCTGACAGCGTGGTTGAAACCACTGAGCTTGGTAACGCATCCGAGCTGGAGCAGGCTGAGCTTATTAATGATATTCACGCTATCAAATGCAGGGTAGTGAATGCCGGAGCCTCTTTGCTTTATCTGGGCTTCGGATGCAGTAATATGCCGGAGCCGGGAGATAGCGGTTCTCCCATCCTTCAGGCAGGGAAAGTGATAGGGTTCATATCCTCGATAACGCTGGACACCTGCATGGGAACTGCAATCTCATCAAGAATTCTCCACAATTTGCAAAGATAACGAAACCGAAAGTAAAGGCATCATACTTCCGGATTCTAAAACATAACTGCCAGGGTAAGAGGATATCACCTCTGGCTTTCTGGCTACATGAAACATTTCATGCAGTGTAAAGTTCCTTTAGAAAACCTTAACTTTCTGCGGTTAGAATAAGAAATTCTCGCAGCCTTTTGCCTTATTTCCTGCAGATTATCCTTTAAACCCCAGATGCGGCTAACGAAATCAACCTTCTGGTCTTTTTGATCCGCCAGCGAGCTATTTATCAGCCTGATACATAATGCTTAATATGATTGAAACCCGGTTCACCATAAATCCCGGAAATCCATAAACCATGCCCGTCCTAAAATAGCAGGTTGATGAAGCTCATGATAAAAGCAGGCAGTTCTTTTTTCTACAACGGTAGACGCGGTATTACTGGCGCGGTTATCTCGCTCAAGGGAGTGCTTTACATGGTCACGATTTCTCACATATTCAAAGGGGAAGGGGACCGCCTTACAGTTGATGGAACGAGACTTACCGTTACCCGAATTTTAAAAGATCATAAGTTAGCCCTGATAAAACTCCCCTCAGAAAGCGAGGTTGAAATTACGGAATTTGGCAGCCCTGGGGAACTGGAACTTGCCGAGCTTATTAATGACACCCGTACTATCCATTACTGCAGAGTGGTTAACTCCGGCTCTTCGTTGCTTTTCCTGGGCTTCCGATGCCATGATATGCCTGCGCCTGAGGACAGCGGCTCTCCTATAGTACAGAAAGGGAAGGTAATAGGGATAATGACTTCGGCAACCCTGGACACCTGTATGGGGTTTGCGGTTTCTTCAAAAGTTCTCCGCAGCCTGGAAGGACAATAAACTGTTTTTATTTCTTTTTTATTTTATTTTTATTTTATTCTTTTTTATTTCTGTTTTATTCTAGTTTTGTTCCAGTTTTATTCTGCTTTACTTTGCTCTTCAACTTAACCGGATGAAACATCACAGTCTTTAATTATTATTAAGGACAATCCTTTCCCATGACAGAAATTGTATATCTCCTTTTCCCTGTTTTTTATGCTGTTCTTAATGCAGCTTCTTATATTCTGTACGGAATGGATAAATTCAAGGCAAAACAGGCGAGGTGGAGGATTTCTGAACAGAGTTTACTGATTGCTTCTCTCTTCGGGCCTATCGGGGCACTGATAGGAATGCAGCACTTCAGGCATAAGACCCGGAAGCCTATGTTCAAAATTCTTGTACCTGCCTTTACAGGACTTCATCTTATGCTGGTGCTCTGGATCAATCTTTAAGCCTAAATTATTTGATCTCAGGGTGAATCGGCTACAAAACGAGTGCGGGAACGAGGGAAAATACCCCCGGGAAAGAAAGGAAATAAGCCTTAAAAGGAGTTCACAGATTAACATTATTTTTATTTTTTGTAAAACGTTTTTTATAGTATTTTCTTCATACAATAAGAGGCATCACAGTTTTCATTCCTTCACCATTCTGAGAATATATTCTGAAACTGGTTTTGAAAACTGTAGATTGGGGAAATTGGGAAAGCACTAATTAAAGTGAGTATCTGAATAAAGTGAGTATCTGAAACAATATCAAAATCAATATTGAGGTAGATATACAAAATCAATATTGAGATAGATATCAGAATCAATATTGAGATAGATATCTGAAATCAATATTGAGATAGATATCAGAATCAATATTGAGATAAATATCAGAATCAATATTGAGATAGATATCTGAAATCACTATTAAAATTCAATATTCATAGCAATATTCAAAATTATATTTCGAAGCAATTCTTAAAGCAAAATTTTATACCATTCTATTTTGAGCTTATTGGGGGAATACCAGCGGCAGGTAAAGACAGGATAAAAATAGCCATTGCAGGAGTAGGGAACTGCGCAAGCTCACTTCTGCAGGGGATCGAATACTACCGGAAAAAGAAGGACGCGGATTCGTTTGGCCTTATGCATTGGAATCTTGGGGGCTACTTGCCGTATGAGATTGAAGTGGCAGCAGCTTTTGATATCGACCGAAGAAAGGTGGGAAAAGATGTGTCGGAAGCGATATTTTCACTTCCCAACTGCACAACGGTGTTCTGCCCGGATATCCCGCCGGCAGGGACGAATGTGAAACTCGGGAGGGTGCTGGACGGCTGTTCCGACCACCTTGCGAATTACCCTGAGGAATGCAGGTTTTTACCGGTAGATGGTGACGGCGCGACAAAAGAGGAAATCGTAGTTGCTCTGAAGGACTCGGGAGCCGAGATCCTCCTGAACTATATGCCGGTGGGTTCCGAACAGGCTGCCCGCTTCTATGCCGAATGCGCCCTTGAAGCAGGCTGTGCTTTTATTAACAATATGCCTGTATTTATTGCGAGCGACCCCGAATGGGCAAAACGTTTCGAAGAGAGCAAGCTCCCTATTATAGGTGACGACATCAAGTCCCAGCTAGGGGCTACCATTGTCCACAGGATGCTTGCAGACCTCTTCAGGAAAAGGGGAGTAAAACTGGAGAGAACCTACCAGCTTAATACCGGAGGAAATACCGATTTCCTTAATATGCTTAACAGGGAAAGGCTAGCCTCGAAGAAAGAGTCAAAAACCGAAGCCGTCCAATCCATACTCGAAAACAGGCTTGAGAGCGGAAATATTCATGTTGGTCCAAGCGATTACGTTTCCTGGCAGAAGGACAATAAGGTATGTTTCCTGAGAATGGAAGGAAAACTCTTCGGGGATGTGCCCATGAACCTCGAACTCCGGCTCTCGGTTGAGGACTCTCCGAACTCGGCAGGCGTGGTTATCGATGCCATTCGATGCTGCAAGCTGGCTCTTGACAGGGGAAAAGGCGGAGTCCTTCATCCGCCTTCGGCATATTTTATGAAACATCCGCCTGAACAGTATCCCGATACTGAAGCATACCGCATGACTGAAGAGTTCATTGCCGGAAAACTGTGAGAGAAACAGAGGAAAAGGATTCCTGAAAGAAGGCTTGAATTAAAAAGGGTTGAAAATAAAAACGGACTTAAACTTAACTCTACTTACTAAAAAATATAAAGTGAGATCCGAGGCTTGAAGGAACCAGAGGAATTATTTGGACAGCACTTCTTCCGCGTCTCTGGCTCCGGCTTCGACCTCTTCCTTGTGCTGAGGGTCAAACTGAAGCAAGAGAGCCTGAAACTCTCCAATATGCGTTTTTTCCTCTCTTGCTACATCCATTAGCACGGCTTTTACGTTCGCATTTTTTGTTAAGTTTGCCATCTGCTCATAAAGGTTTATAGCATCAATCTCGGCGACGATTGCGGCTCTGATAATCTCTTTATCAATATCTCCTTCAGATACGCTTTTAATGTCTACGGGTATTTTTGATAACAACTTATTCCCCCCGCTTACGTATATGAGGATATAAAATAAATGTTTTTACCTGATCCGGCAAGCTTTCTCATGGTCTTAGCCAGATAATTACCTGCTGAGCAATCTTACTGGCTCCCATAAGATACCTTATGGCACACGGATCAGGTATTGCAGGATGTTCGGATAACTCTTCAGGTCAGCATTTTCAATGTTTCTCGATTAGCTATAGCTGATCCTGTAAATTGCGTTATTCTTATCATCCGAAACAAGCAGGGCTCCATCAGGCATTACAAGGACGTCCACAGGTCTTCCCCAGGCTGCAAGCCCCTGGAGCCAGCCATCCGCAAAAGGCTCGTAACTGACAGGCGTTCCGTTCTCTAATCTGACAAGGGTAACCCTGTATCCTATTGGAACTGTTCTATCCCATGAACCGTGTTCGGCAATAAAGATCTGGTTCCTGTACTCTTCAGGGAACATTGTACCTGTGTAAAAAGTCATTCCAAGTGAAGCCACATGCGGGCCCAGTTTCATCTCAGGAGGTGTGAACTCCGAGCAGTTCCTGAGTTCCCCGAATTCCGGATCAGGAATATCTCCCCCGTGGCAATAGGGGTAACCAAAATGCATTCCCTTTTCAGGTGCCAGGTTGAGTTCATCCGGAGGTATGTTATCCCCAAGACCGTCCCTTCCATTGTCAGTGAACCATAATTCTCCGGTCTCGGGGTTCCAGTCATAACCGACGGTATTCCTTATACCTTTTGCATAGATCTCAAACTGGCTCCCATCGGGTTCCATTCTCGTGATTGTTCCGTACCGCTCGTCTTCCCCTTCCTTATTACAAATGTTGCATGGCACTCCTACAGGCACATACAGCTTTCCATCAGGTCCGAATTCGATATATTTCACGCCGTGACGGCGGTCGGAAGGAAAACTATCATTAACCACAACGGGCTCGGGTGGATCCTCAAGCCTTGCCTCGATATTATCATAGCGAGTTATCCTGGAGATCTCAGCGACATATAGCGAGCCGTTCCTGAATACCACCCCATTTGGCGAATCCAGGCCCTCAGCGAGCACAATTACATTATCGGCTTTACTGTCATTGTTCCGGTCAGGGATTGCGTAAACTTTTCCCGCATCCCGGCTTCCTACAAAAAGCGTACCGTTCGGGCTCACAGCCATTTGTCTTGCATTCTCTACATCCTGTGCGTAATAATCAATGGAAAAACCAGGCGGAAGCTCTATGCATTCCAACCCTTCTCCATTCTCACGACACTCCCCAATAGGTACGGTTCTGAGGACGGCATAAGCCGCGAAAATAAGTACAATCGCAGCAAAAACCCCAAATATTATCTTTGATCCTTTCATTTCCCCACCATCTTGAAATTAGCTATTGTACGAGAGTCTCTGCACTCTCAAGAAGCTTTCTTTCAGTATCAGGTCTTGCATGCCCCTTCCCTTTCCAGCGGATAATTCCCTTCTGGTCCAGCAAAAAGACATAGGCAAGATTCGTATCTTCTATGCCGAGGCTTTTCTGGTAGCCGGAATAATCTCCGTAAAAAGTGACCACATTGTCGTGTTTCTCTACCGGAATTCCCCCTCTCATTCCTGAGTCAATCACCCAGGAGATAACCTTCCAGGCTTTGTTTATCATCGGAATCTCATAGACCGCAAACCTGCTGTCTTTTCCGAATCTCTGCTCAAACGGCTGAACCCAGGAATCAATCATGCTCTGGGCATTGCGCACAAAGGCAATACATATAAGTGTCACCTTTCCACCAGTCGCTTCCGAAAAGGTTACAACGTTACCTGCAAGTGATTTTGATGTGATCTCCGGAAATGGTTGTCCTACGATATTTTTTTCGATTTTTTCAGGACTTGCTCCCGGCTGGCTAATAGACTTTTTCTCCGAATATGCCAGTTTTTCTGAAGTAACCTGTTTTAAATTCTCCTGCTCTGCTTTAATCAAACTCCCCCATTTGAAACCAGAGAATAGGATTGAAAAGGTTATCTTAATTGTATATTATTGTCCCAATTATATAATACCGGCTTTGTAGAAATGCCTTTTTAAACATATTTTTTGGATTATGTTAATACTTTCACCCGACTTCCTCAAACCTTTTCTATATGTTTTATCCTATCTCAGGGTAATGCCTGTCTCCAGTTTGAAAATTAATGCTCAGGAAAGGCGGATTACTTTCCATGCGGATATGGACAGCTTTTTTGCGTCAGTGGAGGTCAGGGAAAAGCCGGAACTGAAAGGGCTGCCTGTAGTTGTGGGCTCTGATCCTAAAGGGGGTTCGGGAAGGGGCGTTGTAAGCACCTGTTCGTATGAGGCGCGAAAATACGGAATTCATTCCGCAATGCCTATCTCACAGGCTTACAGGCTCTGTCCGGATGCGATTTTTTTGCCTGTGAACATGAAACTGTATGCAGACGTTTCTGTAAAAGTAATGGAGCTTTTAAAAGGATTTGCAAGTAAATTCCAGCAGGTCAGCGTAGATGAAGCCTACCTTGTGCCTGGTCCCGAGATCAGGAATTTTGAAGAAGCCGCCCTTTACGCCCTCAGGATAAAAGACGAAGTCCAGAAGCAGGAAGGAATTACCTGCTCAGTCGGAATCGGGCCGAACAAGCTTATTGCAAAAATCGCATCCGGCTTCCAGAAGCCTGATGGGCTTACCGTGGTCAGGCCAGGAGACGTAAGAGAATTTATTTTCCCATTGCCGGTCTCAAAAATTCCAGGAATAGGGGAAAAAACGGCTGAGATCCTGGGATCAATGGGAATTTCCAGGGTGGAAGAACTTGCAAACTGTGATGTGCAGCTCCTCTCGGGAAAATTCGGAAAAATGGGACTTCGCATAAAGCAGCTTGCAAACGGCCTCGATTTCGGCGAAGTCCGGGAAAAAGAAAGCGTGAAATCCATAAGCAGGCATGGAACCTTTGCTGAAGACACAAATGATCCTGTAAAGATTGCCGGATCTCTCAACTTGCTTATAGAAAGCGTGCACAATTCCCTCCTGAAAAACCACTTCCTTTTCAAAACCATAACCCTTACCGTACGTTTTGAAGATTTTTCAACTTACACCCGCTCAAAAACCGTCCCGATCTGGACCTCGGACCTCTTTGTAATCAAAAGAACTGCCATCCAGCTTCTCTCGGAGTTCATAGGCGGCAGAAAACTCAGACTTATAGGCATAGGCGTCACAAAACTCCGCGGAAAAGACGAAAAGCAAACCCTGATAACAGACTTTTAATGCAAGCCTTTTACAAAAAGGCTTGAGCGAAAACTTTTTCAAAAAAAGTTTTATCAAAAACGCATGCTTTATCGAAACCGGCAAAGCGGCG
>NZ_SCHL01000024.1 GCF_004099695.1 Methanosarcina sp. MSH10X1 | reverse complement strand
AAAAGGAAATTTGGAGAAACATTAAGAGCAAGAAAGGTTAGAAATCAAGTAAAAGAAGTAAAAGTTAAACTGATAGTCTATAACATAAACAAAAAAGTAATAGAAATAATATGGATTGAATTAAGGATTTCTACAGAGCCATAACTAAAAAATTAATAGAACCAAAATGAGTGAAAAATTAAAATTACAGGAATTAAAATTACAGGAATTAAAATTACAGGAATTAAAAGTACAGGATGAGAATATTCTATTGCTTTAGTGCGGGAGAAGGGATTCGAACCCCTGAACGCCTGCGCGAATAGATCTTGAGTCTACCACCGTTGACCGCTTGGTTACTCCCGCATGTTGCTGAGTTATCCATTTTGTCTAAAGGTTAGACAGCCTTCTGAATATACTTGATTTATCGGGTTAATCACCTGGTTACGCCGCTTTTACGGAATCCAATAAGGTAACGATAGAACTAGCATATAAAGCTAATCCTGTAAGTAAGCTATCCTGAAGTTAAATTGATTCTGCAAGCAATAAATTATCATCTAAAAATTTAAATTCGGGAGATATTGAGATAATACTCAGGGGTTTAACTCCGTGTCCTGCTCAAGTTTTGACTTTAAATTTTTCAGCGTAGAGTATTCAGCGCAGATTTTCAGGCTTCAAATCTTCTTTTTTAAAATTTTCCGTTTTAAATCCTCCTTTTTAAAATTTCCCTTTTTAAAATTTCCCTTTTTAAAATTTTCCGGTTTCAGGTTTTTGTGCTTTAAATCTTCCTGCTTCTACACTCAAGCCCTGCCTTGATTTCAGGCCCCTTCGCCTGAACTGTTAACATGAACCCAGTCAAGGTACTCACGTTCCCCTTCAATTCCCCAGAATTCTATTGCAGGCAATTCATAAGTGTGTAGCGATTTTACGAGTCTTGTGATCTCTTCGAAGCGTGAAGAATCGGTTTTTACAAACATGGCGATCTCGTTGTCTTCTTCGAGCTTTTCCTTCCACCGGTAAACCGAAGACACTGGAAAAATATTCACGCAGGCTGCAAGCCTTCTGGAAACAAGTTCTCTTGCGATCTGCGATGCATTTTCCATATTTCCGGCAGTGATATAAACAATTCCAAGCATGGGTAGATACCTCACGGAAAGCTGATTTCGCGAACAATATTAATGTAAAGCAGATTATTTCTATGTGACTAGTACCTATCGCCTCCAGGCATAGAATTTACCCCTCTAGCCATAAAATTTATCGCCCCTGGATACGGAACTGGCTTTCAGGGCAACCGATCCGTATTTCCATATATGCATACAGGAACTTCACGTACGTCTTATAATAACTTCCATATGCGTTTTTATATAATTATGATGTATTACTATGTACCTTTTTCCAGATAGGAGTCTATTTGAGAAAGAAATGGCAATATATTCAATTTAAAATAGTAAGGCATACTATAACATTTTTATATCATATGGAGTACTAAAACTCAACATGATTAATTAATTGGCTCAGAATTGCAGATGCAGAGTTATATATCTCAAATATATCTCAATATTAAATTTCATAAATATATGCTCTCTACAATTATGGATTTACAGCCGATTCAAATTCAAATTAATCTCATAATCATAGCCGGTTAAGGTAATAAATAACGGGCTAAACTTAGTTTATAACTAACTCAGCTTAATCAAGAATTGTCTAAGCTTAATCTACAACTGACTTAGCTTAGTTCGATGTCGATCGAGCTTAATAGTTTCGGAGAATTTCCTTGAGTGGCACAAGCATTGTACTGGGTATTTTTTTACTGTACTGGTTCCTTATTTCCTTTCTTAATAAAAAGGGGATTCTGGAGAAGTATAACATAAGCACATTCGGGCCGCTTCCCATCCTTATGATCAGAACAACAAAGGGACTTGAAATTCTGGATGTTCTGGCCCGCCCGAGGCTTTACTGGAGGAGCTTTGCAAATCTCGGAATCCTGCTGATGTTTGCAGGCATGATTGCAATGTTTCTGGTCATAGCCCTCTCGGATATTGCGCTGTATACTTCATTTCTTAACGGAAACGTACCGGAACCGGGAAGATACAATGCCCCGAGAAATATCCTGCTGATCCCCGGAGTCAACGAATTCATTCCTTTTACCTGGGGAGTTATTGCACTCATAGTTACGCTTGTGGTGCATGAATTTTCGCATGCGATCCTCTGCAGAGTTGAAGGCATAAGGGTCAAATCAATGGGCATCCTTTTTGCTCTGGTCCCCATCGGAGGCTTTGCGGAACCTGATGATGAACAGCTTTTCGGGCCTAAGGAGGAAGCAGAAAAGGAGCTTCCTCTCACAGCCTCGATCGAGGAAATTGAGGAATGGGAAAAAGGAGAGAAAGTAAGGCGAGAAAACGGAGGATTAACCCCTGAGGAATTAAAGCCTGAAAACCCGGATTCCGGCGCTATAGTAGGAGCTACAAGGACTCAGAGAGCCAGGATTCTGGCAGCAGGCGTTATGGCCAATTTTAGCGTGGCTTTCATCGCTTTTCTGCTCCTGTTCGGGCCTGTACTCGGAGCAATCGCTCCCTTAAGTGATGCAATGGTGTTAACCGTAAATGAAAGCTCTCCGGCTGATCTTGCATGGCTTGAGGAAGGTATGATAATAACGCAGATTAATGATACCGATATCACAACAGCCGTAGATCTGCAAACCTACCTTGAAACGACGAGACCCGGAGACATTGTCCGTATCTATGCCGAAAAGAACGATACTGTTTCAATGCATGATTTGCAGGTTGCTCCAGTCTCTCCTGATTATATAGGAGGAGTTCTTGTAGGAGGGGTTGTCCCGGAAAGTCCCGCAGCCGATGCAGGGATTGAAACCGGAATGACAATGGTGAGGATCAACAATACGGAAATGCAGAGCATTGCAACTTTTGTAAACTTTATGGAAACCACTCAGGCAAACCAGACCGTTGAGGTAGAACTGCTTCCCCCCGAGAATTACACAGGCAACCTCACGGAAAACGGCACTGTGGTTTTCGATGTGCAGCTCTCTTCCAATTCTCCTGAAAACGATCGCGGTTTCCTCGGAGTTATTTATGGGAATAACGGGGTTGCGGAATTCCCTATGCTTGGAATCTCCATATGGATGCCACAGGCAAAAGTGTATCTTGACGCCCTTAAGCAAATCCCGTCCCTGCTAACCGTGCCTGCAGGCTGGATCATCCTTTTCGGGCTTCCTATATACGGATTTGCAGGTGAGGGATTCCGTGGCTTCTCGGGTACCATTATGCAGTTCTATCAGCCTGTAGGCTGGGCAGAACCTCTGGGAATAGGAATTTTCTGGATCGCAAATACCCTGCTCTGGGTTGGCTGGCTGAATTTTTATGTCGGGCTGTTCAACTGCTTGCCTGCCGTGCCCCTGGACGGAGGGCATGTGTTTAAGGACTATACTTATTCCTTTGTCTACCGGCTCACAAGGAATGACTCGGTCTCGGAAAAGGTCTCGAACTCGATCACAGCGAGCTTTTCGATGTTGATCCTGTTCTCGTTTATCTTCATGATATTCGGACCCTTCATCGGACAATGGATTTAACTGTTATTGAAATTCAGACTAAACCCCGGCCTTTGGTAATGCTATGAGGCTTGGGTTACCCCCTTTCCTACTTTTTAATCCGGAACAATGTTTTAAGACTTTCCTTTTCATTTTTAAGCTCTTATTTTTTCCCTTTTTATCTCATGGAAGTTGTCCTTGCCTGATAGATGAATTGACCGGGCAGGATATGCTTTTCATAGTGGTAGAAGATGTGGAGGAACTCATCAGGGAATTTGTTTATAAAAGCACTCCCTGCATTTCCGGGTCTCCGGGTGATAGGCAAACCCTTATGAAGGCTGGTATAGAAAAGCCAGGCTCCTTATTGCAAATAAGTCGGATGAAAGAAATGCAAATACTGTTTTGACTGCCAGAGAATTTCAGCATATCAATAGCATTCCCATTGTTGAAAACCGGTCTAACTCAAAGCATCTCAATATGCAGAAATATCATTGCAGTGGTGGGTAGCAGCAGGCAAATTTCAAAGTTAAGGAGTGGTATGTTAATTTATACATTTACTTAAAAAGTTATTGAGCTTTTAAAAAAGTGTTGAGCTTTTAAAAAAGTGTTGAGCTTTTAAAAAGGTTATTTTACTCTTTATTAATGCTTGTTTAACTCTCTTCCTAAAACTTATTTAATTCTATTTTAAAACTTATTTAGATATTTGGAAAAGAGTATATCACTTAAGACACACTATACTAAATAAGAAACTCATCTGCTTTTGAGGTGTGATAATGGAGAGTTTATCTACAGGGATCAAGGGGCTGGATATGTTAATGGACGGAGGCTACCCTAAGGGAAAAAGTATTCTGGTAACGGGTCCTCCGGGCTCAGGTAAAACCATTCTCGGAATTCATTTCCTGCACAGGAACTGCAATGAAGGCAGGAAATGTACACTGGTTCTTACAAGGGAACTTACGGAAGATATCCTCAGCCAGTCCCGAAGCCTTAACCTTGACCTCAAGCCTTTTCTGGAGAGCGGGCGGCTCACTATCAGGAACATCTTTGAAGACAAAATGAATAAAATCAAGAGCGCTTCCAAATTCGGTAAAGGGCTCTGTGCTGTGGATACCGATATAATCGAGTACCTCAGTTCAATATCTTCGGAAGTTGATGTCGTGGTTATTGACAATATAGGGGTGATGGCTATAAATCACGATATAAGAGAGTTTGCCGATGAGTTCAGTTCAATCAGCATTATTCTTCTGAAAAACGGATGCACAACCCTTTTTGTTATGGACGAGGATTCTTACGATCTCACCCACAGGCTTACCGGCTATATGGTTTTCGGGCTGATCCGGCTAACTTCACAGGAGAATTTTAGTTCCGGAAAAACAAAAAAATATCTTTACATTGAAAAAATGAGGGATAAAGCGGTTCCTGTAAGGTATTCTCTATTCGATATTACCCCCGAAGGAATACAAATAATAACAAGCATGAAATGAGCTATTACAGGCATAAAATGAGCTATTACAGGCACGAATGGCCTGTTAAGAACATGAAATAGCTGTTAAGAGCATAATGAGCTAAAAGCATGTATTAACTGTTAGAGATCTTAAATTAGCCTCCAGAAATACCAGATAAATTGCCTCATGCTTCCGATTATTTCCAGGACCTGACTCTGGGCGAGGGATCGAAGGTATAGAACTCAGGTCTCTGGCCCGATATAGAGTTTATCTTTCTTTTATCAGGAATTCACAGCAATCGTTCCTGTTCCCTATAGTCCTAAGCGCTTCAACACTAAAACCAGGATCAACTTTCAAAGTTATATTTGAGAATATTTTGCGGGTCAAAGTGCATAATATAGGGTTTCTACGGGCTTCTTCTCCCTTCCAGGGGCATTTTGTTCCCTTTACTATCCAGGAACTTTCTTTTTCACCCATTTCAGAAGAGAAGTCTCCACCCAGCTGGTTCATTATTTCTGCACAGACCTCGCCTGCATAAGCAAAATCCATCTTCCTGTTTTCAAGATGGTATATATCGAGCAAGGTTTTCTCGACCATTCCTGTCATCTGGTTAATTATGACCTTCTTTTCTTCGTTTGAAACAGCCTGAAGCAGAGTTGGAATAACTGCGGTAAGGATATTCTGTACCCGGCTTTTTATTTCAAGACTGTTGCGATCAGCTACAATCCGATCATGCAGGCATTTTACCCTGAGTAGGGATTTTACCCGCGTTTTGAGCTCAAGCCTGTTTATGGGTTTCGTAAGGAAATCGTCAGCTCCGGCCTCAATACCCCTTATCCGGTCTTCAATCTGGGAAAGCGCAGTAAGCATCAAAACCGGAATGAACTGAGTTTCAGGATCGGTCTTGACAATTTTACAGACATCATAACCGCTGATCTCAGGCATCATGACATCAAGGAGGATCATATCGGGTTTCTCTTCCTTTAATTTCCTGAGAGCTTCTCTTCCGTTGCCGGCAGTAATAACCTCATAGGGTTCCATTGAAAGATAGGCTTCCATAAGCTCTACGTTCTCAGGCATATCATCGACAATCAGAATTTTTGGTTTGTTTTTTTCATTCTGCAAGGTTTTCTCCTCCGGATTCACGAATCTTTATCCCTTCAGACGTGATTTCAAAAATAGACATTTCAGGAGAAATAGGTGTGCTGCGCATTTTGGGTATACTCAGGTAGCGTTCCATTTTTCCAAGAAAAGAGTTTTCTCTCACCAGCAGGCGGATAGACCCGTAAACTGAATACTCAGCAAGCTGGTGAGTTATATTGTGTGCGGATTCGTCCATAACCAGAAGAGTAGTACAGCCCTTTTTTCTCACCAGATAATTCAGTGCGTCAAACTGATCCCTGAGCCTTTTTATGGAGACTCTAAGGGCGAAGGTGCCTATATTGTCTATAACGAGGCATTCCGTCCCCTCATGTATTAATTCAATAAGATTGGGGATTTCAATATCCAGACTTTCAGGCTTGAATCCGTACCTGGTCTTTCCTATCATTTCCGAACGGTTCTCGAAGATATTTTCTATAATAAGCTGCCCTTTCTCATAGAAAGGGGTAAGGTCGCGCCCTAAAAGGTTTGCCTGGTAGAGAATATCCTCAGGAGTTTCCTCTGTTGCGATTATCATGCATTTTCTGCCTTCAAGACAGTTTTTATAAATGAAGTGGATTCCGAAGATTGTTTTCCCACTCCCTGCTACGCCAGTTATAAGGGTTACTTTACTTACAGGATAACCCCCACTCAGCTTCCCGTCCAGCTCCTCTATCCCGGTTGAAACCCTCTCCATTTTTATAGACCCTCACACCTTCTGTATTATATTTTATAACTTCCCGCACTATGAAGTTATATAATATCATCAGTTTGAAACCACTAGAGTAATCTCCAGCTGACCCTGATATTTAGAGATTGTTCACAAATAAAATATTTTTTACAAATTTTCGCATTATAGATAAAACCCTGTTGAATTTATAGTTCGGCCTTAATCCTGCCTTCTGACCAGTCCGGAAAATCCCTTTGCCGATTATGTTTTCATTAGTTCCCTATGATTACTTATGAATAATTATCTTTTTTAATTCTTTCTTTATTGCATACTGTTAATTCTGTCACACTTACTATATATTTTTATTTATTACTCTGCCATCCCCATTCAATTGCAATGATTTATACTGAAGCTCCATAAAAATTTATACCCAATTACCAATTTTTACCTTGATAATCCTGTATTTTGCTTTTATAATCCTCACAGGATTTTCTCTTCGTCCTTCAATAATTCTTAATCTTTTTACGACTTCTTAATCTTTTTGCGAATTCCTCCCTCTTTCTTTATCTTCTACTTTCCCTTTATCCTGCTTATCTCCCTCCTTTTATTTTCTGTAGCCCTATTTTTGAGAGAAAAGTTTAATATGGATAGCTTCTATCAATAGTGCTGCACCGCGGGCTCGTAGGGTAGCCAGGATATCCTAATGGGCTTCGAAGTAAGATTCTTACGAAGATACCCATTGACTCGTGTTCGAATCGCGGCGGGCCCGCTAACTTATTTTTATCTTTCTTCCTTAATGCTGCGAAGGCCTATTCTTTTATGGACTATCTTTTTAGAGCCGAAACACAGGTAATAGACATTCTTATACAGATGTCAGGCCGCATAATTTTATAAAACGGGGTTCTGAACAGAAATTAGAAACTCTTTACATTTGATAAGAAATCTATTGTAAATTATAGCCAGGCCTTATTTAGATTTTAGCGAACATAGAAAGATCTTAAAGTCAAATTAATATATTAAATTGGTATATTTCTTTATGGGAATAGGGAATAAAGCAGTAAATAATTCACAGGCAAAACGGGGGCTTATAGTCAATATAATAACTCCATAAGGAATTATTTCCTGAGAGTGGATACCGTTTTATTTTCTTTAACATTTCCTTGTCACTACAGGTTTTGTGACATCAGCTAGATTAAACTTTCACTATACTCTTTGTTTCTTACTGGTTCCTCAGGAAAAAGGTACTTAATAACAAAACAGTGATGATACTGAGGAGGAGCTGTTAAGGGTCATATGGAAGGTAAGAATAGTTCCCTGAACCTTGGCAAGGTTATCTCGGTTCGAGGCAGCATCGTGGACGTGCTTTTCGAGAGGCATTTGCCACCTGTATACACTCTGCTACGTGCAGGAAAGAAAAGTCAAATTGCCATTGAGGTTTTGACCCAGCTTGATGCACGTCGTCTTCGCGGAATCGCTCTGACTCCCACTGAAGGTCTTGCTCGAGGTATGGAAGTGGAAGACACAGGTGGGCCTTTGAAGGCGCCTGTTGGTAGGGGAATCCTCTCGCGAATATTCGATGTGTTTGGAAATGCCATAGACGACAAGGAGCAACCATATGACATTCGATGGCGTTCAATCCATCAGGCTCCACCACCACTGGTACGCCGGTCTACCGTATCCGAAATCTTCGAGACCGGTATCAAGGTTATTGACGTGCTGGTGCCTCTTGAACGCGGCAGCAAAACCGGGCTTTTTGGGGGTGCAGGGGTTGGCAAGACTGTCTTGCTAACAGAAATGATTCATAATATGGTCAAGCATCATCAGGGAGTAAGTATATTTTGCGGCATAGGCGAACGCAGTCGCGAAGGGGAAGAGCTTTACCGTGATATGAAAGCAGCGGGGGTGCTTCCTAATATGGTCATGGTTTTTGGCCAGATGAACGAACCACCAGGCGCTCGTTTCCGGGTAGGTCATGCGGCCCTGACAATGGCAGAGTACTTCCGGGACAGTGAACACCGTGATGTGCTGCTGCTAATAGATAACATTTTCCGGTTCATCCAGGCTGGTTCTGAAGTGTCCGGCTTGATGGGGCAGATGCCTTCTCGACTTGGCTATCAACCGACACTTGGTACTGAGTTATCGGAACTTGAAGAACGCATATCCAATACAGATGCAGGAGCCATTATGTCAATCCAGGCCGTGTATGTGCCGGCTGATGATTTCACGGACCCTGCGGCTGTGCACACATTCTCTCACCTGTCTGCCTCTATTGTTCTCTCACGTAAAAGAGCAAGCGAGGGGCTTTATCCAGCTATTGACCCCTTGCAGTCAAATTCCAAAATGTCCACACCTGGCATTATAGGTGAAAGGCACTATCGTATTTCCCAGGGAATCCGGCAGACGCTCGCACAATATGCCGAACTCAAGGATATTATCTCTATGCTTGGCCTGGAGCAGCTGTCGCAGGAAGACCGCAACGTGGTAACCCGTGCCCGCCGCCTGGAACGTTTCCTCACACAGCCATTTTTCACCACCGAGCAGTTTACAGGGTATAAAGGCAAATTCGTTGCTCTTTCAGATGCTCTTGATGGCTGTGAGCGTATCCTGCACGATGAATTCAAGGAATACGCTGAAGGAGATCTTTACATGATTGGAACAATTGACGAAGCAGTAGCCAAAAAATCAAGCAGGGATAAATCATGAACTCAGCACTCATGGATCTTAAAATTCTCCTGCCTTTTAAAGTCTTTGCTGATAAGAAAGGCATATCACGCATAGTTGTCGAGACCCGCCAGGGTTCACTTGGACTTTTACCACGTCGACTCGATTGTGTCGCGGCTCTGGAGCCCGGGATCCTTACCTACGAAACCGGGGCAGAGGGAGAGGTCTATGTTGCAGTCGATGAAGGTGTACTGGTAAAAACCGGCCAGAGCGTGCTGGTTTCTGTGCGTAACGCCATTGCCGGAACAGACCTGAGCAAGTTGAAGGAAACGGTAGAGAACGAGTTTTTAGCCGTAGATGAGACTGAGCAAAAAATCCGTTCAGTAATGGCAAAATTGGAAACCGGGCTTATACGTCGCTTGGCAGAGTTTCGAAGTGGCTGACAGAATGGCAGAGAAACCTTTAAAAGAAGAGCCTCGCCTGGCTCGCCAGGTTGGGGAAAAGGCTGAACGCAAACTCAGAGCACAGCGCCAGGTGAACCGAACGGTCTGGCTTGGATTAGGCATGATGGGGCTTGTAGGCTGGTCGGTAGCAGTTCCAACCCTGCTTGGTGTTCTAATCGGGCTCTGGCTGGATGAGCATTATCCAGTGAGTTATTCATGGACGCTCACAATGCTGATTATTGGCCTATTTATCGGCTGCCTGAATGCATGGTACTGGGTAACCAGGGAACATAGGGAAATGCAACTGAACCAAGAGGATAACAATGAATGAAGCTTTAAATCTCGTCTCGGCGCTGATAGCTGGCTTTCTGCTAGGAGCTTTTTTCTTCGGAGGTCTCTGGTGGACGGTTCAGAGGGGGCTCTCATCCAGACGATCTGCACTCTGGTTCCTCGGCAGCCTGCTGCTGCGGACTGGCATTGCTGTTGCTGGATTTTACTTTGCTTCGGGAGGCCACTGGGAGAGGCTGTTAATATGCTTACTTGGGTTTTTTGTTATGCGCAGTATTGTACTCAGACTCACCAGGGCTCCGGAGGAAGAATCGAGTCAGTTAACAAAGGAGGCCAGTCATGCGAATTAGTCCTGATGAGCTAGTTTTCTGGCAGTATGGTTTTCTCAAGTTTAACGCTACGATTGTGTACACCTGGGGGCTAATGCTTGTAATGGTAGTCGGTTCAAAAATTGTTACAGGCAAGCTTTCCACAGGTCTGAGACGTTCTCGCTGGCAGAATATTCTGGAAATTATTGTCACTAATATTTTGAAGCAGATTGAAGACGTTGGCCTGGATGAGCCGCGAAAGTACCTTGGCTTCCTGGGTACACTTTTTCTGTTCATCGCCATAGCTAACCTCTGTATTATCATTCCAGGCTACGAACCACCAACCGGCTCTCTCTCAACAACGGCTGCGCTTGCATTATGCGTGTTTGTGGCTGTGCCACTTTTCGGGATAGAGGAGCAAGGACTTGGTAATTACCTCAGGTCGTACACAGAACCGACGATCATCATGCTGCCGTTTAATATCATCAGTGAAATCTCCCGCACAGTGTCTCTGGCAATCCGTCTGTTCGGTAATATTATGAGCGGCTCGATGATCATTGCCATTCTGCTGACCATCGCACCATTCATCTTTCCGGATCTCATGATTGCTCTCGGTCTGCTCATTGGCATGGTGCAGGCTTATATTTTCAGTATCCTTGCTACAGTTTACATTACTGCTGCCACTCGAACCAGTAAATCCAGACGTGAAACTGGAGAATAAGAATAGAAAGAACATTCTAACAACAGAAGGGAACATTATGGCTTTAGATAATTATACCACTATAATCGCGGTGGCGTCAATTGCCACCTCTGGAATCACAATAGGCATCGGGGTTTTAGGACCTGCAATTGGTGAAGGGCGAGCTGTTGCGACTGCCCTGAGTTCACTGGCACAGCAACCCGACGCTTCGGCAACCATTACCAGGACTCTTTTCGTGGGTCTGGCTATGATTGAGTCCCTTTCTATCTATTGTTTCGTTATATCGATTATTCTGATCTTCGCCAACCCGTTCTGGGACAAAGCAATTGCCTGAATTGCAGAGGAAAATAGGTCATGTTGATCGATTGGTTCACTGTCATTGCGCAGGTGCTCAACTTCCTCATACTTGTGTGGTTGCTGAAACGCTTCCTTTATAAACCCATTCTCAACGCTATTGATGCGCGTGAGAAAAAGGTGGCAGATGAACTTGCGAATGCCGATACAAAAGAAGCAGAGGCGCAAAAAGAGAAAGAAGAGTTCAAGCGTAAGAACGAGGAGTTTGACCAGCAGCGTGCCAAACTCCTGAACAGGGCAAAGGATGAAGCAAGAGCCGAGCGGCAGCACCTTTTCGAAGAAGCACGGAAGGAAGCTTTCGATTTAAGGGCAAAACAGATGGAAGCATTAAGTACTGACAAAGAGAACTTAAATCGGGAAATAAGTCACCGGGTTCAGCAGGAAGTTTTTGCTATAGCTAGAAAAGTCCTGAAAGATCTGGCTGGAACGAGTCTGGATGAGCGTACAGTTGACATCTTTACTCAAAGGCTGTACGAGCTAAAAGGCGAGGAAAAGGAGCAACTGACCTCAGCGCTTACCGTGTCGCCAGGTTCCGCGCTTGTACACACCGCTTTCGATCTTCCGCAGCCACAGCAAGACCTGATTATAAAGACAATTAAGGAAGCACTTGGTGTGGAAATTCAACTCCGGTTCGAAACTACACCGGATCTGGTCAATGGTATTGAGTTAACCACAGATGGACAAAAACTAGCATGGAGTATTAAAGATTATCTTGAATCTCTGGGGAGGAGTATTGACGAACTTTTGAAAGAGCAGTCCAGAGATGAAACCAGATCAAAGTCTGAATCGAATGAATTCATTCCAGAAACCGAACCAGGGGCCGGAACTAGGCATGAGCCAGCATCGGATACATCCAAACCTGAACATGCCCGGGACTCAACAGGAGTTTGAAACTAAATCCTGATTCTTAACTGAGCAAAGTACCACTCCTGAGCCAAAACCCACATAAAGAGTCGATGGACATGGAACCTGCAAATCTGAAGGATATTTTAAACAGTGTTTTCAGTGAAATCAGGAAGGGCCGTGAATCATTTATTCCAAGGCTTACTCCGAAGGAGGTTGGCACTATAAAGACAGTCTCCACAGGTATTGCCAATGTCTCCGGCCTTCCTGGTGTGGGTTTTGAGGAACTGATAAAGTTTCCCGGCGAAGTGTTTGGGATAGCTTTTAATGTGGATGAAGAAGAAATCGGTGTTGTCCTGCTCGGCGAATACTCCCATCTGAATGCAGGGGACCAGGTTGAACGCACTGGCCGGGTCATGGATGTGGCTGTAGGCGAGGGATTGTTAGGGCGAGTAATTGATCCTCTGGGTCGACCCCTTGATGGAAAAGGACCTGTAATATCTGGCAAGCGTTTGCCTATTGAACGCCCCAGCGCAGCAATTATGGACCGTTCTTCTGTCAGTGTGCCTCTTCAGACTGGCATCAAAGTCATTGATGCGTTAATTCCAATCGGGCGAGGCCAGAGGGAGTTGATTTTAGGGGACCGCCAGACTGGAAAAACTGCAATTGCGATTGATACAATCCTCAACCAGCGAGGTTATGATATTCTGTGTGTCTATTGTGCCATCGGTCAGCGTGCATCAGCAGTTGCCAGGGTAGTGGCAACCTTACGGGAAAAAGGTGCAATGGACTATACCATAGTCGTGGTGACTGAGGGCAATGACCCATCAGGGCTAACCTATATTGCCCCTTATGCCGCGACCAGCATTGCAGAATATTTTATAGAAGCTGGCAGGGATGTGCTGATTGTTTATGACGACCTGACCAATCACGCACGTGCTTATCGCGAACTTTCCCTCTTGCTTCGCCGTCCTCCAGGTCGCGAAGCGTACCCTGGTGATATTTTTTATATCCACTCACGTTTACTGGAACGGGCAACCCACCTGCTCAAAAAACTCGGTGGTGGCTCACTTACTGCTCTTCCAATTATTGAAACCGAAGCACAGAACATTTCAGCCTATATTCCAACAAATTTGATTTCAATTACTGACGGGCAGATCTATCTCTCACCTTCATTGTTCGAACTGGGAGTGCTGCCTGCAGTAGATGTCGGTAAATCTGTTTCTCGTGTAGGCGGAAAAGCACAGCTTGCTGCTTACCGTGGAGTGGCTGGAGACCTGAAGCTAGCCTACTCCCAGTTTGAAGAACTTGAAGTATTTACCCGGTTTGGTGCCAGGCTGGATGAGAACACACGAAGGATAATCGAGCATGGCAGGCGGATCCGTGCCCTTCTCAAGCAGCCGGAGTTTTCTCCTGTGCCCGTACCCGACCAAATTGTTATTTTGCTTGCTTTGAATGCAGGACTTTTTGACAGTGTGCCGCTTGACCGGATGGATGAGGCTGAAGCGTCCCTGCGCAGGACGGTAGCTGGTATTCATTCAGAGATTCGCGAATGGTTCAAAGCTGATGCAGAATTGACCGACAGTGACCGAAAAACAATTCTTGAGATTGCACGCAAAGCGCTAGAACATTTTCAGCCCGGAGCCGAATCTGAGACTGAGCCAGAAGCTAAAGCTGGGGAAAAATCCGTGCCTGAAGCCCAGACTGGTGATAGAATAGGGCAAGAAGTTCAGGTTGAAGGCAAACCCGAATCGGAGGCTGAAAAGAAACCATGAGCGAAACTCTGGCAAGTCTGCGCCGAAAAATCGATAGAGCAAATGATCTTCAATCTGTCGTTCGAACAATGAAGGCTCTGGCAGCCTCAAATGTAGGACAATACGAGAAATCAGTGAGCGCATTGTCTGATTACTATCGTACAGTTGAGTTAGGACTGAGCACATGTTTCCGGGAAATCGGAACCTCATCTGCTCCTGCAAAGCGAAAAAAGCAACTGCGTGCTGGCACGGTTGGTGCAGTTGTATTTGGTTCAGATCAGGGACTTGTGGGTCAGTTTAATGATATTATAACTGATTACGCTGTTGCGAAGCTGGCAGCTTTGCCAGGTAAAGTTCAGGTTTGGGGTGTAGGTGAACGAGTTTATTCACGTTTGGCGAATGCGAGTTTGCCACTGATCGGGCTTTTTGCGGTACCAAACTCCGTCAAAGCTATTACTCCGCTTATAGGGCAGATTCTTGTGGAAAGCGAAAAGCTTCGCAGCCAGGACGAGGATGCTGAGCTCTATCTTTTTTATAACCGCCACAAAACCAGGGTTACTTATGAGCCTGTCAGTCAGCGATTGCTGCCACTGGACGAGACCTGGCAAAGTGATCTGGCTAAACTTCCCTGGCCGACTAAGAACCTGCCTGAAGTCATAGGGGACAGCGAAGAAACCATGCGGGCGATAATCAGTGAATACCTTTTCGTTTCACTTTTTCGGGCATGCGCCGAATCTCTCGTGAGTGAAAATTCGAGCAGGCTGGCAGCAATGCAACGCGCCGACAAAAATATTGAGGAATTGCTTGAGAACCTCAACGGAGAATTTTACCGTTTGCGCCAAAGTGGCATCGACGAAGAGCTGTTTGAAGTTGTCTCAGGCTTCGAAGCGCTGTCCGGGTCTCGTGGTTCCGGCCACCGTAAAAGCAAAATGACTGAGCACAGACCCTGGATAAAACCAAACACTGAAAAATAAGTCTCCTATCCAGACCTGAGAATCTCACTGAATTTCTGAGAAGATTAATGAATTCTGAAAATATTTACTCAGAAATAGATTTTGATGTATGGAAACCTCTATAACTGTTTGAGAATTCTCAAATCAAACTCTCCAGATAATTATTTATGATCTGAGCAAAATTCTATAATATGAGCTGGTACGGGATAGATGCAGCAGACAGAGCTCTTTCAAGAACAAGAAAAGCTCTTTTTGAACCCTTTGATTTCTGGAAATGGGTAAAACTTGCAGTCATTATTTTTCTACTAGGCGGGGCGGCATCGAATTATGGAGGTTCTACTAACTATACTACAGGGTCTCAGGACTTGGAAAGCAATCTTCCGGTTATTGAATTCCCGGAAACTTTATCAGTCCCCGCAATTTTAATAGCGGTTTTTTTCCTTCTTATTCTGGGTTTGTTTTTCTCGTATATTTCGAGTGTCATGGAATTTGTTTTTGTTGAATCGCTTGTAAAAAATGAGGTCAAATTCTGGGCTTATTCACGAAGATTCCTGGGAAAGGGATTCTATCTCCTGCTGGTGCGTTTAGCCATAGGGCTTGTATTTCTGGTGCTCTTTTTAATAGCTTTTCTCCCTCTTATTGCAGTTGTTCTGGAAGGATCATCAGAACCTGCCTGGCCTGCACGGCTTGGAGTGGTTCTCTGGCTTGCAGGATCGTTTGTCGTGTTAGTCCTTCTTGCAGTTGCAATAAATTCTCTTTTAAGCCTTGCAATTCCCGTTTCCATTTACAGGAATAAAGGTATCCTTCAGGCTTTCCGCATGGTCTATGGAAACTTCAGAAAATGCTGGCAGGAAGTTGTGATTTACTGGATTGTCAGGTTCGTGCTCGGAATAGGAGTAGTCATTCTAGCAATTTTTATCTTCGGGATAGTGATGCTGATTTTAGGGGTCGCTTTCCTTATCTTTGACGGGGTTCTATATTTCCTCTTTTCATCCCTGGCGTCGGAACCCCTTACCTGGATACTCCTGATACCCTTTATCGTTATAGAACTGATTTTAATCCTGGGAGCCATTCTTTTTCTTAATGTGCCCCTGACCGTTTTCCTGAAATATCATCTGTTGAGTTTCCTTGAAGCCTGGTTTACGGATGCAGAAATTCCCTTTTTTGATGCTACTGTCCTGGAGCCTGAAACGGAGCTCAGCGAATCTGAGCCAGGTTTTTGAGCTGAATGTGGAAAACCGAGAGTCCAGAGCTTGTTTGATATCAAACAAACTCTGGGTTCTGAACCCCTATAAGAGCCATTTTTTGGGTGTTAAGGTAAGCTCTAAGATAAAATTCAATATCTGTTACCCTTTGACGCCTGAAAAAGAAACTATGTTCAGAATCCCTGTTTTTTTAAATATAATATACTGCGTGAAACTAACTATATCCTAGTAATTCTATCACCGGATCGTCATCCGAAAATTAAAGTCTTGGAGTTGAAGATATGAAACAGGAGTTCATTGAAAAGTATTATCTGGGTAAAGAAGTTGAGATCGACATTGGAGGGAATACCACATACAGAGGGATTGCTGCTGAAGTCAATGATGGGATCCTTAGTCTTAAATGGACTATAAAAGAAGAAGGCTACACCCACATTGAGATAGAGAGAATCGCTGTAATTTGGAAAACCCTTAGAGGCAAAAGATAAGAAGTATTAGAGTTAGAACCTGAATTTCCTTAACCGTGCTTTTCTAATAAACTTTTAAATGTGGAGAAAGATTTTCTCCACAATTTTCTCGCAGTAACTTTTTTCTTTTAGTCCCTTTTATCCTTCTCACTAAACCGTTGACCCGCGACCGTTGCGCCGGTCGATCACGCTCCGGTTAAGCCGTTTTCAATAAATCAGGATTTTCGCTCAAGCCTTTTTTAAAAAAGCTTGCGTTCCGCCGATTTATCACGCTCCGGTTACACCGGTTTCGATAAAGCATTAGTTTTTGATCAAACTTTTTTTGAAAAAGTTTGCGTTGCGCCGGTTGATCACGCCGTTTCCTGGGGGTTTTCGCTCAAGCCTTTTTTGAAAAGGCTTGCGTTACAACAAAGCTTAAATCAAGTACAGCAATTACTGAATAACTTGATTGGCGTGCGGAAGATCCGTTTTCCTCAGGACAGGCAAAGCTCTTCTTTCCCGAATACGGATATTGTGTTCGTTAAATACTTATTTGAAGTTTAATATATAAGCGACCGGTAGTAAAGTTTTCCAACAGTCCACCGGTTAGAAATTTATCATTAATACTTATCGGGCGGCTGCAGAATAGGAATTGCACTGACCGCACTCTCACCTCAGCTAATCTTTCTTCAGGGAGACCCCTATATGATAAAAGAAATCACTGCCAAGTATAACGCAGAGCAAATCGAAAAAAAGGTAACGCAGCTCTGGGAAGATAGCGATGCTTATCGAAAAACTCGCGAGCACCGCAAGACCGGAAAAAAGCTTTTTTTTGTTGACGGACCCCCGTACACGACCGGACATATCCACCTTGGGACTGCCTGGAATAAGATAATTAAAGACTCCATTCTCCGCTATTACTCCATGAATAACCGTAATATCCTCGAACGCCCCGGCTGGGACATGCACGGCTTGCCAATCGAGGTCAAAGTCGAAGGCTTGCTCGGCTTCAAATCCAAAAAGGACATTGAAAGCTTCGGGGTAGAGAATTTTATTGAAAAATGCAAGGAATTCGCCATCACCCAGAAACAGGCAATGACCGAGCAGTTCCAGAGGCTAGGGGTCTGGATGAACTGGGAAGACCCCTACATGACCTTGAAAGACGATTATATCGAGGCTGCCTGGTGGACCCTCAAGCAGGCGAACGAAAAAGATCTTCTGGACATTGGCAAGCGCTCGGTCAACTGGTGCCCGCGCTGTGAAACGGCAATTGCGGATTCCGAAGTTGAGTATGCCGAGCGGACTGACCCGTCGATCTACGTGAAATTTAAGATCAAAGGCGAAGAGAACACCTTCATAGTCATCTGGACAACAACCCCCTGGACAATCCCTGCAAACGTTGCCGTAGCCGTGCACCCGAATTTCGAATACTCTAAATTCAGGGCAATCCGGCAGGATGGTTCTGTAGAGATTTTGATTACAGCCACAGACCTGATCAAGAATGTCCTTAAGCAGGGCAGGTATGTTGACTACGAAGTGCTTGGGACCATGCTCGGGGAAGAACTCACAAAACTTGAGTATGAAAGCCCTGTTCACGACCTGGTACCTGTGCAGAACGAGATAAAGCATGGGATCTATCTTGCCGACTTCGTAACCGTGGAAAATACGGGCTGTGTACATATTGCCCCAGGGCATGGTATGGACGACTTTAACCTTGGTATGAAGTACAAACTTCCTATTCTCTGCCCTGTGGGCTCAAATGGTTCTTATACCGAGGAAGCCGGGGAATACGCTGGCAAGAACGTCAGGGAAGCAAACCCGATTGTAGTTGAAGACCTCAGGGAACGCAACAGGCTGCTTGCGGAAGGGACAATCACGCACAGGTACGGGCACTGCTGGCGCTGCAAAACGCCTATTATTTATCTGGCAACCGAACAGTGGTTCCTTAAAGTTACCGAGATAAAGGATAAAATGCTTGAGGAAATCGATGCCGTAGATTGGCATCCTGACTGGGCAGGTTCAGCCCGCTTCAGAACCTGGGTAGAAGGCGCTCGGGACTGGTGCATCTCCAGGCAGCGCTACTGGGGAATTCCTATCCCGGTCTGGAAGTGTAAGAAGTGCGGAAAGCTTGAAGTAATAGGAACCAAAGCCGAACTGCTGGAAAAGTCAGGAGCAGGCGAAAATATCGAACTTCACCGCCCCTACGTGGATAAGTTCACTATTCCCTGTGAGTGTGGCGGAGAAAAGAAGCGCGTGGAAGACGTTTTTGATGTCTGGTTTGATTCGGCTGTAGCTTCCTGGGCTACCCTGAAGTTCCCGCAGACGAGGGAGCAGTTTGATGAATGGTGGCCTGCCGACTTTATCACTGAGGGGCACGACCAGACACGTGGCTGGTTTTATTCCCAGCTAGGGGCAAGCATGGTGGGCTTTGGACGGGCTCCGTATAAGAGTGTGTTAATGCACGGCTTTACGCTTGATGCGGGCGGAAAGAAAATGTCCAAGAGCCTTGGAAATGTGATTTCCCCACTCGATATTATTGACAGGTTCGGGGCTGATACCCTGCGCGCCTATGTACTCTCTTCGAGTGCGCCCTGGGAAGACCTGAAATTCAATCTGGAAGAAGTGGAGACCATCCACCGTTCAATCAACATTCTCTGGAACGTTTTCAGGTTCCCTCTGCCTTATATGGCTCTTGATAATTTTGACCCGCTCAAAGTCAGCCTGGATTCCGTAAAAAATGCACTCAGGGAAGAGGACAAATGGATTCTTTCGAGAGCTCAATCCGTTGTCAAAGCCGTGGACGAGGCTATGAGCGGATATCTGTTGCATAAAGCTATGCGTGAGATTCTGGAGTTTACTCTGGAAGACCTCTCCCGCTGGTATATCCAGCTTATCCGCCCAAGAACATGGACCGAAGCTGACGACCCTGATAAGCTTGCAGCTTATTGCGTGCTTTATGAAGTTTACGTCACCCTTACAAAACTGATCTCGCCTTTCATGCCTTATCTGGCTGAAGAGATGTACCAGAACCTGATCCGAAACGTAGACCCTAATGCACTGGGATCGGTTCATATGTGCGACTGGCCAGAGGTCAACGAGATCTATCTCGATCCGGAACTCGAAGCGGCAATGAATACCGTACGTTCTATTGTAGAAGCCGCCTCAAATGCCCGGCAGAAAGCAGGAAGAAAACTCAGGTGGCCTGTATCCCGAATAATTGTTTCCCCTGAAAGTGAGGATTCAGCAAAGGCTGTAGAGAGATTGCGCTCAGTCCTTATGGACCAGACCAATTCCAAGGCAATTGTCCTGACGCCTGTGGCTGAAAGCTGGGACGAGCTCGGGCTTGAAGTGATCCCCGATCCGGGCAAAATAGGTCCTGTTTTCAAGAAGGACGCAGGAAAGATCATCCCTGCCCTGCAGAAGATTGACGGCTTTGCCCTGAAAAAAGCCTTCTCTGAGGGTGGCGAGTTTGAACTCTCCCTTGCGGACGGAACAGCGGTTACAATAACTCCGGGCATGGCAAATTTCAAAGAAACTCTGCCCGAAGGTATCGCAAGTGCAGAATCCGATGCCGGGCTTGTCTATGTGGATGCAAACCTGACTCCGGAACTGGAAGCTGAAGGGTATTCAAGGGAAGTAATCCGCAGGCTTCAGGATATGCGGAAAGAACTTGACCTTGTAGTGGACGAAAACATCTGCGCCTCGGTCAGGATCGAAGACGCAAGAGTCCTGAAGCTTGTTGAAACTCTCAGGAACCTGATCGCGGAAGAGGTAAGAGCCGATATCTTTGGCATCGGCAGTGATATCGATGTTACCGGAGCCCTTGTAAAGGACTGGGATGTCGAAGGCATTGCAATGAGGATGGGTCTTGCAAAAAAGTAAGCCCTGAAAAGGAGTTTCTAAGAATTTCATAAAAGAATGGAACAAATAGGAAAGGAGCTTTTATATGGATTTTGCTGCCTGGGAACCGATTTACGAACGGATACTTGAAGATTTCGGATTTGATCGAGCCGGTGATGAGGAGGCAGCCCTATTCCTTTCCCGCAGGCTGACAGAGCAAAATACTGCCAGCCTGTCCGAACTTAAAACCCTGATTTCCGGAAAACCTGTCCTGGTATGCGGAAATGCTCCCGGACTCAGGAATGAGCTTTCCGAAATCAATTTTTCGGATTTTACGTTAATTGCAGCCGATGGGGCAGCCGCAGTCCTTATGGATATGGGAATTGTGCCTGATGTTATCTGCACCGACCTTGATGGCAATTCCGAAGCCGATATTGAGAAGGAAATCCTTGCCTGTGAAAAGGGTTCTATAGTCCTGATCCATGCGCACGGAGACAATATTGATAAACTCGAAAAATATACGCTTCGCTTTAAGCGATTTATTGCAACCACGCAGGCAAAGCCTTTTGATAGGGTGTACAATTTTGGAGGGTTTAGCGACGGAGACCGATGCGTTTTTGTAGCAAGGGAGTTCGGAGCAAAGAGTGTAAAGCTTGCTGGGTTTGATTTTGAAGATCCGGGAGTTAACACCATTAAAAAAAAGAAGTTAAAATGGGCAAAAAAATTAATAGAAATTGAAGATTTTTAAAAAACGGAATAATGCAATAAAAGATAATACTTTTTTTCAAATAGTTCAAGGAGTTTATTTTTATTCAGAAATTGAATCAAAAAACTTATCCTGTTGATTAGCTGCCCTTTATATTGATAATTTGCTCTGAACGGAAAAAACTGAAGTTATGAAGTTTAAAAATAAAGAGAGTTACATAACTTTTCCAATCAGATACGTATTTTTTAATGCCTTAAATTAAATTCAGCCCGGTAATAAAACCTCGATTTTTCTTGAAATTATTTTTTTTGCTTAAATTGTAAATTTCAGAGTATTCACAGATTATTATTCCTGATTAATTGAGAGTTTTAGCAGAATTAGAAATTGAAAAATAAATGAAAAAGTGTGCTTGTTTTATTGACAGAGGGTTTATCCAGTTTTCTTAAGACTATTAATATTAAGAAACAGTTATTCTAGGTCTTTTATATAATTTCTAATTCTATTTTTAATTGTACTTTCATGGCAAAATTACTCCTCGCCAACGGAAGCAAGTAACTTTAATAATTTCTAAAAGCTGCCGTGAAAGTATAGTGGGGGTGTTGAGGACTTTTGATTAGAAAGTGCAATCCTCTAGTCTAAAAAGTCCACCTCTACAGCACCTGTAGAATTGTAATATATAAGATAATATCGCAAAATCATGGAGGCAAACACAATGTGGTTTGGAGACTGTGGCTGGGGCGGCTGGGGCTGCCGTAACTGGGGCTGGCGTCGCTGGCGACACTGGGGCGGCGGCTGCTGCTAAGAATTGGCGCTAAACGCTGGAACTCTTGAACATGAATGAAACAATGATAGCCATCAGTTCAAAAAGAGAAGATTTATTCTGATTAATCTACCTTTCCTGAGTTGATGGCTATAGATTTTATTACCCTACGAATTCTGGAATATTATCTGGCTTTCCTGTGGGTTTCTGTACTGTCACTTTACCTTTATGCACGCTTTTTCATATTTGACGGCGACCAGCCTCCACGACTGGCAATGCAAAGAAAAAATTACAGTTATGTACTTTGTAAATAGAAGAAGTGATCTGCTATTTTTAATTAAACCGAAAGCTGCTGGATTCCGTAATTGAGTTCAGGCAAAATATAAAGGTTGTTTTTATTAAAGCAACTTTATTTTCACCCGAAGAGTAAGTTACAGGCAAAAATTTCCTGAATCCGTCAGGGAATCCAAAAAAAGAGAAACTGTAAACTAATTATAAATGTAATCCTGCTTTTTCAGGTGAGGATTTGCCCAGATTTTCAAGGTCTATTAATAATAAGGAGAAATTATTCTAGTATTATTATATAATTTCGGATTATATGTTTATTTAGATTCACCGGCAATTATATTTAAACAAGTTTCTGTTTAATTGAAAACCACTAAATTGGGGTATTTCCTGAGAACAATTGCCTGTGAGTCCGGATCTGATCTGGGGGGTTGATCAAAAGCTTGGCTCAAGGGCTATACACGCCTACTCTAGAAATTTCATCTTCCCGGATATTCAAAAATGGACATAAAAGAATGGACATAAAAGAATACAACGGATATAAAAGAATATAGTAGGATTATGGAGGCAAATCTAATGTTTGGATTCTTTGGTGGATTTAGAGACTTTGACCGCTTCAAGTGCGGCTGCGGCGGCTGGGGTGGCGGCTGTGGCGGCGGCTGGGGAGGCCGCTGGGACTTTGACTGTGGCGGCAACTGGCGCAACAAATGGCGATGCAAGCGTCGTGACTGGTGTTAATAATCACCATCACTGAGCCATTTAAAAGCATATATGAAAAGAATATAGTAGGATTATGGAGGCAAATCTAATGTTTGGATTCTTTGGTGGATTTAGAGACTTTGACCGCTTCAAGTGCGGCTGCGGCGGCTGGGGTGGCGGCTGCGGCGGCTGGGGTGGCCGCTGGAACTGTGATGACTGGGGCGGTAAATGGCGCAACAAATGGCGATGCAAGCGTCGTGACTGGTGTTAATAAAAGTCACTGTGACTGGTGTTAGTAATATCACTATTACTTAACCCAGGAATCATCAATTGTAAAGGAAAGCAGCAGTCATCTTTTCAAGGCATGAAGCATAGAGTTTCAATCATATGATTTCTTGAATTGATGACTCTATTTTTATTTTCTTATTAACTGTTAATCGCTTCTTGTTCTTCTTCAGAGCAGTTTTTTCAGTAAAACCTGATTCTTTTTATATCAATATATATTTCTAAAGAATTATTTCATATAAAGCTTATATAAATGGAAAAAAACATTCTACTCCAGAGCCGGGTCGGAATTCCTGAAGGAAAAACCGAAAGAAGATTCAGAGGACGGTTATATTGAGCTGCCCTTCCGGGAGGAATCCGATAAGAAATGGTTTTATCTTATTCAGAACCGATTTCCTTTTTAATTCAAGAAGGTCAGAAGGGTGAAAATTCTTGGGGTACAGAGCTCCGTATAAAGTTTCCGGAAAATCTCAAAGGAAAAACATTCTATGCCTTATAAGGCTGCATAAATGGAAGAGAAGCGGCGGCTTGAATATTTATGCTTCAAACGTAAGAGAAAAGTTTTTCGTATGTACGCGCTGCGGGAAAACAAAGACGGTTTATGAGCCTAAAAAGGAATAAGATTTAGCAGAGACTTCGGAAATGGCTGGACCCTTATCTGCCGGCTGGGATATGCCAGCTAACCCGACTCTACTTATAAAGGGAGCATATTGACTCCCATATTTATATGTTTTTGTGAATTTATTTCAACCCTATTAAATTAGCACCTTAGTTATGCAGGCGCTTATAGAAAATGCCTTCCGTAAACGGAAATCCCAGGCTCACTGGCTTTCAGGGCGCTCGTGGCTTTTTGTTAAGTTCCCCTGATATTATGCACCAGGGTTATTATTACATGAGCATACTTATTCGTGCCAGAAAAACTATATAGTCTTACTTCGGAAACTATTCTGGTAATATGCAAAAACTAGAACTTCTCCCCCTGATATTCAGTCACCAGACATTTTTTCAAAATTCTCCAGATTTAATCCCCCGTGACATTTCCCCCAGCTGCTCTTTTGAAGGCAGTGCAATCAAGCTCATTTCAGGTCCGCCTCATGCAGGCAAAACCTCTTTTCTGGGTCAGGTTGCCAGTTCCCTTAATGGAATAAAGCTTTACATTGATTTTAAAGATAGCCGGATGCAGAAACTCGGACCCGGAGGTTTGCAGGCTATTGAAGAGATTGCAGCCGAAAATCTCAAAAAGGAAACTGAAGACGAGGCAGGCCGGATTTTTTACTTTCTTGATGAAATCCATAATCTTCCGGGATGGGAAAACTGGGTTGACAGGCTTTATACGCAAGGGGCAGAAGTTTATCTAACCTCGTCTAAATCGAAACTGATAAATGAGTTTTCTTCCAGGTTTGCAGGTCGAGGCAAAGTTATAAGGCTATTTCCATTTTCTTTTAAAGAATACCTGCGAATTAAAGGCTTCAGAATCCCGGAAACGGGTTTTCTAAGCCCTTCCAGAAGCGATGAACTCCTGTGCATGTTCCTGCAATATTTTGAAAGCGGTGGTTTTCCGGATGTAATAAAGCACGGTGATATCAGGTTTTCCCGGAATTATTTTGAAGAAGGGCTGCAGCAGGGGGCTGTAGCCGGATATGATATCGAGAATTTAAGAAAACTCGCCACATACCTGATCTCGAACATGGCTTCGGAGTATTCCCTCGATAACCTGAAAAAGGTAAGCGGGATCGAGAAAGAAGATGTCATAAACAGCTATCTGGCGTTTCTTGAAGATATTTTTTTGCTATACAGGGTCCCAAAACTCAATTGCCTGCAGGAATATGACCTTGCAGAAGATGCTCCCTGCAAAATCTACGCAGGGGATACCGGATTTTTCAAGGCAATATATCCAGGTTACCCGGATAGCCTCGGGCTGAGATTTGAGAACCTTGTGTTCCTTGAACTGCTGAGGAGGGAAAAACAGGTATTTTGTTTCCGGGGCAAAAGGGAATGTGATTTCGTTATTAAGGATAAAAACAGCCAGAAAGTTTCGGCTGCAATCCAGGTCTCGATTTGTTTCGGAAGCCCGGCAGTCAGAGAAAGAGAAATTCTGGGGCTCACGGAAGCCCTGGATGAATACGGGCTTGAAGAAGGGTTTATCCTGACAATGGACGATGAGGAAACCTTGAGAGTTGAAAGCAAAACCGGAAAGAAATTAATCCTGGTTAAATCAGTATGGAAATGGATGCTGGAATAATCTTTTCAGCCGGTACTGCGCCAGGTATGCAAAAAGTAAAGCAAGAATCCGGCCTGAAGATCTAACATCATAATGTTATATGCTGGATCCGATCTGAAGCTTAAATAAATCGAGAAGCTCCCGGTAAAAGTTTCAGGCTTTCTATTGATTAGTTCCGGCTATACTATTTCCGGCTATACTAGTTCCGGCTATACTATCTCCTCTGAATATTTAACTTATTTTGCCTGTTGCCCTGTTCTTTTTCAAAGAATCCGGGATAAAAGTAAGAGTTTGCAGTTTTAGCTAGTGCATTTTTATACTTCATTAAGATAAACTTTGTAAGAATTTTCCCGGCTATAGTTTCTTTACGGCTACAGATCGGATAACTCCGAAAATATTGGTCTGGCTTAACTGCATTACGTACAACTTTTCAGCTTACAAATTTTTCAGTGACGTTATTTTTTCATAGATCAAATATATATCATATTATTAATTAGAAGTATTAAAGGTGGGTGAAGAAAAATAGTGTACTGGGCTTAAGAAAAAAGGCTTGAAGATCTTTCCGGAAGAAAGCAGAACGCACTATTTTGTTATTTAATTAAAATGATCAGGGGATTTCTGGTTACTTTATTGCAAACTAATATAATTGGTAACATATTATTCGCTAAATTATAGTTTAAAGAATAATACAGGGAGATGGGGTATGGAAGTAGAGAGCAGGAAAAGTATGGAAAAAACGCATTCAAAGCCAAAGAATGTCTGGGAAGATTTTTTTAAGGATAAAAAGCATGGGGGGCACAGGTATTCGTCTGAGGAGTTTCTTGCCATGGAAGCCAGGGAGAAATTATTCCACCTTGACGGAGGCGGAACACTTCTCGACTTCGGGTGCGGCTCTGCTGAACTCCTGACTTACTATGCCCAGGAGTACGAGCAGCTTGTAGGAGCGGACTTTTCCCCATCAATGCTTGAAGAGGCAAGTAAAAGAATAAGCGAAAAAAAATGTAATAATATCGACCTGGTCCTTGCCAATCATGAAACCCTCTGGGAAAACCTGCAGTTCACCTTTGACCGGATAACTGCGGCAGGGGTAATTCAGTACCTGACATATCAAGAGATTGACGCTTTTATTGCTAATGCATCAAAGCATCTCAGTACTGATGGAAAGATAGTTTTTTTTGACATACTCGACCCCCGATTATATCCGTTGTGGAAATTAGGGGTATTTGCACCGAAAGCGGGAGTCCTGAAAGCTTTATACCGGGTTGGCTCCGATTTCCGGAATTCAATATCTGCAACCTTAAGAAACCGTCCGAAAAACATTTACGGCTTTTCCCATAACCCTTACAAACTTCAGAAAATTGCAAATAAGCACGGTTTTGAAATGCGCTATGTGCAATCAATGTACTATGAATACAAGTATCATGCAATAATGTTCAGGACTTAAACGGCGATAAACTGCGATTTACTCTCATCCAGTGGTATCCGGGATTTAACAGGCTAAACTGTGAGATTCCGAGAATAGATTTTGAAAAAACCTATTTTGAGAAGGAGTTAGGGAGACTGTACTGAAATAGAATATTGTCGATTTCGTGCTTATCTGGTTAAAAAGACGTTGTTAAACCTCCTTTGACTCTTCATCTGCTTTATTATGGCAATTTTTCTCCTTCTCTTCCAGTTCTGATTCCTTTTTTTCTAACTCCAATCTCTGCCTTGCTTTTTCCTTAAAGTCTTTAATTTTCTCCTCCGAACAATCACACAACACTCTATGGGCCTCTTCAGTACCTACTTTGCCGCTTTTAGCTAATTCTTCCACATCTTTTTTACAATCACATATTTTTTCGTGAACCTCCTGAGGGTCACAGTTTTTCAGGTCTTCAAGAGTCTTTATGTTCGCAAAATGATAAAGTTTAAATGCCAGGTCCCTGCTCATATCGAGCTTTGTGACAAATTCCGACCTATCAATACTCATGTAGGTCCGGGCTTTGTCTATATACATTTTAACCTGTTCTTCGGAGTAGCTGTCAAACCTCTCTTTCTGTTCCGTAAGTAGAAGCCCCATATGTTCGCCCAGGTTGCGGGTATCAAAATTTAGTCGGTTTCTCAGGTTCTCAGGATGACAGGCTGCAAGCTCTTCTATGGATCTTACTTTTGCACTGTACAGCGCATACGCCAGATCTTCGTCAAACCGCAATTTCTTGACAAATTCGGATTCTTTAATCTGGTATTCAGTCCTTGCTTCAAACTCGTTCCTTTTGTCCCCAGGGAGAAGTTTTTGAACCCAGGCATAAATCCATTCTTCTATAGTTTTGGTGAATACCCCGGCAAAAAATGAAAACACGAATACGAAATAATCGTTTACTTCAGTTGCCTCTTCTATATTCTGGAGGTGGTTAAAAAGGTAAAAACCTATTAACGCTATAAAAGGTGCAATCGCAATCCTTCGGAGAAAAGACCAGGCGATGCTTATTTTTTTATATTCAGGAATAATCTGGCAAAAGGTTTCTTCAATACTTAGAAACAGATAAGATAGGATGCCAAGAGACGCTGCTGCTATTATATAAACAGGAAACTCCAGTCTATCGGTCTCAAAAAATGTGATATAATTTATGTCTCTCAAATAGAGATAAAAAAGTATCATAGGCCACATAAGACCTGTAAAAATTATAATAAAGTTTCTTAAGATATCGTGAAGTGTTACGATCAGGGAATTCTCATCTATTGGTACCCTATTTGTATTTATTAAAAAATTGTTTCTGCCAATTTTAACTTTATTTTCTTCTATTTTTACGCTATTTCTATCTATTATCACATTATCCTGGTCTACTGTTACTTTATTTTTGTCTATTATAAGGTTATTTTCATCTTCTCTTCTTTTAAAAAAAATACTATATAAAACAGCAATAATGACCAGGAAAATTACTGAAGAAGCTATTACAAAAATGATCAGAAAAAAGTAAGAAAGAATAGAAGAATTGTTTGCTCCTATGAGAACAGTCTGGAAACAGAATGGAAGGCTGGAGGAATTACCTGTCCCTATTGGAATATTCTGCGAACAGAAAAGAAAGAGCAGCAATACTAACAGTGCTGCCAGTATGAAGATCACGAAGCAAAAGTTCATTTTGTCGAAAAACCGGGAAACCCAGCTTAAAAATAGGAGATTGCCGTATAAAACAGGCAGTAAAAGAAGCCACTCATAATTCTCTATGGTATCTGGTCCGCTGTCGGTCTCAGTATCTACCGTACTAGTTATTGTGCCATTTATTGTGCCAGTTACGTTTATTGTGCCGGCTATCGTAGCATTTACTTCACTAAGTTGTGCATTGTTTGAATCCGCATCTTCACCATTTTGTGCATAACTCCCCTGGACCAGCAGATAAAAAATAAGAATTATCAATACGAATTTAAAAGCTCCACTAACCCTCCCCATATACAGTTATTTGCAAATTCAATAATATATATCTAGTTTTTATTCTTTTTAGAATAATATTCTGGAGTGGAACCTGTTCTTTCCCGGGATACTTCTTTCCCTGAGATTTCAGGGATAATTTATGCCTGCAGGAATAATTACTACCGTTTTAAGTCTTTTTGCGTTAATAATCAGATCAGTAAATCCTCAATTCCTGCTTCTCTTACAATTTCTATTGCCCTGGCTTCTTCTTCCGGAGTCAGGTGGCGTCCAAGTTCCGGATATTCCATAGCCCGATAGCATGGCCTGTACTGGAACATAAGGTTGAACCGGATTTGCGGGATATTTTTTGCAACCCATTCCGCAATAGGCTTTGTACAGCATTCAAGGTGACCGGGAAGGACCAGGTGGCGAAGGAGGACTTCTGCGGTTTTGTAGGCGAATTCGAAATTGGGTTGCACAACTTCAAGGTAATTTTTTATTTTTGAGTATTTCCAGGCACATACATCGTTCCCGTACTTGAAATCCCCCAGATAGACATCCACAACCCCTTCCAGTATTTCTGCAATCTCCTGCGAATGGTACATATTTGAGTTCCATACCACAGGCGTGTTTACTGAAATTTCCCTTATGATTTTCAGCACAGTGTGAGCGTGTGGAGTCGGGGTCACGAAGTTTACGTTCCTTGCCCCATGCATTCTCCGAAGGTCGATCAGCTTTGCAAGTTTCCTGGGCTCGATGCGGGTTCCGGCTTCAGGGCAGGTTGATATATCCCAGTTCTGGCAGTATACGCAGGCAAAAGTACAGCCCGTAAAAAAGATTGTGTGAGAGGGCACAAGTTCCGGCTCTTCCCCCATGTGCAGGAACTCAGAGGCATAATTTGAAAGATCTGTCAGCCTGCAGAAACCTTTCTCGCCTGCCTCTCTATTAATCTCGCAGCGCCATCCGCAACAATGGCACTTTTCCAGCATCCTATCCACAATTTCAACCTTAAGGTCAAGAAGGGAGGGATTAGCTTTCGGAAGCTCCAGGAAGCTCTGAGTAAAAAGCGTTAACCTATCAGCCGTATCCTTATAAGCAAGGGCTTCCGCAGCCTCGACTTCAAGATTTTCTCTGAGTTTTCGATATTCTTCGATTTCTTTCCCATGAATTCTCCTGAGTTCCTCAAGCTGCATGTCTGGATCAAAACTAACCGGAACTTTTTCGGTTATCTTGAAATGGGCAGGCATTTCGTCTTTTTGCACCTTGAAGTAACGTTTCAGGTACTTCGGGGCTACCATATTAAAATATTATCCCGCATGGATTAAAGGCTTATTGTATTCTTCTTCTGGTCTTTAGTTTTTATTTCCAGTTCGGGTTCTTCATTCAGATCTTTCGTTTAGACTTTTAGTTTCTATTCTTCATTCCTGATTTTAGTTTCTATTCTTCATTCCTGATTTTAGTTTCTATTCTTAGTTTCGATTTTAAGTTCCTATTTCTATTTCTGCTTTATAATCTATGTTTTTCTGGCTTCTGAGCCCTGATCCTGCCATTGTTAATTTATTTTTGAGAAACTTTACAGGTTTTTCAGGGTTTTCACAGGCAAGGTTATATGAAGAAAAAGGCTTTTAACACATTCTATTACTATCTTCACGGCAGACCCTAAAATCACATAGCAGGATATGAAACAAAAATGGAATGGATTTTTCTTTTTATCGCCGGACTTTTTGAGGCAGCGTGGGCAATCGGGCTGAAATATACTGAGGGTTTCACCCGGCTTTATCCAAGCATTTTTACTGTCATTTGCATGTTCCTTAGCTTTTATTTCCTATCCCAGGCTCTGAAGATTCTGCCAATAGGGACCGGCTATGCAGTCTGGACAGGAATCGGGATTATCGGCACCACCATTTTAGGTGTCCTGCTCTTTAACGAATCAATAGATCCTGCCAGAGTTTTCTGTATTCTTCTGATTTTTTCAGGAATAATCGGGCTCAAACTGATTTCCCAATAAAGCCATGTAAAGTTTTTTATTGTTCTCTTCTCTATCCTATCTATCCTATTTTCTCTACTACCTATTTTCTCTACTACCTATTTTCTCTACTACCTATTTTCTCTATATCTTCTTCTCTTTGCTCTGATTTTCAAAGCTTCCTGATAAAATCGTCTTTTCATCCAGGCTGATTGCTAAAAATTAAAAGCCTGCAGGGCTATTTATATTGGGATAAAACCCGGGGGTTAATCTCACCTTTAAGTTAGCTTAAAAACCCTCGGGAGGTTTTCGGGGGAATATTCTGGTTACGGTTGACAGTACGACAATTAGTCTCTGGGATTTGATATCCATCCTGTTTATACTTCTGTTTCTCTATGCAATAATCTATCCGCAATCGCAGCTAAAACAAATCCGTCTGCGGCGGATTGCAAAACTGAAAGCTATGGAAAAAAAACACGGCTGCAAGGTGCTCACCATGATCCACAGGCGGGAAGCAATCTCCGTTTTTGGGCTGCCTGCTTACCAGTACATCGACGAGGAAGATGCCGAGCAAATCCTGCGCTGGATAAGGCAATACCGGGATTACCCGCTTGAGCTCATCCTGCACACGCCAGGCGGGCAGCTTCATGCCAGCATTCAGATAGCCCGTGCTCTCAGGCGGCACCCTAAAGCCACAAAGGTTATTATCCCGCACTATTCGATGTCAGGGGGAACAATTATTGCCCTTGCTGCAAATGAAATCGTGATGGATAAAGATGCCGTTATCGGGCCTATCGATCCTCAGATCGGAGATTTCATGCGCGGGATGTTCCCCGCCCCTTCCTGGATCTATGCCGCAGAAACAAAAAAAGAAAAAGCCGATGATACCACCCTTGTTATGAGCGACATCTCAAGAAAAGCCCTCAACCTCACCCGCAATGTCGCAAAAGAACTTCTTGAAGGCAAGATCCAGCCAGACCCCGATGGGGAAGGCAGGCTCGATGAGGTAATCGAAAAACTGGTAAGTGGTGAAATGATCCACAGCACCCCCCTCTCAGCCGCCGAGGCAAAAGCAATCGGGCTTCCCATAAATACGGATTTTCCTCAGGACGTGCACGAGTTCATGAAGCTCTTCAAGCCTGTAAAAAAGAGTGTGGAATACGCTGAGTAAATTGAAACTTAATTTGCCTGAAAGAGTGAAATTTATAAAAGGCTAGAACGCTAGAAGAAGTTCAGTTAAACTCTTAGAGTTTTAGTTAAACTCTTAGAGTTTATCAGTTGAATACCATTTCTTATCCCCCTGCAAATTTATTCAATCCCCTGCTTTCCTCACCCTGGCATTCTCTTCACTTAATCCTGTCCAGATAACCCTGTATCCCAGTTGTTCAAGTACAGGATAATAGAGGCTGCGATCAAGCCCAAAAGACTCAAAGACTTTCACTGCATCGGCATAGGTCTCTACTGCCCCCGGCTTTCCGAGTTCCAGATTAATTCTTTCGAGCAATTGCCTGTGAATTAAGTAGTTTTCAAGGAGTAAGTAATCCTGATACTTTTCTAATTCTCCGGCTTCTTCGGATTTTCCGGATTTTTCCGGTTCTACTGCCTTTACAAGCCGATCTTCAACCACTTTCTTTAACGCCTCGGGCAGGACTCCTTTTCCGGCTGCGATTTCTTCGAGGCTTATAAGTTCGCCTGAAAGTGGAAAATCCATTTCCTCCAGCCTTGACCGGTCTTCAGAAAGCTTTTTTTCCTCGTATTTCCGGAGTATCTGCATGACTTTGTTTGCCGGGATTTTCCTGTCAAAGAAGATAACTTCCTGCGAAGGGAAATCTTTTTCAGAGCATTTGAGTTTCCTGTCAATCAGGAGGATTACAGGCTCTTTTACCTGCTTGAGTTTCCGGATTTTCTTTTCAAGGTATTCCGGAGTCCAGAAGCCCACAATTTCCAGATATACTTTTATGCCGTTCCTCTGCAGGGAAAAATCCGGGACAAAAGCATGTTTTCCGGCTTTCAGGATCGTTGGTTCTCGTTTTATCTTCCAGCTTCCCAGACTGAGGCTGCCGAACATCTGTTCAAGCGTACTGTCGTAAGCCGCTTCTTCGGCATCAATTTCTTCAATCCCTGCCTTATATTCTCCCTTTTCTTCTTTAATTTGAAGTTCCGGGGAAAGGATCTCCGGATACAGGGCTGCTTCAGGCGTTAGTTTGAAAGCCTCTTCCGAATCGTCAAGGGTAAACTCCAGAATGCGCTTTCCCTGGTAACCTTTGTGAAGAATGCTTGCCCTGAGCCTCCAGCCTTTTGACATCAGCAGGACAGAAAAGGTTTTCGCAAAAGAATTCCCATAGCGTTCCGAGATCCGGAAAAGAGAGGCAGGCCCGTCAAGGTGCAGGTGGACAGCACTTAATTCTTCGGGCTTTTTTTCGTACTTTTCTTCATATTTACTTTCAGGCATTCCGTGGGACTCTTCTTTTCCGGTATAACTTTCGCCTTTTGTCTCTTCAGCATCCTCCAGGGAGTACATAAGCCCTGAGCGGAGGATTTTCCAGAGCAGCTTCTGAAAATCGCCTTTTGTCCAGATGTCAAGGTCGATTGCACGGAAAAGCAGAGTCTGGGTCAGGGAAATATTGTACTGCCGGATGAGTTCTGTGGGAGAAAGGGGAAGAAAACTTTTTACCACCTGATTCTCCTCCAGGTCAGCCCAGAGTGCCTTTTCAAGTTCACCGACTGAAATTGAAAGGTTTTTTGCGGCTTTTTGCAGAGCCTCTTTTCTCTCGGCAGGAGAAAGCGCCATACCTCCGCAGGCTTCAAAAATAGTTTCTCTTGCAAGAGAGGGGTCAACAGCTGCATCTGTTTCAATCACTGTCCGCCTTTCAAGCAGCTGGGAAAGCCCTCTTATAAAACGGTAATTCATTTCCTCATAACCTTCAAGCTCGGCAAGGAGCTCCCCATAAGTTTTTCCGATATGTTGCTCGAAGGTTTCTATGAGGAGCCCTGTAAGTTCCAGGTTTTCGGGATCAAAAGCTGCGTACACAGGCTTTATTTTCCCTCCGGAAATGCGGGTTACAAGCAGGTCAGATGTGAGCAGGTGAGCCGCCTCCGGGGCTTTTTTCCTTTTTCATCCGGCTTTCCCTTCCTGTTTTTCCAGCTCCTTTTCGGGTTGAAATAGCTTCTTTTCTTCGCCTGGCGGTTCCGGCTTCGGTAGTTTCTTCGGTTATGATTTCATAGAGTACGGCTTCTTTTCCTTCTTTTTTCCTGAGGATCCTTCCGAGGCGCTGAATGTACGCTAATTTGCTTCCTGTCCCGCTGGCTATAATTCCTATATTTGCCTCAGGGACGTCAATGCCCTCGTCAAGCACCTTTGATGTGACTACAGCCCTGTATTTCCCTTTCTTGAATTTCTCGAGGATAGAACTCCTTTCTTTTGCAGGCGTCCTGTAGGTAATTGCAGGGATAAGAAATTCCCTGGAAATCCGGTGGACAAGCCGGTTATGTTCCGTAAAAATAAAGATCCTGTCTTCGCGGTGTGCTTCCAGGATCTCTTTTAACTTTTCAATTTTTGAGTCCGTATTGAAAGCAAGGTCTCTTGCCGCGTTCCTTGCAAGAAGGGCTTTTCTGGCTTCAGGGTCTCTCCCGCTTTTCATTACAAGCTTTTGAAAATCCCTTGGTCCCCGGATTACCATCCCGGTTTTCCTGAGATAATTGATATAGATGGAATAGTACCTGTCGTATTCTTTCCGTTCCTCATCCGTGAGTGCAGCCGCTATCCGTTCGATCCTGTAAGGGGCTAGATGGCCGCCTGCAAGTTCTGAGACATGTTTTTCATATACTTTTCCCCCTACAAGCCTGTTCAGCTCCGAGTGTAATTCATCTTCCCGTTCGTAGGTGGCTGTCAGCCCGAGCCTGCAAGGTGCTGCGGAAAACTCGGCGATGCTCCTGTAACCGGCTGCAGGAAGATGGTGGACTTCGTCAAAAATAAGAAGGCCAAACCTGTTGCCAAGGGTTTCGGCGTGAATGTAAGCAGAGTCATACGTGGAAACAGTTACAGGAAGAATTTTCTTTTCCCCGCCCCCAAGCTTTCCGATTTCCATGGAAAAAGACTCTTCAAGCTGTCGCTTCCATTGTTCAAGCAGGTCAAGCGTCGGGACAATCACAAGGGCAGGGGTATTGCATCCTGCAATTGCCCTGATTCCAACAAGCGTTTTTCCGCTTCCTGTAGGCAGGACAAGCACTCCCCATCTATCGTTTTCCCCCCAGGAAACAAGAGCCTCAGCCTGGTAATCCCTTAACTCAAGTTTCTTTCCTGAAGCTTCGTATGCTGCTGCCAGGTCAGGACAGGGAAGAAGGTCAAGCACTTCATCTTTAAAAGGAATTTTAGATTTTTTCAGGTAATTTATTATATCTCTGTAATACAGGGCAAGAGCCCTGAAACTCCCGCTCCTTTCATCCCATACTGCATTAGGAACCCTCACATTCCCCTCTATAAGAAGTGTTCCCTGCTTGAAGCTGATTCTAATCATTGCTTATTAAGAGTCTGGACGTTATATATAATAATTGATTTATCATTCCTGATTTCTATCGAGTATAAACGATTTTATCTGCCCCGAACTCAGCTTTCTTAAGCTTAAAGTCTTTCAAAAAGACTTAATTAAACGGCTTGTCAAAAGGGATAGAAAATAGGTTTAAGTCAGTGCAATTATGATATTAGTAAAAGATAAATTATAGGGAGTTAATGTGAGTTCAGATGACAGATCTTCAAAGGCTGACAGGTCCGGGGAAGGAATGCTTCCCGAGCCTCTGCCTCTGGAGGACCTTTACCATATTTACGGAATTGAACGCAGCCATGCCGACAACGTGGCGAGAAACGCTCTTGAACTTTTTGATATCCTTAACTCTATACATTTGCTGTGCCCTGAGATGAGAAACCTTGTGGAGATCGCTGCGCTTGTTCATGATACGGGTGCGGCTACGGATTTTGAAAATCATCACAAAGCAGGAAGACTTATTCTGCTAAAGCATCCGCCCTCCGAAGTACCTGAAAGGCTGTGGCCCGTTGTTTCCTGGACGGCTTTTCTGCATAAAAAGAGGATTGGTAGCGAGAAACTTGTGAAGCTTAAAGAAAAAGAGTTTGGAAAGATGTCAGGAGAGCTTCAGGAGCTTACCCTCAGAGTGGCTGCTCTTGTCCGGCTTGCTGATGCCCTTGATTACAGCAGGATGGAAAGCAGGCTTGGGAAAATCACTTTCGGTAAGCGGAGTATCAGGTTTGAGATCGAGGGGCAGGAAGCTGCAATTGATACGGAAAGAATGGCAAAAAAAGGTGACCTCTGGCACCTTCTTTATGACACAAGGCTTGAGTTCAGGCCTGCACCGGAAAAATAATAAACCCTGAATGTTACTGGCTATTTAAACTGATCTACAGGATATAATTCTCATAGAAAAGATTTTCTGGCAGAGTATATTTTTTTGATGGAGCATAATTTTACGGAGCATAATTTATGGGTCAACTCATACTTGTCAGGCACGGAGAACCTGGCTTGAAGCCTGAGGACAGGCTTGCCGGCTGGGTAGATATTCCCCTCAGCAGAAGGGGAATTGAGGAGGCTTTTGAGTGCGCAGCAGAACTTGGAAAGCTTGAACTGGATCTTGCTTTTGCCTCAAACCTTGCGCGGACGCAAGAAACACTTTTCATTATATTGTCCGGGCAGAAAAAGACAGGGGCTGTTGTCCATGAGGGAGCAGGTGATGGAGAAGATCCGGGGAAAACGGACTGGTACTCATATCCTGAAAAGCTCGGCAAAAAGCTTATCCCGATTTATCTTACGCCTGCTTTAAACGAGCGCTATTACGGAAAGCTCCAGGGCAAGAACAAGCAGAAAATGGAAGAGAAATACGGAGCAGAGAAGCTAGCTTCCTGGCGGTGGAACTTTGAGCCAGGCCCTCCTGAAGGAGAAAGCCTCAAAGCCGTATATGAACGTGCAGTACCCTATTTCGAGAAAAAGATCCTGCCTGCCGTAAAAGCAGGGAAAAGAGTGCTGGTCTGCGCCCACCAGAGCAGTCTGAGAGCTCTGGTCAAATACATAGAAGGGATTTCGGATGAGGACATCAAAAATGTCAGGTTCTCCACAGGCGAGCTTGCGGTATACAGTTACTCTGATGGCAGGCTAATCCGGGAGAACTCTGAAATGAGCCCTGAATCAAAGAAGAATCTTTGAATCTTTCCTTAACTCGCTTCTTAAATCCCCTTTTGAGAGCATTTATGGATCTGGTGCCTGAAAGAAATTCACATATAGCCAAGAGGCAGGATATATAGAGGGTCCTGATTTGCCGGCAGTTTAAGCACGTCTTTTACTTCTTCATCCTCAAAAGCTCCTATTGCACAGGTTCCTATCCCCAGCTCTACCCCCAGGAGATATATATTCTGGGCAGCATGCCCTGCCTCCATATGGGTATAACGAAGCCCTCTGTTTCCATATCTGCTCGTTATCCGCGCATAGACCGCGGAAATAACAATCGAAACAGGAGCGTTCCTGATCATGGGCTGGGAGAGGGCAGCTTTTGACAGCCTCTCCCTCATATCACCGAGAATTTCCCGGACAAGGGTATGATCTTCAGGAACGTACCTGTAAACCCCGGGTTCAAGCTCGCCGCCTCCTCCGGTAACAAGATGAATTTCTAGCGGGTAAAGCGCACCTGCTGAAGGCGAGGTTCTTAAACCGTTCTCCGAACTTATGCCCTGAGCTGCCCAGAGCAGGCGGGAAATTACAGATTCAGAAAGCTTTTTATCTTTATATCTTCGTACGGATCTCCGCTTTGTAATGAGCTCTTCGATACGGCTCCTGCCTGAAGCTTCCGGCTCCGGTAACCTGACTTTCATAGGCAGGTCTGCAGGACTCTGGTTTCCAAGATTTATTCCCATACTCGTCTCCCCTTATTTTATATTATATAATTATTTATAAGAAAATTATTAAATAAATAAGGTAACTTTACAGGTTATATTCGGGAGCAGGGAGTAATTCCTTACAATTCCGGAAATCCCTGATATCCCGGAATGGAATTTATTTTTCCGGGAGCAGGGAACCTTGCCCTTTAGAAAGGCTCCCGCTGGAGTTTGATCACCCGGATAGGATTAGGTATGCGTGTCTTCTTTTCTAGCCGGGAGATTGTCAATTCTTCCTGAGCCATGCCTGCGAGACTCCCGTCTCTCTCATATTCGCCTGTAAAAAGCAAATATTTTCCGGGAGCGAGTCCGCAGCTTTTTATGGAAAGAGTACTCTGGTTTTCCTCACCCATACTTATCGTACCATTACCCTCTCCGACAAGGGCTTGAAATTTACTTTCAAGTTTCTCTTCGCCGGCTTCGGATCCGGGATCTGCCGGGTTGAGCCCGAAATCCCTGATAAGCCCGAGTCCGTTTGCTAAAGTCCATGCCGCGGTTTTTGTGCTACTGGAGCCGGAATCTGTATTCTTACCTGTTCCGCAGGCTTCTTCCTTTATCAGCACAGCCCAGTATGTCTCGTTTTCCCTGGCAGGGGCATTCCTGAGACTAAGGTTGACTTCAAAGTTATGTCCCTCTTCAAGGGTATGCGGAGCGTCGGTGTCCATTTCGTATTCCAGAACTTCGAAATAGTTTGCCAGAAGGATCTTTTTTTCCGGTTCAGGTATTTTTATCTTGTTTCCTGTAAGCGTCACAGCGACCCAGTAGCTGCCTTCAGGGAGAGGGCCGAGAGTCAGGGAAGACAGATCTCCGCCCCGGTTCAAAGTTGCAGGTACCTGGACGTAAAATTCGGTATTTTTGTTGAGGATATCTTCAAATCGGATTGTGCTGCGATCCGTAACATTTTTAGCAGTGTCTTCGGAAATCCCGGGGCTGTTTGTTTTGACAAGATATACATCCACTTTCTGCCCTCTTAGGGCTTCGGAACCATTATAGTTTATTTTCACGCTCTCACTTGTGGTATAAAACCACCGGGGGGAAGAGGGATATGCCAGTATGAATCTCAGATTTTTCCAGCCATTTTTTTCGGGATTTATTCCGGATTTTAACCCTTCAGTCCACAACCTTTCCGAAGGAAAGCTTGACCAGAGTTCAGGTTTAATCTCAGGTTTTAACTCTAGAGTTTCTGGAACGTATGTCCAGTTGATTCCTCCTATCTTTATCCGGGATTCCAGGCTTTCGGTTTCAAGCTTTCTTTCCCCATTGCAAGCTTTTATCGCAGTTTCAGGCTTTCTTTGCCCATTGCAAGCTTTTATCGCAGTTCCAGATTCCGATTCTTCGCTTCTGAGGCTTTTTAGCCCGATACAGCCCTCTACTCCGGGTTCAATTTTCGCTTCTTCGGCTTTCGGGTTTTTTGACCCTTCACATAATCCGGTTTTCATTTCGATATTTTTTCCGGGGCGTCCTGAATCATATTTCTCGCTGGACGAGGTGGTTTCTCTTTTCGGGTTCATTCCCTGGTTCTCCAGGCTTTCCGAGTCCTCTTTTGCCTCTTCTTTCTGTACCGGATTTGTGCGGGTATCTTCCGGGTTATCCGGACTACGGTCTTCGACTTTCAGGATTTCATGTTTCTTTTCAGGTTGTTCCTGATTGTCCGTACTCTTTCCCGTTGCTGTATCAATTTCCGGATTTTCTTTGGCATATTCAGAATCTTTTCCACTATTTGCTCCGGTTTTGGTTTCCTGACTCTCTCTTACACTCGCCTGATCTCCAGAACTCTTTTCAGCGTCCATTCCCGTATCCGAATTCGTTTTAATATTTTTCTGGCTACTGGTATCGTCATTTGCCCTTATCTGTGCTTCCGGATTTTTTTCAGTACTATCCTGATGCTCCGCACTTTTCTCCGCTTCTTTTACTGTATCCGGATTCTTTCCAATACTATCATGATTATCCGTATGCGGTTTTGCCCCGGTTTCAACTCCCGAACCCTCATCGGAACCCTCCCAGGTTTCCGGGCTGTTGCTTTCTACTTTTTTTATTTCCTGGCTCTCTCCAGGAATTTTCTGGCTATCAGAAGGCTGTTCTATTTCAGTTTTCGTTTCCGGACTCGTTTTTATAAGCTCCTTACTGCCAGTATTTTCTTCAGTCTCTATCTCAATTTTAGGATTTTTTTCGGCACTTAATGGGTTATATATGCTGTCTTCCGGCTCTGTTCCTGTTTCCAGATTCTCTTCGGGATTTTGCTGGCTATCTTCTTCAGGAGTGCCTGCTGCTTCTTCCAGATAGTTTTCCGGACTTTCCAGATTCTCTATCCCATTTCCGATATTCCCTTCGGTTTCCGGATATTCTCCGGTACTTTCCACGGTATAGGCATCCCTATCTGCTGCTATTTTCGAGCCAGGATTCATTTCCGCACTTTCATTGGTATCAGTATTATTTCCATGTCCTGCTGCTGATAATGAAATTAGTGAAAGAATAAGAATCAAAACCGTCAAGTTCACTATCCACTTCTGGCAGGATGAAAAATTCTGCCCGACTGTTCCTTTTTTCAATTAATATACCCCTTAACCATTTTTTCCATTTTATTATCGCATCCTGTCTCTGACCTTGAATTCTATCCATCCGGATTATCGAATCTGGAATCCCGAATTCCTTGAAGCTATTTATCGGGATTCAAAATTCTTCAGAGCTTTAAAAAGCATCGATTTTTTAATCCGCCATTGTTCGCCATTCCATATATTTTTAAAATAGATAGCTTTTATGAAATAGAATAGACGACAATTTATATGCAATTTCCTCTTTTCTCAGGAGAAAACCACAACCTTTGAAGATAAACCTTAACAGCTGACAGCAAGGTTCTATTTTTCGGAATAGCCGTGGATTTAAGGAACCGTGTATCCGAAAAAAGAAATTAAAGTACCGGAAAAGTCGTTTTCTAATGTTAAATTATATATAAAAATTCTCGTAATTACTCTTATTGTGAAATAAATACAATGGGGGTAAAGTATGGCTGATAATACTGATAAAGTTGCTGAAAATGTTCCGGGGCCCTATTACTGTGACTATAGCTGTATAGCCTGTCATCTATGTGTGGATACCGCACCAGAGAATTTCAAGATGAATGAAGACGATTCCAATGCCTATGTATATAAGCAGCCTGAAACTGATGAGGAAAAAGAACTCTGTGAAGAGTCACTCGATCTTTGCCCGGTTAATGCAATAGGAAATGATGGTTAAAAGCAGCTTTTATATATTCCAACATTTCCTTTTTTTGTTAACTGGTTTTAATTTATAAAATAAGGCTGGTATATCAAAGTGAAATCAGGTTAAGTTTACACTATAACAGACTTTAAATTTTTTATTACTATGGGAGCGCAGAGGGTCACGAATACCCCGTCCTTCAGGTCGGGGATGAAGTGAACCCTCGCCTCTTC
>NZ_SCHL01000023.1 GCF_004099695.1 Methanosarcina sp. MSH10X1 | reverse complement strand
GTATCCTCAAAGAAAATAGAAAATTCGTCAAATTTCCCGGCCATTAGAATTTCCCCAAAACAAAATAAGTAAAAATTTAACTGAAACAAAAAATTATTAGAGTTTCCACAATAAATACTTTACTTTGAAAAAGAAAAAATCGATTAATATCAAGAATTTAAAAATGAAAGTAAATTAAAGAAGAAAAATGAAAATCAGTAACATCGTGGTTACATTCAATGTAATAGTACCTATCATATTTGTGATAGTACCCATCATATTTGTGATAGTACCCATCACATTTGTGACAATTATTGTAAAATCAGTATACAAGTAAAAAGAGGATTGACAGTAGGCAATCATAAGAAGATTATAGCTCCTGTTAAGGATATTGTAATCCCTTTGAGACTTCAGATTATGTTAAAAGTTTTATTTTGATTCTCAGGTTTTACGAAACATTTTTCTCTTAATCTTTCGCCCGGCACTGCCTGACATCTGTTTAAGAATAATGTGCGTGGGCGTATTTTTTCCTGCAGGGGCTACTTTTCCTTTCCGGATAGCTTCCAGCACGGCTTCAAGAGTATTTTTCGACGCATCAATCTCGGTGTACGCCTGACCCACCATTTCAGCGATGTGGGAATCGCTTCCTGCAACGCCAGGGATTCCAAGCCTCTTTGCCTCGGTTGCGGCTTTCCGGTTGGCGCTATTGAAAAGGCAGCGGGAGTTGAAAACCTCAACAGCGTCAATATCAAGCCCCTCAAAACTTCCTATGCCGTGAGAACTGCGCTTGAAAGGGTGAGGGATAATAACCGTGCCCCCAAGTTTCCGGGCTCTTGCGATCGTTTCTTCCGGACTCAGAAAGGGCTCGATATTCTGGCTGACTCCGAGCACCAGAATGTGCCCTTTCGAACAGGTAACCTCTACCCCGGGAATGACCGTAAGCTCAAAGCCAAGTTCCAGAGCCCTTTCTCGACAGGTAAGCCCGCCTTCCACAGTATCGTGGTCACAGATAGCAAACCCGTCAAGTCCTTTTTTATGCGCTGCTTCAAGAATGGCGTCGTGGCTCGATTTGCTATCCTTTGAATGCTCGGAGTGTACGTGCAGATCGAATTTCATGCAAACAGGAAAATGAGAAATGAATTTATATAAATTTTGAAACGAAACCTGAAAAAATTCGTCGTATTACGAACGAATCGAGTCATAAAAAATAAAACATAGGAGGAATTGCGAACGGGCCGAAACATAGCAAAATCTGGTTTTAAGGGTATAGTTTATGATATTAGGAGGGTCTGATGTCTTCAGTAGACGCCCGTTCGCATGTATACAAACGACTTTTGAATATAAATACCTTTCGTACTTATACGAACAGTACTCCAGCCATACAAAAAATTTTATAAGAAAAAGATATTGCAAAACGTTCTATTAATATTCCAGCACCTTTTATAAATTTGAAAAGGCTTTATAATCTCCAGAAGAACCTGGGAATGGTCCGGATGCCTTAAGACTTCTTCTGGTCCGAGGAGAGAGTGTGCCAAACTTTTCAGAAAAGTTTGATCAAAACAATATTTAAGTTTCTTTGGGTCCGAGGAGAGCGTGTGCCAAACTTTTCAGAAAAGTTTGATCAGAACAATATTTAAGTTTCTTTGGGTCCGAGGAGAGCATGTGCTCTGTTGATTATCTCGGTTCTAGCTTCATAATCCACATGGATCAGCTCTCCGAATTCAACCCTGTGTACAATTCCCTCTTCATAGAGCCAGGAAAGAATTGACATTCCTTCTTCCGAATTTGGAAGAGAAAGGGAACAAAAACACCACGGAGGCAGGTGCTTGACTATCTCGGCTTTTAGCGCAGTAATGCCGGTACCTTTTTTTGCGGAGACAAATACAGGGTTCGGAGCCATATAACCGATCTGTTCCAGAATACTGTCAAGTTCGGATTCGTCAACCAGATCGACCTTGTTAAGCACAGTGATAATAGGAGCTCCCTGAATCCGGTCCCAGAGAGTGTCGTGAGATGTAGAAAGTTTCTGCAGGATCATCTCGGGTTTTTCGCTTACATCCACGACCAGGAGTATAAGGTCCGAGAGAAAAATTTCGTCAAGGGTGGATTTAAAGGCATCAACCAGCCAGTGGGGAAGATCCTCTATAAATCCCACGGTATCGGTCAGAAGAGCTTTTCGCCCGCCGAGATCCAGAGCCCGGGTCACGGGTACAAGCGTCGTAAAAAGCATATTCTTTGCCTCGACACACTCACTTACAATAGCATTGAAGAGTGTGCTTTTTCCGGCATTTGTATACCCTGCAAGGGAAATTAAGGAAAAGCCTTTTCTATGCCTTAAAGCCCGAAGGGACTCATCGTCTTTTTCTGCCGATTCGAGTTCATTCTCAATCCTTGCTATTCTTTTCTTCAGGTCCTGTTCATACGAATCCTCGTAATCTCCAAGCCCCATGAACCCTGCTCTTTCTTCTTTTTTAACAAGAGAAACAACGGCTCTTGCCCTGGGTACCTCGTACCTCAATCTTGCCAGTTCTACCTGCAGTTTTGAGCGGTGGGTAATCGCCCTTTTTGCAAAGATCTCAAGGATGAGCTGGAATTTATCAATAATCTGGCATTTACAAATTTCCGAAATATTGAAGAGCTGGGTCGTAGAAAGCCTGTTATAGAAAATTACTTTATCTGCACCCGTGTTCCTCACAAGCTCGGCAAGCTCCTCAATTTTCCCCCTGCCCAGCTGATACCTTGAGTCGGGATACCTGGTTTGCTTGAGCTCACCTACCGGCAGGTAACCTGCTGCTTTTGCAAGTTCTCTGAGTTCCTGAAAGAGGTATTCCTCACGCTCCGGATCAGAATTGGGAATTGTCCGTTTAGCAAGAATTACCCTGTTCCCGTTTCCGGGTTTCTGTTCTGCTGAAATTTTCATGCCTCGATTTGAAGTTCTTTTATCAATAGATTGCGGGTGCTCAGGGAAATATGGTGCACGAGCTCGATGGACCGTCTCTCGGCAATGGACTCCTGATACTTGAAAGCTCTGGAAAACATGCTTTCGGTCACCCATCTCGGTTTATTGTACATGTCCCCTTTTTCTGCAACAATTGTGCCCTCGAAGGAAAGCTGGTCAGCCGTATCTTCAATCAACTGCACAATATCCAGCAGGCTGGGAGCTCTTTTTAGCCAGAGGGGCAGGATTTTGACCTGCTTGACCTTCTCAATATAGTTAGCCGAGACCGTCAGAGCTGCTGCTGCACATACCATGTAATAGCCTCCTTTAATCCTGTGCCTGCCAGAGATGTCTACTGCAATTATATCCCACATTTATACTCATCCTCGGCTGAAGATCCTATTCTATGAATTCTAAGGAATGTTGACAGCAGGAGAAAATACTCTGTACATTCCGGACAGGGATCACATTTTCGTCCGGCTGATGTCCAGATATTCGAGATTTTCCCCGTTCTCAACTGCAAAAAGCATAGTTTTCCGCACGCTGTTTGCAAGCCTGACCGCTCCCGACATAACCGGAAGCCTGAACTCGAAATCTATAGGGATGGCATTAACAAGGTACTCCGAATGTGGAATTTTTTCAATCGACTCGACTTTCCGGTATACCCTGAAATTCGTCCCGAACTTAAAGCCGGTTTTGACTACATGCCCAGAATCCCTGAGGTCTTTATATGCACTGTACTTTCTCAGGAAAGAGCTCTCAATCTCCGAGGCTTTCCTGATAAACTCGTCGAATGAAAATACCTTGCCTTTTCTGTCCCGAACCGTTATCACACCTCTGGAGAAGAGGTAAAGGGACTCCACCAGGGAGAGCTGCAGCCTTTCAGAGTCCAGCATTTTCCCGTAAAAGCCCTTTGAATAGAGCGTTTCCGAAGCCTGGGCATCCCACACTATTACCCTGTCTTCCAGGAAAGTAGCATCGGTTTCGACCGCGGGATACGGCTCAGGCATATCTCCTTCAGGGACTGCGGTTTTAACCTCATAGAATGTGAGGTCGCTTTCCTCATCCACCACAGCCAGGATAAACTGCTTGCGTACATTCTCTGCCGAGGCGACCGAGTCCTGCAGAAGTTTTACAGGAAGAAGTTGTCTTTCCGACTGGACATGGACAAAGATCTTTGCTGCACTTTTACCCGGATGGCTGCCTCTGGGGTACACCCGGAAATCCGCGGCTGATGGCTGGACATAATAACCCCTCTCCTTGAGATCCTTGTAAACGATATATTTCAGCTCAAAATTCGGCTGCCTCAAAGAAGCCTGTTCGAAAAAGGTTCTGAAATCAAGCAATTTACCCTCGAGTTCGATTTCCAGCTTTCCTCTGGACAGAAGGAAAGCAGCTTCTACAAGTGAGAGTTCGAGCCCATCACCTTTAGGGCGTCCGAAATAACCAGTTTTGTAAAGTTCGGCTACCGCTTCCTTTCCGGCAAGTACACGGTCTCCTTTAAGTTGTGTTTTCAATAGATTCACCTGAAAAGAAAATAAAATGAAAATAAGTTTCTATAACAGGCTGGCTTGTTGTAATCGACCTGTTATAATTTTGCGTGCAGTAGTCTAATTTATTATAATGTGAGTTATCTTAATCTGGATTCTCATATATAATTTGTTACAGTCCATTTACTATAATCTAACTTGTTATAATGTGGTTTAATATAATATTGCTCTTTCGACCTGCAAAGGTTCAGGCTTTCGGGATTTGAACCTGCAATCTGGAATGTATCATACGGATTAGTTGTTTACAGGCATATCTTCGTCTGAATCCGCACACGTTATTAAAATAATTGCAGCATACGTAAGATGCCTGTATTAACGGAAGTCCTGTGCATACTATGGAAGAGTTCTGGATTCCCGAAACTTCCTTGCAGCCTCTACAAGTGAGCCTGCAAGTTCCCTGTACGCAACTCCATGCAGGTGAGCGTAAGAGCCAAGGGTATTTCCGGAAATCAGCCCGTCCTTATCGTGTTTTATGCCAGTTCCCCTCGACAGGGTTATTGCAAATTCGGCATCCTCGGGAATTTCCCTTATTTCTGAGTGGTGGAACTCGTGCCCTTTGAAACTGTTGCCTTTTTTCCCGATAAGGCAGTCCTTTGTAAGGATTCCGATATTGTAGCTGACCACTCTTGTCTGTCCCATAACAGTGTGTCCTGGGAGAGCCCCGACCATTGAGTACGTGGACTCCGGCATTGAAGCATCGTGATAGGTTCCCTTCCCTGGGACTCCTGTGCTTATTTTTTCCGTAAGGTACATAAGCCCCCCGCATTCGGCGTAAATAGGCATGCCTGCAGCAGAAGCTTTTTTGATATCCTGGCGCATGGACTCATTGGCTTCAAGTTCGGCTGCAAAGAGTTCAGGATAGCCTCCCCCGATATAGAGCCCGTCAACCTCAGGAAGGGATGTATCCTTAACCGGGCTGAAGTAAACTATTTCTGCGCCTGCAAGTTCCAGAAGGTCGAGATTATCGCGATAGTAGAAGTTGAAAGCCTCGTCCAGAGCTACACCTATCTTCAGTCTGGAGACTCCGGCATTGGGAGCAGGAGAAAAAACGCTATTTTCAGGGCTTTTCAGAGGCTCTGCCCTTTTTGCGATTTCCAGGAAACGGTCCACATCAATACCTTTATTGATAATTTCCTCAATGCCCTGAAGGCGGGCATCAAAACCTCCGTCCCCAAGCCGTCTTCGGCCCTCGAGCGCTGGTATAAGCCCTAGATGGCGCATGGAAATCTGCATCGAAGGGTCTCTAGGAACAATTCCTATAACCGGAACGCCTGTATAATACTCGATCGCCTCCTTTGCCTTCTCGGCATGGCGGCGGCTTCCGATGTTATTAAGGATAACCCCTGAAATTTCAACATCAGGGTCAAAGTTTTTATATCCGTTGACAAGGGCGGCACTCGAACGGGTAATGCTTCGTGCATTGATTACAAGAATTACAGGGCATTTGAGGATTTTTGCAACCTGGGCAGTGCTTCCAAGATCGCTCAGGCTCTCAAAACCTTCGTAAAGTCCTCGAACCCCTTCGATAATCGTAATATCAGCCTGATCTCCGGCCTCGCAGGCATGGGTATAGACATCCAGAATCCCGCTCTCGCCCATAAGGTAGCCGTCAAGATTCCTGCAGAACCTGCCCGTTATTTCAGTATGGTAACTCGGATCTATGTAGTCCAGAGCGACTTTGAAAGGCTGGACTTTGTATCCCCTTGAGACTAGGACAGCCATTAAACCCATGGAAATTGTGGTCTTGCCTGAAGAAGAACGGTCTGCGGAGATGAGAATCCTTGGAATGCTCCCTGCTGCGGATTGCCTGTCACTAAGCATTTTTTCGATACCCCTGATCTATTTCATGCGATATTATAAGGTTAAATATGCTTCAGTTCACTTTGTCAATTCCCTTAATCGCTCGTCACTCAGGGAATCGGATGTAACTTTTTTCTCGTTTTCAAGGATTTCTTTTCCAAGTTTGCGGTAAGTATCTGCAATATCGGACTCGGGTGCCTTTTCCATTACAGAGTAACCCTCCCTTTCACAGTCCTGGACAACCTGACTCTTCGGGATAAAAGCCATAAGCCGGCTGCCGATCTCTTCAGCAAACTTCGCAACGATTTCTTCTTCCCTGCTTGCATTTCTGGAATTGCAGATTATTCCGCTGAGAGGCATTCCTATCTTGGAAAGGCCCTTACAGATATTATTAGCTGCGTAAAGGGGCATGTACTCTCCTGAAGTCAGGACATAGGCCTCATTTACGAATCCTTTCCTGACAGGGGCAACAAACCCGCCGCAGACAATGTCTCCGGGCACGTCGTAAATTATCAGATCCTGCTCTTTCAGGAGATCTCCTGAAATACTCTTCAGTTTCTGGATTGCAACAATTATCCCTCGTCCCGCACACCCTATACCGGGTTCGGGGCCGCCGGCTTCCACGCATTTGACTCCTGCATATCCTTCAAAAACCACGTCTTCTTCTTTTATATCCACGCCCTCGCGCAGGAGGTCCAGAATGGTTGGAATTCTCCTGCCTCCAAGCAGGGTGATTGATGAGTCGCTTTTAGGATCGCAGCCTATGATCATTACTTTCTTGCCTGCTTCAGCACAGGCGGCGGCAACGTTTGAGGCCGTACTTGATTTGCCTATGCCGCCTTTTCCGTAGATTGCTATGATCTTTTGTTTTTTCAAAGGATCTTCCTCCTGATTTTATCCCATTTCTTCTCGCTCAGGCTTCCTTTGCAATTTCCCTTAAGGTAGCCCCGAACTCGGATTCCACGATCTCACTGACACCCAGAGTTTTCGGATGAAGGTCGATTTCGACCAGCACATATTCGTGTCCCATCTCTTTTAAGGGCAGGACCTGTCTCGGGCCGTTAGTAATCGAAATCAGCTCCATGCCCCTTATGTGCTCCATAGGGATTGCATGAGGAACGCCCGTAATGATCGCAAAATCGAAATCGCTGTATTTTTCCTTTATAAGTTCACTAACCTTTTCCCCTGCAACCGGATACTCGTCCATGCCGCCAATGATTTCATGCACCTTAACGCCGTGTAAGTTCAGGTCTCTCATTATGTATTCGGCATGCTGCCTTACTCGCGGAAGCCCGAGCTTCGGATCGATATTTGCCATATTAATAAGATTGTCTTTTTTCCCGAGGGCTGCTGCAACCTCATTGACTGCAAGGGTGATATCTGCAAACATGTAGCCGGTCTCCTTTTTGGCATTCATTATGACCAGGCCTTTCTTGCCTTCTTTGAGAAGTTCAATTACACGCTTTGCAACTTTATATTTAACATCCCCCCGGGAGGGGGCAAGATATTCCCTGCTTGCAGCCCCAAACCTCTTTTCCACGTCTGTGGCTTTTGCAAGCAGGTACTCCTGGCGCTCGAATTCTTTATGGTCGATAATCCCGGCATCGAGTGCGGATTCCAGGGCAAAGAGCACGCCTTTTGTATTATTGTGGTAGCCTGCGTGCACCTCAACTTCGATTACAGGGACATCGGGATTTGCCTCAAGCACGGCTTCGTGCATCTCTTCTCCGATAATCATGCTGGCGCAGGTGCCTACAACTCCGATAACCCTGGGGTTAAAAAGTTCCACAGACTTGTTTATTAATTCTACAAGCCTGTCGTGCCCCCCGAAGACGAAACCGCTTTCATCAAGACCTGTGGTTACGACATGTATGCCATCTTCTTCGAGCAGCCTTGCATGCTTGAAAGAGCAGCCGGGAGGCCCGTGCAGGATAGCGACATCGACATTTAAGTCCCTGAGAGTATAAAGAGCCGCAACTATGGAACTCGGGCGGGGATGGATGATTGAAATCTCTTTTCCAGTCATGACAAATCCTCTTATTCTGATAATTGATGCTGATAGGAATAATAAGGTGTGTTTCTTTCAGATGGCTTCTGCATCCAGTGGCATAGGATACCGCCTGTACCGCATGAAGGGTCCGGAAACGCGATCAGTTGAAATTTAAACAAATAATGAGAACGGATACAGATTGGAAGAGCCTGTATAAAACTATATCATAAAAATTCCGGAAAGACACCTGAAACCTTATTTCGGTCTGTATCCGGAATATGGCTCTTCGGAATAGTTACCCGGATAGAAATGTCTCCGGTAATTCTACGGAATTCCTCAGTAATTCTTCAGTGGAAATAACCCGTAAAGGGAACCTTTAACGGAAACATTTTACCGAAGAAAGTATTATATCGTCTCCTCCTGCAAATTCCGAAGCTTTCGAAAGCCCTTCAGGAAGGTTCTGCGCATAAGATACATTTTTTCCGATTATTGCCCTCATCCGCTCTCCTACCAGGATAACCTGCCTGCACTTTGTACCGAATTTTGTTACAAAACCCTGAACGGATTCTGGGGGCAGCCCCTCGCAGACCTGAGAAGCTTCTTCTCCAAGCACGAGGATAATACCTTCCTTTTTCTCGTCCTTTTTCTTAAGAAGAGCATAATCAAGGGCTTTTTCGGCGGAGAGGATATCCATGCCTGAGTTGGAATTATCTATCAGGAAGATCCCGTTTATTTCCTTCTCCTGCATTCTACCCGAAAGCCCGGTGAACCTCTCGATTACTGATATAACAGCTTCACGTCTAGCTCCAAGTTCGAGGGCGGCTGCTGATGCTGCAACGAAGGCAGTCCTGTAAGCCAGAATATTATATCCCGGACGCGGGAAAGCTGAAAAAATTTCCTTTCCCCTGCGCATTAAGCGAACGACAGAACCTGATAACCCCGGAGATGTCGACAATTCTGAAGATGTTAGCGGTTCCCCGGTCCTGTATCCGGTCTCCAGTACAAAATCGGCTATCTGCCCCGAGGTTTCAGAGAATTCGGTATTGAAAGGGTCTTTGAAGGTTAGAATCCCTGCCCGGGTTGTTTTTGCAACTTTAAGGGCTTTTTCGGCTCCTGAATTAATGAGAAGGATACTTCCGGGTTTTGCGTGCCTGACAAGCTGGAGTTTTGCCTCGCTTGCAGGGACGGTATTGTTTGCTATTCCGTAGTCCTGCGAAAGGGTGGTAAGGATCCCGAAATCGGCAGTGCCTGTGCCTCCTATTGAGATTTCAAAGATAAAAAAATCCGGCCTGAAACCTGCTTCAAAAACTTTCTCAACTGCGACCAGAATACTTCCGGGAGTTATGCTCAGACCTTTGTAGATCAGGGAAGAAACGCCCGCTTTCCAGTATTCTAGCCCCCGCGATGTATGCAGCGCTACTTCAAACTGCCCGGATAGCATATCGGCAAGGAGGGATGCTGTACTAGTTTTCGCTTTTACGCCCGTAACCTCAACCGTTTTCATTCCGGAGAGTCTTGAATCGCCTTTGAGAATCTCTCCAACAACTTCATGGTGCGAAAGGACAATTTTTCCCTGCTCTCTGGCTTCTACGAGCATGGGATAGGCAGGGTCCAGATGTACGGGCGCGACCAGGAAATCGAATTCGGAGACAGGAAAAGGAGTTTTTGAGCTGTGTATCCCGTGTTTTTCCTCAAGTTCAAGCAATATACCAGGCTCGACTGTCCCGTAGACGTCTATGCCGGATACTTCGTTTCCAGCGCCTGCAAGACTTTTTGCAATTGGAATGCCGCCGTGGGTCAGGTCGAGCACGGCGAACTTTTTCCTATGCAGGTCCATGATATAACCGGACCAGGCTATGAATTTAAAGGGCTTCCTGAGCCCTTTTGAACACAAGTTCAGCGATAAGCTCATCGGCCCCGAGAGGCTTTGCATAGCACACGGGAATCGTCTTTCCATCAATTTCCAGGGTACCACAGCCTTTTTCATCAAGGCTCAGGATTTCCGGGATATCCTTTGTTATATGAACTCCCGAAGCCAGGAAAACCGGCACTGCTGCAACTCTTGTAACGCCAGTTCCTGAAAAGCCTTCAATTGCTTTTTCAAGCGTTGGTTCACTATTCTCCATAAAACCGGCTCTCACAACAACATCGGAGTGCTTCTGTGCGATATAATTTGCGATCTGAGTCACAACTTCCTTGTTATAAGGCAGCTTGCTCCCGTGGCCTATGGCCAGAATTCCAAGTTTTTCTGTCATTTTTAAAACCTCAATCTCTATTCGGGCTTAACACAATTATCTGAATTTGTAACATTGAAGAGTTTAACATAGTTAGGATTTATATGATATAATTCTTTTGAGAAAGGAACAACGGGAGAAAGTTTTGAAGGAAATGAAGAAAAGATATTTCTAAAGGAAAGAGAAAGAAAAGAGAAACCCGGAATGGACAGATGGAGGGTTTCAGAAAAAATCCAATTAAATGCACGCTTATTATCCCTTTGGTGCGACCTCCTCAGGGAACCATTCCTGAATTTCTTTCGGCATATTCGATCTTACATCCCGAAGCTCGCCTTCACCCATATGCCTGTACATTACCCGCAGCACAGCACGGATAACTTCAGCAGGATTTATATTATCATCGAATTCAAACTGTGCGTGCACCCTTCTTGCAAACTCTTCTTTTTTGAATTTCTCAGGCTTGTCCCTGAGAGTCCAGCCGTCATAATACATCCCTTTAATCACAAGGGGCAACTGTGCCGCGAGGTCGACGGCTTCTTCTGGCGGAAGCCTGTCCCTGAGCGCGTGCAGCGTGCCCCGCAGTGCCTGATAGCCGCTTTCCTTGCTCTGCCACCTCAACTGGCTCAGAATATCCCGTATCCATACATTGGTCAGGTCAATACTTTTGTCGAGATTACCTACTCCCGTAGACGTTTCAATTCCCCCTTAAGTTTAAAAAATGAATATCGTTCGGCAGAATCAAATTATGGTCTGTATTTATTTAATAATATCTAAGAATAAAATTCGAAGAGGAAAACGGGAATTACAGGATGCCGTGGCCAGGAGCAGAAAAGGATTCAGGCTTAGCAGATCAGCAGGGCAAAATTTCCCGAACGAAATAAGCAGGAAAGCCTGGACTTTAATGATTTCAGAAAGCAGCTAAAGTTTCATCAAGCAAACTTAAAAAATAAATCTAGTAAGAAATTTTACTGCAATTAAATCTCAGGCATTTTTGCTGGATATGCGACTCTTATCGTACTATTTTTATCGTAATTATTAGACACTTCTACTGTCAGTTACAGCCTCTTTTGCACGGCTTACGGTGCTTTCCTGATCGGAGACATCGTCAAAGTCCCCGCGCAAAGCTTTAAGTGCGTATTTCTCCACCTCGATCTCACGTCTTGTACGTATGCCAAGCCTTCGGAATACGGATACTGGAGGACACCAACCCTGCACCGCGTGTTGGAGCAGAAAAATCGCTACTGTAAGAGGAAGAATAAACCAGATCCTGCCCTTTTTTAACCCCATTGCAGATCCGATAACGGTAAGTATAGCTGCATTAGCTTCCAGATAGCGCTCGATATCCCATTCCGAATCCAGCTCTATTATCCTTTTGGAGACTTCATAATCGGTTTTGCTCGCATAGAACCGAACTGATGCAGCTATTTCAGTATCGATTGTTTGATTAATCTCGGGAGGCGTATTAGCCCGTACTCTATCTCCACGTATTAGTTCACTGTAGTCGTTCATCATCATAATACTCCCCTTTACTTCTTTTTTAAGATATATAGCCCGTCCGGAATTTCTTATTACTAAAGAGGTAGAGGTATGCCCATATAAAGTTAATCATAAAAATTTAGTTTCAATACTAAAGCCTTTTTCAGGAAAAGGAATCAGACATACTTTGCCGCAGACTTCTAATTTCCTGCCTGCCAGGAAGAAAAATAAAAAGTAATGAAAAAGAAACGGGAAAAATAGGAAAGAGATGAATTTCTACGCTCAAGAACGGGCTCTGGGGAATTTAATTTATGTCCTTATCCGGAACTCGATTAATCCATTCGGATAGTAAATTACCTCAGCTCCTTCAAAATATGCCCCTCCAGGATGCCTGGACCCATTTGAACCACTCCAGTCGAAGTTCAACCAGTACTGAATTTCCCCTCCTTCAAGTTCCCTGCCCGAGCACAAAATGCTTTCAGCATAAGGATATCTGCCATGTACATATCCGAGAATCTCATACGCAGCTTCTTTATTATCCCCTATGTAAAGCTCAGGATAGGCGTGTCCGTAACCCTCATTTGTTGCAGTAACGATCCTTGTATTGAATCCCATATTCCTTAAAAGGGCAGATACGACTATGGAATAATCATCACAGTCGCCTTTATAACCGTCATTTATAGTCTGAGCAGCCCCAAAGAAGAACTCGGCATTTTCATCGTAACGGTATTTCCAGTGCCGGTTCACATAATCAAAAACATCACATGCATCTTTAATATCGTATCCTGAAGTCTTTCCGGTAATATTGAAGATCTCAGATGCAATTTTCTCACTTCCTGACCCGATGCCTCTCTGGAAATTCAGGGATAGCAACCTGTATTCCTTAGGATAAACAATAATTGATTTTTCTTCGGAATAAGTCGGAACATCCGGGATCCCAGAGGATACGGGATCTGCCGGACCTGAAGTACCTTTATTCCTCTCTATATTATTTCGCTCTCCTGAAGCTGCCTCTTCGGGCAAAGAACTGTTTATTCTGTCAGGCATTGAGTCCTGCATATCCTTTACCGAAGCTTCTGAATCCTGATCAGAAGCAGGAGTTACATCAGTAGCCGCAGGATCTATACGCCCGGCAGTGAATCCGGAAGGATAAGAAGGAACAGAAGCAAGCCCAATAGACATAAAGATTTTATCCTTATCACATTGCCAGCTCCCCAAAGTATAATATAAATTCAAAATTGAATATGGATAGATAAGGTTTAGACTTTTAGATAAGCTTTAAGGATTGCCTGTAAAATCCAAGTCTGCGAGTTATAGACCCGTAAGTTGAATACTTTTCAAGTGTAAAATTATTTGGACTACCGGATACTCCAGAGAGATGATACATCCGTGGAAGAACTTAAAAACTTAGATTTCCCGTTGCCTTTTCAAAAATAGCCCGCACTTACAGTAATCCGATCCTTCGCAGTATTTACCTCCTTTCTGGAAATGCGAACATGAAGTACGGTATTTACATTTGCGGCGTATTATGAAGGATAACATACCCATTTTTGATACCTTCCTGCATATATTAAATACTTTGTCCGAATATATAAGAGGTTCTGTTGCCTTTCACTCCATATCCCTATCTCCTAACCTGTATCCCTCAAGCTTCAGGTCTTTAAAAAATCGGTACCCTAAACACTTTAGCACAGTAATTTTCGATTAACTTTTTATAAAAGATGGTTGCGGAGAAATACATTAAAAACTTGCAGAGTCCTCAAATTACTTTATCCATTGTTGACGTGGGCAAAGCCCTCACAAAACAGAAAAAAATTTAGAAAAGTATTCAAAAAAAGTATTCAGAAAGATATTCAAAAAAAGTATTCAGGAAGGTATTCAAAAAATTCAAAAAAATGTTCAAAAAAGAATCCAAAGAAGAATTTAGAAAAGAAACAGCATAACTTTAAAAATCAAGATTTTAATCCTTTTTTACCCAGTTTCCTTTCGAATCCTTCTCGTAGACTCTCTTGACTGCGCTCCAGGCGACCCTGTGAGCAGTCTCTTCCCTTGTGGCATCTCCCCGTCGTTCGGAAGGCTCTTTATACTCTTCCCAGGCGCTATTGAAAGCTTCCCTGTAGATATCCTGCCCGTGTTCCGGCAGGTTCTCCTTAACCGTTTCCGGAAGTTCGGAATTACACCTGTACGGCATTTATTACCCCCATTTAAGTATGGGAGACCATTTTAAAAGGATTTGTACAAACAACGAGGAATCAGTATTGACGGTATTTTCAATGCTGGTTTAAGAAATGCCCTGTGTTCGCATCCGTCTCAGGATTGAGAATAAACTAAATTACAAAAAAAGCAAAAGATATCAAGAATTAAACTGGATTTTAGTGTATAACCCGGCCCAATTTCTTTTATCGATTTAACCAGATTGAGAAACTATAAAAAATAAATAATAATTTAAAACAAGCACCACAATATTTAGTTTTTATTAATATTCTGAGCGCATAAAGATAACTGAAATAACACATTTTCTACAGATTGTATCCGGGCTTTACATGAGTGAATTGTTTTTAGCGGATATTACCTGCAGGCTTACGCTAACAGAGAGCTCCTGAGTATTTTTTGGTGCTGTTTTTCCCCCTGCTGTTTCCGGAGTTTACCCTGGTTATTTCGAAGTAGGGCAGCCCTTTAATAGCCAGATGGGCCATAGCGAGTTCAATATCCTGAGCAGGCTCCTTAATTTTTTCCGGGCCTGCGATTGCGTTGAGCAGTTCCGCGAGTGCAGGACTGTTCGAGCTCCAGGTGCCGTCTCTTCGGGTCTCGGCTGTAAAGATTTGCCATTCTATTTTAACTGACATTAGATTCCCCCTCTCAAATATGCATTGTCCATCAGGACTGCGCACTCAAAAAACAAAAGCTCATTAATAAACTGTTTCAATTATTTTTATAAGCTTTTGCCTATAATGTTATATTAATCTTATATCATATATAGCTCAACTTTGTAACTAAAACCCAGAGCTCTAAAAAGGAAAGGGCAGACGAGAGGGGGCACAGTGTGATAAAATTTACAGTAAGCCATATTCTGATTTATGTTTCTGCGGGGCTTGGAACTCCAGGTTCCAGTTCATCGGGGACTACGACTTATAAGCAGCCTGGAGTCCCGCTGACAATTATCAGCGATTTGACCATTTAAGGGCATACGAGCATAAAATTTATAGCCATTTTTCTGCCAGGAGAGCGGCGCAACACATGTGCACGCCCTATTCCGAGTTCCTGAGGCAGGCAGTATAGATCCTGACGGCGGGAAACCGGCCCGGTTACAGAGTCGGATTTCCCGAAACCGCGCATTCAGAAACGAAGAATCCTTTAGTATTAAATAAAAGCGTCCAACTGCCTTCCATATATCACTATCAAGATTATTCCGGTTTTAACTTTTTACTTTGACCTTTTTTCGTCAGCGGTCCGGCATATATTCTGCGGAAGGATTTTTTAACAAGATAGTTAAAACTTTCTTTAGAAATCGGCTTTGATTTTTTGACTATCACTATAGGTTTCCTGGAATGTCTGGCAACCCTATGTGATAAAGTGCCAAGTAAAGAAATCTTAAATCTTTCACTTGAATCGCCAATGATTGTCAGGTCACTGTTATTTGAAGCCTCGAGCAGCGCATCTTCTATGGAATACTTTTCCAGTATTCTGAAGCTAACAGATACTGAACTTATTTTCTCAATAAGCCTCTCAAGTTCATCAGTAAGTTTCTGCCTTGTTTCCGGAGATTCATCAGGGCTAACGATGCTCAGAATTTCAATTCCGGCTCCTGTATTCGTAGCCAGCTTTTCTGCAAGATAGAGGCCGTAAACCGAATTTTCTCTTCCATTATATCCTACAAGGATTTTATTTATTCTGTCAGGCAGATGCCCCTTTAATAAAGCAATCGGACTTTTCGAAGATTGGAGAATATCATTTGTTACCCCGAGTGAATACTGGAATCTTTTTGATTCATGCCATCCCATAATGATCATATCTACGTTTTCGAGCTCAGCCTGCTCAAGGATTGAACTCGATATGTTGTGGTCAAAGGCAATGATATATTCCCTTTTATGCCCGAGGACTGCAGGATAATTATCAAATTCCTCCTTGAAATGGGAGTCCATCTCGATCTTTCTATCGTGATAGGCTTCCTGAGCTAACTTTAAGGTTGTCTGCCTCGGAACCTCAATGACATGGAGACAAACCATCTCGCTTCCCATGAAATCTGCCAGTTTCAAAAGGTCGCGCTCATGTTTCGGGTTGGAAATCGGCACGAGCACCTTAACCAGGGAGACAGGCTCGACATCCTTTTTTTCGACAGTATCTTCCAGCAGATCGAATAAATTGTATTCTGGCACGGCTTTGCCCCTTCCGTAGAATGAATACCAGCCTACTCCAGCAAAAATCATCATTACGGTGAAAAAAAGAGGTAGTCCTCCAAGCAAAGGCAGCAGTATTATGCTCCCGACTACCCCGAAGATTTGCGTATAAGGGAAAAACGGGTCGCGGAATGTGGGCTCATATCCAGGCAGTCTTCTTTTTCTAAGGATAATCACTGCCATATTTAATAGAATAAATATTAAAATGTTAAAAGCCCCACCCAATCTTGCAAGTTCCTCGATATCGAACAGGAACAAAAGCAGGACCATTACCGTACCTGTTACCAGTATAGCATTGTGAGGAGTCTCGAACTTTTGATGGATCAGAACAAACCATCCAGGCATAAGCGCATCCCTGCTCATGGCAAAAGGAAAACGTGAAGACGAGAGTATAGCCCCGTTGGCTGTGGAAAGCGTTGCAAGCAGCGCGCCCAGAGAGATTGCGATTCTTCCGGATTCGCCTGTCATCACGCCTGCAATATCTGCCAGGGGAGTGACTGATGTCCCGGCTCCCCGAGGATCAGAGAATCCGACAATTACTGCCATTATTCCAACATAAAATAAGGTTACTACAACTGCTGAAGCAATAAACGCCATGGGCAGGTTCCTTGAAGGGTTTTTTACTTCCTCGGAGACTGCAGCAGTCTCTGCAAGTCCCAGATAGGAAATAAAAATCACCCCCGCTGTTGTAATTATCGAAGCGACTCCATGAGATGTGGCAGATGAAAAGTTAGCCGGATCAACCACAAAAGACACTCTGGTTATGAAAAGAGCCAGGATTACAAGCAGGAAAACTACAATGAAATTCTGCAGCGAACCACTACTTTTTGCCCCACGATAGTTAATCACTAAAAGCATCACACCTGTAGCAGCTGCTACGAAATAAAGAGGCAGGGGATAGAAGATTTGGAAATATTCTGCAAGTCCGATGAGTGCAAACGTGCCTTTGAAAATTAAGGCTAGCCAGGAACCGAGGCCGATTACTGCGCCAAGTGCAGCTCCCATTGTTCTGCTGATATAGTAATAGCTGCCGCCTGCCATAGGCATGCCTGTCGCCAGTTCTGCCATACTGATGGCTGTGGCTATTGAGATAAGCCCGCCTATCAGAAATGAGATTATTGCTCCGGAACCCGCACCTGCTAAAGCAATTCCCGGAAGAATAAATATCCCGGCACCAATCATTGTACCGGTACCGATTGCGAAAGTCGAGAAAAAGCCAAGGCTACGCCCCAATCTCTCGGTCGTTTCAACTACTGCCATTTCTATCTCCGTCTGTCATAAGGCTTTCAAACCGGTAAATCCATCCGTTTATAAGTCTCAGATCGCTCTTACTTTGACAATTCGAACGTATATTTCAATTCCATACGTCCGGGCAAACAGCAGGGGTCTTTTGTCCCTGCTGCAATGGATCTGCCTTTTGAATAAATAGCTTCGAAGCACGTGATTTCTCCTGCATGTAGTTTTGATGTCTCTTGAAGCTGAACGGCTTCAATGTCCTATTAATGAGCTTTATTTTTAATTATTTAAAGAGATAAGGCAGCTCGCTCCTGATTAAGGCATTTTAAATCTTATTTTAGTGGATTTTGTTTTCAAATAGTACATATATCTATCCGTTAGAAGGCACATTTCATAAAGAGAATTATACATATTGACAGTATCGGTTTAAAAAGGAAAAATGTTGATTAAAGATTAACAGTAGACGGTCTCAGCTCCTGCTTCAGCAGACCGTACCCGCGAATCTAGTAATAAAAGGGGATTTTTGGATTGCGCAACTGCGGGCAGATAAGTAGATAATAAAAACAGAATTGATAATGGAAGTAGAATACCGTAATGACAGCATAAAATTGCCAGCTGAAGAGTGCAGTGGTGACAGTACAATAAGTGAAGCGAATACCCATTACAGTAACATGAATATCTAAAAAGTGAAAAAGCATTGATTTATACATAAGCAATAGCATTGAGTTAAGGGGTTAATACACAATTATTGGGCGGATATGATGCAAAGTAATGATCTTATTAAAGAGCAGATATTACAGTTAAAAATAGAAATCGCGCAGTTAGAGGCCGAAGTTAATAAATTGGAAATTATGATAGGCGAAAAGAAGTACGCTTTAAATAGATTATCCGAACTATTAGAAATCCGCGGAGTGGCTTTAAACGACAATAGATGAGCTCACTTCATTATAAAGAATCAGCATTCGACACCAACAGATCTTCATCTGGTCAGCAAATAAAATTCATGCCAGTAAGCTTAATTAAACCAGCTGAAGAATGTATTGTTAAAAGCAGAGGTATTACACTGTCAATAAAAAAATGCATGCTGCTAGCAAAAAATTAACGTTGTCAATAGATATAATGTTCAGTTTAAAATATGGCAATTAAGGTTTATTGAAACAGTATACAGTAACGCAAAAGCATAATGAAATGATTACATTGTGAAAGAACGATGTATCTCACGGAAGCTGCGAAAAAAGATAATATTTATGGATGAGCACATACAGCGCATTATTATACTACTGAAAACCCCTGGTTTCAGTTAGAGAAAAAATGAAGCAGCTACTTTCAAAGTAATTAATAATTAACGGAAAAAAGTAATTAATAATTAGAGAAGAAAGTAATCAATGATAGGAGAGATAACAATAGTTAATAAAAGAATTAATTAAAAATTAATAAATTGAGTCAATATATAATAATGAATAGTCAATAAATAATAGAAGTCAGAAATGAATTATTAATTTTGACCCTTACTCATACAAAATTTTTTATAAATTCTGCAAATAGCATTTTAGATTTTTCGAATCCCCGGTCTATTCCTTCTAAATGGCCTCTGGTATAACGCGGTTTTTCGACAACAGTCGTGTCTAAAAGCATTTCAAATCTATCCTGTAAACTTTTTATCTTCGCATCCCTGTCTTCATTCGAATTACTTGAATTGGAATAAACAAATTTTTCCGCGTTCTCCTCAAAAGCATCCTTGGCTATTTCGAGCCCATGGTTTATTCCTTCTTTATAATCAGAATAAGGTTGCCTGTCCTTGTTCCTCTCAATCAGCTTACTGAACATACCAATTGCATCTTTAGCTTTTTGTTCATCCAATCTACCCTCTCCCAATCTTAAAAACTAAAAAAAATTATCTACGCCGTAAAAGGAAGTTTTAACCCTTGATTAAATTAACATGCTTCCAGATAATTAATTGATATATTATATATATTTTATTTCGAATCGATCAATTCATTTAATTCGTCGAGTGCTATAATAAGAAAGGAGAGATAGAGTGGAAAATTAAAACTGATAGAAAAATAAAGAAATAAAGAGGACGCAAAACATAAAAAGGAATAAATTCGAAAGAATAAAAAACTAGAAACCAAAGGCTAAAAAATCAAAATGGAAAAAAGAATAGAACCGGGTAAAAGCAAAATAAATAGAAAGTGGGAAAGTAGAATAACTCAAAATAAAATATGGAGAGTTACATCTTCCACTTTTTCATCTGCTCTTCACGCCATTTTTCCATTGCTTTCCAGATAGGCAGAGGATCAATGCCATGAACTTTGATATATTCGTCTCGCATATACTCATTCATATTTCCGTCTACGAAGCGTAAGGTAGCCTGATCGGGCTGTAGCCTTGCCCCTGCCGGTATTGCTGCAGGGTTTATGCAGACGTCTGCGCAATAACGCCAGTCTTCCCCGCCACTTTTTGATTCTATCCTGAACGGCTTTCCGCAATTCGGACAGACCCCAAACATTGTCTGATCTTCTTTCTCGTCCATAAATTCCCCCCTTATGAATGAAAAAATTCGGATTTATCCAGATGTGCACAGGAGATTATATATTCCATTTTATATATTCATTTTGTTTAGCTTTCGATTCTTCTTGGAATTGTTCCTACTTTCAAATCTTTATAAGTAGACTGGACTTTCCTGCCAGAAGAATTCAAATCTTTATTTTAAAGGATCTTGCCTGTGGATCGGTTTCAGCCGTATAATTTTCTGGACTAAATAACTTTGTATCGAACTAAATAACTTTATACTTAATGTTTTCTTTCTTTTTTCACCTTTATAGGTTCAAAAGCACGACAATTTGAACCCTTTTTAACATCAGAGGTTTCAGGCTCGCTAAAATGGTGGATTATTAAAATTGACAAAAAAGCATAGAGGGTTTGTATTCATAAAAGTGGAGCTTTTAAACTACATAAAAAGAACAGAGCTTCCGGGCTCAAGAAGCTCTAGACTTTTATGTGTTCATCGGGAAAAATGATTCCTTTATAAATTCTTTAAATATTTTTTTAGATCTTTCGAATCCGGTGTGTACCCCATCCAAGCGCTCCTCCGAGCAGTTAGGCGTTTTTGACAGGGTGATCCCGTCTAAAAACTGGTTAAAGTCATTTTCCAGGATTCTTACCCCTTCAACCTGATCATCATCCGGGAAGGATAAAGAAAGTTTTTCCAGATTCTCCTCGAAACTGCACTTGGCGAGATCCAGGCCTTTGTTAACCCCTTCCTTAAAATCTGAATAGGCCTGATAATCTTTATTCATTTCAATACAGATATTGAATTTTCGAACCAGAGTTTTCATTTTTCGTGTATCCAAACTTCTCACATCCTTTTTTAATTAATATTGTTTTTGAAATAATTTTCCAGGTTGTGGATTCTAGCGTTTCAAATCTGTAAAACGCTAAGCTGTGAACTATAGATATAAGTTATCAAGAAAAAATTAAATCAGATATTTTATCATTTCCCATGATAAAAAAGCATGGCATTAAAATAAATTATTATAAATAAAAATAGTATGCACAAGTATATTAAGTTTATTGTAAAAAAAATTAAAGCTATTAAATTTTCAGCTCGTATTTCATTTTTCGTTAATCTTAAAATTTAATTTGCATTGGGATTTATACTGGTTTACATTCTGGTTTGCATCCGGTTTCACTTAAAGTTGGTATAAATATAAGGGCAATATTCCGTGCTTGTTCCCATACTTTCTTATCCTGTTTATCTTCATCTCCACAGTCATCTGGCTTTTATACTCATTTAACCTATTAGTCTCTTTTTAGTGCAGTTTTTTCCTACCCGACAGCTGGTATATAGCCCGGTCCAATGAACCTATAAAGGGAATTCTCTGTCCGTACTTAGAACTCTGCCATGTGAAGAACTTATAGACAAAGAATAACATTATAACAGATATACTTGAGATAAATAAGGTACATATTGACATCTGAACTTCAATCGGTGACATTTTACCTACTCCTTTTTATTTTTCTGCGGCATCAAGCTCACATAATCATAACATCATCTTTTAAGGGTTTCGATACGATTCAATTTCTCTTAAATTACTGCTTTTTTACAGGGAGCGTTGTAAAGAAGTTTAATTTTAATTTCAATTTTAACGGAATCCATTTTTTGATTTGAAATTGCCTTAAAAAGTTTTATTAGTAATTCTACTTTATAAATATTAACTTTATTATTCATCAGCCGATTATTTTCGCTCTTTTTTTCGCTTCTGCCTATTTTTATGTTCTCGGAACAGTTTCAATTTTGATTTAACTGTTCCGATTTCTGATATTATTAAAGCTTTAGGATTTGAGAGTTGAAGATCCCTATATTTAGTTAAGTTGAAACAGTTATCGAGTAACTTTATATACCAGTATCCATGAATTAAAACGTATGAAAGGATACCATATCAATATCGAAGACGCCACTCTGGAAAATGACAATTTCCGTAAGGTGCTTTACACCTCAAAGTACAGCCAGCTAGTACTCATGAGCCTCAGGCCCGGGGAAGATATCGGGATGGAAGTGCATGAGGAAAACGACCAGTTTTTCCGTTTTGAAGCCGGGCAGGGCAAGTGCGTCATCGACGGCAACGAATACGAACTCAGTGACGGAATAGCAATAGTTGTGCCAGCCGGCGCGCAGCACAATATTATCAACACTTCGGAAACAGAAGAACTGAAAATGTATACGATCTATTCGCCGGCACATCACAAAGACGGAATCGTGCGCGCCACGAAAGAAGAAGCCGAAGCCAATGAAGCCGAATTCGACGGAGTGACTACGGAATAAACCTGAAAAATAAAAAGAAGGTTATTTCAGTTAAAAACGTGCTACAATATATTACGGATAATAGATCAAAAATTAATATGTGAAATAAAAAACGTTCATTTTTATTTTTTGAGGGCAGGCATTGAACCGCGCGACAACAGATCTGTGCGGTGTTCAAACTTTTGTCTTAATGGGTCTTGCTCATAATCTTTATTTCCTCTCGCGAACTCGTGAAATAATCAGTAAATTCCTTTTTGTTTACAGGGCGTGAGAGATAGGCTGCTGCAGTACTCTCACCTGGCCCCGGATCACCCATTACTGCTTTTCGTCTTATCAATTCTGGTCGCTTTTCTAGTCGTATATAAATATAGAAAGACCCCAACAATTGACATTACTTCTAAAATTGTGAAATAGATCATTTGTGAGCTGTCACCAGAATTATAATTATGCCAGATGAATAGAAGGTAACCGAAGCAGTAGATCACGTTGGCATAAAATGCTTTATTGATCATGACCATATAAGACGCTATTATATTCGGAATTATTATCCAAATATTTTCTATCATTTTCCCATCCGTGTTTATTATTGAAGCTCGTAAAAGCTCTAGTTTTTGCATTATTATAAAAAGCTTAAATTAAGCTCCCCTTCCATCTTGTGCCTAAAAATGCAGGAGCAAATTAATAACTCAATTGGAATAAAAATAAAAGTAACCAGTATATTAAGTTTGTTGAGAGAAGTTTTGAAGTTATATGGTTTTTAGTAACTTTTATGGAACTGTAAATTGAGTAGGGATAATGTTTCAATCCTTGTTTTAATGGAGCTTGCTTTTTAATTCGGCCAGGTGAGGCTTGTGCAGGCAGAGACGATTACTTTCAACCCTTATTTTAATGAACTTTGCTAGCCAATAAACAATACGGAGATGTATTAACCAATTGCCTAAAAAGTTTCCAATAGATAGATTACAGGTAATTCTAGAAAAATTGCACTGATTTAATCTGGGAAAAGTATGTAAAAATTTACTTTTCTGAGATTAACTAGAAAATACTTTTCTTGATCGGATAACACTCTCAATAGCCCGTTCTCTTACCTTTTCCCTGCTCATTCACATTTTATCTCATTAAATGGAAAATAGGGATACCTGACAACCTGCCTAGTAGAAAAGGGCTATTTAAAGAACCCGGTCGGGGAGAACGATGCTATTAAAAGTTACTTAAATGTTAAGTTCGTATCATAACTGGATAAATAGAACAAAATACTTGTGAAGAGATCCTTCTAATTGTAACCTAGGGAAAAATATGTAAGTGAAGTAAAGTTCCTGCAGAATTCAGTTGCAGGCAAAGATACAGGAATTAAAAGGGAACATCCGGGAGTAAGGAACGAAGATACAGTATGGGGGTACTGTGTCGGGAAAGTTTCTTACTCCCCACTACCACTGACTTTTTCTGATATTTGTCTCTCTTTAAGTGCTACTCGTTATCCGTGTAACATTATCTAATCTTTCAGGTTTCCTGTAAAGCTTCCGTTGCCTGGTTCAAGTTTTCCGGTCATTTCTCCATAGCTCTGGCTCTCAAATCCGGAGGCATCTTCTCGATTGCATACCTGAGTGCGGTCCTGGGCATCTCTTTTTTGTTTTTCATGACGTATTCGAAGACTTCCTGCCGGTGGGGTTTGCTGGCTTCTTTGAGCATCCAGCCGTAGCCTTTCTGCACCAGATCGTCCCGGTCTCTGAGCAGGATGTTGGAAATTTCAAAAACCTCGTTCAAGAAATTGCCTTTTCGGGCAGGCAGGATAAGGGTCACTGCCGCCGCCCGTCGGACCCATCTGTTGTCCGATCTGGCCCAGACTTTGAGGTTCTCCACATACGCCGGAAATTTCTCGATAAAAGAGCCCACGGCATGGTTGCAGAGGGTGTCACACTTCGCCCAGTTGTTAACGTAATTTTCAATCCAGCGTTCAAAGGTAAAGAAGTCGGTCTCAGAGTAATTCTCTCTCACCAGGTAAGCCCACTCGGCTGCGATAAAAGCTTCCTCGCAGTAATCGGACCTGAAAAGTTCTTCGCACAGGGCAAAGACTGTTTTCCGATCTTCGGACTCGATTTCTTTAAAATAATCTTTCGCAATTTTTCCCACAAGCGCAGACCTTACCCCATAGCAGTGTACTTCTTCTTTAAAAAATCGGGAAAAACTGGCTCTGGTTTTCTCGTCCACATTCAGGGTCAGGTCTTCTCTGATCCTGGATACGATATTGGGTTCCACAATCCTTTATTTAATTATAGGTGTACTTATATTTTATTTATATATTATCTGGATCTTTTTTTAACTTTCCTTCAGAAGATAAAACAGAAAAGAAAAGAAATAAAAACCGGGCCTGAAAACGTTTTTCATAGGGAAGATTCAATCTCTGTTTATGCCTGAAGTAAAAATCCGCCCTCAGGAACTCTTTGATGCCGAACGCTTCATTGAGATAATTTCACATACAGACCTTGAATTCATTGAGTTTCCCATAAAAACGCTTGAAGAAGAAAGGTATTTTCTGCAGCTTAATGAAGCCAAGAGAAGGGCTAATTTTGAACACAACTACTCTGTTCTTTATTACGGAAAACTTGTCGGAGCCTGCGGGATCAGGATCGACCAGCACAGGCCCTGGATAGGAGAAATCGGGTACTTCATTGACAGGAACTATCAGGGAAAGGGCATTGCAACCGAGGCTGTGAAACAGCTTGAAAAGCTCGGGTTTGAGATGCTGGATTTACAGCGAATCATCATTCTTATGGATACCCGGAATCTTGCAAGCGAGCGTGTGGCCCGGAAATGCGGGTACCAGAAAGAATGCACTATGAAAAAAGTCCACAGGGTAGGGGAAGATTATTACGACTGCTTCCTTTATGCAAAAACCAGGTAAGAAAGAAAAGCTGGAGTAAAGAGAAAATCAGTTGGCAGGAAGAAAAAATTCAGAGCCCCTGTCAAGACAGAGAGGCCCAGATGGTATAAGAAGAAAATTAGACCGCCCGGAAAAGAGGTTCAGATAAATAATAAAGATGATTCATACCAGCCTGGGAAAAAGAAGAAAAACAGGCAGTTGTATGAGCCTGATAAAATCAGATAAGCCCGAGAACCTGTAAAAGGCTATTCCCGTACCAGACAACCATAAGATTATTCACGGTTACAAAGACACCTACAGATTCAATAATATGTTTTGTAAGAGCCCATCTTTCCGCTGAAGCTTTTATCATGGGTGCTATGTAAAAAAGCAGGAAGATAAACCCTATCTTAACAAGTAACAGGTGGTAAATCCCGTAATTTTCCAGAATCATGGCAGGAACCGGATTATACTCCATGCCCTGAGGCAGGGCGTAAACCGTAGAGGCCCAGTCTCCGATTACATAGAAAAGAATGATAAAGCGTATCTCGTAGAGGTAGGAACTGAATGAACCTCGAGTATTGCAAACTTCCAACAAAGAACCCCCAGAATCCCCCGTTATCCAGTAGAAGCAAAACTATGTTAAAAGATTATATAAACGCCAGAAACAAATACAAGAAACTAAAATAGAGACTAATAATTTTCAGAAAGGTGTTATTAAGAAATTAAATAAGAAAGAGGATTTGAGAAAGCCCTTAAAAGGACACAATGGAATTAAAAAACTCAAAAAGAATATGAGTCAACTATATTTATTTTTATGATTCAATCTTTAGAAATGATTTATAGAATAAGCTGGAATGTCCATAAAACGGGACAGATTAATTATAATTATATGTTTTATTATTATTAATCCGGGGTAGTTTCAGGGAATTCTTCAACAAATTAACCAATTTTTTGAGCCAGTCTTTGAAAATCAATAGAATAGATCTTCGAGAGTTTTCCATGTTTCTTACTCACGGTTAGATATACTGTTTGTTTCAGGTTATATTCGTAAGTATATTCGTGGTTATATTCGTAATTATATTCGTGGTCATGTTACCGGCTACATTCACAGCTATATTCAAAATTATTACCTCCGATTAATTTCTTTGCTTATAATCTCTTCATGAGTTAAATGTAAATCTTTATATTGGAACTACAGGTTTGTTTGCTAATAGAAAAACCGAGTGTAATCTTAGATTTCGAGTATTTATAAGATATTAACCCAGATTTTCGGATAGATGGTAAAAATGGCTCAGAATATGCACCTTCCAGGGAAGACTGATTCCCCTTCCCTACTGGAACTAAAAAACGTAACCGTTGTCAGGGGCGGGAGAAAAATCCTTGACTCTATCTCCCTATCTATCGAGCAGGGGGAGCATGTTGCAATTATCGGGCCTAACGGCTCCGGCAAATCTTCCCTTATCAAGACCTTTACAAAGGAATATCATCCCCTTGCAGCAGCCGACGGGCTTGTTCTTAATATCATGGGCAAAGCGACCTGGCACGTTTTTGAGCTCAGGAAATTACTCGGGATAGTATCCGGGGATCTTCAGCATATATACTGCCGCCAGGTCAGCGTGCTCGAGGTCGTACTCTCAGGATTTTTCAGCAGCATAGGAATTTACTACAACCATAAAATTACCCCTGAAATGGAAGCCAGATCAAGGGAAGTACTTGCCTTTCTTGAAATTTCCCACCTTGCAGACAGGCTCATGTCCGAACTCTCTTCGGGAGAAGCCAGAAGGGTACTTATAGGCAGAGCCCTTGTGCACAACCCGCAAGCCCTTATTTTAGACGAGCCTGCAAATAGCCTTGACCTTAAAGCCCTTCACGGTTTCCGCGAGAGTGTTAGGAAAATCGCAGGTTCGGGAAAAAATATTATTCTGGTTACTCATACCCTTGAAGACATAATTCCCGAAATCAACCGTGTGATCCTTATAAAGGACGGAAGAATTTTCATGGACGGGAAAAAACAGGAAATCCTGACCGATGCAAACCTTTCCGAACTTTTTTCTCTTCCGGTTGAAGTTGTGGAGAAGAAAGGTTACTATCAGGCCCTGATTTGAAGAACCGTTTCATAATTAAAAACAAGAATTTGCCAAAAAAGGAAAGTGTTAACCATTATTGAATAATATAAAATATTGACTCTATAGGAATTTTCTAACTTCCATTTTTACTTAAAGTTTTATAAAAATATGATTGTAAAAGTGCCCTTTCTTCCTTATCTAAAAAAAATAAGAAGCAATCTATACTATCATCAGATAAAGGCTTTGTAGAATTCTTAATTTAATGCAGACTATTTTATCGTTTTTTTGTTTATATTTTATTATACACTATCAGTTTGATTTTTATTTGTAGACTGTATTTTCATGTTATCCATAAACATTTGGGCGGTTGATCTTAGAAAGGATATTAGGGAATCTAAATTAGATAACTTCTGTAGCTTTAAAAATGATAATCCCAATAAAATTAAGAATTAAAGGAATGATTGCAATATTAAAAGAACAGTTAATATCTCTGTTCCATTTTTGAGTTGCAGCTAGGACTTCCATAAGAGATAGAAGTATCAAAAGCCCGGCAATAACGATGTTCCAGTACTCGGGAAGACCGGGAGTTGCGGAAATGATAGGTGAGATAACACTTGTTAGCATAAAGATTCCTGTGAGCAATGACAATGGTTGCTTCAATACTGCAAGAAACTAGTGATCCATTAATACTTCAAGTAAACTAGTGATCCATTATTACTCTAATAACAGATCATTGATGTAAGATATAACAAATTATAAAAGCTTTTCTCTTTATAGACTGGTTTTATTATTTTTACGAAAAATATATAACTATGCAGTTTAAATTGTTTTTTACAAAAAATTGTTTAATTATTTAACATAGGCATAATTATTTTCATAAGGTGCATGAGAGTCTGGTTCTTTTTTTGAACTACCCAAAACTAAAAACTTAGGGGTTTCCTGCTTCTTTCTCCTGACTACTGCCAGCAGTTCAATAGATTTTGCCGCAAAAACAGGTTTCTCAGGCTATTCAGTCCTATACAGAATTTTATTTCAGTGAGCTCTGGCACAATTCAATATTTTTACTAGAAAAGATTTCTATCTCCGAACTTATTTATTTTTTTTAAATTTCACCGCCGTAATATTAGTCTAGTTTGATATTCTAACATCATTGATGAAATGTTATCTTATTGGAATTTCTATCTAATTATATTTCAATAAATTGAAAGGATTAAATATCGTATTCTGTATCTTTCACTTGAGAGTCAAATTGGGGTGTGAATATGAGAGGAGAGTCGAATATTATTGACAAACCTGAGTGTGTAACTTTGAATGATTATCCACACAAAATGCAGACAGCTATCAAACAAATTTCAGTGATTCTTCCTGCTTATAACGAAGAAATTTCCATAGGAAGCATGGTTCACCTTACAAGATTATACGCAGACAAAGTGATTGTTGTTGATGATGGCAGTTCGGACCGGACAGCGGACGTTGCCAGGAAAGCCGGAGCCGAGGTCATTGTCCACGAAGTGAACAAAGGAAAAGGAAGGGCTCTCAAAACTGGCTTTGAAACCGCACTCACTATGGGTGCTGATATAATTGTGACAATGGATTCTGATGGCCAGCATAATCCTGCCGAGATCCCAAGACTGGTGGCTCCTATTGTCGAAGGCGAGGCTGAAATGGTCAACGGCAGCCGATACCTGTATGGTCTGGAAAAGAACACGCCTGCATACCGTCGAATAGGCCAGACCATCCTGGACAGGTTTACCAACATACAATCAGGTCTCAAGATCACGGATTCACAGAGTGGTTTTCGCGCCTTTGCCGCTTCAACAATTGAAAAATTTCGCTTCAATGCGCAGGGCATGGCAATAGAAAGCGAAATGCTTACGGATGCTGGAAATGCCGGCCTCCGACTAAAAGAAGTTGAAATCGGAGTCCGTTACGATGTTGACGGCTCTACCAAAAAACCGGTTTCTCATGGCCTTGAGGTCCTAGCAGCGATTTTGAAAGATATGATCTCGAAGAAACATATTTAAATATAAATTTTGGGAGCAAAATGCAGGGGGTATACTTTTGAAAATTGCATTTTTTATAAATACGCCAGCACATGTTCACTTATATAAGAATGTTATAAAATCTTTAGAACGTAGCGGGCATCAAGCCATTATTTTGGCAAGAAATTATGGAGATACAGTCCACCTATTAGATGAGATGGGTTTTGAGTATTTTGTATACGCCAATGTACCTGATTCAAAATATGGAAAAATCTTAGATCTACCCTTCAATGTGCTAACAGCATATCATTTTCTCCGGAAGAAAAAGCCGGATCTGTTAGTTGGAATGGGAGTTTACTCAGCGTATACATCACAGTTGCTACGTAAAAGATGCATAATTTTTAACGATTCAGAACCTACACCTTTTCAGTTCATGCTCTTTAAGCCTTTTGTAGATGTAGTTCTCACTCCTTCGTCGTTTACTATAGACCTGGGTCCAAAGCACATCAAATTTAATAGCTTTAAAGAAATTGCCTATTTACATAAAAATTATTTTGTACCGGATGTAAAAATTTATGATTTCCTTGGAATAAGTCAGGATGAAGATTACGTACTTTTACGCTTCAATGCATTTGACGCCGTACATGATTTTGGAATAAATGGGTTTTCCATTGATCAAAAAAGGTTCCTGGTTAATGAACTGAGCAAGCATGCACGTGTGTTTATCTCGTCTGAAATAAAATTGCCAGATGATTTTAACAGGTATTTGCTGAAAATCCCGAAATCTCGCATTCACGATATCTTATATTATGCCAAACTTGTTGTGGCTGACACCCAGACAATTACTACCGAGTCTGCAGTCCTGGGAACCCCAGTTGTCAGATTCAACTCTTTTGTAGGCAAGAGAGATATGGGCAATTTCATTGAACTTGAGAACAAGTACAATCTTATTTTCAGCTTCAATGCTCCTGAAAAAGCCATTGAGAAAGCAGTAGAACTTATTCAGCAACCTGATCTGAAAAACAAATGGAAAGAAAGAAGAGATAAGCTCCTGGCTGACAAGATCGATGCTACCAAATTTCTGGCTTCCTTCATTGGCAATTATCCAGATAGTCTAAACAAAATAAAAGAACAGAAAAAATATTCTAAAAGAGATGGCAATTCCATCACCCTGCAGGGTGATCTATTATGAAAATCGCAAGTGTTGTAGGCGTTAGACCTCAGTTCGTGAAAGCTTCTGTGGTTTCAAGAGAATTAAGAAAAACTAACGAAGAATGCTTGATTCACACTGGCCAGCATTATGACTATGAGATGAACAAGGTATTCTTTGAGGAACTCTGCATTCCTGAGCCTGACTACTATCTTGGTGTGGGTTCAGGCTCACATGGTCAGCAAACTGGAGAAATGCTTCGAAAACTAGAAGAGGTCCTTAAAATTGAACAACCGGACCTTGTGCTGACTTATGGAGACACAAACTCGACACTTGCAGGAGCTCTGGCAGCATCAAAGCTTGGAATAAAAAACGCCCATGTCGAATCCGGATTAAGGAGTTTTGACAGGTCTATGCCCGAAGAAATCAACCGCGTTTTGACAGACCATTGCTCAGACATCTTGTTTTGCCCAACTCAGAATGCCGTTGACAACCTGAAAGAAGAAGGAATCACTAAAAATGTGTATTTAACCGGCGATGTTATGGTTGATTCTCTTCTTCTCAATAAGGAGATTGCAGAAACCCAATCCTCAATCTTAAAGGATCTTAACCTGAAGAACAGGGATTATCTGGTTGCTACCATCCACCGAGCAAGTAATACTGATAATATCGGGAACCTTCGAAATATTATTGAGGCTTTTCAAGAACTGGACGGAAATATCATTTTCCCCGTTCATCCACGAACTGAAAAATTGCTAAGGAGCTACGGCTTATATGAGAGCTTACGCTCCTCTGTTACGTTAACAAAACCTCTGGGATTCTTTGATTTCATAAAACTCATGAATCATGCTAAGATGATTCTGACCGACTCCGGAGGCGTTCAGAAAGAAGCATATATTTTGAAAGTCCCGTGTGTAACACTCAGGGAGAACACAGAGTGGATTGAGACCATTAGAGATGGATGGAATGTACTAGTTGGTTCCAATAAAGATAAGATTGTAGAAGCAGTGAATGAATTTATGCCTTTGGCCCAGGAACACCGGAACAGATTCGGGGAAGGAAATGCAAGCAGCAGGATAGCTGCAACAATTAATGCGTTATAAGTTAAACTGGGGGATAACTTATGGCCTTCGATATACTTGTAGATAATTCCATGAGATCGCTTTATAACTGGGTAAAGAGCGAAGAGTACTATGGATGGGACCCTTATGATGCACTGAACAGTGAAATAGTAAACAAATTCTGTTCGAACTCTCAGCTACTTGAGATACTAGTAACTCAATTGAATAAGTACTCCATCTTAAACATCAGGCCAATTATGGGTATTGAAAAAGGGCTAGACGTAAAAGGGATATCCCTTTTTGCCCAATCATTTTCAAAAATCTATTCTTTGACAAATGATCAGCGCTATAAAGAAGATTTATTTGAGTGTATCAACCTTTTAAAAAGCAAGTCTCTCAAACAAACGTATGGGTCTGATTGCTGGGCAGGACACTATTTTAATTACAGGGGATTTGATGGAAGCATACTAGCTCCGGATATACCTGATGTTATCACAACGTCAAATGTGATCAAAACAATGGTTGATAGTTACATAATTTTTAAGGACAAGGAGTTAAAAGATATCGGAAAAAGCGCCTACGATTTCTTAATAGAATATTTGCTGGGAGAAACCGATGATGGTTATTATTACCTGAAGTACGATGTCTTAAGTGAAAATAAAATAGTAATAAACGCTTCTGCCGAAGGTCTTACCGCTATGTGCAGGTTAATGCATCTATTTGACGATGCTGAGATAAGAAAGATAGCTTCTAAACTTTCTGAATTTATAATACATACCCAGGATGCAGATGGTTGCTGGATCTACAGTAAATATAAAAGTGGAAAGATAAGGCGTCAAACGGATTTCCATCAAGGTTTTATAATAGATTCTCTGGTCGAGTACCTTCCTTTTGCTGAGCCGAGAGAACGGGACCAGCTAACAGACTCAATTAAGAGAGGTGTAAATTTTTACAGGAAAAAACAGTTTTTAGATAATGGTAGGTGCTATTACCGATATCCCAAACTGTACCCTATAGATATACATAATCAAGCCCAGGGGATAATTACGTTTAGTAAGTTAAGTACATTTGATCCAGAATTCCTTGAATTTGCAAAAAAGATTCTGGAATGGACAATCTCTAATATGCAGGGTAATTCTGGATATTTCTTCTATCAGAAAAGCCGAGTTTTCACAAACAGAATTCCCTATATGAGATGGGGAGCAGCTTGGATGATGCTGTCAATGGCAACATATTTGGAAAAAGCGGGGGTGGCAAAATGGTAAAAGTTTTAATGTGTGGATCTGTAGCTTCTTCAGGTGGGGTTTCTACACATACCAAGAACTTAATTGAAAATTTGTCTGTTGAGGAGAACGAAATATTATTATATAATTACTACACAAACAAAGCTCACTCAAAAAACACGAACTTTGAGAAGGTCTATCGGCGCACTTTTGGATTATTCTTAGAGATAATATCCAATCGAAAAAAATACGAGATAATCCATGATCAAACATCGGGAGGAATCTTCAGCTTCGTTTCCTCCGTTACGGCATCCATAGCATCAAAGATTGTAGATAAGAAGTTAATTGTTACATTTCATCACTCAAGAACAGAAGAATTCGTGAAAAAGTATAAACTTTTTTTTAACTTTGTTTTAAAAAACGTAGACACGATGATTTTAGTTTCAAATAGACAGAGAGAATTTATCTCAAAGACTTTCCCACAATACTCTGACAAATTAGTTGTAATTCCAAACGGCTACGATTCAGCTATCTTTTTCCCAAGGAATACTGATGAATGCCGGTCTACGCTGAAAGTACCTATGAATAAAAAGGTTATCTTTAACATATCAAACCTAATTGATATAAAAGGTCATAAGTATCTTATTGAAGCAATTGGCAATATTGCAAAAACCAGATCCGATATTTACTGTATTATTGCAGGGAAAGGCTATCTGTCAGAAACTCTAGAGCAACAAATTAAAAATTCCAAACTTGAGGATTATGTAAAACTTGTAGGATGGATTCCTGACAACGAGATTCCAATCTATATAAACGCAAGTGATTTCTTTGTCCTTCCAAGTCTGGGTGAGGGAAATCCCATTGTCATGTTTGAAGCAATCGGGTGTGGAAAACCGTTTATAGGGACGAAAGTCGGGGGAATTCCTGAAATAATAGCCTCAGAAGAGTATGGCTTACTGTGTGAGCCTGCAAGTTCAGCAGAACTGGAAAAGACTATATTATTAGCCTTAGATAAGAATTGGAATAGTTCTAGAATTAAAAAATATGCTGAAACTTTTACCTGGAAAAATATCGCCAAAACAACTAAATCCGCATATGAGCAAAAGCTTCTTAAGAAAAACAAGACGTATTCTCCAGGAATAAACTATCTAGCTGATTTAAAGTAAACTACCACTGAGTCTTTAGCACAGTGATTTTGCATTTTGTTTATAAACCTTTCTTAATGAAGGGCCGTATCCAGCCTTTGAAAAGGCTGGAATTAGCCCTTATTTGCTCCTATCGATTATTTTTCAGTCAATGCGAAGTAGTGAAAGATTTTACTTTCTCTTACATAGGAGCGCGCCAAAGAGACAAACCATACTGCAGGCTATTCCAAAGCCAGGTATGCTCTGTATTTCTTTCTGCTCAGTTTGTTTCCCTTTATTCGACATATTATGTTGATTAATCACCTCGTTCCCTAACTCTGAATCTATTTTCTCTTCATTACCTTCGTTTATCGTTTTATTCCCCGACTCTGACTTTATTTCCTTTCCAATATTTCCAGTTGAACTCGATGATTGGGTAGAGTTAGGTTCCAATATTTTTAGCTTTACCGGATTATCTTTTTTAGTACCTGAAGAACTCTTAGAAGGAGCTTTACTTACAACATTTATCGAGACACTGCTGGAAGCTGTAGTATAGTTAGTCACATCAGCCGGAGTAAACGCAACTTGTAAAGTGTGAGTCCCTTCACTAAGAACCATTCCTGCTTCTGGTGTATAAACAAAAGATCCAGGCACAGATGCAACTGCGTTCAGTTGAGCTTCACCCAGGGGAGTGCCAGATGAAATATCAGCGGGGTTACTCCAGGTTATCAAAGGTAAAGCTTTATTCACGGTTAATGAAACACCGCCTGAAGCCGTGGTGTAGTTTGTTAAGTCAGAAGGAGTGAATGTAGCCTGTAATGCGTGAACACCAGCTCCCAGAATCGCTCCCGAAGCTGGAGTATAGACAAAACTACCGGGTACTGAAGCCAATGCGTTTAATTGAATGCTGCTTAAGGCTGTACCATAAGTTATGTCAGCAGGCTTGCTCCAGGTAATTGAAGGAGTTATACTGTGACTAGTTGCAATCAGTGTAACATCCTTTGATACACTCTTGTAATTTGCGGTATCAGCAGGTGTGAAATCAACATGTAATGTGTGAGTGCCTACACTCAGTACAGTTCCTGCTGCCGGAGTATAGGCAAAAGTACCAGCTACAGTATCTCCAGTTACAGGATCAGTTGCTACAGCGTTTAGCTGAGTGACGCTTAAGGCTACTCCACTTGTTATAGCAGCAGGGTTCCAGGTTATCACAGGTGTAGCTTTATCTACGGTTAACGAAACACTACGTGTAGCCGTGTTATAGTGTGCGGAATCAGTAGGCGTGAAAGTGGTCTGTAAGGTATGAGTACCAGCTCTTGGAATAGTTCCAGAAGCAGGGTTATATATAAAACTACCAGGAACGGAAGCTTTTGCATTTAACTGAGTGCTGCTTAAAGCTGTTCCATAGGTTATAGCAGCAGGGTTACTCCAGGTAATTGTAGGAGTTGCCTTTGTATTTGTATATCCATTATGTCTCCAAAGATCATTCTCGTAATTTTGCCTAACTTCATCTGAGGACAGTGACCTGTTATAGAGTCTAAATGTATACATGCTACAATTGCTGTAATTTAAATCGTAGCCAGAGCCTATTGTGATATTCTGAGCACCTCCTACTATCGGAGAATTCCAGGTGCTAGAGCCTGAATCTACACCATTGATATAAGTATGGGCAATGTTTTTATCGTAAGTTACAACGATATGATACACCTGACCGGCAACAAGACCAGTTGTTGATTCGTAGGATTTCCACCCGGCACTCGTGGCTGCAGCAAAGCGAGCACGGTTGTAAGGAGAGGCAGCAGAAGAGCCCAAATACCAATCACTTACATACCTATTGTGCTTGCTTACAATTGCTCCATACTTCTTGAAATTATTAATTGACCCGATGAACTCAATAGTCAATGGACTGGAAATGTTAGTCTGTGCACTATTAGGAACGTCGATCTTACTATTGACACCGTTGAGGTTTATGTATTTAGCACCAGTTATTGGGTTCGTTCCCTGAGTTACACTCGTGGCATAGCCGATGTTATTGTTTCCGCTGAGATCCACCAGGGAGTTTCCTGATAAATTGCCATCATAATAAACGACCAGACCTGGTGTCCGTGGCGCAGTTGGTTTTACAGTAATTGTGACTTCCTTTGATGCTGTAGTATATTTTGCAGAATCAACAGGTGTGAAATCAGCATGCAATGTGTGTGTACCTACATTTAATACAGTTCCTGCTGCTGGAGTATAGACAAAAGTACCAGTTACAGTATTTCCAGTTACAGGATCAATTGCAGCAGCATTTAACTGAGTGCTACTCAAAGCTGTTCCATTGATTATGTCAGCAGGAGTATTCCAGGTAATTGTAGGAGGCACCTTGGTTGTAACATTAATTGTAACATCCTTTGAAGCACTGGTATATTTTGCAGTATCAATAGGTGTGAAATTAACATGTAATGTGTGAGTGCCTAAACTCAATACAGTTCCTGCTGCTGGAGTATAGACAAAAGTACCAGCTACAGTATCTCCAGTTACAGGATCAGTTGCAACGGCGTTTAATTGAGTGATGCTTAAGGCTGTTCCATTGATTATGTCAGCAGGAGTATTCCAGGTAATTGTAGGAGTTGAGTTATTTGTATTTCCATTATACCTCCAATGGTCATACTCATAATTCTTTAAGACCTCATCCTGGGTAAGTGACCTGTTATAGAGTCTGAATGTGTACATGCTACAATTGCTGTAATTTAAATCGTAGCCAGAGCCTATTGTGATATTCTGAGCACCTCCTACTATCGGGGAATTCCAGGTGCTAGAGCCTGAATCTACACCATTGATATAAGTATGGGCAATGTTTTTATCGTAAGTTACTACGATATGACATACCTGTCCGGCAACAAGACCAGTTGTTGATTCGTAGGATTTCCACCCGGCACTCGTGGCTGCAGCAAAGCGAGCACGGTTGTAAGGAGAGGCAGCAGAAGAGCCCAAATACCAATCACTTACATACCTATTGTGCTTGCTTACAATTGCTCCATACTTCTTGAAATTATTAATTGACCCAATGAACTCAATAGTTACAGGACTGGAAATATTAGTCTGTGCACTATTAGGAATGTCGATCTTACTATTGACACCGTTAAGGTTTATATAACTTTTACCAGTTGTTTGGTTTGTCCCTTGAGTTACATTAGTAGCAAATCCGGTGTTACTGTTTCCGCTGAGATCCACCAGGGAGTTTCCTGATAAATTGCCATCATAATAAACGACCAGGCCATTTCTTAGCAGGTCTCCTCCTAAAACATTGATTGTGACTTCCTTTGATACTGTAGTATAGTTTGCAGAATCAGCAGGTGTGAAATCAGCATGCAATGTGTATGTACCTACATTTAATACAGTTCCTGCTGCTGGAGTATAGACAAAAGTACCATTTACAGTATTTCCAGTTACAGGATCAATTGCAGCAGCATTTAACTGAGTGCTACTCAAAGCTGTTCCATTGATTATGTCAGCAGGATCACTCCAGGTAATTGAAGGAGTCACAAAGGCAGGTAATACATTTATCTCACCTGAAATTGCATCAGGAATTGTATCTTCCGTATAAGGATAAGAGCTATAGTCATAATCGTAAAAAGATCCTTCCGATATGTTTAGATCTGCAGTGCCTGCCTTTTTTCCGGTTATAGTAATGTTTCCTAGCACGACATTAGTGTTGCCGGCAACAGTTTCATTTGTAAGATCTATGGCTTTTATCCAAACCGAATTTGAGGGAACTGTGGAGGTTTCTGGTAGAAAAGTCCAACCAGGGAATGAAACCGCAGTTATTTCCGCAATCTCTGGATCTAAAATAGAAATTGTGAGGTTGAAGCCTGACATTCCGTAGGGAAGTTCATCCATTACAATCTGGATATTCTGGGAAGTACCAATGTCCGTTTGAACTGTCTGAGGATCAAAATAAATGGTATTTGCTGCAGACGCACATGGTATCCCTAGTCCAAAAAAGATTAGAAAAATTAAAATTTTATACAACTTATTCATTTGTTCTATCTCCTTAAACCGTGACACAAAGTATTACTAAATTATCAAAGTTGATTAAATTATTATAAAATTAAAAAAGCAACAGTAGCATTTATTTTACTCAGTGCATGCTACAAGGTGTGTTACGAAGTTTTGTATGAGATCTTGTAAAGTTTTGTCTCCTGTATCTTTATATAAACATTTTATATACGTTTTTATCTCTGTTTAAACAAGATATCCCCTATAACCAGATTCGTCTCCTATCTTTTCTTGATATTTTTGACTTGTCAGAAAGTAACAATACTAATAATAAAACATTCAGACTATTTAAATTTTTTTCTTATGAAATGGGTGGTAGAAATAGATAATAAGACTCTGAGAACCGAACTCGAAGAAATCAAGAAGTTTTTTGACAGCAAGATATAACTAAGGAATGAAACAAACCGCAGCTATTTTCACAATTTCTGAATTTAAAAAGGAAATTATGATGTTTGAATCCTAACATTCAGTCAGGAACTTCATCCATCATATTCCAGACATTCTGGAAAGTACCAATGTCCATCTAAATTGTTTGAGGATCAAACAACTGATGTTTTATACCAATGCACATGATATTCCCAGTCCAAAAACTAGGAGGACTGAAATCTATACAGCTTATTCATATTTTCGGCCCCCTTAAATCATTTTATAAAGAATTATAATATCATCAAAGTCGATTAAGCTGTTTCTGTCATAATCAAAGAAAGCAACAAGATTATTTTCTTTTATCCAATCCATGCTTTCATACAATACTATGACATCATCGAAATCTACTATTTCGTTTCCAATGATATCCTCATAGAGGCCATCGTTGTCCAAATCTTTTGGTGGATTAGTGCAATTGGGCAGAGTAGGTACTGCCTTTGCGGTTATATTCATTGATTTGGTACTTGAACCTGCACCATTAACTGAAGTCAGACTTACTGTATAGTTTCCTGCTACAGAATAAATATGCGTTACATTCTGGCTGGTTGAAGTGTTTCCATCTCCAAAGTCCCAATTCCATCCATTTGGACTGTTACTCGATGTGTCGTTAAACTGAACCATCAACGATCCAGTTTGCTTCGCAGTAAAATTCGCTTTAGGAGGAACTCCTACATTTGTTAAAGTGTATGTTCCATTTCCAACACTCCTGAACTTAATGCCATCAGATGTTCGTTCGAATGGTATCGACACACCATTACAATCCAGATGCGAAGGAGAAATTACAGTCTGTAAATTCAGATTAACTGGATATCCACCAGTCGTATTCAGCTGGAATTTCATACTATTCTCATCAGACTGCAGGATGTCAGTGGTGGCAGTTTGTGCCATTGAGCTATAGTACCATTCCGAGAAACCAACCAGGTTGATACCTTTCGAATTCAGGTTGGTCACAAAAGTCTTGAAAAACTCTGGATCGATTGAGTAGTCTTTTCTCGCTGGGTAATAATCTGTCTCATGTGTGAAACATGGACAAATTGCACCGTGCTCTGAACTTACTGACCACCAGGGCCAAGTTTCATTCCAGAGGGTATCTACACTGGAAACGAAACCCATACCCATCATACCATTTCTATACAGAGCCCCATACTTGTTGTATATATAGTTCGCATGTGTTACGTTATCTTTATTCTCATGGCAACTCCATGAAACAGGCGTCGAACCAAAGGTCGATTTCGCAAGCGCCATGTCCGAATCTATTATTGTTTTGGCTTGCTCGAAAGATACCGTTGCGAGTCCAGGATAGGAGTGCATACCTTCCTCAAACCCGTTGGCAAACAGACTGTTATCATACGCTACATCGTCAGAGTTTTTCAGATTATCCTCCGAGACGTAAACAGTCGCAGTTTGATTGCGAGATATTAAGAAATCTGTACCGTTCTTGTTATTTGCGACAGACGGATAGTCCAGACCAAATCCCATTATGTCGTCTCGTGCATATGGCGTAATAGTATCTCTCGGGATTGACTGTGTAATGTTGTAGAGGTGCACATTAACCCAATCTTCGTCTTTACCCGACGCATAACCGTCTATAAAGATCAGAGGCTGAATTACGTTTGTGTATTGCAGTTTTCGAGTTGTTCCAGTTCTATAGGGGGTGGTCATATTCAGTTCAGGCCCAGCAGTAATAACATTCGTACGGTTTGAATCGTAACTGTGGATACTAACCGTAACTCTATTGTTAATAACTGAACTTGCAGGAATCTGGAGACTAGAACTTTCTGAATAACTACTGCTATTATCAGGCATCCAGTAAGACTTTACCTCATAACTACCATTTAAAGCGTGTTTGACCTCCAAGAAAGCAACTGAAGTACGTAGGTTCCCATATGACCTTGGTGAACTCGAGTCCACTCCCATTGTAAACGTCAAGTTTTCGTTAACAGTGGGGTACGCACCTGTTATGTAAGTTTCCCCACCATCATTGTGCCAGCGAATGGAGTCAACAGAACCCAATGTCGAGTTGTATGTCAGACTAACGTTTGATGTAGTTGTATAATCTTTGCTAGCCGTGTAAATGTTGTCTGGAACATCACTTAATTTACTTGCGTCGAATGTCCAGAGTTGCAACTCATCTTTGTTAACATTGATTGTAGCCAATGCCGAACCTGTGCCATTTGCATTGCTTGCAGTCAAATTAACAGTATAGAGTCCTGAGAAGTTATATACATGAACTGGATTTACTTCTGCAGAGCTACTTCCGTCTCCAAAGTCCCAGTATAATGAGGTTGCGTTTTCTGACAGGTCAGTAAACCGGACAGTTAGAGGAGCAGGACCACTGGTCACATCGGCTGTAAAGTTTGCAATAGGCCCTGGCTTTCTTGTAACATTGATTTGAACATCTGCTGATGCTACTTCATAGGTTACAGTATCAGTAGGTGTGAAATTAACATGTAATGTATATGTGCCTACACTCAATACAGTTCCTGCTGCTGGAGTATAGACAAAAGTACCATTTACAGTATTTCCAGTCATAGAATCAATTGCAGCAGCATTTAACTGAGTGCTACTCAAGGCTGTTCCATTGATTATGTCAGCAGGAGTATTCCAGGTAATTAGAGTTGATTGCTTGGTTCTATTTGTCAAATCATAGTAGTTCTGCTTAATTTCATCATGGGATAGTGACCGATTATAGAGTCTAAATGTGTACATACTACAGTTACCATGGGTTAAGTCGTAACCAAAACCTATGGTGATATTTTTATCATTACCTACTGCAGGTGAATTCCACGTACGAGCATCAACTGGATCCCCCACACCGTTAATATAAATCTGGGAAGTGTTGTTGTCGTAAGTTGTTACAATATGATAGAGTTGTCCAGCAGTAAGGTTAACTTTTGAGTTGTATGCTTTTGATATAGTACCGTTTTCCTTGACTACACTAAAACGAGTTTGATTGTAATAAGGTTCCTCAGGCGAACAACTCAGATACCAACCACTTGATCTGTTATACTTGCTCACAAGTGCTCCATATCTCGTGAAATTATTAATTGAGCCATAGAACTCAATCGTCACAGGACTGGAGATGTTAGTCTGTGCATTATTAGGAATGTCGATCTTGCTATTGACACCGTTCAGGTCTATATATTTTGCACCAGTTGATTGATTTATCCCCGGAGTTACACTCGTAGCATAGCCGGTATTACCGTTTCCGCTGAGATCCACCAGGAAATTTCCTGAGAAACTACCATCGTAATAAACAACCAGACCTGGTGTAGTTTGGTTTACAGTAATTAGATTTGATTTTGTCGAAATATTGTAACCGTTGGCATTACTTGCATTCAAACTCACTGTATAGGTTCCTTCTACAGAATAGGTATGCACTGGATTCTGCTCAGTCGAACTATTCCCATCTCCAAAGTTCCAGGACAAAGCAGTTGCATTTTCTGACAGATTAGTAAACCGGACAGTTAGAGGAGCAGGACCACTGGTCACATTGGCATCAAAGTTTGCAATAGGTCCTGGATTTCCGGAAACATTAATTGTGACTTCCTTTGAAGTTGTAGTATATTTTGCAGCATCAGCAGGTGTAAAGTCAACATGCAAGATATGAGTACCTACCTCCAGCACAGTGCCTGCTGCTGGAGTATAAGTAAAGTTACCAGGCACTGAAGCATTAGCATTTAACTGAGCACTGTTTAATGCTGTTCCGTAGGGAATATCAGCAGGAGTATTCCAGGTAATCATAGGAGTCATTGTAGTATTATCATTATAAAATACAACTTGATAGTTCCCAGAATCAAGAACATATAAAGTGTCGTTGACTATATCCAGTGCAGTCGGGTAACTGAGCCCGGTATATTTATTCAAATAATTAAAGTTGCTGTCATACTCAAGCACCCTGCCGTTGAAGTAATCAGCCACATAAATATTTCCAGCTGAATCGTTTGCAACTGCTATAGAGCTATTAAATTGAGTATCATCAGTTCCTTTGCTACCTAAGCTTGATATGTAATTCCCGTTTAAATCAAATTTCTGTATCCTGCAATTTCCCATATCAGCAACGTATACATAACTTCCACTTACCGTAATTCCAGTCGGCGAGTCAAGATTTTCGTTACCAGATCCTAATGTACCCCAGCTTGTAACGTGCCTGCCTGAAGAATCTAATTTTTGAATCCTGTTATTATTCATGTCTGAAACGTAGATGTTCCCTGAGGAATCTAATGCAACCCCAGCAGGAACTCTAAAAGTCCCGTTTTCCGTTCCAGTGCTGCCCCAGGTGTTTAAAAGAGTTCCATTGGAATTAAGTTTCTGTACTGAGTCGTTTACAGTCGCGTAAATGTTTCCAGCTGGATCAATTGCAATATCTCTAGCTGGTATATTGAACTGGGTGAGATACGCGCCATTTCTACTGAATTTTTGTACTCTGTTATCAAGCTCAGCTACATAAATATTGCCAGAATTATCAGCAGCAATCCCACTCATGCCGTAAAATTGTGCACTCTTATTGCCGAATGAGCCCCAATGGTGCTGATCTGGAGGTTGATCTGGGGGTCGATGAGAGGCAATACAGACACGATAATTCCCAGAATCAAGAACATATAAATTGTCATTGGCTTTAACCAGTGCCGTCGGGTAACTAAGCCCGGTATATTCATTTAAATAATTAAAGTTGCTGTCATACTCAAGCACCCTGCCGTTGTAGTAATCAGCCACGTAAATGTTTTTAGATAAATCGCTTGCAACAGCTATAGAACCATTAAATTGAGTATTGCCAGTTCCTTTGCTACCTAAGCTTGATACATAATTCCCGTTTAAATCAAATTTCTGTATTCTATAATTGCCCGTATCAGCAACGTATATATAGTCTCCATTTACAACGATTCCAGCTGGCGATTTGAAATTTCCGTTACCAGATCCTAATGTACCCCAGCTTATAACGTACCTGCCTGAAGGGTCTAGTTTTTGAATCCTGTTATTCTCCATATCTGAAACGTATATATTCCCAGAGGAGTCTAATGCAATTCCAGTAGGGAACTTAAAATACCCATTTTCCGTTCCAGTGCTACCCCAGGTGTTTAAGAGAGTTCCATTGGAATTAAACTTCTGTATTGAGTCATTTACAGTCGCGTAAATGTTTCCAGCTGAATCAATTGCAATACTTCTAGCCGGGATATCGAATTGGGTGAGATATGTACCGTCTAGGCTGAATTTTTGTACCCGGCTATCAAGCTCAGCTACATAGATATTGCCAGAAATGTCAGTAGCAACGCCACTCATACCGTAAAATTGTCCGCTCTCATTTCCAATTGAACCCCAACTCTGTGAAGATGAAGATTGAGCAGAGGCGACTGAAATAACAGAAAGAGCACCAAGTAATGCTAATATAGCTATTAATTTCTTCATCTTCAGGCCTCCAGTGTAATAGTATGCGTACCAGTCAGCAGATCCATCCAGAAAATCGTATCTCCTTTATTGGGTTTTGTATTACTCAGGGGCACACCATCAAGTTTCGGCGTGTAAGCTCCTTTAACTCTCATAGAAAAGCCATCTAATGTGTCGGGATTATGATTCACAACAGTGTAAGTATTTACCCCTGTGCATCTCACCTCTACATTGCTTGCAGCAATCCAGTAATCAATGTACTCGGATGCTGTTGGATTCCAGAGCTTACCATCTCGTTTTTGGTCTGATATATTTGTCAAAAAACTGTCAAAAGTTTCATTAATCATATACGACGGCTGGCTCCGGACATAATAGTAATTGGGTGCTGAAGAATTATCAGGCCAATAATCGTGCCATATACTTACCCCGTAAGTTGAAAGCATGTGATCAACTGTACTATTAGTATAGTAGGTAAGCCCTAATCCCTTTCCTGTAGCACATGTTTTCCATTGATAGACAGGAGTACCGTTTGGAAGTGCGAGATTTGTATTTTGCCAAACAATATCAGCAGGCAACCCAACTGAACTATTCTTAGATGTACTGAGTCCTTTTGCATCATCGGGTTTTGCATCAATAAAAGACCAAGCATATGTGATACCTTGATCCTGAAGCAAATCCATAATATAATACTGGCTACTAGTAGGATCCCATCCCAGGCTCTTGAGTTGAGAGTTTCTGGCACCACTAGCCAGACCATGATCTATCCAATCCCTGCACGAATAATTTTCTTCTTCAACGTACCAGGGTAGATAAGTTTCTACCATTTTACGGTCAGGAGTGTTGTTATTTACTATTGCGGAGAGACTATGCGGTGTAATCTCGAAACCGTGATCATACATATCGTCAACCACAGATTTCAACTCGGGACTATCAAGTCCCTCCCCACCGTATGATGAAACCGCAAACACCGACCAAGTTGCTTTAAGATTATGCCCGATAAAGCCCTTTGTCCCGTAAGTAGGATCACTTGTATTATTGGTTCCATACATAATAGTCCGTAGAGAATCGTGATCTGTATAGTCCGCATGTTCCGTAAAAATTAAAGCCCCCAAATATCCAGAAGGAACAGACATAGGAGTTAACTCAGGTGAAGAAAGTGGAAGGTCTAATGAACTGGCTCTAGTAGTGTTACTATTCCTGGTTTGATAATATGAATATGCTTCTTTACCTGTTTCGTTATACAGTACATTGCATTGAATTTTTGCGTTGTCTGTGTACAGTATAACGTTATTTCCACCAGCATCATTTTGACTAATAGTGTTTAAGCCGTCTCCATAGAACTCATATGCACTGCCACCGTTTATAGGCACGCCGTCTTGGGTAGTCCGAGTTTGATTTAAATACGTAACTGAATGATTGAGATTAAAAGAGTCATTGGATAACAAGCAGGTATTTTTGATACTACGATTCTCTCCTTTGTATGTTAAAACAGCACTTGAGCCAGGAGCATAATAGTTTTTCCATCGAATGCCATTAATAGTAGATCCTACCAGTGAACAGTTAGTCAATGAACTGCTATCATGGTTCTGGAAAAATGGCGTTCCTATGGAGCTATTAATACTCAAATCTTTATTTAATACATTTAAACCATAATCAGATTGCTGAATTGCATATGACCCCATATACCGAGGTAACCCACCGTCGCCATACACCCGTCTTTTAATTATTGTTGTATCATTAACTGGAACATATGTTACATTCTCGTAATTCTGCTTAATTTCATCCTGGGATAGCGACCGGTTATAGAGTCTAAAAGTGTACATACTACAGTTACCTGGGGTTAAATCGTAGCCAGAGCATATGGTAATGTTTTTATCATTCCCCACTGCAGGTGAATTCCATGCACGAGTGTCCGCTGGATTCCCCACACCATTAATATAGATCTGAGAAGTGTTG
>NZ_SCHL01000022.1 GCF_004099695.1 Methanosarcina sp. MSH10X1 | reverse complement strand
TCAACCAGCTGGCAGTGTCTCATAGCCTCATCTACCCTGTTAATCCCTTCCGGAATTTCTCCTCCTTTAGGAATCAGCTTTACTGCAACCGGAGAAGTCGTGAGTTTAAGGCACTCTACTATTTCCTGTCCATATTTGTTTATCTCTTTTATATCCATATTATCAACTCCAGTTCTCAATTATCACTCACTTCAGTGATGAGAGCAGCTGCAAGTCCCGTTAGTAGATAACTGCTGCAGCAACCCGCTGTTGTAATCCTGAACCGCATCGGATACCTTACCCGTAGCGCCTGCAAATACCTTTATCTCCTTTTCCACCAGTGATATTAATGGTCTTCCCCCGATGCCTGAAACGAGAACAGTATCAACATTATGTGATTTAAGAATTATCGAAGGTGCAGTGCAGTTATGCTCGCCGTCAGGTGATAGGTTGCTTATCGCCTTAACGCCTGCAATAGTTTTTTCCTGTATGTCTACAATGGTAAAATATTCGCATGAGCCAAAGTGAAAACAAACATCGGATTCCAGTCCACTGTTATTCATTGATGGTATAGCAATTTTTGTCACTTTCTACACGTCCTGCTTCAGGGTTTTAGTGCCGCTTTTCCCTTGCTTTTGGGGCAGCAGTAATTGTTCTCGATGAGCCTCTATCCTCTCCCGCCATTGCCGATTCGGTAAATTGCCTCATAATCGCATATCGGACAGCTGGTGGGGCTTTACTCGTTGTGTTGTAATTCCCAACGAATGCTCGCATCCTTTACAATGGAACCCAACTCTACACTCACCGCTATTCAAATATTCTCCTGCGGAGATCTTGATTCCTTTGCCGTTGACAGGGGCACTAACCACTTTCTGTCGGGTTTTTTGCAGGTCGTTCCAGAAGGTTTCTCTGGAAATGCCCATCATATCTGCGGCCTCGTCCTGCTCAACACAAAGGAGATCGCAAAGGCGGATAGCCTCAAGCTCTTCTACGGACAAGTCAATAATTTCAAGGTCACAAAGAGGAACCTCCCTGGGCTTGTAATATGTGGCTTCTGGGAGGCACGATACCCTGCGCTTAACTCTGTGACCAGTAATTAAATTACACATATGAGATATATTATATATAGCTTGTTAATTCTGCATACAGGATATGAGATATTTTCACACTAATGCTGGTCAAGTTCCTGACAAATACTTAGATGGAAAACCCTGGCTATGATATTGCTCCTTCTTATGCCGGAAAAAGGTTGAAAATCACGATTTTCCCAAAAACGTTTCATGTTTAAAATCAATAGATAACAGGCTTTTGGTATGTCTTAATACTCTAGGCGGCGGTGTTTCATATGGACAACTCAGGAACCTATTTTAACCCGGAAATAGAAACTATGGACAGGGGAGAACTTGATGCTCTGATAGAGGAGCGGGTGCGGTATACGGTAAAATATGCGGCAGAAAATTCTCCCTTCTACAGAAAATGGTTTGAGAAACAGGGCGTCGACCCGGCTGAGATAAAAAACCATGAAGATCTTCTGGATCTTCCCATAATTTCGGGTAACACTATTCGCGAAAATCAGCCTCCGGAGATGAAGGAATTTATGTTCCGTAGTGTTGCCTGGGAGAATGTTTTCACAGTTCATGAAACCAGCGGAACCAGCGGAACTCCTAAAAGCTTTTTCCTTACGTGGGAAGACTGGGAACGATACTCTGAAAAATACGCCCGGATTTTCAGGTCACAGGGTTTCGGCCAGGGAGACAGGGTTGTTGTCTGTGCTTCTTACGGGATGAATGTAGGGGCAAATACTATGACCCTTGCGGCCAGGCAGCTTGGTATGAGCATTATTCCTGAAGGAAAATGCACATTTCCCCTGCGTGTTATCGAAGCCTACAGGCCTACAGGCATAGTAGGCAGTGTCTTCAAGCTCCTGAACCTTGCCAGAAGGATACGAGCCGAAGGTTCTGACCCACAGGAATCAGGCATAAATAAACTGGTCGTAGGAGGCGAAGCCTTTGCTGAAGAGTCCAGGAATTACCTTTCTGAAATCTGGGGCTGTCCCGTGTACAACACTTATGGGAGCACGGAAGGCACTATGTGCGGGGAATGTAATGAGATCTCCGGGTTGCACGTGCCTGAAGATTTTGTCCATCTTGACGTTTATGATCCTCACATAGAGAATTATGTACCTGAGGGAGAATGCGGAAGGGTTATCCTGAGTACGCTGCTGCCTGTTGGGGCAAAAGCAGGAAACCTTTTATTAAACTATGATACCGAAGACACCACTGTAGTGCTAACACGTAAACAATGCCCCTGCGGAAGAACTCACATGAAAATTATGACTCCTCAGCGGGAAGCTGAAACGGTATGGGTGGAAGGAGCTCCCTTTAACCGCGTAGATGTTGAAAAGGGTGTTTTCCAGCGTGAAAATATGGACTACCTGACAGGAGAATATGAGGCTTTCCTTTATGGCGAGGAGGACGAGGGAGAGACCATACTCAGGGTCAGTATGGAATGCATAAATCCTGATACGTGCGACCGGGATCTTATAAAAGAAAACTTTATCCGGGCTTTTCTGCGGTATAAGCCTCCACTTTCCAGGGCTCATGGAGAAGGCACTTTCAAAATCTTATTCAACTTCACAGGCCCTATGGGGCTCGAGTTGCACAGGATAAAGGGCAGGCCTAAAAGGCTTGTAGACAGGCGATAACAGCGCAACGACACCATGTACAGGACTATTTCCGTGTCTGGATTATATTCTCAATGGAGACCTCGTATAAGTCCAAAAATTGCGTCTATGCTGCGAAATATACACGTGTCAGGAACGTGTGTTCAGTACAATTTTGGAAAAGTCTTGTTTAAAAAAAAGCCTGTTAAGCCTTTCTTTTCACCTTTTCTATATTTTTATATTATTTCTTCCCAATGAGAGAATCCATTCATTTTCCTTATGGCAAGTGTAAATCATTCACAAAGATTAATATTACTGAAGAATAATTATTTGTTAACCAACTCTTTTATATTAGTGGTTAAGTGAAAAAAACATATATAGTGCTACTTACAATAAGCTAAAGTATTATCTTGTAGATAAATCCAAGATTACCTGGTGATACGATGGAAACAGAACTTATGAGGATAGGGGTTTCCCTTCCCGATACCCTTCTGGGTAAATTTGATGAGATTATTGAAAAAAGAGGTTATTCTTCCCGTTCGGAAGGCATAAGGGACGCCATCAGGAGTTATATTTCCTATTACGAATGGATGGGTGACATTAAAGGCCACCGTGTGGGAACAGTCGCAGTCATTTATGACCATACGAAAAGAGGACTTTCAAATGCCCTTGCAGATATCCAGCACCACTATTCTCACCTGATAAAGTCTTCAGTGCATATCCACCTTGATCACGACAACTGCTTTGAAGTAGTCGTTCTGGATGGAGACGGCGAAGAGATTAAGGAACTTGCCGAAGCTATAATGGCGCTCAAAGGGGTAAAATTCTCAAAGCTAACCACTGTAGCCTCAAACGAAAGAATCTGATCTTCCCCTGCAGGGCTAACTTAAGAAAGTAAAGGAAATCAAACTGGATAAAAGAAGCTTTCCGGAGAGGATAGAGTTCTAAAGGGGAAAGAATCTCAAAGAGAGAAAAAACTTCCCCATTTTCCTGGATTTAAGTTTTTTCAAAGTGATTTTCAATATGCCTCAGGAGTAAACTCCCGAACTCCGTGAGGTAGTAAATCTGGAAACTGCGCTCTCTTCTCGAGTCTACCAGACTTGCTTCTTTTAACAGCTTAAGATGATATGAAAGAGCTGAGTGCTTCTGATCCGTGCATTCTACAAGGACACAGACGCAGAGGCTCTGGACTTCTAAAGCTTTGAGAATCCTGAGCCTGGTAGGATCTGCAAGCACCTTGAACAGGCTGACAATTTCTTCCACATCTTCCTTCATTGCCGTATTAACGGACTCAAGCACATCTTCCGGAAGACAATATGCATCCTTTACCTCTATTATTTTTTTCTCAGATATTTCTTCCACTTGACCACCAGTTCGAATAAAGCATGTAGTTATTACTTTAATTCTTTGCGTTAAAGTTTCCAGTTATCTTTCGAATTCCCGGTCTAAGAATCTCAGCCTTAATTTCTATTATTCTGGATTATCCTTTCAAAATATCCTTATCCGTGCAAAGTACTTCCTTCCACCTTAATCCGAGACCTGAAAGGGCAAAGCCGCCTCCGATTAAAGTAATTGAGTTTTTTATAATATGATCAAGCACTGCAACCGTAAACCCTATCTCCGGTTCGATTCCCCCAAGTGCGAAGACTGCAGTAAGGGCAACTTCATATGTTCCTATGGCTCCAGGCGTTACAGGAAAGATTTTTGCAATATTTCCGAGAGCTACAGCCAGGAAAATCAGGGATATCATATACGTGGATGAGAGACTTACCCCTACTGCCTGAAATGATTTAAGGACCAGGAAGCAGGTGAAAATATCTATTCCCCATATAAGAAGAGAAGATGCGGTCACGGCCAGAAATGAGCTCGGACGTACGGCAACAACGCTCATCTGGTGGAGAAATGTGGATGTGAAGCCTTTTATCTTGCCAGAGAGCCCGTTTTGGAGTTTTTCTCTTTCCAGTGTTGTTTTAGTGTGGCTCTCCCGGAGCGATGCAATAAACAGAATTGAGAAGAAAAGCACTACTGCAAGTCCGGACAGCTTTATCAGAGAATCCATCCAGGGAGCAAGCTCAAAATGGGAAGCTGCGCCTGAAGATGCAAGTATTGCTATGGAAGTAATTGCAACTATATCAAAGACCCTTTCTACGGTCAGCGAGGAGAAACTCGTTGTAAGGGAAAGGTCTTTGCTTTTTTTCAGGATATACATCCTGCTCAGATCTCCTATGCGTGCCGGAAGGATTACATTTGCAGACTGGCTGATAAAGATACTGCCTGTAAGAAATCCGAGCCCGTACTGGTTTCCGAGTCTTTTAAGGATCTGCTGGAAGCGCATTCCCCTCAAAGGCCAGGAAATACAGTACACCAGAGAAGCAAGCACCAGAGTCCTGAAGGACGCATGCTTTATATTTTCCAGAATGTCGGATGTACCAAGGAAGGTTGCAACAAATGCAAGGATCAGGATTGCAAGTCCGGTTGTGAAAAAGATTTTCCCTCTTCCTGAAACAAAAAGAGGAAATGAAAGTTCCCTCCAGAGCCGGAATATTTCTGACCCCATTCCTTTAACATCTTTTGCCAGATTAACCTTGCTTGATCCCCCATGCCTCCAGTAAACCGGAAACTCTATAACTTTGTATCCTCTGTGCTGGGCTCTTACTAGTACTTCAGTATCCCAGAACCAGTGCTCGTTTTCTATCTCGTCGAGAAGTTCAAAAAGAGCTTCTCTTCTGAAAGCCTTAAAACCGCACTGATGATCACAGAGCTTTGAACGCAAAAAAAGCCTCACCAGAAAATTATATCCCCTGCTTGCGAATTCCCGCTTGAAAGGTCTTTTTGCATCGCTCTCACACATCATTCTCGAGCCTGTGGCAAAATCATAGCCCTCAGTGCTCACAGCCCTGACCAGTTTTTCCAGATATTTCATATCCGTTGCGAGATCCACATCAATATAGCAGAGGACTTCTCCTGAGGCAGATTTAAAAGCCCTGCTTAGAGCTTTTCCCCTGCCCTGCCTTTTATCCGAATGCATGTGAACAACATAAGCATACTGTTCCGAGAGCCTGGAAGCTATCCGGTCTGTACCGTCCGTGCTGCCATCTTCTGCTATAATTATCTCGAAATGGTCAGTTATTTTATAAAGTGTTTCCGCTGTGACAAAGACAGCTTTTTCGAGATTCGCTGCCTCATTATAAGCTGGTAAAACCACCGAAACGCTGGTAATGGATAAAACCCCTCAATCTTCATTCCAGTATTAGGAGCGAATTTACGATTTTTATAAATTGAGTTTTATACGAATCCGAGTTTAAGGTCCCCCCTAAAAACCGAAAACCCTCAGAATTCATTTTTTACTTTATAAATCCGGACTGAGCCCTGGTAAACCGGTTCAAAATAAGTTTCGTCCTCGAACTTATCCGTCTTTATATAGTACATCTGCCTTTCAAGTTGACCGATATAAACATAGCTTACGTTATATTTATTCATGAGCTCAAGAGCTTTTTTTTTACTGCCGGTACTGTATATAGAATTTACGTCTTCAAGTCTCGTCATAATTTCTTCATGATCCCTTCCCCAGAACCTTTCATGCCTTGCCCACCCAACAACCGTTGGAAGCCCGGTATTTGCCGAGACACGCGAGATATAGCTATAACTGCTGTCATCTGAGGAAGCTTCAAGAATTACCGGAGTCCCTTTGATATTTTTCTGAATCCACCTTATGGCATCGTAATCTCCCCTATCCAGTCCTTTCATGTATTCCATGCCGTCAAGAGCAGGTTTCGCATTCATATCCTCAATTCTCGTAAAGGTTGCTACTACAGGAAAAACGCTGCACGAGAGAACCAGGAGTAAAAGCGCGACCATCCAGAATTTTTTCCCATAACCCCTGTTCGAAGGAAAGTGACTCACTGACCGAGCCCCGTAACGGTGGTAGAGCTGAGAGTATGAATAGGAAGCTGCAATAGCCAGGAAAACCCATAAATGCATGTAAAATTTGAAAACCGTATTCATACGGGCAAAATTCCCTGAAATGGGATCATCAAGGAAGATAACTTCACAGAGAAGTGCTGCAACTACAGCGGCTGTTATAAGAAGAGATACGAATCCTGCACTGCTCCTTTCCGGAAGGTCTTTCAGGAATGAATAAAGTGAAAGGGCAAGTAAGGGGAGAAGGATTACAAGTAGGGGAATTGACCATTCTCTGGCGAGGAATGCAGAGATTCCTATCCACAGAATAAAATATTGTATTTTTCGTCTGGATTCCAGCCGGGTCATAAGGAACGAAAAGGTAAGAAAGAGAAAAAGGCTGAACAGGATCAAGAATTCCTTAATTGTTGTCCGTATTTCCGGCGGAACAAAGTCAAATCCACCAGCTGCTTGCGGTTTAAATGATAAGTAGAAGGGCAAATACGGAAGAAGGCTGAGAATGGAAACCAGAAAAATTGTTCCCAAAAAGCCTGTAACGGAGCCAGGTACGCTCTTATTGCGGATATAATGCCCGTAGTAAAAAGCAAAAACAACCGCAAACGTCAGGCTGAGATACACCGGGAAATCCCAGGAATTCAAAGGGAATAAAAAGCCGAATGATACTGAAAATATCAGAAGTTCAGGTACACTTTCAAAGACCCGTTTGCTGTCTTTCCTTAAATATATATTTAGCAACAAGGTAAGTACCAGTAGCTGGAACGGAATTGCAAGCACATGGGAATGCAGGTCCCCGTGTATGAAACTGAAATAAGGAAATTCATTTATTGTATAGGGGATGACTCTCGAACTGCTCCAGTAGTATCCCCTTGAAACCGTCTCGTTGATGAAATATACGGATATGAACTCTCTAAGTCCCTGCAAGTTTCCGAGCAGGATCACGGACAGGGCAGTCAGAATTCCGTACCTGGCTTTTCCATGAGTAAGATTATATCCGAATCCGAAAAGAAGATTGACTGAAAGTGCAAAAGTGAGTGCAATGGCCAGATTGAAAAGCATTGAAGGCTCGACAGAAAATAATTTTCCGGGAACTCCCACAGAAAAATAGCCCAAATAATAATAAAAGTCAAGGGACCCACCCGCAAACCAGGGATCTGCCGGGGGAAAAGAAGAAGTCCCCATCACCGCGTTTAGAAAAGCAAAGTCCATAAATTTCTCATGCCCGTAGATCTCAGGGAGATACATGCGTATAAACAGGAAGAAAAAAAATCCTGCCGCGAATACGAGCTCGTTTGATAGCAGGACCTTTTTTTCTGGTAAAATCCTTTGTTTTCGATAGACGATTCCCGAAATAAGGCAAAGCATGAGTACTGAAAGCAGGACTGTGCTCCGGCTAAAACCCCATATGTATGAAAAAAGCCAGGCCATGTAGGTAATAAGCACTATTCCCAGAGACCTGGCTGCAGAATACCCTCTGTCAACAAGCTTGTTTCCAGCTATTCCGGCAAGAGGAATGGAGATCAAGCCCAGAATTTCGATAAAAGCAAACCAGAAAATCACGTGAAGATACTCTAACACAGCTCTCTTCCCTTCAAAATCGATTATTTAATAAGCACATTCCAGAGCCCCGCTCTCTTGAAGTGTACTTTCTATGCATAAAACCTGTACTCGGAGCCAGGTTTTATAATTCCGAAAGGTTACGACGGTTCCTGCTGGTTCCTGAAGGTTATTAAACTCCTTCGAAAATTCCCCGCAGCCAGCACTCCTGCGACCTCAATTTTTATTTGGCTGACAGAAGTATCGATAATATGTATTTTGTAAATACGTTTATATTTTTATCGTATGAAAAAATTACTTCACTCTCACTTTCATTTCACCTTTCACTGAATTTTAGATTATTGTTTCCAGGGCATTGGCTTGTTATCTTAAAATAGAGCTTTGCAGATAGTGATAAATATGAAAATGCAGATTGGCGGAAAAGCTGTGGATGCATGCAGTGGTGAGTTTTCCGATATTATAAACCCGGCAACAGGTGAGCTTATTGACAGGGTTCCAAGAGGGACTGAGGATGATGCGGCAATGGCCGTTGAAGCTGCATCGTCAGCCTTTAGTGGCTGGGCAGCCACATCTCCCCAGCGGAGAGCCGGGATTCTTTACAGGGCTGCGGGGACTGTAAGGCAGAAAAAGGATGAGCTTGCTGTCTTGCTGACCAGGGAGCAGGGGAAACCTCTTACCGAGGCTAAAAATGAGATAGAAGGTTTTGCAAATGTCCTTGAATATTATTGCGGGCTTGCGAGCAGTTTCCACGGAGATTTCATTCCGGTCCCTCAGAACGGATACGCTTTTACTATAAAAAAACCGCTAGGAGTCTGCACAGCCATAATTCCCTGGAACATGCCCGCTCTTATTATGGCATGGAAGATAGGGCCTGCCCTGGTCTCCGGAAACACGCTCGTTCTGAAACCTGCAAGCAGTACTCCCCTTACTAATTTAACTCTAGCTTCTGTCCTGAGTGATGCAGGTCTGCCTGCGGGTACGCTCAATATCGTCACAGGCCCTGGTGAGATTGTGGGGGAATCGCTGGTTAAAAACTCTAAGGTAAAAAGGATTTCCTTTACCGGAGAAGCCGGGACCGGGAAGCGGGTAGCGGAACTTGCAGCCAGCGGGATGAAAAAAGTAACCCTTGAGCTTGGAGGAAGTGATCCTATGCTGGTCTGTGATGATGCTAACCTTGAAGCCGCAGTTGCAGGAGCCCTTAGAGGAAGATTTTACAATTGCGGACAGACCTGTACTGCCGTAAAAAGGCTACTTGTTTTTGAATCTATAGCTGAAGAGTTCATAAAAAAACTTGAAGCAAGAGTACGGAACTTAAGAGTTGGAAACGGAATGCATGAAAATATTGATATGGGACCACTTAACAACCGCAGGCAATGGGAGTATATAAAAGAGCTTATCGCAGGCATTGAAGAAAAGGAGGAAGGAAAGATAGTTACAGGGGGCAGAGTTCCAGAGGGTAGCGCCTGTAGCAGGGGATATTTCTTCGAGCCCACGCTTGTTGCAGATGTACCAGAAGAGTCCAGGCTTTTGAAAGAAGAAGTATTTGGTCCGGTGCTGCCTGTTGTCAGGGTAAAAGATCTTGATGAAGCAATCGAAGAAGCAAACAATACCTGTTATGGCCTCGGAGCATCTATCTGGACAAACAGTATTGACAGGGCGCGTATAGGGTTCGAGCAGCTAAACGCAGGAATTATATGGCTAAACCAGCATCTTAAGGTCGCTCCTGAGGTTCCTTTCGGCGGTACAGGGGAAAGCGGAATCGGAAGGGAGAACGGACCTGATGCTCTTTCCGAATATCTTGATCTGAAAACAGTAATGATAAAAACCTGATGCACTGAGTAAAAATAAGGTATGGGAAATCCCTGAGATTTAAGAATGATAAAATAAAGATTTTTCGATGAGCCAGTTAATTTGCAGCTCATCGGCAGTTTTTATAATGCCTTGCAGATAGTTCAGACCTTCTTTTGATATTTCGGCAGAAGCTGCATGAATTCGGAAGCTTCCATAACTGGCACGCTGTCAATTACGCAGACATCCGACCAGGGCAGATTGAAAGCTCCGTAGGCTTCGGCACTTTCGGCTTCATAAAGGATATAATAGCGGTTTCCTGAAAGATCAACCCACTGGTTAATGACATCGATCCCGTCTGGAATCTCCAGTTTCTTAAAATGCTCAAGGATTCTATCGCGGTTCGAAGGGTCCCAGGTACTAACATCCATGAATAACATCTTTTACCACTCCTCTTTATTTCTACGCTGCCAACACCCCTTCCCGGAAGCCAGGGCAGCTTTTTTAAGAGCATCCGGGATCTCTTTTTGAGGGTCAAGCCTTAAGGGAAAACATATCTATCCTCAGCTATCATCTCCGCAGATGCGGGTTTGACCAGCATGCCCCCAAAATGCCGACTAACGGCAGAAGTCCAGATTTTTTAGATTTTCACTATCTCTTCCTTTTTCATCATTGCTAAAATCCCCATGAATGAGAAATCCGGAAGGACAGGTATCATGCAGAACTTATTTCTGCATGTAGCTACAGACAGTATATTATCATCCCTTAGGCTATATAATAGTTCGTCCTGAAAGACTATATTAAGTCAGGTAACTTCTTCAGGTGTACAAAAACTTTAATGAAAATACAGGATACGGTTTTCTCAGTCGAGCCAGCAGACATCACATTTTTCTTCTTTTTTCGTGAAAAAATCTGCAGATTCAAACCCGGCTTTTACAGAGCCGTTCATGCTTCTTTCCGGGTAATTGGTTGAGGAAAACATTCCTGCCAGGTAAAGTCCCGACGGGCCCGGAGCAAACGGCAGAACCTTTTGAAGATACCCCTGTTCATACACAGGCGCAGTATCCATTCTGCGGAAGAGTTTCGCCCAGCGTATATCGGTCCTTTTGAAATCAGGAAACATCTTTTCCAGACCCTTCAGGTAAGAATCCAGGACTTCTTCTTCCTTTTTCACCCAGCGGGAATCATTTTCATTCTGAAAATAAGAAGTTATATAAACCAGGTGTTCTCCGTAATCCTCGAAAGGCATGAAATTGGTGTGCTCAATTACAGCCCCAAAAGGCACTTCAGCTTTTATATTCAGCCAGTAGTTCCCATCTTCCATAAGCCTTTTTTTAAGCCCTATCAGAGCACATGCTGTCCCCTGGTAACGGATGCTTCGAAGGGTCTCGTGAAGAGCTCCAAGCTTGCCTTTAGTGAGTGTATCCAGTTCCCTGGGCTCAATAGTTGAAATCACGGCATCACAGGGTATAAATTCCCCGTCAGCAACCACTCCCTGTACTGCGTTATCTTCAATTACGATTTCCGTTATCGCTTTATTTTGCAGGATCCTGCCTCCCTGTGCAGTGATTTCTCTTGCCAGAGCCTCTATCAGGGAGTTGAACCCTCCTCTCAGGTACCCCAGTTTCTCCCCTTCTTTTCCTCTATCTGATCTTATTTTCACACGCCCTATAAGCCAGGCTGCAGAAACATTTTCGGCATTCTCACCGAATTTGCTTTTCATGAGAGGAGCAAAAAAGTTTTCATACACGGATTTTCCAGCAGTATCAAGAATCCAGTCTTTCGCTTTTATTCTGTCATAGGAAGTCGTATCGTTTATCAGCTTAATTCTGAACACCAGCAGCCCAAGTTTTACCAGGTCCGTAAAAGAAAGCGGATCAAACCTTAGAATTTCTGCAGGAGTATTCATAGGATAGTTTTTACCCTCTACGAAATAGGCATTTTTTCCCTTAAGCCACAGCATCCGATCTTCAAGCCCCAGCTCCCCTATCAGGTCAAGAAGTTCCGAATCACTCCTGAATATATGGTGGTAATACTTTTCTATAAAATACTTCTTTCCGTCACAGTCCTGGCAATAACTTGCAGCCATTCCCCCTATTTCCGGATCTTTTTCAAAAATAACGATCTCATTTGATTTGCAGAGCTTATATCCGGCTGTAAGTCCTGCAACCCCACTTCCTATTATTATGATTTTCATACCCAATTTTCCCTTACCTGTTTTAGTTTTTAATCAGAAGCTTATTACCCCTTAATATTTCAAACCCCGATCTTGATATAAAAAAAGCTTAAGTCTTATATCTCTTTTTCCACAAAGGTACGTTATATAATCGATATCCTCAAAATCTCCTGACATATCGGTTTGCTGACTGCATTACACATGCCTTGAACTAACTTATATTGGAGAAGCGAATATATTAATTGAGGGATACAGGGGTGTATTACGACCAGGAAATTAACTCCGTTTTTAAAGAGCTTGGGGTGTCAGAAGCGGGTTTAAGCTCTGAGGAAGCTGAAAAGAGACTTAAAGAGTATGGCGTAAACGAACTTAAAGAAAAAGAAAAAGCCTCCGCTCTTCGGCTCTTTGTCTCACAGTTTAGAAGTGTATTGATTCTCATCCTGATAACCGCCTCTATTATTTCAGCCCTGCTCGGGGAGCTGATTGATGCGGCAGTGATTCTTTTTACGGTTTTTCTTGCAGGTGTTCTGAGTTTTGTGCAGGAATACCGAGCCGAAAAAGCAATTGAACTTCTAAGATCCCTTACCTCACCGGAAGCTACTGTTATAAGGGAAGGAGCCGAAAAAAAAATTCCCTCAAAAGAGCTCGTCCCAGGAGACCTTATTCTTATCCAGACAGGAGACCGTATTCCTGCCGATGCCAGGATTATTAAAGAATTCAATCTCAAAACTGACGAGTCTTCCCTTACAGGAGAATCTCTTCCTGTTAAGAAAAGCTCCGAAGCCCTGCCCTCCGAGACTCCTGAGGCTGACAGGACGAACATGGTCTATACAGGAACTGCAGTTGCTTATGGAAGAGGCTGTGCCGTTGTCACGGCAACCGGAATGGAAACGGCTTTTGGAGAACTTGCAGGGCTCCTCGGAACGATAGAGAGATCCAGAACTCCCCTGCAGGAAAGTCTTGATAAATTCGGCCGATGGATTGGGATTGCAACTCTTATAATCGTGGCTTTTGTCGCAATGCTTGGGGTTCTTTATGGCTTTCCTCTTTTCGATATGTTCCTCTGGGGAGTAGCCCTTGCAGTCGCTGCCATTCCTGAAGCCCTTCCCGCAGTTGTTACAGTAGGGCTTGGGCTTGGGGTAAGACGTATGGTCAAGAGACATGCCCTGGTAAGAAAACTGCCATCCGTAGAAACTCTTGGAGTCACAAACGTTATCTGTTCGGACAAAACAGGCACACTTACGCAGAATAAAATGACGGTTGAGAAACTCTGTGTCAATGAACAGGTTTTAAAAGTTACGGGGGTTGGATATTCCCCTGAAGGAAATTTTTTTAAAGGAGAAACAAAAGTTTCGGTCGACGATGTTCATCTTCAGGCTCTCCTGCTGGGGGCGGTGCTCTGCAACGATGCTGGTATTTTTAAAGAGGATGAGAAATGGGAGATTAAAGGAGACCCTACCGAGGCAGCTCTTATGGTTGCTGCCGCAAAGGCAGGACTTCATAAAACCGAGCTTGATAAAGAGTATCCACGGCTTGCGGAAATCCCCTTCTCCTCTGAAAGAAAAAGAATGACTACCCTCAACAAAGTGGAAGCTGATGCCGACAACTTTCCTTTAAATGGACTCGTTGCTTTCTCAAAAGGCGCCCCTGAAGTTATTCTCGGCTCGTGTACGAAAATTTTTCTTGACGGTGAAATAAAAACTTTATCCCCTGAAATAAAACAGTTGATTTCAGGGAAAGTGAGGGAAATGGCTGACCAGGCTCTGAGGGTCATAGCCCTTTCATTCCGCTCCCTGGCTGAGGATATCTCCCCTGAAAAAGTCTCTTCCGGAGGGCGCCCTGCAGAGGAAATTGAGGAAGATATGGTTTTTTCAGGCTTAATGGGCATGAGAGATCCACCCAGGGAAGAAGTAAAAACTGCAATTCAGAAGTGTGCAGATGCAGGTATTAAAACCGTAATGATAACAGGGGATCATAAGATTACGGCGTCTGCAATTGCAAAGGAACTGGGGATTTTAAAGGAAAATGATCTCACTCTTACAGGATCGGAACTTGATAGCCTTGGAGATGCGGAGTTTGAAGATAAGGTTGAAAGGATTTCGGTTTATGCCAGGGTCTATCCTATCCATAAATTGAGGGTAATAGATGCTTTTAAGAAAAAGGGCTATGTCGTGGCAATGACCGGTGACGGGGTAAATGACGCCCCTGCCCTCAAAGCTGCAGATATGGGAATAGCTATGGGAATCACAGGCACGGATGTCAGCAAAGAAGCCTCAAGCATGATTCTCACGGATGATAATTTTGCGTCCATTGTTGCAGCGGTTGAAGAAGGGAGAAATATATTCAAAAACATTAGAAACTTTATCACTTACGGGCTCTCAGCTCATATCGGCGAGGTACTCATAGTCCTTATTGCGATCCTGGGATGGCGAATCCTGCCTCTTCTTGCGGTTCAAATCCTCTGGATTAACCTGATTACAGACGGGCTTCCTCCAATGGCCCTGTCAGTCGAGCCCCCTGACAGCGGTGTCATGAGGCAGAAGCCAAGAAATGTCGAGGAAGGAATCGTCACCCGCAGGGAAATTGCAGCCGGGCTTGGAATAGGAGGGCTGATTGCTCTTCAGGCTCTCATTATTTTAACCTGGGCTCTTGATAGAGGCTTCTCCATTGAGAAATTGCAGACTCTCATTTTTACGTTAGTGGTATTCTCAGAAATGTTCAATGCCTTCAACTGGCGTTCTGACAGGTACTCGATCTTTTCCCTGGGGCTCTTTACAAACAAACCCCTGGTTTATGCAGTCCTGACAACGATAATCCTGCAATTGATAGTAATTTATGTCCCTCTTTTCCAGACTGCATTCAGGACCGTCCCGCTTTCTCTTTCGGAATGGGGAGTAGTACTGGCGCTTGCTTCGACAACGCTTATCTCCATGGAGCTTGTAAAATATTTCTCAGGGAGAAGTCACAAGAAAAAAGGTTACGGAAAAATAAATTCTGGCTGAGTTAAGGGTTTTAAGACAGGTTTAATTTTCTGATCTATTTTTAATTCCCGGACCCATCACTGCCTCCCAGCCTTTCGTTGCCTTACCTGAATAGCCCATTTCATACATGCGGGTGAAATAAGGATAGATATAACCACCATCAAGACCATTGCCGAAAATATCTCCTGGTTGATTATCTGCAGTTCCCTTCCTATAGTAAGTATCACAAGTTCGATCCCTGCCCTTGGCATAACCCCTAAGCCAAAGATCAGGCTTTCGTAAAAGTCAAAGCCTATAGCTCTTGATCCGACAAAGCCTCCTGCTAATTTTCCTGAAAGCGCTGCAAGGATAACCAGGAGAGTAAAACTGCCTGCGTTTCTCAGCGCATACGGATCAATTAAAAATCCTATAAATGCGAAAAAAAGGGGAATCAAAATTCCGTTAGCCAGCCCATTGACTTTGCTCTGGATATCCGGGAGCTTGGCAAGAGGGATTTCCGAAACCAGTACGCCTCCAGCAAATGCCCCTATTGTCGAATGCAGTTCGAATCTCTCCGCAAGATAAGCTGAGAGGAGAGCTATTACAACTACCAGGGAAAATACGGCTTCTTTTGTATGCATTTTTTCGGCATAAGTAAAAAGTTTCGGAAACAGATACTTTCCAGAAACGTACATTATCAGCAAAAAAAGCAAAATTTTTCCTGCGATAATCAGAATTGTCTGAGCCGGGGGGATACGGTTAAAACGGGCAAAAGTAACGACGACGGAAAGGAGAAAGAGCGCTATAATGTCATCAAGAACCGCAGACGAGAGCATTGCCGTTCCGGGCCTGCTGGATAGGTAATTAAGGTCTATGAGGGTTCTGAGCACCACTCCGATGCCTGTGGGGCTGAATGCTACCCCCATGAAAAGGCTTTGAAGAATACTAAATTCGAAAATTCTTCCAAGCGCGAAACCGAAGGCAAAAGCAAATGCTATCTGGGAGAGTGTGGGAATAAGTGCGGGAATCGATTCGGACTTGAGACTCCTGAGGCTCACATCTTTATATCCGGCAGTGAATAGCAGGAAAATCGATCCCAGCTCGGCAAAGAAGATTATTATGTCGGTTTCTAAATCATGAAAAAATACTATGAGTGAAGCCCCAGCCAGGATTTCTCCCATAACTGAGGGAATACCGATTCGTTCTGCGGCTTCCCCGAGAATCTTGACACTAAATATCAAGAACAGTAGCTGAAGTAAAGCACTCACTACTGCTAGCCCCCACATTTGCTTTTTAATACTCTTTTTCCCGGAAAGTTACAGCTCAGTTCCTGTTTTACAGGACAACCCGGATTTTAATCGGTTTTTTCTTTCAGTTTTTCCTTCTTTCTTCTTCTGCAAATTTCTTCTACCAGGTCTCTTTTGGATACTGTTCCTGCCAGTTTTCCATTTTCAATAACACATATATGGTCAAGCCTGTACTTCATCATGAGGTCAGAAGCATCTTTAAGTGTGGCGTTCAGAGAGATTGTTACGGGATGGGGAATCATAATCTCTCTTGCAGTTGATCCAAGCGACCGGATTGCAGTAAGCGGGGTATATTTTTCCCTGGGTACCAGGCACAAAAGCAGTATTTCAAGAACAATGTCGAGATCGATAATACCCACAAGCTTGTTTTTGCTATCCACTACAGGCAGGGTATAAAAGTGATATTTGCCATAGAGCGAAAAAACTTCCTCTACAGGTGTGTTCTCCTGCACTGTTACGACATCTCTGGTCATGAGTTCGTCAATTGTCATCCAGAGACACGTCTCAGGTCTATCATCTCCTGGTTCGGAAGGAGGACCGGATTCGGGAGAATCCTGGTACTTGCCAGACCGTTTTCCTATCATTCTGTCCATATAAATTCCACTTAAAAATTACTCCCTTTACATACTATTATTTCCCTGGTATTAAAATGCGGATCCCTTTCCCGGCTTATCACTCGCCTTTTTCAAGGGTTTTGTCGTAATAAAGGGTAAGCTTCTTTCCGGGACGCAGGGAAAAATTATATGAGGCGTACCGTTCCTCCGGAATTGCATTATACATCCGGTACGCCGCAGGCACGATTATTGCGTCGTATTTCTCGTTCCCGGGAGGAGATATATAGTATTCTGCTTTTTCATAGTCCCTGAAGTACCACGGCAGGGGCCAGTAAAGATTTTCGGGGTCTACAACCGCTATTCTCAGGTTTTCAGAGTCGTGATCGAATCCATCTATTTTCTCCATAAGTTCCCTGATATCCTGAGGAGACTGCGAATACGTCATCAATTCGTCATGTTCCATGCTCCTGTAAAAGTTTATGGAAATGCACTGAGCCAGCGATATTATCAGGGTAAGTGCCAGAATCCCCGTTACAAGGGTATGGGTACTGGAACGTCTCATCCCGGAAACGGATTTTCTCTCGGTTTCGAAGCTCACATCTCCCGCTCCAGGAGAATTCTCCTGTTCTCTGCCAGATGATCTGGAGAGAAAATTCCCTAGATAAGCCCCTGCCAGAATTCCGAAAGGCAGGATAATGTGCACAACAAGCCAGGGGACTTTTTCTTGAAGATAGGAATAGAGCAGCAAACTTGCAATCGCCCAGTAGGAGACAAACAGGAAAAAGGAAAAATTTTTGCCTTTCTTTCTAAGGAAATGGACAATACCTGCAGTCCCAAAGATCAGAACAGGGCTTTCATACACAAGAAGGATAGGAATATAAAAATAAAAAGGACCCCCAATGCGTTCAGTTCTGTGCATAGCCATCCAGTGTGAGAAAGCTCTCTCTACAATTGAAAAAGGGGTTTCCTGGAACCTGAAAAAGCTTGTGTAGAATAGCATTACAATAAAAATAAAAAGTAAGCCTGATAGCAGTACTTCGGGAAGAAACGGAGAAATAGCCGCGACTTTAAGTGAGAGAGTCTTCTTAAGGCTCAGTCTTTCTCTTTTCCAGCTGGAATAAAGTCTGTATAGAGAGTAAAACCCTGCATAGGCTCCGAACATGAGAATGATAAGATAGGCATTTTCTTTCGAGGATACGGCAAGGGCAAGGGAGGAAGCAGCAAGGATAAGATAAGGATATCTCTTTGGGCTGTGGAGGTTCTCATGGTAGCGGATCACCCCTATAACGGCAGCCAGGGTACAGAAAACAATGATCAGATCATTCCTGAAAAATCTTGAGAAATATACCATGCTCGGAGAAAAAGCAAGCAAGAACGCCGTCCAGAGTACACCTCTTTTCCCGAGCTCCTTCTTGAGCAAAAAGACCAGCAGGATTGTGGCTACTCCGAAGAAGACAGGAATCAGGCGTGCAGTAGTGTCGTTTATTCCCAGGAAGTGAAAGACCGCAGCCGTAGAGTGGAAAAGAAAAGGGCCGTGATAAGCTGGATTATACCTGTATTCCCCGGCTTCCAGAAGCCTTAGAGTGAAACTGGCATGCACGCTTTCGTCATGATGAAAAACTCGTTCTCCCAGGTCAAACAGTCTTATTAAGAGGGCAAAAAGAATAATCAGAATTCCTGATGTCTTATATTTTTTCTCAGAAAGCCCTGGTGAGTTTTCTATAGTGTAATCCTGAACCTGCTGCATTATTCCCCAAACCTTCCAGCATAGCTGTTTCTTAATAAGGCATAGGTATATTTAAGGAATAGGATGAAATACTCTCTCTCATGGCTGAGGTAAAAATCAAGTTATTTGCAAATTTGCGTGAAAAGGCAGGCATCTCGGAACTGCAATTATCGGGAGAAAATGTTCTTGATGCTCTTTTATCCCTTACTGAAAAATATCCCGATTTAAAGTCTCTTATTTTTGAGAAACCTGAAGAAAGTGAAACTCCTGTTATGTGCAGCTCAATTAATGTTCTTATAAACGGAAACAATGTCCGGCATCTTGAGGGACTTGATACGCTTCTTTCGGATACCGATGAGCTTGCAGTCCTACCTCCTGTTTCAGGAGGATAATTCTCTTTTCAGGAAGGTAGACAATGGGCAGAATATTCAAAGAGCGAACTCCGGTCGATGAAGCTTTAAGACTTTTTCTTGAGAATATTTCCACTCTGAAGAAAACAGAGGAAATCCCACTCGAAGCCTGCGCAGGCAGAGTGCTGGCAGAGGCTGTAACTTCGGAAAGGGATGTGCCTCACTACCGGCGTGCTGCTATGGACGGGTATGCGGTAAGGGCCTCTGATACTCTGGGAGCTTCCCCTGCGAATCCCGTAATGCTGCAGCTGTCTGACCGGATAGAGGAAGGGAGCTCGGGCTGGGTCCACACCGGAGCCGCGGTGCCGGAAGAAGCCGATGCTGTCGTAATGGTCGAGGATACAGCTACTGCAGGAAATTTTGTTGAGATCAGGGCTCAGGTCTACCCGAGCAGGAATGTTGGACAGGTCGGAGAGGACATAAGAAAAGGAGATCTTGTTTTTGAAAAAGGTCACCTGCTTCGCCCGTGCGATGCAGCCGTACTGGCATCCCTCGGGTCTGGCAGCGTGAGAGTTTTCAAAAAGCCTGTTGTTGCAGTTATTCCTACAGGAGACGAGCTTGTAAGCCGTAAGAAAAGCGCGGACGTACCTCCTCCGGGCAAAGTGCTTGAAACCAATGGGCTGATGACGGCTCTTTATGTGAATAAATGGGGTGGGATTCCCCGATGTACTGAAATCGTACCCGATAATCCTGAAAGCATCAAAAATGCCGTAGAAACAAATCTGGACGCCGATATGATCCTTCTTTCAGGCGGAACTTCGGTAGGAAAAAGGGACCATGCCCCTGAGGTCGTGGCAACCCTGGGAAAACTGCTCGTACACGGTATAGGAGCCAGTCCCGGAAAACCGGCAGCCCTTGGGATTATAAATCACATTCCTGTCGTCTGCCTGCCCGGCTACCCTGTTGCCGGACTCGTTGCTCTCTATTTCTTTGTCCGGCCCGGAATCAGGAAACTGGCGGCAACTCCGGAAATTCCCGAACTTATTCTTAAAAGGCGATTGGCTGCGAAGATCAGTTCGAAGATAGGATACATTAATTTTATCCGTGTAGTTTTTGAGGGGGATAAAGTTCGCCCACTTACAGGAGCCGGAGCAGGGGTACTTAGTTCGGTTGCAAAGGCTGACGGGTATGTGCTTGTGCCCGAAGATATTGAAGGGTATGATGAAGGAGAAGAGGTGGATGTCTTCTTAATAGAATGACAGTCCCATATTCTCCCAAAATGCCTTTTTTTTAAACATATTTTTAACTAAAAAATGCTGCAGTAAGCTTATTTTACTTCTTTTAAGCGAGCAGGGGGTAAATGCTATCCTTCTGTATCCTCCGGAATCGAGGAAGATGTCTTCCCACCTTATGAGATATAATTTTATACTTCGAGAGCTAATCAGGTTGAGAACCCAGAGCTAAATTCTTAATAATAAACTCCAAAATCATATAAATTTTAAATTGATCTCAAAGTGAAAACAATGCCTTCCGGATATAACGATATGGACAAAATCTTTCTCATAGGAGCCGGTGGGTTCCTGGGAGCTATTTCCCGGTTTTTACTCTGTGAGCCTCTGGAAGCGCATCTCGGCACTCTCTCGGTAAATGTGCTTGGGAGTTTTATGCTCGGGCTGATAATGTACGATACTGAATACCTCGGATTTATAGGCCCAAAAGGAAAGCTCGCATTCGGAACCGGATTTATGGGAGCATTTACAACATTTTCGACATTTGCAGTCCAGTCTTTCACCATGCCGCTTTTCCCTGCCCTGGGAAATATCAGTGCCAACCTGTTTCTTACCCTGGTCGGCGTGTTTATGGGCAGGAGTGTAATAAAGGCCCTTTCAGATAAGGAGGAATAAACGATATTTCCTTTTCCGGATATGGGAAAACTCTTTTTGATAGGTGCAGGCGGTTTTATAGGGGCATGCCTCAGGTATACGGTTTCAAGCCGGGTTCCCAGAATTAAAAGTATCCCAGCAGGCACGCTTACGGTAAACCTTTTAGGGACTGTTGCACTTGCCCTTCTTACTTTTTCTTCTGAGCCCGAATCCTTGATTTATCTGGTAAATATAGGAATTTTAGGCTCCTTTACCACGTTCTCTACCTTTGCATATGAAACCTTCAAATTGCTTGAGGAAGGCCAGAACCTCCACTTTTTCCTGAATATCTTCCTAAATGTTGCACTCTGCCTGGCAGGGATAAGCATTGCATATCTTGCCCTGAATTTACGGGCTTGAAACCGCCCTGACTCGCTAGGGAATCCCTGAGTATGCACGGTAAGCCGTATCTAAAAGAATGCCTGAAAGAAGAAACCATGTTCAAAAATGGCTGTCTGACGGATGAAATCAAAGTTAAAAATAGATTTCTGATTACTTAAAAATAGATTAAAAAAGTTAATTAAAAAGCCCTTAGAATCACTTCACAAGGGCTTTTGCAGATCTTCTGATGAAGCGCCTCTTGTGTCCTGAAGAAGTGAAGCGCTGCGCAGGTCCTGGGTGTGCTTTTTGAGCCTGTGATTTCTGGACCTTGATTACTTTGCCTTTTCTGCCTTTTACCTTTACCCAATCAATGCTACCGGTTTTGCCCATTATCATTCCTCGTTAAGTTTTAATTTTAATTTTAATTTTTCTCTGAATTTATTTCTGATTTATCACGTGGTATATCCAAGTATTCGCTTATTGCTGGATACTGCCGGTTGCCGCGGATTTTTCTCTCCCCGGCAGCATCCCAATAAACAGGTATTCAAACAGGAATTCCCTTACTCGTTAAGGTTTAATCTATAATTCTCGATGATATTGATAAATATCTGATATTCCTTGAAGCCTGAACGTGCGAAATTATAAATGTCATCAAGCCTTGGGTTTATCATAAAGAGAAATGCTAGTAGTTAAATGTTACGGACATTGGATTAGAATAAGACGAAAGTTGTAATTAAACCATTCGCCGTCTTATCATGCCTGATAGAGGCTTTGGTCAAGCTTTCCGTCGGAAAGGTTGCGGTCAAGCCCTCTTTTAAAAAGGTTTGTGAAAGGCTTGTTTCTTAAAAGGTGATTAGCGTAAAAAAGGATAATATTGAAGCAAAACTCGCAGACGCAAGAGAAGAACTTGCGGGCGTAAAGAGATTTCCGAATCCTGAATTCGCAGGTATAATTAAGGAACTGGGGTTCAGGTGTGAAATGTGTGCACGTTGCTGCACTAAAGAGTTTAACGACCACGTTTTCCTGCTAGATGCAGACCTGGACATTATAAGGGAGATAGATCCGGACTCGATTACTCCGGCTCCCTACTACGAGTTCTGCGATCAGAAGGGCAGGTTTTATGTTTCAGGCTACGCCCTGAAAACAAAGCCTGACGGTTCCTGTGTTTTCCTTGAGAATAAGCGCTGCAAAATTTATGGCAGCCGCCCTTCAATCTGCAGGGTCTACCCTCATATGCTCCATAGGGAAGCCGACGATTCTGGCAGGGTTGACTGGCGCCAGATTAGCGGCTTAAATGAGCATGGTAGTTACAATTCCAAACTTGACAATTCTGAATGTGAAGCAGTTGCGCGGGAAACCCGAGCTTACGAAGAGGCTTACCTTACGCAGATGATAGGTTTTTTTGAAGGTGTAAAGGCTCACTTCAGAAAAAACAGCCTGAAACATGTCCAGAGTATATATGACCGCAAGATGCGGGAGTTCCTTAAAGGCAAGTGCGAACTCGAAATCCTTGTATATTATCAAGGTGGATTTGAAAAATGTACTCTCAAGCCCGATGCCGATTAACAATGCGGTCAAATCCGACTGGCAATCCTATAAAGCGATAAAATCGGAAAAAATAAAAATAAGTAAAAGTAACAATAAGTAAAAGTAACAATAAGTAAAAGTAACAATAAGTATGGTAAAATTGATTAAAAGTAACAATAAGTAAAAGTAAAAATCAGGAAAAGTAAAGATTGGGTCAGCTGTTTACGGAAAAAGGAAATACGAACGGCCGTTTAGTTTTTTATCTTGTTTTTTCGTCTCTGACCTTCCATTTAAGAAGTACTCCATCTTCAATTTTTTCGGCCGAGAACAGTTCAAGTTTGAGGATATCAGCCTCCGAGAATCCTTCCCCGTCAGCAAAAGTTGGGGATATAGCGCCGCCTATAATAAGATTTCCTACAAAAGTATAGATCTCATCAACAAGATCTGCGGAGAGCATACCCCAGTTGAGGGTTGCCCCTCCTTCTACCATGAGCGTGTTTATGCCCATTTCCTTTAATTTTCTTACAAGCTCCGGAAGGTCAACTTTCTCGGTGCCTGTCCTGATAACAACAGCTTTTCGTTCCAGCTTCTCTACTTTTTCGGCAGGCGCAGATTTTGAAACCGCAATAATTCTTATTCCTTCCCCTTTTTTAAAAACATCAGCATCCAGCGGAGTCCTTGCTGAACTGTCCACAATAACTCTTGCCGGGTTCTCGGTTTTTCCGGCGGCTTTCCTGGCTGCCTTTCTCTCAGGAGACTTTACGGTTAAGCTTGGGTCGTCTGAGAGGACAGTCCCTATCCCTACCATAATTGCATCTGATCGGGCTCGGAGCTCATCTACTCTCTCAAAATCAAGTTTTCCGGAGATCCTGACCTGTTTCCTTTCCTTTGTTGAAAGTTTGCCGTCGGCTGACATAGCAGAATTAATAAAAATAAATGGCCTGTCCATTTTTCTGGCTCCTTAAAAAAGTATTTATTGGAGGCATTTTTCGGGAGAGTGCCTCCTGAAGGAAAAATTTCTGAGAAATTTAATGTCTCTTAATTCCTTTTTCGCTTATGTTAAAAGGTTTAACGGTTACGTTAAAAGATTTAACAATTTTTCAGAAGCGGGTTGTTAAATTGAGTTTACTCGATTTCTATCAGAGGTTTAAGAAGATCATGATCCCTCAAAAGCCCCTGAAGCTTGCGGTTTGAGTTGATAATTGGAATCTGATCAATCCTGTTTCGCTTCATCTTTCGTGCACAGTCACTGACAGATGCAATATATGTGGCTGTGATTGGCTCTCGGATCATTATATCGCTTCCGATCAGGTTGGGAACCTTTATCCTTGACACACTGTAATAGATGCTCATGGTGTCTCGCATTGATTCCCAGGTCCAGGCATCGTCATCCAGACCTGAAGACATGTCTGACATCTCTACACTGTCTTCAATTATGCTAGCAGCTATAACGTCTCTATCCGAGATTATTCCTACGAGCTCAAGGCCCGCATCAAGTACAGGGACAGCTTTGACGGCTGAAAGCTCCATAATCCTGGCGACAACAGGCAGGGGGGTCTCACTGTAAATCGCAACGACTTCCTTCTCTACATAGTCCTTTATCGGAATATCGATGTTCATGTCTGCGATCGTGCCCACAACATCTGCCACGGTAACAAGCCCTACAAGCTTTCCGTCATCTACTACAGGAAGCCTTCTGATGCCGTGTTCAAGAAGCAGTCTTGCTGCGGTTTGCAAATCCGATCCGGAAGATATTGTTATCGGATCCCGTGTCATTAGAAGAGCCAGTTGTTCTTCTTCAGGGTTCTGTAAGAGGTTTGTCCTGGTTACGATTCCTACTACTTTGGAATCTTTAAGTACCGGAACTCCTGAGATGTGTTTGTTCTTAAGAATTTTAAGAACCTCGTCCCTTGAACCTGGAAGGGTTGCACTTGCTACGTCCCTTACCATGATATCTTCAATAAAGATGTTTTTTGGCATGCTATCTACACCTTTGTATATTCTGAATCCTGGTTTTCTTTCTCTATATCTCTATTCTCAAAAGGCTTCCAGTTGACAGAAAGTCTTAACTCTGTTTTTCACTCCGGACTACCAGGACCGGGACTTTTGAGCCTCTTACTACTTTCTCTGCAACGCTTCCCATCAGAAATCTGTCGAGCCCTGTTTTACCGAGGGTGCCTACAACTATCAGGTCAGCACTATTGTTCTCTGCAAAATCTGTAATCTCATTGCTTGGATGGCCTTCCAGTAGAACTTCTCTTACTTCAACCCCTGAGACCTCTCCGCGTTTCTTAACCTCGGAGATGGCTTTCTCCCCCTCCCTTCTCAGGGTTTCATACATTGCTTCCCAGCCCGCATCCATAGGTATTGAGGAAAAAGAAGTTGTATCTACTACGTAAAGAGCGTGAACCGTGGCTCCGCTGAGTTTAGCAATCTCAATACCGTAAGATACAGCTCTCTGGCTGTTCTCGGATCCGTCTGTTGCAATCACTATATTCCGGTAAAATTCGCTCACCATATTTGTTCTCCATTTGCTTTACGAATGAAGTACCGATAGTATATCATCGGGTCTTGCCCGCCTTGTGATTCCACTTATGGGGTTCTTTATCCCTGCAAGATTATTTGAATTTCCATTCAGGATCATGATATTAGCTTTATTCCCCTTTTGTATCGAACCAGTAGAATCAGGCCCCATTACAAAAGAACCATTAAGTGTGCAAATTTTAAATACTTGCCTATCATCAATAGAGAAAATCTTTGACATAAATTCCATTTCAGCAAACATATTTACAGAATTTAACATTACATTATCCGTGCCTGCCGCAACTCTTATTCCGGTTTCCAGCATCTCGGCAATAGGCGGCATTCCGGCTCCTGTAATAAGGTTAGATCTGGGACAGACAACAACCGGAATCTTTGCATCAGCCACGTACTCAAGATCCCTTTTCGTAGCATTTGTCAAATGAATCAGGAGATCAGGTTTGAGCGATAATGCTTTTTCTATATCGCTAGTATCTTTTTCTCCGGCATGTATTGCGAAGAATTTTTTATACTGCCGTGTGCAGGCAGCAATATTTTCCAGTAGTCCGAGATCAAGGTCGTTCGTCCCGCTCATTCCGAGTCCATTTGAATGCAGAAGAGTTCTTCTTACTTCAGCCAGTACTACCTGAAGAGGCAGTTCAGGCTCAGCAGGTCTACCCAGTACCATGGAATGAAGTTTAAGTCCTTCAAGAGCTTTATTCAGGGCTGCTACTCCCACAACCCCCCCTTCCCTGAAATCCGCAAAGGCACAAGTTCCGGTTTCTATCATATCCAGTAGAGACCTTCTCATGCATTCTATCAGGGTTTTGTATGGCGTTTCTCTTAGAATTCTGTGCTTTAATCCATCAGGAGGTTTTACAAGTGCATCCAGGTCTCTTTGAGTCCGATATCCGGAAACTTTTCCCAGAGGAGGATCCTTGAATACCGAATCTCCGAGGTGGGTGTGAGCATTGACAAAACAGGGAGCTATTATGTTGGTAGAATGTGTACGCTCCTCTCCAACCTCCGTAATTACTCCTCTCTTTATGCATACATAACCTTCGACAGGTTCCAGCTCGGAGCCTGCGATAATTGTCCCGGAAATTATCTGTTCAGTGCCGTACATAATACGCACCTCTGGTATTCGCTAAATGCCTGTGCTCAGTTTGCGGAAGAGCAAACATAAACATAGTATATAAGTTTTTAAGTTTTCCTTCAGATTTTATTATTTAAACAATTTGTTTGAAGATGTAGTCTTTTTGAAGATAAGATTACTGAGGCATTTTTTCATTTTTGAATCCTTTTTAATGAATGAGCAACAGATTCTGTAATTTTGCAATCAGCCCTGTATTTTCTCCAGGTCACCTTTCCGTACTCCCATGCCGTATCTATTGCGGTTACAGTAGAAATCATTTTTTCTTAAGAGAAATGAGTTTTTACTATAAATGTATCTTATAATTATTTATGCAGTAGAGTGAATCTATTGCTCTCCGATATTTTTATATATTAGTATGTATATAATATGGCTTCGTCGCATTGTATAGGTCCTTGCACGAGATAATGGAAAATCCTGACTGTGAGTGTATAGACAACCCCAATGCGGTACATCAATAGTGTGATACTGCCCGGCACGAGGGTAACTGAAAGTGACTGCGGATAACCAGAGGATGAACTTTCGGAGTTAGTGCGCCCGGGCTACAGCACTATTCTCTGCTGATTTTAAAACTCTTGTTTACATATTCTTTGAACAATTAATCTATATTTTGTCTTAAATCCTATTGGAAATTTTTTATTCCATCTTATAAACTTCTCATTTCCTATTCTTTGCTTTTGCAGGTCGATTAGTTATTGATTTATAGAATACTTCCAGAAAGGTAAAACATATGTCTTTTGAAGAGGCAATCAAAGATCTGGGTTCTGGTATAATTATTGATATCGAAGTCACTCCCGGTTCCAGGTCAGTCTCGGTTCCGAGCGGTTATAACGAATGGCGCAAAAGAATTGAAGTAAAACTAACAAAAAATGCCCAGAAAGGAAAGGCAAACGAGCAGTTGGTTGAATGCCTTGCCGAACTCTTCGGAATTAGCAGTTCTGATATTCTTATAAATAGCGGGGCAACGAACAGTAAGAAATCATTGTTGTTAAAAGGAGTCTCATATCAACAGGCGATTTCAATTTTTGGAGCCCGTTTAAAGAAATAAAACAGGAATTTAAGTACCCAGAATTTTAATAAAGGATTTGAGTAAGAACCGGATTTTAAAAGTAAATTTTTCCTCTCCTGAAAGGTAAACTGCAGTTTTTCCAAAAGTGCAGTTCTTTAAAATCCAAATTAATAACAGGGTTGCAGACAACGTGACTGATATTGAAATCTACAGAAAAAGGCTTGAAAGAATTGAAGAACTGCTCTCCGAGCTCTCTGAATATTCATTAAGAGGAGCAATTATCATTGTTGAAGGAAAAAGAGATGTTCTTTCACTGAAAAGGCTTGGAATTGAAGGCAATTTTGAACTTGCAACCCGGCATTCTCTTTTCAATTTCTCAGAGAGGATTTCCCAGCTTGGCTGCGAGGTAGTTATATTAACTGACTGGGACCGACGGGGCGACCTGCTGGCTGTAAAGCTTTCAGGATATTTCGAGAGTTTTGGTCTGAAGCCCGAGCTTGAGATCCGAAACAAACTCAGGCTGATCTCTCAGAAAGAAATTAAAGATGTAGAAAGCCTGTATACCTATGTTTCGAGACTTAGATTAAAGACCGGTTCCTGCTCAAAGCAGGATTTTTAATAAACCTGTATTAAAAAAAGTTTTAAGGTTAACTTTGAAGGTTAACTTTAAAAACAAAAATAGATATTCCTCTCAAAGTTATTATTGATAATTGGCAAAGTTGCTTTCACTCTTTATGCATCGGATTGGAAGGTTCTCCTTTCTCCTGAATAATCTCCATATTTTGTGGACCCTTCTGATGGTTAAATGTTCGGTCAAATTCCGGATATTTTGGAAACTTGCCAGCCAGTTCTTCAAACATTTTGTGTCTTGGACTGATAATGATTATATGGGCAGGAGGATGGATTTTCTTCAGCCTGCTAATTGCTGCCCCTGCATGATTATTCAGCTCCACCAGTGCCGCAGAGTTACATTTTGACTTGAGGGATACGCCCATTACACTAACAAGAAGCTCATCAGCATAGTTTGGTTCTATGCATTTTGGAGTAGCTGAAAATTGAATATGTCCGTATCGTTCTAAATCATGTAAGACTATTTTTACTTTATCCGAGTCGTCTGCCCGGACTAATGCGAATGATTTCATTTTTTACACACCACCAATATACTGAAGTTATCCCCATTTCGATATAGATGTACCCCTATAATAATCTTTGTGTATGAGAGATGCTGAACAGCCAGGCTTTTCGGGTATTTCCTGTCTCTTACGGCCTTTTAATCACTTTTAAGGCGCTGTAAATGCTTTGGCCCCTGGACTGCAAAATCTGATCTCTCTTCTGCAAGAGAACTTAAAAAATTATAAGGGTGCTCTGCAATTTCTTTTTTCAGATGTAGTATGCGCTTCCAGATAATAGAATCGCGTATTCTATAGTTATATTCATCGTATATATATTCGTTTTGAAATAATATCTATCATTAAGAAAGCTTTTTGAGTCTCACTTTTGCCGGGCTTTTTACAAATTCTGTTCTCCTTTTAACATAAACTGGAGGAGTGAATTCTGTAAGATGGCATCATTAGTTTCCCGCTCCAACAAAATTAATGTAAGACTAACTTTATCCAGTATATTGGGCCAATAAAAGTTAATGTGTATTTTTTATATGGTTAAATCTAAGATTTAATAAGCTAAGACCATTTTTTACATAACCTGATAAAAACATTCTATAAATTACGCTTCATGAATAAATCATTAGATAAAAATTTGCGATTAAACCTTCTCAGTTATTAGTAACGTAACTACCAGTTACTTGATAAGACGGTATCTTTTATTTAGAACCTGACTTTATCTTATATCGAAGCAGTGTACAGAAAGTTATTAAAAAATATTAAGAGATGTTTTCCTTCTTTTCTTTCATGCTTATTTCTGGTGCAGCGGGAAGAATTAATTCATCTTTAAATTATGAATGTACCCTCAAGGTTAAATGAAAAAATTAGCTTTAGTTTAATTCAAATTCAGTCTAAATTCAGTACTTAATCCTCCAATACCTGACCCAATACTTATCATTCAATAATAGGATTATTATCATTCAATAGTAGGATTATTATAATTCAATAATAGGATTATTATCATTCAATAGTAGGATTATTATAATTCAATAATAGGATTATTATAATTCAATAGTAAGATCCATTACCCGCAATTTAATAACGAGCTTCATTACTTATATACGGTATCAAATAATACTGAATCTCCCTATTTAAATGTTGAATCCTCTCTGCAAATTTTGGCATAACTAACAATTTGGCTGCCCGGTTATCAAACCGTGGCATTCAAAAGTCGTCATATCAGACGGTGATCATATGGCTGAAGATATCAAAACCAAAGTAATTCAAGCAAAAAAAGCGTCAATTGAACTTTCCAGTGTAAGTACCGAAGTAAAAAACCGAGCGCTTGAAGCCATGGCTCAGGCTCTGGATGATGAAAGGAAAACTATTCTGGATGCGAACTCAAAAGATCTTGAATATGCAGCGGAACTGAAAAATAAAGGAAAGCTAACTCAAGCCCTTGTAGACCGGCTTAAAGTAAATGACTCAAAGATTGATGGGATGATCACAGGGATCAGAGATGTAATTAAGCTCCAGGACCCGGTAGGGGATACCCTATCAACTCTTGAACTGGACAAAGACCTCATCCTTTACCAGGTGAGCTGCCCAATAGGGCTTATAGGGGTTATCTTTGAATCCAGGCCTGATGTGGTGCCTCAGGTTATGTCTCTGTGCCTTAAGAGCGGAAACGCGACCATTTTCAAAGGCGGAAGCGAAGCCAGGGAGTCCAACCGCACTATTTTCCAGATTCTTGTAAAAGCCATAGAATCTACAGACGGCATGCCAGCAGGCGCATTCCAGCTTATGGAGACCAGAGAGGAAATAATGGATCTTTTAAGCCTTGACGCCTACGTAGACCTCCTCATCCCCAGGGGTTCAAATGAGTTTGTCAAGTTTATTCAGGAAAATACGAAAATTCCGGTACTCGGGCACACAAGCGGAATCTGCCATATCTACGTGGATGAGTATGCAGACCTCAATACAGCCTGGAAGGTTTGCTTCGATGCCAAGGTTCAGTATCCTGCAGTCTGCAATGCCATTGAAACCCTTCTGGTAAACCGTAAGCTTGCTGAATCCTTCCTTCCGAGGATGGCAGAAATGTATCTTGGGGCAGGGGTTGAACTGCGCTGTGATCAGGACAGTTATGCCCTGCTTAAAAAAGAAGGACTTTCTCCTCTTTTAAAGGCTAAGGAAGAGGACTGGAGCCTTGAATATAATGATCTCGTTCTTTCGATGAAGTTTGTTGATACTATAAAGGAAGCCATTGACCACATAAACACCTTCGGTTCTCACCATACCGATGGGATAATAACCGAGGATGCCTCAAGAAGAAAAGAATTCACAGGGCTTGTTGATTCTTCGAGTGTTATGGTAAACGCCTCAACCCGTTTTGCAGACGGTTATCGTTACGGGAAAGGGGCTGAGGTCGGAATCAGCACAAACAAAATTCATTCCCGCGGGCCTGTAGGCATGGAGGGCCTCCTGATCTACAAATATGTCTTGCTCGGGAAAGGGCAGGTCGTTGCAGACTATGCAGGAGAGAATGCAAAGCCCTATACGCACAGGAAACTTGACCTTAAATTTGAAGATGTAAACTAAAACCTGTTGACATTTGTGATATATTTATATATCTAAACTGAGATACCAGCGCAAATTGAGTGCAAGCGATGGAAGTTCGGATTGCGGCTGCGGCTTATTCCAGCTGAACTTCCAAAATACTTTATGAGGCCTTGTGATTGACAGACAGAAACGAATTTCTCAATGAAGTTAATAAAATCGTTATCAAAATCGGTACTTCCTCAATTACAAAACAAAACTGTGATAGTAAAAAAGAAAATTGCAGTATTGATCCTACCTTTATGGAAAATATTGCAGCCCAGGTCTCCGAGCTTCGAAGGCGTGGAAAAGAAGTAATTGTGGTAAGTTCAGGGGCAATAGGTGTAGGGCTCTATGAACTGGGCATTGCCCCAAAACCTCGTGAAATCCCCATAAGGCAGGCAGCGGCAGCTGTGGGACAGAGTATCCTGATGCAGTACTGGAGCGAAGCCTTTTCAAAGTATGGGATAAAAGTCGCTCAGATCCTTCTTACTTATGAATTCTATTCTGACCGGGTATCCTACCTGAACCTGAGGAACAGTATATCTACACTTCTGGAATATGGGGTAGTTCCCATAATAAACGAAAACGACTGTACGTGTACGAATGAGATTGAAGCCATCTTTGGAGATAATGACAAGCTCTCCGCAATGGTCGCAAGCAAAATTGATGCTGATCTCCTCATTATCCTTTCGGATATCGACGGTCTTTTTGACAGGAATCCCAAGACACACAGTGACGCCAGACTCATTCCTCTTGTGGAAAAAATTACACCTGAAATCGAAAGTTATGGGGGCGACCCTACAAGCTTTAAGGGTGTAGGAGGGATGAGAACCAAGATAAAAGCTGCAAAGATCTGCAGCATGGCAGGCTGTTATGTCCTGATTGCCAGTAGTGAAATTAATGATGTGCTTCTCAAAGCTCTTTCCGGGGAAGAAATAGGAACCCTTTTCCTGGCTGAAAGGCACATCCAGAAGAACCGCGCCCGCTGGATCATTCTTGCAAGGGCTTCAGGCACTGTCCGCGTGGACGCAGGGGCAAAAGCTGCAGTTCTGGGGAAAAACAGCCTCCTTCCGGCAGGAATTGTGGAAGTCGAAGGAACTTTTGACCGGGGAGATGTGGTGAGACTCGAGTGTGAAGGCAGGATTTTTGCGAAAGGAATCACGGATTACACCTCTCAGGAACTTACTAAAATTAAAGGAGCCCACACCGATGAAATTGAGGGTATTCTGGGATATAATAATTACAGCAACGTCATAAAAAAAGAAAATATCGGCATACTGGAAGAATTAAATTGAATTTACGGTAATACAGAGGATTAAAATGGATTTTCCGGAGTTCTAAGGCTTAAATTAATTTCTTCCGGTCTGGAGTCCTTATCAGTCTATTAAGTTCCTTTAAATACTAAATTCTTTTAAATACTAAGTTCTTAATACTAAATTCCTTTAAATACTAAGTTCCTGTAAATTATTGGGCTGATTGAGATTACCAGGTTCCTTTAAACTACTGAACTCTTGAGATTACTCAATATTAACTGTACGTAAGTTTTAAGACAATCGCCTCAATGTTTACATTTATCTCGAAAATAGGAGAAATAACATATGACAGTTCAGAACCGAAAGATAGGATTTATCGGAGCAGGAAAGATGGGCTCTGCTCTCATGCAGGGAATCATAAAGGCTGAAATTGTAAAACCTGAAAATCTTGGCGCAAGCGATGTATACGAACCTTTTTTGAATGAACTGAATGCACAGCTTGGCATCAACGTATCAACAGACAATGCTGTTATTGCCCGGGAATCTGATATTCTTATCCTTGCGGTGAAACCTCAAACCTTGAGTTTTGTGCTCGAAAACCTTAAACCTTACATAAGTAACGATAAACTTATCATCTCAATTGCAGCCGGTGTGCCTCTTGCCACTTACGAAAACATTCTTCCTGAAGGTACGAGAGTTGTCCGGGTGATGCCAAATATTGCAGCCACAGTTTCCGAAGCCGCCTCAGGAATTTCTCCCGGCAAAAGTGCTACCTCCGAAGACCTGAAAGCTGCGCTTGAGATTTTTTCTGCGGTCGGCACTGCAGTTCAGCTGCCTGAGTCCCTTATGGACGCCGTCACAGGCCTTTCCGGCAGCGGACCTGCATTTATCTTCCCGGTGATCGAAGCAATGGCTGATGGGGCTGTGCTTGAAGGAATGGACCGGAAAAGCGCCCTCACACTCGCAGCCCAGACTGTACTTGGAGCTGCACGAATGGTGCTGGAAACAGGTCTGCATCCCGGAGAACTCAAGGATATGGTTACCTCTCCTGCCGGGACTACCATTCAGGGTGTTCATGCCCTTGAAGAAGCAGGAATCAGAGCTGCATTCATGAATGCAGTTATAAAGGCAAGCGAACGCTCAAAAGAACTCGGAAAGAAGTAAATTTTTCTACTACATTTATTATTTTCTTTTTCCTTTTCCTATATTTAATGATCATTTATTACAAATATGAGTAAATTTTATATAGCAGTTCTTCGTATATTATTTTGAGCATTATTAACTCGACCACACAAAAAAGGAGGTATAGGGGGTCATTATTTAACCTTTTCAGCTTTTATTTCAACCCTTTAACTTTTACATCTCTTCTTACGATGAATTCGGGTGAAACGGAGTTTTAGACCTTCTTCGATTCACCAGAGGATCTCTTTCCCCGTAAGAGATCCTCCCTTACTACCATAATTTTGAATTAATTCCTCTCACTAACCTGCCGTATCCGCTCCCAACCTCTGGAAGCTCTTTAATTCAGGTTTTCAGGATTATTTTTTGCTTTGTTTCTTGAGGCATATAAACCAATCAAGGCAGTAAACCCCATCATCGGCTTCTTCAAGCCTCTCCTCTACCTCCTTCATTGAGCGGGGCGGACGAATTATAACGTCATCACCTGGCTGCCAGTTTGCCGGAGTCGATACCCCTTCGGCGTAGTTCTTCTGCATGGCAGTAATTAGCCTCTTGAATTCCTGCATGTTCCTGCCATTTGGCACAGGATAGTAGATCATTGCCCTGATTTTTGACTCGGGATCTATAACAAATGTCGCTCTTGCAGTCTGGATTCTTGAACCCTTTAACTGAACCATGCCGTACTTTTTGGCAACATCCATTTTCAGGTCAGCTATTACGGGGAAACCGACCTTTACATTTTTCATTCCTTTATACTCGATCTTCTCCTCAATTCTCTTAAGCCATGCAATATGGGAAAAAATGCTATCTATAGAAATCCCAATGAGCTCTGTATTCATTTCTTTGAATTCTTCCTGCATGCTGGCAAACGTCATAAATTCGGTAGTGCACACGGGTGTGAAATCGGCAGGATGGCTGAAGAGAATAACCCATTTGCCTTTATAATCTTCAGGGAAGTTGATTGGTCCCTGAGTCGTCACGGCTTCAAATGAGGGGGCACCTTCCCCAATTAATGGTATATATATTTTCTCGTACTCGGTTTCTACCATACTCTCACCTGCACTTTCGCTTCAGGAGTTCCTGTATATGGAAACTGACTTCGAGTTACCGGGAGTGAACATTAAAAATTCTACTTTTCCCCCGCCCCCAAAAGCAATTTTATATATATTTTCATTCTTATAAATCCCTTCTCAAACGCCGAATAAAAGCTTCCCCCACCGGGAGTTTCAAAATCTCATCTTTAATTCGACAGTACCCGGCATTAAAAAAGATGAAGACCGCCCCGGTTAAAAATCAGGCTCCTGGGTCAGTTTCCCAGGAGTTTTCTCTATTAACAAAGCAAAAAAGGTTGTATAAAGTTTTTAAAAATCTTTATACTCATCTGTGTATTTATCCCTGTATATTATCTTATTTGCTGTCTTTTTTCAGGCATAAATACCAGTCAAGACAGTACGTGTTCTCTTCGGGCGTGCCAAGTCTTTCTTTTACGGCTTTCATCGAACTTGGAGCCGGAATAATGACATCCTCTCCAGGCTGCCAGTTAGCTGGTGTTGCAACTTTTTCAGCTGCATTTTTCTGAAGGGCGATAACTATCCTCTTAATCTCCTGCATATTCCTTCCGGTTGACTGCGGATAGTAAAGTATTGTCCTGATCTTTGCTTCAGGGTCTATTATAAATACGGCTCTTACAGCCTGTGTAGTCGAGGCTTTTGGCTGGATCATACCATATTTTTTCGCAACATCCATCTTCAGGTCTTCTATTACCGGGAACTTGATCTCGAGATTTTTCATTCCTTTATATTCGATTTTTTCTTCAATCCTCTTAAGCCAGGCAATATGGGAAAATACACTGTCTATAGAAAGTCCTATAAGTTCGGTATTCATTTCCCTGAATTCTTCCTGCATGCTGGCAAAAGTCATGAATTCGGTAGTGCACACGGGTGTGAAATCGGCAGGATGGCTGAAGAGAATGACCCATTTGCCTTTGTAGTCATCCGGGAAATTCATTGGTCCCTCAGTTGTCACGGCTTTAAACGCGGGTGCATCGTCTCCTATAAGCGGCATACGTATCTGTTCATACTCGGCTTGTACCATATCTTCACCTTATAATTTTTAAAGTACACCGTTTTTTGGGATCTTGAGACTGACCTCGATTTTTCGGGAACTTAACCCCTAAAAACACTGCCCTTTCCCTGGTCCCCTTAATAGGTTATATCCTATAATTATTTTTGTTACTATAAATCTATTTCCGGAATAAGTAAGGGTGCCTCCATTAATGGAAAAACTAGCTTTTATAAAGCCACTTTTTTCAAAAATCTCTCTTCCTGGACATATGTTATGCGGCGATTCTTGTTAAATTTTTGATTTATTTTTAAACCATTTATTCCTTCTAACTTACTATTTTTATGCAATAACTGATTTAAAACCTTTTCAGAAAGATCCTTACTTTCTAACTTACTATTTTTAAAAAAGAAGTCTCTTGCGACCTTCTTCTGGAAAGTAATTTATGCTGGAAATCCTTTCTTATATGGGGTTTAAATGAGGGAGTTTGTTCGGCCAAAGGTCGTGGTTAGTAGGTGCCTTGAGTTTGATCGATGTAGATATAACGGGGATGTAATAAGCAGTCCCATAGTGGCAAACCTTGTGGAATATGTCGATTTCCTGCCTGTTTGTCCGGAAGTGGAAATAGGGCTCGGTGTTCCCAGAAATCCGATAAGGATAATTCTTGAAAATGGGAAACAGCGGCTTGTACAGTCCGCAAGCGGCAGGGATCTAACTGAAGTTATGGAGGCATTTTGCACTGATTTCCTAAATTCTGCAGGAGACATTGACGGTTTTATTCTGAAATACCGGTCTCCTTCCTGTGGCATTAAGGACGTGAAAGTTTACTCAACTGCAGCACTCAGGTCAGGAGCAATCGGGAAGACTTCAGGGTTTTTCGGGGGAATAGTCCTGAGAAGATTTCCTTATCTTGCCATCGAGGATGAAGGCAGGCTAAGGAATTCCCGCATAAAAGAGCATTTCATGACCAAGCTCTTTGTACTTGCCGCTTTCCGAAAAATAAAATCCGAAGGCCGCATGAGAGACCTTATTGCATTCCATACCGAAAACAAGTACCTTCTCATGGCATACAGCCAGGCGGAACTCCGGCAACTCGGAAATATTGTTGCAAATAAAGAGGGGAGAACTTTTCAGGAACTGATCTTTGATTACGAGCAGCATCTTTACAACGCCCTATCAAAACCTCCGAAATATACAGCGAATATTAATGTGCTCATGCACGCTTTCGGATATTTCTCAGAGAAGCTCTCGGCTCAGGAAAAAGCGCTATTTTTTGATTTAATCCAGAAATACAGGGACGGAAAGACCTCACTTTGCCCTGCAATTAATACCATCAGAGCCTGGGCTGTGCGCTTTGGGGATCAGTACCTTATGGATCAGTCCTTTTTTGAGCCCTATCCGGAAGGCCTGCTGGAAGTCGAATATGTAGACTCCCATCTCAGAGAAGACCTCTGGAAATGAGTTAGAGACTATGCAATTCTGGATGGGGGGTAATTTATGAAAAGCGCAGCCACTCTGCTTTATCTTTTCCTGTTCATTTATCTGGCCGAGTTTCTCTTAACCTGGCCCTGCCCTGAGACTTCCGTATACTCCGGCATAGGCGATGCCGGCGAGAATCCTGTAGGAGTAAACATTATAAACTGCGAGCCTTGCAATGCTTCGATTGCGGAAGGATCAGTAACTGCCGGAATGCCATCCCGAACTTACTCATGGGAATACGAAGGCCGTCGCTGGCAGCTTACCCTGCCTCTTGACGATGCACTATATGAAACATATAAAGACAGGACTCGAAACAGGGATTATGATCTATTCGCCTCGGACCCATACGATGACTTGTTAATTAAGGAGATTACAAACGCTTTATTTTCCCTTTCGAAAGCTTATGGGTTTGAGGAAAGCGAAATCCCGGAATTTTGTGCTTCATTTGTTCAGTCCTTTAACTATACCTCGGACCTCCAGAGTTCAGGTTACGACCAGTACCCTCGTTTTCCTTATGAAACTCTTTATGAGAATGGGGGGGACTGTGAAGATACCTCAATTCTCTCCGTAGCAATTCTCCAGGAAATGGGATGCGACGCTGTCCTTCTGGAACTACCTGAACATATGGCTCTGGGGATAAAATGCAATCCTGGGCAGAAAGGCAGGAGTTTCGAGTACGAAGGTAGCAATTACTACTATCTGGAAACCACAGGTAGTGACTGGCAGATAGGAGAAATTCCCGAAGAATATGCAGACCAGCCTGTACGTGTTGTCCCTGTTTATAGAAGACCAATGATTAATCTTGATTTCAAAGCGCTGTGCGAATACTCAAAAAAAGAAGGAGTTGTCGATGTCAGGGTTTCTGCAACTAATGTAGGCTCAGAAAGGGCTGAAAATATGACTGTTTACGTGGCCCTTCAGGGTGAAGATGAGCTCTCTCTCTGGGATGAGATCGAAAGTTCTCAGGTTACGATTGAGCCTGAAGGCGTTTACAATTACACTGCGAATGGGCTTAAGGTCCCTGGAGGTGGAAATTTCAGGGTATATGTGCAGGCATCCGGGGAGAACTTTTTATCTGAAAATATAACCAGTGAGTGGGCCAAAATTTGAGAATCTGGTTTTCTGCCATGTCTTTGTGAAAGGAAATCGTGAATAGGAATGTAGCTTAAAAATTAGCCTGTACCGTCAAGTGTAAGGGAACTCCTGATGAACGTTTTAGCCCGGAGTTACTTATAAATCGAATCTAAGCAATCTATTATTACAATCATTTTAAAAAGGATTGATAGAAAACTGACTTACAGCGCGAATGCCAGCAATCTGTTATTAGCTTATTTAAGCATAATAAGGGTGGTCAAATGAATAGGTTGTACAGGTCGAAGAGGAACAGGATTATTGCAGGGGTATGTGGCGGGATTGGTGAATACTTTAAGCTTGACCCTACGCTTATAAGGCTTCTATGGCTGCTTATTTCCATAGTGAGCGCGGGAGCAGGCGGTCTGGTTGCCTATATAATAGCATGGATTATTATTCCTGAGGAGCCCTGAGATTCTCGGTTAAAATCCAAACTCTCCTCCGGGAAATCCAGAGTCTTAGAAATCTAAGATTCTCCATATTAGTCCTGCAGCAGAATTCGCGAAATAGTGCTCCCGAAGGAGTTCGGGAGATTTACTATTCCCTGATAGCTCAAAGCTTAAACGGTCTGGTTGAAAAGCTGGTCTATAAACCACTCGGGATCAAACTTTTTTAAATCCTCATAACCCTGACCTACCCCGAAAAAGAGAATGGGTTTGCCTGTGATATAGGCAATGGATATCGCTGCTCCTCCTTTGGCATCAGCATCTATTTTTGTCAGGATAGACCCATCAATCGGCACAGCTTCATTGAACTGCGCAGCCCTCTCAACGGCATCATTTCCTGCTACAGCTTCATCCACAAAAATTATGAGATCCGGAGTGCTTACCCTGCAGATTTTTTCCATCTGCGACATAAGGTTGAGATTGGTATGCATACGGCCTGCCGTATCCGAAAGCACGAAATCAATTTTATGGGCTTTTGCATACTGCACCGCGTCATAAATAACTGCCGCAGGGTCGGCTCCGGGCTGATGCTTAATCATTTTTACTCCGAGCCTGTCGGCATGAATCCCGAGCTGGTCAATTGCACCTGCCCTGAAGGTATCTCCTGCAGCAAGAACCACAGAGTAATCTGATTTGAGCAGCCTGTGCGTCATTTTTGCAATGGACGTTGTTTTCCCTGTTCCGTTGATTCCAACAAAGACAATATGTACAGGCTTTTCCCTGTTCCGTACATACTCGTCAAAATCAAAAGTATTGGCGGAAACCACGTCATAGATAGCTTTTTCCAGGGCTGCCTCTACAATCTCTCCCGTATTGCTTCCGATACGTTTTGTGGTACCTGTGAGCTGTTTTTTCACGGATTCCACAATTGCCTCGGAAACCGAAAGGGCAAGGTCGCTCTCAAGAAGTCCCATTTCAAGTTCCCAGAGAGGTTCTTCAAGGTCTTTACTATCCAGATAGACCTCTCTGTTAAAGACCAGCGCCTTTGCTTTTTGTGTAAATCCTACCTTCGAGGAGAATTTTTTAAAGAAGGATTTCTTTTCTTCAGGCACTTCTTCTTCCAAAGGTTTGCTCTCTGCAACCTTTTTCCGGTCCTCAAGTTTTTTCCTGTATTCTGCCTTTTTCAAGTCTTCGATCCCGACCTTTGGAGATGCAGTCTTTACAGGTTTGTCTTCGGCGGGCTCGATTTCGTACTCTTCCTCCTCTTCCAGGGGTGTTTCGTACTCTTCTTCCTCTGGAATGGGCTCGATCTCCTCTTCAAAGCCCTCTTCGGACTCAGGCACAGGTTCGACTACCGGTTCGATTTCTACCGCTTTGTCATCAATGGTTCTGCTTAGTGCCTTCTTAAAATTCCCAAGTTTTTCTTTGAATTTGTTGAACACAGGATCCCATCCCAAAGAAATTCAATAAAAAATAGATAGTTAATTCGAAATAAAAGGCTTCGTTCTCAAATAGGGATTTTGAGTTTTATCCTTTTTGTCTGAGCCAGGTCTTTTCAGGCCTGGCCAGGTTGCTGAAGCTTTGCAGCCTCAGTTTCCAGGGCCTGCATGCCCTGTAAATAATTAGTCAGTGAAGTATTCATCTGTTCGAGGATTTTCGTAAGCTGCTCTTTGCGGCGGTTAAGAGTTTCAATAGCTTCATCTGCAGTTTTTTCTGCACTGAAGCCCGATCCAAGGTCCACAATAACCTTATCTGCATTTTTTATTTCGGCATGAACGAATGAACCAAAACCTACGGGGACCATCGTTTCGGCAATCTTCCCTTCCGCTGAAGCGGTCTTAAGCTCGTTGATGGTTATTATTGTCTGGTCACAGCTTGTAATGGAAGCCTGAACCATATTCATCTGCTGCCTTAAGGCTTCTGCCTGTCTCTGGAATTCCTGATGCCTGGCTGCCAGATTTCTGATATCTTCACTGACTCCTGCCATATCCTTCACTCCTCAGCAATGCTTTCGATCTGGATCTGGCTTCTCTTAATACCGTGCTTGCTTCCGAAGACAGAATAGACCTTATCCGTTGCGTTCTTTTCATTCTGACTTTCGATCTGCTTTGTGAATTTTTCCCAGGAATTTCCTGCTTTGAATTTGCCTTTTACAATAAAGTTCTTCATCTTGGTCACCACTCTTGCTGTAGCTTTATTCCGGAACAGATGGATGATTGTCTCACTCTATGAATCCGAGGGCTTCCTCGATTCTCCCGAGTTCGGGTCCTGTAGTGTCTGAACCTGCCAGATAGTTCTTTGAGTTTGCAAGCAGGCCTGAGCCAAGCATCTGAGTCCCAAAGTTCGTAGTCCCTATGTATACCGGAAGCTCGAAGATCTTTTCCAGAATCTCTTTTTCTGAACCTGTCACTTTGGGGTGTACAAGAAGCCCTTTGTCAGTAACAACTCCTGCCATCCCTACATTCTTTATCCCGGCAATCGTTCCTCTGTAAACTTCAACCTGGAGGGTACTGGCTATTGTCTCAATAGCCCTGTCTGACAGTTCAGGATGGACAAGTGCTGCAAAATCGTTTGCAAGCACAATGTTTCCTACTGCATTCAGTCTGCCTGGAAGGATTTCGGCCTTAACTCCTGTCAGTGCCTGCATTTCCCTTGTGTCGGTCCCGTGAGAAAAAAGGAAGCCGTTTGAGTTTCCTCTGGAAAGGGCTCCGATCACAACGCTTCCGTTTACAAGAGTCTCAATAACCCTTACATCCAGCGAATCCTCAAGTATGGCACAGGTTTCAGGCTTTGTCTGAGGAGGGACAAGAACAATATCCTCTGTGCAGGTTGCAAAGACCCCGATCATCGGGGTGTCGTAGATATCCACTGTTCGAATCATATTCTTTGAAGCTTCGCGTTTTCTGGTATCCTTACTGGGCGAGTTCTGCCTGTACCTCGCCATCTGCGAATTTTACAGCTCTGACCCTGATGGAGAGAGGAGGCTTCTCACAGCCTTTTTCCCATAGGCGCTCATTGATTGATTTGTCCAGTTTGACCTGCAAAGAATCAACTTTCATGTGCCTTACAAGGTAAGCTCTCACTTCAGTAATTGCCCTGTTTGCTCTTTTCCATGCAGGTACGGTCTTTATAACCCTGAGAGGGATTGTATAAATCTGTTCTTTTACCATGTCGTCTGCCATTTTTCCCACCTTCCTCGCTTACTTTACATCCAGGCTTCTTCTTCTCCAGTGCCTGCGTCTGGGATGACTCACGACCTTCCGGTTAGTTTTCACAATAACCCACACTGGAACGCGTGTGTTCTGCTTGTGCGCCTTTGCCAGGCGCCTCTTCTGTCCTTTCATGTTATGACTCAAGTGGATCACACCTGTTGACCTGTAAATAATTTAATTCTGTTAACTTCCGGTTATATCCGATAATTAGCTGATTGTAATTGTAACCCTTGCATAATTGAGGTTTTACCCTGCCAGCTTTAATGGCAATTCTTAAAACCATATCCGGTAAATTCTATGAGGGTTCTGGTTAATCTGCAGCAGTATAAGGGTTGAATATAACTCGATTATCGTATAAATCTTTATTCCAGAATTTTCCCCTTCTGGAAGACTTCCCAATTTCGGGGAATCTCTTCTTCAGGGCAGTCCTTTCCTGGAAAGCACATGGGACTGGATATGGGCAGGGAACAGTTCCTTTATTTTCTCTTCACCGTCTCTCTGCCTGATTAACTCCCTGAGCTCGGTTTCATAGTCCGCTTTCGGAATACTCTCACTCGGTCCCTCTTCAATTCTCAGATAGCGTTCTACAAGAATACTCACGGTTTTTCTGCCATATCCCTTCAAAGGACAGATATACTGAACTCCCAGCCGGTCTTCGATACTTCGTATCTGTGAGATTGAGAGCACAGGAACTCTATCATCCCTTCGGGTTCCGTCAGCAATGAATTTGACGTCGGGGTCCGAAGCAAGAGTTTCTACGGCTTTTTCATGAATATAATTAATAGCGCTTTTCGGGAAACCGTCTTTCAGTACTTTCTCGTAAGCCTTTTCAAGGATTTCCCGTTCCAGAGTGAGAACCCTGTGTGGAAACCCCAGCTCTTTTGCAGTCTTTGCAGCCAGCTCTCCGTTGGGGAGCAGGCCGAAGCTGCAGGTTACGAGTTCTATCTCAAAAAGCGGTTCCATCAAAAGGACAGAGAGCGAACTATCCTTGCCTCCGCTAAAGAGGACCGAAATTTTCATTGTTTTTAAACCCGGGTTATGGATGTCTTACGCTTTTTAGGCTGCATCTTCATCAGGAGTTTTTTAAGCTGTTCGTCGTCGATTTGAGACGGTAGCCTTCCACTCTGAGCAAGCGAGATCAGCTGCATTTCGAGCTGTTCTCCAAGAGCCGGCCTTGACATTTTTAGGGTTGTAAGGCGTTCTCTGGCTTCAGGAGTCAGGATTTGCCTCAGGATGGCCTGTTTTTGAGCTTCCATCTCAGCTCTGGCCTGTTCCTGCTGGTAAGCTGCCTGGATATCAGACGGCTGGTTCTGCGCCTGCTGTTTCTGGATCTCTGCAAGCCGTCTCTTTCGGATTTCGTTAAGTTCGTCATCCATTGTAGACATGGCAATCACCCAAAAAAACCGGTTTTCCGGAGCAATCTGGATTAAGTTTAATAATATTTGTAAGGGAATCCCGGAAAATTTTCAGGTTCCCCTCGGATTGGGCTCTCAGTATTTTGCAAGTTCAGGGATCTTTTCAAGAAGTTCCTGCCTGAGCTCATTGGCTGCATTGTCAAGCATGGAACGACCCTTTGCAGATACTGTTCTTCCGTCCTTTACTTTTTGCAGGTAGCCTGCAGCCTCAAGCTGCTGTACTGCCTTTCTGGCAATCGAACCGCTGCCTTTTGCTTTGTGGCCTGGCTTTGATCCGTTGTCCTTCTTTCCACCATATACTGATCTGAGCCTTTCAATTCCAACAGGCCCGTCGGTATAGATTTTTCTCAGGACTGCGGCGGTTCTGATATACCACCAGTCGTCATTGCTCGGAGGAAGCTCCTTGTGAACCCCGGTCTTTACGTTCTTTGCCCACTCAGGGGGAACGACATTATCGTTTTCTTTAAGTATGCCCGCAACCTTCTCAATAAGTTCCATTGCAGGGACATCAAATACTGTTGTCATGCTGCCACCTTTCCTAATTAGGTTATCTTTGCGCCGGGAAGATAGCGCCGATTCTTCTCCCCTGGCTGCCAGAAATATGCTTTTCCCGAAACGAGGTAACTCTTCTCTTTCGGGAGGTCCTTTCCATTCTTTGTAGCTGGATTTTATGGACTCTAATGCTATGGGCTTTGAAGCCCGATAAGCCGGTGAATATGATTTTAGTTTAAACTGGAAGGATGTTGATACATTTATAAATTACTGTATTTAAATATTCATATACAATCGATCAGGCGATTTATAGTATGAAAAACTTCAAACTGAAAAACGATCTAATTGTATAGAGCTGGCTCCTGTCAATTGACGCAAGTGCCAACATCCAGCGTAATTACCTTCAAGCTATAAAAGCATTGTGCGAGTTCATATATAAACGCTTAATGAACATATTCTGGAAGCTGAATATAAAGATAAATCTGGTTTGTTGATGAGGCAGAGGGGGATTAAAATATATCTTATTGGTTTCAAGAAGTTTCTGTTTTGGCAGGACTGTCCCTTAATCAGATGACCAATTTTATAATGCGATTGATTAAGGAACTATAATATTCTTTTCGATTTTGAATTTAATTATGGCAGCCTGTAAAATATCTAAAGCCCTACGAAGACTTTTCAGGGGAGAACAATGAGAATAAAAATTTGTGGTATTAAAAGAGTCGAAGACGCTATTATGGCTGCATATTGCGGAGCCGATGCGATTGGATTAGTAGTGGGACAAAAACATAATTCCGATGACTTTATTGACAAAGATTTAGCTCAAAAAATAGTGAAAGAATGCCCACCTTATATTTCTCCAGTTCTAGTTACAGAACTGGATGATGCTGAAGAAATCTCTAATCTAGCGCATAAAATAGGCGTTACTTCTATCCAGCTACACTCTGATTGTACGGTTGATAGTATCATATCACTGCGTAAAATACTCCCTCACATAAAAATAATCAAAAACTTTCATGTTAACGGGTTTGAAGTTATTCAAGCTATGAAACCCTTTGAATCTGTCGTAGATGCTTTCATCCTGGATACTCTTGATTTAGCCAATGATAAAGTAGGTGGGACAGGTTTGGTCCATGACTGGAATATTAGTAGAAGCATTGTTAAAAAGATATCAAAACCAGTTCTCTTGGCAGGAGGCCTGACTCCTGAAAATGTTGGGGAGGCTATACGGTTTGTAAAACCATTTGGCGTAGACGCCAGCTCCGGGCTTAAAGATTGTGATGGTTTCAAAGATGAAATAAAATTAATTAATTTCATATGTAGCGCAAAATATGAATTTTTTAAGGTTCGAGATCCATCTCTAAAAAACTAAACCCGGGTTTTTAGAGGCAAACACAGAATAGAGGGAAAAAGTAAGCCAGATAATTTTAGCTTTTTCTGGATGACCTCAAAAATATTGCTGGGTTCCTTGCATGGGTTTTTTCAGAGTTCTTTCCATGAATTCTGTCAGATTTCTTTCTATGATTATCTTAAACTATTGAGCGCGTGTTATCGAATTCGGCTATTCTGGCAGATACGGCTTTTCTGGAAAGTACTACAAAAATAACAAAAATAGATGAAAATGCTCACATTGCATTAGAGGTTCTATGGCTAAAAAAGTAACAGTTTTTGAAGAACTATACTATCACTTACCTAAATACATGTAAAAAAGCACTTTGAAATGATTAGAAAAAGCCTGGAAGATCCCTGTTCTTTTTACTGTAGCCCCTGATACAGTAACCCGGAAAATATCCCCCAATATTTGTCTGGATTAGAACTTCTTCCAGGCATTTCTTTGCTCACATATCCTACCAGTCACTTTTCCCATTTGTGTTCCCATTTGTGTTGATCCATTGGTTTTTTAACTCACGTAGAGGTTGATCTGTTCGCTTTGATCTGTTCTCTTCAGTTTACAAGCTATAATAATTCATAAATTTATTTATAATTAATTATATGAAAAATTGGTTATGGACGAATAATATCCCCGCATAAAATGTTTTTTTAGTAAACAATATTTAAATGTTTATTAAGATTTTATTATTGGTAACCTTTCCTAAAAAGTTCTCGATATTTGCTGATGGTGGTTATCTGTTAAGAATCGAATATTCTGAGAAGTACTCAGGTAGTCCTGTTAGCAGAGGACAATCTTCAGTCTTGAAGATTATCATAACATTCTTGACACCAGTTCCTCCCAAGCGCCTGTTTCAATTGATTTTCACCTACAAATTTGCCGCACTGCCGGCATCTTCCCCTGCTGTTTATCTCATCTTCTCCCTCTTTTTGTATGATCCATTTAACAAGCTCGAAAGCATCCTTTAAACTTAAATAGTAGTACTTTGGAGTTGATTCACTAAACCGGACAAATCCAAATTTACCTTTGATGGGGTCAAAGACTTCAGTTCCCATATTTTTGATTAACCAGCGGTCTCCACCAAGGAACAGGCTTTTCTCTATACTGAGTCTCAAATTTTTCGCTGGCGGGAATTCAAACTTCGTTGCATATGTTAGCATTTCTTCAGGCTTCATTTTCTCACATCCAGGGCAGTGCTCCTTGACAATGACAAAAGTTTATCTCTTTCCCGTATGACTCTTAAATATATAATTACAGCAGAAAAATCTCCCGCGATTCCCGTTGTGTGGATTCAGCACAAAGGCTGGTAATATTTCTGAGTCCTCTACTCCCGTTTTTTGAGTTTCTCCTGAGCCCTTAGCCCTATGGCTTCCAGAGTCAAAGCAGACTTTCTAATTAAAAAATTTTTCAAAATGACAATAATATATTGATAGATAATAAAGCTAGCTATTAAATAATAAAACTCTAAGTTATATAGAAAATATATAAAATATATCAATAGAATAGCCCATATAAGGAAGAAGTAACAAATAGATCCTCGTACATCATCTTAGCCGATGAGTATCTGCATAGCCAGGGTTGATATAATTGCATCCTTCGAGAATCAAGGATGGTATCTGCAACTTCATCCACCTTAACCTTGGATCTCGATGAGTAGGATATGCCCGGAATAGCTATTGTTATTCAATAGTTATTCTCGCAAAGAATTACACATAGAAAAGAGAGGAGCTCTTTGAGCATCTTCTAATAATTAGTTTTTGATTCTTTCTGGAATAGCCACATAAGATGATATCAATGGATCAAATAGAAAGAATATTTGGAAAAACGGCACAGATGAAAGTACTTATGAACCTGATCGAAAGACCGAATGAAGCAACCTACCTTGCAGGGATTGCTGAAGAAACTGGATTGTCTCATTCCAGCGTATCAAGGGTTATTACCCCTCTGATCGCATTAGGTATTGTCATAGAAAAACCCCTGGGAAAGAACATGCGAATTTTCCAGTTGAACACGGAAAGTGAGATAACGGGTGCTATACTGAATTTCTGCAGCAAAATTGATCAGATAAAAGGTTAAGTACGAGCAGAATATGGGATATTAAAATCCCCAACTAAATTTTTGAGTATTGCTCATTCTTATAAATATATCATACAATTAGAAAATATATCCTCATTATCATTTTAGAACCGATCCTGTCAGGCTGCTCCGGAAAAAGCACGAATTCCCGGAAAGTGCTTACTCTGAAAAACCTGAACCATAATCTTCCCATGTAAGCAGAAATATTCTGGTATGAGATTGTTCTCTCCTGCAGGCTTCAATCTCTTTATAGCTGTTTTCCCGGGAGCTCGGGAATCTTTTTATATCAGGCTTCCTGCCAGCTCGTATCTCAGATTTACCAGGGTTTGTCTTTCCATTCCCGCAATTCTATGGTCAAGCCATCTGGATCGGTAATCTCGGCGCGGATAGATACGCCCAGGTCTATCGGTCCCCAGGTGACCGCAATACCATGATCATGCAAGTAAGCGATCGCAGCTTCCATTGATTCAACCTCAAGGGCAATCGCACGGTAGCCCACAGACATCGGAGAAGACATCGGGGCGGGATTTTCCATATGCAGTAATTCAATGACGGTGTCGCCCAGCTGAAGGTAGGCAATTTCTTTCAGCGATCCGGCCTCAACTGGCATCCGAGAAACCAGACGAAACTCCAGTACATCCTGATAGAACGCCATCGATCTGCCGAAATCACCCGGTAGAATCTCCACGTGGTCAATACGTGTAAACATCACTTATTCCTCCGCTTTCTAAAAGTCACTCTTTCTGACAGTTGTTCTTATTATCCTCTTTCTTTTTTACACTTAATACGTTGTCCTGGCAGATTTTTGTAAAGTCACTGGCGGTAATACACTTCTCTGATATTTCTTGAACTAGTTTTTCTCTTTCTTCTCTTATCCTTTTCATATCCTCCTCAAATGAATCCGAAAGAGGAACACGTAAACTCTGTATGGGGTTTTGTCTCATAGTTTTTCCTCCCTGTTTATATCCATGATTTTTCCTTATTAATATTTTCTAAAAAAATATAATTTCGCCAGAATAATCTTTCAAAATGTTCAAACGAAAAAGGACAGAACAGAAGTCGGTTTTAATGTTTTCGTTGAATGTCGCGGTTACAGGCCAAAAGCGATGTATTCCTGTATCCGTGGAATGACTGGTGCATAAAACATCAGTATAAATTATTGAATAAAATTAAACTTTTGATGTAGTTTCCAGAGTTTTTAGATCTTCAATTCTAGCCTTTTATAGCCAGCTACACACAAAAGATTAGCAGATTGAAAGGCTGAATTAAAATATACTCAAGCAAATAACCCACATCCAAACTTTGACCCAGGTGAATATTCTCACACCTGCGTTCCGGGCTAATCATCATATTTCAGTTTCTTATACGCAAATAAGTTTGGATGGGTACAGATGAACAAACTAAATTAAAAATAAAATATCAACGAGTTAATAGGAAGACATTCTATTTTAAAAAGAAGAAAATAGGTTTAGAGGTAAAACCTATTAACCTATGTTTTGTTTCATTGATGTGACTCTTAAAAAGTTTCCACTTTGTATTGCTCTATTGAAGTCTGTACGATAATCAACATGCGGATTAACGTGAGACCACGGGCCATGTATAGGAGGCCACGGGCCATGTATAGGAGGCCACGGACCATCTATATGAGGGCGCGATAACACAGTTTCATTGAAATGCTTTTGGAGAGCAGCTTTCTGCTCATCTGTCAGTGTCATTATTATGCCATTGGCACTAACTGGTGAAGGTGTCAGTATCGCTACGTCATCGTCATCAATTGCTGGAGCTATTCGTACCGCTACGTCATCGGCACTAACTGCCGAAGCTGTCAGTGTCGCTACAAACAAGACAGCAAATCAAATTGCGGGCGGCCACCCCACCCTAAAGGATGGGGTATGCTTCGGGCCGCCCGCCCGGTTGTTCTGGTAGT
>NZ_SCHL01000021.1 GCF_004099695.1 Methanosarcina sp. MSH10X1 | reverse complement strand
TTATACATCAGCCGGGATTCGAACCCGGGTTCGAGCGTTGGCAACGCCCGGTGATGACCGCTACACTACTGATGTGCTCTGGTGCCCAGACCCGGATTCGAACCGGGGACAACTGCCTCTTCAGGGCAGCGCTCTCCCACTGAGCTACCTGGGCAGGCAAAATTTACCATTCACCTGAGAATGGTAGCCTGTTTTCTGCTTTCCGGAAAAATCTCCGGAAAGTTTTTGAGTGGGCCCGCTGAGATTCGAACTCAGGACCTCCGCCATGTCAAGGCGACGTCATAACCGTCTAGACCACGAGCCCTTTATGTTATTGTTTCTGCTTCAGGAAATACTTCTCCGGAGCATTTGTTTTTAAAAAAGTTATACATCAGCCGGGATTCGAACCCGGGTTCGAGCGTTGGCAACGCCCGGTGATGACCGCTACACTACTGATGTGCTCTGGTGCCCAGACCCGGATTCGAACCGGGGACAACTGCCTCTTCAGGGCAGCGCTCTCCCACTGAGCTACCTGGGCAGGCAAAATTTACCATTCACCTGAGAATGGTAGCCTGTTTTTTGCTTTCCGGAAAAATCTCCGGAAAGTTTTTGAGTGGGCCCGCTGAGATTCGAACTCAGGACCTCCGCCATGTCAAGGCGACGTCATAACCGTCTAGACCACGAGCCCAGTCGTTATTTGTTTCCGTTTTTCGCACCAAAGTGCAACTCCATAGTACGCATCATCATTTATATAAGTTTTGGGTGGTCCGGGCTTTTTTTACTCAAATCAGCCTCCAGAAAATAAAGAACTTTACATTCTGATAGCCGATTTTCCGCTGCTGCCTCATACTTTTCAATTCTGGCTCAGATTTTTAGCCCTGCTCAACTCTTGAATACTCTTCTATACTTTTAATTCTCCATCCTTACTTCCTCTTACCTGCTTACTCATCACATTCTTCCCTTTAATGTACAATTCTAATTCGATTCCAAATCTTATTTTCAGAGTCTCCCATCTATAATCATTAGATCAAACATGCTTCTAAAATAGGATGAACTCAATATCCCGGTTGAGGGTAACATGAACGGAGCATTCGATGATACAGGGACGTCCCGCACAATCCCGGAAATACAGGATAAAATTGATGCCGGAGACGCTGTAGTCCTTACGGCCACAGAAATTAGCGCGAGAATTCGGGCAGGGGAGGAAATAGGGTTTGAAGATGTGGATGTTGTAACTACTGCAACGCGCGGCATTATGAGCGGAACATATGCCGTACTTTCGTTCAAAGTCTCAGAGCCCGACTCGTTTGTCAGGGCGTCTGAAGTCCTGCTTAACGGCGTACCTGCCGTTGTAGGGCCCTGCCCCAACGAAAGGCTTGGAGTACTGGACCTGATCGTACTCGGGACAGCTCACAGTGAGTTAAATCCCGATTACGGAGGCGGGCATTTATTCAGGGAGATGGTAGAAGGAAAGACCATTAAAGTTGATGTAACTACAAGTGAAGGAAATCGTTTTTCAGTGGAAACGCGGCTATCTGAAATCCCCTATGCGAAACTCCATGCAACAAGACATGCCTTTAAAAATTACCGGGCGTTTGTAAATCCCGGAAAAGAACCCATTAATACTATCTTCCATGCCCTGCCGTTTGAAGGTGAATTTAAAGAGATGACCTTTTGTGGCTGCGGCGAGTTAAATCCAATAGAAAACGATCCCGGGCTTGAGACTATAGGGATCGGGACAAGGGTGCTACTCAACGGAGCGGATGGATTTGTTACGGGTGCTGGCACCCGAAGCGCTCCGGATAATCCTAACCTCACAGGTTTTGCGGACATGCACGACATGCTCCCTGAATACATGGGAGGTTTTGTAACATCTGCCGGTCCTGAAATTATCAATACCTGGGCTGTCCCGATCCCGATACTTCACGAAGGTATGCTGGAAAATATCCTGAAGCTCGATAAGGAAATTCCGCTTAAGCTTGTAGACCTTGCAGGTCGGATCCCGCTCTGCGAGATCACTTATGGCGATGTATGGGATAATGCCGACCTGAATATAGAATACGAGCCCGGAAAATGTATTAATTGCAAAGATTGCCTTGTAATTGAAGCCTGTCCCATGGGTGCCGTCAGCAGGGAAGAAAACGGAGCCGTACACCGCCCGGAGTTTTGCTTTAACTGCGGACTATGCATCTCAAGATGCAGAGGGGAAGCCTTTACTGCAAACCTGGGCTCTGTCAGGTGTGCAACCGGGGGATGCCCTAGGGATATTAAGGTCACGCTACGCCAGTCCGATCGCGCAAGGGCAATTATAGCAGCCGAAGAGCTCAAAGGGAAAGTCCTCACCGGAAGGTTCAGGCTCACTGAGCCTGTAGAAAAAATAAGCTGGAGAGGGTAATAAAAAAGCTTGTTGAAAGTCAGAAACTCGAAGTAAAAACTTCAGATCGGTATGCTGAAAAATCCCGGTTTGGAGAAAATAAGGCTAGAGTAAGCAATTGCCGTCCGGCATGTTTTCTCACGCCCTTCTCTCCTTTAGCACTCCTCAATTGTGATTGTTATTTTTCTGGTTATCTGTTTTCATAGCTCCTATCCTAAAAGATTTTTAGTCCCCTGCCTTTAAGGCTTCCCTGGGCAGCCTTTCTATTTTTTAAGTTTCTTTATACTCTCAGCTTTTAAAGCCTCTTTAAAGCGTTTTGTAACTTCCTCAGGGCTCAGGGGAATGTTAGGGGCTTTTGTATTCCCGGGTTTCAGGATTACATGGATAAAGGAAAGTTCCTGTATGTCCCGAAACTTCCTGAAGGTTTCAATTAGCCCCTCTCTGCTGTTTGTTTTAGCCGTGTTCTGAATCCCGCAGGCATTTGCAAGAATTTCCAGGTCGATATAGCGAAGGGCACAGGTTTCCTGCGAGCCCGTGGAGCCATATGCGCCGTTGTCAAGGCAGACAATTATCAGGTTCTTCGGGGCTTCTCTGGCAATTTCGAGCAGGGCATTAGGATTCATAAGCAGGCTGCCGTCCCCATCAAAGGTCACGACGGTTTTCTCGGTTTGAAGAGCAAGACCAAGCCCTATTGACGAGACAAGCCCCATTGAGCCGAACATATAGAAATTAAGATCTCTGTCCTTGCAGGCATAGAGTTCCTTACAGGGTACTCCCAGATTTGTTACCGTAATTTCCCCATCGAGTTCGGAAGCAATTGCACAAATTGCATCGTTCCTTAGCATGACTGGCTTGAGTGTCTCCCCTGTAAAATTAAATCTGCATGTCCTTTCCATAATCTCCGGCTTTTCCGGCATTCCTGCGATTTCCCAGGCACAGCAGTCCGATTTTTCCCAGATCTTGGGTGAGATCAGGGCTATATGCGGCCTTAAATTCTCAAAGGCATCTTTTATTACGTTTTCAAGGAAAGGAAGCTTTTCGGGTTCATCAATTATTGTATATTCCAGTCCTGCCCCCTCAAGGATTGCAGGCAGGTGGACACCAAGCGGAACCTGTGCCTCTATACCTTCGCCATAGACCCCTCGCCAGCTTGTCAGGACAGGCAGGGGGATCTTACATATTATATTCAGGGATTCCAGGGCGTTAATCATATTTCCCAGCCCTGTGCTCTGGATGAGCATCATGGGTTTACCCCCTGCAAGGTAAGCTCCGGCACAGATGCCCACCCCATTCTCTTCTCTCGTCAACCGGATTTCAGGAAAATTCTCCGAAATCAGGGGAAGCAGGTTCTTGATCCTGTCACAGGGCAGGGTTGCAGCAAGGTCTATACCTGCTTTTTTCATGATTGCTATGACTTCTTCTTCCGGGCTTGCCATGAAACCACCTCTTCAGTTTCTTCTCTAATTTTTCTGTCGCTTCTCCAAATTCAGATATTTTCTAAATTCGGATAGTTTCCTGATTGGATCTCTTTCCAAACTCAGTTCTTTTCCCAATCAGATGTTAAGTTCTTCGAGAGCCACATCCGGGTCCCTCGCAGTAGCTACCGGCGGGATCTGGAAAAGGTCAAAGTCCTCTTTCAGGCGACTGTATCCTCCGCCTGCAATATTCAGGAGAATAGTTTCGTCTCTTGAGATTTTTCCGGCTTGTACAGCTTTTAACAGGGAGGCTGCCGCCACTGCTGAGGGAGATAGGATATCAATACCTTCAAGTGACTCAAAAAGAGCCTTAGCCTCAAGGGCTTCTTCTCTTGTAACTGCATACATTATTCCGTCAGTATCAACAAGTGCGTCATAGAGTCCGCCTGTAACTCCGTACGGGGGAGCCCGGTTGGTAAGTACGGTGGCGTAGGTTTCTTCGATCCGTTTCTTTGCATCATTCATGTCAAGTTCGGGAATTATCTCTCTTCTTCTTTCCTGCCAGGCATTATACATGGGCACAAACGGAAGGTTCTGGGCAAGCTGGAGTTTCGGAAGTTTTCGCCCGTACCGCCCGTCTTCCTTGAGACGTAATGCGGCTTCCCAGGCTGAAATTCCTCCAGTACCGCTTCCGACAGCCTGGAAATAATGGTCAGGAATTTTCCCTATTGTCATGGCTGCATCCAGCATTACAGTGCCCATCCCGTCTCTTCTGGCAACGTTTCTCGCTCCGCCTTCGGGAACCATGCCAGGCAGTTTTGCAAGCCTGCCTGCAAGATTGATAGCATCCGTGTAATCATTTCCAGGGCTCATGCGTATAAGATGAATAGATTCGGTCGGTTCCTCGGGCAACCATAACTTTGAAACTCCGGAATCCGGCACAACTATGTAGACATCAGTGCCTGTCAAAGCCGATACGTGAGCAAATGCCCTACCTGTATTTCCGGCAGAGGCAAGGACTATAGCTTTTCCACCGGTTTCTTTCAGGAGCTGCATGGTCGGGTAGGCTTCGAGTTCTTTGAAACTGCAGGTTCTAACGAAAGCCCCTTTTTCGGGCCAGTACCCACTGAATCCTATATAAAGGTTTGAAAGCCCCAATTCCCTGGCAAGGGCTTCGCTTTTGTAAGTTATGGGTCCTGCATCCGTAGTAAGCTCTTCCTGAATTGGGAGCCAGGAATGGAACCTTCCGATTCCGGGCTGGTTTCTTAGTTCCAGCGTTTTTTCGTAATAGTCCGCCCGCAAAAGAGAGTTGTCATTTTCACAGGTGAGCCTGTATTCCTGACCATATTCTCTTCCACACTTGAGACATTTTAGGTTGAATCTTCCCATGGCTATCAAAGAAAATTGGGTTTCTTATTAAATATATATTCCTGAAATGTGTATAAAATCACCTTTTTGTGCCATGTGTCTGAATAAATGTCCTTAGCCGGAAATTACTTTCTTCGGAAAGGAAGAACAGCTCCTCTTAAAGCTTAAGACGAGAAGAATAGATCAACTGTGGAGAGATAAGCAGAGATAAAAGGAAATTTAAAGGCTTCTGGAAATGGAAGCGCTATTTGAGCATTGGATCCGGAATCCGGGAATTTCGATCAGAGGTTAATTAAAAGCCAGTTAAAAGCTGATTAAATCCAGTTAAAGGTTAATTAGAAGCCAGTTAAAGGTTAATTAGAAGCCAGTTAAAAGCTAATCTAAGCTATACCGGACCTTTCTCAAACATAAAATGTATTCGGGGTGAATTTTGCGTGTTGAATATTTCTCCTGGCGCCCTCTGGATAAATCACAGTTAGGGTATCAGGCGCCATTCCAAATTCCCGGGACTCGTGCAGGTAATATTCATCACTCCTTCTGGAGACGCCTTTCACCTGAATCAAAGCACTGCTTCTCCCTATCTCCTTAACTTTCACATTCTCAAAGTCAAAAAAAATCTCCTCTATCTTGGGCTCCAGATGCTTGCTCCCGAAAAGAAATATATACGCCTGGGCAAAAGGGCTTAAATGGTACTCAATACTAATTTTCGCATCAGTTTTACTGAAGGCAATTTCCATACTGTCCAGATGGATATACTTTCCTTCCCTGAACTGATCAGTATTAATAATCCCCGGAGATAACTTTGCAGCCATCAGGGCAGCCGAGATTATAAGCGCAATCGTGATTATAGCTTTTATTTTCATGGCTCTTACGCAGTAATTATTCTTTAGTCTAATATTTCTTTCCTCTATTTCTGCAATAATATTAAATAATGCCAGTGTAAAGCTACTCCTGACTAACTGACAAATTCCAGCCAGATCAAATAATAACAAGGCCGGGAAATAAAGAGACCGAAAAATAACAGGATCATAAAATAATCAAACTACAAAATAACGAGACCAGAAAATGAGCAGAAATATTAACTTCGTGTGCCCCAAATGCGGTAATAATTCTTACGAGACCGGCGAAATCCGCACCACAGGCGGTTTTCTCAGTAAACTCCTAGACCTCCAGAACAAGAAATTCACCCACGTCACCTGCAAACGCTGTAAATACACCGAATTCTACCAGGCTGACAGCAACATGCTGGGAAATATTTTCGACCTGTTTACTTAAATTTACTTAAAGAGACTATCCCAAAACTTATTTTTATCCTCATGATGAGCATGTCTTAAAATTAAACTTAATTCTACAACTATATCGGATTCATATGTTTTTTCCAGGACGTTAGAATCGAAAAATTACATCATTTAATGTTTACTGTACTTTATTTTTATATCTTGAGTGCGTAAGCTCCATGAAATAAAATAATACCTTTAGATCAATTTGTATTAAATTTCAGAAATTCGAAGAATTTCTTTCTCGTTTTGGAACTGAGTAAATAGAAAGAAAATTGTGCTGTATGGGGGGAAATAATGAGAAAAGTTCTGATTATATTGATAGTTTTACTCAGCATATTCCTGACAATAGGATGCACGGAAAATAAACCGGTAACTCAAAATGAAACTGGAACACCAGAACAAGCTGTAACTCCTGTTGAAGCAGTCACTCCAACTGGAGAAGAGGCAACTGAAATACAGACTGCAACCGAAATGCAGAATGCAACAAACAAATCTGAGATGAAAGAATTTACACTTCAAGAACTTGCAGAGTACAACGGTAAAAATGGGAAGGCATACGCTTCCTATCAGGGTCAGGTTTATGATGTCACTGATGAGAATATCTGGATAAATGGCAGTCATAAAGGATGCAATGCTGGGACAGACATAACTGGAAAAATAGACCAGACACCGCATGGAGCTGAAATATTAAAGGGTTATCCTGTTGTCGGGACTTTGAGAGAATAACCTTACTCTATAATCTATAAAAATAGAATTCCATCGACTGTTCCAGAATGGGTTAGAAAATCAAATTTTGAGTTTCTGGATAGGCTCGAAGTTAAGCCACTAAGGAGATTTTCAGGTAATCACCAGCCTTCTTACCTTTTTTGACATTTTGAGTACTTGTTAATCGTGGCAGGAGGGTAGTGTCTTTAACGGAGCTTTTCACGCATATCGAGTGCTTTCTCATATCTTTGTTTTGCCTCTTCAATGCGCCCCATATCAGAAAGCAAGGTTCCTAAATTGTTGAGTATAGCTCCTACATCTGATTGGTAGGCTATGTTTTCGGGGTCGTTTTCGAGGAGTTTATAGCTTCTTCGGCTTTTCTAAGCTCTTTTAAGGCTTCCTTGGGGTTACCTTCTTACATTGAAAATGAGGTCTTTTGAAAATTTTCTTCTGTTGAATCTCTCAAACGCCCTGACACAGTAAAAGAATAAATTCAGGATAGCTTAAACATTGTGTTTTTTGTGCTGTAGTTGTAGCAAAAACCGTGAGAACAAGAGATTATTGATTCTTATCCTCTGTATACCGGGAAAAGCCGCGCCGATGGAGCGTGGATAATTCGGACTCAGGCGACTGATTACAGTTGCTGCGTTCGGGTTTTTTATCATTTAATTTTTTTGCCGCCCGAAAATTAACCCATGTTTTTTAACTATTTTTTTAATAATTTGATGTTAATTGATCTCTGAAATGGGCGTCTGGGAAAAGGTAAATAACGTTAATGGAGAAATAAAGGAAGAAAAAGATAAGGAGTGTTGGGGGAAGGGTAGAATCGAGATTCCTGAAATCAGAAAACGAGAAAAAATTTACCTTATACTTGTGGGTATCTTTCTCGCAGCTATCCTCTTTTATACCTTTTATATCGGGCAGCTTCTCTGGGGCATAGTTATCGATGTCCTTATCCTGAGGCTTTACTTCCTGCTGAAATGGGAAAGAAGTCACTTCACGGAATGTTACCTGGAAGAAGAAGAAGCCGGAACTCCGCACGATCCCCGGATGAAAAGGAAAGTCAGGCTTGCAAATATTGCTGTTACCCTTTTCGTGCTGGGGCTGGTTATTTATTCGTACTTTACCTTTCAGTTCATCTGGGGAATCGTTGCAGGCCTCTTGATTTTACTTTATGTGCATATGCTGCTATTTTCGAATAACAATCTTTAATGTTCGGAATTATCAGGCTTATCCGGTTTCTCCGGATTTTCCTGCTTTTCTACTTTTTCCAGTCTTTCCAGCCTTTCACGGGTCAAAGCAATGGCTTCCTTAATGTTCTCATTTTCGGGCTGCTGGGCTAGAAGGTTTTCCTGCATGGCAAGGGCTTTTTCAAGGTACGGTTTTGCAGAGTCGCGCTTTTCCGGGCCCTGGCGGATGAGGCAATTTCCAAACTGGCTGAGCGCGACTGAAAGCTCGGCCTGGTAGCCGAGGTTTTCTGGCTTTTCTTCGAGGAGCTTTTCGTAAAGCTCAATTGCCTGCCTGAGCACCTCACAGGCTTCTTCAAAAGAGCTCATGTCCGTGAGGAGAACCGCATAATTATTCAGGTTCTCGCCGGCATAGGATCGGAAAACTGCATTTTCAGGCTCTTTCTCCAGAAGGTTTACATATGTCTTACAGGCACGGGTATAGTATTCGGCAGCTTGTGAAATTTCACCTTTCTTTTTAAGCAGGTTTCCGGTATTGCTCAGGGTTGTGCCCATATAGTGCTGGTAATCAATATTCTCGGGGTCGGCTTTAAGGAGTTCTGAGCCTGCATTAAGTGCCCTTTCATAGGTTTCAAGGGCTTCATCATATTTAGCCGCAGTATAAAGGATACTTCCACGCGTAAAAAGAACATAATAAAGGGCGTCAGTAGATTTTGCTCTTTTTGCGGAGTCTTCGGCTTTATCTAGGGTTTCAAGGGCTTTATCCAGCTTGCCTTTTTTGATCTGGGCTACAGCACTATGAATTTGCTTCAGAAGGAGAAGATTTCTTACCTTGCTTCCGGACATAAGAGAAAAAAGCCTCTTGTTTTTTTAAATAGATGTCGATACCGGTTTATGAGCAGCTGCAGGGATATGGCTTCATTAGATTTATTTCAGCCTGAGCCAGTCTGAACCAGTCTGAACTAATTTTGACATCTCATTTCGGCTCTGAGTCAGTTTTGAATCCGCGGACCATGCTCAATGTATATATAGGGGAGATATCATAAATGACTTGAGACTTCTTAAACACCGATTTGAAAATTAATTTTTGTTGCGTTTTCGAGCCAAATGCGCAACTAGCGAATAGTATATAACAAGAGGTTTCTATATATTGTATATACAGTGGTAGGTTAATTTTATATACCGTAAGTTTATATAATTAGCCGAAGTATGGATGGGGTACAGTAACTTCAGGAATTCGTTATTGTGACACCCGCTTTTACCAATCATTTTATCACTAATCCCATTATTTTTCGAAAACGTCAAATATAAATATTGTTTAGTAACGTCTATTTAACAACGTTCGAATATGTGAGCTAACCATGGTGTATAATAGTAATCAGAACATAGACGAGTCTTCGGGGAAGATGGACGAACCCGCTCAAGATATAGGCGAGCCCGTTCAGGACGTAGACAAGTCTGCGGCCGACCAGAAGAGGGATGAGTCCGGTAAGGGTATGACTGGGCCTGAACCCAACCAGGTTAAAGCCGAGTCTGAATCCGGTCAGGACATGGATGAAGATGTTGACATCGGCTTCCTGTTTGAAAATACTTCTAATATAGATGTACCCAAACTTCTAATTGACCAGGTGCTGGGGCAGGAGCATGCCGTAGAAGTTGTGAAAAAGGCAGCCAGCCAGAGACGGCACATTATGATGATAGGGACCCCAGGTACAGGGAAATCCCTGCTTGCAAAAGCAATGGCAGAACTTCTTCCTAAAGAAGAGCTCAAGGATATTCTTGTATATCCTAACATGGAAGACCTGAACAACCCTAAAATCAGGGAGGTTCCTGCCGGAAAAGGCAGAGAAATCGTCATGGCTCACAAGATGGAAGCCAGGAAGAAAGCCCAGGCCAGAAATATGCTCATGATGCTTTTTGTTGTGGGCATTATTATCTACTCTTATTTTGTTGCCCAATTACTATGGGGCATTATTGCAGGCATAATGATTCTCATGCTGACCCGCCAGTTCTTGCCTAAAGAAGAAATGATGATTCCGAAGATGGCGGTTTCCAATTATGATAAAGAGCACGCACCATACATCGATGCAACCGGAGCTCACGCAGGCGCTCTGCTTGGGGATGTAAGACACGACCCGTTCCAGTCAGGCGGGCTTGAGACTCCTGCTCACGACAGGGTGGAGGCAGGAGATATCCACAAGGCTCACAAAGGTGTGCTCTTTATTGACGAAATCAATACTCTCAGGCTGGAATCCCAGCAGAGCCTCCTGACTGCGCTCCAGGAAAAGGAATATCCTATTACCGGGCAGTCCGAGAGAAGCTCAGGCGCTCTTGTAAAAACCGAGCCAGTGCCCTGTGATTTTATTATGGTTTCTGCAGGGAACTTGGACGCCGTGCAGAAGATGCATCCTGCGCTCAGGTCAAGGATAAAAGGTTACGGTTACGAAGTCTACATGCGGGACTCCATGGAAGATAGTGCCGAGAACCGGAAGAAAATGGTCCGTTTTGTTGCCCAGGAAGTTGTCCGGGACGGGCACATCCCTCACTTTGATGAAGGTGCAGTGGAGGAAGTAATCCGGGAAGCCAGAAGGCGGGCAGGCAGGAAAGGACATCTTACCCTGAAACTGCGTGACCTTGGCGGGCTCGTACGTGTGGCAGGAGATATTGCCCACTCTGAAGGAGCTCAATTAACAACCTCAGAACACGTACTTGCTGCAAAAAGAATCGCAAGATCCATTGAGCAGCAGCTTGCAGACAGCTACCTGGAGCAGCGCAAGGAATATGAATCCTTCCTCAGAAGAGGTTCTGCTGTGGGCAGGGTTAACGGACTTGCAGTTATGGGCGGGGACTCCGGGATCGTACTTCCTATCGTGTCCGAAGTCACCCCTGCAATTTCCGGATCCGAGGGCCGGATTATAGCAACAGGTAAGCTCAAAACGATCGCAAAGGAAGCGGTGCAAAACGTCTCTGCTGTCATAAAAAATATGACAGGTACGGATATCTCCAGACACGATGTCCATATCCAGTTTGTAGGAACCTACGAAGGCGTGGAAGGCGACAGTGCATCGGTTTCCATTGCAACGGCTGTCATATCTGCCATCGAAAAGATTCCTGTTGACCAGACTGTTGCAATGACAGGCTCCCTTTCAGTCAGGGGAGATGTCCTGCCAGTAGGCGGAGTTACCTATAAGATTGAGGCTGCAGCCCAGGCGGGTATGAAGAAAGTCATCATCCCGAAAGCAAATGAAGCAGATGTGCTCATTGAAAAATCATACCGGGAAAAGATTCAGATTATCCCTGTTTCCACTATTGCGGAGGTAATGGAACACAGCCTTGTGGGGCCGAGAAAGAACTCAATTATTGAAAAACTCCGAAGTATCACAAGGCTCAGCTTCGATATTCCTGAGGTTTCACCCGCTTCCGTACAGGCTAAGAATCTTTTTGGGTGCAGGAACTGATCAGGACAGGTATTATGCAGGATATTAACATGCAGGATATTAAATTTTATGACTGCAGGATAATTGAGGGCAGTTCCACCTCAATTATTCTGGATAACGGAAAGATCGAGGAAATTTCCAGAAACTTCACAAAGGGAGCCGGCATAAGGGCTCTCTGCGGAGGCTCCTGGGGCTATACCTCCGTAGAGGGAGATATCGACCTTAAAAAAGGTATCGAAGCTGCCTCAAAACTCGCTTTTTCTATGAACGACGGCACTCCCAAGGAAGAAGTAGAACTTGCGGTCGTAAATCCTCCTGAAGTAAAGAACCTTCCCGAAATCAGGATTGATCCGAGAGACGTTTCTATTGAGGAGAAAGTCGATCTTTTAAAGAGCATAGAAACCAGTGCGAAAGTAAAGGGCATCAACAGTACCAAGGTAATGTATCTGGAGTCCGAGTTTAAAGTCGAATACAGGAGTTCCGATGGTATTGAATCGGGGTATGAGCTTCTGAACGTCGGCTTTGCGGTCTCTGCGGTTGCTTCCGAGAACGGAGTATACCAGGCAGGAAGGGAAAGCCGCTTTGGGTACGGATATGAGCTTTTTAAGAAAGAGAATGTTCTGGAACTTGCCGGCAAGGCAGGGAATACTGCAGTTGAACTCCTCAATGCGAAAACCCCTAAAGGAGGAGAAATGCCTGTAATTCTTGACCAGGAACTGGCTGGCGTCTTTGCCCATGAAGCCGTTGGGCACGCATCCGAGGCCGATCTCGTCCTTGAAGGAGATTCCATTCTTGAAAACAGAATTGGAGAACAGATTGCATCTCCTCTTATTACGATTATCGATGACCCTACCCTGCATGAGTTTGGGTATTATCCTTTTGACGCTGAAGGAGCACAATCAAAAAGGACAGAAATAATCAAGAACGGAGTCTTTAATTCTTATCTCCATTCAAGGGAAACTGCAGCGAAACTGGGGGGAACGCCTGGGAACTGTAGAGCTCAGGGCTATTCCATGCCTGTTGTCAGGATGAGCAATACCTTCATAGATAACGGGGATGCCAGGTTTGAAGAGATGCTCGAAGAAGTAAAGAACGGGATGTATCTTATAGGGTCCAGAGGAGGACAGGTTAACACCGGAGAAGGAATTTTCCAGTTCAATGCCGAAAAAGGATACCTTATAAAGAACGGAGAACTCACCGAACTCATACGGGACGTTTCTCTCTCCGGCAAAACCCTTGAAATTCTCAACCATGTAGCTCTTGTGGGTAACGATCTGAAAATGACCGCAGGCAGATGCGGAAAAGCCGGGCAGCTTGTGTCCGTATCCGACGGTTCTCCTCACCTGACGATCTCAAAAGCTCTGGTAGGAGGTGCCTGAAGATGTACGAGCTTGCAAGGAAAGCTCTCAGGTTTGCAGAAAAAGCAGGGGCTGAAGAAGCTGAGGTCTATTACGCTGCAAATCACTCAACAGGCGTGAATTTTAAAAAGGACGCCATAGAGAACGCTAAGGACCGTTTCTCGGAAGGCATAGGAGTCCGGGCTATAGTAAACGGAGCCGTTGGTTTCGCCAGTACGAATTCGGCAGCCCAGATAGAAAATGCTGTAGAGGTTGCAGTTGCCGAAGCCAGGGTCAGGGAAAGCGACCCTGACTGGGTAGGTCTTCCTTCTAACGGGAAATATCCCACGGTCTCTGGCATCTACGATAAAAAGGTCGAGGCTCTGGAACTTGAAGCGTGTATTGAGTATGCCCTGGCCCTCATAGAAGGCACGAAAGAAGTTCCGGGCACACTTCCGACTTCAGGGGGCTTTACTCGGGCAAAGGGCAGGCAGCTTATCCTGAACACAAACGGCATAGAAATCGAAGAAGAATCAACAGCAGTTTCTGGTTTTGTGGATGTCATTACTGTAAATGGGCAGACTTCGACAGCCTATGATTTTGCGGTTTCGCGTTCCCTTGATATTGACTTCTTTGCTTTGGGAAAGAATGCAGCCGAACTTGCGCTGAAATCCAATGGCGGAATAAAAGTCGAATCTCAAAAGACAGATGTGATCTTCCATCCGTTTGCTTTATCCGACATTATCGAGGAAGCGCTTGCTCCTTCCCTTGATGCGGACAATATTCAGAAGGGAAGATCGGGTTTGATAGATAAACTCGGGGAAGAACTGGCAGTTCCGGAACTGAATATCTACGATGATGGGCTCATTGAGGCAGGGATTGAAACTTCGGCTTCGGACGATGAGGGTGTTCCTTCACAGCGTACTACTGTAATCGAGAAAGGTGTGCTTGAGACTTACCTCTATGACAGTTATACCGCAGGGAAAGCAGGCGTAAAGAGCACAGGAAATGGCTCAAGGTCTTCTTATACAAGCCCCCCTTCCGTAGGGATCAGGAACTTTATTATTGATTACCCTCAGACCGATATTATTGCTAATACCCAGTCCGGGGTTTTTGTAAGTACAGTAATCGGGGCTCACACGGCGAACTCAATTTCAGGAGACTTCTCCGTAGAAGCCAGAAATGCCTTTACGATTAAAGACGGAGCTCTTGATAAGCCTATAAAGTCGCTCATGATCTCGGGCAATGCTTTCGAGCTCTTGAGACAAATCACAGGGGCAGGCTTTGATGTCAGAAAAGTCGGAGGAATAATTACACCTTCTATCCGGGTATCGGACCTTAGTGTTATAAGTTAAGGGCTCTTGAAAAGCCCTTTCTTTTTTCGTAACTGATTTTTTAGTAACCGATTTTTCGTAACTGATTTTTTAGTAACCGATTTTTAGTAACGGGTTTTTAGTAACCGATTTTTAGTAACCGATTTTTAGTAACTGATTTTTTAGTAACCGATTTTTAGTAACCGATTTTTAGTAACCGATTTTTAGTAACGGGTTTTTAGTAACTGATTTTTCAATAATTCTCGAAAATTAGTATTATTAGTATTACTTACTTCCCGGAAAAATTCGTTTAAAAAATTCATTTTAACGAATTATCGGGTTTTTATCCTGCAGCTTCGCCTGGTTCTTATTCTCCAGCTTCTCCTTTTACCACCATGACCGGCACTTTTGAGTGCCTTACTACCTTTTCAGCTACGCTCCCCAGCAGGAACCTGTCAAGTCCGGTTCTTCCGAGTGTACCCATAACTATCAGGTCCATGCCTTCCTGTTCTGCAAATTCCAGAATTTTGTCTGCAGGGTGACCTTCAAGAATTAAGGGTTCTACTTCAAGACCGACGGCTCTCCCGGCATCTTCAACAAAAGTAACGGCTTTCTTCGCTTCAGTCTCCAGAAATTCTCTCAATGACTCTTCCCACCCGAAATCTCTCGGAGAATAGCCTGCAGGAGCGATTACGTATACAGTATAGAGCCTGCCTCCGGTGAGTCTGGCAAGCTCAATTCCCGCCTCAATCGCTTTCCTCACATGCCTCGAACCATCGGTTGCAATCATTATTTTTTTGTAAGTTCTGCCATCCATATTAAACCCTCATTAAGCTGCAAATTTCTACTCTATCATTTCCGGATATTCTTTCCGGATATTCTTTCCAGTTTATTTCCAGATATTATTATTCCTGAATTTAATTTTATTATCACCTATATAACTCTTGCATCACATTTTTTATAACTCGAATTTTTTCATATTCCTTATACTATTTTTTAATCGTATTCCATATTATATTCTTATATTATTATACTATCTTATAATTAGAAAACTCTGGAAGCTTTCTGTTGTTCGTCTGGAATTCTTATGGAACAAATAAATGCTTAAACTTAATAACTATACAATAATTTTATAATGTTATTTTTATACATTGACATTATTGTTTCAATGTCGTATTAACGCTGTTTAAACGCTGACTTACTTCGTTTTCAATCTGTTTCAATATATTTTAATTGTCTATATGCGGATAAAAAGCCATTTGAATTCAATAAATTCTTAATATTCTGGCACAAAAGGCTGATATCTTTTTGACGCACCAAAATACTTATATATAGCTTGATCGTCAGAGGAGAATAGTGAACGGGTAAAGCTCAAAATCAAATCTTATTGACAATAATTATATCCAACATATTTTAACCTCCTCCAAAAACCCCCGTTCACTACTGTGTTTTTAATATCTTTGTTAAGTTTATACAAGTAATCTTTAGTTACTTTTTCTCTATTTTTCTTTCCTTCTGAACGGTCCTTTTTAATTTTTTTCTCTATTTTATTCTCTAAAAAATTTTTCGACAATATCTGTACCGTAGTTCCTGTGCCGATAATTTCTCTATAGATAGCTTCTGTACCGACACTCCTGTATTATGCGGCGCTTAACAGCAATAGCAGGATTGCGAGCCTCACAAGCAGGCTTATTACGGTTGAGTATACGACAATCTGAACACCAAGGCGCGTACCGAAAATCGCTACTTTACTTGGGATCTGGCTGCGAAGCGCAAAAATCGGGAGCATAAACATGCTGCCAAGCATGAGCACAATCATTGCCTGTATGTTCGTAATCTCACCTGAATGAATCATCGGACCCAGAAGTGAAATTCCAAGGATAGGGCTGGCTACGTAGCTTGTCAACGGGACAATTGATACGGCTGGGATCTTAAAAAGTTCAGCAAGAGGCAGTACGCTGAAAACTTCAAAAACTCCCTGTTCCTGAAGTATGAAGACAATTGTAGTTGCAAAAAGGTAAACCCCTGCAATTCTTAAAAAAGCCCTGAACTCTTTCCTGAAAGCCCTGTAAACCGCAGTTCTCAAGGATACTTTCTTCCGGGCTTGCGGTTCAGGAGCCCTGCAGGAATTGCCTTTAAGGAAAAGTTTGCTTGCAACTGCAATTACCAGGATTTTGACTACGGCAGTAACTATGAATACAAGGGAGTAAAATCCTCCAACTACAAAGCCGAGTGCAGGCAGGACAACCGGAATCTGGTAGGTAAAAAGTTCCCGGAAATAGGCAGGGGTAGCATTCATCATTGAACAGAGCAGGACCTCCCTATCCTCCAGACAATTTTCTTTTTTTGCCTGGGAAAGCATACTATTTGCAGCTACCGTAGACCCTATTGACACAAGGAAGGCTGAAGCGCAGGTATCAGGCAGGTTGGTGTAGGCAAAAATAGGGCTCACAAGCCTGGAGAATTTTTGCATGAGGCCCAGCTCTACAAGTATGCCTGTGCCTACGAGCCCCACAAAAATCATTGCAAGTACGGGAAGCGCAAAATCCAGTACCTCGATTAAAAGGTCTATCATTACCAGTTATTTGTACAGAAAGGTAAATCAATATATCCGGAAAAGTTCCGGAATTCCTTTTCTGAAAAATTTTAATGTTTATATAATTTGCCTTTTTATACAGTTTTTCCCCTTACGACGAGTACTGCTTTTTTAGAGTGCCTTACCACTCTTTCAGCCACGCTTCCGAGCAGGAATTTCTGGAATCCTGTTCTTCCGTGTGTACCCATGACAATAAGGTCAATATTATTTTCTTCTGCAAAATCGACAATCTCACTTGCAGGATCTCCTTCCAGGAGTACGGATTCTACCTCGATATTTTCAGCTTTTGCAGAGTTTTCGACATAAGCCGTTGCTTCCTTGCCTTCGGCTCTGAAGTGTTCGAGAGTGGCCCTTTCCCACCCAACATCCCTGGGATAGGCTATCAAAGGTCTCCAATAGGCGATCACATACACACCATAAAGTTTTGCTCCGCTTATTTTTGCGATTTCGACTGCTGTTTCGACTGCTCTTCTGACAGGTTCCGAACCGTCGGTTGCAACCATTATCTTCGTGTAAACACTACTAGTCATGCCTCACTTCCCATTATTAAGTTCTTCACATTAATAGGGCAACACTACTTTATATACGCTTATTGATAAAGAGGGCGGTGGCGCAAGCAGGGTCAATTGTCTTGAGCGGGATGCACCAGTAGATTCTGGTTTTTTAAGAATTTCTGAGCATCTGCGTGTCCTTTCATCCTTTAATCTTCTTCCCTCTCGAAAAGAGTAAGGGCATGTGTCGGGCAGGCCTCTACGCAGGCAGGCTGGTCCCTGCCCTCGCAAAGATCACATTTTATTCCTGCTTTAATTTGCCTGCTAATTATTCCACGATTCGACACCATGGAACTGGTCCAGCAGCCCATAACGAGAATCATCTGGTATAGAGAAATGAAACGGGGGCATACCGTAGAACAGGTCCAGCAGTTTACACAGCGTTCAGGGGTGTAACTTACCGTGCTGGTAGTTTCATCCTGGCAGAGAGCTTTTGTAGGGCAAACCGAAACACAGGGAGCATCCTCACAGTGGCGGCAGGTAATGGGAAGAGAGATTTCAAGGTCAGGGACATACTCCAGATTGATGCGTTTTTTGGGTGCCGGCTTTTCTCCTATAGCTGAAAAGAGATTCTTGCTCTCGGAATGTGCAACGGCACAGGCAATCTCACAGGAGCGGCAGCCCAGACAGCGTTCAGGCCGAATAACTATATCTTTCATTCTGAATCATCTCTCTGAGGTCAGGCCCAGAGCCTTTCTTTTCCCGTCAATGTGCTTAAGCATCAGGTCTGCGGCTTTAAAAGGATCGGATTCAACTGCAAAACTCGCCCCGATCACATCGTTTAAGCCTTCTGTGAGCAGGGACGTAACAGCCTGGCTTCCAAGAACCGCCGGAACAGTGCCTAGCACAGTAAATACGCCTGACGAAACCACATAAGCCCCGATACTGACCGCTTTTTCGCTCATCCATTCAGGGGCTGCTCCTGCTGCCGGAAGATCGCTTATGTCCACACCCAGGCGGTTTGCAAGCGCAGATGAAAGTACAAGGATACGGCTGATATCAACACAGGAGCCCATGTGCAGGACCGGAGGTACGCCAAGGGCTTTACAGACGGCTTTCAGCCCTTCGCCTGCAAGTTCGGAAGCTTCCGGTAAAAGCAGCCCTGCTTCGGCACACGCAATTGCATTGCAGCCGGTTGTGACTACAAGCACATTGTTTTTAATCAGTTCCCTGACAAGATTAACGTGACTGTCATTGTGCTTCACTTTTATATTGTTACAGCCTACAACAGCCCCGATTCCCCTAACTGCTCCGCTTTTTATCGCCTCAATAAGGGGATCAGGACTTCCGCCAAGCGCATTAAGGATGGCTTCGACACTGAAACCGACAATGCATTCCTGCTTAGCTTCAGGTATGGCAACCTTTTCCGGAACCCTGTTAGGGAAGTTCTCAACGGCCGTCCTTATGATTTCTTTTGCGGTTTCATAAGCCCTGTCCTCGTGGAATTCCATTCTCAAGGTATTAGGAAAATCGGCTTTTGGGGATGTAGATATAAACTTTGTGTGGTAGCATCCCGTAAGCTCTCCAAGCGAGGGCATAACACACTGGACATCCACTACCATAGCTTCCACAGCGCCTGTAATTACTGCCAGTTCCTGCTGGAGGAAGTTTCCTGCTATGGGGGTCCCGTGCCGCATCAGGGTTTCATTGCCAGTACAGCAAATCCCTGCAACATTTATACCTGCCGCACCCTTTTCCTGTGCAAGTTCAAGAAGTTCGGGATCTTCGGCGGCTTCGACTATCATTTCTGAAAGAACCGGTTCATGCCCGTGAACGATCACATTTACTTTGTCCATTGACAGTACTCCCAGATTAACGGTGCTTCTTCTCGGCTGCGGGGTTCCGAAAAGTATGTCCTGAATATCGGTGGCGATCATCGAGCCTCCCCAGCCATCCGATAGTCCTGTGCGCAGTCCCTGGAGCAGAATATGAACCGCATTATTATCCACACCCATGTGCGTCCTGTGCATGCATTCTACTATTTCCCGATCGATTCCTCTTGGCTCTATTCCAAGCTCGGCCCAGAGTTTGAGCCTTATCTCGGGGGCTCTTCTGGTGCACAGGATGGGCCCTTCCTGTTTTCCAAATTCCAGAAGCAGGATATCAGCGAGTCTGGTTGCCACTTCCTCCAGGCTTTCCCCTTCGCAGGAAATTCCATATTCCGATGCGAGGGATAACAGTTTTGCTGTATCTTTTATCCTGTAGCTTACAGCCTCTCCTTCACTCATCTTCTTAAAGGCCAGTACTGCATCTCTCGCATGATCGGAATGAGCTGCTGCACCTGCAGCAATTGATCTCAGAAGATTTCTTGCAACAATGATATCTGCAGTAGCACCGCAAATCCCCCTATCAGCTTCTTCCCCGAAAGGATCTATCCGGCACGGGCCCATATTGCAATTCCGGCAGCAGACTCCGAGCTGTCCGAAACTGCACTGAGGTAGTTGCTTCTCATATCTTTCCCAGGCAGTATCAATACCTTCTTCCTCGGCTTTCTGCAGCATGGTCCGGGTTGCAGGGTCAATGCTTTTTTCGTATATTTCCTGTTTCATCTCATATCCCACAGTCTTCTTTATATTCCCTGAACTTTCCGGGGCTTGTTCCGGTTTCAGGATTCTAATAGAGAATTTTTAATTCTACTGATATATTTTAAACTGTATTCCTGAAATAAATAGCCCGGATGGTTCTAAGTTTTCCAATCTTGAATTCCAGGTTTCCTAATGTCGAATACCTTATTTTTTGATAGTGAGTGCTATGTAAGCTAAAAGCCAGCTAATCAAAAAATCCTCCAGAGTTATCAAACGTTAAACGTTATTATTTTATATACTTTTTTAAAATCCGCATTTTTTCTCATATATAAAGAAATACATTTGATAAAACTTATAATCACTCAAATCATAAGTGCCTGCAAATATATAGATTACATTAAAATAGGAGGATGAATTGAATACCGTAGATAGCGGGATAATTTAATGCTCACGGGATTAAGAAAGAATGAAAAAAATAATAAACTATTCCGACCCTAAGTAAAATTCTCTCTTCCCCTATCGGAAAAGCGGCTTTAACGGTGAATTTTGGTGAAAAAAGATCTTATGGATATTCTGGCCTGCCCTGTATGTAAGGGCGACCTGATTTTGAACGTTGTCGAAGAAAATAAAGAAGAGGTCATATCCGGAACCCTATACTGCCCCGTATGCAAGGAGCACTATCCAATAGATGAGGGAATCCCGAATTTGCTTCCTCCTGACCTCAGGCACTGATGTGAGGGTTAAACTTGCAGCAGATATTCCAGAATGTTATTATCAACCGACAGGAAATAAACTCAATCGAGTTTGAAAAAGAAAGTGTCGAGATTTCTCTTTCTCCCGGCGGAGAAGAAACCTTTGAAATCCTGATCACAAACTACGGGTCCCCTACTCATATCCATTTTTCAGTAAGTGAAGAATTGAAAGGCCAGATCACTTTTCTGAGGGATAATCCGTATGTGCTTCAAAAAGAGTATGTTTCCGCAGTTGCAAGAATCCCCCCCGAGGGCAGGATACTTACAAAAGGGCAGATCTATATCACAGCAGGCTACGGCTCAAGGAAGAAAGGTTTTCAGGTTCAGCTCGGCAAAGTTGAATCAAAGCCGCAGGAACACTCGAAGGACGAGGTCTATACAGGAGATGAAGACGAGGAATTGAGTTCTCAAAATCCCCAGGTTATACTGCCTGTAAAGAGAGTCTCTCGCCCGAAGTCAGGAAGCGGAAAAGGGTCTGGTGGGTTCTCATCTTTTATTCGTAAAAGCTTCACAGGAGGCTTTCCGGCTCCTGCGGGAAGAAAGACCCACAGAAATGTAAGTGGGAATGAAAAACTTCCTCTTAGCATGGCTTTTGGAGGCTTTTTATTGCTTACAGGCTTATTCTTCCTTTACTTTATTCTGCCAGCTAGCCTGCAATTTAAAGTTAGTTTTGTCCAGTCGCTTATGTTTTCAATCTTTTTTGTGACATTTATGACGTATATCCTGCTAAAAATCGCAGAAGAAGGTTAAATCCTTCGGGAAACTTAATCTCAACCTGGTTTATACTCATTAATTCAGGTCCATAGCTAAGAAAAGTACGGAAAATTCTTCCGAAGATCCATACTTGCGAAGTAGCCGAAAGCCCTGGGAAGTTGAACTTTTTATGCTTCCCCCTCCGGGTTTTCCTGCCCTGCGCTTTATATTAGTAATTTATAAAAATTACAGAAATCGATCATTTTTCATCAGAGTCCATTCTCTTACTTCCATTCCTTATTTGAGCCTGTTTTTTTAGAACTAGAGAGTGTTTTTTATATCATGACGATATTGGTATTGTGTTCGTACCAGAGGATTATTGACAGATTTTCTACACGTTATTAATTTGATTATTTCCTGTCTAATTCCACTTAATATCCTTTAGTCTGAAACCGCTATTAGGAAAACTATTGAGGAAGCTTATCCATGAAGTATATCGTAGTTACCGGTGGGGTGATGAGCGGGCTTGGAAAAGGCATTACCATCGCATCCATTGGCAGAAACCTGAAAAACAAAGGTTATAAAGTTACGGCTATCAAGATCGACCCTTACATCAATATAGATGCAGGCACGATGAGCCCCTACCAGCACGGGGAAGTCTTTGTGCTCAAGGACGGGGGTGAAGTTGATCTGGATCTCGGGAATTACGAGCGGTTCCTTGATACGGAACTTACCAGAGACCATAACCTTACCACAGGCAAGATTTACCAGGAAGTAATTTCCAAAGAGAGGAGAGGGGACTATCTCGGAAAAACCGTCCAGATTATTCCCCATGTTACAAATGAGATAAAAAGCAGGATCAGAAAGGTAGCTGCCAGGAGTGGGGCTGATATCTGTCTTGTTGAAATCGGAGGAACGGTCGGGGACATCGAGAGTATGCCTTTCCTTGAGGCTGTACGCCAGATGCACAGGGAAGAGCCTTCCGAAAATATCGTATTTATTCATGTGACCCTGGTTATGGAAGACCTTCAGGGCGAGCAAAAGACCAAGCCGTCCCAGCATTCTGTAAAGGAACTCCGTGCCCTTGGTCTCAGCCCTGAAGTCATTGTTGCAAGATCAAAAACTCCTCTTCAGGAAAGTGCCAAAGAAAAAATAGCCCTCTTTTGTGACGTGCCCCAGGAACTGGTTATCAGTGCCTATGATGCCGACGACATTTATGAAGTACCTCTTTCTATAGAAGAGCAGGGCCTGACCACCCAGCTTATGAAACACCTGCAACTTGAATCGGGTGTCGAAAACGGCGGGTGGAAGGAAATGGTTGCAAGGATGAAATCCACAACCGATATGGTCAGGCTGGCAATCGTGGGAAAATATACCAATCTTGAGGACTCTTATCTCAGTATTCTCGAAGCCGTCAAACACGGAGGAATTAATAACAAATGCAGGGTTGAAGTTAACATGGTTGAAGCCGAGACCCTGGAAGAAGATCCGGCTGAGATTGAGAAACTGGTGCAGTACGATGGAATTCTTATTCCTGGGGGCTTTGGCGGGCGCGGAACCGAAGGTAAAATAATGGCAATAAAGTTCGCCAGAGAAAACGATATTCCGTTCCTGGGAATCTGCCTGGGTATGCAGCTTGCAGTTATCGAATTTGCCAGGAATGTAGCCAAACTTGAAAGGGCAAACAGTACGGAGTTTGATGAGGATACCCCTTACCCGGTAATTGATATCCTGCCCGAGCAAACCGGTGTTGCGGATATGGGCGGAACCATGCGCCTTGGGGACTATGAGGCTGTCCTTAAAGAAGGCTCGATCGCCGCAAAAATCTACGGGACCAATTATATTGTCGAGCGCCATAGACACAGGTACGAGGTAAATCCTGAATTCGTGGACAGGCTTGAGTCTTTTGGCATTGTCTTTTCCGGGAAAAACAAGAACAGGATGGAGATTGCCGAGATTCCTGGCAAGCGTTTCTTCTTTGGTTCCCAGTTCCACCCTGAGTTCAAGTCAAGACCGGGCAGGCCGTCTCCCCCATTCAATGGGCTTGTCGGGGCAATGTGCAGGTACAGAAAGGAAAGAGAAGGACGATAATGCAGGTAAAAATTATTTAAGGGAATCTACGATTTCGAATTCCCTTTGTCATATTCTTTTTAATCCCGCACTGAATAAATTCGAAGCTTTGATTCAACCTGATACTCTGCTGAAGAATTTTTATCTCGCGGGAAACTGATAAATACTTTTAAAACTGAGAATGAGGAATTACGCGACATCTGTTTAAGGCATTTCAAATCAGTAATGCCTGTACGGATTTTGCATTCATTGAATACTATGAAGGTATGCACTATGGCAATGTCTAAAAAAGATATGGATAAGAAGAAGATCGCTAAGAGAGAAAAGATGGAAGAGCTGGAAAAAATGGCTTCTGCAGGTAGCAAGGACGCCAAAAAGAAGCTTGCAAAGGAAAAGAAGAAAAAATAATTCCTGACTAAATAGATATTCTTTTCTATATAGCGTGTGAGAAGATCCGGGGATTATTCACCCCTCTCCCACCAATTTTTAATTAAAACTCTCATAAAACAATTTTAAATTCCTCTGTCACCTTTTTATTATCTTACTTTTCTTATTCCCTTTTTCTAGGTTCCAGTACTTCTCAACCCCTCTGCCCTTGCGCTATATACTGACATATTCTCTTTATTAAGAGATTTATTTCAATCTAATTAACATTTGACTTTTTTATTAGTTAGAATTTTATATGGTTAATAAATAATGAAAACTTTATTAATTTCTTGCTATCTGAGTGATTTCTCACTGAGTAAGTTTATATACATTCTGAGATATTGACTATTCACAGTCAAAAAAGAGAAAGTAAGTTTAACCAAGTTAATTCTTGGAAAACCAGGATAATAATTAGAGTAATTGGGGAGTGAATAGATGGAAACAACAAATGCTCAAAACCAGAATATTCAGGTGCAGAATCCTGAAATCATTGTTGCCGGACAAAATGTAAAAGTTATGAAGAACCCTGGACTTGCTGCCGTAGCATCATTCTTTTTTTCAGGACTCGGCCAGATTTATAATGGCGAAATTGTGAAGGGAATGCTGCTTATTTGCATCCAGGTAATAAATGTTTTTCTTTGTTTTATCCTTATCGGGTTTATTACCTATCCAGTTACGTGGGCCTATGGAATCTATGACGCGTATAAGACCGCTGAAAAACTGAATAATCGAGTTTAATGCAGTCAGGCAATAGTAAATATTAAAGGCAATAGTAAATATTCAAGGCAATAGTAAGTGTTTAGTAAGTATTTAAAAACTTTAATTTCAGAGTTTTTATCTCCTTTTTACTGGTTTAAATTCCACGGAAATCTCCTGATTCCGATGGAATTTATCAAACTTTATGTTGAATTTTAAAAATTGCAGCTGTTTTTTATGTTTATGCCCAGAAATAATGAGAAATATCCTCCTCTAAGTTCCATTAAATTTGTTAAACTCTTTATCAGAATAAGAAAAATATATATGTTCAGAGCTAGATAACTTTTTAAAACTTATCTACAGGATTCATGTATTTCCGAGCCCACAACATGAATAAAAGAAAAATAATCATGGTCATAAATCAGGTTGTATCGCTAACAGTCTGTTGAGGTCCCACAACATGAATAAAAGAAAAATAATCATGGTCATAGCCCTCGTATGTATTGCTGTAATCCTGGGCATTTATTATGAATATCATAACCAGGTAGCGTTTAAAGTGATTTATTTCGATAATAATAATCACACCGATGAAGAGACTCAGGTTAAAGCTGAAGCGACAACTGATACATCTGGTAATCTAAGTTATACGGATGAAGAACTGCAGGAATTGTATCGAAGACACAATATTACAGAGAATGACCTCAAATTTGCCAGGGGAGAACTCCCAAATTACCTGGAAGGCACAGTTTTGCACAGTACCACAAGAGTGCTGGTCACTGAAACAGGCGAACCTTCAGAAGGCTTGAAAGAAGGTGTGGATTATGATGTGGTAATGAGCGAACAGGAAATGTCAGGAATCATAAAGGAAGCAGAGGCAGACTATATTGAAAAATACGGGGTAAATCCGGCAGACCCAAAACTTGACGGTTACAATGGGTATCTTCTCCCGAAAGAAGAAGTAAAGAGACTGGTATCTCTTAATATGGTCACAGTAACAGAATAAAAATTATTAAAATTTTTAATTTACTTTTTAATTTAGTTTTTATTTCAGTCTTTAATTTATGATCATCCAACCAGTATTCCTGTTTAAAGTTTTTGCGCTCTGAATAAATATGGATCAGGTGATCAAATGAAGGTTAGAAGGTTGGGAATTCCTTTAATAATCGTTTTTATATTGTTCACGCTGATGGTTATCCAGTTGCTTACATTTTCCAGTGTTCAAGTAGCCAGCGCTGCCTTAGATAAACAGGAAGTCGAGACTTTAATTCAGAATTTTAACTCTTAGGATGTGAATCTTAAAGCGGATTCCGTAAAAACCCTGGTTGAAGCTGGAGAGCCTGCAGTAGAACCTTTAATCCTGTCACTGGATTCCAGAGACCCGGAGATCCGTGAAAATGCAGCTATTACTCTCGGCAAAATAAAGGATGAAAAAGCTGTAAAGCCACTCATTAAATTGCTGACGGATCAGGAGTGGGAAGTTGAAAGTGCTGCAACTAACGCTCTTGTAGAAATAGGAGAGCCTGCCGTAGAGCCTCTTATTAAGATCTTGCAGGACGAGAACGAAAATGTGTTCCTCCAGATGAAGGTCATTGCCGTCCTTGCAGGAATAAAAGATGAAAGAGCAGTTCAGCCCATGATTCAGGCACTCAAAGAAAAACCGGAACTTCGAGCAGACCTGGGCTATAACCTTGGTCTGATGGGTGAGCCAGCAATAGAGCCTTTAATCATAGCCCTTGGTAATGAAGATTCCAGTGTCCGGGTGCGTGCGGCTGAAGCTCTCGGTAGAATTGGAGACGAACGCGCAGTTGAGCCGCTTACGACCGCTTTGAACGATGAAGATGAAACAGTTCGCGTATTTGCAAAACTGGGGCTTAAAAGCCTTGAAGCTCAAAAGAAAAATACATTAATTACAACTTACGGAAGAGAGCCCGAATTCTATATTGAAGACCAGAGGCGAGAATGGTATGACCAGCTCCGTAGAATCTGCACCCTTGCAAGAAAATATATGGAGCCTTACACTTATCCCAAGGGGCCGGTTGTAAGCTATGGCTTGAGCATTGAGAACCGTGTAGGAGTAGGAATTCTGGAAGGCTCGGAAGTTAACAATTCAACTCTTGATGATATTTACGAGATATTTGACCTGGCGGGAAAAGAGATTGGAGTTGCCGATGTGCCTGTTATATTCAGCTATGTAGAATTTCCTTTGGATGAGGAAATTTTGCCGAAAGTAATAAAAAATATAGAGGAAAACTCAGAGCCAGAGCAGGAAATATATAGAGAATCTGAAAAAATCGGCAAAACAGCCGGGGGTGAACCGAAGCGCAGGACTATTCCAGAGTCTGGGTCGGTGTTCGCAGTGTTAAGCATGTTAGCTGCGGCGCTTTATGTAAATAAATCTTGATCCGGATTTTACCTGAAGCATTATAGGTAGAGGTATCCTGTCCGGGCTTATTTCAATTCTTATATTCTTAAATTTTAAAAGAGCTGCTGCCCAGGCGAGCTTAACTTTCACGGCACTTAAACGTGTCAAGAAGCAATAAAAAAGAAAAAAAGGAAGTACATACACAAAAGAAAACTTAAAGTATTCGATTGTACCTGATTTCTCAGTTTCAGCTCATCTGCAGGGGGTCTACCTTCATGTATTCCCTGAGTACGATTGTTGCATAACTTCCTTTCGGCAGCATGAATTCAAGCACAGCTTTTGATTTTCCGGGGTTCAGGTCATCCTCGTCAACCTCAAACTTCGGTTCGACCTGAAGGAGGATTTCCCGTCTTGTGCCTTTCGAACTCATCTCGGGAATTTCCTCAATATTAAAGCCCTGGAGGGGAACTCTGAGTTCTCCGAGAACCTCCTGCTCGATTTCTCCCGGCAGGCCTGAAGCAAACGCCGTGCCATAACCCGGAAGGGGAGCGGTTATGAAAGCCCGGTTTCTCTTAATCAGGCGGTTCATGGCAGTTACAGTTTCGGCTTCTACTTTTTCGGTTTTTGAGGAGTCCGGCAGACCGAGCTCATTCTTAAAACAGACAATATCGCCTTCCACAGCCTGGTTCAGGGAAAGACCTTTTTCGATTCGTCTGCACAGGATTGTATTATATATATAGGACTGGTAGCCGTGTACGAACATTCTGTAAAGGTTTTTCGGGAGCACCAGAAAAGAGCCTGCGAAGTCATCAGGATTTGCTATCAAATGGTTCATCATAGCTCTTTCATGCCCGAGGCGGATGGGGTAGGTTTTCAAGCCTTCCCTGAAATCCCGGGTCTCCTTGACAAACTGGCGAGCTTTTTTTGTTTCTTCCGGCTCATCAGGAAAAGGTTCGGCAATATAAAGCAGGGCAGCTTTCTCAAAATCTCCCTCCACAATGGCTTTTCCGACCAGATGTGTAACAGGGCGCACAGAACCGAAGCGCTGGATTCCGAAGAAGTTCGGAACTCCTCCCTGGACCAGAATTCCGTTTGTAGTCTTTTCGAGCAGTTTGCGCGCCTCCTCAGGCGAAGAGGCTATATTCCGGATTGCAATTATGAAATCGTTTCCCCACAGGTCTCCGAGTTCTACGGATCTACGGGAACGTCCCAGGACTTTCAACTCCACGTCTTTTAAATGGATCTTCTCAATTTCGGAGGCGCCGACATCAAAAATGCTGATTTTCTGAGTGGTAAGAGCACGTTTGTCCTTTGTGCCTGCAACGCTGATCCGTTTCTGGCTTATTTGAAGAATTTTTGCAAGAGTCCGGGTCAGGTGATGCGTATCCCAGTCGCGCTTTGTAAGTTCAAGAATAAGGTATTTTCCTTCCTGTCCTTCCTCCCGATTCGTAACCTCCTTAACAATGAAATCCTCTACTTCCTGGCGAAGCTGCCCTCCGAGGCCGTCGGTATCTGTGGAGTAAAGGTTTACTCCTATCTGTTTTTCAATTTCCGGCACTTGCATGGATAAAAAACTCTCCTCAATCAATATCTACTGAAATTATAAAGGCCATCTTGGATTGATATCAATAACTCTTACTTCGCTTGTATTTACGAAAGTCCAGCTTCTGTATGTTTCATCCTCTTCAGCTGCCTTAACTCTTGCTTGAGCCGTTTTTCCGGGGAGCCCACCTGCATAAAGGCTTGACGTCGGGTCGAGCATTAACCAGGAACCGTATTCGTCGGTCAGGTAATTCACATCGACGTCTCCGTAATAAGCCCTGACTCCCTTGACTGAAGCATCTGTTGCAGCGGTACCATTTCCTATATAAACCGCTGCAAAGGCATGGCTGTTGGTCAGGTAAACCCGGGTTGTGCCCCCTACAGCCTCAAGCAGGGATGACAGAAGAATTGCCTGGTCTTCACAGTCACCGGCTCCTATTCTTAGAGTGACATTAGCAGGTTCCCAGATATCATTGCCTCTCGGGTCGCTGATATACTCTATTTTCTCTTTTACCATGTCAAAGAGGGCACATACCTGATACATATTATATGCTCCCGGATATGAGCGAGCCACTTCGGCTGCCTTACTCCTTACATCAGGTTCGGCTGGCTCAACAAGTCGGTTTATGGTCTCAAAGTAAGAAGCTGGATTATATCGGTACGCTGGAATCGATTTTTCTGGAGTTGGCTTCAGGTTTACAGTGAAATCTTTCAGGAAATAGTGATCATATTCGTGCCATTTGCCTTCCGAGGTCGAGGCAAGCAGCGAGAGGACTATTTTGAAACTGGCTTTTTCTTCTGCAGGGACCTGAACAACGATTACTCCGAGATTCGCCTCCTCACCTGGAGAAATCAAAGCACCGCAGTCCTCGGAATAAATCCGGCTTTCGGAGGAATTAACCGAGACCCCGTACCTGTCAATAAAAATGGGATTTCTTCCTTCGTTTTTAATGCTGATTCTTATATAGCCCGGCTCTCCCTGGAAAAACTCTGAGGTCTGATAATTGCTGCTCAGGGAAAAACCAGGCTGTAACGGAGTTCTCAATACTGGCGTGAGTTCGTTTTTCCTGGGAGAATAAGTGGGTATTGCCGGGGAAGTAAATAAAGCCGGCTCAGGCGTAAAAGTATTTTCCGGGCTTCCTGGTTCAAATCCTGAGGCGATATAACCCGCTACTTCATCTTTTAGATTCTCAATTGAATCCGAAGACAGTATCCCGGTAAATGTGGCAATTATAAGAAATACGCATAAAACGGCAGTCACTGAAGCTGCATCTTTTCCTGAAACCCCTGAATCCTTCATACTGCCCTCCTGAACCGAATACCGACAAAACCTCTATTCTTTGGTCAAGTTTTCTTTCAGAAAGGTTGCCCTGAACTAAACACGGGCAGAGCCTCTTTCCTGATCGGAGGAGCTATCGTACAGATAACTTCTATTCGGCTTAATCTAATTTCAGCCTTTCAAAACCTGATTTTCAGGCTCCCGGCACTTAAACAAGTTTAAGGTCCCGCGTAACTTTATCTATAAGCTCTTCCTTTGCCGGACCTATTCCCAGAACTGTGACTGTTCCAGACGGAATTTCCGTAAGCCCCGCATCCTGTATTAGGGCAGTAGGGAGCCCTTCCCGTCTTGCCTTTTCCTTAAGCTCGTAAAGGTCTTTAAGGGTAGGGACTTTCAGGACAACTTTTTTTTGCCCGCCTTCCTTCCACTTCTCAAGATCATTCTTGCTTGCCCATTCGGAAGCAGAAACGGCAGCATGAGCTACCTGTACTGCAAACTTGCCTTTGGAAAGCTTCAGATCGTCCCTGGTAACAATACACTGTTTATATTCACTCATCCTTTGCCTCGGGTTTATTCAAGGTCCATCTATTTCTTAAAGGTTTTTGATGGGAGTATCCGGATTTATTCAAATATCGGTTCTACATTCGCATTCCAAATATTTCTATCATGGTCGATCCGGCTCCGAAGTAAATCTTAAAACTCCAGAATACTTTCGTCTAATGGTTTGATTATATCATATATGTTGATATCATTTATAATTCTTTCATAAAATGTTTCTAATGTATTCCATAATATATTCTGCAGGATTTATCCCCCAGGCATCAAAAATACCTTTCCCTGATGGTGTTCCATTAACTTCAAGAACTCTAGGTTTTAACCCTGTCTGGCTGGAATGAGCCTTAATTTCATTATTAAGCTTCTCATTCAAACCTTCTATAATATCAACGCCTGCAAAAGTCGTGCCTACTGCGAGGGCCGCTTTCTCAGCAATTTCTTTTTGTTCTTCCGTAAGCACACACCGGTCAGCACTTCCTCCCCGGCTCAGATTGTTGACCCATGAGCCGGATGCTGCTTTGCGGTAAATTGCTCCTATCGCCGTGCCATCAACAACAAAGGCTCTGATATCTCTTCCCGGATTCTCTATAAATTCCTGAATGTAAAGCATACCCCTTGCTTCAAGCAGCTGATTGAGAATTTCTTCCGGGCATGAGGGTTCTATTTTTCTATCCGAAAACCTTACTTCACCGTTTTTTACTCTTGCAATATCCTTTCCTTTATATCCGAATACAGGCTTTATGACAGCATCTTCGAATTCTGATATCACCTTCAGGGCCGTCTCCACACTCTGAACAGCCACAGTTTCGGGCACAGGCAGTCCGGCTTTTGCCAGCAGATAGGAAGCATGGTATTTATTTGCAGCATTCCGGACAGCTTCAGCGGAATTGACAACAGGTATTCCTTCGGCTTCCAGCTCCCTGAGAATATCAAACCTGAAAGACAAGCCCTCAAAGCTGCCTGCACCCGCATCCCTCACAATTATCGCGTCAAGATCACAGAGCCGTATATCTCCAACTCTAAAGATAGCTGTTGATTTCTTAGCTGCTAATTCGCCAGTTGTCGAATTAATGCTAACTTCTGCTCTCCTGAGATCCAGGACAAAAGGAGAAAAACCTTTTTTTCTCGCGTCTTCAGTAAGCGCTCTGGCTGTCCAGTCCTCCGGGTCTGTGATTATAATCCCTACTTTTTTCATGGAGTATGATCGGGAGAACACCAGATCAAGTTTACGATAAGTTCCACAAATGCGGAATGCTGCAGATGTTTAAAGTTTCTCGGGCTTTGCGGCAGTTCCTTCCGGGATAACTGGTTCTCCATTATTCTGGCGGCTTGGGTTTGTTTTATTCCCTTTTTATCAGGCTTGCTCAGGTAATGCTTCCAGCCCTTGCTTTTTCCGGTATTCATTGATTGCTCTGTGGATAGCTTCCCTGGAAACGACTGAACACTCCAGTTTGCCTGGAGGAAGGCCTTCGAGAGCCTCTGCGACTGCTTCGTTTGTCAGGTCCCACGCCTCTTTCAGAGTCTTTCCTTTTATCATTTCAGTCGCCATGCTGCTGGATGCGATTGCTGCCGCACAACCGAAAGTCTTGAACTTCACGTCCTCAACACGGTCGTCCCGGATTTTCAGGAAAACTTTCATATGGTCACCGTGTGGGTTTCCTGCTTCTCCGATGCCATCGGCATCCTCAATTTCCCCTACGTTTCTGGGATTCATGAAATGATCCATAACTTTTTTATTATACACAGTATTTCCCCCGTTCTTACTATCTTATACGTTTTTATTTTTCACATATATTCTCGGGCTTATAAAAAGGAGATATGGCTCTTAACTTTTCGACGATTTCAGGCAGGACTTCAAGCACATAATCAATGTCTTCTTCGGAATTTTGATCCCCAAGGGTCAGGCGAAGTGTGCCCTGAGCTATTTCCGGAGGCAACTCTATTGCCCTGAGCACGTGCGAGGGATCAAGAGAACCTGAGGAGCAGGCACTCCCTGTAGAACAGCAGATTCCCATCCCATCAAGCATAAGAAGCAAAGATTCGCCTTCAATATACTCAAAACTGAGATTCAGGTTGTCTGGAAGGCGCTTTTCCGGATGTCCGTTTAACCTGCAGCTGGGGATTTCCAGAAGTCCGGCAAGGAGCCGGTCTCTCATTTTTCTCATGTTTTCATTATGATTATCAACATTCGCTGCTGCAAGTTCGATTGCCTTTCCCAATCCGACAATACCCGCAACGTTCTCGGTTCCTGCTCGCTTTTTGCGCTCCTGGCCGCCTCCGTGCATATAATTGTCGATTTCTGTTCCTTCCCGCAGATATAGCGCTCCTATTCCCTTGGGTCCGTAGAACTTATGAGCGGAAAGGGAAAGCATGTCAACGTTTTTATCTTGCGTTTTCATGTCAAGTGGGAGTTTACCTATGACCTGCACGGCATCGGTATGGAAAGGAATCTCATGCTCTCTTGCGATCTCACCTATCTCAGAAATAGGCTCTATTGTGCCGATCTCATTATTTGCATACATTACCGAGATAAGAATAGTATCCTCCCTGAGTGCAGCTTCAACCTCAGCAGGATCTACAAGCCCATACCTGTCTACAGGCAGGTAGGTCACATCAAATCCCTGCGTTTCCAGGTACTCACAGGGGTAAAGCACGGCATGGTGCTCGATTGGCGTCGTTATGATATGTTTTCCATTCCTTCGCCTGGAAAAAGCCGTCCCCTTGATAGCCCAGTTATCGGACTCGGTTCCCCCTGAAGTAAAGTATATTTCTTCAGGATTGGCACCCAGAGCCTTTGCAAGCTGCTCACGGGCGGTTTCCACTGCCTCCTTGCCTTCTCTTCCTATTGAATACAGAGAAGAAGGATTTCCGAAATGTTCCTCCAAAAAAGGCAGCATAGCTTCAACCACTTCTGGTTTTGTAAAGGTAGTGGCTGCGTGATCCATGTAAACAAAGCGCTTTTCTACCATCAGGACCCCCTATGAAAATAGGGGTTTGCGCAATATGAATTTATTGTATATTTCACCTCCCTGATACCATCACCAGTCCATTTATACAATAATCAATATATCTACGAATTCAGATCTGAAAAAGCGTCAGGAGATATGGCACCCGGGAATGCTGGGCACCGGGCATTAGTGAGGATACGGGGATTCCTGACGGGGGTATTTTAAATGGCAATCTATTCAGTCCGAATAACCGCTAAAACTCCTGAAAAATTGAGGGAGCTTGATAAATTCGAGCTTGATTTAAAGTATCGTGCTGCACGAAAACTGGCTGCTGACCGCTTTATGGTTCCGGGTGTTTTAACGGAGGAAGAGATTCGGCAGGTTGGGGCGGCGGGTTACACCGTCGAGTCTGTTTCCGATCTGTCCAGGGTAGCTGAAGAACGTGTGCAGGAAGTTTCGCACATCAACCGCTTCGCTGAAGTTGCAGGGCTCTCGGGATTTGAAAAGCGTGCAGTAATGGGCTATATGACCGCAGACGAGGTAGAGTCCGCGCTTATTAACCTCAAGGCTCTGCACCCCGATCTCGTAACTCTTATCAAACTCCCGAACCGCACCTGGGAGAACAGGATATCCCATGCTGTCCGAGTACGTGTCGGAACGAATACGGGCAGAACCGGTGTACTTTTCACGGGCAGTATGCATGCGCGGGAATGGGGTGGTTCGGATATTTGCGTAAACTTCCTCGTCAATCTCATCAATGCTTATAGTGCCGGCAGCGAGCTAACCTACGGAGGGAAGAGTTTCCCTGTAACTCAGGTCCGTGCAATTCTTGAAAACCTTGATATTTTTGTTTTCCCTGATGTGAATCCGGATGGCAAGCACTACAGCCAGACCTATAATCCAAATTCTGGCGATCCTCAGCATTTCTGGTGGCGTAAGAACCGCAACCCGAACACTGCTGCAGGGGCTTCCTCTCAGGGTGTGGATTTAAACCGGAATTTTGATTTCCTGTGGGACAGTGGGATTGGAACCTCTTCCAGTCCATCCAGTTTCACGTATAAGGGGCAAAGTGCATTTTCCGAGCCTGAATCCAGTAATGTACGCCATCTCTTCGACACCTTTCCGAATATCGGTTATTACGTGGATGTGCACAGTTACGGGGGGCTTATACTGCATAACTGGGGAGATGATAATAACCAGACTACCGATCCCGGACAGAACTTTTCGAATCCTGTATATAACGGAAAACGCGGGAATCTGAACGATACGCTTTATGGAGAGTTTATATCCGCGCAGGATAAGGATATGATTATAAATCTCGCTAATCGTATGAACAGCGCACTGGAGGCTGTACGCGGCAAAAGATACACAATTCAACAGTCTGTCGGGCTCTATCCAACATCAGCGACATCAGATGACTATGCCTTCAGCCGCCATATCGTAAACGGGCTTAACAGGAAGGTCCATGCTTATACCATCGAGTTCGGGGAGGAATTCGTTCCACCCTTAAGTGAAATGAGCCATATCATCCAGGATGTTTGTGCTGCCATGAGTGAACTTTGCCTGGCTGCAGCCGGGCAGTAAGCAACGATATTATAGGGATTTATTCCAGGAATAGACATCCCCGGGGGAAGGACTGATTCACGTGGGCCATTATATTGTAAGAATTCATACCGATACATGGGATCGGTTGCGTGACCTCCAGCGCCTGTATGACCTTGATGTATTCGGGCAGACGGCAAAGCAACTTGCTGACGGCTTATTTGAAATCCAGGGAGTACTCCCGGACGAGCTGATTGATTACCTATCGGGAAAGGGATACCAGATAGAGATTCTTGCCGATGCTGAAAAAATAGAAAAAGAACGGGTGAAGGATGTGAGTGACAATGGTTCGTTACCCGAAGACCGTTCAGACCCGTATTGACAGTCAGGCAAATAGTTGTTATTGATAAATTGGCATTAACCTGTCTTCACTATATTTCTGCCCTTTTGAATAGCAACCGAACTCAGTTTATTGAGAAACTAGAATACGGGATCTTCCGGTAAACCAAAGACTTAATATACTGGAATTTTATAGTCCAACCCAATAGGTGGAGGGAAAAAGTAATTTTGCTAAAACAATTTTCAATTATTCTGGGTATATTTTTTCTGGGCGAGCTGATACAGAAAGTGACAGGGCTGCTGGTCCCAGGTAATGTCATAGGAATGCTCATCCTCTTCTTCGGACTGTACTCAGGTGTAATTAAACTCAACATGATAGGCAAAATAAGCGATTTTTTCCTTGAGAACCTGGCTTTTTTCTTCCTTCCCGCAGGGGTCAGCCTGATAACCTGCTTCGCCCTGCTTGAAGGAAAATGGACTGCTATTCTTGTGATTTCCCTTATCTCCACTGCTGTGACCCTTGCTGTAACAGGGCTTACAGTGGAATTTGTTCAAAGGTCTCTCGGGAAAAAGCCGGCAAACACAGCCTGCTGTACAGAAAAGGAAGGCGATGAGGGTGATAAAGGTATTGAAGGCAATGACAGCAGATTCGGGACTAAATCAAAAAGAGTAAATGCCTGCGAGAAAGGAGCAGAAGAGGTGAGTTAAAGTTGCAGGCAGATTCCCTGAATGAATTTCTTAATACGCCCCTGTTTGGGATCTTACTGTCTTTAGTAGCTTTCCGGATAGGTACACACCTGTATAAGAAGACCCGGCTTTCCATCCTTAATCCATTGCTTGTGGCGTCGGTACTTGTGATGGCCTTCCTTCTGTACTTCGGAATCGATTTTGAGATTTATAACCTCGGGGGCGATTACATTTCCTTTTTCCTCGGGCCTGCTACGGTAGTGCTTGCTGTGCCTCTTTACAGGAAAATCCAGCTCTTAAAAAATGATGCCCTTCCCATTCTTGCAGGAATAACTGCAGGCTGTATAGCCGGAGTTTCAAGTATTTTCACCCTCTCTACCCTCTTGGGGCTTGATGAGATCATAACCCGATCACTTGCCCCTAAATCCGTAACCACACCCGTAGGAATAGAAATCTCAAAACAGATAGGCGGTCTGCCTGCAATAACAGTAGCTGCAATTGTGTTTACCGGGATTGCAGGGGCTGTCCTGGGTCCTTATATCTGCCGCTGCTTCCGGATAAAAGACGAAGTTGCAGTCGGCATTGCAATTGGCACTGCATCCCACGCGCTCGGAACAACAAGGGCAATAGAACTTGGAGAAACCGAAGGAGCAATGAGCGGGCTTGCAATAGGAATTGCAGGGTTAGTTACGGTTTTCCTGGTTCCCCTGCTGCTTTACGTCTTCAGATTTATATCTTAAACGGCATCCCGGTCATCGAAAATTTGTATACATTCTCATCTGCCACTGTCCATTCTGTATCTTTTTTCTTATAACCCCTTTTGCTATTCCCACATAGATCTCCCTGATCTGGGGAACAAGCATGGAGAGCCCTATTATATCGGACAGGAAACCCGGAGTTAGAAGGGCAAAGCTGCCAACCAGTACGAATAGTCCGTGCAGGAGCTCGTTTCCGGGCATGTAACCCCTGCTCGTAGCCTCCTGGATTTCGCGGAGTACGCGAAAACCCTGGGATTTTGCAAGGTAGGCGCCAAGGGTTGCGGTTATCAGAATAATTAGCACGGTGTTTAAAGCCCCGATCATTCCTCCGATTTTAATGAGCAGATAAAGCTCAATAATGGGAATAATCAGGAAAATGGAGAAGAGTTTAAAAAACATGCTGATCATTTTCAGAATTTTGGATATTTACTATTACTGAGATATACTTATTAATGATTCTCAAGTAAGTTAGCAGTAATTTGGGTATTTTTTAAGTCTTACAGAGAGGTGCTACTGCCTTTATCATATATTTTCTTTTGGGTCATTCCCCAAAGGATTCAGTTTCCAGAGGACTTATAAAAGAATATATGAAGTGTACCTACTATACGATATAAACACTTGATAGTTAATCTGTATACCGGCTGCGGGGCTAAATTCGCAATACCGGCGGGACATTACACGAAGGATCAACAGCTAACTAATTTCCAATGCCAGCAGGAGAAAAGCACACAGACAGGCAAAAAGGATGGAAAGCTATGAATGAAGCCAGGAGTAGAAAAGACGGAGTAAAAGGAGAGAGAGCAGAGCAGCCTCGCGGGAGATGGATGGCGCCGGGAATTGGAGCCGGGGCAGTCCTTGGAATTCTATTTGGAAGTTTTGTTCTCGGTCCGGCAATGGATTCTCAGACCACTGGTTACATCCTCGGAATGTCTATAGGTGTGGCTATCGGTCTCGTTTCAGGTTTATCACTAAGTTCAGGACCGAACCACAAATAGAATGTAAACAAGGAGTAGAAAGAGAACTGGCACCAGTATTAACCGATCAGGTTAACTATACTGGCAGAACTGATTCTTATCCAGAACCGAGTGGCTATTTTATCCATTTTCAGTCTACATTGTTTAATATTCATATTCCAAGCTTATTATTCGCTCTACTGGCAGGCTGGTTAATTCCATAGACTTTTTATTTATATGCTTTAATTTCCCTTTTATCTAAGATAAATAATCATCAGGTTTTTATAAATATACATTTATTTTTTCGGATTCTCTTGTTTTAACAGGGCTACTTTTATCTTGTAAAGCCTGTTCTATCAGGAAAGTTCCGTTGTTTTAAGCAGGCAGCTGTTTTATTTAGCGAGAAAAGGGGATAGTCTGTTATATGATAGGTATAATATTATGTTCGTAATCTAACGCACTATTAATGAAATAATATTATACCCCAGACCCCACGCACTACTCACGCACTAATATATTCTATCAAATCTAAAATATAGTCCGGATGTTACACAGATAGTTACACTTATCCCCTAAAAACAATCACTTTTCTGAGGTGCCGGATTTATGGACTTCGATGCAATTGATGACTTTATATATGATGTTATTGGAATAATCGGATCCGATCAGAAAAATCTGTCTTCTGCAGTTGATTTTGCCCTGGAGCTTGCTGAAAAAAAATCTTTTTCCCCCAATACTTTGCTTGATCTTTCCAATGCCTGCAGGCAGCAGAAAATGGTTATGGAAGAATATGTTTTTGCAGAAGCCTGTTATATAAGGGCTTCCGGAAAACTACGTGAGGATGCCTGCTTTGCACTGGGTACTGCAGCGCATCTTCTGGGCTTTTTCCCTGAAGCGGAGGCAAGTTATCTGGAGGTTCTAAAAGAAAGTCCAGAGAACGGAGATGCAAGATGTGCCTATGCCGAACTTCTTCTGGAACTTGGAAAGACTGAGGATGCTGAGAAGGAATATAAAATGGTGCTTGAAACCTCACCAGAGCATGTAAAAGCAAATGCAGGGTACGCCTACATCCTGACCGAGTACGGGTATGTAAGGGAAGCCGAAGAGTACTACTCAAGGGCGCTTATGGTCGACCCTGACTACGTCCCTGCGCGAGGGGGGTACGCAAACCTGCTCTTTGAGCTGGGAAGGCTAAGGGATGCTGAGAAGGAGTACAGGCTTGCAATAAAGCTGGACCCTGAAGACCCAAGCCTTCGCCACAACTGCGGAGTCCTGCTTTCTTTCCTGGGACGTTTCTCAGAAGCCGAGATCGAGTATAGAGAAGCTCTCTCTCTAAATCCCAGGCACAGACGGACTCTTTTTAACTATGGAAACCTCCTTGCAAGAGAAGGCAGGGTCTCAGAAGCCGAAGCACAGTACCTGGAAGCTCTTGCCCTTGACCAGAACGACGCAAAAGTCCATTCCAATTATGCAAATCTCCTTGCCCGCTTTGGAAGACGGTACGAGGCTGAGATGGAATATAAGAAAGCGCTCAGCCTGGATCCTGAAAGTGCTGAAGGACACTATAGCTACGGAAATCTTCTTTCGGAAACCGGGCGTTTTGACGAAGCCGAGGATGAATATAATAAGGCTCTCGCCCTGAACCCGTATTATCCTCCCCTTCACTATACAGTTACGGCCTTCTTATGAGAAAGATGGGGCGCTTTGACGAAGCCAAAAAGGAATACATGAAGGCTATGCAGCTCGATCCTGACATAGGAAGCAAGATGACAGAAACCTGGATTATTCTGGACTAAAATAAAAAGTTCGGGTTTTTATAAGGTTTCCCTAACTTCTTTCCTGCCCAAATTAACATCCAATCCGGCATTTTCTTTTTTTACTTTTAATTAATCCCGAGGATACAGATTTAGATTCTCGGGACATATTTTCAGTACGGTTTTCAGGAAAGAACGTTCAACACGAGTAAAATTTCTTATTCCTCTCCCTCCTCGAAGACAAAAAGCTCTATTTCTCCTTTCTCAAAGAGGGCAAGAGCCGCAGCATTTCCGAATCCTACATAGTCCGGGCAGGAAAAGAGGGAGAGGAGTTTTCCGTCAAAACACCATCTATATCCTTTATCAAGGGCTGTATGGCCTCTTACTATTCTTTTCAGGTTATTTGTTTTTAAAAATCCATCCACAATGTCCGGCCCGAACTCCTTTACAGTCGAACCTCTGGTTGAAGCGGTGATTCCGGGACGGTTCGAAGGATCATTCCAGAGATAGGGAAATGACTCTTCCTTTCTGATTTCATCAAGGCTGCCGGTCCCATTGATTCCGCCATGCACGCAGAAAGTATGCCTCGAAAGTACGGCTGCTATCGGCATTTTATCATATGTGCCGCTTACCCTCAGGAGAAAAGCCCGGTCGAACCCTATCTCTTCAAAAAAACCATAGTAGAGATTCATATCCACAGTTTCGTGATTTCCTCTGAGCAGGAATATATGTTCAGGGTCTTCAAGCTTCAACCGGAAAAGCCTTATAAGGACTTCGGTACCCTGCGGTCCTCTGTCCACATAATCTCCGAGGAAAAGAAGATTTTTACAATTCATTTCTTCTCTTCTTTTTAGCACGAATTCGAGGGATTCCAGGTCTCCGTGAATGTCCCCAACAATCATTACCGGTTCGGAATTAATTCGAAGCACGGCAGGTTCGGAATCAAAAATTCGGTTTATTTCCGGAAGAAAGCGTAGAAGTTCTTCTTTTGCGGCAATTTTCCTTGAAGCCTTTCCTGATACCACGGCCCACCTCGATTCAAGAGCCTCCAGGGGAGGCCAGATTTCTTACTTATAGGAGAGGGGATTTTTATGCGATAAACATTTCCAGGCTTCAAGAAGAAATGCTTCAAGCACTCGTATATGCCATCAGGTTCTCAATCTTCTTTTGCAAAGGCAGGCTTATAAGTGTCAAAGTCTAAAATCAAGTATTAATAAGCTTGAAAATCAGTCAATTAGAAGCTAATTAGAAGTCCAGTCAGTTAGAGGTCTAATCAATTAAAAATCCAGTCTAAATCAATTAAAAGTCCAGTCTAAATCAATTAAAAGTCCAGTCTAAATCAATTAAAAGTCCAGTCTAAATCAATTAAAAGTCCAGTGAATTAAAAATTCAGCTGATTAAAGATCCAGTCAACTAAATCGAATTATGAAAATTTTATCGGCATAAACAGGGGGGCAAAATATGGAACTTGATATCAATGAGCAGGATCCTGAAGACATGGATCTTACGGATGTTGTACTTGAATATGATGATGTTGTCTCTGCAATCTCAGTTCTGGAAAAGCGCAGAGAGGAGCTGAGAACTCGTATCCTCAATACCCTGACGGAAAAAGATATCGATGTATTGAGAATAGGTAATGTGGAACTAAGGCGGCATAAGGTTGAATGGAAACTCTGGCGCGTCAACAGATTAAAATCCTATCTTATGGAGAGAGACCTCTGGGATATAGTCGAATCGGTTGACAGGAAAACCCTAAGCAGATTGATAGAAAAAGGAATCCTGACCGAAGAGGAACTTAAGGGTACATATGATGTAGAAACGCGATACAGTCTGCATGTAAGCCGGGTGTAATAAAGAAAGGAGCAGGATTTGAATAAGTTAAGAGCTTTCAGATTAATGTTCAGGGAGGGTAGTTAATTTAATCCTCCCTTTCTCGCTTTCTTAATCTTCTTGATTTTCTTATTTCCTTAATTTTCTCAATTTTCTTGATTTTCTAATTTCTTATTTCCTTAATTTTCTCAATTTTCTTGATTTTACCCTCTTGTTGTTTTCAATATTGTAGAGATTTAACATATGAATTTTATAACAGAGTTATACAGCCAACTATTTATATCCAGCCGGGTAAAGTCTCTTTAGAGGTAAATTTCAGGAGGTTTTAGGCATGGAGATTGATGCTGTAGACAGGCTGGTTTTTCGTGTAATCGAAGAAGTTGAAGCCGATAGCTGTGACCTTGACAAGATCATTGAGTTTGTCGTTTCCTTCTCAACTGAGCATGCGCTTTCTCAGGAAACCCTGCTAAAACTTTCATCTATTTTTGGTAAAGATTCGATGCACAGGGAGAAATATGTAATTTCCAGAGCCTGTGCGTCGCTATCCTCAGGAAGAGTCCGGAAAGACACGCTTATGGAAGCGGGAAAAACGGCTTTTTTGATTGGATTTGACGAACTTGCTGTACGAGAATTCAAAGAAGTGCTCAGGGAGAATGCTGAAAATACCGAAGCTCTTTGCGGATACGGGGCAGTTCTGGCGAGAAAGGGAGAAACTGAAACTGCACGAGTTCAGTACGAAAAAGTTCTGGAACTCAATCCTTTTCATGTAGAAACGCTTTGCAATTACGGCTGCCTGCTCTACAGGCTCAGCAAGATGGACGAAGCCGAAGAAATGTATAGCCGAGCCCTGCTTCTTGACCCGGAGAACGTAAACGCTCACTGCGGGTACGGGATACTGTTTTCCAGACGCGGGGAAAGAACAGAGGCAAGTTACCATTATACTCAGGCTCTTAAGCTTGAGCCTGACCATGTGGAATCCAATTTCCGCTATGCTCGCCTTCTTGAAGAAAAAGGTGAACCCCTCGATGCCGAAAAACATTACATAATAGCCCTCAAAGCCGATCCTGATGACCCTCGTCCGCATCTTTTCTATGCCCGTCTGCTTGCAGAGCATGGGTTCATTCATGGGGCAAGGGTACATTTCAGGTGTGCCCTTAAACTGAGCCCTGAAGACGTCGAAGCTCACTGTGAATATGCCAGGCTGCTTGCCAGGTTCGGGCACAGGCACGAGGCTGAAGTCCAGTACAAAAAAGCGCTTGAGCTTGATCCCGGGCATTTCGGAACCCTGCGGGGGTACGCTGATTTGCTAAAAGAAAAAGGGCAGTACGCGGAAGCCGAAGAAATTTACAGGCAGGTTGAGTCTTTCAAGAGAACTGCCTGGTAACCGATCAATATAGCCTGATTGGTTCAATTCCTATTTTTTCCATCAGGCAGGCAGGAATATCCAGTACCTCTTTGACCGAATCTATAATAATTCCGTCGGAAGTTGCCACAATTATATTATTTTCCGGATTTCCACCTTTCGTTTTCAGCTCGAAATCCGCGGTTTTTGAGGTCTTTGCCTCGCCTGAAATTTTATATTCTTTCAATTTATGTCGGGTGAGACCTGCAAGCTCCCCGCTCCGGCTTATCTGGGCGTCAAAAAGAAAGATTACTGATTCCGGACCGTTTTCGGAAAGAAACTCCAGGACCGCAGCGAGAGCTTCTCCGATATCTTCCGCCTGTTTTGCCCTGCTGAAATAGTATCGGGTATCACGGATATACCCATCATCGCAGAACCACATGGGCCCTTCTTTTATCAGGTTGTCCACACTGAGAAGAACATTATAACCGTCAAGGAGGAGCTTTCTATCTTTTATGGCTGTACAGGCGATTTTTTTATTGACTCTGGATATTACTCTGTCGGGAGGCATAATTACCCTTGTGAGAATATGCCGTTCTTCCGGGCTGAGCTGAAAGTAATCAGCTACAAAGCGAATAGTGGAGAACTTGGGATAACCCCACCGGAGTATGCTCCGGATATCCCGCGCAGGCCTGAGCAGTCTTTCTTTGAGCAATTCCTCTTTCAAACAGGAGCCGGAGAATTCATCTGAACTTCCATGCATATCTCTCATTAATGATTGTCTCCTTTTGGGAAGGGAGTTCTTTAAATGAGTGAAGATATATGTTATATATACATATTTGCTCAAATAAAAATGATCATGTGCGATATCAGGTCGTTGGTTTGCCTGTTTGGTTTTTGTTTCGGTTCTGTTCAATTTTATCTTGGTTTTCAGCTGTGAGCCAGCTCACGGTTCAGGCTGGAGGGTTATATTATGGAAGTCTTATGGCTGGCTCAGGAAGAAGTAAAAAGTGTTATGGATATGAGTTCTGATATGCAGGTCGTGGAACGGGCTTTCAGGCAGCATGGACTTGGCAGGGTCCAGATGCCTCCCAAATCATACCTATATTATACGGCTTATAATGGTGACCTGCGGACAATGCCCGCATATCTTGAAGAAGAGAATATTACCGGCGTGAAAATTGTAAACGTCCACCCCGGAAACCCGGCTCGTGGGCTTCCCACGGTAATGGCGCTTATTGTCCTCATTTCTCCGGAAACAGGCGCTCCTGTAGCAATTATGGACGGAACCTACCTGACCGATATCCGTACCGGGGCTGCCGGGGGGATTGCCGCAAAATACCTTGCAAGAAAGGATTCAAAGGTTATAGGCATGGTAGGAACCGGAAACCAGGCAAAAACCCAGCTCGAAGCTCTCTGTGAGGTTTTTGAGCCCGAGCTGGTAAGAGTCACCTCCAGAACAAAAGAAAGTTCTCAACAGTTTATCCGGGAAATGGCAGATATTACTCCCTGTGAAATCCGTTATGAGGACAGTATTGAGAAGGTTTGTGATTGCGATATTCTTGTCACTACCACCCCAACCAGAAAACCTATCATAAAGGCTCAGTGGATTAAAGAAGGCACACATATAAACGCAATAGGAGCTGATGCGGTCGGAAAAGAGGAACTTGACCCAGAGCTTTTAATCCGGTCCAAGATAATTGTGGATGATATGGTTCAGGCGCTCCATTCCGGAGAAGTAAATGTCCCTCTCTCAAAACACTATATTTCGGAAAATGATATTCATTCCCAACTCGGCGAGGTGATTGCCAGCCTGAAACCAGGCAGAACAAGCGACGAGGAAATCACAATCTTTGACTCGACAGGCCTTGCAATTCAGGACGTTGCAAGCGCTCACCTTGTTTATGAGAGAGCCACAGGTAAAGGACTCGGCAGGCAGGTCCAGATGTTCTAAATCGCTCGGGGCGCGATAAACCGGCACAACGCAAACTTTTTCAAAAAACTGCTTGATCGCAAGCCTTTTCAAAAAAGGCTTGAGCGAAAACCCCTGGCAACGGCGTGATCGACCGGCGAAACGCAAGCCTTTTTCAAAAAAAATGTTTGAGCGCAAGCCTTTTCAAAAAAGGCTTGAGCGAAAACTCATGATTTATCTAAACCAGCATAGCTGAAGCGTGATCGACCGGCGAAATGCAAGCCTTTTACAAAAAGGCTTGAGCGCAAACTTTTTCAAAAAAAGTTTGATCAAAAACGCATGCTTTATCTAAAACGGCTTAACCGGAGCGTGATAAACCGGCGCAACGGTTTCGGGTCAACGGTCGCAGAACAACAGTTTTGTAGAAAACGTTTTTCCATTTTTCTGGTTTTTCGTGGATGCGAGCCTTTAATAAAGGATTTTCTGCTGAAAAGGCTTGTAGTTTGTATATACAGTGAGTTAAGAGCACTGAAAATGAGGAAAAAAGCTGATAGACAGGGTGATATGCTCTACGGCCTGGAGGTATGAGGAGAGTTTTAACATAAATATTAAAATTGGAAACTATAGTAGAACAAATTCACAATGCATAAATAATTAGCAGTAAAATATTTATTATTGAGCGGTTCTCGGAGGTCGGTTATACCTTCCGCGAATACTGTACTTAGTCCCCCAATAAATAGTTTTTTGTTCCAACTATCCTTAATACTCTCCTGAAAACCGCTCAATACCTTTTCTGAAACACCTTTTATGAAACATCTTTTCTGAAACATTTTTTCTAAAAATAAGCTTTATCAGGTTTTCTGCCTGGCAGTACCTGATAATCATAATGCTTGCGGCATTTAGCTGCCTTACACGTACCTGTTTTTCAGACTCCGATTATCTCGTAGACTTTCTCCATGTCAAGATTCTGTTCGACTACCTGTGCAAGTTCTTCGTAGGCATCGTTTTCGGTCATGACATTTTCAGGTCTGTATTCAAACCCTTTTTTCTCGTAAAGGTATAGCATAAGAGCATCTCTCATATTTTTGTTGTCAAAGAGCCCGTGCAGGTAGGTGCCGATTACCAGACCGGCTTCGTCGATTGAACCGTCGTCCCCGAAGATGTTGCGGTAGGAGTCGGTTATTCCCATATGGATTTCATATCCTTTGATTTCCTCTCCGTCTATGGGAGCCAGTATCGGACCGTAAGCGTTAACCCTCTTCGTGACCTGGACTGTTCTCTTTTTGTATTCTCCGAACTTCGTCCCTGTGTCAAGAAGTCCAAGACCCTCGAATTCCGCCTCAACTCCGTTTTCGACCCCGGAATCATAAATTTTCCTGCCGAGTATCTGGTAGCCGCCACAGATCCCGAAAATGGGAACTTTTCCTTTAAACGCCTGAATTTTTCCAGCCATACCGCTTGCCTTAAGATCGAGCAGGTCATTAACCGTATTCTTTGTGCCCGGAATCATAATCGCGTCAGGGGTACCAAGGTCTTCGCCAAGTTCCACGTAACGGAGTCTAGCAAATCTCTCCAGGGGTTCGAAGTCTGTAAAATTTGAGATCCTGGGCAGGCGGATAACCGCGATCTCAATCGGTTTTTCGTTTTTTGCTTCCTCTTTATCCTCAAGTGAGACCGAATCCTCCGAAGGAATATTGAGCTTGAAATAAGGAAGGACTCCAAGCACCGGAATGCCTGTTTTTTCCTCAAGCTGCTTGAGACCCGGTTTCAGGATTTCCAGGTCGCCCCTGAATTTATTGATAATAAAGCCTTTGACATTATTCCGTACATCCTCGGGAAGAAGTGCTACTGTACCGTAAAGGCTTGCAAAAACGCCTCCTCTTTCTATATCCCCAACAAGAATTATGGGAGCCTGCGTGAGCCTTGCAGTGCCGACATTTACAATATCTCTTTCGTAAAGGTTAATCTCGGCAGCTCCCCCCGCTCCTTCCATAACTATAATATCGTGTTCCCTGCAAAGCCTTTCAAGAGCCCCTTCGAGGACTTCATTCATTTCTGCAATGGAATCGTAGTATTGACCTGCACTCCTGTCAGCATAAGGTTCTCCCAGCAGGATTATCTGGGAAACGCAGTCTCCTTTGGGTTTAAGGAGAACAGGATTCATATCGGCAGTGGGCTCGGTACCTGCGGCTTTTGCCTGGATTGCCTGGGCAATTCCGATTTCCTTTCCGTCTTTTGTGATCCAGGAATTCAGGCTCATGTTCTGAGCCTTGAAGGGGGCAACTCTGTATTCCCTCGACAGGATCCTGCATATAGCAGTCACAACTGAACTTTTCCCAACATGGGAGGCGGTTCCCAGGATCAAGACGCTTTTCTTTTCCATTTTTACCACACCTTCTGCTCGAACAATTATTTTTTAGCACTTACTTTTTTAGCACTTACTTTTATACTTACTTTTATAATACTAATAAGCTGGCCGTTGTTTTCTCCTGAGGATGCAAATCAAGTAAACTTGTGTATTTTTAATATTCATCCTCTTATACTTCAACTAAAGAATAAATACTTTCGGATTCATTGCAGGTTTTGTTTATTTACTTCAAGAAACTGGTCGGATCTCAGGTTTTTACCTCCTGAAGTTTTATTTTTCTTTATTCTCGTCTCGACTCCTCTTGCTCTTCTTCCCGCCTTCAATCTCCGATCGGATTCTATCTTTTTCTCTAAACTGAGAAACCGCCCTTTACTCAGTTACATTTCTTTTAAATAACATCAAAACAATCTTTTTGATAATTGAATCGGGGAAAAAAGACAATGAAAGCCGCGCTTTTTTTATTTCTTTTATTTATTATTTCAGCCATTCCGGCGTTTGCAGCAGCTGGCTCTCCTGCCGGAGAGGCAAATACGGTTCGCATAGCCGAACTTTATAGCAACATTGAGTCCTTTGACGTGACTCTTTACTCGACCCTGCCAGAAGCAGACCTGAGTCTTGAAGCGCTTCTTGTAAGTTCCGATGGTACGCGTGAGAAGACACTTGACAGGCAGGTAATTTTAGCTGGCAATCTTCCTGGGGGTGTAGGAGTTACAAAGGTTGGTTTCTGGAACGTAAGCAATCCTGAACGCGGAGCTTATACGCTGAAGGTCAGGCTCCTTGAGGGAAGGCAGGTTCTCTCAGAGGAGGAGTATAACTTTGCCTATGGCAGCAATTCTGCACCAAGGATGCAGGTTAATGATCTGGTCCCTAACTCCCAGGGAATCAGTGTCGCACTCTCTCCAAAAGAAGCCTCACTTTTTGACATCGAATATATGCTTATAAGTGGCTCTGATGTCATTTATACGACAAAATCCGAGAAATTATCGCTTACCAGTGCTCCGGATATTTTTTCCGCTCCCTGGGGTACGCTTCTTGAGAACAATAAGGAATACGTGGGCCGGGTCAAGATACAGGTCTATTCTCCTCGAAGGGAATTTATAAGCTCAACCGAGCGGTTCATTGCGAGGGACGATGCCGAGATTACCGATATATACGAAGATGAGACCGGAGCCAGTGCAACGGTTTTCGGCCGTTCTCAGGTGCCTTTTGAAGGAGATCTGGTCTTTTCCGTATATAAACTGGCAGAAACTTCAGGAAATGAAACTTCCAGGCTGGTTGAAGCTACCCGAACAAGAGTTCCGGTGCTCCTGAACGACGATGATGAAACCGTTGAGGTTGCCTGGAGCCATAGGCTTTCGGAAGGGGTTTACAGGCTTGATATCGAACTTCTGGGAAACGATGGTGATATTATCGAGCGCAGGGAAACCATAATTGAATCCGATCTTTCCCCGGCTTCAGGTATAAATACGGTAAATGATACTGACAACGGGACAGTAACTCCGGGCGAGAATGATGAAGATGGCATTCCCGGGTTTTCTTCAATTGCAGGAATTTCAGGGCTTATCTTGATGTCGGTTTTTCTTAGGAAAACTCGAAGGTGAATTTCATTTAAATATAAGGTTGAAAGAAATATAAAATTTAAAGAGGCATAAACCGGGAAGAAAATGCAAATTAAGCTAACAGGATAAGCCTGGAAAAAGAGCTGTGAACCAATGCGCTACGAACTCTTTATTTCGCTCAGGCAGATTAGGGCAAGAAGATTCCAGACAATTCTTTCAGTCGGAGCGATAGCTCTTGCCGTTATGGTACTTACCGTTTCCCAGGCGGTTATGGTTGGTTTTACGGGCGAGCTCTATGACACTACCGTAAATAGTCTTCCTCACGTTTCGGTATCGCCGCAGGAAGGAGAAGACTATATTTACCTTTACAGGACGCTTGTTGACGAGATCGGTAAAATTGAAGGTGTTTCTGCGATTTCTCCCTTCCTTACGGGAGAAGCTTCCTTCAGGTTCAAGACAAATTCCCTCAATGCCGAGCTAAGAGGTGTGCTGCCCTTACAGGAAAACAATATCAGTAATATTGAAGCCGATATGGTGGAAGGGGATTTCAGGGAACTTGAGTATTCCAGTAACACGGTGGTAATCGGCTCAACAATGGCAGATAAGCTTGAGGTTAATCTGGGCGATTCCATTGATGTATCTTTTCCGAATGCGAACTCTCTTTCCCTGAGAGTTGTCGGGATCTTTCATACAGGCTCTCCTCTGGATGAATCCCTGACTTATACTTCCCTGGATACCGCCCAGCAATTTTATGATGTTCCGGACGTAATTAACGGGCTTTCTGTCAGGCTTCAGGATTTTGACAGGGACAGGGAAGTAGCTGCCGAGATCGAAAAAACAGGCTATGAGGCAAGAGGCTGGACAGAAACCAATCCTGAAATCCTCAGGACTATTGCAATTGAAAGTACCTCCAATACCGTCGTGCTTGGCCTTATTGTCATAATTGCTTCTTTCGGTGTGGTAAGTACTCTGAATCTTTCGGTTATTGGCGCAACACGCCAGATAGGAATGCTTCGGGCTATGGGTGCCACAGTTTCGGCTATCAGGACAATATTCATTCTTCAGAGCGGCATTCTCGGTCTGCTGGGGGGCCTTGTCGGCACGCTTGCAGGGGTTGCGATAGCCCTGGCAATAGGCCAGTATGAGATTCCAGGTGCTTCTTCCGAGCTCTACGGTGGCCTTACTACCATTCCTATCGTAGTCCGCTTCCGGGATATTCTGTTTATTATTGTTGCGGTTTTTCTTCTTAATTTAATTGCCGGGATCTATCCTGCTCAGCAAGCAGCAAAACTCGATCCTGTAAAAGCTATAAGCTCAAGATGAAGCTATTAAATTGCTACCGCTCATTAAATTGCTACCAGTAAACCTATTAAAACTATAATTATAATTCCTGCCAATTTTACCGGTAATTTATTCGGCTAATCACAGGTACATTCGAATATTACCTGAAAATCTGGTCAATTACTGTTAAAGAGTTTGCTTCACAGTCAGGAAAAGTAAAGTTAGAAACTTTTTAAATAATTTCAGGGCTATTTATAGCCTTTTTTCTGCCCTTTTTCAATTTTTCTTTTTCCATTTTTGCGCTTTCCCCCTAAATAATTTACTCCAGCAAAAAATTAGTAACGCGATTAAAATAATTGTTCTCATTAAACATTTCAACGTCAACCAATATCTCTCCGGGTTCAAAATTTAATTCCCGTTAATTATATATTGTTTTTGACTAATGTCTACATACTGAAGCATAGCGAACAAAACCTTGTGCAGGAATTCTCATCAGCTGATCACTGTATGAGAATTCTACCTTACTATTTCTCTATTTCTTATGAAATCCGGGTAATGTTCTTGTACTTTCCATAAGGGGTCCTGATGAGCTTTTTTATATGCGGATTTCGTTAATAATTTACCTTTTACATAAAAATTTTATAGTTTTCCCTTTATCCGCAATTGATCGGTTATCCTTTAATCTATCAATCCCTTTTAACTTATTGATTCTTTCCAGTAGTAAAATAAGCCACAGGAGAAGGCATTTGATCGGATATATCTGCATCAGACTTTAATTCCGCACGCTCATACAAATATTTATATTGATTGGTAGATAATTATGAATGTAATGGAAGACAGCAAAGAATACCAGCTTTACCTTGAAGCCCTGGATGATGAAAGATCTGCATGGAGCAGGAGAACGGCAGTAAAGCGGCTCTGTGACTTTAAGACTGAGGAGTCCCTGTACTACCTGAATGAGCTTATAGTTGACCGATACTCTCTGGTTCCCGATTGGCTCAAGAGGATTGCAAGAGAGTACTACGTGTCTTTATGCCTTGAATTTCTCTGATATGAGCTTTTAAGTATCCCTATTTTGTAAGATATTTTTTGTGATTGATATATCTCTTCTGAAAAATAATATATCTCTTCTGATAAATAATGCGTTTACTGAAAAAGCGTATTAAAATTGAAGTTTTATCGCTTAATGAGGACTATTGCTTTACTGTTTTTTAGATAACCTATTTTCAGGTTGAATTTGCGGTTTATTCTAACTTGAGAGATCGCAATTACCTAAGATTTATATGCAATTACCCCAATTCTTTGATAAATCTCAGGAACCATAAAGCTCAGCTGCAGGCTTCCGTTATTCACCAGTTTCGGCTTCTGGGTCCTGTTGTGAAAAGAGTTCGTTTTGTTAAAAACCACTTAATTTAGTTATTAAATCTGGTTTATAAGCCTTAAACCTTAATTTGACGATTTATTCAGGATGGATTGGACAATGGGCAGGGATACTGGAAAAGCTTTAGGTGGACCGGCAATAGCTTTGCTGGCCGTTGGAGCAGTAATAAATGTTATTTTATTCTATTTAATGTTCAGATTTGCTGACGAGGAAAACCTGTTTATGGTGCTCTTAACTGCAGCCCTGATAGGAGTTATCTCGCTGGGAGTTGCGAAAGGGCTTGTTCACATATCCAGGCGCAACTATGGAAAATAACCAGACGAATGAACGACCTGAGTAATGTTACTTAATATACCCGCAAGGTGATGAATATACTAAGTAATAATTAAATGAGAATACAGATGAGAACAATTAATATCCGGGATATTATTTGCTGATATTAAAAGGAGGTATTACTCCGGCTTAATTTGTTCCCATTAATCTCTATTCTTTCTTCGCTCAGTTCTTCTTTCAATTTGAGAAGTATTTTCTAAATCCCATAATATCATCTGATGGGCGCCATTTAAGCAGCCTGGAGCTGGCTACAGGCACAACTGTGAATTTCCTTTTAAAACATCTTTTAACTGCGAATTTCTTTTAAAACATCTTTTAGCCCATCTTTCCTTAAAGTTCTACGGAATTACTTAAAATAATATGAAGGTTAATATGTTACCTTAGTTTAACATTCATTATTTACATCTATTATCCACATCTATTGTTCACATTTCTCTGTGCGATTACTGTTTACCTTCCCGGATTCTTCAGGCAGGGCTGTCAGTTTCAGGTTGAAGAAATAAACAGAAAGTCTGGATTCAGGGGAAATAAATTATAGTGACAGATTTACAATTATAATAAGAACGAAACGGAAGGAGTTTACTCATGCAGTTGAAGCTGGAACATTTTAATATAAAAATTGGGCAGCACAAAGTATTGCTTAATATTGCCGATGCGAAGGAACTGGGGGTTAATCCGGGGGATAGGGTTCGTATCCGTGGTCATGAAAGCATTTCCGCTATTGTGGACACAACGGACGATATGGTTCCTCCGGGTACGCTGGGAGTTTTCTTCGAAGTATACGAGCACTTCCGGGAATGGGATAAGCCTGTCGAGGTTGTCCCGGCATTCCGTTCAAAATCCGTATCCGTGATCAAGAAAATCATGGATAAAAGGCCTGTTGTGCAGGATGATATCAAAGTGCTCGTGAACGATATCGTTGAGGAAAATCTCAGTGATATCGAACTCTCTGCTTTTATAACATCTTCTTATATTCACGGAATGACGGACGATGAGGTCGAGTGGCTGACAAGAGCTATGATAGAGAGTGGAGATACGATCGAATTTGACACTCACCCTATTATGGACAAACACTCGATAGGAGGAGTACCCGGAAACAAAATCTCTCTGCTGGTTGTCCCTATTATCGCTGCAAACGGGCTTCTCATTCCAAAGACGAGTTCCAGGGCAATCACAGGGGCAGGCGGGACTGCCGATCTCATGGAAGTGCTCTGTCCTGTAGAATTCAGTTCCCAGGAAGTTAAAGAAATAACCGAAAAAGTCGGAGGTGCGCTTGTCTGGGGTGGAGCCACCAGTATCGCGCCTGCTGATGATAAGCTAATACGGGTTGAATACCCTCTCTCGATTGATCCTTATTATCAGATGCTTGCCTCGATTATGGCAAAAAAGGGAGCTATAGGAGCCGACAATGTGGTAATGGATATCCCTGTAGGACCAAGTACAAAAGTTCCAACTGTACAAGAAGGACAAAAACTTGCAAGAGACCTTATTAACCTGGGGCACAGGCTTGGAATGAATGTCGAGTGCGCAATTACCTACGGTTCCTCGCCCATAGGAAGAAAAGTCGGTCCCTCGCTGGAGGTCCGGGAGGCTATGAAAGTGCTGGAAAGCATGGAAGGCCCGAATAGCCTTATTGAAAAGAGTGCCGCCCTTGCAGGTATTCTGCTTGAGATGGGAGGCGCGGCTCCAAGAGACCACGGAAAGGAGGTTGCACTTGAAACCCTGCGGAGCGGAAAAGCCCTGGAAAAGATGAGACAGATTATTGAAGCGCAGGGCGGAGACCCGAACATTAAATCGGATGATATCCAGGTAGGGCAATATACTGCCGACATCTTTGCTTCTGCAGATGGGTATGTTATCGAATTTGACAATAAGTGGATAATTGAGATTGCCAGGCTTGCAGGAGCCCCCAATGACAAGGGAGCCGGGGTTGCCATCCATAAGAAAATGGGTGAAGGAGTTAAAAAAGGAGATTCGATACTTACGATCTATGCTGAAAAAGAGTTCAAACTCGAAACCGCATTGACAACGGCGCAGAGAACAAACCCGATAGTTGTTGAGGGCATGCTTCTGAGAAGAATTCCCGGAACCTACGGGTTCCAGTAATTTTCCTTTTTCAGTGAAATCCTTTAATACCTTGCAGGGTTTTAGCACGAGCATGAAAAGGATTGTTTTGCTGCGCCTCGGGCACCGCCCGGAAAGAGATAAAAGAATCACTACTCATGTGGGCTTAACTGCCCGGTTGCTTGGTGCAGAGGGTATGCTCCTTGCCTCGGACGACCCCGGAATAGTACAGACCCTTGAGGATGTGGTCAGGCGCTGGGGCGGGAACTTCTATATCAGGAATAATGTCAATTTTAAGCAGGAAATCAGGGAATGGAAAGCAGACGGCGGAAAAGTCTGCCACCTCTCTATGTACGGGGTTAACCTTCCCGGAGTTACTGAAGAGCTTAAAAATTGTGACAGGCTTATGATTGTTGTAGGTGCGGAGAAAGTCCCTCCTGAGATTTACCAGCTTGCAGACTGGAACATTGCAGTCGGGAGCCAGCCCCATTCCGAAGTTGCTGCTGTTGCAATCACTATGGACAGGATTGCAGACGGCGAACCGCTTGAAAGGGAATTCCCCAATGCTGAGCTGACAATTGTGCCTGCAGAAAGGGGTAAGCAGGTTATAGAAAACACAGGAACTGAGCCTAAATAAAGGATTAAGCCAGATCCTTTCTCAATTCCTTAATCTCCGCTATCTTTTACACCCAATCCATTGATTCCTCAAAATTTACTTCAGCTACTCAGATATTCACTTTAACTTTTTAGAATATTTGGCCAACCTCTTCTGATTGTTTCATTTCCTTCAAGCCAATTCTGTTCCGGATTTTCATTATTTGCATCTTATCTTTAGTGACTTATTTATCTTAATAATATAATATGCTGCGATCAAATTTATTAACACGATTTATAAGAATAGTATTAAATATAAGTTCTACATAAATTAAAATGTCTACAGACAGACAAGTTCCTCCTGTTAAAGCAGTATCCGGATTTTTCCGTTCCGTTCCGCCAGAAGGGGATATTAGGTGTGAGCCATAACGGTTTCCGGAAAATTGTATTAAGGCTAGGTCAGGGATGCAGGAGCGAAAATATTTTTTTGGTCAGATTTCCGCTTTCACGGTCATCCTGCCCGGCTATTTTTAATTGAAGATTTCATTCTGGATCATTTTCAGGTAGATTGTACCGTTGTACGTTTTATATAGCTGGAGAATGTATTCTGTCCGGAAAGTTTAAGCCTACTGGCTCCCTGCCGGGAAGCTTCAAATAGTGGATTTCCCTATTTTTACACCTGAGAAGAGTGTGGCAATGAACATAACATTAATCGGGATGGCAGGAGCGGGAAAAAGTACTATTGGGAGAGTACTTGCAAAGCGCCTTGGCTATACTTTTATCGATGTGGATCACCTGATCATGGAAAATACCGGAGTGCCTCTCCAGACTTTGATTGATAATGAGGGAGATTCGGCTCTTGTCAGGTTTGAAGAAGAAGCTATTCTCAGGCTAGAGCAGGTGGACAACTGCATTATTTCCCCTGGCGGGAGTGTGGTTTATTCCGAAAAAACCATGGAACACTTAAAAAAGATGTCCAGAATAATCTTTCTGGACGCTCCCTTCAGAAGCATTGTAAGAAGGCTTCCCAATGCCAGAAAAAGAGGTATAGTGGGACTAAGGGATCGGAGCCTGAAAGAACTTTTTGAGGAAAGGATAGTCCTGTACCGGAGATATGCCGACTTCTCAATAAAACTTAAAGGTAGAGAAAATATCCAGGACATTGCTGAGAGAATTACTGAGCTCTGTTTTAATGAGAGCACCTGAGATTTATGGCGTAGATAGATTTCTTCCAGATCCAGGCAATGTTTGATAAACTGGTCTTTCTGGATCTGGTTTTCAAATTGAGTACTTTAAACTGTAGGCAATTTACTGAGCTTTCTTACTTTAAAACAGTGGTTTAATTTATTATCTATCAGGTCTTCAATCTGAACAAAATCTCTCAATTTATACTGTGTAAAATCTCTCAATTTATAACATTTAACTATCTAAGCATCGGACTGTAAGGAAAAAAGGTCCGAGCGGCAGGAGATATAAAATGGCATCAAGTCGTTTCATTATTACGGTTATAGGCAGCGACCGGGTAGGAATAGTTGCCAGGATTACTACTGTGATGGCAAGTTTCAACGTAAATATCGTTGATATCACTCAGACTATCATGCAGGGGATCTTTACCATGATTGTGCTTGCGGAAGCTCCACAGGAGAATTTTGACCTGACGGCTTTCCAGAAAGCTATGGGAGCCGAAGGAAAGAGCCTAGGAGTCGAGGTCAAGGTACAGCACGAAGATGCATTCCGATTTATGCATAGAATCTGATCTGAAAAGTTAATCTGATCTGGAAAATAAGAGGGAACTTTAATGCTTATAAACCCGAATGAAATTCTGGAGATAATTATGGACATCTGAATTGTTTACCATTATTTATGCTTTCAAATATCTTGGGGTTTAATCACAGAAAAGGATTGGACTCAGCACTTACAGCTCTTTTCTCAACTGCCCTAAGGTAGCCTTATACACTCAGCAGAACAGATAGAACCGGATTTCAAGCCTGTGCATATATTAATAGGTTGTCACTTGGATATCTCTGATCTATCTTTAATTTGAGAGGATTACTCGACTAGGTCAAAAGCGATATATTTCGTTTTATAGTTGGTTAGATGATCCTGAATATATGCATTGTAAAAGATCAGTGTTTAGGCAAGCATACATATGAATACCCGCTCATAGATTCATATGTTTTAATTCTAAGGGAATTTGTACTGCTAAGATATGGCGGGTTGGAAGGTCATCTCATGATTAAAAAACGCCATTAGCTTCTACAAATTTGTTGTGAGGCAGTTTGAGTGTCAGCAGTAAAGTATCATTGAGTAAGATACGTGGCAACCGTTTAACGGTTAGTTACAAGCCCTTCATCTTTAGCTCAGTGGTAATTGGCTTGTTTGTCGAAACACTTTAATTTTTTTAGCTGCATCACATTGCCCTGGTTGTTCCCAAGTTAATAAATATCTATACAATGCAATTCTAATTCTATCTTTTCTTTAGCCTTTAAGAAGTGTCAGCATCAGACAAATCTCTGAGCATCTGGAAGAGAATGATCTCTTGTTCTTTCTTCTACCACGATTACTTAAATCAAAAAATGCACTCCTTTATCCGAACAACATACAGCAATCTTTGGCAAAAATATTCTTAACTCTGATATTGCTTCCATCATTGATTTCCTTATATCGGGCTGCAGACAGATATCCCATTCCATAGCTACTCAATCTTGAGAAATCTTTATCCACATTCAACTTCTAGGATATTTTATTATTCTTTCTTTTTCCTTTTTCTGAATAGTATCTTCACTTTTTGCGCAATGCTGCCTTTATGAATTTTATAAATTTTTGAAAGGCTACTACTTGATAAATTGGAAAAATCGTTTTTGACAAATAAAAATTTCTATTTTTTGTTTGATGAGCTGAAGTCCAATAGTAAGTTTAATAAGGCAACACCTGTAATTTTATTACAAAGTTGTATTTGTTTATTCCACATCTTGTATGAAAAATTGCTGGGACCAGTGAGAACAATGAAAATTAGAAACATCTTATTTATTTTAATTTTATTTCTTTTAATGCCAGGATGCGCTTACGCAGATCAAAACACCTATTCACAATGCAAAACAATCACGATAGATCACACTAAAGTAGCTTCTGATCTAACAGATTTTCCTATGCTAGTGGTAATAGAGAACGATACTGATATTGGAGAACTGGCGAATCCAAACGGAACTGACATAAACTTTCTCTCATCAAATGGGGATCAGTTAGCATTCGAAAAAGAAAGTTTTTCCATCTCAGATGGTGCATGTAATGCAAATATCTGGGTCAAAGTCCCATTTTTATCAAGCACGACAAATACTACGTTATATCTGTATTATGGTAATCCAGGTGCAGTAGATGCACAAAACACCTCTGCAGTATGGGATGATGGAGGATTTTACAATTATTCGCTTGTTCAGCATTTAGACTCGGACCCTCTCAGTTCGTCCCCTCAGTTTGCTGATTCAACAAGTTTTCAGTATAATGGAACTGCGTTTGGTGGAATGACCGGTTCAAACCTTGTATCAGGGAAAATTAACAACTCAATTTATTTCAATGGCAACGGAGACTATATACAATTCGATCAGCCAAGTAAGTTTAATAAATCCTTATATAATCCAATGATTCCAAACGGTGAGTTTGGGAGCATGTGGTATAGCGGGCCTGGCCAGTATGACGCATGGTATAACGTTCCTAGCGGAAAAATTATGCATGCAGCGTCTACTGATGGAAATCACTGGGTATCTGATCCTGATCCTGCTTTACTACCTGGTCAGACTGGGTCATGGGATTCCTCGGCAGTTGAAGTGCCATATGTGTGGAAAGAAAACTCTACCTGGTATATGCTTTTCAGAGGCAGGTCTGGAATAGAGAATAAAATAGGGCTCGCAACTTCAACAGATGGGAAAAACTGGACCAAATACGCCGGTAACCCTGTTTTAAACGCTTCTGCTAGTGGATGGGAATCAGGTGTAGGCCAGGGTTTTGATCCCTGGGGTTTAATCAAGATAGGTCCAGTTTATTATCTTTGGTATAATACAGTAAATGACCTCGGCGACCATACAAGAATGACAGGACTTGCAACTTCTACAGACCTTATACATTGGACAAGTGATCCGAATAACCCTATTTTCACAGGTGGAAGGTATTGTATACAGGAGTTCAAGTATGGTGATTATTACTATATGCTGGTTCCATTAACAACCGGATTCATTGAGCTGTATAGAGATAAAAACCCAACTTTCTACCCAAGCGAAAGATCATATTTAGGATACGTAATTACAGCCAATGCGTCATCAGACTGGGAATCCGATAATCTTGACACTCCCTCCATATTATCAAACGATATTTACAGAAACAGTTTTCCATCATCAGATCTTCAAATGTACTATACAGGAGGGACTGCAGATTACGTTTTTAGTGAGGGATTAGCTACATTTCCGCTCAGTATGTTAGATAAATTACCAGAGCAACAAAATCCAGAAATTACAGCATTAACCATGGAAGGATGGATAAACATACCTTCGTCCCCGCTACAATATGCTAAAATAGCGACAAAACATAATTCACACAGTCTTGTGCTACAGACTGTTTCATCAAACACGCGTCTAACTACTGAGATGAAAACAAATACACCCTGGGAATATACAGCAACTGGACAAACCATAATTCCTAATAATAGCTGGCATCATGTAGCTGCAACATACAATGCAACAACTGGAACTGTGAACTATTATATTGATGGTAATTTTGATACAAAAGATACTACAAGCTGTATAGGACCAGTAAGTATTTCACCAGATTCTCTGTGGTTAAGTACTCCTGAAATAGATGCTGGTGTAACAGGGAGAGTAGACGAAATACGAATCTCTAATATAGATCGCTCTGCTGGATATTTCAAGACAGGGTATAATAATCAGTATTCTCCAGAAACTTTCAGTACACTCGGTCCGGCACTAGAACCAGGGACAGTATTTCCTGTAGCAAACTTCACCAGCAATGTCAGCGAAGGTTATGCTCCACTTCCTGTCCAGTTTAACGACAGTTCTGAAAACGCAGATACAGTAAACTGGAGCTTTGGTGACGGATCTAATTCTACAGAGCAGGATCCAGTGCATACTTACTCTACAGCAGGCAACTATACA
>NZ_SCHL01000020.1 GCF_004099695.1 Methanosarcina sp. MSH10X1 | reverse complement strand
GAAAATATCGAATACGAGCCTGAGCAGTTTCCTGGTCTTGTGTACAGAATTGATGAGCCCAAAGTAGTTGTGCTTATTTTCAGCTCCGGAAAACTGGTAGTTGCAGGCGGCAAGAGCCCTGAAGATTGCGAGAGGAGCGTGGAAGTAGTTCGCCAGCAGCTCGACAGTATGGGGCTTTTATAAGAACCCTCTGTCTATTAATTATATACCTTTTTCTGGAAAATAATGTATTTGATATAATATTACAATAAAACGGATTCTGCGTCGTGCGTAGAGATTCCGGCAAAGGATATGTGTGAAACGTGAACAGCGCAGATGTTTGTATTCTTATTCCCACCCTGAATGAAGCTTCAACAATAGGGCAGCTTATCAAGGATTTCAGGCATGAAGGTTTTTTCAATATTCTGGTAATCGATGGGAATAGCAAGGACGGCACAGGGCAAATTGCAGAGGCTGAAGGCGCAAGAGTTATCATGCAGACCGGAAAAGGCAAAGGGCAGGCAATGATTCAGGCTTTCAGGTTTATTGAGAGCCCTTATGTAATAATGGTTGACGGTGACGGAACGTATCTTGCCCGCGAAGCCCATTCTCTCCTCAAGCCTGTCCTGGAAGGCCGGGCTGACCATGTTATAGGCAACCGGCTGGGGAATTACTCCCCTGGCGCCTTTACGAGGCTCAATCTCGTTGGCAACCGTCTAATAAATATGTTTTTTGACGTAGCATATGGGGTGGAATTAAAAGATATCCTGTCAGGCTACAGGGCGTTTACGCTCGAGAGTATGAGGGAACTCGAACTTAACAAAACAGGTTTCGAAATCGAGACTGAAATCTCTGTTGAATGCATTCTTAAAAAGCAAAGGGTTGAAGAAGTCCCTATTACTTATCTTCCGAGAAGCAAGAAAGGCGCAACCAAGCTAAACCCGGTAAAAGATGGATTCAGAATCGGATCTACTATTTACGGGCTTGCAAAAATGCACAATCCCATGTTTTATTTTGGGATTATAGGCTCTATCTTTATTCTGGCAGGTCTATTTACAGGAACTTTTGTTGTGGCCCAGTGGTATGAGGGAATTACCCGTATCCCGCTTTCTATTCTTACAGCCCTGCTAATCATATTCGGTCTTCAGATGTTTATCTTCGGGACTTTGAGTGATTTCATTTTAACCCTTCACAGGCAAACCATCCAGTTAATCATGGAAATGAACAAACCGAGAAAATAAGAATATCCTGTCCTTTAAGCTCATTGTTTTTCAGGTCTGTACTTTATAAGCACGGGAAAGCAATATTTTAACTTTTACTTTTTTAGAAACTCTTGCCCAAAGCTTTATGATCCTTCAACCTAAAATAATTTAAACATAAAAGATTGTGGTTTTGGGATTCCCTTATGCTTGCTGGAGAATAGATTCCTTATCTTTTGTGTGGTAGTTATGATTAAAAATAATAAGAAAAATGCTGTCCTTGTTACTTTTCTAATTTTATTGTTAATTGGAGGGCTGTTCCTTAAAACGCCAGCAGATGTGAAACGGCCAGTTCGCGGACAGCAGGTGGGCGGTTTACTTATTGAATTCGAAGAGGGAACATCCGAAAAGGAAGTTAAAGCTATCCTTGAAAACTGCAACCTTGGCATGTATCCTCTGGAATATGATGTTAACTATACGGCTGATAGGTTCTATATAAAAGTAAATACGGACGAAAGAGAAAGTGTAAGCGATAAATTTAAAGAGCTGGATGTGAGAAACGAATTCAGAAGAGGGAAGAATTGGGCTGAATTTGTACCTGATATCAAAAAAGGAAATTATTGCATAATTACGGTATCCGAACAACTTATCCATAATGAAAGTTTCCTTACAATTCTGAATAAACAGGATCTTGAGCTGAGAAAATCTACTTTTTGCTATATTCGTTTCGAAAATGGAATCGAAAACCAGACTTCGGAAAATGATGCATCTGGAATGAAAAATGAACTTGAGCTGAGTGAGAGTGTTTTGACTGTAAGCTATGAGTACCTTGAAGGGTAAAGATATGTACATGTAGATTTAAGGATTTTATTCTGAACAAATTTACTTGTTTTCTACTCAAAGGAACTTTAGTATTATTTATAAAATTTTTATTTTAATCATATTTCTTATATTTTTCAATACCTGTAGCCATCGAAGTAAAGTAAACTTGATTAAGGTTAAAGTTAATTTTTTAAAAAGTGTTATATATAATTACGCGCCTTTTATGTTCTAATTCAACCTTGCCTTAATTACAGCTTAATCTTACAACTAAATCTTACAGATTATAGAAAGCTTGAGGTTAATAATATGACAATTGTGGAAGATGCACAAAAAGGGATTATTACTGAGGAAATGAAGATCGTCGCAAAGGATGAAGGGCTTGACCCCGAATTCGTCCGCCGCGGTGTTGCAGCCGGAAGAATCGTTATTCCAACTTCACCTTACAGGCAGGTAAAGATCTGCGGTATAGGCGAAGGGCTCAGGACCAAGGTCAATGCATCCATAGGTGTATCCTCAGACATTGTTGACCCGGAGATGGAAGTTAAGAAAGCCCAGGCTGCCGAAGCCGCAGGCGCAGACACTCTGATGGAGCTCGGCACAGGTGGAGACTTCCTTGGAATCAGGAAAAGAGTTATTGACAGCATTTCCCTTTCAGTCGGTTCAGTGCCTCTCTATCAGGCTTTCATTGAAGCTGCAAGAAAATACGGCTCAATCGTGCACATGACTGAGGACGAACTCTTCAATGCAACCGAAGCCCAGGCAAAACTCGGAACCAATTTCATGGCAATCCACACAGGGATCAACAACATCACCCTTGACAGGCTTAAAGCCCACGGCAGGTACGGCGGACTTTGTTCCCGCGGTGGCGCTTTCATGAGCGCCTGGATGCTTCACAACGAAAAGGAAAACCCGCTTTATGCAAACTTCGATTACCTCGTTGAGATCCTTAAGGAACACGAGGTCGTCCTTTCCACAGGCAACGGAATGCGTGCAGGTGCAATCCATGACGCAACCGACCGCGCCCAGATCCAGGAGCTTATTATCAACTCCGAAATGGCTGACCGGGGACACAAGCAGGGATTACAGGTTATTGTCGAAGGCCCTGGTCACGTTCCGCTGGACCAGATCGCAACCAACGTAAAACTGATGAAGGAAATGAGCGGTCACAAACCCTTCTACATGCTCGGTCCTCTAGTTACCGATGTTGCCCCAGGCTATGACCACATCGTAACTGCAATCGGCGCATCTGTATCCGCATCTTACGGCTGTGACTTCCTTTGCTATGTTACCCCGGCAGAGCATCTCGCCCTTCCAAACCTTGAAGACGTGATCACCGGTGTCAAGACCTCCAGAATTGCAGCTCACGTCGGCGATATGATAAAATACCCCGAGAGAGCAAGACAGTGGGACCTCGACATGGGCAGAGCCAGAAGGGAACTTGACTGGGAAAAGATGTACTCCCTTGCAATCGACCCTGAACACGCAAGAGAAGTCAGAAACAGCAGGGCCCCTGAAGACACAGATGCCTGTACCATGTGCGGCAACTTCTGCGCCCTCAAGATTGTCAACCAGAACTACAACCTCGCAAAATAATCAGTTACTGGTAAACCCTCAAAGTGAAGCCTTCGGGCTTTACTTATTTATTTCTTTTTAGGGTCATTCTATTTCCTGAGACTATTTTATTTTCTAATTAATTTTCACGCACATAGCCTCTCTTTTCGGCAATTTTCTCTTTCCTCCTTACCCGGACTTCTATATAATTTGCATGTCCGCCTTTTTGCCCATAGAGCAGTTTAAAATCGATAGCTTTTTACATCATTACTTTAAAAATATCCAAATTTATTGTTGTCGATTTATTAAAACGCCTGGAAGTCCTCTTACATAACCTGGATGATGTTTTTGATAGCCTGTCAGGGGTAGCGGTTTATGAGACTAAGATCAGTTAAAGGGCTCATAGCTCTCGGAATAGTTAAAGGACTCATCACTCTCGGGGTATTTCTATTCTTTTCAGTTTTTTCAGAGTGCGGGGCTGCTGCGGAGCTGGGCGGCTCTTCTGAAATCATAAGTGAGAACTGCACATTTGAAGAGCTTGATCCCGACAAGGTTACAACGGAATGGAACGATTCCTATCTTCTCAGTAGCAGGGAAGATGCCTTAGAAGAACTTGAGATCTTAAAAAAGAAGACAACTGAGATAAACGAAACTTTCCGTCCGAAGTTTGAAAATTTGTCTGGGCCTGTTTTACTTGATTATCTGGAAGCTGACAAGGAGTTCTCAAAGTCGGCTACGATTCTATACATTTATGCATATACTCAAAATAGTAAAAATGTAAATGATCCGTTTTTTGCCTCTCTTCTTGCAAACTCTCAGAATCTTATTACAGAATATGAGAAAGCCAGTGCATTTGCAACTGTAAAAATGGCATCGATCAATCAGGAAGAATGGAACAGGCTCTTTTCCGAAGAGCCAGAGCTTGAGATTTATCAACCTTACTTTGAGGCTAACTATATCAGGTTTGCTGAACACAGGCCAGTTAATGAGTCCCAGGCTGCATACCTCGCAGAGCTCGAAAACCAGCGCATGAAACTGGAAACTGAGGCTATTTCCCAGATCACCAATAATGTCACTGTGGCAGGAAATATTACTCTTGATAACGGAGAAGAGTTCCAGGTCAACTCCCAGTCCTACAATGTTCTACTTTCAACAGACCCGAGCCAGGAAAACAGGAAAAGATGCTATGATAAGAGGTTCTACCACCTGATAAATGAATCCGACTCAATGGCTTCCATTTATTCGGAAAAAGCCAGGGTTGACGATCTCGTTGCCAGGGAGCTGAATTTCACGGACTATTATAACTATAGTCTATATAATCTGTATCTTACACCCGCTCAGGTAGAGGACATGAACACAGTTTTCAAAGAAAGAAAAGATACTTTTGAGGACTATAATGAGTTCAGGAAAACGAAGCTGGGGCTTGAGGCGCTCAAACCATACGACCTTATGCTGCAACTGGCGGACCAGCCTGCCAGAAACTATACCTATGTAGAATCTTTGCAGGAAATTCAAAAATCCTATTCCCGAATGGATCCTGTTTTCAATGAGATCTTTATAAAGACGGTAACCGGTAGTTTCGTAGACGTATATCCCGACCCTGAGCATGGGAAGCAGCCAGGCGGTTACACTTTCGACCTGTCTGCCCTGAAGGCTCCGGGCCTGATCTTTATAAACTATAACGGATTTATCGGGGACCGGCAGACTTTAACGCATGAACTCGGACATGGGATTAATTTCTACCTTATGGGCAATTCTGTGGACTATCTTTACTGTTCAGGTACAATCTATGAAATGGAAATTCCTTCAACTTTCAATGAGGAACTCTTTGTTGATCATATGGTCAAGAGCAATGATAGAGATACCGCAATTATGATACTGTCTGACCAGATTGCAGATTATCAGAACTTGTTTACCAGGCAGCCATTGATTACGGAATTCGAGTATAAAGCACATCAGATGTGTGCTGAGAATGGGACAGTAAGTGGAGCCGAACTGAATGCGCTCTGGACAGACCTCTCTAAAGAATACAGGAGCAACTCAGTCGATTATTATGATAAAGATTCTGCGGAATGGACTTATATTAACCATATTTACTTTACAAACAACTACTATACCTTTAACTACGCTGTCTCAAAGGCAATAACTCTCTCCCTTTTTAAACAGTACAAAGAAGATCCCGAAACCTTCAACAAAAATTATGTCGCGTACCTCTCCGCAGGTTCGACAATACCGCCTGAAGAAAAACTCAAAAAGTATTTCGGAATCGAAATCAACAGGCAGCTTTTTGAGGATGCGATGGACGTTGTGGAGTTGAGGATTCAGGAACTTAATGAACTGGAACAAAAAGCGAATGAACCTGAGTTTGAGTCTGCCGTAGAAACCCTGAACATTTATTCGGGATCTTTCTGGAAAAATGAATCTAAAAGTGAATAAAAGCGAATGAATTTGAATGCCTCAGACAAAGAGCTTCGGTAAAACACGCTAAGGGACTTACGGGTTTAAGTGCTCTTAACCTTCAATTTTTTTCTTTTTCGGATCTGGCTTCGTTTAAAAAGCTTCCTTTACCTGGTTATTGAATAAACATTTCTACCAGAACGATACAACTATTTCCAACAGCGCTAACAGGAGACAAACAAAATGTATTACGATATCATCGAATCCCCAATTGGTCCTATTCTTCTGGCAGGGAATGAAGAGGGACTGAAACATCTTATTTTTCTGAAAGGCAAGAAGAAAGCAGATGTTCCTGAGGACTGGATAAAAAACAAAGATTTCTTCAAAGAAGCTGCCAGGCAACTTGAAGCTTATTTTTCCGGGGAATTAAAATCTTTTGACCTTGAACTGGCTCCTGAGGGAACAGCTTTCCAGAAGTCCGTCTGGGGAGCTTTATGCAAAATCCCTTATGGCGAAACCCGCACATATAAAGAGATAGCCGTATCTCTTGGAAAATCCAGGGCATATAGAGCTGTGGGGCTTGCAAACAACCGGAATCCGATGGCGATAATTATTCCCTGCCACAGAGTTATAGGATCAAACGGAAAGCTCACGGGTTATGCATCTGGTCTGGATATTAAGGAATATTTATTAAAGCTTGAGAAAAGATAAACTGTAGTGGGAAACGATTTGATCTGGTCTGACATATCAATGTCATTTTCCTTATCGGTTATATTTCTCACCTGTTATTATTAATTTCTCCAACTTATAAGTAATTTTAAGTAAGGCGACCTGCAACTAATTCTTCGTTTTAGACAGTTCAATGAAATGCATACATCCCATAATTAATTACAGTATTCTATGAAAATGGATTTCCGGAGAAACTAATATGGAACTTAAAAATAGGATAGAGAGTATTATCAAATCAGCCGCTGCAAATCCGGGTACTGAAACTCGATACCGTGAACCTATTGTCGGATATGCTTCAGCCGATGACCCTATTTTTGATGAGATGGAGAAAATTATTGGCCCTTACCACCTGAACCCGAAAGAGATCTTCCTTGAGGCAAAAACTGTTGTTTCCTTCTTTCTGCCTTTTGAAAAAGACCTTGTGAAGCTAAACTGGAGGTCACCGGAACCTGTAAAGGAGTGGATTCAGGCTAGAGGTGAGACCGACTGCCTGATCCGAGAAATTAATGAGAAATTGAAGTCTGAACTGGCAAAGGAGGGCATAAAAGCGGTTGTGCCTGAGATTACTTTTGATTATAAGAATCGAGGTTTTGATGTTGTCTGGTCTCACAAAAGTGCAGCTTATGCAGCCGGGCTTGGCACTTTTGGAGTCCACCACATGCTGATAACGAAAGCCGGGTGTGCAGGTCGCTTCGGAACAATATTTATTTCCGCAGAAATCCCTCCTACCCCCCGTCCTGTTGAGGAGTTTTGCCGATATAAGAAAGGAGAAAAGTGCCTTGTCTGTATTGACAGGTGCCCGGTCGGGGCTCTTAGTGTAAAAGGTCTTGATAAGGAAAAATGTTTCCGCTTGCTTCAGGAAAATGCAAAAGCTTTTCCCGAATTCAATCAGCTTGCCTGCGGGAAATGTGCAACCGGACCCTGCGCTCTCAGGTCCCGCTGAAGCAGGAAACTCCTTTTTCCTATTTTATACGAAACTTACGATTTTGATTACTTCCGTTTTTTCAGAGTAGCAAGGCCGGTACTGAATTTCAGTGTTTGCTCATATTGCAGTTAGTGGCGTTGAAACGTTCTCCGTGAGATTTTGGGTTACATTTATCCACAGATTAAGATTCCTGTAAGCTGCGATGACATCTCCTTCAAATGTGCCTTTTTTATCGTTATTGTAAAGCAAAAATTGCAGGTTCATATTTGTGCCCTTAAAAGGAGGAGTGATTATAACGGCTTTTTCCAGGGTTTCATTGTTTTCGATGCATACGTTTTTCCATTCCGCCGGTAAAGGTAGAGGCGTGTCTTCGAGCCTGACTTCCATTGTATAATTTACGGACTTTTGCTCATGATTTGTAATTCCAGCTATTATGGTCCCGTTGTCCCCGAGTACATAGTCGGTCGGGTAGTTCTTAGCTGTCCCTTCGGGTCCGAGAATGTAAAATTCGGTAAAGGGTTCCTGTATTTCTTCTGTACTCATTTTTTCTTCGCATCCCGATGTAAGAAGAGCCAGGCTCATCAAAATTAGTATAAATAATATTTTTGTCTGCTTCATCTTCTATTCTTCTTCATTTTTTATATCCCGGTGTTAGCCTGTACTTTTTCACATCTTAATATATTTTCTCCTTCTGCATACGATAAAATAGAAAAAAACCAAGTGATATTTATGCCCTTAATTTCCCTGACTACCGACTTCGGAGACCTTTATCCTGCAGCCATGAAAGCCGTGATCCTGGGAATTAGCCCGGATACTCAGATTATCGACATAACCCATTCCATCCGGCAGGCCGGAATCCGGGAAGGGGCTTTCGCTCTTTATTCACTTGTTCAATATTTCCCTCCGGGCACCGTGCATATTGGTGTCGTTGACCCCGGAGTCGGGACTTCCCGGCGCGCTCTTGCTATTAAAGCAGGTGATGAAGGAAAGGAACAATTCTTTGTAGGCCCTGACAACGGGCTATTAATACCTGCAGCATGCCGCCTTGGGGAAATGGAAGTCCACGAAATTACAAATCCCAAACTCATGCTCAAATCAGGAATTTCTGCAACTTTTCACGGAAGGGATATTTTTGCACCTGCAGGAGCGCACCTCTCAAAAGGTACACTTATCGAGGCTGTCGGACCCAGAATCTCGGACTTTGTGAATCTTGATTTCAAAAATTTCGGAATTGACGGCCCCTTTCTTGTCGGGGAGGTTATTTTTGCAGATAGCTTCGGGAATGTAATCACCAATATCCCGGAAGATATAATTTTAAAATTTTCTACCTTCGGCTCACAGGTGGAAGTAAATGGCAGAAGAATATCCTTTGTTCATACCTACGGTTTTGTCGGTCAGGAAGAGCCCCTCGCTCTTATAGGCAGTCACGGCTTCCTGGAGATTGCAGTAAATAAAGGAAGTGCTGCGCGTCAGTTCGGACTGAAAAGTGGAGAACAGGTTGTAATAAAGACTGTGTAAGTAAGATTGTATAAGATAAAGACCGTCCAGAATGCCCTGAGGGGGCTTTCTGGCTTTCCTCGGCAGTAATACAGTCCGTAGTTGCACTGTATGCGGCAGGTGCCCTTCGAAAAATCGGTGATAAAAAGCAATAGCCCCTTTTATTAAAACTTAAACGATCTGAATCCGAAGTCTGGTGGGCTATAGCCGAAGCTCTAAAAATGCTGGATAAAAAAACTATAAAGGGAACTCGGGATAAAAGAGAACCTTTTGCTTCGCTTTATACCCTGGCTTCCTTAGCATGGAAGCTGAGATACTTTTCTGGATTGTCCTGGAATTTCTTCATGCACTCCCCTGTTGAGCGAAACGAAAAGAGCAGCGTCCTCCCGAGGCGCAATTCGGGAAGGAAACCGGGCTCACGAAGCGGAATTCTGCTGTTACATCCACTCATAATGCATCAGAACTTCGGGATTAAAACTCTGCATCAAACTGTTTTCCGTATATCCAAAAAAGAGGCAGCCTGTGCAGTTTTTGACAATCTCCTTCCGGCGTTCTTCCGAATTCTTCCAGACACTCTCAAAACCATCCCAGATGACGTTTCCTAAAGGCTCGTTTTGCACACGGCAGGTTTCCAGAGCACCGTCATGCGTCACATTCATAATAATCCCGCTGGCTCTGCACCTGTAGTCCGTTTCCCCGTCCCGGACCATTCTGAGGTAGGTTTTGGAGTTGATTATCGGATAGCCCTGCTTCTTAAGCTCGATTATAAGGTCGACTGTACTGTGAAATTTTTCCATATCACGGATTCCAATTTCATTCCAGACCTCATCACTGATTCCAGGAAACTCGTGGACAGGTTCGAAGGAAACCTTTACTCCCAGTTTTTCTGCAAGCAAAATAAGAGTCTCGATATCGTCCAGGTTTTTTCCTGTGAGTACGCAGTTCATCAGAATGGGATTCTTCTGTTTCTGGAGTTTTCTAACCTCGATAGCTTTCTTTAAGCCCTTTAGCAGGGTTTCAAAGTCCATTCGACGGATTTCTTTATAACTCTCTACCCCATCCACAGAAACCGAAAGGTAATCCACATCCACAAGCTCTTCCGCTCTCTCGTAAAGCAGCTTTCCGTTTGTGACCATGGAAGTGATCATCCCTATTCCTTTGGCATGTGCCATGATCTGGGGAAGATCCTTTCTGAGGAGGGGTTCCACAGTCCAGGCATTATAGACTCCGATCCCGAAATCTTTCGCGTCATCTAGTAGTTTGAAAATTTCCTCTTTTGTCGGTTCTTCTCCGGTTTTCTTCCAGTATTCACAGAACTTACAACGCATATTGCAGCGGGTATTTACGCCGTGGGAAAGGACAAAAGGACGCTTTCTCACCCGGATCTGCCAGAGTGCTCTCGAAGCCAGGATAGGGTTAAATCGGGACATAGATATCTATTACTTATTTTTTTTCAGAAGATTGCTTATTATTCATTATCTTTTCTATTATAACTTTTTTTTGGAGAACTAGTTTATAACATACTTTTTCGGCTCCATATAGCTTACTGACTTATGAGTCGAAGTTCGTGGATAATTTGTTAAACCATTTAATACCTAAAGTGATCAGATATAATATTAAAGTAAGCTTAAAGTAAGCTAAGTCAAAGTTATCTACCAAGAATCGTGTGAAAATTCTTTGTAAATAAATAAAAATTGAGTTAACTACTAATTTACTAATAACTAATTTTGAGTGGGCTTAACAGTTACCGGACTCTGAATATTTCTGGGATTCCTGTATGTTATTGCTCTAACTAAAAAACATATTCCTATAACCGGCATCACAAAGAGCCAATAAAATGCCTGAAAAGCGACAACAGCATCAAAAGTAGGCCCTCCTCTTGAAAGTGCATGTGAAAGTCCACTGAGCGTGAAGAAAAGGAGTAACATCGAAAGCATATTCGCTACAGATGAAACTGCAAGATATGCATTCATCGAGTCAGGATGTCTATCCATAGATAAGAAGACCAGTGCCGAGAATGGGGACAGTAATGCCATAAATAGCATCACGAGTGTTTCTGCGATGCCGATGTGGTCACTAAGAAGTTCTCTACCACTAAAAATAATCCAAAAATTTACGATAACCAGTACAAATAGAGAAATACATAATGGGATTGCCAGACGCCATCTGGGTAATACTTTTCTTGTTTCCAATAAGAAAAGTATGGAACCAAAAAACGAAATAATGCTCATTAACTCTGTCAAGTCTCCGAAAGAAAGTATTGTGACAGATATTGACCGAAGTATACAACTTATTATTAAGGCTGCGGCCCAGTAAAACATAAAGATAGCAGACATCAATGCCAGTGCTATTTTTATCCTCATTAAATCATCGCCATAAAATATAAAAATCGGGTGAAAATTATTCACCCTATCAGGTCATAGAATTCGGTTATTGATCCTTCGTTCCCTGCTGCACTATCTACAACCCTCAGCCGTCAGTTGTGCGCATTCCGGAAGCCTTCCGCATGTAAGATAAGACAAGGGTTAACTCTATTTGATCAAGATTCACAATTTTTTTAAATCCTTAATTTCAAAATTTTCTTAAGTATATGCAAGATTTACATATACTTTAAACAGTTGGCATCGAGATTATAAATTATTTTCTATCGATAGATTAAATTCAGCAAGCAATTAAAAATAATGAATCAGTTTCAAAATCTCAGCTTATATCTTTTGACGAGTATACTTCAGTGATTTTTTATTTTCTTCTTTGGATACTAGATTTTAGAGAATCAGTTTTTAAATCACAGAAAATAATCTAAAAATTTTCAATTACTCAGACTAAAAATGAGTTTTAGTGTCGTCTCTCCAATAACCCTATTATTGCTTTTAGTCTCGTCATATTCTGTTTTTATAAGTCAAATAAAAGGGATATTATATCGTAGTGCAGAGAATCAAGTAGAAAAGATAAATATTTTTAGAAAATGAAGAATTTTAAGAAAAGATAAAGAATTCTACAGAAAATCAGATAATTCTACGTTATTAAACTACTGCTAAATTCTATTGAAAAAAAAGTGCCCGCCTTAAGGCGAGCTGTAGGTATTGAAATTTTATTGTGTTTATCCGAAAAGGGCGCCGAGACCGGCCATTCCGTCTTCTTCAGAGGTGTCTTCCTCTTCTTCCTCTTCTTCAGCAGGAGCTTCTTCTGCTGCAGGGGCTGCTGCTGCAGGGGCTGCTGCGGCTGCGGGTGCTGCGAATGCTGCCTTTGCAATTGCTTCTTCAATGTCTACGCCTTCAAGGGCTGCGACAAGGGCTTTTACTCTGGCTTCGTTAACTTCGATACCTGCTGCCTGGAGAACGGCAGTGATTGCGTCTTCGGTAATTGTTTTACCAGCGTTGTGTAATAAGAGAGCTGCATATATGTATTCCATTGTTGATCACCTAAATTTCAATTATCGTAAATTTATTTATCCGAAAAGGGCACCGAGGCCGGCCATTCCATCTTCTTCGGAGTGGTCTTCTTCTTCCTCTTCTTTCTCTTCTTCCTTTTCTTCTTCTTTTTTCTCGGGTGCTGCGGTTGCTGCGGCTGCTGCTGCGCTTGCGGCTGCTCCGAGAACTTCCCTCAGTTCGTCATCCACGGCATTTGCATCTTTGTCTGCGGCTTCGGATGCTACGGATGTCATCTGGACATGAGCTTTTGCCAGCAAAGCGTCCATGACTCCTGAATCAAATACGACAGCATTGACACCAAGGTTCTTTGACTCTGCAAAGGCTTTTGCCAGTAGGGTGCCGATTGTTGCGCTTGTTGGGTATGCAGTGTTGACAGAGAGATTGAAAGCGTTCTGGGCTGCTCTGATAACATCAGAGAAGTACTGGCTTTCGTCAATTGCAAGGAGTTCCGGCTCGTAAATTGTCCCTTCGTCATAGGCGGCTCTTAAGTCCAGACCTACAATGAGGGGATATATCTCCAGCTTTGAAAGCATGGTTGCGAGCTTCTGCGGGACTGCCTCACCTGCTTTACAGACAACCTTCGTTTCCTTTATTGCAACTTTTCCTGCTTCTATTGAAGCTGGAATTCCTGCACTCTGGAATTCTCCGAGAATCGGGCCAGGTGGGAAACTGGTAGGTCCCTTCTGGACAGTAATGTCTACAGGAGCTATAGCGCCTCCTTTAATCGGAGAAGGGGTTTTTGTCTGTTCAAGCGCTTTGTAAAGCTTGAAGGGGCTTTCGTTGGTAAATATCAGAGCCGTCTGCTTGTCAAGATATTTATTCATCTCGGGAATGGTTTCTCCGAGCTGGTTTAAAGCCCGCTCTGTAAGGGTGTTCCTTGAGACTTTGAGCACTGCAACGTCCTTAAGGTCCCGGCGAATTTTCTGGATCTTGGTTGCAAGAATGCCCTCGATCCCTACCATTCCGAATACCTTATGGGACTGGATGAGTTCCTTTATATTATCGATCTCATCCTTTTTCCACTGTGGGACGTGCTCCGTGTGATGCTTCTCCTCTGCCATTTACACCACCCTTTCGGATTTTCCCATAGTTGTCGTGACATAGACTGTTCTCAGGTTATGCTTGCCCTTATCCAGAACACGCTCCAGCCTGGAAACTATAGTCTCAATGTTTTCGGCAAGGTCGTCGGGATTCATATTCCTTCGACCGACAGGCACATGGAAAGTAAGCTTGTCTTTTGACCTTAACCTGACCGCATTTTGCTTGCTCTGGATAAGCTCGCCTATATCCTTGTTAGGTAGGAGTGGAATAGGCATTTTCCCTCTGGGTCCGAGAACAATACCAAGGTTCTTACCAATTGTTGGCATGAACTGGGTTTCTGCGATAAAAAGGTCACATTCGTTTGCAAGAGTCCTGGCTCTGTTTTTGTCAGCCGCCAGTTCATCGAGCTCAACATCAGAAATAACATACGCAGCACCGGCAGCCTTTGCTTTCAGGCCCACATCACCTTTTGCAAAAACGCCGATCTTCAGTTCTTTTCCGAGCCCGTGAGGAAGAATTACTTCTTCATCGACTCTATTCTTCGGTTGGTTCATGTCAAGATTCTTTAAGTTAATCGCCAGGTCTACGCTTTCCGAGAAATTGCGCTTTGGCGATTCTTCAAGTACTTTCTTGACAGCTTCCAGTATAGTTTTTTCTGCCATCTTGTTCCTCCCCGTAGTGTTTGAACTTGCTTGTTCAAGCAGCCTCTTCGGCTTACTACGGTTGGTCTTAGGGCTTCCCCATTAATCCGGGTTCTGTTACTCTTAACAGTAAGCCGCTAATAGCTATTATTTTAATTTATTGCAACAATGTGCAAGATTCTTGAGCTATTAGTGCTATCCGATTTAAAACTATTGGTGGTAATGAATTTCCGGATTAAATAGTAAAGGGATGGGAAGGCTTACCACTCCTCGCCGGCAAGCACATCATCGAACTTGCCCTGGTCGAGTGCCTTCTGGCTTTCTTTTGCCTTAACTCCCTCTACGGTCACACCCATGGGGACACAGGTACCGATTACCTCTTTCATTGTTGACTTGAGATCGTAGGAAAGTACATCTTCCCTTTTCATGCGGGCGATCTTTGCGACCTGCGACATGCTAAGGTTGCCAACAACTTCACTTCCTGCATTTCCTGACCCTTTCTGGATTCCTATCTCTTTCATGATCAGGGATGCCGTTGGCGGGGTACCTACTTCGATCTCGACATTCTTCTTATCGTCAACAATTACTTTAACAGGAACCTGCATTCCATTATAGTCCCTGGTTTTTTCATTGATCTTTTCGACCACTTCTTTTATGTTGACCCCGAGCGGACCAAGCGCCGGACCTAAAGGTGGTCCAGGATTCGCTTTTCCTCCGGGGACAAGTGCTTCAACAATACTTGTCATCTGAGTCTCACCGGTTTTAATAACTATATACTTTGCAGATCTTTTCGATCCACTCTGAGTACTGGTGATTTTATTTATTAATAAGCTGGAATTTTTCGGTATTTTCCATCCCGCTGCGGCTTCACTCGTTATCTTTCTTAAGTATTCTGACAGTGTCGCCACGAATCGTTATGGGAATCGGAACCACAGCATCGAACAGTTCCACAGTAATTTCCTCATGTCCTTCATCGACCCTTTTAACCCGGGCTTTCTCCCCTTTAAAGGGTCCTGAAGTGACTTCAATTATAGCCCCTTCCTTGATTCCTGTTACTGTTGGTTTGGGTTTAAGGAAATGCTCAATTTCAGCAATCGAAGAGCTCCCTTTCACAAGAGCCCGCGCATGGGGAATAGTCTGAATTGCCAGTTCTACAATTCCGGATTTAGGAGCCTCGACCAGGACATATCCTTTCAGCTCATCAGGAGCCAGAATTGCCCTTATATCCAGCTTCTCCTTTTTCGAAACTCTGGCAAGAGCTGTTGCAACCGATCTTTCCTGGTTTGCCGTGGTTTTGATTACAAATATCTGAGAATCCTCACTCATTGGGCCACCCACTGGGGCAACATTGTCAACAGTACATATACCATAAATCCTATTGCTCCCACAGCCAGAATGCCAATACCTGCAACTTTGGCAATGGTCAAGAACTCTTCCCTGGACGGTTTCTTAGTAAGTTTCAGGACTCTCAGGTGTGCCCGAATTGCCTGACCAACGCTTTCTACAGTTATTTTCGGTTCAAACGTGGATTCTACCATCAATTCACATCCAGGTTTTCTTTATTTTATCAATATATCTTGAATTTTTTGCCTGTAATTCTTCCTATATGTTGACCGTTCTCGAAATTCGCTTTTCTTACTATACACAAATTTCCGGATTCAGGTTAAGGAAGGAACGGGCGGTTTATATTATTAATTCCTATTATATGAAGATATCACTGACACGGTATTTAAAACGTGAAAAGATTCCGATATCGGATCTCAATTTTATTCCAAATCTTTAATCGTGTCAGTAGAAATATTTCTTTTTTGATGCCGAATTGTATCGGCATCATACGGTATTTACCATAAAAATAGTTTTCGATTGGTTTTTATTCCTATCTCTTATTTTTACTTTAAAGAGAGGAAAACAGTATTTTTTCCAACCGATGATTTTAGTTCCTTCTGTGTCTGGTTTGATCACTCTACAAAATCAATCCCGTATTTGAAGGTAATATTCTTGTCGTTCCCGTGGCCGTAAATCTGGGCGGATGTCACTCCTGTAACCACGATCATGGTACGTACGGTCTGTTCGAGGTCAGGATCAATCTGGGCACCCCAGATAAGGCGGGCGTTTGCGTCTATCCGGCTGTAAACCTCCTGAACTACGCACTCAGCTTCTGAAATCGTCATGTCAGGGCCTCCAACCACATTAACAAGGGCAGAGGTCGCACCTGAAATGTCCACATCAAGAAGCGGGCTGCGCAGGGCTTTCTGTACGGATTCTACAGCTTTGTTCTCCCCGTCAGACTCTCCAAGCCCGATCATCGCAACGCCTCCGTTCTGCATAACAGTTCTTATGTCTGCAAAGTCGAGATTTACAAGACCGGGCTTTGTGATCAGTTCGGTTATGCCTTTTACGGCTCTCATAAGGACTTCATCTGATACTTTAAAGGCAGCCTGGAGTGGGAGCCTCGGGACGACTTCAATCAGCTTATCATTAGGGACAACTATTACCGTGTCTGCTACATCTCTCAGGCGCTCAAGACCTGCCTCTGCATTGGTTCTACGTACATGGCCCTCCACACTGAAGGGCAGTGTAACGACTGCGATTGTAAGTGCTCCTGCATCTCTTGCCGCTTCAGCTACTATAGGGGCCGATCCTGTACCGGTTCCTCCTCCAAGACCTGCAGTGATAAAGACCATATCAGAGCCTTCGACAACTTTATTTATTTCGTCGATACTCTCGATTGCAGCATCTTCTCCGATCTGGGGGAGGCTGCCGGCGCCAAGTCCACGAGTTTTCTTTTTCCCAATAAGAATCTTTTTGCCGGAGCGTATATGAAGAAGGTGCTGGGCATCGGTGTTAACGGCTACAAGGTCCGCTCCCTTGATTCCTTCGCCCAACATGCGCTGGATGCTATTTGAACCGCCGCCTCCGCAACCTACCACTTTGATGGTTGTTTTGAGGCTCCTGAGTATCTCTTCAAGTTCAGCATCAACTTCTGAGTCTGCATTAGAGTAATCTGAATTTGAGTACTCTCTCTGCCCGCCACGTCCTTCCAGGGCAGATCGAGCGAGGGCTTCTTCCACAATGGATCTCATGCTACTGTTTTCCTCCATCCGATGGGGTAATTTTAATGGCTGGTATTAAAGAATAAATGTATTTTTAGAGGGAACACATGTATTTTAACCATCACATATACAGTTTCCAATTTAATAGTTTTCCTTTTACAGTCTTTAAACTTATACTGTATATGTTTAATAATTTTATTAAATTCTTCTACTTTCCTGCTTAGCCCCAGGTTTTTCTTTCAAGTCTTATTATGGTTCCTTTTATTCCCTATATTTTATTCCTTTCTTCCCGACCCTACTTATTTTTTTAGCTCATTTGCGATTTCTTTATTATTTTATTTTTTCAAGCTGTCCATGTATTTTTACTTTTCCCTTTTCTCCGGGCCTATGTGCCTTCATTCGCCTGATTTGATATTCGGTTTCGTATCCGCATATTTCCTGGAGAATTAACCTTAATTACGCTTTTCCTCTGGATTCCCCGAGGATGATGCCTGTCGCAATCAGGTGGGCAACCCTCAGAGGTTCAGGAATATTACTTCTTATTGAGGTAAGCTGAATAATTTTCTTCACAGTTTCCAGTCCTATGCCTGCTCTCTGGATATAAATGGGATTTTTTTGACCGGCGATTTCTTCAATTTTTCCGGCTCGCTTTATTATTGTCCAGCGCTCTCCCCCGTCCGGAAAATACTTGAGGGCGGATTTGATTTTCTCAAAATCTGGATAGGACCGCATAATCACAATTACAGGAATTCCGGTTTCCCTGTAAAGCATCTGTATATCCACAACATTAAAGCCTCCATAGGTGACCCCGTCAAGAATAACCGCTCTTATCTGGCCGTAATGTTTGCTCTTCTTTATCAGGCTGCCGATTACATCAGTAGCATCAAGCCCATCCTTTGTGATCTCCGAGCGAAGAACTCCGTCAATCCAGTCTCCACCCCGAAAAACAGCCCCGACTATCATTACTTTTTCACTGAGGAGCGCAGAATCATCTATACCCAGAATTCGAATTTCGGGTTTTATATGAAAATCGGAATTCACAGGTACTTTTTATGTCTGGATTATAAAAATAGTTTGTCGGTTTCCTGTACATAACCTCTAACAAAACTAATATCCGGGGAAATCCTCAGTTTTTCCGGTAAAAATGATGATTTCTCCCGGCTGAATATAAAAAGAGCCCCTGAGGGGCTTTTCGTTTCCATTCGGTTTACCGGGGAAGTTTTTACACGAACATGCTTTCAGGGAGACTGGAAGGCATCATCTTTTGCGTATCTGCAGCCATAGATACCTTATCCACTGCTTCGAGGAAATCTTCCATCTCAACCAGTTCTTTGTCTTTCCTGACCGCAAACATACCTGCCTCTGTGGCTATTGCCTTCAGGTCTGCTCCGCTCATTCCTTCGGTAGCTTTTGCAAGCCTCTTAAAATCAATATCTCCTGCAAGAGTCATTTTCTCACAGTGAATTTCGAGAATCTTTCCTCTGGCTTCTATTCCGGGCATCGGGACGTGAACAAGCCTGTCAAAGCGCCCTGGCCTTAAAATTGCCGGGTCAAGGACATCAGGGCGGTTTGTTGCTGCAATAATCCTGATATTTTTCCTTTTGTCAAAGCCATCCATCTCTGCCAGTAGCTGCATGAGTGTTCTCTGAACCTCACGGTCTGCGCCAGTCGTCTCATTCAGACGCCTTGCGGCAATTGAGTCCAGCTCATCAATGAAGATAATACTCGGGGCCTTTTTCCGTGCCATCTCGAAGATTTCCCTTACGAGTTTAGAACCGTCCCCTATGTACTTCTGCACGAGCTCAGAGCCGACAACCCTGATAAAGGTCGCATTGGTTCTGTGAGCCACAGCTTTAGCAAGCAGGGTTTTGCCTGTTCCCGGAAGTCCATAAAGAAGAACTCCCTTAGGAGGCTCGATACCTATCCGGGCAAAGCGTTCCGGTTCAATAAGAGGAAGCTCAACTGCTTCCTGAAGTTCCTGGATTTGCTCCTCGAGACCGCCTATCTGGTCATAGTCCACTTCCACGCTTTCGAGGACTTCCATTGCAGCGACAAAAGGCTCTTCCGTTGAAGGAATAACCTCGGCAATGGCAAGCGTATGCTGGTTCAGGGCAACTTTTGCCCCTGGCAGCAGTTTCTTCTCATCGATATATTGTGAGACATTAACCAGGAACTGTGGTCCGTTGCTGCTCCGGACAATTATCCTGTCATTCTTTATCACGTCAATGACCGTACCAATGATAAGCGGAGAGGTTTTCATCCGATCGAGTTCAGACTGCAGCTTCCGTATTTCCCGTTCATACTTTATCTTCTGGTTTTCAAGATAACGTTTTTCGGACTCAATCTGGCTGCACTGCTCTTCCAGAAAACTGTTTCGGCTTTCAAGTTGCCTCATTCGGTCCTGGACGCTTTCAGTTACTTCCCCCAGCTCTCCAGGCTCGATTCCGTCATATAAAGGTCCGGACTTACCAAGGTGACTGCGCATGCTTTCATCCTTACTTCTGGTACTTTCCGTCATGGAGCTCCGAATAATATTTAAGTTCATACCGTATATAGCGTTTTCGAAGTGATCAATATGCAGTGCGAAATATGTGGTGCAGAGATCCGCGGAAAGTCTATATGCATTACAATTGACAACAGCGAGCTCCAGGTCTGCCAGAAATGTGCTCCATATGGTAAACCCGTTGATAAGCGAACTCCCGTGTCAAGAAAAGTCTCTCCGGTGGTTCGGACGGTTACACGAACCGAAAATAGGCCAAAAAAGGATTTTTTCGATATTTTGAAAGATGAACTCCTGGATAATTATGATCAGATCATCCGGGAAGCCAGAGAAGCTAAAGGCTGGTCTCAGGAGGATCTGGCTGAAAATATCAAAGAAAAAGCATCTCTGATCAAAAAGATAGAACGCAACGAAATCGTGCCAGAAGATTCCGTTCGAAAGAAACTCGAACACGCTCTTAACATCAAACTTACGGAACGTGTTGAAGGCTCAGGACAGGAAGTCTCTCACATGAAGAAAGATACTACCCTCGGAGATATAGTGAAAATAAAAAGAAAATAAATCTCAAAATAAAAAATAAATCGTGAATTCAAGGTAGAGAATAAAAAAGTAAATCTTGACTGCAGGCTTTGTTCCGGCAGCAATATCTGATTTACGGCAGTTTTTCCCTCAAGGGAGCAACAGAGGGTTCAATTCGAAGGCATTTTCTAACATCCTTCTCCCTCTGCTTTTACGTGCCTTTTTATCTTTAACGGCTCCAAGTCACTTTTTTGTTTTAATTCCTTCCTGCTTTGAGCCTCTTCTTTTCCGGATCTCTCCTTTGATTTAAATCTTCTTTATAATCGTTAATTCTCTTAAATAGCGGTCCGCAACTCTTCTATCCGGCTTTTCCCTGGAAATTTCTTAAATCTCGATTTCGATATCATATACCTTTTCAGGGTTTTCCTTATGAATGATCCAGAAAGGCTCTTCACCATAGGTTTCCATGAGTTTTATAGTTCTCCTGGGAATTGTCTTCGGGCCGAGTACAGCACCTGGCCTGTCAGGGTCGTCAATGTAATCCGTTTCCATCATAAACCGTGTACCTTCTTCAAGTGCATGCTCGATTGCTCCTTTTACCGAGATCACCCCCGGGAAAATCCCAAGCTCTTCACAGGTTTTTACCAGAGGCGGCGAGTAGTGTTTGACAACCCTGTACATTTTTATTCCTGTTTTTCTTGCCCTCTCTGCTATGTCCTGAAGTTCGGGCTCTCCCACGCTTTCAGTATGAAGCTGAACCGCACAATCCTGATCCTTTCCCAGGGAAAATGCATGCTCCATAATTTCATTCGAAGCTGCCCAGACCTCCTCAGGCACAGGATAATGAGGGCGTCCTGATTTTATCCCTACGGCAAGACCCTTCTCAACGTACCTTGAAGCAAGCTCGAGACCTTTTTGCATAAGCTCTGTAGCTTCCCGCAGCTCCATATACTCGGTAAGCTTTGAGATTTCTGCCGGATGGATTCCAAGCACAGGAAAAGCTCCAACTCCAAGTTCCCGGATCTTTGACGCGGTTTCTACGGTTTCGTCGAAAACCCTTAGATAATCATCAGGTTTTTTGACTTTTATCCCGATCGACCAGCTGGGTTTGGTGACCAGAATTATATGAGTTCCTCCAGAGTTCTTGAATTCCTTTATTGCTTCAAGTCCCCTGGCTCTGGGGTCGATATGCATGTGATTGTCGGTAATCGGAACTTTTACAGGCATCTTTATTCCTCGAAAATCTATTCTTTCTGAGTTTGACTTAAGTCCATATTTGTTTATGGAAGCACAGGATAAATCCGGAGAGATATTTTTTGAAAATATAGGGCTAGATTTTTTAGAAATGTCACAGGCATATATTTCTCGAATCTGACTTCCTGTGAGATATTGATCGGCATAGTATTAATTACCCAAAACTTGAAATATATAGCCTTACGTTCAGTACGCAGGAAGATCCAATTATTCTTACCAAATTTTCGAAAAGTTCCCCTTTTTTAGCTTTTCAGTCGCTACGGTTCTTTAAATACGAACCTTAAGATCTGGTGATAATATGAGTAAAACCGCAGCAGTAATCAAAGGTGACGGGGTAGGCCCCGAACTTGTGGACGCAATGCTTAAAGTTGTAGAAGCCGCTGGCACAGACATTGAATTCGTTATGTGTGAAGCAGGGGCTGGATGGTGGGAAAAGCACGGAGGCGACTCCCTTATCCCGGATGAAACCTGGGAAATTCTTGACAGCTCTGATGCCAGCTTTAAAGGCCCGACAACTACGCCTGGAGGAATAGGATCTCCAAGAAGTGTAGCCGTCTCTATAAGGAGAAAGTATGATCTCTATGCAAACGTCAGGCCAATCAAAACTTTCCCTAACTCAAGTGCACCTCTTGGAGATGTGGAAATGGTCTGTGTACGTGAAGGCACAGAAGGTCTCTACATTGGAGAAGAAATCCAGCTTACAGACGATGTATCGATTGCAATCCGTAAGATCACACGTACAGCTTCACGCAAGATTGCAAACTATGCTTTCGAGGAAGCCAAGAGAAGAGGCTATGATGCCGTTGTGCCAATCCATAAGAGCAATATTCTGAAACTGACCTGCGGCTCTTTCTTAGAAGAGGTCGAAAAGGTCGGGCAGAATTACCCGGATATCGAGATCTGGCCCTATCATATTGACAATATTGCCCAGCAGCTGATCAAGAACCCTCAGATTTTCAATAAAAAGGTCCTCCTTTCTACAAACCTCTTTATGGATGTAATCAGTGAGGAATGCTCGGCTCTGGTAGGCAGCATCGGTCTGATCTATTCTGCCAATATCGGAGATTCTTTCGCAATGTTTGAACCGGCTCACGGTTCGGCTCCAAAGTATGCAGGCCAGGATAAGGTAAACCCTGTCGCAACCGTACTTGCAGGAGCATGGATGCTTGACTACCTTGGAGAAAAGGAGAAGTCCGAAGCGATATTTAAGGCCGCAGAGCGTGTAATTTCCGAAGGCAAGTATGTGACTTACGATCTCGGAGGAAATGCGAAACTCAGTCAGATGGCTGGCGAGATCGCAAAGTATACGGCAGAAATTCTCAAATAAGAAGGTACTGAAGGAAGAATTCTCTTATTCCTTCAATTTTCCTTCCTCAGATTCAGCTATTTTTCCTTTATTCTTCAATTTCCCCCTGCCTGAAAGTGCCGGGTTGCAGATAGGCTGGTAAAGGAAATATTTTTCCACATAAGCAAGCAACTCTTCATCCGAGATACAGGAAACCCTTTCCTCTTTATCATAGAGCTTCTGGATTTCGGTCTGGATTTTCAAGAGTCGGTTGTCGTCTTTTTCCACTATGGTTTCAACATCAAGAAGGTCATTTAAAGTTTCCTGAACCTTATACCGGATAACCTCCAGACCTGAGGAGTCCCCTATAAGCAGGAGCCGCTTTCCCCCTACCAGTTCCGGAGGGTAAGGTTCGTAATTGAAGGGATTTTTAAGGACGCCTGCGGCATGTATTCCAGACTCATGGGCAAAAATATTTTTCCCGACTACGGCTTTGTTTCTTGGAACCCGCAGCCCCAGTTCTTTTTCCATGAACCTTGCAAACCGAGTAACAGGCTCAAGATTATATCGCTCAAAACCTTCTACTCTGTCTGCCAGGAAAAGCAGGATCTTTTCCATTTCACTATTTCCCGCACGTTCTCCTATGCCCAGGAATGTTACGCTTGTCCAGTTTGCCCCGTGCCAGAAGCCTGCAATTGAGCTTGCTGACCCGAATCCGTAATCGTCATGGATATGGGTTTCTATATTTTTAACTCCGATTTCCTTTTTGAGGTGCTGGACGATTTTCGGAATTCCGTAAGGTTCGTCAATATTCATGAAGGGCATTCCGTACCCTACGGTATCACAGACCCGGATAATACAACCAGGGTCGATTTCCATAATTTTCTCAACGAGCGGGAAGACAAAACCGTAGTTATCTGCCCTTGTCATATCCTCAAGGTGTGCTCGCGTGCGTAACCCATGGTCCACTGCATACTGCAGGGCGTCCAGATATTTTTCTACGGCTTCTTCCCTGCCTGCGAGTCTCATCTTGGAAAAAATATGGGTGTCCGATACGGACATAAGGATTCCGGCTTCTTTAATCCCGTCGACTTCGAGGATTTTGTCTATATCAGCTCTTGAAGCTCTTGCCCAGCCTGTAATTTCAGGAAACTCGTACCCTATGTCGAACATAAGATCTACGGCATCTCTATCCCTTTTATTAAATACGAAAGCCTCGAGTTTCTCAATTCCTATCTCGTGCAGGTACTCGTAAATTTGAAGCTTGTGTTCTCTGCTCAGAACTATTCCCGGCATCTGGGAGCCGTCGCGAATAGTGCTGTCACTTATGTACACGTCGTTTCCATAAGGCAGCTTTAATTTGGGCAGATCGTCATATGATTCGTAAATTTTCATCGCTTTTCCTCCTTTCTTTCAGGCGGCAGGGCCCTGCATCGAGAGAGCGGGCTTTTACTGCGGGGTTTTCCTCTTAAAACATGTTTTCAGGTATACAGATCAGAAAATCAGTTGTATTTAACCGAAGAGCCTTAGCTTCCTATTTAAAAAACACTACTCGGAGGTCACTTCTAATTTTATTAAGCAGCATATTATTCTTATGTGCCTGTAATTAATTTATGATATGTTCTTATAGTTAAAATCTCTTTCTTCCAAAATACAAAATGTATTTTTATATTTATATATTTATTATCTCTAACATATTAAGATTAATAGAAGAGAACGATTATTCTTCGTGTTAGAATACTTTCCGGATACTATCTGAAAAAAAGGCGGCATGATATTGTTTTGGAAAATTGGTATAAATTTTTCTTGTGGAGAGTTAATCTTCGTTCTTTGCAGTTTCACGAAAGTTTACTTTCCTATCATGCCCTTCTTCACGATAATAAGGTATATCTACAACAAGTTATATTTATAATCAAGCTAATCTGAAAAATTTGATTTTAATTATTAAAATCCCGATCTTAATTACGTTTGTATGTGCCTGCATGAATATCTTTCAATAAAACGTATCTTCCGGCGCTGATTAAAATATGATCTATTTAATAAAATTAGTTATTATATCGACATATATTTAATTTACATTTCATATATTTGCTTTACTTTATCCCGAGGTAGAATATGTCCGAAATAGTAAGTGTTAGCGGAGGTCCGACAAAACCTGAGATTATTGCTGTATCCCTTTTCAAACTGGGGCTGCGAGACGGAGATCGGTTTGCAGATATAGGCTGTGGGACCGGTTCGGTTTCGATTGAAGCAGCAAAAATCGCTCGAAATCTGACTATCTATGCGATAGATGCTCGAGATGAAGCTTTGAGAGCCACTGAAACGAATTTCAAGAATTTCAATATAGAAAACGCCAGAATCTTAGCTGGTGAAGCCTCAGATCTCCTTAACTCGGAAGATTTTACTGATTTTGTCGATTGTGCTTTTGTCGGCGGGACAAAGAATATTGGCTCAGTGCTGGAGATACTCGTTAAGAAAAAAGCCCGAAGTATTGTGGTAAATGCCGTCCGTATCGAAACAGTTGTCAGGACAATTGAGGCAATGAAAAGACTCGGGATTTTTGATGAAGTAGTTCATGTTTCGGTTTCGAGAAGTGCACCAATTGCCGGAGAAACGATGTTCAAACCCGAAAATCCGGTGTATATCGTTGTCGGAAAAAAGCAAAAATGAAAAATTTTCCTGTATTGAATTCTGCGTTAAATTAATTTTTATAATCTACGGAGCGATAGCATGTTAATAGGAGTAGGACTTGGTCCCGGAGACCCTGAACTTCTGACCCTCAGAGCAGTGGACGTTTTGAAAAACAGCGATAAGGTATATGTTCCAGGCCGCATGGCAAAAGACCTGGTGGCTCCTTATGCAGATGCCGAAATCCTTGAGTTTCCCATGATAAGAGACATTGAAGTTCTCAATGCTCTCTGGAAGGAAAACGCTGACAGGGTGGCAGAAGAGGCGAGAAAAGGCAATGTGGCTTTCGGGCTTATAGGCGATCCTAACTTTTTCTCTACTTTTTCCCATCTTAAAAAGGTAATGCGTAAGCACTATCCGGACGTTGAGCTTGCAACTGTGCCTGGCATAAGTTCAATTACCTCCTTTGCTGCGAGAACTGATGTTGCGGTCGAAAGTTCTTTTGAAGTCAGTGACGGTTCTGAGGTGGGATACAAGATTCACCTGAAAGCTACTCAACCGAAAACTATAGTTAGACAGCTTGAAGCTGAAGGATACAGGGAGTTTATCTTTGCAGAAAGACTTTTTTCGGACAATGAGCTTATAATCCGCAAAAAAGAAGAAATCCCGGAAAAAGGGAACTATTTCAGTATCATTTACGGAAAGAAGTAAAATTGCCCTACGTAACATTCGCGGAATCATATATAACTTAAATAAAACACGAAAGCAAAGGGAATGGTCAGATGGAAAGAAAAGTGTATTTTGTGGGAGCAGGCCCAGGGAACCCGAAACTTATTACCATACTCGGTCGTGAGATGCTTGAAAAAGCCGACCTTGTGATGTATGCAGGCTCTCTGGTAAATCCCGAGGTGCTTAATTATACGCAGGGAGAAACAGTGGACAGCTATGGGCTGACTCTCGATGAGACCACTAAAATAATCGCGGATGCGGTGGATGCCGGAAAGTTCGTTGTTCGTCTCCACAGTGGAGACCCGTCTCTTTACGGTTCCGTCATAGAGCAGATGGAAGAACTTAGAAAGTATGATATCGAGGTCGAAAGAGTTGCCGGGGTTTCCTCGGTTTTTGCAAGTGCTGCAGCTCTTGGTACACAGTTGACTCTTAATGGCGTTTCAGACACGCTAATCATTACGCGCCCTGCCGGAAAAACCCTGGAAAAAGACCTTATCCCCGAGCTTTCTGCATACAATACTACTATGGCAATTTTCCTTGGCACGCAGAAGATCAGGGAAATTATGGAAAAGGTCCGCTGCCCGAAGGACACACCTGTTGCAGTGGTATTTCACGCCTCCTGGGAGGACGAAGAGGTCATTACAGGAACCGTGGAAGATATCGCAGACAAGGTCAAGGATGCAGGAATTACACGCTCGGCAATGATAATTATCGGTGGGGTTGTCGACCCTAAAAACTACAGGAGGTCTTACCTATACGGAGTAGCCCAGGAGCCGTTGTAATCACCTTTGAAAGGAACCGGGATATTGCGGCAAGGATAGCAGAACACCTGAAAGCCGACCTGCTCCTTTACGAAAAGGGCATATTCGAAAAGGCTTTTAAAAATTATGGGGTAATAATTGCGGTCTTTGCCACAGGCATCGTGGTCAGGGATATTGCTCCCCTTCTCGATAATAAGTGGTCTGATCCTGCTGTGATCGTGGTCGATTCAAACCTGAACTTTGCAATCCCTCTGCTTGGGGGGCATCACGGAGCAAATGAGATTGCCCGAAAAATTTCCGAACTCGGAGCAGTCCCTGTGCTTACGACGGCTACCGAGGTTCATGGTAAACCCTCAGTAGAAGGTATTGCTGACAGGTTAGGCTGCGAGATCTTCAATAAAGAGTCCACTGTAGCTGTAAACTGTGCACTCCTTGATCAGGAAATAGAAGTTCTTGAGATTAAGGGGCCCAGAATTGTTGTTGTGGATGAAGATGTATCAGTGCTGGTAAGAAGACGGCAGGAAAATGCAGAAGTAAAAGACGACAGCAGTAATAGCTAACTGAGCTGTCAATTACTTCTCTACACTTACGTAAACTAACCTGGCCGGGACTGTATTAAGAATCAGAGACGATAACGGATGATTATAGGAATCGGGACCCGCAGGGGCATTACGAAAGAAGAGGTTATTGAAGCTGTAAAGCAGGCTCTCAGTGAGTACAACCTGAGCCTTATAGAAGTTACAGCTTTAGCTTCTGCGAAACTTAAGGAAAATGAACAGGGGCTTCTGGAAGCGGGAAAGATGCTTGGCATTCCGGTGAATTTTTTACCGGATGAGATGTTAAACAGCTATAATCCCCCTTCATCTTCTCAGGCTTCCCGCTTCGGATTAAAAGGAGTTGCAGAGCCTGCAGCTCTGGCCCTTTCTGAAGAAAAACAATTGATTTGCAGGAAGAAAATTTATGGCAGAGTCACAATCGCAATCGCAAGATAAAGCAACCGGAGCAAAACTTTACATCGTAGGAATCGGGCCTGGATCTGTAGAACAGATGACGGTCAAAGCCAGGGATGTAATCCTTAATGCCGATTATGTGCTCGGGAACAGCACTTATCTGGACCAGATAGCAAGCCTCCTTGGAACTCAGGAAGTAATCCGCAGCTATATGGGTAAAGAAGTGGACAGGGCAAGAAAAGCTGTGGAGCTAGCAAAAGCTGCAAACGTCGTTATGGTCAGCGGCGGTGATACCAACGTTTACGGCATGGCAGGTATCGTGCTTGAAGTCGCTGAACACGAAGGGCTTGAAGTTGATATAGAAATCCTTCCGGGAGTAACGGCAATTTTAGCCGGAGCAAGTATGCTTGGCGCGCCTGTTGTGACGGATTTTGCAGTAGTCAGCCTGAGCGACCTTCTGACTCCGTGGGATGTTATTGAGAAAAGGCTTAACCTTGCTGCAGAAGCCGATTTCGTGATGGCTCTTTATAACCCGAAGAGCCGCAAGAGGCAGTCTAACTTTTCCAGAGCTATCGAAATTATCCGCCAGTATAAAGCCGACTCCGTGCCTGTGGGGCTTGTGAAGAACGCTCTGAGGGGTGAAAGCGAGGACAGGATCGTGACCACTCTTGGAAAAGTTATGGAATATGAGGATTGGGTCGATATGAGCACCACAATCCTTGTCGGAAATGGAGATTCCAGAATCTGGAGCTCCCAAAAGAAGGATTTCATAATCACTCCCAGGGGGTATCACAAGAAATATGACTACTGAACAGAACGCTAATGAGAAGGCCGGAAACCTCGAAAATCTTGAGGAATTTACCGAGCTTACAGTTGATGTTAATCCCGAACTTGTAAATATTTGTAATGATTCCGGGGCAAGAACTGAAGAAGCCAAAGCAATCTATATGAAAAGCCGGACAATGATTCAGAAAATTGTCGGGAACAAAACACCCGAAGATCGTTTCCGCCAGCGCTGCGTTATTGCTACAGGAGATCTTTCCGTAGCAGATATTATGCGTTTTATGCATGATCCCATCCCCTCAGGCGTGGAAGCAATTAAAAAGGGCGCCCCGATTTTCGTGGACATTAACATGGTAAAAGCCGGAATTACAAAGGCTGGGCACAAATCCGAAATTATCTGTGTACTCGATGAAGATCCTGATGCAGAAATTGCTAACAAGTACGGAATTACTCGCACGTCAGCAGGTTTCCTGGCTGCCCGTGACAGGCTCGATGGAAGTATTATTGCAATAGGAAATGCGCCTTCTGCCCTTATTATGGTTTGTAAACTTATAGAGAAGGGCGTAAGACCAGCTCTTATCATTGGGCTTCCGGTAGGTTTTGTAAATGCAGCCGAATCCAGGGAAATGCTAAGGAACCTGAGCATTCCTGTACCCTCAATCAGCTGTGTAGGGACAAGAGGTGGAACCCCGATGGCGGTTGCATGTGTTAACGAGCTTGTTGCAATTGCAAGAGAAAGTGAAGAGTAATACTTTCTCAAACTTTTCCTTTACATTTTAACCTCAGTTTCCAATCTTAAACTTTTTTCCCATTAATATGGTTGTCAATGCTGACTGGATCGGTGAGGGCGATGTTTCAAGATATTTTTATATGTCCAGGTCGCAAAGTGGAAACTATGTCTGGAAGAGCAGTGACAGTTCAAAATATAGAGACGCTTCAGCTACATGCAATATAAACGGATGTGAGCTGGAATAAGTTCCTATGCAAATCTGTCCAACTTCAAGTCTGCCTGTATGAACACGGAATAATAAATAGAGAATCTCTAAAGGTCTAAATTACCTAGCTTTATAGAATTTCTCAAACTTTGCTAAGCGTTTACTGAATCATAATTCAAAATTGTGATTAATTTAACTCAAAAATGCCCTCTACAGGGAATTTGTATAAGGTCTCTTTTTAAGTTTGCTTTGCTGCGAACGATTTTATTATTTTAATTATTTATTTATTTATTTATTTATTTATTTATTATTTTTTAGAATGATTTTTATCTTTACGCCTTAAATATATTTGCATAGTCCTTTTATACTTTTATACTAATTTACTTTGGGCTCTTTACAGCCTACATCCTCCTGAATATATGCAAATTCCATTTTGAATAAATATCTCTGCATATATTAGTTAAAATATTATCTTTCAAGGAGGTACACTATGAAAAAATCATACGCGATATTATTTGCTCTTGTAGTCTTGATCTCTACGACTGTGAGTGTACAGGCGCTGCAATCTAAAACAATAGAAAGGCACAATGGTGCTTCTGCGTACGCAAACTGGTATGAGACAAACGGTGATATGACTACCTATACGTACTTATCTGTAGGTGAATCCGATTATGGAACAGACATCTCTGTATCAACCACTACATACGGACCAGATTTCTATTCAGAAAAGTACGGATACTTATTTACAGAGGATGATGTCTTCAAGGCATCTAAAAAACTTAATTCTGCAAGCCTTTCTGGGGTTAAGGTTGATGTCTGTGACTACTACACAGGTGAAGCAGAGACTTTAACCATTCAGGCTGACTGGACTGGTGAGGGCGATGTTTCAACCGGGTCCTCTACATCCGGTTCAAGAGACGGTAACTATAAATTCAAGAGCAGTGACAGTTCCAGTTACAGATTGGCTTCGGCAACAGGCAGCATGAATGGCTACGATCTTGGAGAAAGTTCCGACGCAAGTCTTTCTAACTTCAAGTCAGCCTATATGAGCATGCAAAAATAAGTTCATTATAAAAATAAGTTTAATATAAAAATAAGTTCATTATAAAAATAAGTTTAATATAAAAATAAATTTATTATAAAAATAAATTTATTATAAAAATAAATTTATTATAAAAATAAATTTATTATAAAAATAAGTTCATTATAAAAGTTAGTTTTTTGTAATTGATTTTAAAGGATTTCGAAAGACCCGGGAATGAAAAACCAGTCTGCTACTATAGGATGTCAATAATCAACAGGTTGACTATAAAGGGTCTAACAAATTCTTTTTATTTCCCCTCAGAGAAACTGTAAACTGACTTAATTACTCTGCTTAGTTTTATTACTTTTTTTAGTTCGGTTTATCCGCATTTTAATTATTTACGAAGATTATCTTCTGGGCTCTACCATCCAGGTGTCTCCAATACAAATTTTACTATTAAGATATATACAAAGAGCTCTGATTTAAAACAACATAAACTTAATTTCACTTTGAGCGTATATTGCGGTCTTTTGAAAGCGAGTCAGGTGAAAAAATGGTGGCAGAAGATATCTGGTCCCACTTTGGAATGTGGTGGGCAGTTGGGCTGTGGATAATCATCTACGGAGTATTCTTGTTATTTGTGCCGTTCTATAAAAAGAGCCAGGTAAAGCCTGCGGGTGTATATACGGCATTTATTGTCGCATTTGCACTTGAGATGTTCGGTGTGCCTTTCAGCATGTTCGCTATAGGATGGCTCTTTGGCTTTACTCTCCCCGAAGGCATTTTGTGGGGTCATACCCTGGTGCAGTATATAGGCTTCTGGGGAATGTATCTCGGAATCCTGGTATCACTGACCGGAGCTGCGCTTGTAGTTTCAGGCTGGAATCAGATTCACAAGAACTACTGGAGTAAGGGCGAAGGGCAGGGAAAGCTTGTTACAACCGGTATTTACAGGTATATTCGCCATCCCCAGTATACTGGCTTTTTCATGATAACTCTCGGGATGATGATGGAGTGGGCAACTCTGCCTCTTATAATCCTTTATTCGTTGCTTCTTGTTCTTTATTTCAGGCTTGCAAAAAAGGAAGAAATGGATATAGAAAAGGAATTTGGTAACGAGTATCTCGAATACAAGAAGAAAACTAAGATGTTCATTCCGTATATTATCTGATAGTGGATCAAAAATTATGATACATCAGGGATACAGGCCAGTGTATCCGGCCTCTAACCCTGAGTTTTTAATTCTCCTTTTCTGTCCTTCTCAAATAAACCACTGGACATGGTTCTGGCGGATCATCCAGAGTCCAACCAGGATAAGCACTATTCCCGCTCCTTTTTTGAAGACCACGTCCCACCTTGATATAAGTCGGATTTTGGAGGAGGAAAAGTGGGCTGAATACGCGAGCAGGAGCATTGGAACTGCGAACCCCAGTGAATAAATTGCAAGGGTAATTGCACCGCTAGCAGCGTTCCCTTCCAGAGCTACCATGGTCAGGATCGAAGCCAGAATAGGGCCGACACATGGGATCCAGAGTACTCCGAGAGAGAGCCCGAGCAAAAATCCGGAAACAGGTCCGCCTCCATTCATTCCTGACAGCAGGGGGAATCTTGAAAAGATATTGAACAGGCTTATCTCAGAGAGTATTGCAAAACCCATTAGGAGAATAAATATTTCTGCCAGGATTTTCAATTGATTTATATATGTCTGGAAGGCTGCTCCAAAAGCTGAGGTTATTACACCCATTATAGTAAAGGATACAGAGACTCCAATTACTATCGCAAGGGGTCTTAACTTTCCTTTTCCTGCGGACGTTGCCAGTACTGCAGGCAGAAGCGGGAGGATACAGGGAGAAAGGACACTGAGAATTCCTGCACCAAATGCAGCCAGAGGGGAAATTGCATCATAAAACATGGTTCTTCAGGTTTGTAGTTTTAAGTTCTTTTATACAGCGTGGTTTTTACCGGATCTTAAGGTTGCCGGAAACCTGGACTTTAAGTGTGTATCGGATTCTGAAGATAGGTCTGTCCTCGATTTTTTAATTAAGATTTATCTTTCTCAGCCTGAATAAGGGCTAGATTCATAACATCTTCAAGTGTGCTTTTTTCCGTGGTGCCGAGTATTCTTGCCTGGAACCTGTCTGTGGTAACGCTTCCATCCGGCTTCATGTAGACATATTCCCCATCCGTAATACCGATGATTACAGTTGAATCAGGGATATAGCCTATTCCGAAATAGACTGCAAGATCGGGGCTCCTGTCTATGTCTATGGAGACAACTTTAGCCCTTCCTTCGTATTCAGTTGCCAGTTCTTGAAGCATAGGCTTCATAGCCTTGCACGGTCCACACCTCTCAGACCCGATTTTCATAAGAACCGGTCCCTGCTGGAGGGTTGTGTTTATTTCTTCAAGGCCTGCCACTTCAACAACATTGCCTTCTTCCTGGATTTCTTGAGAAGTTGTATTCTGTTCAGGCTCCGTTGCCTCGACAGCTTCAGTTCTCTCCTGGATAGCCTGGGTGTTCGCGGAATCTTCCTGGCTCTCTTCAGTACAGCCTGCGGTGAAGATTACGGTTGCAAGGAGGATCAATAGTATAACCAATTTCTTCATGTTCTCAACATTAATTTTTTATTTTGTAATATTCTGATATATGCGGTAAGTACATCACGTAAGAATTACCTGTAATGTGGTAATAATTCTCTCTTTTCACAAATAACCTTTATTTACGGTAATTGTGAAATCCTGATTCTGAAGTAGAATTATCAATAAACCTCAAATAATTAACCGTAAGGAAAGGAAATATACGCTCAGTTTAAGAGATTCGCGATTATAAAAAATATATTAAAAGAGCCTTAAATGACAGAACTATAAAAGTAACGCAAGAGATAATGGGAGAAATACAGGTAGGGGAAAAATAGGAAAGGGGAAAGAGATCCTTAAAGCACTAATATATAGCCTTGAGTTATATAGCCTGAGTTCGCCTCTTCCCGAGACTGGCCAATGGGGAGACTAGCCTATTGAGAAAAATTAAATACTCAGGAAAACGTGTAGACCTCTCCCAGTGAATTTTCCTTTCTTATTCCGCCTTACTTCTCATCCAGGATTTTTTCTACTGCGTTTACAACGGCTTCGAACTTTTCCTGCCATTCAGTACTATGTTCAAGCAGACCCTGGATTATAGTACCTTTATCTTCCATTTCTGCTACTCTGGGTTCAATAGGAAGTCTGGCAAGAACAGGAATATCAAAGTCCTTTGAGGCTTTTTCCACGCCTCCGCTTCCAAATACTTCGATTGGCTTGCCGCAGTGGGGGCAGATAAGCCCATGCATATTATCAACAAGCCCTATAATAGGCACGTTGAGTTTTTCAGAGAACCTGATTGATTTCCGGACGCTGATGAGGGCTACATCCTGAGGGGTTGTAACAAGCACCGAACCGTCGCAATTCGGAATCAGCTGGGCTACACTCAGGGGTTCATCCCCTGTGCCTGGAGGTAAATCTATTATCAGAAAATCGAGTGCTCCCCAATTAACCTCCTCCAGGAATTGTTTGATTGCTCCCATTTTGGCAGGCCCTCTCCAGATTATAGGGGAATCTTTGTCTCCAAGCAGAAAACCGACAGACATTACAGAAAGGTTGGGAAGTACCTGAACTGGAAGAATTCCCTCTCCGTTAATCTCGGGCCTTTGAGATTCTAGCCCGAAAATTGTGGGAATTGTCGGGCCGTGGATATCACTGTCAAGGAGTCCAACTCTATATCCACGCAGGGCCAGCCCTGCAGCAAGGTTTGCTGCAACTGTGCTTTTACCTACTCCTCCCTTCCCGCTCATAATCATAATCTTGCGTTTGATGCGCCTGAGGTTGACTACTATTTTTGGCTCCTCCGGCTTTTTCGATAAACTCTCAAGTGGTTGAACCTTATCTGTCATTTTTACCGCCTGTGTAAAACTTCCGTATTTTTTCCCGATTTTTTCAGATTTCTTGTTTATGTGTCAGCGCCTTCACTAATTTCTGTGTCTTCGGCACTGATATAGTTGCCGCCCTTTATTTCTATTGCTTTCCCTGTGCTAAGGGCAAGAGCTATTTTCATTCTGGCAGCTTTCAGGTCTTCCCAGAAAGCTCTCCTTGAGATTCCTACCCTTATGGCTGCGTCTTCCTGCCTTAGTCCTTCAACATCTACAAGTCTCAGGGCCTCAAGCTCTTCGACTGTAATGGATACAACCTCAAGGTCCGACAGCGGGACACCTCTGGGTTTGAAATATGTGACATCGGGCGTTTGCTCGACGCGTCTAGGGCACTTTGGTCTTCCTCTGCATTTTTTCATAAGTCACTTATGCACATTGCGGAATAAATATATAACAATTTCTATTTTTAAGCAGAAAAATATAAATATTTTTGTGCGAATGGGCGAAATTAACGTAGTTGCCTTTCATACAGTTCTAGATAATTCTCATGAAAGCGTGCATACCTGCAGGAGAATAGGGTCGTAAAGCGCCTCCGAATGTTTGAGTGCGGTGGATCTGGTGCAGGAGCAAGACACCATGGCCGGGGAAATCCTGCCAGCGGGGCAGGTCTCTTGTTATTTTTTATCTTACACTCTAACAATATATTTTTATGTCCTTCATGGAAATATTTATACCCTCAAAGCTTCTTTGTGATTATAATACCCTAATCGTGTCAAAAATCCGGGAGAAAAAAGTGTGCAGTGCGCGTTATGCAGGATTAAAGAATGCATGAGAGGTAAGAACTGTTCTGTCATTAAATCTGGGCTTGAGTATACAGGCGACGATCTGAAATCAATCCAGATTTCTGCCAGGCTCGAATCCGAGTATGTAAAAAGGACAAAACTGGAAGAAATTACAATCTATGCAAAAAGACTTGGGTACAAAAAAATAGGAATTGCTTTCTGTATTGAATATGAGCGAGAAGCCAGGCTGGCTTATGATATTCTCTCAAGGTATTTTGAGGTTTTCTCGGTTTGCTGTAAAGTATCCAGCTTCGAAAAAGCCAGCCTCGGAATTAAAAAATCCGAAGACCTGGAGTTTGAAGCCATATGCAATCCTATTGGCCAGGCTCAACTCCTGAATGACGATCTCACCGATCTCAATCTCATGATGGGACTTAAGACAGGTTATGATATTCTCTTTGCAAAACACTCGGAAGCTCCTTCGATAACATTGCCTGTTGAGGAACTGCCTCAGTTAACCGATTCAGAAATCGATATTATAGAATGAGATTTCTATAATGAATTCTCTGGTTCTATAAATTCAAATCCTGGAGAAACACATGCTTGAAAAGTCGAACACATCTGGATCCGATTGTGAGGCCGGATCTGAATGCCTGAAAATCCGAGCTCATCACCTTTGCTGCATCCAGGGTTTTCAGGGCTATGGGTACAGCCCGGTTTTTGTAGCCAATCTGCGGGCTGTAATTTCGGATATAAAGGCTTCCCCTTCAAGACCTCTGGAACTTGTATCCGAATGTGATGTAATCTGCACTTCCTGCCCAAGCGAAAGGGAATGCATTGCACAGAAATCAATAGCCTCTCAGAGGATCCGGGAGATGGATCTTGTTGTTATGGAGAAATTAAAGATAGCAGAGGGAACTGTTATGGAGGCAGATAAAGCCTTCAGGCTAATCAACTCACAACTGGCTAATGCATCCGATGTTGAAGAAGTTTGTGGATCCTGCAAATGGAGACAGAAATGCCTCTGGTATATGCAGGATGAAAGATAAGTTATGAAAAATAAAATCCAAAAAATAAATTATGAAGAAGAAAATTTTATTCTAAGATTCATAAAAAACGAAAAAATCCTCTTTTACTATTTTTACTTCACCTTCGGGGCATTTTTTTACCTGACTCTTTTACCTTAAACCTGCACTTATTTCGTAGATTTTTGCAAGAAATTCTATATTCTGGACTGCGTTTTGTTCTATCCCCAACTCATATGGAGAAAAGCCTAGTGCTAGGCCCAGTAACTGAGAATAGTGAAGAACCGGAATTGAATAGTCCGTTCCGTATCTCTCATTGACTGCAAGCTGCCCCCTGTCAAATTGCAGGTGGCAGAAGGGGCATGCATTGACAATACAATCCACTCCTGCTTTCCGAATACACGCGAGTTTGTGCTCAAGCATCTCGAGGGATTCGGCAGCATGCCCTGAACGTACTCCCCCTCCTGCTCCGCAGCACATCATTTTGTCGGTATAATCTACGCTTTTTGCACCTGTAGCTTCAACAAGCTCATCAAAGAAAACAGGAGCATCCGTCTCTCCGAGTTTCCGGTCTCTAGAAGGTTTGATAAGATGGCATCCGTAGTGCAGTGCTACTTTAAGGTCAAGCGGGATTGTGACATACTCCTTGAGTCTCTCAGGTCCAAGTTCCTTATATAAAAACTCGACTATGTGCCTTACTTCGGCAGTACCCTGAAATTCCATACCGATCTCTTTAAGGCACCTGTTCGTGCACTCCCTCAGTTCAGGGCTCTTTTTCAGCTCTAAATTGGCATCTGCCAGGGAACCATAGCAGCCATTGCAAACTGTAAGGATATCCCTTTCCATCTTTTCCGAAAGAACGATATTCCGGCTGGCAAGGGCAAGCCAGGTTGCTTTATTAAAGGACTTGAAGACTCCGGGAGCGGGACAGCATGAGGCTCCTGGCAGGTCGGCTGCATCTATCTCAAGCTTTTGCAAGCAGAGCTTAGTTGCTTTCTCAATTCCCGGGTAACGATTGGGTACGATGCATCCAAGAAACAGCGATAGTTTTTCCATGTTCTGTCTCCTTATTTTTCAGCCGTCAACTCGTCAAATTTGCAGGCTTTGAGAAGATTCTTTACCTCCTGAAGGGCTTCAGGATATTTCTGGACCGTCTCAGGTATGGAATCGAGTCCTAGTTCTTCCCTCTTTTGCTTTGTCTCTTCATCCAGAGGAACTGCATGTCCGCACTCCATGACCATTTCCGATATCCGCCTGTGTTCGGGAAGCATAAAACCTTCTTTTACGGCAAGTCTCCTGAGCTCAAGAAGAGCATCGGTAATTGGTATATTGCGTGGGCAGCGCTCCTGGCAGGTATAGCAGGTGGTGCAGAGCCAGAGGGCATCATCGGAGAGGATTGCTGTCCTGTTCTTGCGTGCATCTCGAAGAATCCTTCGCGTATTAAGTCCGGTGTGCCGTCCAGAAGGACAACTCCCTGTGCATGTGCCACACTGCATGCAGGAAAGTAAGTCAAGCCCTGCAGCCTTCAATACTTTTGGCAATTCTTCACTCATACAGGTTCACTGTCTGATTTATTTAATTCGTCCTTTTTAGAAAAGAAAAGTAAGCAAAGATAATTGGATAAGAGAAATCTCTGAATCTGGAAGCCATTTCCTGAGCTTCATGCGAGGCAGGCTTTTCTCTGATATTTTTTTTGTAAGCCCTCTGTCAAATTCTCCATTGATCAGCTCTCTCTTACAGAGTTTCTTATGCTGATTATTACTCTCATAATATTTAATATAGACTAAATCCATTCGAATCAATATCAGGAACAACGAATTTATGTCAAGCCCGACAATTATGAGTTGCCAGTGTCAGTTTTTACTAATATCAATTAATGAACTTGATTTTACCAGTAATCTATCAATAAATTGTTTTTGCTGATAATCCTTAGTGAACCGTTTTTGCTGATAAATCCTTAGTGAACTGTTTTTGCTGATAAATCCTTAGTGAATTCTTTTTATACCTTCACGCAGAGGCTCTTATTTATAAAAACTGTAAAATCTCTGCGCTTTTAGATATATTATATTTACTATTATATAAAAATAAGTTTTCGAATGAATATTCATTTTCCGGATCCAGGCTCTTTGTTTAGACAACCTTTGCTCTATACCTTTCTTTATACCTATCAATGTTTACAGAGGTTTATCAGGAAAAGTTTATTCCCAGGTCTTTAAGCCGGTTGAGCCTTGCGAGATTTATCAGCAGGGGTGTAAGTGACTCCATGGTACTTGCCTGTTTAAGGGGGCCTCCGTCCAGAGGTTTCAGGCATCCCATATGCTCTGTAAGCTCCATAACCAGCTTCTTTGCTTCTGCATCGTCACTGCATACCAGCGCATGATGTACAGCCTTGCATTTGACAATATCCTTCAATTTTCCTGCCGGGATGTTGTGGAAGGCTGCAACAACCTTTGTAGAAGCCGGGACTTTTTTCTGAATTGTAAGAGCGGCTGAACCTTCTTCTGGAGGCTTATATACAAACATGTTCCCTTCCTTAACCATCGGAACTACAGGAGTGATAAGAACCTTGTTTTCAAGAGCTTCCTGAATTTCATTCAGTAGAGGCAAGACATGGTCAAAACGGATAGTAAGAATTATTATCTCGGCTGCCTGTGCAGCTTCAAGGTTACTGCTTCCTGTAATGTTAATTCCCGATGTGTCAAACCCGCAGTTCTCAAGTTCGGATAAGGCTTTTTTTGCAGCTTCATCGGCAGCTTCCCTGGATCTGGACCCTATGATTACATCGTTTTTTAGACCTTCAGCCATAAGGTTTTGAAGGGCCAGCCTGAGCACCATACCCTCTCCTATATTTCCCGTTCCTCCCAGGACAGCTATTTTTAATTTTTCAGAATTCAATTTGAACAAAACCTCCAGTTTGCTATGTATTCCATAAAATATGTCGGAGAGTAAATATACCTTCTGTCTTCAATGTGGTTTCATTACGTATCCGGTAGGAATTGTACCTGCTTATCCGCTACTAAGTTTACTCAAGCAGCAAAACCCCAATACATGCAGTTTTTTCAGGTTTGCAGAACTCAAGTACAAGCCCTGCCTTTTCCATTGCTTTATGGAGGTTTATTCCTACCGCTTCAGGCGCAAAACGCCTCAATTCCGGCTTTATGCACTTTTCAAGGTTACAGACATCACATTCGTTACAGGAGCCGGGTCTCAGGAGATGAGCAAAAGTGAAACCTTCTCTGAAAGCTTCATACTCAAGTTCCAGCATCTTATGGAAAGAATCCTTGCGAATTTCTCCCCAGGCTTCCAGAATATCTGGGATCTGTGAGGTATCGCGTTCATCGACAAGTAGAAGCGCACTGCTGTATTCCCCTATAATTTTTCTGAAATCCTCCACCGACATGACATGAGGAGGGCAGCTCAACCTCTTTCCATAACCCTTGCAGCCATACGCACACTTCAGAGCAATCCTGTTCTCAACCGGAACATCCCCTGCATCCACAAAATAAGCCTTGAGTCCCATTCCTGAAGCCTTTTCAACGAGATCCTCGAATTTTCCTAGCATGATAACCCCTTTTCAAAAAACCCTTTTTGTTTTACTTCTGTTTTACTTTTAATTTGTTTCCTTTCTAATTATTTTTTTCCATTCTTAGAAAGAACTGAGATTTCACGACTAAAAGAGTTATTTTTTTCTTTTAAAGAAATGGATCTGAAAATAAAAACTATCGTTGTCAGAAACAACAGTTCTCTTTATAGGAAATAATAAATCTGTGTGAGAACAGTATGAAATAAGATTTATTTTTATGATAAATAACAGTTATTATGCATATATCAATTATGTATATTTACTCAGGTTCTTGCTGGTAGGTTCTGTTATATTCACTACAATGAGTTACACTTCTATAATTAGCAAAGATAAGCTAGTAAAGGGATTCGCATGATTAAGAAAGTACCTTTAACCGAACTGAAAAACCGTATGGAAAATTTTAGAAAACGCATGGATATCTCAAATCCCGAATGGGAGATAGCTGTTGTCTTCAGTAAGATAAACCTTTATTATTTTACGGGTACGATGCAGGATGGAATGTTAATTATCCCCAGGCGCGGGGAAGCAACCTTATGGGCACGCCGCAGCTATGAAAAAGCCCTGGACGAATCCTTATTTCCCAATATAGAACCTATGAACAGCTTCCGTGATGCTGTAAAGAGTATAAGTGTACTTCCCAATACGGTGTACCTGGAAACCGAGATAATTCCTCTGGCTCTGTACCAGAGATTCCAGAAGTATTTCCCTTTTACGAATTTTAAGCCCGCAGATCCCCAGATTTGCGCTGTCAGAGCAATAAAAAGCGAATACGAGCTCTCCCTGACAAGAGAAGCCGGCAGGATTCACCAGCATGTGCTGGAAGATCTCGTACCTGATATGCTGCGCGAAGGAATGAGTGAAACGGACCTGGCAACCGAATTATTTTCAGTTATGGTCGAGGAAGGCCATGACGGATTGTGTCGGTTTGGAATGTTTGATACCGAGATGTTCCTGGGAAATGTCTGTTTCGGTGAAAGCTCAATTTATCCTTCTTACTTTAACGGCCCCGGCGGAAACTACGGAATGAGCCCTGCAGTTCCCCTCATTGGAAGCCGTGATAGGAAGCTTAGAAAAGGAGATCTGGTATTCATCGATGTCGGATGCGGGGTTGAAGGCTATAACACGGATAAAACGACAACCTACATGTTTGGCTCTTCCCTTCCACAAACTGCCATAGATGCTCATAATAAATGTGTAACCATACAGACCGAAGCTGCCTCAATGTTAAAACCCGGCGCAATTCCCTCGGAAATCTACACTACAATCATTAATAATCTTGATTCGGAATTCCTGCAAAATTTTATGGGTTTTGGCAACCGTAAAGTAAAATTCCTCGGGCATGGGGTCGGACTGCTAATTGATGAACTGCCTGTAATTGCAGAAGGTTTTGACGAACCTCTTCAGGAAGGAATGGTATTTGCCCTCGAACCTAAAAAAGGGATTGAAAATATCGGAATGGTGGGAATTGAGAATACATTTATAGTAACTGCTAAAGGTGGAGAATGCATTACAGGGTATAATCCTGGCTTGATCCCTGTATTTTAATTGCGAATCAAGCATCTAGGGAATCAAGCATCTAGAAGGTTCCTTACTAACGAATGATGGAGAAGCCACCTGTATATATAAAGTAGGAAGTTAAGTAATCAAAATACTATAAATGTGTATTCAAAGGAAGGTGATTTTTTTATCACCTTTCTTACTTTTAGGAGGCTTAAACATCAATTCTCAAAGAAAGTTAGTTAAGCCTTTGATAATCTCTTTTATAGTTATTTTTATCGTAGCTAGTCTTGAGATTATAGATATGTATGGGGCGTTTGGAACCTATGGGGAGAGGTTTGAGACCGTTGTTAGTCTACTTATTTTTCCTGTAACTCCAATTATTTATGGGTGGGTTGTAAAAGATAAGATCGGGGCAGCTATAGTTGGAGCAGTTCCAATTTTCCTTCTTTTGTTTTTCGGAAACTTATTTTTTGGGAATCTTATTTATATGGATAGTTTCAATCTCAGCCGGTTTTTGACTATTCTCATCTATGCTGTAAGTTTGGCAACTCTTGGCAGTTTAGCCGGATATTTTGCATCAAAGAGAGAATTTAAGTATCTTATTATTTCCATTTTTTTTGGAGTATTGTGGATTTCAGTTTTCTTAAGAGGGATCGACTGATCTCAAACTACCCATAAAGGAGATTCCATTTATTGGTTCTACGCTGGTAGTTACTATACCCGTGAGCGCGTCTTTAGCCCTGCCAAAAAAATGCATGGAATATTCAGGCAAAATTACCCAAGTGCAAAAGTCAAAATAGTAAAAATAGAATGAATGAAGATGAAGTTTAAAGCTTCATCTTTTAAGTTTCTGTAGTTTATTCCGGTTTTCTTGCCATCTTCTTCTTTGCAAGCTTTTCAATTATGCCGGTGCTGACTTCGCCACCAACGCTCAATTTCTTATTAGCAACTGCACTGTCAAGAAGGTGCTGTCCTACAAGTGTGCGGACGACAAGGGTGGTGTAGCCGTCAGGGCTTCCCACAGATCCGGCAGAAATATCGGCTTTAAGAGCGGTAAAGTCCGTACAGATGCCGCAGCCCGGGCGGATAGTGTCCTCAAGTTCTGTAAGTGGGATTACATACTGTGTCCCGTCATTTAAGGTAACTTCGAGCTTGCCCTTTACGTCAATACGGCAGACTTTCATGGGTTCGAGTGCGTACTCGCTTTTAAGCTTGCCTGCGATAAGTTTTTCATAGTCGAAACTTTCCGTGCAGAAAAGCCCGAAGACGAAACGGATGGATTTTTTGTATGGTTGCACAAGCTGGTGGTCGGTTTCAAGCATTTTGCGGACTGCCTGAACGACACAGGGAACTCCGACAACTGCAATGTTCCTGTACTTCCTGTTTACAACCGCTTCCTTGAGGGAAGAAACAAGAGGGACCCACCAGTTATAACGGCTTCCTGCCTGACCGATAAGGGCTTCACTTCTGGTTATTACCATGGAATGCGGCTTGAGGGTCCAGGGATCTTCCGTAACCGTAACCACAGCATCTACAAGACCTGTATCAAGGGCGTTTGCAAGGATTGCTGTGACCGCTCCCCCGCTCTGCTTTCTCGGGATCTCAAATTCGGCTTTTCCGGCAGTGATTTCCAGGTAGTCTCCGAGCAGGCTTGAGGGCTGTTCATCAAGCCTAGGGCAAACTTCGTAACAGGCTCCACAGGGAACACCGTCAACAGCGGCTTTACAGTAATTATTGCTCTTCGGGTGTGTAGAATCGCCGCCTGTCTCGAAGTACAGGGAATCAGCAGGGCAGACTGCAATGCAGGCCCCGCAGCCTGAGCAAAAGCCTTCGTCCCAGACTTCTGATTTGAGATCAAGGTAATTTTTGCTTATTGGTTTCTGTTCTGCCATCTCTCATCACTCCCAGACGTATTTGCTTGCAAAAGGCCGGCTGCTTGCAGGTCCGATCTTCGTGTAGCTGGTATCAAGAAACTTTGCGGGGTCATATCCAAAATGCTCGCAGAAGCTCTTTATAATCGGGGCAATGCGTTCAAGATCACTTTCAGTAAACTTGAACTTCTTGGCTCCTATTCCAAGCAGGTAATCGTCCACCTCTCCACGGATGATAATTTCCCCACCATGAATTCCGCTTCCGATGCCCCTGTCTGTCATCGCTTTGTCTTTACCGATGCCCAGTACGAGTACAAGGCCGCCTGCCATATATTCTCCGAGGAAGGAATGGGCTGTGCCTCCTACAACAAGTACAGGTCTTGCTTCCACATCGTACTGTTTCATGTGGATGCCGCCCCGGTAGCCAATGTTACATTTTATGAAAACTTTTCCTCCCCTCATACTGTGAGCAGCTGCATCTCCCGCACTTCCATGAATCACAAGCATTCCGCTGTCCATCGTGTTTCCGGGAGCATGCTCGGCATTCCCGTTTATAATACAGGTCGGCCCGCTCATAAACATTCCAAGGTCTCCGCCCGGAACTCCGTTAATTACGATTCGGACGTTTCCTCTTAACCCGTCGCCTATAAATCGCTGTCCGAGCACATTATCGAGTATGATTTCCTCTGCCCCGTCCGCAACTGCAGCCCGGATTTTCTGGTTCAGGGGAGTGTAATGCATGCCTTTTGCATCAATTCTTACCGTCTTCATCTCAATCAGGCCCCCGCTTGCAGTACGTCGAGAATTTTAAGCATTCCTTCGTCCAGCATATATCCGCGCAGGCGATCCCTATTACCACGCAGGCTTTCTATGCTGTTAATGCCTGCGGCGCCCATAAGTTCGCTGAGTTCGAGCGTCCAGCCCTTGATCAGATTTGCAACCTGGAATGCACCTCTTTCAGGGTCGAGCCTGTCCATGAGATGCGGTTCCTGGGTAGCAATGCCCCATGGGCAGAGGTTTCTGTAACAATTGCCACAGACCCTGCAGCCCATAGCAACAAGCGCAGCAGTACCAATATACACGGCGTCTGCACCGAGTGCAATTGATTTGGCAAGGTCTGCACTGCTTCTTATTCCACCGCTTGCAATGATTGAAATCTCGTTTCTTACGCCCTGTTCCCTGAGTTTCTGATCAACACTTGCGATTGCGACTTCAATTGGTATTCCCACATGGTCTCTGAAAACTTTAGGGGCTGCCCCGGTCCCGCCGCGGAACCCATCAATTACCACTGCGTCTGCAGAAGAGCGGGCAATGCCTGCAGCAATTGGAGCTACATTATGCACGGCTGCTATCTTTACAAAGACTGGCTTTTTCCATTCGGTTGCTTCTTTGAGACTGCGAATGAGCTGGACGAGGTCTTCAATACTATAAATGTCGTGGTGAGGAGCCGGGCTGATTGCATCACTGCCAAGCGGAATCATACGGGTTCTTGAAACTTCCTCGTTTACCTTCTCTCCAGGCAGGTGCCCTCCAATACCTGGTTTTGCGCCCTGTCCGATTTTTATTTCGATGGCTGCACCCCTCTCAAGGTAGTCGATATTAACTCCAAAACGGCCTGAAGCGACCTGAACAATCATACGGTCCTGGTAAGGGTAGAGTGCTTTGTGCAGTCCTCCTTCTCCTGTTCCCATGAAGGTTCCGGTCTCTTTCACTGCTCTTGCCATGCTAAGATGAGAGTTCAGGCTGATAGCTCCGAAGCTCATATGCCCTATCATGATCGGAGTGTCGAGCTTGAGATTCGGCGCCAGTTTTGTCTCCAGTTCTACGTCTCCGCTTTCGGTCTTCTTGAATTTTAGTTTGGATGGTTTCTTTCCTATGTAAGTCCTGAGTTCCATAGGTTCTCTCAGGGGGTCAATGCTCGGGTTCGTTACCTGGCAGGCATCAAGGAGAAGACGGTCATAAATAACAGGCAAATCCCTGGCGTTTCCCATTCCTGAAAGTATAATTTTTCCGCTGCGAGCCTGATTAATGATATCCTCTCTGACCTCTCTGGTCCAGAGGGGGTGGCTGCGGTAATCAATAGGTTTCTCTGTAAGTGTAATTGCGTCCCTCGGACACATGGCAACACAGCGAAGGCAGGCTGTACATTTCCTGGATTCTACCAGGATTCTGTCGCCTTCTCTCCTGTACACACCGTAAGAACAGTTTTCAATACAGCGCCCACAGTCCATACACTCGTCGCGATCAATACTTACTTTAAATTTTGGGGGTACACTTCCGAGTGTCATTCAATAAACCTCCCTACAATTGGTTCTCCTGCCCTGGGAGTGTATATGTTTTTAACTTCGGGGTCGAGAACCCTTATTGCGGCTTCTTCGCTGGAAATATAGAGCCTGTTTCCATTCTCACCAACTACAAGAGGGCGCAGTTTAATCCTGTCAGTAAAGCCGACAATACCGTTCTCTGTTCCGACTACGATCGCAAAGGGTCCGTTCATAAGGGCAGATCCATAGGTAAGGCGAACTGCCTTGTTCAATTCTGCCTCTTTTGCTGGCATCCTGTCGATATCGTCCCAGAAAGGCGGAGCTAGAGCCTTGACAATCATCTCATGTGAGAGTTCATGCTGTCTTCCAAGCAGGTCAAACAGATAGGCTACAACCTCGGTATCAGTAAACAGGGTGCACTTGTATCCGTATCCTTCAACATAGCGCTGGTTTGTACCATAAGAGGTAATTTCTCCATTATGTACTACTGACCAGTTAAGCAGGTTGAAAGGATGAGCTCCTCCCCACCAGCCCGGGGAATTTGTAGGATAGCGGTTATGGGCAAGCCAGATGTATCCTTTGTAGCTCTCAATTCTGTAGAAGTTTGCCACATCCTCGGGCCAGCCGGAAGCTTTGAAAACCCCCATATTTTTCCCTGAGGAAAAGATTGTAGCACCTTTCACATTGGCATTTACTTCCATGACTACATAAGTGACAACATCATTCTCAGAATCCATCCTTCCTGCCATCAGGTCTTCTGAGGGCTTGAAGAAATATCTCCATGGGATGTGCACTTTTTTTATGCCCGGCTGCGGGGTAGTTGGGATTTCCTCCTGGTGAACGATTTCCCCCCATTGTTCGAGGAGTTCATCTACCTTCCTTTTTGGTTCACCTAGATTGTCAAAGAAAACATGAAGAGCATAGTAATCTGCGTACTCTGGATAAATTCCATATGCAGCATAGCCCGCCCCGTCTCCACTACCTCTTTCATTCATAAGGCTTAGGGCGGCTTTTATGCTCGACCCGTCCATTCTGGACTTTGTTCGGTCTATAAAGCCTATTATTCCACACATTTTGATCACTCTGGAAATGGATAGGAATGAACGTAACGTCGTGTATTCATCAATAATTTCCTGGATTATTCATCAATAACTTTCTGGATTGTTCCGCGGCTCATTTTTGAGAAATAGTTCAAAAAACTTGCCAGCTGAAAAACTGGGTTTCAGAGGTAATTTTTATCGGTTTCCGCAATTTAATGAGTTCTAATTTTGACTAATTTGTCTCATCTAAATTATCTAATTACTGTGAGTGAATAGTAACGCTCCCAGATGTGGTTTTATTTCTTACACACATTGAGAGGGTCATCACTAAGGGAAGTAAGTAATTTAGTACCTATTTGACAATATATATATGTTTCTTTTCTCTGGTTAAACGTTTTTGAGAGGCACTGAGAAGCATGACCTTTTAATTTTCAAATTTCTTCCTTTTTTCTGCATTTACATTCCTGTCACTGGCTTTTTAACAGATTAATTCTCTTAGTCCTCTCATCTTAAGGATGTTAGTTTTATTTCCCGGCAGCATAATATGCTGGTAAATCTCTTTGAGAAAAAGTAATGCTATTGAAAAGTGGATTTACATAATGAAACCATTTTTATATTAATGTTCTTTTCGGACCTTAGCGATAAAGAAAGTATGAGAAGCTTCTTGTGAATGGATCTTACCGGTTGAATGGGGGAATTAGCCGGTTGAACGAGAAAATTCCTCCATAATCTACTGGACCGTTTTATTAAAATTGGGATACACCTCCGGAAGAGGTGAATCTTGTGAATGAATCTTTTTCAATTCTGTCTCACTGGATCTACTGGAATCTATGTGGGTTTCATGAGATCTGATATGCTTACAACATATGCAGATATTTCTCAAGTTCCCAGGGGTGTACCATTTTTTTGTATTCGTCCCATTCAATCTCTTTTGCACAGAGGTAGTGGCTGAAAACATGCTCTCCGAGAACTTCCCTTACGAATTTGCTACCTCTCATTTCATCAATTGCTCCTTTGAGGTCTGCAGGCAAGGAATGGATACCCCTTTCCTCTCGCTCTTTTTCCGTGAGATGGAAAATGTTCACGTTAGTTTGCTCTCCCGGATCGATCTTGTTTTTTATACCGTCAAGTCCAGCTCTGAGCATCAGGGAGAAGGCAAGATATGGATTACAGGCCGGGTCCGGACATCTCAGTTCCACTCTCGTCCCATTGCCACGGGTAGCAGGAATACGAATCAGGGAACTTCTGTTCTTTGCAGACCAGGTGATGTAAACCGGTGCTTCATATCCGGGTACAATTCTCTTATAGGAGTTGACAACCGGATTTGTAACGGCTGCAAATTCTTTGATATGCTTCAATAGGCCTCCAATGTAATACATTGCTTCCTGAGAAAGCTGGCTTGGAGTGTCCGGATCATAGAACACATTCTTGCCATCCCTGAAGAGGGATTGGTTGGTGTGCATCCCTGAACCGTTTACCCCGAAGAGAGGCTTTGGCATAAAAGTGGCATAATACCCTTTGTGATACGCAATTGATTTTACGACATATTTAAAGGTTACAACATTGTCTGCAGTACTGAGCACGTCCCCGAACCTGAAATCAATCTCATGCTGGGAAGGTGCGACTTCGTGATGGGAGGTTTCAATCTGGAAGCCCATATGTTCGAGAGCATAGTCAATATCTCTGCGTACATCCTGTGCACGGTCAAGAGGTGCGAAATCGAAGTATCCTCCCTGGTCCGTAAGCTCTGTGGTCGGATTTCCATTTGCATCAAGTTTAAAGAGGAAAAATTCCAGCTCAGGACCTACATTCATTGAGTACCCCATTTTCTCGGCCTCTGCAATTGCGCTTTTAAGAACGTATCTGGGGTCTCCTTTAAACGGCTGTCCGTCAGGAAGATACACATCACCAAGTATCCTGGCTACTGCGCCGGTTGCAGGTCTCCATGGAAGGATCCTGAAAGTGGACGGGTCAAGCAGAAGTTTCATGTCTGATTCTTCAATCCTTGTAAAGCCCTGGATCGAAGACCCGTCAAACATTACCCCGTTTTCGAAAGCTTCTTCCAGCTGTTCGACAGGGATTGCCCAGCTTTTAATGATGCCGAGTGTATCCGTAAACTGGGTCCGGATAAACTTCACGTCTCTTTCAATTACAGCCTCTATTACATCTTCTTTGGTTGTACACTTTTTTATCTGCACCATTTGATTTCCACCCTTTACCAGGCATTAGGTAGTCTTTTACCTATGTTCTGATATTTATATTTTTCTCATATCGCTGTAAAATTTTAAACTGTTATTCTATCGAGAAGATTAAGTTATTTTTGATACGCACATATGCCTTATTTCACTTTGTTGAGTATATTTTCTAATTTAATGTACATAAAACTCATTAATGCTAATCTCAAAAGGAAATAATTCTAAACCCGTTTGAGTTTTTCTCTTAGACGGGGCGTTTGTATAAAATCTGTAACAAAAGGCGAAAGTTTAAAGCTTTTTTGAATCCTAGTATTAATAAGGGTTGGAGTACAGAATAATTTCCGGTATGATATTGTATGGTTCGGGGAGTCAATCTTTTCAAACTTCTGGTTTCTATTTTGCTCTGCCAGCTTGCAGGTGCAATAGGCTCAGTATTTACAGCTTCATCTCTTGAGAACTGGTATCTTTTACTGGAAAAGCCGACTTTCAACCCTCCATCCTGGGTCTTCTTTCCTGTATGGGTTACGCTCTATACACTAATGGGAATCTCATTTTACCTTGTCTGGGAGAAGGGGTTTCAGAAGGAAGGGGTCAAAATGGCACTGCTTATTTTCGGCGTTCAGTTAGGCCTTAATACCCTCTGGTCTTTTCTTTTCTTTGGGCTAAAATCACCTTTCTATGCTTTTGTCGAGATTATTTTGCTCTGGCTTGCGATCTGTCTGACAATCCTGAAATTCAGGGAAATTTCAAAACTCGCTTCTTATTTACTGTTCCCATATCTCCTGTGGGTTAGCTTCGCTATGCTGCTTAACTATTATCTCTGGATTCTGAATTCGTGACCGGGGTTTTGAAACTCTTTATTGGGTTTCTGAGCTATTCAAAACTGTCTTTTGTCCGGCCTTTTCTATTTACCGAATCCCCCACCTTTCAGAGTTAGATCCTTGATAAGGTTCTTGAATGAAATTAATTGACAAAAAAGCTTAAAGAAAGTCTGCCTAGAGGCCCAGGATAACCTTCGTTTTTCACAGTATTGTTAGTATAAATATTCGTTTATTATTTGTTACAGAGCTCCACAGCCGCAACTTCTTCCAAGAAGGGTCGATATCCGATGTTTCAGATGATGAATGTCATCTTCGGACATATTCTGAAGCTCTTTTTTATGCTGTTTTTCGATATGGTCAAGTATAGCATTTTCAACTTCTTCCAGTTCGTTGCCAGCAGCCATAAAATTACACTTGAACCCCAGATCACTGCATTTTATTATTTTCATAGTGTCTCCTCTACGCAAGCAAAACTCAATAAAAATGATCTTTATTAATTCAGATAAAATATAATAAAGATTAATAAGATATAAACTTAAGTTTTTTAGATCTCTTCCGATGAGTGTTATTTCTTATACTGCGTTACAGGATAGGAATATATCTTGCACAAGTAAAACGCTCTTTGTAGGGGACTCTGATAGTAAGCATTCCCTTATTGTTGACTGCTGTTGCTTTTTCGGGATCTACGGGACCATCTAGAAAGAAAGATCCCAGATACTCCACGGTTGTACTGAATGCTTTAAGATAAAAGCTGTTTTCATGCATCATAAGTGTTATATTTTCACTTTCTACATCGGGAAGTTCGACTTCCAGAGTAAGAAGCTGGCGTTTGTCATCGTGATACATTGCTAGTATCGGAGTTTTCAATATTCTGGGTACGGCACTGTCCATAGCACTCTCTCCCCCTAAGAATTTACCATGAAATTACTAATTGCTTTTCTTAATCGATTTTTACATCCACGGCTTTCTCAAAAGGCTGTTGATAAGGTACTTTTTACTTTAAGTACGCCATTTGAGTAATTAGCAGCCGCTTTTTCCGGGTCTTCCAGGCAGCAGACGGTGGTAGCTGTCTGCATACTCAACCCTTTCTTTGGTAGCTTTTATGTGGAAGCCATTTTCGGTAATTTTAAAGGTAATATTTTTCTTCTCTACCCCGAAGAATCACTTCAATTTGCAGGTTCTCAAATTGATTGTCAGGATATGCACGGACAATCGGTGAAAGTCGCAAGTTTTCTGCCATTCTCTCCCCCAAAATAACATCGCCGATTAACGTATTTATATGTATCTTCCCCAAAGTTTGAATCCTATGTCTTACTATATATGCTGAGATCCGGCATGCATAGGCTCGGGGTGTTCAATTTACTTAAAAATTAACTTTTAAGATAACATACTTATTAAAATTTCTCTATATCGTCTATTTAATTACACATTATATTATAAATTTAATATAATTTATTATTTAAACCATACAATTATTAATTTGATCTGCACAGAATATTCTCTTTGTATCTGGAATACCTATTGTCGGAGTATTTAAATCAAATAACCTGGCAGAATGTAATTTGGGATAGAAGATGTTTATACGTAGAAGAGGACGTCAATTCTTAAAATAGACAATTAATTTATATAGTGAGAAGTCTTTTTCTTTAGGTGGGAGTAATATTAAAGTTAAAGCTTCAATTATTTTCTAAAGATATTTGGTTCTAGTTTAGTTAACGCTCGTTTCGAGGCAGGTACCACAATATAAAGATATCTTTCTTATGTTTTCTATTTTCTTAAATATAACTTGGATAGGAAAGGAATTTTAAAAAAACAAAAGGGGGAAGTTATTGGGGATATATTTTAGTAAGTATGATTGTATTAAACGATCTATCTAGCTTTTTAGAAGTATCTAAACGAAAAACAAGAAGCTTCTTAGAGATTAGTTTAGAATCTTTATTTCCTATTTATATAAACCATCTGAGACATAACTACTTGTGTAAAACTATTAAGATATTTATCCAAACTCAATAGTCTCAACAAACTACTTGCTACATCCATACCCATTAAAGATTGGGGTCTAGTAATGGGTTTAATGGATCTAATATAAGTGATAGGAGTGATCCGATACGGTAGAGGGAAGGGGTTGATCTACGAATGACCGGAAATGTCATAGAAGTAAATAATCTTGAACATTCATATGGCTCTTTAAAAGCTGTTGACAATATCAGTTTCACTGTAAAGCAGGGGGAAATTTTCTCATTTCTTGGTCCAAATGGGGCGGGCAAGAGTACTGTAATTAATATTCTTACTACATTGAAGAAACTCCAGAAAGGAGAAGCCAGAGTCAACGGGTATGATGTTGCAAAAGACTCGAAATCCGTAAGACGATCAATAGGCATTGTTTTTCAAATGCTTTGCCTTGATCATGAGATGACCGTATCTGAGAATCTTGAGTATCACGGCAGGATTTATTCCATGCCAAAAAAAGAAAGAAAAGAACGCATCGACGAACTCTTAAAACTGACTGATCTGGAGAGTAAAAGGAATACCCTGGCAAAAGATTTGAGCGGCGGTATGAAGCGAAGGCTTGAGCTTGCACGAGGTCTGATGACAAGACCTGCAGTCCTTTTCCTTGATGAGCCAACCGTAGGTTTCGATATCCAGACAAGGATGAGAATGTGGGAGTACCTTAGAGAGATTAAAAGAGAAGGCACTACCATATTTCTGACAACCCATTATATGGAAGAAGCGGATCAACTGAGCGATAGAATAAGCATAATTGATCACGGAAAAATAATCGTAACTGGAAACTCAGATGAATTAAAGAATACACTTGGTAAAGACCTCATTTATCTCGAAACCAGTAATAATAAAACCGCTGCAGAAATTTTGAGGTCACTAAGGTCGGTTAAAAGTGTAACAGAAGATACGAAATCCCTGAGAATCCTTATAGGAGAGGACGTTACTCATGTGCTTCCTCAAATTATGGAGAAAATCCGGGGAGAAGGGATAGATATCACAACCGTAAATATCAAAAAACCCTCAATGGATGATGTTTTTGTCCATTACACAGGGCATGAGTTAAGGGAAGGCGATGATAAAGAAAAGCCGCAAGGAAAGGAAACTGCGGGGGTTTCGGAATGAATTTTGAATTTCGTGCCATATACTGGAGAGAGATGCTGAAATTCTTTAGATTTAAATCGGTGCTTTTCAGTTCACTGATCCAGCCTGTGATGTGGCTAGCATTTTTCGGGCTTGCTATGTCTGACAGTTTTGACAAATTAACTTCACTTGTTCCAAACGAAGCCGGTGTTCCCGTAGTTGATTATCTTTCGTATATGGGGGCAGGGATAATTGCAATGGATGTGTTATTCAGCAGTCTGTTTGGAGGCACCACCCTTATGTTTGATAAAAAATTTAGTCTCTTGAGGGAAACTCTTGCAAGTCCGGTTCCCAGATTTCATATTATTCTCGGGATTGGACTTTCGGGTGTAACTAAGGCCTTTATCCAGACTTTCATAATAATAGGATTCGGGAAACTTATAGGAATGGATTTCTTTGAGGGATTTACTCTCGCCCAAACTATTACTGCAATCCTGGGTATTATGCTACTGGTGGCAGTCTTTACTCTTGGATTCCTTTTCCTGTCAGGGTCTATTGCAATTACCATTGAAAATCCTGAAGGGATGCAATCAATCCTCACCCTGCTTAGCATGCCCCTTTTCTTCATAAGTAACGCCCTTTATCCTATCGAGTCGTTTCCTGATATCCTCAAGCTTCTCTCGATGTTTAACCCGCTAACCCTACTGGCAGATGGAATCCGTTATTTTGCTCTAGGAACTAATTTCTCTGTAATGGGGAATCACTACGTTTATACTACAGCTGATATCGCTTTTTCTTTCATGGGCCTCATTTTCTTTGCCCTTACAATGCTATCTGCTGCTATGTGGAGGTTTAATAAGGTGGACATATAAGCATACTCGCTTTCCATTTTTCATCCTTTAATATATGAGATTGCCTGCCAAACAGGCAATTTTATTCCCTATTTTAAGTGCGAGTTCACAATCCTGATTTCATAATTCAAGAAAAAGTTTAAGGCGCCTAATTAAAAATATGTACAGGTCTTCTATTTTTTTTCCTAATAGTCCAGGATTTCTCATTTGTTTATTCCAGTTAATACACAACTGAATTCTAAGAGTAACAATTAGATTTTGTGAATTATTTTTCTCTATAGGGGCTTAAGCTTTACTCTCTTCCAAACCGGATATTAGAAGGATCAGGTAGGCCTGGCAACTCTTTCCAGGTTAGGAACTTCAAGCTTTACTATTTTATTCCTCTGAAGCGTGAATAAGCATGATCCTTGTAAAAGGCTATATGCGGAAGATATTTATCCCTGTGTAATTTAAGCCAGGCACTCATTTTCACCACAATTATTTTCACTTCCTTTAGAACTGGACCGCATTAAAAATTTCCAGTAAAGTTCTAAGAGTTCTTTAAACATAAAGAAAACAAGCCTTTTCATGCTCTACGTATTGTACTAAACGCGTTCCTGCTAGAAAGGAAGTATCAGGATACTTAAAAGAGGAAGCCTGTTAGAATTTTACATGTTCACATTGCCTTATCTGTGTATTGTTCATAAGTATAAATTAGTGGCTTTATATAGGTCCCTCTAAACTCAACTCTCGGGTTAATTCTCGAGCTAAATTTAACCTTGAAGTATAAAGGTCCCATTCTGAAGAAAAGCCAGAATGCTTTTACCTGACACCAACCTCTAAATATAAATCCTCTTTAGCTCTAAAAATTCAAATAAAGATCATTTTATAAAATTAGGCTTTTCTCTCTTCAAAAGTTATTCTTCTTTTTTATTCTTCTTTATTCCTTATCATTTATTGATCTATTTTCAAGAACTTCCCGTATTTCAGTTCTTAGTCGGCATTGTCCTCTACCTGATCATAACGAACAAGAGGAAAACTGATAAAAATCTATTCGACTGGACTGTTATGATTTAACTGTAATGTTTGTTCGATTATACTTGCAGTAGTATTTCTAGAAAAGATTTGAATTCAGCTATTTATGCTTAAGAAAACCTATTATTTCCACTGTAAAAAATTCATACAGGCCACACTGTTGCCTGAGCATGCAGTCTGAGCCTGTAATGTATATCATTTAAAGTGGTAGTCGACTGGTAAACATCTGACACTTATATCATCTGAGGAATCTTCCAAAGCCGCCAAAACCCTGGCCGCCAAAATATATCATCTTAAACCTTATTACTTGTATGAGTATGGTGACTTTTGTATAACTTATATAGTAAAACATTGTAATTCCCTCCATAGTGAAATTTTATTTTTTCTCGTTTAGATTTATAGCTTCTGCTAACCAAATTCAGTTCTCTAATCCCTCGGATAGAATTCGCTTTCGCCAAACCCCCTTAGATATCCTTTTTTATACTATACTCCCAAGTTATACTCCCAGAACCTATTTTTGGGATTGAAGGTAAGTATAAACAATCTTGGAGACTCCTGGCTAAAAGACCAAAGGATCTTAAAGCACCTTAAATCATATACTTAGGTTATTGAAATCCAAGTTAGTCTAATTTACAAAATCTCAGTTTATTAAAGAAACAAGATTCAGAACTAGACTCACACAGGATCATCAATATTAAGGTATACTCTTAATTTACATATAATGTGGAGAATAACAACTCCTTACAAATAATAGTCTTTTAGTATTTGGAAACAGAATCTAACATAAGCTAACAGAAGCTTTTGCTGCAATCTTATATTTGGATGGACAGACCTCTCGATTCTCTACATTCTATTTTGATTACTCTGGAGTGAATATCCTCGTAGAAAACTATAACCTTTAAAAAATATTATATTTTCCCGATTCTAAAGTTTTCAGTATCAATTTTAAATTTTACGAGGTTTGTTTTTCTTATATTTCCAAAAGTATGTCCGACATGGTAGAGATCTCATAGAGACATTAAAAAGAGTAAATATCAGCAAAATAAAAAGGAGGTAAAAAAGTGGCAGTATTATATTTCTTTTATAAGGACGAAGTTGCCTGAAGGGCTGGCAACTTCGTATCTTTTCGTTAGTACCGTTGCTTAATCAAAGCTTATAATAGAATTTCAACGTTTCAGCTTGGAAGTAACTGTTGACCTGCGAGTAGAAAATTTCGAAGATCATTTTAATCCCTCCACTCAATTCTGCGTTTTGTTTATCCTCCGTTATACTCTAGTCTTCTACAATTGGGAAGTATAAGCTTTGCAGTCCTTCCCTGCAGGAACATTTTAACTATGCGTATTTATAAGCAGTAGAAGAATTTGAAGCACTCCGCCTGGAAGTACTTTACAATATTTGAATATTCGAAACTGAAAATCATTTTAATCCCTCACCCTTTTCCTGATTGTTCGTCCCCGTTATACGCAGGTTTCTGCAATTGCGTTTATAAGGACCTCGCTCACCTTGCAGAACCCTTCTATCTACAGCTTGCTTAGAAGCAGTAGAAGAATTTGAAGCATTCTGTCTGGAAGTACTGTGTAATCTTTGAATATTCGAAACTGAAAATCATTTTAAATCCCTCACTCTTTTCCTGATTGTTCGTCCCCGTTATACCACGGCCTTCTGCACCGAGGTTACAATAATATTGTTCATACCGGTGCAGAGGCCTTTTTCTTACAGCTTGCTTAGAAGCAGTAGAAGAATTTGAAGCATTCCGCCTGGAAGTACTGTGTAATCTTTGAATATTCGAAACTGAAAATCATTTTAAATCCCTCACTCTTTTCCTGATTGTTCGTCCCCGTTATACCACGGCCTTCTGTACCGAGGTTACAATAATATTGTTCATACCGGTGCAGAGGTCTTTTTCTTACAGCTTGCTTAGAAGCAGTAGAAGAATTTGAAGCACTCCGCCTGGAAGTACTTTATAATATTTGAATATTCGAAACTGAAGATCATTTTAAATCCCTCACTTTTTCCTGGTTTTGTTTATCCCCCGTTATACCCTGGTCTTCTGCAGTCTGGATAAGACCTTATGGTTCTCCCTGCAGAAACACATCTTGCACTTCCGCTTAGAAAAAGCAGAAATTGCCTAAATCGAATACGAAGTTGAAGTTAGTCATGAATGCGAACATCTGACTAAAGTTAAATGCAAAGACCATATCTATTCCCCCCTTTGTTTTACATTTTTATATCAATGTTTGCGTACTGCTAAATGGTACCTTTTTCACAGCCCCTGTCAGCACTTATTAATATTCTATGATGCATTTTCTATTAATTCGAGATCTACCGTTCAAAACTTTAACCAACAGTGACTGTATATAGCTATATATACCAAATTATATAAGCTCGGTAGAATTTCATCTCCTTATGAAAAATAGTTTCTAAATGTTTAGAGTAAGGTTCCCTTATACAGATATATATTTTTTAACCTATTTAATGTTTAAAAGTCCCTAATTTATTCTCCACCTTGATCTAAATATTTTACTGTGTCTCAAGATTAAATGAAAAAATTTTTAAAAATGATTGGTTTAGTCGTTTTGAACCCGTCAGTGGTTTTCTAATATATGTGCATATAGATACATTATTAATTTATGAAGGTTACTTCTGGAGAATGTTCGTAAATTTTCTGTAAAAGGTCTTTCACCTCATGAAAGAATTACAGCTATCTGTTTTCACAGCCTATATTTTAGCTGACTCTAGTTTTCGTATTTTTTGGTAAAGATTCATTATTTATAATGATAAGTTATTTAAAAAAGTCCAGAGGGTAATTCGAGAAACATCTTCTGATAACCAATTAATATCCATGATTTTTAATTTACAAAACAATATCTATATGCCTTCAAACTGGGTCTTTGGGCGAAAATTAATAAAGCATAAGTTAAAATGGACTGTCTTACATAATGAGTAAAAACATTGAGATTATTCAATGTAATTCTTCTATCACATTTTAGTAACTTTGGGACAGGGGGACGTGTATATTAACAAAAATAATTTGCCTGAGGACAGACTTCCTATTGTCGAAGTCTCCAATGTCAGGAAAACCTATATACTTGGGAGTATGGAGATTCCCGTTCTCTCAGATGTAAATCTTAAAATTGAACAAGGAGAATTTCTGGCTATCATGGGCCCATCAGGCTCTGGAAAAAGTACTCTTGTGAACCTTATAGGCTGCCTTGACAGGCCTACTCAAGGACAGGTTCTTGTAAGGGGAAAGGATCTAAATAGGATGTCAGATCAAGAGCTCGCCCATCTTCGGGGGCTCGAAATAGGTTTTATTTTTCAAACTTTCAATCTTGTTCCGCGCCTGACTGCACTTGAAAATATCTTGCTTCCTACCTTTGCTAATTCGAGAACCAATATCGATCCAAAGAGACGTGCAAAGGAACTTCTTAAAATTATGGGACTGCATGACCGCATGCATCACAAACCAGGGGAACTTTCAGGAGGGCAATCCCAGCGGGTCTCAATTGCACGTGCACTTATTAACGACCCTGCAATCCTTCTGGCAGATGAGCCGACCGGAAACCTTGACTCCAGAACAGGAGCCGAAATCCTTCGAATATTTATGGATTTGAATACGGAAGGTAGAACAGTAGTAATCGTTACACACGACCCTGAAATTGCAAAATACGCTGATAGAGTTATCCTTGTAAAGGATGGAATAATTCAATACAATTGAAGGTGGAAATACATGCAAATAATTAAAAAGAACACTATCGCAGCTTTTTTTTCGTTGCTCTTAATCTCCTCAATTTTTGCAGCTCCTGCCTCTGCAGCTGTTGGGGGAGCCAACCTGAAAGTTACAATAGTCGAAACAAATCCCTATCCTGCAAAAATAGGAGAATATCTGACTCTAACCGTTCAGTTGGAAAACATCGGAGGAGACAAAGCTGAGAATGTTGACATCGAAATCGTACCTCAATATCCTTTCTCTCTTGATTCCCAGGCAAATGCTCTGAAGAACGTCGGAGTTCTCAATCCTGGCAGGACTGCTACAAAAGAGTTTCATCTTTTTGTAGATAAAAACGCACAGAAAGGAGTGCGCTCTATTGATATCCGGACAAAGACGGATAAAGACAGTCCCTGGAGTGAGAAAAGCTTTGACATACGAATAGGCACTGAAACATTTAACAGTAAAGGCACGGTTGAGCTTAAGGAAGTTATTTCGGAGCCCAGAGTTTTCATGCCCGGGGACAGGGGGACCATTACTGTAACTCTTACGAACACAGCAACTACTCCAACTGTCACCATTGATGGGAGTGACTTTGATACCAATGCCCGAATCCAGGCTGCGGTCTTAAGACCTTTATCTGACGGAATAGTTGTGCTTGACGCTCCCTACGAGGATATGGGTCTTCTGGGGCCTGGAGACAGCATCAGGCTGACCTTCAATGTTAGGGTTGCAGAGGAGGCTACAGAAGGAACTCATAACCTTGAACTTGCAATCGAGGGCAACTCCTTTGATTACAACAGCAGAAAGAATATTCCTCTCAAGGTCGATTCCTCGAACATAAGAGTGATCCCCTCAAAAGAACTTACAATGGTCGATGGAAAAGCTACAATTGAGTTCGATGTGGCAAATACCCACCCTAACGAATTCAATTCGGTAAGCATAAAACCAGAAGCCGAAGGTATGAGATTCTACCCTGCAGAATACTTCATAGGGCCAATGAATCCGGATGAACTCTTTACTATTGAATTCAATGCGGTAGCAGACGATTCGTGGAGTCCTGGCAGGGAGGAGGGTAAAAATATGAGCCTTACTGCAAACTATAATAATGGAATTAACAGACATGCAAATACTGTAGGCAACCTGAACTTCACCAGTGCTTCGGGATCTACGGAATCTAATCCAACAGCCGTACTGGCAGGCGGACTTCTTATAGTCTCTGTTCCTGCTGCTTTCTTGTTCTACAAGAAAAGAAAACAATAAACCTAAAACTTGTGAACTGACATCATATTTGTGGGGTAGAATATGATAAAATTTGGACAGGCAGCCCGTATAGCATCCGGGAGTATAGGAAGTGCTAAGCTAAGGTCTGCACTCACCACACTGGGAATAGTAATTGGCATAGCTGCCGTTGTTGTAAATGCATCCCTTGGTGCCAGCTTTAATCAGTTTTTTACTGATGAGATCTCTTCAGTAGGCTCCAATTTTATTATTGCAGCCAGCGAGCAGCCAAACATTTTCTTTGAAAACGAGTACAATCTTATGAAGAATACTCCGGGAATTACAGGCGTATCTCCCAGAAAAACGATGAGCGGGGATCTCATATATCTCTCAGAGACTAAAAATGTGAATATTGCAGGAGTTAACAAGGATTTTCAGAAAATTCAGGGCCTGCAAATGGAAGGGGGTACTTTCCTGACGGATAAAGATAGCGCATCTGCTGTTCTTGGGTATGATATTGCAAACGACAAGTTCAGTAAGAATATCTCCCACAGGAGTACTGTAGAGATCGCTTTCCGACAGGAAAATGGTACAATTGTGACAAAAAGTTTTAAGGTAAAAGGCATACTGAAAGATTCCGAGCCAACGGTTGTAAGTCAAGACAGTGACTACGATTTGACAGTTTTCATTCCCATTTCTACTATGAACGAAATGATCGGGGAAAAGGACTATGGAGCTTTCCTTGCAATGGCGGACAGTCCTGAAAAAGTTCGTGATATTTCAGATGACGTAGATAGCAGATTTGCCCGGAATTTCGGAGTTCCGGAAAGAGACATTGATAATGAGGATGTAAAACCTTATTACGTCTTTAACCAGGAAGAAGTTCTTGAGCAAACAGGAAAAATAGGAGATGCTTTGAATTCTTTCCTGCTGGCTCTTGCCCTTATCTCTCTTTTTGTGGGCTCAATAGGAATTATGAATATTATGCTTGTGACCGTAACTGAAAGAACCAGGGAAATCGGGATAATGAAATCTGTAGGTTACAGCAATTCCAATATTCTATCCCTTTTCTTGCTTGAATCCATAATGGTCAGCTTCTTTGGGGGAATTGTAGGCACTGCAATAGGCGGTCTGGGGGCTTACGCTCTTGAGAGTGCTCTTAAACTTCCTCCTGTCTTTCCCTTAAAGTTGATCGAAATCGGAATTGCGATTTCTATCCTGGTGGGAGTAACTGCTGGCCTATATCCTGCAAGAAAAGCTGCACGCATGAATCCTGTGGACGCTCTGAGATATGAATAATATCTATCCCTTGAGTAGGGCTGCTCTGTCTGGAGAATAGCCCTTTTCTTTTTCAACCCTATCTTCCTGACAAACCCAATAAGGCACGGGTTGGCTATACAAAACTTCCAGGTAACTTCTTTACATCATAGGTAATTCAGGTGCAAGAACTCAAATTTCACCGAATTACAGGAAGTTATTATTACATAGGTTTCCAGAGACTGCCTGTTTTTCTGGCAATTCAGTCTCATATCATGGGAGTCCGAAGCTATCAAAGTATAGAAGATATACAGAACTTGGATGAAGAGCCCGAATTAAGAGAATAACTTTATGTGCGTCACTGGAAAAGTAATATCTCTGATATCAAAAATAATTCTTTCTCCAGGGTTCTGGCTCTTTAGATGCTGAAAAATTGTTCTATTGCCTGATATTCAAAGCTCGAAACTCAGAATAGGCTATATTATATAGGTACTAAGATACGTATGAATTAATCAGAACATCCAAAAAACATAGGAGTAGACATGGAAACGAAGATATCCATTGAAGACGTTTCTGCTCCCGGAGACTTAATATTGGAGACGGGAACCGAAAATTCCAGGCTTGAAGGAAAACTGCCCTCGGAAAAAGATCTGGCTACTTCAAGTGAAGAGCAGTTTAAATGTGAGCTGCGCCGTTCTGGAGATCTGCAGAACGGTAAAACACAATTGACAGCAGCTTCTGTTATTGAAGTGATTGATGTTAAAAAGAGTTATATACTTGGAGATATGGAGGTTCCGATTCTCCATGATATTAACCTGAAAGTCCGGGAGGGAGAATTCCTTGCCATTATGGGACCTTCTGGTTCAGGGAAAAGCACACTTATGAATCTTATAGGTTTTCTTGATAGACCTACAGAAGGAAAAATCATAATTAAAGGACTTGACATCAATAAATTATCTGACAGGGAAGTTGCCAGGCTCAGAGGATTAGAGATCGGTTTTATTTTCCAGACATTTAACCTGATCCCCAGGCTTACAGCTCTTGAAAATGTCGAACTTCCTACCTATGCTAACTCCAGGAGTGGGGTCGATACTCACGAAAGAGCAAAGGAGTTACTTAGACTCGTGGGACTGGGGGATAGAATGCGTCACAGGCCGGGTGAGCTTTCAGGCGGACAATCCCAGAGAGTCGCTATCGCCAGAGCTCTCGTCAACGATCCCGCAATCCTTCTTGCAGATGAGCCGACCGGAAATCTGGACTCGAAAACAGGCTGTGAGATTCTAAATATGTTTAGAAAACTCAATGAAGATGGCAGAACCATTGTAATGATTACCCATGATCCGGAAATTGCAGGGTACGCTGACAGGATAGTACTCGTAAAGGATGGGATAATTCAGAATAATAAGGAATAATCCTGGTATTCAGATTTCAAACTCAGGCTAATCGGGGTGAAATTAGAATGATAAAAACCAAAAATTCACTTCTCTCTCTTATATTATCTTTACTTTTGGTTTCCTCAATTTTTGCAGCTCCTGCTTCTGCAGCTGTTGGGGGAGCCAACCTGAAAGTTACAATAGTTGAAACAAATCCCTATCCTGCAAAAATAGGAGAATATCTGAATCTGACCGTTCAGTTGGAAAACATCGGAGGAGACAAAGCTGAGAATGTTGACATCGAAATCGTACCTCAATATCCTTTCTCTCTTGATTCCCAGGCAAATGCTCTGAAGAACGTCGGAGTTCTCAATCCTGGCAGGACTGCTACAAAGGAATTTTACCTGTTTGTAGATAAAAACGCACAGAAAGGAGTGCGCTCTATTGATATCCGGACAAAGACGGATAAAGACAGTCCCTGGAGTGAGAAAAGCTTTGACATACGAATAGGCACTGAAACATTTGACAGTAAAGGTACGGTTGAGCTTAAGGAAGTTATTTCGGAACCCGAGGTTTTCATGCCCGGGGACAGGGGGACTATCACTGTAACTCTTACGAACACTGCAACTACTCCAACTGTCACTATTGATGGGAGTGACTTTGATACCAATGCCCGAATCCAGGCTGCGGTCTTAAGACCTTTATCTGACGGAATAGTTGTGCTTGACGC